>NZ_BAAHBS010000003.1:0-241025 GCF_054776555.1 Tessaracoccus terricola | reverse complement strand
AGCAGTACTGGGACTTGCTGCCGTGACTTGGTGGGCATGGGAAGCGCACTCTCATGCCGCTCTCGGCGCGCACGGGTGAGACGCGCACGGCGCTGGCTTCCGGTCACCGCCTATGACGGAGGCCCAGTCGAAATCCGAGAACTCCGCTAATGTCGAGCGAACCAGCGATACCCAGGCCCAAGCCCCAGACATGTCCGGTCTGCAGAACCATGGAGGCGGGCCACGATTGCTCTGCAAGAGGGGCATAGGCGAACCAACCGAAAGAGCCAGATCCCGAGAATGCGAAGGCGACGACCCCTGCAACGGTGAGTGCGGCCCCGATGCCACCCAGGACCAAGTGCCGTGCGATTCGTGGGTTCGCCCTGCAAGGCAGTGTGGCATGCATCGGGCGCCGAGCTAGCAATCCTGGCCGCAGACGCACTGTTCCGCCGCGGTCAGAAGTCGTTCGTGTCAGCAAGGGCTTGTGAAGGAAGGGTGCGGCAGGGCCTACTTGGGGACACGATCGATGTCCTCGACGTGCGGGCCTCCCGCCTACCGCCCTTTACTCCTGCCGCTTCGGCTTACGCCTCGGGTTCCCCAGCGAACCTGTTGTCGGGATGAAGCACAGTGTATCGGCTGACCGGGCCCGCGGTCTACCCACGAGAGAGAACTTGTTCGCATGACAACACGCAGCGTCTGGGATTTCCACGGAGCCCTCGGCGAAGACAGTCGACACGGGCTAACCGCAACTGAGCAGCGCGTCGCAGCGATCTGTGACTTACGTCAGTAAGTCAACGCCGAAGGTTTCGACAGCTACTTCCGTTGTGGGGGCGGAAACACCGCCCCGGTCGCCCTGGCAGGCCTCCCGAGCACCCTGGGGGCAGAGTGGGCCGTCCTCCTGACAGAGGCACTTGGCCTGTTTGGCGAGAGCTACCCCATGGATCCAGACGCGAGAGCAGACGTAATCGACGACTTGCAGCTAGATCAGGCATTCGAAGATCTGGATCACAAGTTCCTCGTGCTGGAAGGCCAGACGGATGCAGACACTCTCCTCAGCCAAAAGCATTCAGGGGATCAACCTCGAGTGACTGCGCGCCACTACCGTCGTGACTGCTGATCGCCCGTCACGGATGGCCACGTGCCTGCTGTCCGACTTCCGCTCATGCCGCGGTGTGCGAGGGTAGCCTTTCGGCCTGCCCGGCACCCGAGCACGCGCCCTCAATTGCCGCACCCAGCTCAACGGCCATGGGTGGTGCCGACACCTGCAGCCGTCAGCGCCACGACGTGTCAAGTGCATTGCACCCAGCACTCGTCAGGTCCTTGTGCGGGGATCTGAACGTGCTGGGCCCGGGACATGTCCGGCGACCCTGCCGCGGCCGTGCGCAACGCTCACATTGGGGTAACGACGCCAGCTGAAGTACATTGTTTCAAACGCTGAGTCATGCATGAGCGATGCACGGCGTCCCCACGGACAACTCAATGTCCATCTGACAAGGACAAACACCTTGTCGGGCTGACAGGATTTGAACCTGCGACCCCTTGACCCCCAGTCAAGTGCGCTACCAAGCTGCGCTACAGCCCGCCGTCGCCATCAGGCAACCCCCATAGATTAGCGAGTAATTGGCCCGGACGCACATCGACGTTCAGGGGCCCAGCATCAGGCGAGGAGACGGACTGTGTTGCCCCAGGGATCGTCCACCGTGAGGACACCCTCGGAGTCGGAGAACTGGAGCTCGGCGGACCGCAAGCGGTCGGCCACGCCCTGCAGGGCGGTCGTGTCACCGACGTGGACGGTCAGCGAGCCGAGCCCCAGCGAGTCAGGCCGGGCACCGGCGCCGGCACTCCCCCACGTGTTGGTGGCGACGTGGTGGTGGTAGCCGCCCGCGGCATGGAACAGCGCCCCCTCGGACTCGGCGGTGACGGCGAACCCGAGGGTGTCGGCGTAGAAGGCCCGGGCCTGCTCCAGGTCGCCCACCCGGAGGTGCACGTGCCCCATGGTGGCCGGCGAGTTCTCCGCGTCGTCGGCATGCGCGCGGATGAACTGGTTCGGGTCCAGAAACGTCGATCCCATCTGGACCAGGCCGTCCTCCCACACCCAATCCTCGGCGGGGGTGTCGACGTAAAGTTCGAGCCCGTTTCCGTCAGGGTCGACGAAGTAGAACGCGAGGCTGACGGCATGGTCGGCACTCCCCGAGTAGCTCGTCGGGGCCGCGATGGCGACGTCCAGCAGGACGTTGGCCAGGCTGCGCTCGTCGGGGTACGGGATGGCCGTGTGGTGGAGCCCGGCCGTGGTCGGTGAGTCGGCCACGCGTTCGGGATCGAGCGTCACCTCCAGCAGCACCTCGCCGTCGCTGCCCAGGCCCAGCTGCTGGGCGTCCTCGGAGAGCACGTCGAGACCCACCGCATCGACGTAGAACGTCCGCATCGGCGCGAGGTCGGCGGTGACGAGCTCGACCGCCCCCATCTCGGTCTGGTCAGGCAGCGCAGCGGCAGCGGGGCCGTTCGAGGAGGCGGCGACGGTGGACCACACGATCCCCGCCACCACCAGCAGCACGACGGCCACCGGGACGACGATCTTGGGCAGGGCCAGGGAACGCTTCTTGGATGAGGCCATGCAGTTGACAACTACTTGACGCTACAAGTTATCCCCTAGGCCCTGACGAGCGAGGACACCAACCACCACATGACCGGCACGCAGAGCAGGCCGAGGATGACGGCGTTGATCACGAGGTTGTCGCGCAGGATCGCGAGGAACTCCCGCACGGTGGCGCTGGGCCAGTAGTAGCGAGCAGTTGGTGCGCCGATCGCGTAGCCGGGGACCCCGGCGTCGCGCATCAGGGTCGCGGCCCGGAAGGCGTGGTAGTTGTTCGTGGCGACGGCGACGTCACCGCTGATGCGCGCCCGCCTCATGACCGCCGCCGAGAACTCGAGGTTCTCTCGGGTGTCGGTCGAGCGGTCCTCCTGCAGGACGTGCTCGGCAGGCACCCCAACGCCCCGCAGGTAGTTGCCCATGGCCTCGGCTTCGGCCAGCTTCTCGTCGTCGCCCCGACCACCGGATGGGACCAGCACGGTCTCCAGGCCGGCGGCACGCGACCGGTCGTACAGCTTGCGGCCCAGGTCCAGCCGGGCGGCCAGCAGCGGCGAGACCCGCTCCCCGCCCAGCAGGCCCGAGCCCAGCACCACGACTGCACCGACAGGCCTGCCGAACCGCCTGGTGGCCCAGCCGTACACGCCGGAGTAGAGCAGGAACGCCGCGAACACGAAACCGATGTAGCCCAGGGGCAGTCCGGCGAGTATCAGCCAGATGGTCAGGTCGAAACTGTCGAGGTAGACCGCGAGGGCCGCGGCCACCACGTAGGCCAGCAGCAGCGCCCCGACGGCTCCGGTGGCCAGCGCCGCCGGACGCCTGCCCTCCCGGCGCATCATCTCGAAGGTGTTCCAGATCAGGAACACCCCCAGCACCACGACGGACAGCAGGGCGACGCCCATGAACCCCAACAGGACCCACACGGCCCCGAGTTCGGGATCACGGGTGCCGGCCCACTCCATCAGGGCCAGCACTCCCCTGCCCAGCAGGTGGAACAACAGCGCCGTGAGCACCAGCCCTGGCAGCATGCGACGCGGGTCGCGCCAGACGAGGAATGCCCCGAGCAACGCCACCAGCAGTGCCGGGACCCACTGGAGCAGCGCCTCCACTACTTGCGTTCCTTGTGCTTCTCGCGGGCGCGGATCTCGATGTGGATCGGGGAACCGGAGAACCCGAACTCCTCGCGCAGGCGGCGCTCGATGAAGCGGATGTAGCCCTGGTCCAGCATGCCGCTGGTGAACAGCACGAACTTGGGCGGGCAGTTCTGGGCCTGGGTGCCGAACAGCACGCGCGGCTGCTTGCCGGAGCGCACCGGGTGGGGGTGTGACGCGGAGATCCGGCCGAGGAACGCGTTCAGCTTGCCCGTGGAGATGCGGGTCTCCCAGCCCTCGGCGGCCTCCTCGATCGCCTTGCTGATCTTGTCCACGTTGCGGCCGGTCAGGGCGGAGATGTTGACCTTCGGAGCCCACGTGAAGCCCACCATGTCCCGCTCGATCTCACGGTCCAGGTAGCGACGGCGCTCCTCGTCGGTGAGGTCCCACTTGTTGAATGCCACCACCAGCGCCCGCCCGGTCTCCTCCACATTGCTGAGGATGCGCAGGTCCTGCTCGGTCAGCGGCTCGGAGGCGTCCACCACGGCGACGCACACCTGCGCCCGCTCGATGGCGGTCTGCGTCCGCAGCGACGCGTAGAACTCGTGCCCGGAGGCCTCCTTCACCCGACGGCGGATGCCTGCGGTGTCGATCAGCCGGTAGACCTGCCCGCCCACCTCGACGATCTCGTCGACGGGATCGACGGTGGTGCCCGAGACGTCGGAGACCACCACCCGCTTCTCGGCCGCCAACTTGTTCAGCAGCGAAGACTTGCCGACGTTGGGCTTGCCGACGATGGCCACGCGGCGCGGTCCTGCCTCCTCCACGAACTGCTCCTCCGGCGCCTCCGGGAGCGCGTCCAGCAGTGCGTCGAGCAGGTCACCGGAACCGCGCCCGTGCATGGCGGAGACGGGGTACGGCTCCCCCAGGCCGAGGTTCCACATGGTGGCCGCCATCGCCTCGTGCCGCTGGTCGTCCACCTTGTTGGCGGCCAGGACGACGGGCTTCTTGGAGCGGCGCAGCACCCGCACCACGGCCTCGTCCTCGTCGAGGGTGCCGACGGTGGCGTCTACGACGAACAGCACCGCGTCCGCGAGGGAGATGGCCAGCTCGGCCTGCTCGGCGATCTGCTGGGCCATGCCCTGCGCGTCGGACATCCAGCCGCCGGTGTCCACCAGCACGAACTCGCGTCCGTTCCAGTTGGCGTCGTAGGAGACCCGGTCACGCGTCACGCCAGGCACGTCCTGCACGACGGCTTCACGGCGTCCGAGGATACGGTTCACGAGCGACGACTTGCCGACGTTCGGGCGCCCGACCACCGCCACGACGGGCTTGGTCAGGGTGGGTTCTTCGCTCACGGTTCTCCTCGGGATCGCGGTTCGGTTCATCCTATCTGCTGGGCGGCGTGCACCAGACGCGACTGGTCGGAGGCCCGCAGGATGAGGGAGACGGGCGCGAAGGGTATGAACAGGCCCCCCGTGAGGATGCGCGCGTAGTGCGTCCCTCCCGCGTCGTCGCGCCAGCCGATGGTGGTCATGTCCGTCATTCGGCCAGACGAGCGCGAGTCGATCACCGCGCCCTCGACGACGACGAAGCCGTCGGCCAGCCGGGACAGCAACTGCTCCCGGTACTCGCGGTCGCGCCAGCGTCGCATCCTGCCCACGCCGACCATCGCCACCGGGACGAGGGCAACCCCCGCGAGGACCAGGACGATGCCCTCCCACCGCAACCAGCTGGACGTGAAAGCCACCCCGAGCACCAGCCCCGACGCGAACCCCAGGAGGGCGTAGCGGACACACTCCCACGCCACCCAGCGCCGCGTCACGGCCGCGCCGGCGCGGCCCACGACCAGCCGAGAGACCCACAGGGTGAGGAAGAACACCACCACCGCAAGGACGACACCGGACGTGATGAACAGCCACAGCTCATCGGGTGCCACGCCGCCGTGCAGGCGCTCGAAGACCACGATGGCCGTCGGCCCCGCGAACAGCAGGAGCACCATGAGGAAGCCCGTCTCGACGAGGATCCCCGTGAAGGCACGGACCCTCGGCACCGGCGGTGAGTCGTCGGTCATTGTCCTCCCAAGGTTTGGAGACAGGCATGCTATCGGTTACCGTGGTTTGGTCCTGTTCCCGACGATTGGATGTTTCGTGGATTCCTGGTCGCGCCGCTGACCCGCGTCGTAACCGTTGAGCATGCCGCTCCGGTTCGGCGCAAGCCCGACCATTCTCAGGAGCATCCATGCACACCACGCAATCAATCGTCCTCTCCGAGCTCAGCTTCGGCTTCGACCCGCTCGGTGACCCCCTCCTCGAGGGACTGAACGCCACCATCCCGCCCGGCCGAACCGGCATCGTCGGACGCAACGGCAGCGGCAAGACCACGCTGCTGCGCCTGCTCTCCGGTGAGTTGGCTCCCACCACCGGACACGTCGAGACCCCGGGACCCGTCGCGCACCTGCGCCAAGACCTCTTCCAGAGGCCCGACGCCACCGTCGCGCAACTGCTGGGGATCGACGCCAAGCTCGCGGCCCTGCGTGCCATCGAGGCCGGCAGCATCGAGCAGGTCCACTACGACACCGTCGGACCGGACTGGGACATCGACGCCAGGGCCACGGCACTCCTGGCGCGTCGCGTCCCGAGCCTGGGATCCGGCGACGTCCTCGGACGCACCGCCGCCACGTTGTCGGGCGGCGAGCTGATGCTCGTTGCCACCTGTGGCCTCGAACTGGCGGCCACCCGGATCTCGGTGCTCGACGAACCCACCAATAACCTCGACGCCCGTTCCCGCGCCGCCCTCCACCAGGCCGTGCGGGAGTGGGACGGCACGCTGCTTGTGGTCAGTCACGACGTCGCGCTGCTGAACCTGATGGACTCCATCCTGGAACTGCACGACGGGGTCCTCACCGTGCACGGCGGCAACTTCGACGCCTACCGCGAGCACCTGGCGGCTGAGCAGGCCGCCGCCGCGCAGGCGGTGCGGTCCGCGGAACAGAAGCTGCGCACCGAGCGCCGGGAGCGTGACCACGTGCAGACCGCGATGGCCAGGCGAGAGCAGAAGAGCCGCAAGGACTACGCCAACAAGCGGGCACCGCGGATCACCATGAAGAGCTGGGCCGAGAAGTCGGAGAAGGTGCGGGCGGCCGAGAACATCAAGGCCGCCGAGAAGGTGGCGGAGGCGGCGGCCGCGGTGGGGGCCGCCGAGGAACGCGTCCGGGACGACCGTTCCATCCGGGTGGACATCATCGATCCGGGTACCGCCCGCGGCCGGCGGCTGGCGGAGCTGGAGGGCACGAACCGAACGGTGCACGTCGGTGGCGGCGACCGGATCGCGCTGGTCGGTGACAACGGTGTGGGCAAGACCTCGCTGTTGCACAGCCTGTTCCACCCATCCGGACCTCGCCACACCCAGGCGGCCGGGAGGCTGTTGACCGGCCGCCACGGCCATTTGGACCAGCGGCTGGAGCTCCCGGCCGACGCTTCGGCGCTGGAACTCGTCCGTGCGGCTGCGCCGAACCGGCCCCCGCACGAGGTGCACGGCGCCCTGGCGAAGTTCCTGCTGCGCGGCGATGCGGTGCACCGCCCGGTGGGGACACTCTCCGGAGGTGAGCGGTTCCGCGTCGCCTTCGCCCGACTGCTGCTGGCCGACCCTCCCCCGGAGCTGCTGGTGCTGGACGAGCCCACCAACAACCTGGACCTGGAGAGCGTGGAGCAGTTGGTGGACGGACTACGGGCCTACCGCGGCGCGCTGTTGGTGGTCAGCCATGACCAGCACCTGCTGGACCAGCTGGCTCTGGACCAGGTGGTGGAGTTGGATGCCGAGGGCGAGTTGCACGTGTTGTGAGCCCGTTGGCCGAGACTCAGGCGTGGTTCTCCAGCACGTGGAAGGCGGGCTCCTCGTACGGGTGCGCCGCACGCAGGGCAGCGACGACGTGGGCGCGGATCTCGCGGGGGAAGGTGAGTTCCACCCGGTTCTCCGCCACGTGGGTCAGTTCGCCGACGTCGCCGATGGTCGGGTCCGCCCCTGCGAGGGGACGGAACTGGCCGCGGCCGGGGGCGACGAAAGCACACGAGTCGTAGTCCCCGACGCGGCCGGCACCGGCCTCGAACAGCGCCGCGAGCACGGCGTCGGTGTCAGGGACCGGCACGTAGAACACGAGGACGTCGAGGCCAGTCATGTCACTGCCTCGTGAGGGCAACGATGCGCTCCACCACTTCGTCGGGCCCGATGTGGGTGGAGTCGATGACGGTCACGCCCTCGGCGGCCTCGGTGAAGTTGGTGACGCGGGAGTCGTCGCGGTCCCGGCGGATCACCTGGTCGTTGACGGCGTCCTGGTCCACCTTCTCCCCCAGCTCGGCCTTGCGGCGGGCCACCCTGGCCTCGGGGTCCGCCACCAGCAGCACCCGCACCTGCGCGTCGGGTGCCACCACTGTGGTGATGTCACGGCCCTCGACGACGATCCGGCGGCCGTGGGCGGCGATGATCTCCCGCATCTTGCGGATCAGGAACTTGCGCACCTCGGGGATGGCGGCCACGACGGAGACGTTCTCGGAGATCCGGGGCTCGCGGATCGCCTCGGTGATCACCTCGCCATCGACGCTGAGCCTGGGCTGGTCCGGAATCGTGGCGATCCGCAGGTCGGTGGCCACCGCCAGGGCGCGGATGCCCTCGGTGTCGGTGGCCGGCAGCCCGGAGCGCAAGTACTGCCAGGCGATGGCCCGGTACATGGCCCCCGTGTCCAGGTACGCAAGGCCCAGGCGTTGGGCCAGCAGCCGCGCCGTCGTCGACTTCCCGGACCCGCTGGGCCCGTCGATCGCGATCACCATGGGTCCGCTCATGTGTGCCTCCATCTGGTTGGACCAGGCGTTCCAGCCCCGGTCTGTCAGGTCCGCCCGCAACTGGTCGCCCTTCGACTGCGCCACGGAGATGGACAGGTAGCCCACCTCGCGGACGGCGTCGTGGCTGAGGTCGAAATCCTCCACGTTGAACCCGATCTCGCCGACGTCCCCGAACAGCCGTGCCAGGGCCCTCGGCTCGTCCGGGATCTCGACGGTGACCTCGACGACGTCCTTCGGGGCGCGGCCGTGCTTGCCGGTGAGTGAACGAGCACCACTCTGGCCGATCCGCAGGCACTCCTCGAGGAGTTCGGGCTGGTCCAGGACGGAGATCAGGTAGGCCAGGTCGTCGGCCACCTCCTCCAGTTCCTCCCGCACCGCGGCCGCGTTGGTGTTGATGATCTGGCGCCACATCGCGGTGTCGGAGCCGGCGATGCGGGTGACGTCGCGGATCCCCTGTCCCGCCAGGCGCAGGTGCTCGCCGGGCACTTCTCGCAGGTGGCTGGCGGTCAGGATGCTCATCAGGTGCGGCACGTGGCTGACCTGCGCCACCGCCTCGTCGTGGGCCTCCGGCGACAGTTCGACGACGCGGGCGCCGGTGAGCGCAGCCAGGTCGCGCACGGTCTCGACGTGCTCGGTGGCGTTCGCGGGCGTCGGCGTGACCACCCAGGTGCGCTCCTGGAACAGGTCGGCGGTGGCGGTCAGCGGGCCGCTGAACTGGGAGCCGGCCATTGGGTGGGATGGCACGTAGCGCGCCGCATCGTCGCTGCTCGCGGCCACGTCCGCCACGATCGCGGCCTTGACCGATCCGACGTCGGTGACCACCGCCCGCGGGAACCGGACCAGGGCCTCGGCGACCACTCCGGCGATCGTCGCAGGGGGTGTCGCCACCACGACGACATCGACTTCATCGGCACCCGGGGTCGTGATCTGCCCCGCACCCATCCCGGCGGCCACGCGGGCGTGGGACTTGGAGCGGTCCTCGAGGTGCACGTCCATGCCGGCCCTGGTGAGGGCCAGCCCGAGGGAGGAGCCGACGAGACCGGCCCCGATGATGAGTACGCAGGTCATCGCGCCGATCCCAACCATTCCTCCAGCAGTCCGCCGGTGATGCGGCGGAACGTGCGCCGGCTGCCGCGGCCCCGTTCGAGGACGGCCACCTCCAGCGCCTCCGCCTCCAACGGCCCATCCTCGGAGAGGGCCGTCCGCGCGAGGCGGACGGCTGCGGCCAGGTCCGCCACTGCGTCGCCGTCGAGGCCGCCGCGGACGCGTTCCGCGATGCCGTCGGAGTCCCGGCCCAGCACCGCGAAGCGGTGGTGCTCGGAGATGGAGCCGTCGTAGGAGATGTGGAACAGCACGTCGGTTGCGGCCTCGAAGCCCAGCTCCGCCACGATCAGTTCCACCTCGTAAGGCTTCTCCGCGCCGGAGAACGCGGCGCCCAGCAGTTGTGCGTACTGGCCGGCGAGGCCGCGGGCGGTGACGTCGCGGCGGTCGTAGGAGTAGCCGCGCAGGTCCGCCTGCCGGATGCCGGCCACGCGCAGGGCCTCGAACTCGTTGTAGCGGCCCACGGCGAGGAAGCCAATCCGGTCGTAGATCTCGGCCACCTTGTGCAGGCTGGCGGAGCGGTTCTCCGCCACCAGCGCGATCCCGGCGGGGCAGCTGAGCGCCAGCACGGAGCGGCCGCGGGAGATGCCCTTGCGGGCGAACTCGGCGCGGTCCTGCATGAGCTGGTCCGGGGAGACGTAGAAGGGAACCGACATCACAGCGCTCCTGCCCGTGGGCCGTCGGGACGGTGGGATCTGGCGGCGAGGATCTCCTCGGCGAGCGGACGCAACTCCTCGACGTCGAACCTGCGCACGCCGTCGGCGGTGACGCTCATCACCAGCGGGAGGATGCCGCGGGTGAGGTCCAGACCGGAGGTGGCGGAGTCCTCGTCGGCGGCGTCGTAGAGCGCCTGCAGCAGGGCGAGAGCCGCCTCGCGCTCCCCGGCGCGGGGGTCGTGCAGCTTCTTCAGTGCACCGCGCGCGAACACGGCACCGGAGCCGACGGCTGCGAAGCTCTGCTCCTCGTAGCGGCCGCCGGTGGCGTCGTAGGAGAACATCCGGCCCCGGCCGGCCTGGGTGTCCCACCCGACGAACAGCGGCAGCACACCGAGGCCCTGCATGGCCTGCGGGAGGTTGGCCCGCAGCAGGGCGCCGAGGCGGCTGGCCTTGCCGTCGAGGCTGAGTTCGGCGAACTCCACCTTCTCGTAGTGCTCCAGCTCCACCTGGAACAACCTGACGAGATCCACTGCCAGGCCCGCGACGCCGGCGATGCCGATCACGGAGCGGTGGTCGGCACCGAACACCTTCTCGATGTCCCGCATGGCGATGGTGGACCCGAGCGTCGCCCGCCGGTCCCCCGCCATCAGCACGCCGCCCTCGAAGGCGGCGGTCACGATGGTGGTGCCGTGCACGGCACTGTCCATGGGGCGGGGGGTGGGCAGCGCCTCGGGGGCCACGCGTGCGACGTGGTCCCTGAAGGACGCGGGGTTGCCCTCGTGCATTGGTCGGCCTCCTGTGGTGCTTGCCCAGCCGATCCTAGTGGAGTCGACCCGCTAGGTTTGATCGCATGATGCGCATCGTCCCGGCCGCCGTGGACCTGCTGCTGGTGCTGGTGTTCGCGGTGATCGGCCGCGCCACCCACTCCGGCGGCCTGAGCCCTCTGGGCGTCCTCGAGACCGGCTGGCCCTTCCTCACGGCCTGCCTGTTCGGCTGGGTGGTGGTCAACCTCCTCGACGACGACGGGTTCGGCCCCCGCGCCGCGCTGGTGGTCTGGCTGGTGACCCTGCTGGGCGGGATGGGGCTGCGGCTCCTCGTCGGCGCCGGCACGGCGCTGCCGTTCGTGGTGGTGGCCACGCTCACACTAGCCGCGGCCCTGTTCGGCTGGCGACTGGTGGCGTGGCTGGTCCGCCGTCGCCGACCTCAGTCCTCGGCCACCGCCTCGGCCTCGGCCTGAGCCGCCGGGGCCGCGGGACGCGCGTCGGCAACCCCCGGGATGTTGGCCGGCCGCGGGCCGGTGTAGTCCGGTCCGTAGGCGCCGGGCGCAGGGCGACGCTTGCGCATGGGGGCCTGCACCCCCGGTGCCATGCGGCGCGAGATCACCAGGAACCCGGTGTGGCCGGAGGTGCCGTGGCCGGGACGGATAGCCAGCCCCTCGGCGTGCCAGTCACGCACGGTGGTCTCGGTCAGGTGCGGCTCCGTGAAGCCGCCGTGTGCGCGCAGGGTGTCCGCCACGCGTCCCAGCTGGGTGGAGGTGGCGACATAGCAGCAGATGACGCCCCCGGCGACCATTCGTTCGGCCACCGCGTCGATGCATTCCCAGGGGGCGAGCATGTCCAGGATGACCCGGTCCAGGGGCTCGTCGGTGATGGACTCCACCAGGTCCCCCACGGTGAGGGTCCAGGCCGGGTGCTGGCCACCCACCCAGGTCTCGACGTTCTTGCGGGCGACGTCGGCGAACTTCTCGCGCCGCTCGTAGGAGTGCAGGCTGCCGTCGGCTCCGATGGCGCGCAGCAGCGCCAGCGAGAGTGCGCCGGAGCCGACGCCCGCCTCCAGCACGCGGGCCCCCGGGAAGATGTCTGCCCACATCAGGATCTGGGCGGCGTCCTTGGGGTAGACCACGGCGGCCTCGCGGGGCATGGAGACCATGAACTCACTGAGCAGGGGCCGCAGCACGAGGTACTCCATGCCGCCGACGGAGGTCACCACGATGGCGTCGGGCCTGCCGATCATGTCGTCGTGGCTGACCGCACCCTTGGTGGTGTGCCAGACCCCACCCTCGCGCAGTACGAGGGACTTGCGGCGTCCCTTCGGGTCGGTGAGGGTGACGCGGTCGCCCACCTGGAGCGGGCCGTCGGTGACGCCTGATAGGTTCATCTGCTTCTTTCGTTCCAGACCGCCACCAGATCGTCCCAGGTGGTGGACCTGAGCCCGGTGGTGGAGACCTGCATCCTCGGGTGCGGCTCGAGCTGAGCCAGAGCCGGTACAGCATAGACCACCGCGCCCGCCGCGAGCGCCGCCTGGGACCCGGGCACCGAGTCCTCCAGCACGATCACGTCCGCGGGCTCGACGCCCAGACGTGCCATCGCCTGCAGGTAGCCCTCGGGGTCCGGCTTGCTGTTCTCGACGTCGTCGGAGGTGACCACGAAGCTGACCGTGGGCGGCAGGTGCTCCATCACGGGCGCCATCACGCGGCGGCTGCTGGCGGTCACGATGGCGCTCGGCACCCCGGCGGCGTCGATCTGCTCCAGCAGGTCGTGCGCCCCGGGCAGCCAGGAGATGCCCTCCCGGATCCGGGCGACCACCCCCTCCTCCGCGCGATCGTAGAAGTGGATGGCCTTGTCCGCGTCCCCCAGCGCCTCCGCCACCAGTTCGGCGGTGGTCATGGCACCGATCCCGATCAGGGAGTTCATCTTCTCGTCGTCCCAGTACAGGCCGTAGGTGGCCAGAAGCTCCTGTTGGACCTGGGACCAGACGGTCTCGGTGTCTGCGAGGGTGCCGTCGAAGTCCCACAGGACGGCGGCGGGGGTGTGCTTGCTGGACATGTCCCCGACCCTACTTCGCGTTGAAGTACTTGGCCTCCGGGTGGTGCAGCACGATCGCGTCCGTCGACTGCTCCGGGTGCAGCTGCAACTCCTCGCTCAGTTCCACGCCGATGCGGTGCGGCTCCAGCAGTTCGACGAGCTTGATGCGATCCTCCAGGTCCGGGCAGGCCGGGTAGCCGAAGGAGTACCGGGAGCCACGGTAGGCCTGGTCGCGAATGGCCCCCTCGACGTCCCCTTCGCCCTTGAGGCCGAGCTCCTGCCGGGTGCGGTGGTGCCAGAACTCGGCCAGGGCCTCGGTGAGCTGCACGGACAGGCCGTGCAGTTCGAGGTAGTCGCGGTAGCTGTTGGACTCGAACAGCTTCGCGGTGCCCTTGGCCACCTCGGAGCCCATCGTCACCAGCTGCATGGCCAGCACGTCGGGGCCGAGCTCCGCGGCCTCCTCCGCGTTGCGGAAGAAGTCGGCCAGGCACAGGTGGCGGTCGCGGCGCTGCCTCGGGAAGGTGAACCGCGTCAGTTCGCGGCTGGGATCCTCCGGATCTCCGACGATGAGGGTGCGGCCCTCGCTGTGCACCGGCCAGTAGCCGTGCACCACCGCGAAGTTGGCCAGGTTCTCGGTCTTGATGCGGTCCATCCACATCCGTAGCCGCGGCAGCGCCTCGGTCTCGACGAGTTCCTCGTAGGACACGCCATCCCGGGTGCCCCGCAGCCCCCACTGCCCCATGAACGTGGCCCGGTGGTCCAGCCACTCGGCCACGTCCGCCAGTGCGATGCCCTTCACCACGCGGGAGCCCCAGAACGGGGGCGTGGGCACGTCGATGCGGCGGGCGACGTCGGAGGTGGGGAGCTCGTCCATGTCCACCTCGTCCACCACCTCCACCTTTGCGTAGCGGCGCTTGCGCGGCTCGGGCAGCTTGGCGCCGGGGACGCCCTGCTTGACGGCCATCACCGCGTCCATGAGCGCGAGCCCTTCGAAGGCGTCCTTGGCGTAGCGGACCTGGCCCTCGAACATGTCGCCGAGGTCGTGCTCGACGAAGGTGCGGGTGAGCGCGGCCCCGCCCAGCAGGACCGGGTACTTGTCAGCCAGCCCGAGCCGGTTCAGCTCGGCCAGGTTGTCCTTCATGACCAGCGTGGACTTCACCAGCAGGCCGGACATCCCGATGACGTCGGCGTTGTTCTGCTCGGCGGCATCGACGATGGCGTTGATGGGCTGCTTGATCCCGATGTTGATGACGGTGTAGCCGTTGTTGCTGACGATGATGTCGACGAGGTTCTTGCCGATGTCGTGCACGTCGCCGCGGACGGTGGCGAGCACCAGGGTGCCCTTGCCGGCGGAGTCCTCCACCTTCTCCATGTGGGGCTCGAGGTGGGCCACCGCGGTCTTCATCACCTCGGCGGACTGCAGCACGAACGGCAACTGCATCTGGCCGGACCCGAACAGTTCGCCGACCACCTTCATGCCGGCCAGCAGGTCCTCGTTGATGATCTCGAGCGCGGGCTTGGTCTGCAGGGCCTCGTCGAGGTCTGCCTCAAGGCCCTTGGCCTCGCCGTCGATGATGCGGCGGGAGAGCCGCTCGGACAGCGGCAGCGCGGCGAGTTCGGCGGCGCGGGTGGCGCGGACGTCGGCAGCGGTGACCCCCTCGAAGAGCTCCAGGAACTTGGTCAGCGGGTCGTAGCCCTCGCGGCGGCGGTCGTAGACGAGGTCCAGGGCCACCTTGCGCTGGTCCTCCGGGATCCGGTCCATCGGGAGGATCTTCGCGCTGTGCACGATGGCGGAGTCCAGGCCCGCGGCCACGCACTCGTTGAGGAACACCGAGTTCAGCACGATGCGGGCGGCCGGGTTGAGCCCGAAGGAGACGTTGGAGACGCCCAGGGTGGTGTGGACACCCGGGTACTTGCTCTTCAGCTCTCGGATGGCGTTGATGGTCTCGAGGCCGTCGCGGCGGGTCTCCTCCTGGCCGGTGGCGATCGGGAAGGTCAGGCAGTCCACCAGGATGTCGCCGACGTCCATGCCCCAGTTGCCGGTCAGGTCGTCGATCAGGCGGGAGGCCACCCGGACCTTCCACTCGGTGGTGCGGGCCTGGCCCTCCTCGTCGATGGTCAGGGCGACGACGGCGGCGCCGTGCTCCTTGACCATCGGCATCACGCGCGCGAACCGGGACTCGGGACCGTCGCCGTCCTCGTAGTTGACCGAGTTGATGATGCAGCGCCCGGCGAGCCGCTCGAGGCCGGCCTGGATCACGGGGGGCTCGGTGGAGTCCAGCACGATCGGCAGGGTCACGGCGGTGGCGAGGCGGAAGGCGAGGGTGTCCATGTCCCGGGCGCCGTCGCGGCCGACGTAGTCGATGCAGAGGTCCAGCACGTGGGCGCCGTCGCGGGCCTGGGCCTTGGCGATCTCGACGCACTCGTCCCAGTTCTCCGCGAGCATGGCCTCCCGGAAGGCCTTCGAACCGTTGGCGTTGGTGCGCTCACCGATGTTGAGGTAGCTGGCGTCCTGCTCGAACGGGGTCTCGATGTAGAGGCTGGACACGGAGCGCTCCAGGTCCGGGGTGCGCTGCTTGACCGGCTTGCCGCTGAACCGCTCGGCCAGCAGCCGGATGTGCTCCGGGGTGGTGCCGCAGCAGCCGCCGATGACGTTCATGCCGAACTCGTCCAGGTACTGCCCCAGCGCGTCGGCGAGGCCCTCGGGCGTCAGCGGGTAGCGGGCGCCGTCGGCGGTCAGTTCCGGTAGGCCGGCGTTGGGCATCACGCCGATGGCGATGTCCGCGCGGCGCGAGAGGTGGCGCAGGTGCTCGCTCATCTCGGCCGGGCCGGTGGCGCAGTTGAGGCCGATGACGTCGACGCCCAGCGCCTCGAGGGTGGTGAGCGCGGCGCCGATCTCGGAGCCGAGCAGCATGGTGCCGGTGGTCTCCACGGTGACGTTGACGAAGATCGGGAGTTCGATGCCGAGCTTGGCGCGGGCGCGCTTGGCGGCGATCACGGCGGCCTTGGCCTGCAGCAGGTCCTGGGCGGTCTCGATCTGGACGGCGTCGATGCCGCCGGCCACCATGGCCTCCACCTGCAACTGGTAGGCGTCGCGCACCTCGGCGAAGGTGACGTGCCCCAGGCTGGGGAGTTTGGTGCCGGGTCCGACGGAGCCCAGGACGTAGCGGGGCTTGTCCGGGGTGGAGAACTCGTCGGCCACCTCGCGGGCGATCTGCGCCGCCGCCAAGGCCAGTTCCTCGAGCCGGTCCGTGATGCCGTACTCGTTCAGCGCCGCGAGGTTGGTGCCGAAGGTGTTGGTCTCCACGCAGTCGGCGCCGGCCTCGAAGTAGGTGCGGTGGATCTGGGCGACGATGTCGGGCCGGGTGACGTTGAGGATCTCGTTGCAGCCCTCGAGGTCCTGGAAGTCGTCGGCGAGGCTCAAGTCACCGAACGACTGCAGCATCGTTCCCATGGCTCCGTCGGCGACGAGGACACGGGACTGCAGGGCGTTCAGGATTGATGTCGACATGGTGCCCAACACTATCCCTCGCGGCGGGGTGCTCCTGACCGCGTTCGCGAACAGCCGAGACGCCGGCACCCAGCCTGCTGGGGTCCCCCACAACCGCGCCCTATGATGGAGGAATGCAGTTCGAGCGTCTGGGAGATCTTCGCGACCCCGCCGTCGTGATCGCCTTCAGCGGGTGGAACGACGCCGGCAACGCGGCGAGCGACAGCGCCCTTTACTTCCTGGAGAAGTACCCGAACGAGGAGTTCGGGCGGATCGACGACGAGCGATACTACGATTTCCAGGCCACCCGGCCCAATGTCCGCAGCTCGCCCGACGGGCCGTGGCTGCAGTGGCCCCACACCACCCTGCAGCTCGTGCGGCACCCGGATCGGGACCTGCTGGTCGTGGTCGGCCCGGAGCCCAGCCTGCTGTGGCGCTCCTACGTGAACGAACTGGTGGACCGCATCAAGCAGGTGGAGCCCGGGATGGTGGTGCTGCTCGGTGCGATGCTCAGCGACACCCCGCACTCCCGCCCCCTGCCGGTCAACATGTACAGCTACGACTCGGCGCTGCGGGAGCGGCTCGCGCTGGGCACCTCCGAGTACGAGGGCCCCACGGGGATCGTCGGCGTGGTCAACCAGTTCCTGATGGCGGAGAACATCCCCACCATCTCGTTGTGGGTCTCCGTGCCCCACTACGTGGCCACGCCCCCGAACCCGAAGGCGCAGCAGGCCGTCCTGACACAGCTCTCGGACGCGCTGCAGATCTCGGTGGAACTCGACGACCTGCCGGCAGAGGCGGACAAGTGGACGGCCGCCGTCGACGAGCTCAGCCAGGAGGACCCGGACGTGGCGGAGTACATCGAGCAGCTCGAGGAGGCCAAGGACGCCTCCGACGTCGAGGACGCCACCGGCGACGCGATCGCGGCCGAGTTCGAGCGCTACCTCCGTGGCCGCCAGAACCCACCCGGCCCGGGCGGCAACTGACACGCACGAAAGGGGCCGCAGCTCGAACACGAGCTGCGGCCCCCTGCCGTGGCTGACCGGAGTCAGCGCTTGAACCGGACGATGTTGTTCACCACCCATCCGGCGTCGTGGCGGTGCTCCCACACCCCGGCGGAGTCCTGGGACGAGGACACGTACTGGCTCCACACCCAGGAGCGGCACCCGCCCCGGCCGGTGACGGCGGTGTCACACTCGGTCCGCCACTTGCGGCCGTCACTGACCCACTCGCCGGCATTGGCCAGCGGGTTGCTGCCCCAGGCGGCTCTGGTCATGAGCGGGACGTAGGTCAGGGTGTTGAAGTACCAGCCCGTCTCCGATCTGAAGGCTCCGTCGCCGTAGGTCACCTGGGTGGCCCAGATGTTGGTCCGGCAGCGAACCGTCTGCGAGTAGGCCTCGCACTCGGTGAACCACAGCCGGCCGTTGGTGTTGTGAAACCCGGGCGTCGTGTAGACGTCCTTGTCCGCCGGCACGGTCGGCTTCGTCGTCGGAGTCTGCGTGGGCTCCTTGGTCGGCTTCTCGGTCGGCTTGTCCGTGGGCTTCTCGGTGGGCTCCGGATCCGGGTCCTCCGCGACGGTGGAGACCGTCAGGTTCCGCATCCGGCCGAAGTTGTCGAAGGACCCGAACCCGACCCGACCTTCGGTGAAGGTGGTGTCGTTGGCCGTCATCAGTGGCCGCTCCAGCCCGTCCACCCAGACCGCGATGTCGCCGGTGTCCACGCAGTGCACCAGGCGCACGTCGTGGAACTCCTCGTCGGTGACCGCGGGCGGTGCGCCGACGGTGCCGTCCCACTGGTCGTCGATGCGTTCGCGGTCCTTGCCGTCCACCTTGAAGATGCCGTTGTGGGCGTAGATGGTGTTGTCCTTGGACAGGTGCGCGTAGTAGTACTCCGTGTCCGACTGGTGGCCGAACACGAGGATCACGTCCCGGTTGTTCACCGACGCCGGCTCGTCGAGGCGGACCTCCGCGTCGATCGCGACGGACCCGAAGGGCCCCTCGTCCAGGAGCGCGTACTCGAACGGCCGACGGATGCCGTCGTCCGGGTTGGTCCCGGCGCGCGTGAGGATGACCTCGTCGTTCTCGAACGCCCACAGCTCGGGAGTACGGGGCTCCCAGTGCTCCTGCCCCATCACTCCGGTGATCTCGGAGTCGAAGGTGCACTGCGGGATGGTGGGCTCCGGCGCCTGCGCGACGTCGAAGAGCTCGTACTGGGCCCTGACCTGTTCCGGCGACACCGAGGTGTCGAGGAACATCAGGTCATCCATGCGGCCCGTGAACGGGTTGGCCTCCCGGTTGTTCTGCGGGAAGCTGCCGCCGATCTTGATGCCGGCCGGCACGCTCGGGGACGTCTGGCCCTCACCCCACGGGTTGTTGGGGTTGGTGTAGTCACCATCCAGTTCCTCGCCGTTCATGAACAGCTTCATCTCGCCCGCCGCGAAGTCGAACGACGCCGCCAGGTGCACCCACTCGCCCTGCTTGAGGATCTGGTCCCATGGCAGCTTGGCCGCATAGGTCCAGGACGCGGCGCCGTCGACCCGCCGGGCCAACGCCACGACCCGCTGCTCCCCGCCGACGTCGATGACCTCGAGGAGGGCCCGGACGGCATGGCCGTCGGAGGTGCCGGTCAGGACGCCGGCCAGCCCGATGGCGTTGTAGCGATCGTCGGGGTCGGGGGTGTTGCTGTTGGGTGCGGGATGCTCCCCCATCGGCTTGAACCAGCCCATCACTGCGGTGGAGTCCAGCCCCGCCAGACCGCTGAGCGTCTCGACGCCGTTGGCGTCGTGGATGCCCGCCTTCCAGTCATCGTTCGACTGCTCGGTGGGGCTCATCTGCTGGGTCAGCAGGGCCCTGCCGGCGCCGGGGTAGGCCGCGTCGGCGACGCGCATCTCCACGCCACCGTTGACGAGTTCGATCTCCGTGCCGGAGGTACCCCGGTCGGACTCGAAGGTGGGAATCCCCTCCACGGGATGGTCGAAGTCGTAGTGCGCGACGACGTTGCCGGCCAGTTCCGGCAGGACGAACTCCGACTGGGCGGCGACGGTGTGCGCGCCGGTGACCTTCCAGATCTTGCCGTTGGCCTTGGCGACCAGGTACAACTCGCCGTCGGCGTCCGAGCCGAAGCGCAGGTCCACGCGCTTGTCCCCCACCAGTTCCTGGAACGTGGTCTCCTCACCGTCGGCGAAGACCCTGAGCTCGGTGATGGTCGCCAGGTCCGCGATGTCGCCGTCGTTGCGGACCATGTCCTCGTGGTCTGCGGCCAGCACCCATCCACGGACTAGGTCGGTGAACAGGAACTTGCCCTGCAGTGCCTCGATCTCGCCGCGGTAGACGAAGCCGCCGTTGGTGGCCACGCCGGCGTCTCCGGTCTGACCCGGGTCGCGGTTGTGGTCGTAGGCCGCCACCGGGTAGGTGTAGCCGAACTCGGCGTCGTTGTCGGGCAGCGGGAAGATCTGCCGGTTCTCGGCGACGAAGGATCCCTCGCGCACGGACCAGCCGAAGTTGTCGCCCGGCTGGACCTCGTAGATGGACTCCACCTGCCACTCACCGATGTGCCCCAGGTACATCTGGTGCGTGCCTCCCAGGTCCCAGCTGATGCGGTGGGGGTCACGCATGCCGATGGCGTAGATCTCGGGCAGTGCGCCGGCCTCGTCGAGGAACGGGTTGTCTTCGGGGATGCCGTACTGGCCGTTGGCGCTGTCACTACCGAGGGGATCGATCCGCATGATGGTGCCGTGGGCGGTCCCCAGGTCCTGCGGGTTGCCGTTGCCCACGCCGACGCCGCCGTCGCCGACGAGGATGTAGAGCATCCCGTAGTCGGCGTCACCGGGCTCGACGGTCGGGTTGAAGGCGATCTGCTGCACCGTGTGGACGCGCCCACCGAACGGGATGCGCATCAGCTCGCGGCTGGTGCCCGAGAAGGTCTCGGCCGCGGGGTCGGTGGCCGTCCACTCCGTGATGACGCTCTGGAACGCGTCGCCGCCGTAGGCCTCGAAGTCGGCCTCGTCCTCCGGCGCGAGCTTGCTCGAGTCCTCGGTGTGGACGGTGTAGAAGACGCCGTTGTCGGCGAAGTCGGGATGGAACTCGGCGAACCCGAAGCCGGTGCCCAGACCGGCGTGGTTGTGGAAGTTGTCGATGAAGGCATCCCGGACGTTGAGGTAGGCGGTGTGCTCGCCGCTGGCCTTGTCCACCATGTACAGGATGTCGTTCATGTCAGGCACCATCAGCCGGTCGGAGCCGTCGGGCACCTCGTCGAGGTGCGTGATGCGGTTGTGCCGCACCAGCCGCTGGTCCTGGGTGGCCGGGGTGGTCGAGGACTCCGGCAGTTGCGCCAACTCGGTCACCTCGATGCCCAGGGTGGACAGTCTCGGATCCGGCAACGGGTTCAGCAGCGGCTCGGCCACGTCACCGGTGTAGGCGCAGTCGTTCGGGTTGCCGGTGGGCAGCGCGAGGTTCTGGCCGGTGTTGTCGATGGCCACGTCGTCCAGGGCCAGCTGGCCGTTGCTGGAGGCGCCGTTGATCCAGAAGAACCGGTCCAGGTCCCCGTTCACGGCCTGGCGGAACTTGAACTGGCGCTCGACGTCCACGGGAAGCCTGGTCTGCTGCTCGTAGGGACCGCCCTGCGTGTAGACGGTGATCTCGTCGGCGGCGTTGTCCGCCACCACCCACACGCACTGCCAACTGCCCTCGCTCCAGTGGCCGATGGGACCACTGAAGGCCCCGCCGTCGCGCGCAAGCATGTCGTCGGTGTTCTGGTTGTTCACGTAGGCGCGGCTGTTGCCGGTCTGGTTGGGCGAGTCGACGTCGGTGACCCCGAACGAGGTGTCGACGCTGCCGTCGCGGTAGAACCGGAAGAACAGCGTCCCGGTGCTGCCGTCCGCGATGGGCGGGATGGCATGGTGGGCGTGGTTGTTGCCGCCACGCATCTCCAGCACCTGGTTGTTCCCGTTGAGCGGGTCCGCGATGACCTTGGCCGCACCGGTGGCGGTCCACCCGTCCTGCCCGTTGAGGGCGGTGCGTTCGTAGGTCTCGAAGTCGAGGTGTTCGGTGAACTCCCCGTCCTCGGCGACGGCGGGGGCCGCCATGGTTCCGATCCCGAGCACTGCCGCCAGTGAGAGGGCGAGCAGTGATCTCCTGGGACGGCGATCAACACGTTGAGACATCATTGTCCTCCTTGGGTAAGCGCATTCCAAGCGCGCCGCTCCTCACGGTATACGCTTACCCGGCTCATCCACAGGCTTCTGACGAGGGATAGTAGTTTTCCTAGTTTTCCGTCAGCCCACCCGGTCACCCCCCTCGTTGAGGTTCTCGATAGGCTGGCGGCATGCGCATCACGCCCAGCATCCTCAACGCCGACTTCGCCAACCTCGGGGCCGAGATCGCCCGGATCCCGGACGCTGACGCGATCCACGTCGACGTCATGGACAACCACTTCGTGCCCAACCTGACCATCGGGTTGCCCGTCGTCGAGGCCATCCGCAGGGCGACGCAGCAGATGCTGGACATCCACCTCATGATCGCGGACCCGGACCGTTGGGCTCCCGCCTACGCGGAGGCCGGCGCGGAGTCCGTCACCTTCCACGTCGAGGCCGCCAAGGCCCCCGTCCGACTGGCCCGCGAACTGCGCCGCCTCGGTGCCCGGGCATCCCTCGCCCTGAACCCCGCCACCTCCATCGACTCCGTCGCCGATGCCCTCGGGGAGGTGGACATGGTCCTGCTGATGACCGTGGAGCCCGGCTTCGGCGGCCAGAAGTTCCTGGACCTCGTGCTGCCGAAGATCCGCCGCACCCGCGAGCTGCTGGGCGAGCGCGACGTCTGGATCCAGGTGGACGGCGGCGTCTCGGTGGAGACCATCGAACGCTGCGCCGAGGCCGGCGCCAACACCTTCGTGGCCGGGTCCGCCGTCTACTCCGCCGACGATCCCAACGCAATGGTCAACCGCCTGCGAGACCTGGCCGTCTCCGCCTGCACCCACTGGGCTTCACGCTGAAGTTGCCGCGGATGGTGCCCCTCGGATCCAGCGCCTCCTTGAGGGCACCGAGCCTGCAGCCGCGGCGGCATCCGTGGGCACGCCGAACATGTAGAGCGCGAACGGCTCGGACAGCGAGCCGTGCGGGTTCTTGGTGGGTCCGGCGAGCGCACCGCCCAGGTGCCGCACCTGCACCAGCATGAGCGGCGCGAGCGGTTCCGTCAGGAGCTCCTCGACGCCCGCGGCGTCGAACCGGGTCAGCAGTTCGGCGCGTGACATGCCAGGTGCAGGGTCCGTCGGTCCGGCAGCGCCGTCAGGCCGTGGGCGGCGGCCGCGCGCTGCAGGTCCCCCGAGCGAGTTCGGCCGGCTGCTGCAGCTGTTGGACCCAGACATCCGACTCCGCAGCGATGCCGACGCCGTCGCCCTCGCAGCGGAGGGGGTGGAGCACGGGGCCCCGAAGCTGGCGGCGTCAGTGCATGGGCGGGACGCGGTGGCCCGGGTGTTCGCGGGCCGGGCGGAACTGGCGCGCCCCATCCTGGTCTGGGGCGTGCCAGCTGCCGGCTACGTGACGGACGGCACGGTGCATGCCGTGTACCTGGTCACGCTGCGGGGCGGCCGGGTCTCCGGACTGGAGGTGCTGGCTGATCCAGCCCACATCAGCGCCCTGGGAGCAACGGCCTGACCCGGGTGGTCAGACCCGGCGCAGCAGCGCCAGGAACATCGCGTCAGTGCCGTGGCGGTGGGGCCACAGCTGCACGAAGTCGCCGTCGGCGGCGTCGAGGTCCGGGGGCAGGAACTTCGACGCGTCCAGCAGCTCCACCCGACCCTCGGCCAGCACGTCGGCGATGACGTCGCGGGTCTCGGCGCGGTGCGGGGAACAGGTGACGTAGGCCACCACTCCCCCAGGCATCGTCACCTCGATGGCCGAGCGCAGCAGCTCCCGCTGCAGCCCGGCGAGTTCGCCCACGTCGTCAGGGCTGCGCCGCCAGCGCGACTCCGGGCGACGTCGCAGGGCCCCCAGACCGGTGCACGGCGCGTCCACCATCACCCGGGCGTACGGACCCCGTGCCCCGAACGCTGCCGGGTCCCGGCCATCGGAGCACACCACCTCGGCGGTGCCCTCCGGGTACGCCGCGAGGGCCTGCTCCACCAGCTTCGCCCGGTGCTCGGCCACCTCGTTGGCCACCAGCACCTGACCCGCCGCGCGGGCGAGCCCCGCCAGCAGTGCGGCCTTGCCGCCGGGGCCTGCGCACAGGTCCAGCCATGGTCCCTCGGGGGCCTCGGCGAGGGCCAGCGCCCACGCCACCAGCTGGGAGCCCTCGTCCTGGACTCCGGCACGGCCGTCGCGCACCGGTTCCAGGCTCGCCGGTTGGCCGTCGAGGACTGCTCCGAACGGGGAGAACCGGGTGGGCTCCGCGCCGAGTCCGACGAGTTCGTCGCGTTCCAGGAGGCCCGGACGGACCACCAGCGTCGGCACGGGGGCGACGTTGTTGGCGGCCAACGCGGCGGTCACCTCGTCCTCCGGGAGCACGTCGGCGTAGGCGTCGGCCACCCACTGCGGGTGGTGGCCGTTCAGGCCCAGGGCCCGGTCCCACTCTTCCAGGGACTTGGCAGCCACCTTGCGCAGGATGGCGTTGACCACCCCGGTGACGCGGTGTCCGACCGTCTCGCGGGCGAGGTCGACAGTCTCGGTGACGGCGGCGCGGGCCGGCACCGCCATGCTGAGGGCTTGGTGGGCGCCGAGCCGCAGCAGGTCCACGACGGCGGGCTGGAGCGTGCCGAGCCCGCGACCGCCGGCGGCCTCGATGATCCGGTCGTAACTGCCCATGAGCCGGCAGGTGCCAGAGACCAGTTCGGTGACGAAGCCGGCGTCGCGGGTGTCCAGCCCGGCCGAGGCGAGGCGTTTGGCGAGTGCCAGGTTCGCGTACGCGTCATCGCCGGTGACCTGGCGCAGCACGTCGAAGGCCACGCGACGGGGGGAGGCCGCGGTCCTCGTCACGCCAGCACCGCCCCGGAGTGGCCGCCCCGCGCCCAGTCGGCCGCGGTCATGCGCTTCTTGCCGGCGGCCTGCACCTCCTGCAGTTCGAGGAGGCCCTCACCGGTCCCGAGCAGCACCCGGTTCTTCTGCAGCAACAGCTCGCCCGGTGCCAGTGCCACGTCGTCGGTGGCGACGGCGGCGCGGTAGATCTTGATCCGCTGGCCGTCCAGTTCGCACCAGGCACCCGGGTCCGGCGAGCAGGCCATGATGCGGTTCCGGAGGGCCCGGGCGTCGCGGGAGAAGTCCAACCGTGCCTCGTCGACGGTGATCTTGGGTGCCAGTGTGATGCCCTCCCGGGGCTGGGGCACGGGCTGCTCGCCGGCCGCCATCGCGTTCACGGCGTCCAGCAACTGGACCGCACCAGACTCGGCCAGGTGGGCCAGCACCTCCCCGGCGGTGGCATCCGGCATCGGCTGCGGCTCCATCCGGTAGACGTCACCGGCGTCGAGTTCCTTGACGATCCGGAAGCAGGCCGTGCCGATCTCCTCGTCGCCGGCCATGATGGCCCGCTGCACCGGGGCGGCGCCCCGCCAGCGCGGCAGCAGTGAGAAGTGCAGGTTCACCCAACCCAGCCGAGGGATGTCCAGCACGCTCTGCGGCAGCAGGCCGCCGTAGGCCACCACGGGGCAGACGTCGGGTGCGAGCTCCTTCAGGCGGGCTTTGAACTCCTTGTCGGAGGGCTTCGCCGGCTTCAGGACCTCGATGCCCAGTTCCTCGGCGCGCTGCCCCACCGGCGACGGCGCCAGCCTGCGCCCGCGGCCCGAGGGTGCGTCCGGGCGGGTCACCACCGCCACCACCTCGTGATCGGAGGCGAGCAGTGCCTCCAGCGGTGGCAGGGCCACCTCGGGAGTTCCTGCGAAGACCAGTTTCATGCCTACTCCATAACCTCGGGGTCCACCTGGATGTACAGCCTGCCACCTTCCTTGCGCGCAGACCTGATCGCGGCCGCGGCCTTCACCCGCGACACCAAGTTCCGGCCCCGTTCCAGGGGCACGCGCAGGAGGGCTGCGAACTCCGGTTCCGGGCCGGCGCGCAGTTCGGTGGGGCCGAGGATGTCGACACCCTCGAAGGGGTCGTTGTCCAGGAACTCGTTGAGGGCGTCCGGGTCACCGCCCACGCGCACCACCTTCGCCGACGGCGGCAGCCCCACGTCGGTGCGCTCCGCCAGTTCGCGTTCCATGAAACCGCCCACGTCGCCGCGCACCAGCGCCTGCAGCGCCGGGTGCTGGGACGTCCCCACCGCCACCACGGTGCCGCCCTCCTCCGGGCCGCGGCACAGGGCGATGGCGTTCAGCCAGCGTCGCAGCGACTCCTCCTCCACCCGCAGGTCCGGCCGGGCCAGCATCAGGCCGGTGTCCAGCAGGAGCACCCCGGCGTAGCCGTGCGGGGCGACGGGCTCGGCTCCCGGGGTCGCCACCACGATGGCGGAGGTGTCAGGCACCTCGGAACGGATGGACTCGGCCGAACTGTTGACGGCCAGCACCCCGGGGAACGCCCGGGCGAGTTCCTCCGCGGTCCGTGTGGCGCCGGCCACGGTGGAACGCAATTCGGTGCCGTGGCAGTGCCGGCACTCCCAGCGCGCCGGCTGGTGGCCGCACAGCGAGCAGGACGTGACGCCCCTGGACCGCATCCGGAGCGGCGCACTGCACTTGCCGCACAGCGCTTGGTTGCCGCAGCGTCGACAACTGAGGGAGGCGGAGTGGCCCGCGCGGGGTACCTGCACCAGCACCGGCCCCTGCGGCAGCCGATCCCGCAGGAACCGGAAGGCGTCCGACGGCAACCGTAGCCTGGCGGCGGTGGGTTCACGCGCCGGGTCGTCGCCGACGATCCGGACCGGCGGCCCCACCCGGCGGGACTGGGCGGGTGTCATCGCGATGGGGTGCAGCCAGCCGGAGGCGATGAAGCCCTGCGCCTCGGCGGAGCGGGCGTGCGAGGCCAGCAGCAGCGCGCTGCCGGACTGGACGGTCCGCAGCACCGCCACTGTGCGGGAGTGCGGGTAGGGCGCCCGGAGCTCGGCGTGCGAGTCCGAACCGTCATCCACCACCACCACCAGACCCAGGTCCTTCACCGGCGCGAACGCAGCGCTGCGGGTGCCCACCACGATCCTTGCCTGGCCCCGCACCGTCGCGAGGTAGTTGCGGTACCGGGCCGAGCGCCCGAGGTCGGCGCTGAGGGTGGCGACGGCGTTGGCCCCGAACGCGGCGGCGAGCCGGGCCTTGGCCTGTTCGAGCTCGCGGGCCGTCGGGACCACGACGATGGCGCTGCGGCCGGAGGCGACGGTGGCCGAGACGGCCTCAACCACGCCCCCGAGGAGGTCACCGGGTGCTGCGGAGGTGGCCGGGACCTGCCAGAACGCGCGGGGGCTGCCACCGGAGGCGATGGCGCCGAGGAACCCCTCGCCGCCGTCGAAGCGCGGCAGCACCGTCGGCGCAGCCTGCTGCGCGGGGTCCGGCCACTCGCGCTGGTTGGCCTTCTCCGTGGCGCTGTGCCGGGGCGGGATGGCGAGGCGGGCGACGTCGGTCCACACGCCGGCGTAGTGGTCGGCGACGCTGCGCAGGAGGTCGTACAGCTCCGGCGTCAGGATCGGTTCGGGTGAGATGACGGCGTGGAGCTTGGACAGTTTCATGCCCGCCTCGGGCTCACCGAAGCCCACCAGCCAGCCGTCGCGGAGTTGGCCGCTGAACCGGACGCGGACCCGGGCGCCCGGCACTGCGGCCTCGAGCATGTCGTCGGGCACGACGTAGTCGAACAACCGGTCCAGGTGCGCGAGGGGAATGTCGACGGCGACCCGCGCCACCCTGGGTGGCTGCGGGTCGCCGATCAACGCTGGCGCGTCCTGCGACATGTCAGTCGACTAGCCCTTCACCGCCCGGGCGAGGGCGTCGGCACGATCCGTCCGCTCCCACGTGGCGTTCGGGACCTCGCGGCCGAAGTGGCCGTAGGCGCTGAACTCCCGGTAGATGGGGCGCAGCAGTTCCAGGTCGCGGATGATGGCACCGGGGCGCAGGTCGAAGGTGGCCAGCACGGCGTCGCGGATCTGCTCGTGCGGCACGGCCTCGGTCCCGAAGGTGTCCAGGTAGAAGCCCACCGGGTGGGCCTTGCCGATGGCGTAGGCCACCTGCACCTCGCACCGCTTCGCGAGGCCCGCGGCGACGACGTTCTTGGCCACCCACCGCATGGCGTAGGCCGCGGAGCGGTCCACCTTCGAGGGGTCCTTGCCGGAGAAGGCGCCGCCGCCGTGGCGGGCCATGCCGCCGTAGGTGTCGACGATGATCTTGCGGCCGGTGAGGCCTGCGTCACCCATCGGGCCACCGATGACGAACTTTCCGGTGGGGTTCACCAGCACCCGGTCCGGTGCGGCGAAGCCGTACTGCTCCAGCACGGGGTTGATCACGTGGCGTTCGATGTCCGGGCGGATGACATCGTCGAGGGAGACCCCGTCGGCGTGCTGGGTGGACACGACGACGGTCTCGACCTTGGCCGCGCGGCCGTCGGAGTAGACCACTGAGGCCTGGGTCTTGCCGTCGGGGCGGACGTAGTCCAGCGTCCCGTCCTTGCGCACCTGGGTGAGGCGTTCCGCGAGGCGGTGCGACAGGTCGATGGGCAGCGGCATCAGCGACGGGGTCTCGTCGCAGGCGTAGCCGAACATCAGGCCCTGGTCGCCGGCGCCTTGGTGGCTGCCGGCGTCGGTGTCGTGCTCGACGCGCGCCTCGTAGGCGGAGTCCACGCCCTGCGCGATGTCCGGGGACTGGGCGCCGATGGCCACCGAGACGCCGCAGGAGGCGCCGTCGAAACCCATCGCGGAGGAGGTGTATCCGATGTCGAGGATGCGTTGCCGCGCGATCTGCGCGACGTCCGCGAATCCGGTGGTGTTGACCTCTCCCGCGACTACGACGAGTCCGGTGGTGACGAGCGTCTCGACCGCGACGCGGGCGCCCGGGTCCTGCTCCAGCAGGGCGTCCAGGACGGCGTCGGAGATCGAGTCGGCGATCTTGTCGGGGTGTCCCTCCGTGACTGACTCGGAGGTGAACAGTCGACTCATGGTGTTTCTCCTAGGTGTGGCGACAAGCCACGATCGGTGTTTTTGGGTGGCAACAAGCCACCAACCCCGCCAGCAGCGGGGAATCCTTCAGGAGGTGATCAGGAGGCCGGGTCGGGGTTCTGGTCGGCGAACGGGTCGACGAACGCGAACGCCGGATCCGCCTCGGCCTCTTCCGCGGCAGCAGCCTCGGCCTCGGGATCGATGTCGGTGTACTCGAGCAGGTCGTCCTTGATCTCGCGCAGCGCGATGGACAGCGGCTTCTCCTGCGGAGCTGCGGACACGAGCGGTCCGACGTTCTCCAGCAGGCCCTCGCCGAGCTGCGAGTAGTAGGCGTTGATCTGGCGTGCACGCTTCGCCGCGAAGATCACCAGCCGGTACTTCGAGTCGATGGACTCCAGAAGATCGTCGATCGGCGGGTTGGTGATGCCCTCAGGTTGGATGCTCAAGGTTGACCTCTGATCAAAGTGTGCGGAAACTGCCTGTGGTCACAAGCCCATCAAGCTTATCAAAGTGGCCACGGTTTCCTCGACGTCGTCATTCTCCACCACCTCGTCGGCCTCGGCCATGGCCTCGAGCTCCAGTTTCGCCGTCTCCAACCGGCGAGCCTGGGTCTCCTCGTCCTCGGTGCCGCGGCCCCGCAGCCGCTTGACCAGTTCGTCCCACGACGGCGGCTGCAGGAACACCAGCTTCGCCTCGGGAAGGTTCTGCTTCACCTGCCGGGCGCCCTGCAGGTCGATCTCCAGGACGACGGTGCGGCCCTGGGCCAGCGCATCCTCCACCGCCGCGCGCGGCGTGCCGTAGCGGTGCAACCCGTGCACGATCGCGTGCTCGAGCATCTCACCGTCGTCGATGAGTTGGCGGAAGTGATCGTCGGTGACGAAGTGGTAGCTCACCCCGTCGGTCTCGCTGGGGCGCGGCTTGCGCGTGGTCATCGAGACCGAGAAGAACACCTCCGGCCGCTGCTTGCGCAACGCTGCGCAAACCGTTCCCTTGCCGACCCCACTGGGGCCGGAGATCACCCAGACCGACGCGTTCTTGTTGTCCACCCGGGACAGCCTAGCGACTGGGTCAGGAGAACATCTCCTTGAGGCGTTCCACCTGGTGGCGTCCGAGGCCCCGGATGCGTCGGTTGGGGGCGATCTGGAGGCTCTCCATGATCTCCTGGGAGCGGGTGATCCCGACGCGCGGCAGTGCGCGCAGGAGGTCGACCACCTTGACGCGCGAGAGGACCTCGTCCTCGGCGGCGCTGTCGAGGGCCTGCCCGAGGGTCACCTTCCCGGTGCGCACCTTCTCCTTGAGCTCGGCACGTGCTCGCCTGGCCGCAGTTGCGGCGCTTCGGGCGGACTCGAGCTGCTCGGGGCTCAACTGCGGTATGGCCATGTCTACTCCGTTCAACAACACCCGATCCCCTCGGTCGGGCGTACCAACACTTTGGAGCAATGTAGCCCGCCGCAACGGCTGTTAGCGCGAACAAGCAAAAGGTTCGTGCGATTTCGGTGCCGGCCCGCCCGGGAAGGGGTCAGCCGAGCTGCGCGGACTGCTCCAACAGGCGCGTGGCGCGGTCCTCGAGTTCGGCCCGACCAGCGCCGATGACCTCGCGGCTGGCGGTGGGCAGCACCAGGGCGGAGGCGTCGCCGAAGACCCGCCGGACGGCCTCGATGGTCCCGCCCTGGGCCCCGATCCCTGGCACCAGGATGGATGCGTTGAACGCAGAGACGTCGCAGCCCAGGTCCTCGTGGGTGGCACCCACCACCAGGCCGACGGCGTGCTCCCAGCCGGGGTTGCCCGCGGCGACGGTGTCGACGACGTGCTGGGCGACGCTGCCGCCGTCGACGGTGCCGGTCTGGATGGCGTGCCCGTCGGGGTTCGAGGTGCGGGCCAGGACGTAAATGCCCCGTCCCGCGGCCACCGCCCGCTCGATGGCGGGTGCCAAGGAGCCGACGCCGAGGTAGGGGCTGAGGGTGATGGCGTCGGCGCGCAGCGGGGAGGCCTCGTCGAGGTAGGCGGTGGCGTAGCCGGCCATGGACGAGCCGATGTCGCCGCGCTTCACGTCGAGCAGGGACAGCGCCCCGGCGTCGCGGATGTCGGCGAGGACCCGCTCCAGCACGGCCACGCCCGCGGACCCGAAGGCCTCGAAGAACGCCGACTGCGGCTTGAACACGGCGACCTTGTCACCGAGTTCCTCGACGATGCCACGGGCACACGCTTCGAGCCCCGCCAGGTCCACGCCGAGGCCCCAGGCCTGCAGCACCGACGGCATCGGGTCCACCCCGACGCACAGGCGCCCGCGCCCGTCGGTCAGCTGCTCAAGCCTGCTTCGGTAGCTGCTCATTTCGCTCCAGTTCCCGGATCCCGCTGATCAGCGCGGTGCCCTCGTAGATGAATCCCGTGTACAGCTGCACCAGTTGCGCACCGGCGTCGAACATCCGCCCGGCGTCCGCCGGGGCCATGATGCCGCCCACCCCGATGACGGGGAGGTCGGTGCCGGTGGCCACGTCGTCGACGAAGCGGAGCGCCCGCTGGGTCAGGGGTGCCCCGCTGAGACCCCCTGCCTGCTCCCCCACTGCCCGGTCCGCCGGGGCGAGGCCCTCGCGGGAGAGGGTGGTGTTGGTGGCGATGATCCCGGCTGCGCCGGAGTCATTGATCACGGCGAGGGTCTCGCGCAGCTGCGCCGGCTCCAGGTCCGGGGCCAGTTTGACGAGGATGGGCGTCGGGCGGCCGGAGAGCCGGGCAGCCTCCCCCACCAGTGATGCCAGCAGCCCGGCCAGTTCCTCGGCGGCCTGCAGGTTGCGCAGCCCCGGCGTGTTCGGGCTGGAGACGTTGATGGCGAAGTAGTCCGCGTACAGCTCCAGCGCTCGCAGCGAGTGCAGGTAGTCGTCGATGGCGCGGTCCAGCGGCACCACCTTGGTCTTGCCGATTGAGATCCCCAGCGGGATCCCGACGGCGTGGTTGCCCCGCCGGACACCCATCAGGTGCAGCCGCTCGGCCATCGCCTCGGCCCCGGAGTTGTTGAACCCCATCCGGTTGACCAGTGCGCGCGAGTCCTTGAGCCGGAACACGCGCGGCTTCTCGTTGCCGGGCTGGGCCTGGCCGGTGACGGTGCCCAGTTCCGCGAATCCGAACCCCAGGCGTGCCCACGCCGCGGCCGCCCGGCCGTCCTTGTCCATCCCCGCGGCCAGGCCGACGCGGTTGGGGAACCGGATCCCCGCAACGGTCACCGGGTCCGCCACGGCAGCGCGGCCGCCCGTGGGCAGCTTGGACAGCAGCCCGACGACGTCCTCGTGCACCCGCTCGGGGTCTCCCCCGCGCAGCCGGAAGAACAGCGGACGCAGGCCGAGGGTGTAGGCGGCCTGCATCAGCCGCGTGCGGGCGGACGGGTTGGTCATCGGGTGGCTGCCGCCCATTCCTGCAGCGACTCCACCTCGAGGCCACCGCGGCGGAGCGCCTCGATACCCTGCACTGCGGCCGCGAGGCCGGGGACGGTGGTGACGCAGGGCACGTCGGCCAGCACGGCCGCGGTGCGGATGAGGTAGCCGTCCTCGCGGGGCGAGGCGCCGTCGACGTTGCTGCCCTGGGGCGTGTTGAACACGAAGTCGATCTCGCCGCTGCTGATCAGCTCGACGATGGTCGGGGCGGTGTCGCCCTCCTCGCGCTCGGAGAGCTTGTGCACCTCGGTCACCTCGACGCCGTTGCGGCGCAGCACGGAGGCGGTGCCGCTGGTTGCGAGGAGCTTGAACCCGAGGTCCGCGAGCCGCTTGATGGGCCACAGCGCGTGCCGCTTGTGCCGGTTGGCGACGGAGACGAACACGGTTCCGCTGGTGGGCAGGGGGCCACCGGAGGCGGCCCAGGCCTTGGCGTAGGCGGTGCCGAAGTTGTCGGCCAGCCCCATCACCTCACCCGTGGAACGCATCTCCGGCCCGAGGACGGTGTCGACGAACGCGCCGGTGGAGGTACGGAACCGGTTGAACGGCATCACGGCCTCCTTCACGGCCACCGGCGCGCCGGCGCGCGTGGTGGAGCCGTCGCCCTCTGCAGGGAGCAGGCCGGAGTCGCGGAGGTCCGCGACGGTCTCGCCGAGCATGATGCGGGCGGCGGCCTTGGCGAGTTGGATGCCCTTGGCCTTGCTGACGAACGGGACGGTGCGGGAGGCGCGCGGGTTGGCCTCCAGCACGTAGACCGTGTCGGCGTGCAGCGCGAACTGGATGTTCAGCAGGCCGCGCACCCCGACGCCGTCGGCGATCAGGCGGGTGGCCTCTCGGATGTGCTCCACGACGGCGTCGCCGAGGGTGATGGGGGGCAGCGAGCAGGCGGAGTCACCGGAGTGCACACCGGCCTCCTCGATGTGCTCCATCACGCCACCGAGGAACAGTTCCTCGCCGTCGTAGAGGGCGTCGACGTCGATCTCCACGGCGTCGTCGAGGAAGCGGTCCACCAGGACGGGTGCGTCCTCGGTGATCTCGGTGGCGTTGCTGATGTAGCGCTCGAGGGCGGCGTCGTCGTAGACGATCTCCATGCCGCGCCCGCCCAGCACGTAGCTGGGGCGCACCAGGACCGGGTAGCCGATCTCGGCGGCGATCTCCTTGGCCTCGGCGAAGGAGCTGGCCATGCCATGCTTGGGTGCCGGCAGGCCCGCGCGGCTCAGCAGCCGTCCGAACGCGCCGCGCTCCTCGGCCAGGTTGATGGCCTCGGGGCTGGTGCCGAGGATCGGCACGCCAGCGTCCTTCAGCGTCTGCGCGAGCTTGAGCGGCGTCTGGCCGCCCAGCTGGCAGATGACGCCGACGACGGGGCCCGCCTTGAGCTCGGCGTGGTAGATCTCCAGCACGTCCTCGGCCGTGAGCGGCTCGAAGTAGAGCCGGTCCGAGGTGTCGTAGTCGGTGGAGACGGTCTCGGGGTTGCAGTTGACCATGACGGCCTCGTAGCCGGCCTCCCGCAGCGCCATGGTGGCGTGGACGCAGGAGTAGTCGAACTCGATGCCCTGCCCGATGCGGTTGGGCCCGGAGCCGAGGATCAGCACGGCGGGCTTCTCGCGGGTGGGGACCTCGGTCTCCTCGTCATAGGAGGAGTACATGTACGGGGTCCGGGCCTCGAACTCGGCGGCGCAGGTGTCCACGGACTTGAACACCGGGCGGATCCCGAGGGCCCAGCGCACACCGCGGATCACGTCGGTGCTGTGGTTGCGCAGCTGCGCGATCTGGGCGTCGGAGTAGCCGTGCTTCTTGGCCTTGCGCAGCACCTCTGCGGTGAGCTCGGGGGCGTCGCGCACCTCGGCGGCCAGGTCCCGCAGCAGTTCGAGTTGGTGCACGAACCAGGGGTCGATCTTGGTGGCGTCGTAGACCTGCTCGGTGGTGGCACCCTGCTGCAGGGCCTGCATCACGAGCCGGATGCGGCCGTCGTGCGGGCGCGCCGCGTCGGTGAGGAGCTCCTCGACGCTGCGCTCGGCCGGGGCGGTGTAGTCGAAGGGTGCCGACGCGTCCTCCATGGAGCGCAGGGCCTTGCCCAGCGCCTCGGTGAAGTTGCGGCCGATGGCCATCACCTCGCCCACGGACTTCATGTGGGTGGTCAGCGTGGAGTCGGCGGCCGGGAACTTCTCGAAGGCGAACCGCGGCACCTTGACGATGACGTAGTCGATGACGGGCTCGAACGCGGCCGGCGTCACCTGGGTGATGTCGTTGGTGATCTCGTCGAGGGTGTAGCCGACGGCCACCTTGGCGGCGATCTTCGCGATCGGGAAGCCGGTGGCCTTGGAAGCCAGCGCCGAGGAGCGGGACACGCGCGGGTTCATCTCGATGACGATCATCCGCCCGGTCTTGGGGTCGATCGCGAACTGGATGTTGCAGCCGCCGGTGTCGACGCCGACGGCGCGGATGATGGCGATGCCGACATCGCGCATGCGCTGGTACTCGCGGTCCGTCAGCGTCATGGCGGGGGCGACGGTGATGGAGTCGCCGGTGTGGACGCCCATCGGGTCGAAGTTCTCGATGGAGCAGACCACCACGACGTTGTCCGCGGTGTCACGCATGAGCTCGAGCTCGAACTCCTTCCAGCCGAGGATGGACTCCTCGATCAGGACCTCGGTGACGGGGCTGGCGGACAGGCCGGCGCCGGCGATCTGGCGCAGCTCGTCGGCGTCGTGGGCGAAGCCGGAGCCGACGCCGCCCATGGTGAAGCTGGGGCGCACGACGACGGGGAAGCCGAGCTCGTCGGCCGCGGAGAGGACCTCGTCCATGGAGTGGCAGATGAACGACTTCGCCACCTCCGGCGGGCCGCCGGGGACGTCGAGGTTCAGGCAGATCTCCTTGAACTCCTCACGGTTCTCACCGCGCTGGATGGCCTCCACGGAGGCGCCGATGAGCTCCACCCCGTACTTCTCGAGGACGCCGGCCTCGTCCAGCTTGATGGCGGCGTTCAGGGCGGTCTGGCCGCCGAGGGTGGCGAGCACCGCGTCGGGGCGCTCCTTGGCGATGACGCGCTCCAAGAACTCCGTGGTGATGGGCTCGACGTAGGTGGCGTCGGCGAAGTCCGGGTCCGTCATGATGGTGGCCGGGTTGGAGTTCACGAGGATGACCCGGAACCCCTCCTCGCGCAGCACGCGGCACGCCTGGGTGCCGGAGTAGTCGAACTCGCAGGCCTGCCCGATGACGATCGGGCCCGAGCCGATGACGAGGATCGATTCAATGTCCTGGCGGCGGGGCATCAGGCTTCCTTCCCGGCGTTGGCGGCCAGCATCTCGACGAAACGGTCGAACAGGTGGGTGGAGTCGTGGGGGCCGGCTGCGGCCTCCGGGTGGTACTGCACGGAGAACCCGACGCATCGTCCGTCGCGGTGCAGCTCGAGGCCTTCCACGACGTCGTCGTTCAGGCAGACGTGGCTGACGCGGGCGGTGCCGTAGGGGGTCTCGACGTCCTCCCCGACGGGGGCGTCGACGGCGAAGCCGTGGTTCTGGGCGGTGATCTCGACCTTGCCGGTGGCGAGGTCCTTCACGGGCACGTTGATGCCGCGGTGGCCGAACTTGAGCTTGTAGGTGCCGAAGCCCAGCGCGTGGCCGAAGAGCTGGTTGCCCAAACAGATGCCGAAGTACGGGATCTTGTTGTCCAGGACGCTCTTCAGCACCGAGATGGGGCCGATGGCGGCGGCCGGGTCGCCCGGGCCGTTGGAGAAGAACACGCCGTCGGGGCCGATGGCCTCCACGTCGGCCCAGGTAGCGGTGGCGGGTAGCACGTGCTGCTCGATGCCGATCTCGGACAGGCGCGTCAGGGACATGGACTTGATGCCGAGGTCCATGACGGCGACGCTGTACTTCTTCTCGCCCTGTGCCGGGATGACGTAGGCCTCGTCGATGGTGACCTCGCCGGTCAGGTCGGCGCCCTCCATGGAGGGCTGCTGCAGCACCTTGGCCAGCAGCGACTTCTCGTCCAGGTCGGTGGTGGAGATGCCCACCCGCATGGCGCCGGCCTCCCGGATGTGGCGGGTCAGCGCGCGGGTGTCCACGTCGGCGATGCCGACGACGCCCTGCCTGGCGAGTTCGGCGTCGAGGCTGCCCTTTGAGCGCCAGTTGGAGGGGCGGGGGGCTGGGTCCCGCACGACGAAGCCGGCCACCCAGATGCGGGAGGACTCGTCGTCCTCGTCGTTCCAGCCGGTGTTGCCCACGTGCGGGGCCGTGGTGAGGGCCACCTGCTTGTGGTAGCTGGGATCGGTCAGGAGCTCCTGGTATCCGGACATGCCGGTGGAGAACACCAGCTCCCCGAAGGCCTCGCCGGCCGCGCCGAAGGATCGACCACGAAATACGCGTCCGTCCTCCAGAACCAAGATTGCGGGTTGAGAACTCATGCGTACCTCGTCAGTGATCAGTTTTCAGTGGGCTTCAAGGGATCGGCCGCGGCTCGTGAGAGCAGGCCGTTGAGGAATGTCGGTGACTCGTCCGTGGACAGGTCTGAGGCCAGGCGGACGGCCTCGGAGATCGCCACCGACGCCGGGACGTCGCTGTGGTCCAGTTCGAAGACTGCGATCCGTGCCAGATTACGGTCGACGGCGGGCATCCGCTCCAGCGTCCACGAATCTGAGACGGCGGCGGAGATGCGCGCGTCGATCTCGTCGGTGTGCTCGGCGACGCCGTGGACGATGGTGCGGGTGAGCTCGCGGACGGTTCCGCCCCCGAGGCTCAGCTGCTCGTTCAGGAGGTCGACGATGCCCACGCCGCGCTGCTCCGCGGCGAACAGGACGTCCAGTGCGGCCTTGCGGGCCTTGGTCTGGGCGCCGTAGTGCGGGGCCTCAGCCACCGGTGACGCGGCCCAGGTAGGAACCGTCGCGGGTGTCCACCTTGACCTTCTCGCCGTTGGTGATGAACAGCGGGACCTGGATCTCCTTGCCGGTCTCCAGTGTGGCGGGCTTGGTGCCACCGCTGGAGCGGTCGCCCTGCAGGCCGGGCTCGGTGTAGGTGATCTCGAGCTCCACGGAGGCGGGCATCTCGATGAACAGCGGGTTGCCCTCGTGGGTGGCGACGGTGGCCGACTGGTTCTCCAGCAGGTAGTCCTTGGCGTCCCCGACGACGTCCGCGCTGATCATGAGCTGGTCGAAGGTGGTGTTGTCCATGAAGACGTAGTCGTCGCCGTCCATGTACAGGTACTGCATCTCGCTGCGGTCGACGGTGGCGGTGTCCACCTTGGTGTCGGCGGGGAACGTGCGGTCCACGGTCTTGCCGGACAGGACGTGCTTCAGCTTGGTACGAACGACGGTGTTTCCCTTGCCGGGCTTGTGGTGCTGGAACCACTGCACCTGCCAGAGCTGACCATCGAGGTCGAGCACCATCCCGTTCTTCAGGTCATTGGTCGACGCCACAATTTCCGCCTCTCATCCGCGATCCGGGTGAACCCATCAGGGCCGTCGCGAGAGTCTACCCAAGATCCGACGATGCGCGAAAAGTGCGCGACCCCGTCTCACCGAACCACCCGTCGTGACCCCCTCCCCGACGTACATTGGAGGTCTCGTGCAAGCCCGCACGGGTCCGAGAAGAAGGAGTTGCAATGGGATTGGGAGACAAGATTTCCAACGCCGCCGAGCAGGCCAAGGGCAAGATCAAGGAAGGTGTCGGCGACCTCACTGACAACGAACAGCTCGAGGCCGAAGGCCGTGTCGACCAGGGCAAGGGCAAGTTCAAGGAAGGCGTCGAGGACGTCAAGGACAGTGCCGCAGAAGCCTTCAACGACCTCACCGACGATGACAAGGACCGCCGCTGACGGCGCTCACCCCAGGGAGGCGTAGGCCTCCTCGAGGACCCGCTCCTCCGGGTCCGCGATGATCTGTGGCCGGCCCTGCGCGCTGATTCCAACCAGGCGCAGGGTCGAGCCACGGGACTTCTTGTCCAGGCTCATCAGTTTCCGCAGCTCCGGCCAGGCTGCCTGCTCATAGGTGAGCGGGAGTTCGAGGCCGCCGAGCAGTTCGCGGTGCAGCGCAGCGGTCTCGTCGTCGAGGCCCAGCAGCTGCCGCGACACCTCCGCCATGAACACCATCCCGATGCTGATGGCCTCCCCGTGCCGCAGGGTGAACTTCTCGCGCGCCTCGATGGCGTGTCCGAGCGTGTGGCCGTAGTTGAGCGCTTCGCGGCCGATGTCGGCACCCACGGAGGTGCGCTCGGTCAGGTCCGCGGCCACCACCTCCGCCTTCACGGTGATGGCGCGACGCACCAGTTCGGCGAACCGGATGGAGGTCACGTCCAATGAGTCGGCGAGGTCGTCGGAGGCCAGTCGCAGGATCTGCGGGTCCGCGATGAAGCCGCACTTGACCACCTCCGCCATGCCGGCGCGCACCTCGGCGGCGGGCAGGCTGTCCAGCAGCGAGAGGTCGCAGATCACTGCGCGGGGTTCGTAGAAGGCCCCCACGAGGTTCTTTCCGGCCGAGAGGTTGATGCCGGTCTTGCCGCCGACGGCCGCGTCGACCATGCCGAGCACCGAGGTGGGCACGCTCACGTAGGCGACACCGCGCAACCAGCTGGCGGCGACGAAGCCTGCCAGGTCCGTGGCGGTGCCCCCGCCGAGCCCGACGACGACGTCGTTGCGGGTGAAGCCGGCCTCTGCGAGCTGGTCCCAGCACCAGGCGAGCGTTCCGGGGGTCTTGGCCTCCTCGGCGTCGGGGACCTCGATGCGGAACACCTGGATGCCTTCGAGCATCCCGGCGACGTGGTGGGCCACGTCCTCCAGGGGTGCGGAGTGGATCAGGGCGACGCGATCGGCGCCCTCGAGCTGCGCGGGCAACTGGTCCAGGGCCTCGCGTGAGATGTGGACGTCGTAGGGACCGGCCTTGGACTCGACGCGCACCGTCACGGCCGGCGCCTGTCAGCCAGCTCAGCCGCGATCTCGCGGGGCGAGCGGTCGTCGGTGTCGATGGTGGTGGTGGCCACCGCCTCGTACAGCGGTGTGCGTTCGCGCAGCAGTTCGATCAGCCGGCCACGCACGTTGCCGAGGAGCAGTGGGCGGACGGTGTTCATGCCCACCCGGCGGGTGGCCTGGCCGATGGAGACCTTCAGCCAGACCACGTCGTGGTGGGCGAGGGCGTCTCGCACCTTCCGGCTGAGCACCGCTCCCCCGCCGAGCGAGACGATGGCGTCGGTCTGGATGAGCTCCAGGGTGGCGGACTCCTCCAGTTGGCGGAAGTGCTCCTCGCCGTCGTCGGCGAAGATCTCGCGGATGGGCTTGCCGACGACGTCCTCGATGCGGGAGTCGACATCGATGAAGTCGCGTCCGAGTTCCGCCGCGAGTGCCTTGCCCACGGAGGACTTGCCCGATCCCGGGGCTCCCACCAGCACGATGCTCATGAGTGCACCTGCAGTCCACGCTCACCCAGGTGCGCGAGGTAGGACTCGGCATTGCGCCTGGTCTCGGCCACCGAGTCACCCCCGAACTTCTCGAGGACCGCCTCGGCCAGCACGAGCGCCACCATGGCCTCCGCGACGACGCCGGCCGCCGGCACGGCGCAGACGTCGCTGCGCTGGTGGTGGGCGGAGGCCGCCTCACCGGTGGCGACGTCGATGGTGCGCAGGGCGCGGGGGACGGTGGAGATGGGCTTCATGGCGGCGCGCACGCGCAGCACCTCGCCGGTGGACATGCCGCCCTCGACACCGCCGGCGTGGTGGGTGGCGCGCTCGACGCCGGTCTCGCCGGGCAGGATCTCGTCGTGGGCCGCGGAGCCGCGGCGGCGCGCCAGGTCGAACCCGTCACCGACCTCCACGCCCTTGATGGCCTGGATGCCCATCAGGGCACCCGCCAGGCGCGCGTCGAGCCGCTTGTCGCCCTGGATGTGGGAGCCGAGGCCCGGGGGCAGGCCCCAGACCACTACTTCGACGACGCCGCCGAGGGTGTCGCCGGCCTTCTTGCAGGCCTCCACCTCGGCCTCCATCGCGGCGGCGGCCTCGGGGTCGAAGCAGCGGGTGGGGGCGGCGTCGATGGCCTCGAGGTCCTCGAACGTGGGGATCACCCCGGTGGTGTTCTCGGCGGGGCCGAGGGCGACGACGTGGCTGAGCACCTTGACGCCCAAGGTCTGGTCGAGGAACGCCATCGCGACGGTGCCGAGCGCGACGCGGGCGGCGGTCTCGCGGGCGGAGGCGCGCTCCAGGATGGGGCGGGACTCGTCGAAGTCGTACTTCTGCATGCCGGCCAGGTCAGCGTGTCCGGGGCGGGGGCGGGTGAGCGGGGCGTTGCGGGCCACCTCGGCGAGGACCTCCTCATCCACCTCACCGGGGGCCATCACCTGCTCCCACTTCGGCCACTCGGTGTTGCCCACCATGATGGCGATCGGGGATCCCAGGGTCTCGCCGTGGCGGAATCCACCGAGCAGGGTGAGTTCGTCGGCCTCGAACTTCATCCGCGCGCCACGGCCGATGCCGAGCCGACGGCGGGCGAGCGCCTTCGAGATCTCCGGTACTCCGACCCTGACATGGGCGGGGATGCCCTCCATCGTCGCGATCAGGGCCTGGCCGTGCGACTCGCCGGCGGTGAGGTAACGAAGCATGGGCGTCATTCTTCCATGGTTCGTCAGCGACGTCGTAGCTCGGCCTCCGCGGCGGATAGGCAGTCGGCGAAGGTGACCTGCCTCCCGGTCATCAGGTAGAACTGGTCGACCGCCTGGCCGGCCAGCAGATCCAGCCCGGTGATCACCATCTGGCCGTCGGCGGCCGCGCTGGCGAGCGGCGTCGGCCACGGGTCGTAAACGGCGTCGAACAAGACCTTCGACGCCGCTGCCCAGCGGTTGGCGTGGGGTGCGGTGGCGTCGGTGGGCACGGTGGAGGCGAGCAGGTCCAACTCCGGCAGTTCCTCGTCGAGCGCCACGGCCTCGGTGTTGACACCCAGGGCTGTGCCCAACTCGATCAGTGAGGCTGCCCGCTCGGGCCGGCGCGCCAGCACGAGCACCTCGGCCACCTCCAGCCCGGCCAGCGCCACCAGCAGCGAGCGCGCGGTGGCGCCGTTACCGACGACGGCGGCGCGCTTGAGGGTTCCGAGCCCGTGGTGGCGCCAGGCCCGGACGAAGCCGGGGACGTCGGTGTTGTGGACGGTCACGCCGTCGGCGCCCTTGACCAGCGTGTTGCCGCCGCCGACGAGGCGGGCGACGTGGTCCGGCTCACCGTGGGACAGCAGTGCCTCCTTGTGGGGGGCCGTGACGCTGAGGCCCTTCCATTCGGGGTCATCGAGGACGCCCTGCAGGAACCCGTCGAGTTCCTCGGGGGTGACGGTGATGGCGTCGTAGGTCCAGTCGAGCGAGTTGGCCGCGTAGCCGGCGAGGTGGATGGCCGGGGACAGTGAGTGGGCTGCCGGGTCCCCGATGACTGCGCAGCGCATCACACGCAGCGGCCAGTATTGGCCTGGCACCACTGCTGGAACAGTGCGACGTTGGCCTCGTGCTCCTCGGCGGTCGCGGCGAAGCGCGTCTCCCCCGTGTCGAGGTTGACCGTCACCCAGAACACGTAGTCACCCTCCGACGGGGTGAGCGCCGCCTCGATGGCTGCCCGGCCGGGGCTGCTGATGGCGCCGGGCGGCAGGCCCTCGTAGAGGTAGGTGTTGTACGGGGAGTCGAAGGCGCGGTCCTCGGCCGTGGTGGTGACCTTGGAGAAGTCGCCCAGTGCGAAGTGGACCGAGGAGTCCACCTGCAGCTTCATGCCCTGGTCCAGGCGGTTGTAGATGGCGCGCGCCACCATGGGCCGGTACTCGGGGGTGGCCACCTCCTTCTCGATGATGGAGGCGACGGTGATGATCTCGAACGGCGTCATGCCCACCTGGGACGCCCGGGTCTCGATCTCGAGTTCGGTGGCGACCCGCTTGAACTGGGCCACTTGTGCCTGGGCGATCTGGAGGGGGTTCACGGGCTCGGCCACCTGGTAGGTGTCGGGGAACATGAAGCCCTCGAAGTTGCCGTTCGCCATCTCCGGCAGTGCGACTTCTCCGCTGTTGAACGCGGCCGCGATGTCCTCGCGCGGAATGCCCAGGTCGCGGGTGATGACGGTCCACTGCTGCCCCAACGCCATGCCCTCGGGGATGGTGATGTTGGTGACCTCGAGGTTGGCCGGGTCAAGCAGCATCTCGAGCGCGAGCGCGGCGGGGATCTGGGTCTTGAGGTTGTAGCGGCCGGCCTGGATGCTGTTGGAGTCCGGGTTCTTGGCCGCTTCGTCGCGGAAGGTGGCGGTGGACTTGATGACGTCGTTCTCGACGAGGATGTCGCCGATGTTGGTGATCGTGGCACCCAGCGGGACCACCACCGAGATGTCGTCGACGCCCTCGCCGATGTAGTCCTCGGCGGTGCGCCAGGAGACGTAGGCCTCGTTGATCTTGCTGTAGACGAACCAGCCGCCCCCCACCAGGATCGCGGTGGACAGGAGGACGGCGAAGGCGCTGCGGGCGTGGTAGCCGATCTTGCGCCAGTTGAGGTTGCCGTCGTTGTCAACGAAGGCTGGGCTCACGCTTCGTCTCCTTCCAGAGGCTCGCCGGCCGGGTTGCCGGAACTGATCTCGAGGTCCAGCGCGCGCTGCAGGATCTCGACGGCTGCCGCCTGGTCGATCACACTTCTCTGCTGCTTGGCGCGCTGCCCCGCTCTCCCAAGGTTACGCGACGCCGACGATGTGCTCATCCGCTCGTCGACGAGCCGGATGGTGGCGGGGTCGATCACGCTCCCCAGGCCGGCCGCCTGTTCGAGCACGTACTGCGCGGAGAAGCTGCGCTCACCCTTCAGGGTGAGGGGCAGCCCGACGTAGACGATCTCCGGCTCGTACTCGGCCACGATCTCGCCGATCCGCCGCAGCGCACCGGCCCCGGCCTGCACCGTCTCCACCGGGTAGGCGAGGCTGGTGCCGCGATTGCTCGCGGCCACCCCGATGCGGGCCTTGCCCCAGTCGATGCCGAGGCGCGGCCCGATCGGAAGATCAACCACGGTTCTCCAGGGCAGCGGGGATGGCGGCCTCGACGGCGGCCAGCGCGGCCTGCGCGTTCTCCGGCTGCGAGCCACCGCCCTGGGCCATGTCGTCCTTGCCGCCGCCCTTGCCGCCGAGGGCCTGGCAGGCCACCGAGATCAGGCGTCCGGCCTTGAGGCCGGCCTGGCGGGCGGCGTCGTTGGTGGCGACGAGGGCCGCGGCCTTGCCGTCGCCCCCACCCACGAGCGCGACCACGGCGGGGCCGCTGCCCAGCCGGTCACGCAGGTCCGTGGCCAGGGTGCGCAGGTCTCCCCCACCGACACCCGGCACGGGCACCCCGAGGTAGCGCACGCCGGCGACGTCGCGCGCCTGGGCCACGAGCTCCCCGGCACGGGACAGCAGCTGCTGCGCCTGGGCGGCGGCGAGTTGCTTCTCCGCCTCCTTGAGCTCGGCGACGAGCCGCTCCACCCGGCCCACGAGCTGGTCCGGCTGGACCCGCAGCGTGTTGGTGAGGGTGTTGACCAGCGCGCGTTCGGCGGCGAACTTGCTGAACGCGTCCTGCGCCACGAGCGCCTCGACGCGGCGCACGCCGGATCCGATGGACTGCTCGCTGAGCAGGTTGAGGACGCCGATCTGGGCGGTGTTGGGCACGTGGGTGCCGCCGCACAGCTCACGGGACCAGGGTCCGGCGAGCTCCACCATCCGCACCACCGGCGGGTACTTCTCGCCGAACATGGCCATCGCCCCGAGCGCCTTCGCCTCCTCCAGCTTCATCTGCTGGGCGGTGACCTCGAAGGAGTCCCGGATGGCCTCGTTGGCGCGCTGCTCGATCTCGAGCTTCAGCTCCTCGGACATGCCTTGGGCCGCCGAGTAGTCGAAGCGCATGTAGCCGGGCTTGTTGTAGGAGCCGGCCTGGGTGGCGGTGGATCCCACCAGCTCGCGGAGCGCGGCGTGGATGATGTGCGTGGCGGTGTGGGCCTGCGAGCCGGAGTGGCGGTGTGCTGCGTCGACGACGGCGCGGGCGTGCGCCCCCGCCGGCAGCTCACCGAGCACCTGGACCCGGTGCACCACGAGCCCGGGCACAGGGCGCTGCACGTCGAGCACGTCGAGGGAGAAGCCGTCGCCGGTGATGCGGCCGGCGTCGGAGTCCTGGCCGCCCGCCTCCGCGTAGAACGGGGTCTCTGCGAGGACGATCTCCACCTCGTCGCCGTCGCCCGCGCGGTCCACAAGGACGCCGTCGGCGATGATTCCGGAGACGGAGGTCTCGACGTCGAGGTCGGTGTAGCCGAGGAAGGGCGTCTCACCCTTCTCGCGCAGGCCGCGGTAGGCCTCGAGGCTGGCGGCGCTACCCTTCTTCGACTTGGCGTCGGCGCGGGCGCGCTCCTTCTGCTCGGTCATGAGCGCGTTGAAGCGTTCCCGGTCCACCTGGAGGCCCTGTTCCGCGGCCATCTCGATGGTGAGGTCGATGGGGAAGCCGTAGGTGTCGTGCAGCTGGAACGCCTTCTCGCCGCCGAGGGTGGCGGAGTGCTCCTGCTTCGCGGTGGCGACGGCGGTGTCCAGGATGGTGGTGCCGGCCTGCAGGGTGCGGCGGAAGGACTCCTCCTCGGCGCCGGCGGCCTGCGAGATCCGGTCCCAGGACTCGTGGATCTCCGGGTAGGACACACCCATCAGGGCGCGGCTGACGGGCAGCAACTCACCCAGTACCGGGTCGCCGACGCCCAGCAGGCGCATGGCGCGGATGCTGCGGCGCAGGAGGCGGCGGAGCACGTAGCCGCGCGCCTCGTTGCCGGGGGTGACGCCGTCGGTCATCAGCATCAGGGCGCTGCGGACGTGGTCCGCCACCACGCGGAACCGGATGTCGTCGGCGCTGTTCGCGCCATAGGTCTTGCCGGAGAGCTCGGCGGCCTTCGCGATGACGGGGAAGACCTCGTCGATCTCGTAGAGGTTGTTCACGCCCTGCAGCAGGTAGGCGGTGCGCTCCAGGCCGTTGCCGGTGTCGATGTTCTTGGACGCCAGGGGGCGCAGCACGTCGAAGTCGTCCTTGGCGCGCACCTCGGAGAGCTCCTCGGTCTGGAACACGAGGTTCCAGATCTCCAGGAAGCGGTCCTCGTCGGCCTCGGGGCCGCCGTCGGGACCGAACTCGGGACCGCGGTCGAAGTAGATCTCCGAGCAGGGTCCGCCGGGGCCGGGTACTCCCATGTGCCAGTAGTTGTCCTTGAGGCCGCGCTCCTGGATGTGCTCGCGCGGAACGCCCACCTTCTGCCACAGGTCGATGGTCTCTTGGTCGCCGTGGAGGGCGGTCACCCAGATGCGGTCGCCGTCGAAGCCCCAGTTGCCGTGCTCGACGCTGCCGGTGACCAGCTCCCAGGCGTAGGCGATGGCCTCGGCCTTGAAGTAGTCGTTGAACGCGAAGTTGCCGTTCATCTGGAAGAAGGTGCCATGGCGGGTGGTGACGCCCACCTCGTCGATGTCCAGGGTGCGCACGCACTTCTGGACGGACACGGCCCGCTTGTAGGGGGCGGGCTCGTCGCCCAGGAAGTAGGGCTTGAACGGCACCATGCCGGCATTGACGAACAGCAGGGTGGGGTCGTTGTACAGCAGCGACGCGCTGGGCACCACGGTGTGGTCGTGGCGCGCGAAGAAGTCGATGAAACGGCTCCGGATCTCGGAGGTCTTCATGGGTGGTTGTCCTTGTGGTGCGTGGGTTCTCAGTTGCTCTCGGTGACGCCGAGTTCCTCGCGGAGCTCGGCCTCCCGGGCAGCCATGGAGGTCTTGAAGGTGGCGTAGAAGTCACCGAAGCTGGCGGCGGCCTGGTTGCCGGTCTTCTCCACCTGCTGGGCCACGCCGGCTGGCGTGAGGCGGTGGAGGAAGGCGCGTCCCTTCATGATGACGAACCAGGTGAGGACGGCGCCCACCAGGAGCCAGAACAGGTTCTTCACTTCTTCTTGCGTCCCTTCAGAGCCGAGCGGACGCCGTAGGTGAAGGCGGCGGTCTTGACCAGCGGGCCGCCGAGCGTGGCGGAGAACAGCTGGGACATCTGGGCGGCGTTCTCGCTCACCACGGTGGCGTGACCAGAGACCTTGTGGAGATCCTCTGTCACCAGCGAGAGCTTCGCGATCTCGTCGTTGGTGTTCTCGACGGTGCCCTTCAACTCCTGCAGGATGGGCACGGAGTTGTGGCCGACGTCGCGAACTGTGAGCCGGAGCTCCTCCAGGACCCGGCCGAGCTTGAACAGCGGCACGGCGCAGAAGGCCACCAGCACGCACAGTGCCACGGCGGCCAGTAGGCCCGCGATCTCTCCAACGGTCATGTTTCGCTCTCCTCGTTGCGCTTCGCGGTAACTCTAGCTGACTGGGGCCCGCCGGCAGTGACCTCCTCGATGGCGGCCAACCGCTCGCCCACTGCGGCCTCCGCCCCATTGCTGGTGGGCCGGTAGTAGGTGGCGCCGACGAGATCGTCCGGAAGGTACTGCTGGGCCACCAGTGCATGCGGGTAGTCGTGCGGGTACTTGTAGCCCTTGCCGTGCCCCAGCTTCTCCGCCCCGGCGTAGTGGGCGTCACGCAGGTGCGGCGGCACCTCCAAACCCTTGCCGGAGTGGACGTCGGCGATGGCCTCGCCGATGGCGGTGACCACTGCGTTGGACTTGGGCGCGGTGGCCAGGGCGATCGTCGCGTGCGCCAGCGTGATGCGGGCCTCCGGCATGCCGATCAACTGCACCGCCTGGGCCGCGGCCACGCAGGTCTGCAGCACCCCCGAGGCGGCCATGCCGACGTCCTCTGACGCGTGCACGATCAGGCGGCGCGCCACGAACCTGGGGTCCTCCCCCGCCTCCAGCATCCGCGCCAGGTAGTGCAGCGCACCCTGCGGGTCCGAGCCGCGCAGCGACTTGATGAAGGCGCTGATGACGTCGTAGTGCTGGTCGCCGTCGCGGTCGTAGCGGACGGTGGCGCGGTCCACGGCCGAGGCCACGACGTCGGGGGTGATCTCGTTGGTCTCCAGCGCGACGGCGCTGGCCGCGGACTCCTCCAGGAACGTCAGCGCACGCCGGGCGTCGCCCTGGGCCATCCGCACCAGGTCCGAGCGACCGGCCTTGGTGAGCGTGACGTTGCCGTCCAGGCCGCGCTGGTCGATGACCGCACGGTCGATCAGGCCGCCGATGTCGTCGTCGGTGAGCGGCTTGAGGCGCAGCAGCAGCGACCGCGACAGCAGGGGCGAGATGACGGAGAACGACGGGTTCTCCGTGGTGGCGGCGATCAGGGTGACGATCCGGTTCTCCACCGCCGGCAGCAGCGCGTCCTGTTGGGTCTTGGAGAAGCGGTGCACCTCGTCGATGAACAGCACGGTGGGGTTGCCGCGCTCCAGCTCGCGACGCGCCTTGTCCAGTTCCGTGCGCAGTTCCTTGACGCCGGCACTCACGGCCGAGACCTCGACGAAGCGCGCCCCCGATGCGCGGGACACGATGGAGGCCAGCGTGGTCTTGCCCACTCCGGGCGGACCCCACAGGAACACGCTCATCGGCTGGCCGTCCACCAGCCTCCGCAGCGGCGAGCCGGCCTTGAGGAGGTGCTGCTGTCCGACGATCTCCTCCAGCGTCCGCGGCCGCATCCGCACCGCCAGCGGCGCTCCCTCGACGCGGGCGTCACCCAGTGACCCGACGGGCTTGGCAGGCGTCGGGTCCGGGTTGCCGAACAGGTCGTAGTTCACGCGTGCCAGCCTAGCCCGCGCCACTTCGAGCATCGGATACGTTTGAAACATGAACCAGATTCCCCTGTCGGTCCTCGACCTCGTGTCCGTGTCCTCCAACCAGACCCCCGCCGAGGCGATCGAGGTCTCCATGGAGGCGGCGCAGTTGGCGGACCGGCTGGGCTACGAGCGGCTCTGGTACGCCGAGCACCACAACACTGCTTCGGTGGCGTCGTCGGCGACGTCACTGCTCATCGGCCGCGCGGCCGCGCTGACCGAGCGGATCAGGATCGGCTCCGGCGGCGTGATGCTGCCCAACCACGCCCCGCTCATGGTGGCCGAGCACTACGGGACGCTGGCGCAGATGTTCCCCGGCCGGATCGACCTGGGTCTGGGCCGTGCCCCGGGCACCGACCAGCTGACCGCGCGCGCCCTGTCCCGTTCCAGCGCACAGCCCGAGGACTTCACCGCCAACATCGTGGACCTGATGAACTGGTTCGACGGGGGCCGGGACCGCCTCGGCATCCACGCCGGCGTCGCCGAGGGGACAAAGGTGCCGATCTGGATGCTGGGCTCCTCCACTGCGGGCGCCTCCATGGCGGCCGCACTCGGCCTGCCGTACTCGTTCGCATCCCACTTCGCGCCCGACGCCCTGTTCCAGGCACTCGACGTGTACCGCTCGAACTTCGATGCCGAGGCCCAGACCGCACAGGTGACCAAGCCCTACGTCAGCGTCGGAATCAACGTGATGGCCTGCGAGGACGAGGCGGAGGCGCATCACCAGTTCAGCGTCACCCGCAACATGTTCATGGGGATGCAGCGCACCGGCGGTCGCCAGAAGCTGCAGCCGCCCGGCGAGCCCAACTTCGAGGTCACCGAGATGGGCCAGATGATGGCCGACCGGATGCTGATGGTCAGCGCCATCGGCACCCCCGACCAGGTTGCCGAGACCCTCCAGTCGGTCGCGGACCAGACCGGCGCGGACGAGTTGATCACCGTCACCTACGCCCACGACCCGGCCGTACGGCTGCGCTCCCTGGAGCTCACGGCCAAGGCCTGGGGCATGGTCGGCTGAGCCCGGCTCAGCTCTCCTCGGGAGGCTCCACCGGCTGTTCGGCCGTGTCACCGGGTGGCGGGCCCGGCCGATCGCCGGGAGGTGGTCCCCCACCGTCTCCCGGAGGGCGTCCACCGCCGTCTCCCGGAGGCATGCCGCCGCCGGTGGGTTCGGTACGGGTGTCGACGCCCACCTCGAGCCGGACGTCGTAGCCGGCCTCGAGCCCGCCGGTCACCGTGGCCAGTTGCAGCGCACCCTGGTCCTCCCCGAACACGTTGTCCGAGGCGAGGGTGACGCCGGCGAGGTTCTTCACCGACGCGTCGTAGCCGGTGGTGGCGTACACGTCGTTGCAGACGTCCTCGGGCAGCGCCACCTGCGAGGTTGCGATGGCGTTGGTTGAGTCCAGGATGGCGGCCTCGTCGGGGTAGACCTCGAAGTGGATGTGGGGCCAGCGCCCGGCGTAGCAGGCGGGGAAGATGCTCGTGTACCGCACGACGCCGTTCTCGTCGGCCACCTGGACCCCACGCAAGTAGTTCTGGTCCGTGACGCCGTTCGAGTAGAGCGAGTAGGCACCCTCGCGGTCGCAGTGCCACACGTAGACGGCCACCCCGGCAAAGGGCTTGGAGTTGGCGAGGTCGACGATCGCCAGCTCGAGTGTCATCAGGATGCCCTCCGCGGTGCCGGTGTACTCGCCGAAGCTGGAGCGGATGTCGGAGCGGACGATGCCGCTCTCCTCGAGCACGTCCGGCCCGTTCGAGCCGTCCCCGGGATACGGCCCGGCGGTCTCGTCCGGGATCTCGCCCAATCCCCCGGCCGACGTCGTGACTCCCCCGCTCGGCGTCTCGGTGGCGTCGGCGGCGGAGTCCACGCCACAGGCGGCCAGTCCGACGGTGGCGGCCCCCGCACCGATCAGGCCGAGCACCCGCCGTCGGCCCAGCAGCGTGCCGACGTCGAACGCGAGCCCCTGGTCCTCGAGGTCCTCGTCGGGGCGTGGGAGGGCTCTGCCCTCGAAATGGGTGACCCGTTGCGGGTCTTCGCGCTTCGTCATGACCACAAAAGTAGGGCCGGAAACTGTGCGTATCCTGTGGCCGCAATGAATCGTTTCTGTGAACGGGGCAGGTGGGTATAGCATCTGTTGGCAACGTCGCCCACGCCCGAGTCCCCACTCCGCCGTGGGCTCTTCTCATTCCGCACCATTTCCGGAGCATCGTGGAAACCACCAACCTGGGTGACCGCTACAGCAGCCGCCGCCGCATCGCCATCGTCATCGCCCTGGGCCTGCTGACCGCACTGGGCCCCTTCACCATCGACCTGTACCTGCCCTCCTTCCCGAGCCTGAAGGTGGACCTGGACATCACCGACCCCCAGGTCCAGCTCACCCTGTCAGCGACGGTGATCGGGTTCGCGGTGGGCCAGCTCCTGGTCGGCCCGCTGAGCGACCGTTTCGGCCGCAAGCTGCCGCTGGTCGCGATGACCGCGCTGCACGTGGTGGCCTCCGTCCTCGTGGCCCTCGCCCCGAACGTCGCCTTCCTCACCGTTCTCCGCGCCCTGCAGGGCTTCGCCGCGGCTGGCGGCGCCGTCGTCGCGATGGCGATGGCACGTGACCTGTTCGACGGCCGCCGGCTGGTGGTCATGCTGTCCCGGCTGGCCCTGGTCTCCGGCCTGGCGCCGATCATCGCACCGGTGATGGGCTCCTGGCTGGTGGGCATCTTCAACTGGCGCGGCATCTTCTGGGTGCTCGCGGCCTACGGCCTGGTGGTCGTCGTGCTGGTGGCCGTCCTGGTCCCGGAGAGCCGTCCCGCCGCGGACCGCTCCACCGGTGGCGTCCGTGAACTCAAGGGCGCCTACGGGCGGGTGCTGGGCGACCGGACCTTCGTCGGCGTGTGGCTCACCGCTGCCCTCGCGTTCTCCGGGCTGTTCTCCTACGTTTCCACCTCGTCGGTCCTGCTGCAGGAGACCTTCGGACTCACCCCCGGCGGCTTCGGCCTGATCTTCGCGCTGTGCTCGGTCGGTGTGTTCATCGGCGTCCAGGTGGGCAGCCGCCTGGCCGCCCGCCTCGGCCCGCAGTGGACGCTGGTGATGGGGACCTCGGTCATGGTGGTGGCCGCGCTGGTGCTGCTGGCGATCGGCACCATCGCGACGAATGCCTGGGAACTGGTGGTGCCGATGTTCTTCTACACCTTCGGCTTCGGCTCCTCCATGCCGAGCTGCCAGGTCATCGCCCTGCAGAACCATCGTCGCGACTCCGGAACGGCCGCCTCCCTGATGGGCGCCCTGAACATGGGCCTGTCCGCCGTGGTGGGCCCCGTGATCGGGATGTTCGCGATGACCAGCGCCATCCCGATGGCCGCGGCCATGCTGATCTGCGCGTTGGCCGCCGTCATCGCGCTGTGGCTGGTCGTGCGCCCCTGGAAGTTGCAGATCAGCCTCGACTGACACAAAGCAGAAGGCCCTCCCCGATCACGTCGGGGAGGGCCTTCGTCGTCTACTGCTGGATCAGGGGACCTGGACCGGGTCCGCCGACTCACCGTGCTTGGCGTCGGGACGGTCCTGGGACTTGGCGTCCTTGTCCTTCGGCTTGAAGTCGATCCCCGCCTCCTTGCGCTGCTGGGGCGTGATCGGGGCCGGGGCCTGGGTGAGCGGGTCGAAACCGCCGCCGGACTTCGGGAACGCGATCACGTCGCGGATGGAGTCCGACTTGCTCAGCAGGGCGACGATGCGGTCCCAGCCGAACGCGATGCCGCCGTGCGGCGGGGCGCCGAACGCGAACGCGTCCAGCAGGAAGCCGAACTTCTCCTGCGCCTCCTCCGGCCCGATGCCCATGACGTTGAACACGCGCTCCTGGACGTCGCGGCGGTGGATACGGATGGACCCGCCACCGATCTCGTTGCCGTTGCAGACCATGTCGTAGGCGTAGGCCAGGGCGCTGCCCGGGTCCGTGTCGAACGTGTCGAGGTGCTCGGGCTTCGGCGAGGTGAACGCGTGGTGCACGGCGGTCCAGGCGGACGAGCCGAGCGCGACGTCACCCTCGTCGACGGCCTCATTGGTGGGCTTGAACAGGGGCGCGTCCACCACCCACAGGAAGCTCCACGCGTCCTCGTCGATCAGGCCGCAGCGACGGCCGATCTCACCGCGGGCGGCACCGAGCAGGTTCTGCGACGCGGTGCGGGCACCGGCGGCGAAGAAGATGCAGTCACCGGGCTTGGCGCCGGTGCGCTCGGGCAGCGCCGCCAGCTCGGCCTCGTTGAGGTTCTTGGCGACGGGGCCGCCGAGTTCACCGGTCTCGGAGACGGTGACGTAGGCGAGGCCCTTGGCACCGCGCTGCTTGGCCCACTCCTGCCAGGCATCGAACTGGCGACGCGGCTGCGAACCGCCGCCAGGCATCACCACGGCACCCACGTAGGGGGCCTGGAACACGCGGAAGGCGGTGTCGGAGAACAGGTCCGTGAGCTCGTTGATCTCCAGGTCGAAGCGCAGGTCCGGCTTGTCGGAGCCGTACTTGTCCATGGCATCGGCGAACGTCAGGCGCGGGAACGGCGTGGCCAGCTCCACGCCCTTGAGGGCCCAGATCTCCTTGACGACGGCCTCGCCGAGCTCGATCACGTCGTCCTGGTCCACGAAGCTCATCTCGATGTCGAGCTGGGTGAACTCGGGCTGCCGGTCTGCGCGGAAGTCCTCGTCGCGGTAGCAGCGGGCGATCTGGTAGTAGCGCTCCATGCCGGCCACCATAAGCAGCTGCTTGAACAGCTGGGGCGACTGCGGCAGCGCGTACCAGGAACCCGGCGAGAGGCGTGCGGGCACCAGGAAGTCGCGGGCACCCTCAGGGGTGGAGCGGGTCAGCGTCGGGGTCTCGATCTCGACGAAGTCACGCGCGTCCAGCACCTTGCGGGCGGCGCGGTTCACGTCGGAGCGCAGCCGGATGGCAGCGGCGGGGGCGGGCCGACGGAGGTCCAGGTAGCGGTACTTCAGACGCGCCTCCTCACCCACCTCGACGCGCTCGTCGATCTGGAACGGCAGCGGCGCGGCGGTGTTGAGCACCTCGAGCTCGCTGATGGCCACCTCGATCTCACCCGAGGGAAGGTCGGGGTTGGCGTTGCCCTCGGGGCGCTCCTCGACGACGCCGGTGACCTGGATGCAGTATTCGTTGCGCAGGTCGTGGGCGCCGGAGGACTCGAGCACCTCGTCGCGGACCACCACCTGGGCCACGCCGGATGCGTCACGGAGATCGATGAAGGCGACGCCGCCGTGGTCGCGGCGCTTGCCGACCCAACCACTCAGTACAACGGTCTCACCGGCGTCGGAGGCTCGCAGCTCTCCGGCCTTGTGGGTGCGCAGCATGATGAAGCTATTCCTTTCTGGGCGGACTGCAGAGACGGTGCAGCCACCGGTCCCCCATGCTAGTGCGCTCCCCCGCATCTGACGAACGCCGCAGCCCACCCCTGCCCTACGGTTGAGCGGTGCATGAACCCGACGTGGCCGCGGCCTACGACCGGCTCCACGGCCCCTACACCGAGCTGTTCGGATCCGTGGAACTGCTCCATCCCCGGGACCGCGAGTTGGTCACCGCTTGGCGCGACACCACCCGCGGGCCGCTGCTCGACGCGGGCTGCGGGCCGGGGCAGTGGACGGACCTGCTGGCCGCCTCCGGCCGGACCGTCGTCGGGCTGGACGTCGCCCAGGAGTTCCTGCGCAGCGCGGCGAGTCGCTTCCCGGGGCCGGTCTTCGTCGAGGCGTCACTTGGGCAACTGCCCATCCGCCCCAGCAGCGTCGGCGGGATCCTCGCGTGGTACTCGCTGATCCACCTACCTCCCAAGTCTGTTCCCGACGCACTGTCCGGATTCGCCTCCACCCTGACCGACGGTGGCAGCCTGCTGCTGGGGTTCTTCGACGGAGCGTCGGGGACGCCCTTCGACCACAAGGTGGCCACCGCCCACTTCTGGGCCGCCGACGACATGGCCGACGCCCTGGCCACCGTCGGCCTCCTCGTCACCCACGTGGAGACGAGGCAGGACGAGGGTGCCCGGCCCCACGTCGCGATGATTGCGGAGAAGCGCTCGTGAACCTGTACCTGGTGCGGCACGGACGGCCGCTCATGGACCTCTCGGTCCCGGCCTCCCGCTGGGAGCTGGACCCCACTGCGGCCCCGGAGATCCGTGCGCTCGCCGAGTGCCGCGGCCGGCTCCTCACCGCCGTCGAGCCGCTGCTCTCCGACGAGCACGACGTCATCCTCGTGGGCCACGGCACCGCGTGGACCGTCCTGGCCGCGGCCCTCACGGGTGACGAGCCGGACCTCGAGCGCTGGCAGCACCTGCGGATGCCGGACGTGATCACAATCCCCCGCCTACGGACCAATCGTCTCCCACAAGCCCCGACGCCAATTGTCAGTGCTCCATGACAGTGTCGGTGCATGGAAATCGAACCCTTCGAGTTGGACAGGACGCAGGTGGCCGACGAGGCACTGACGCAGGTGCAGCTTGCGCGGGAACGGATCCGCCTCGGGGAGGTGGAGGAGGCAGTCGCGCTGGTGGACCTGGCGCTGGCCTACCGGGTGGAGGTGGACACGCTCATCGGCGAGCTGCAGGACAACTACGTCCGGCCGGGCCACGACGGCACTCCCTACATCTCGGAGTTCCTCGCACTCGAACTCTCCGCGGCGACGGGCACCACCCAACGCTCCGCGCTGAACCGGGTGGCCGAGGTGCTGGACCTGAAGTACCGGCACCCCGCCCTGTGGGAGGCGTTCTGCGCCGGCCTGGTGCCCCGCTGGCAGGCGGTCAAGCTCACCGAGCTGACCGTCGCGCTGGACGTCCGGGCCGCCCACTGGGTGGACGAGCAGCTGGCTCGGAAGGTGGGGCGCGTGTCGTTCCCGCGGCTGCAACGGATCGGCAGGGGGCTGGTGGCCAGGGCGGATCCGGAGTTGCGCAAGCGGCAGGAGGAGGACCTCCGCAGCGCGCGCAGCGTCCAGTTCGGGCATCCCGAGGCCGGCACCACGGATATGTACGCCACCCTCGAGGCCCGCGATGCCAAGGCCCTGGACGAGACCCTCAACCGACTCGCCAGCGCCATGGGTGAGTCCGGCGACGAGCGCACCCGGGAGCAGCGCCGCGCCAGCGCGCTGGGGCTGCTGGCCGACCCGGCCACCGCCCTCGACTGGCTGAACGGCAGCACCAACGGCGACACGTCGACCGGGATCACGCCCGCCGCCTGTTCGGGCAGCACGGCTCGCGGGCATCGTGGACGCACCATCGTGCACGTCCACCTTGCGGCGGAGACCATCGTGGACCCGGCCTCCGGCGTGGCGCGGATCGAGGGCTTCGGCCCGCTCACCACCGCGTCGCTGCCGGAGTTCCTGGCCGGGTCCAACGTGACGCTGCGGCCGGTGATCGACGAGGCACGGATCACACCGGTGGACTCCTACGAGATCCCCGAGCGCATCAGGGAGGCGGTGCACCGCAGGCACCCGGTGGAGAACTTCCCTTTCTCCTCCCGCAGTTCTCGCTCCCTGGACCTGGACCATCTGAAGAGCTATCGGCACGGCAGCGACTGGGAGCCGGGCCAGACCGGCACCCACAACCTCACCCCGCTCAGCAGACGGGTGCACCGCGCCAAGACCTCCGGGGCCTGGCACGTGATGGAGACCAGCACCGGACACTACGCCTGGCGCTCACCGCTCGGGCGGAAGTACATCGTGGACCTCGACGGCACCTCGCCGCCGCCGCACCTCAGGCGGGAATGACCCCCGGATTGCGGTCCTCGACGGGTGGTTCCCACGTGGCCGCATCCGCGGTGACCTGCTCGCCGCTGCGGATGTCCTTCACGGAGTCCGTTCCGAACCACACGTAGGGGATGCCCCTGCGCTCGGCGTAGCGGATCTGCTTGCCGAACTTGTCGGCCTTGGGCGCCACCTCGACGGCGATCCCGCGCGCCCGGATGGCGGCTGCGACGGCGATGGCGTCCTCGCGCGTCTCCTCGCTGTCCACGGCCACCAGCACCGCCGAGGGAACTGAGCGGTTGGCCTTCAGCGCGCCCTTGCCGATCAGCGGTGCCAGGATGCGCGTGATGCCGAAGGAGTAGCCGACTCCGGGAAAGGTGGTCTTGCCGTCAGAGGCGAGGGAGTCGTAGCGGCCACCGGAGGCGACGGAGCCGAGCTTCTCCGAGCCCACCAGCAGGGTCTCGTAGACGGTGCCGGTGTAGTAGTCGAGCCCCCGGGCGATCTTCAGGTCCGCCACCACCCGGTCCGGTACGGAGCGTCGGGCGACGCGCACCAGCGCCCCGAGCTCCTCGAGGCCGGTGGTCAGCAGATCGTGCTCCACGCCCAGGGCCACCACCTCGTCGGCGAAGGACTCGTCGGTGGCGCTGATGCCGGCCAGTGCCACGCACTTCGCCGCTTGGCCGGCGTCGAGGCCCAGTTCGGTCGTGAGGAGTTCGGTGACGGCGTCGGGGCCGATCTTGTCGTACTTGTCCACGCGCTGCAGCACGGGCGCCGTGTCCTCGATGCCGAGCCCGCGGTAGAAGCCCTCCAGCAGCTTGCGGTTGTTGACGCGCAGGCTGACCGGCGGCAGGCCCATGTCCTTGTGCAGCTTCTCGAACACGTCCAGCGCCACGAGCGGGATCTCCACGTCGTGGTGCGACGCGAGGTTGCCCTGGCCGACGATGTCGATGTCGGCCTGGGTGAACTCGCGGTAGCGGCCCTCCTGGGGACGCTCACCGCGCCAGACCTTCTGCACCTGGTAGCGGCGGAACGGGAACGCCAGGTGGCCGGCGTTCTCCAGCACGTAGCGGGCGAACGGCACCGTCAGGTCGAAGTGCAGGCCCAGTTCGTCGGCCTCGCCCTCGGCGGCATGGAGCCGCCTGACCACGTAGATCTCCTTGTCGATCTCGCCCTTGCGCGCAAGCTGCTCCAGCGGCTCGACGGCGCGGGTCTCGATCGGCGCGAAGCCGTGCAACTCGAACGTCTCGGTCACGGTGCGCAGCACCTGCGTCTCGACGAAGCGGCCGGCTGGGAGGAACTCGGGGAAGCCGGAGATCGGCTTGGGACGTGCCATGTGTTGGGGACCTCGGAAGGGGCTGGATTCGGTTATGGAACTGTTACCTCGCAGGCCACAGTCGCGTTCAGCCTACTCGGATCGGACAACGATGCGACGCGGTGACTCATTCCGGCTAGATTTGTGCGCATGACTGAAACGCAAGCGCCCAAGGACTTCGGCCGCGTCGATGAAGACGGCACGGTCTACGTCACCGTGGGTGACACAGAAAGGAGCGTCGGGCAGGTTCCCGACGCCACCCCCGAAGAGGCGCTCGGGTTCTACACCCGACGCTACGAGAACCTTGCTGCCGAGGTGAACCTCCTCGGCTCCCGCGTCGAGTCCCAGGCGATGTCGCCCGAGGATGCCCGCAAGGCGATCGACACCCTCAAGACCAACGTGGCCGAGGCCAACGCCGTCGGGGACCTCCCGGCGCTGACGGCCCAGCTGGAGAAGCTCGAGGCGCTCCTCCCGGCCCAGATCGAGGCCCGCAAGGCCGCCAAGGCGGAACAGAACGCCGCCACCATCGCCGCCAAGCAGGCCATGGTGGACGAGGCCGAGGCCCTGTCCACCGGCAATGACTGGCGCGGCGGGGTGGACCGGTTCCGGAACCTCCTGGAGGAGTGGAAGGCACTCCCCCGGATCGACCGCGCCACGGACAACGAGCTCTGGCGCCGGTTCTCGTCTGCGCGCACGCAGTACACCCGCCGTCGCAAGGCACACTTCTCCGAGGTGAACGCCCACCGTGACGAGGCCAAGGCCATCAAGGAGAAGATCATCGCGGAGGCCGAGCCGCTCGCGGACTCCACCGACTGGGGCCCCACCGCCGGCGCGTTCCGTGACCTGATGTCCCGTTGGAAGGCTGCCGGCTCGGCCCGTCGCTCCGACGACGACGCCCTGTGGGCCCGGTTCCGTGCCATCCAGGACAAGTTCTTCGACGCCCGGACCGCGGCCCAGAACGCCGTCGACGGCGAGGAGGCCGAGAACCTGGCCGCCAAGACCGCGCTGGTGGAGCAGGTGGAGAAGGACCTGGAGGGCGTCACCGACGTCGAGCAGGCCAAGACCACCCACCGCGAGTTCCTGGAGAAGTTCTCCGAGCTCGGGCACGTCCCGCGCAAGGCGATGCGTGACCTGGACAACCGCGTCCGTCGCGTGGGTGACAAGGTCGCCGAGCTGGAGGCCGAGGAGTGGCGCCGCACGGACCCCGAGGCCCGTCAGCGTGCGGAGGACACCGTCGCTCTGTTCCAGTCGCAGGTGGACAAGCTGCAGCAGGACCTGGCCGATGCCGAGGCCAAGGGTGATGCGCGCAAGGTGAAGGACACCACCAAGTCGCTGGAGACCTACCAGTCCTGGCTGGACCAGGCCAAGGAGACCCTGGGCGAGTTCAACGCCTAGGAGGGCCTCCGGTGGCTAGACACGGAAGACGTCGAAGACACCGGGGACCTGGCGCACCTGCTTCATCACATGACCCAGGTGCGTCGGGTCCGGTGCCTCGAACGTGATCCGTCCGATGAACTGGCGGTTCTTCGACGTCGTGATGTTGGCGGACAGGATGTCGATGTGCTGCTCGGAGAAGGCGGCGCTGACGTCGGAGAGCATCCTGGCCCTGTCCAGCCCCTCCACCTGGATGGTCACCATGAAGGAGCCGACGTTGTCGGCCCAGGTCACGCCGATGATCCGTTCGGGCTGCTGCTCGCGAAGTGACGGCACGTTGCTGCAGTCACCGCGATGGACCGAGACGCCGTCGCCCCGGGTGATGAAGCCCACGATCTCGTCACCGGGCATCGGGTAGCAACACTTCGCGAGCTTGACCATCATGGTCGCGTCACCCTCCACCAGGATCCGGGTGTCCCCGGAGGTGTCGGGGCGGTGCCGCTGCTTGACGACGACGTCCTCGGTGACCGTGTCCACCGTCTCGTCCTCGCCACCGTGCAGGGCGACGAGGTGCTCGACGGCGGACTGGGCGCTGACGTGGCCCTCGCCGATGGCCTGGTAGAGGTTGGGGACGTCGGTCTGGCGCAGTTCGTTGGCGACGGCGGTGAGGTTCTCCAGCGTCAGCAGGCGCTGCATGGGCAGCCCCGTGCGCCGCAACTGCTTGGCCAGCATCTCCTTGCCGGCGTCCATCGCCTCGTCCCGGCGTTCCCGGGAGAAGTGCTGCCGGATCTTCTGGCGAGCGCGGCTGGAGACGACGAATTCGAGCCAGTCCCGGCTCGGTCCGGCGTTGGGGCTCTTGGAGGTCAGGACCTCCACCTTGTCGCCCTGCACCAGCGGGGTCGACAGTGCCACGAGGCGGCCGTTCACCCGGGCGCCGATGCAGTGGTAGCCCACCTCGGTGTGCACGGAGAACGCGAAGTCCACGGGCGTGGCGCCCTTCGGCAGTGCCATCACCTCGCCCTTCGGGGTGAACACGTAGATCTCGTCGGAGTTGATCTCGAACAGCACCGAGTCCAGGAACTCGCCCGGGTCCTCTGTCTCCTTGCTCATCACGCCGAGCTGGTGCATGGCCCGCAGGCCCGCCTCCTCCGGCGTCACGCCGTCGCGGAGGTTGGCCTTGTACTTCCAGTGGGCAGCCACACCGTACTCGGCGCGGCGGTGCATCTCGTGGGTACGGATCTGCAGTTCGACCGGCTCGTTGCGGGCCCCCAGCACCGTCGTGTGCAACGACTGGTACATGTTGAACTTGGGGTTGGCGATGTAGTCCTTGAACCGGCCCGGGATGGGTTTCCAGGCCGAGTGGGCGACGCCGAGCACCGAGTAGCATTCCCGGACGTCCTCGACGAGGATCCGCAAACCGATCAGGTCGAAGATGTCCTTGAAGTCACGGCCCCGCACCATCATCTTCTGGTAGATCGAGTAGTAGTGCTTGGGGCGTCCGTAGACGGTGGCCTTGATCTTGTTCTCGCCCATCAGCTGCTGGAACTGGGCGATCAGCTCCCGCAGGTACTTCTCCCGGCCCGGGGCCTGCGCGGTCACCAGTGCGGCGATCTCCGCGAACACCTTCGGCTCGATGGCGGCGAAGGACAGGTCCTCCAGCTCCCACTTGATGGTGTTCATGCCCAGCCGGTGCGCGAGCGGCGCGAAGATGTTGAGCGTCTCGGTGGCGATCCGGACTTGCTTGTCAGGCCGCAGGAAGCCCAGGGTGCGCATGTTGTGGAGGCGGTCGGCGAGCTTGATCACCAGCACGCGCACCTCCTCGCTGGTGGCCATGATCATCTTGCGGATGGTCTCGGCCTTGGCGGTCTCCCCGTAGGTGACCTTGTCCAGCTTGGTGACGCCGTCAACCATCCGGGCCACCTCGTCGGAGAAGTCCTCCCGGAGCTGCTCGAGCGAGTAGTCGGTGTCCTCGACGGTGTCGTGCAGCAGCGCGGCGACGATGACCGGCTCCGTCATTCCCAGCTCGGCCAGGATGGTGGCCACGGCGAGCGGGTGCGTGATGTACGGGTCGCCGGACTTGCGCTTCTGGCCCTGGTGGTGGTGGTCGGCCACCCGGTAGGCGCGCTCGATGATCTCCAGGTCCGCCTTGGGGTGGCTGGTGCGGATGATCTTGAACAGCGGGTCCAGGACGGCCGACCTCGACCGCACCGCTCCGAGCCGCGCCAGCCGATGGCGCATGCGGAAGCGGGGCTGCTCGGGCGACGAGAATCGTCGCAGGATGCTGCCCTGCTCAACCTCCGGCTCAGCCATGATCCACCTCCATCGTCGAGATTACTCCTCCCGCTCCCGTTTCCCGTCGATCCGACCGGCACCCTTGCGGACCACGATCAGTTCGTCACCCGCCTCGATCTTCGCGGCGGTCGGGTCGTAGAAGCGGCGGAGCGTGTCGTTGCGCACCACGCCGATGACGCGCTCCCCGACGAACGAGGCAGGGTTCTTGCCCACCTCGTCGGGGGTGGCCTGACGCTGGTTCACCTCGAGCCCGGTGCCGCTGGTCAGGAGGTCCTGGATGATGGCGCCGAGGTCCGGGCCGACGGCGGACAGTCCCATCAGGCGTCCCACCGTGTCCGCGGAGGTGACGACGGAGGTGGCACCGGACTGCCGCACAAGGGGCACGTTCTCGTGCTCCCGCACGGAGACGACGATGCCGGCGGACGGGTTGAGCTGCCGCACGGTGAGCGTGGTCAGGATGGCCGCGTCGTCGCGGTCCAGGCAGATGATGATCTCCTTCGCCTTGGAGATCTCGGCGCGCCGGAGCAACTGGCGGCGGGTGCCGTCGCCCTGGAACGCGGCGAGCCCGTCCAGGTTGGCGTCCTCGACGGCCATTGAGCTGCCGTCGATGACGACGATCTTCTCCGGGGGCACGCCGTGCCGGCGCATGGTGTTCACGGCGCTGCGGCCCTTGGTGCCGTAGCCGATCACGACGACGTGGTTGCGCATTCTCTTCCTCCACTGCAGGTCACGGATGACACGGCTGCCCTGGTTGGCGAGCACCTCGATGGTGGTGCCCACCAGCAGGACCAGGAACCCGACGCGCATGGGCGTGATGATGATGGCGTTGAGGAGGCGGGCGTGCGGCTCCATGGGCGTGATGTCGCCGTAGCCGGTGGTGGTCATGGTGACCGTCGAGTAGTACAGCGCGTCGATGAACCCGACGCCGTCGGCGTTCACGTTGTCCACGTAGGCTCCCCGGTCCAGCCACACCAGCAGCGTGCTGAACAGCAGCAGGCCGAAGGCGAGCAGGGCGCGCCGCGCCAACTCCATGATCGGTCGCTGCGTGGGCCGCGGCATGCTGACCATGGCGTTGATGCCCCGTGAGTCAGCCCGCCTCACTCTTGCCATGGGTATCAGACTGTCAGGATTGCGCTGGAACTGTCGATGCCACGCTGGAGGAGACGTTGCCTGCCACCCAGGAAACCGAGCTCCATCACGACGGCCACGTGCACCAGCTCGGCGCCGACCTGCTTGAGCAGGTTCGAGGTGGCCCCCACCGTGCCACCGGTGGCGAGCACGTCGTCGACCACCAGAACCCGGGCGCCGGGCTGGATGGCATCTGCGTGCAGGTTGAGCTCGGCGGTGCCGTACTCGAGCTCGAACGACTCAGTCAGCACGGTCCCCGGCAGCTTGCCGGGCTTGCGGACCGGCACGAAGCCCGCACCGATGGCGAGCGCCACGGGGGCGGCGAAGATGAAGCCGCGGGCCTCCATGCCGACGACCACGTCGATGTCCTTGGGTGCGGCGTCGATGATCTCCGTCACGGCAGCCTGGAAACCGTTCGGGGAGGCCAGCAACGGCGTGATGTCCTTGAACGTGACGCCCGGCTTCGGGAAGTCCGGCACGTCACGGATGAGACCCGCAACCAGACGCTTGCGGGCCTCACTCTGCTCCAGGTGGATCAACGCTTCTTCCGTTCGGCCCGGGTGGTGTTGGTCCTGCGCGGCCGGCGGGTGGCCGTCGAGGCGGATGCCACGCTTGCCGGTGACTCCGAACCGACCTCTGCCGTTGCCAGCGCGAACTCGGCCTCCTTCTCCGCACGACGCTGCTCCTTGGCCTCCGCCCGCTCGATGCGGCGCTTGATGGTGGCCCGGTGCTCCACCTGGGCCGGCTCGCGCTCCTTCAGGAGGGCCAGCAACGGCGCGGCGATGAACAGCGAGGAGTAGGCGCCGGCGATCATGCCGACGAACAGTGCGAGCCCCAGGTCCTGCAGCGGACCGCTGGCCAGCGTCAGCCCGCCGATCAGGAGGGCGGCCACTGGCAGCACGCCGATGATGGTGGTGTTGATGGAGCGGACAACCACCTGGTTGGTGGCGAGGTTCGCACGCTCGGAGTAGGTGTCCTTCGAGTCCTTGAGGCCTGCGACGTTCTCCTTGATCTTGTCGAAGACCACGACGGTGTCGTAGAGCGAGTAGCCGAGGATGGTCAGGATGCCGATCAGCGTCGCAGGCGTGACGGTGAACCCGACGAGGGCGTAGACGCCCAGGGTGATGATCACGTCGTGCGCCAGTGCCAGGACGGCGGCTACGGACATCTTCCAGTCCCGGAACCATGCCCAGATCAAGAGCATGACGAGCGCCACGAAGATCACCAGCGCGATGCCGGCCTGCTGGGAGACCTGCTGCCCCCACGAGGCGCCGATGGCGTTGTAGGTGACGTCCTCCGGCGAGACACCCGCGAGTTCAGCGATCGCTGCGCGCACGGAGGTGGTCTCCTCCGGGTTCAGCGAGCGGACCTGGATGCGGACGGCCGAGTCACCGAGGGCGAAGACCTGGGCCTCCAGGTTGTCCACCTCGAACTCGTCGACGGCTGCGCGCACCTCGTCGACCGTGGTGGAGGTCACCTGCATCGGGGCCTGGAAGTCGGTGCCGCCGACGAACTCGATGCCCAGCACGAGCCCGCGCAGGAGCAGTGCGAGAACTGCGATGCCCACGAGTACGCCCGAGGCGATGTACCAGATCTTCTGGTGCTTGATGAACTGGATGGACGCCTGGCCCGTGTAGAGCCGGTGCGCGAGTCCCATCTTGGTGGCAGACATCACGCCTCCTTGAGTCGGTTCGTGCGGCGGATGCGACGGCCCAGCAGGGAGTCACGCGAGACCCCCATGTGGGCGGCGTCGAGGCCGGAGAGCTTGTGGCCTTCGCCGAAGAACTTCGTCCGTCCCAGCAGCGTGACCAGCGGCTTGGTGAAGAAGAAGCACACCGCCAGGTCGATGAGCGTGGTGAGGCCGAGGGCGAAGGCGAAGCCCTGCACGCCGCCGACGGCGAGCAGGAACAACACGGTGGCCGACAGCAGCTGGACGAGGTCGGAGATGACGATGGTGGAGCGTGCCTTCACCCAACCCGTCTGGATGGCCGAGCGCAGGCTGCGTCCCTCGCGGATCTCGTCACGGATGCGTTCGAAGTAGATGACGAACGAGTCCGCCGTCACACCGATCGCGACGATGGCGCCCGCGATGGCGGGGAGGCTGAGCGTGAAGCCCACGGCCTGTCCCAGCAGCACCATCGAGGCGTAGGTGGCCAGCGCGGCCACGGACAGCGATCCGAGGACGACGATGCCGAGTCCCCGGTAGTAGACGAAGCAGTAGAGCAGGACGATGATCAGTCCCACCAGGCCGGCAAGGAGGCCCACCTGCAGCTGCTCGCCGCCCAGCGTCGGGGACACGTTCTCCACCTGCGAGGGCTCGAACGAGAGCGGCAGCGAGCCGAACTTGAGCACGTTGGCAAGGGCCGCCGCTGACTCGGCGGTGAAGTTGCCGCTGATCATCGCCTCGCCGTTGGTGATGTGGGCGTTGGTGGTGGCGGCGGACTCCACGACACCGTCGAGGACGATCGCGAACATGTTCAGCGGCTCTGTCTTGGGCAGCAGCGTCTGGGTCAGCTGCGACATCTGCTGGGCGCCCTCGTCGTCGAAGTCGAGCGTGACGACGTACTGCACCTGCTGGGCCGGGATGCCGGACGACGCGTCGGTCACCTGCTCGCCGGCAATGGCGACGGGACCCAGGAGGTACTTCTGGGAGCCGATGGCGTCGCACGCGAACAGCGGCTGGTCCAGCCTGTCGGTGGTGTCGGCACCGCAGACGAACTCGTTGAAGGCGGCCGTGTCCTCGGCGCTCGGCGTGTAGGCCAGCACCTCTTCCATCGGTAGGCGCTCGCCGTCGCCCTCCTCGGGCGGCGCCGTCGGCAGGCCGGGGCCCTCGTCCTCGGGTTCCGGCACGATGCCCGTGCCGGTGGCCACGGCCAGAACCGGACGGAACGCCAGCTGCGCCGTGGCACCGACGAGGTCCACGAGGTCGTCGCGCTGGACGTTCGGGGCGGAGACGATGATGTTGCGGTCGCCCGAGGTGGACACCGATGCCTCACCGACGCCGAGCCCGTCGACGCGCTGCTGCATGATGTTCTTGGCGGTCTCGAGCGACTCGGCCGGGACGTTGCGGTTGGTGGCCGTCAGGGTGATCGTCATGCCGCCCTGCAGGTCCAGACCCAGCTTCGGGGTCCAGGTGCTGGTGGCGGCCATGAGTGTGTACATCAGGCCGACGACGACCAGGAAGATCGTCAGCGTCAGACCCGGGCGGGGCTTGCGGGAACTTGTTGCCACAGTATGGAGTCGTTTTCGTCGGGGCGCCGCTACCGGCGCCGGATGTCAGTTGTCGTTCTTGCGGTTCTCGTCGTCGCCCTCGGAAGGGCGCGGATCGAACTCGCCGGCACCGGAGCCGTCGTTGAAGTGGTGCGGCTCGAGATCGTCCGCGCTGAACTCCTGCACGGATTCGTCGCCCTCGACGCCTTCGAGGTCTTCGGTGTCCGCCACGGCGTCGTCGCTGAACTCGAACTCCTCCTCGTCCTCGGTGACGACGCGGGCCACGTTGCCCTTGAGGAGGGTGATCTCCACGCCCGGCGCGAGCTCCACGATCATCTGCTTGTCACCGACGTGGCGCAGGGTCGCGAACATGCCGGAGGTCAGCAGGACCCGGGAACCGGGCTGGAGGGAGGCGATGAGTTCCTGGTGCTGCTTCATCCGCTTCTGCTGCGGGCGAATCATCAGGAAGTACATGATCGCGCCGAAGGCGACGACCATAAGAATGAGATCCATTGTTTTCCTTCATTGGGACAAGCAGGTAGCCGTCGTTCACTTTAGCCCACAGCCCCCAAATCCCCCAGACGGTGTTCAGGCCTCGTCGTCGAACAACGAGGGCGTCGAACCTGCGGGTGGCTCGAGGCCGAGATGGCGCCAGCCGGCGGGGGTCGCGACCCGGCCACGGGCGGTGCGCATCATGAGGCCCTCGCGGATCAGGAACGGCTCGGCCACCTCGGAGATGGTCTCGACCTCCTCGCCCACGCTCAGCGCCAGCGTGGAGAGCCCGACCGGTCCCCCACCGAAGAGCTTGCACAGTGCCCGCAGCACGGAGCGGTCCAGCCGGTCGAGGCCGAGTTCGTCCACCTCGTAGAGCTCCAGGGCCTGGCGCGCCTCCACGACGGAGACGACGTGGTGGCCGCCCACCTGCGCGTAGTCCCGGACGCGCCGCAGCAGCCGGTTGGCGATTCGCGGGGTCCCGCGTGACCTGCCGGCGATCTCGTCGGCGGCATCCGAGCGGATGTCCACGCCCAGCTTGCGGGCGGAGGTGCGCACGATGCCGCCGAGGTCCGCGGCGGCGTAGAAGTCCAACTGGGCGGTGAACCCGAACCGGTCGCGCAGCGGTCCGGGCAGCAGCCCCGCACGGGTGGTGGCCCCGACGAGGGTGAACGGCGGCAGTTCGATGGGAATGGCCGTGGCGCCGGGCCCCTTGCCCACGACGACGTCCACGCGGAAGTCCTCCATGGCCAGGTAGAGCAGTTCCTCCGCCGGGCGGGCCAGCCGGTGGATCTCGTCGAGGAACAGGACGTCACCGGAGTCCAGGCCGGTGAGGATGGCCGCCAGATCCCCGGCATGGGTGATGGCGGGCCCCGAAGAGATCCGGAGGTTGGACTCCAGCTCGGCGGCCATGATCATGGCAAGGGTGGTCTTGCCCAGGCCCGGGGGGCCGGACAGGAGGACGTGGTCCGGGCTGGTGCCGCGGAACCGGGCGGCCTCCAGCACGAGGCCCAGCTGGTCCCGCACGCGCGGCTGCCCGTGGAAGTCGTCGAGCCGCTTGGGGCGCAGCGCCGACTCGAACTCACTGTCCTCGGGATGTGCGAGTGCGTCCACCTCGGAGTGCTCCATGGGACGGCTCACTTGCGCGCCAGGGAGTTCAGGGCGGCACGCATGAGGGTGCCGATGGCGATGCCGGGTTCCTCCTCGACGAGGTGCGCGACGTTGTCACACGCGGTTGCGGCGTCCCGGGCGGACCAACCCAGGCCCTGCAGACCCTCGCCGACCTGCTCGCGCCACAGTTCCCCACCGGCGGCTGGCGCCGGGGCCGCGCCGTCGCCCGACTCGTCGTCGGGAAGCAGCAGCACCTTGTCCTTGAGTTCGATCACGATCTTCTGTGCGCCCTTGCGCCCGATCCCGGGCACCGTGCACAGCCGCGCCAGGTCCTCGGTGCTGACCGCGCGACGGATCTCCGCCGGGCTCAGGACGGAGACGATGGCGGCCGCCAGGCGGGGACCCACCCCCGAGGCCGTCTGCACCAGCTCGAAGGCCTCGCGCTCACCGGGCAACTGGAAGCCGTACAGCGTCAGCGAGTCCTCGCGCACCACCAGCGAGGTGTGGATGGTGGAGGTCTCGCCCGGACGCACGGCGGCCGCGGTGGCGGGGGTGGTGTTCACGAGGTAGCCGACGCCGCCGACCTCGAGCACGAAGGACGTGGCCCCCGCCTGCGCGACGGTGCCCGTGAGTTGCGCGATCATCCGATTCCCTTCGCTCGTGCCACTGCGGCGGCGTACCTGTTGTTGCCGCCCCCGCGCCAGAGGTGGCAGATGGCCAACGCCAACGCATCGGCGGCGTCGGCGGGCTTGGGCGCGGCGGTCAGTTTCAGGATGCGGACCACCATCGCACCCACCTGCGCCTTGTCCGCGCGGCCGGATCCCGTGACCGCGGCCTTCACCTCACTGGGGGTGTGGAAGGTCACGGGCAGGCCCCGTCGGGCGCCGACGAGCGCGGCCACCCCGGAGGCCTGGGCGGTGCCGATGACGGTGTTGAGGTTGTGCTGGGCGAAGACCCGCTCCACGGCGACGACGTCGGGGCGGTACTCGTCCAACCAGTCCCCCAGCCCGGCCTCGACCTCGGCCAGGCGGCGGGCGACGTCGAGGGTGGCGTCGGTGCGGACGACGCCCACCCCCACCAGTCTGGCCTGCCGACCCATCTCACCGTCGACCACACCGACACCGCACCTGGTCAGGCCCGGGTCGATCCCCAGTACTCGCATGTCACGCCCTCTCGAACATCTGTTCGGATCCTACCGGGTCTGGTGGGGTCCGTGGGGCTCGACACGCGGGCTCAGTCCTCGCTGGCCAGTTCGGCCTGCACCTCGGGGCTGAGTTCGACGTTGTCGTAGACGTTCTGCACGTCGTCGGAGTCCTCGAGGGCATCCACGATCCGCATCACCTTTCCCGCGACGTCGGCGGAGTCCACGAGCTGCCCGAAGGACGGCACGAACTGGACCTCGGAGGAGTCGTAGTCCAGACCTGCCGCCTCGATGGCCTTGCGGACCTCGACGACGTCGTTGGGATCGGAGATGGCCTCCCACGCCTCGCCGGCATCGTTGGTCTCCTCCAGGCCCGCCTCGAGTGCGGCCTCGAGGATGGCGTCCTCGGAGACCTCACCTGAGGCCTGCTCCTTGGGGACGGTGACGACGCCCTTGCGCGCGAACAGCCGCTGCACAGAGCCGACGTCGGCCATCGTGCCGCCGTTGCGGGTGACGGCGACGCGGACGTCGGAGGCGGAGCGGTTGCGGTTGTCCGTCAGGCACTCGATCAGGATGGCCACGCCCGAGGGCCCGTAGGCCTCGTACATGATGGTCTCGTAGTCCGACCCACCGGACTCGGCACCGGAACCGCGCTTCACCGCGCGGTCGATGTTGTCATTGGGGACCGAGGACTTCTTCGCCTTCTGGATGGCGTCGTAGAGGGTCGGGTTGCCGGCGGGGTCACCGCCCCCCATGCGCGCGGCTACCTCGACGTTCTTGACCAGCTTGGCGAACAGCTTGCCGCGCTTGGCGTCGATGACGGCCTTCTTGTGCTTGGTGGTGGCCCATTTGGAGTGTCCGGCCATTCGACCTGCCTTGAATAGTGGGTGGACGGATTGCGCCCTCCACCCTACCGAACTCAGGGATTGCCCGGAGCCACGAGTTTGCTCATCAGCACCAGGCCGTCGCGGGGCTCGTAACCGAGGTTGCGCTTCAGCAACCCCGGCGAGGCCGGATCCGTCGTGTCCACCCCGATGCCGGCCTCGTCGCAGCCGTCCTCCGCCATGGACACGAGGGTGCGCTGCAGCAGGGCGATGGCGATCCCCCGGCCACGGAAGTCCGGGTGGACACCCACCCGGTCGGTCCAGCCGATGGTGGCCCCCTCCAGGGCGAGGTCCTCGTCCAGCCCTGACAGCGCGTAGCCCACCGGCGCGTCGTCGACGATGGCCACCCAGGACCAGTTGGGGCGGAAGCTGTCACGCTGCAGCGACTCGTGCCAGACCCGCTTGCCCACCTTGCGCGTTCCCAACGTGTCCCGGAAGCAGATGTTGTGCAGGTCCAGCAGGTCGGCCGCGTGCCGGTCGTCGAAGCGCTCGATGCGGACCCCGTCCACGCTCAGCGTGTCGGGCAGGTGCTCGAGGCTGCGGTGCATGTCGTAGAAGTAGCGCTCCTGTTCGAAGCCCAGCTTGCGCAGCAGCTTCTCCAGACCGGTCTGGGCGTGGTCGACGTAGCAGCCGAGCCACACAGCCTCCCCCGGCCGGTGCTCGTCGCGCCACTCCTGCGCGCGCCGCTCCTGCCACCTCAGGACCGAACCCCCTATCCCCAGGTAGCGGTGGGTGGGGTGCACCCCGCCCAGCAGGTAGACCTGCGGGACCTCGGAGTCCTCGGGCACGTTCCAGCCGTAGGCGAGCAGGCTGCCGTAGTTGTCCCACCCCCCGACGCTGTTCTCTGGGAGTCCGGACACGTCATCGGTGCCCACCAGCCGCTCCACCGAGGACAGCACCGGGTCGTCGAGCAGTTCGATCTGCGCGCGCAGGGAGTCCAGGTCCGCCAGGTCGTCCTCGCCCAGGGCTCGCCAGTTCAGGTGTTCATCGACGTACAGGTCCATCGCCACCCCCAGGAGTGTGTTGCCGCCGAGTCTATCCGCGTGGTTTCGACGGCTGTCGCCAGATCCGCCTTCGGGACCTCTGGGCCCGCGGGGCCGTCTGGTGCCACAGGCGGCGCCACCTCGGCATCGGCTCCGCCACGGGCTGGTCCTCGGCACGACGGTGCTGCACCGTCCACCACGACAGGTCCCCGGTGTGGAACAGCTGCTCCACCGACGACTGCAGTTCACCCGTCGCCTCGGCGAGCGAGCGTCCGCGCACGTAGATGGGGGAACCGAAGCGCACGGAGACGTGCGGCTTGTTCTGCAGCGCCAGGCCCAGCACCTCGTTGAGCTTGAACGTCCCCACGAGTGCGACGGGCACGATCGGCACGTTGTACTGGCTCGCGAGCTGGGCGGCCAGCGGGGTGAACTCCCCCACCTCACCGTCGACCACCGGGTCGTCGGTGAACAGCACGACGCTGTTGCCCTTGGCCAGGGATCGGCTGGGTGTGCGGATGGTTGCCCGGAAGCCGCTGGGGAGGATGGCGCGCAGCACCTGCCAGTCGAGGACACCAGCCTCGTTGACCGCGAAGATCACCGGCGGCTGCAGCCCAGACAGGGCGTCGAGTCCGGCCACCTGGTAGTCGAGACGCCACGTCAGTAGTTGCAGCAGGTTGGGGGTCTTCTGCAGGTCGGCCAGGCTCAGGCGGAGCTTGCCCGCGGGCGCCTTGGGCGGGGCACCCTGCGGCCGCTTGTGGCGCAGCCCGAACATGCCACGGGCGAACCCGAACACGTCCGAGAACCAGGTCAGCCTCGCGCGCGGGCGGCCCTTGGACTCCTGTGCCCAACTCTCGAGTTGCCTGGTCACCGCACTACTCCGAGCAGTCGGCCGGGGCCGTGCAGGTGGGTGATGTCCGGGTGGGACCCGACGGTGTTGGAGCCGATCTCCAGTGCGTCGGCGAAGGTGGTGGCGGCGCGGTGGCCGAGCATGGCGGCGCTGCGGCGGTCCCCGCCCACCCAGATCACGTCGCCGAGGCGGGAGGTGGCCTCACGGATCCGGTACCAGGTGTGGAACACCTTGAGGGGGTGGTTGGCGTAGTGGTCGCGGTAGAGCGCCAGGTACCAGGCGTCCAGCGAGGCCGTGGCCTCGAACCGTTCGTGGATCTCCTCGGGGTCCAGCGTCTCGGGCAGCACCGTCGCGAACAGGTCGGCCGCGGCGGACTGGGTGCGGTTGGAGAAGTTCCGCGTCAGCGGGTGGCGGGCGATCAGCACCCCGCCGTCGCGCACCAGCGGCGCACCGGCGTGGCTGCCGGCCTGGGTCACCAGGGCGTCGTGGGCGGCGTGGATCGGGGATCCGACGGGGTTCGCGTTGTCGAACGAGGCCCCCCACACCGACACTGCCAGCACGTCGGCCGAGCCCGGCAGTTCCACCGAGTTGGCGGCCACCCAGGCCTCCCGGGCCTGCTGCCGCACGAGCGCCGGGTCCCCTCCGATCATGTCGGAGATCGCATAGTCGGCAAGGGGGTTGCCGAACAGCTTCTGCGAGCCGCGCTTGGAGACCGCGGTGAACTGGCGCGCCGTCGCGAAGGCGAACTGGTCCGGCAGGCGCCACTCCCACTCGCGCTTGTTCAGGAACGACAGCGAGGTCCCCAGCAGCGGCTGCCCCAGGACGGCCGTGACCGCGAAGGTCGGGACCGCACCGTTGACGAGGGTGATGATCTGCTCGCTGGTGGCGTCGTCGCGGTGCAGTCCCTCGAGCCGGTTGATGGTCTCGACGTCCGTGAGCCCCAGGGCCAGGCCGCAGCCGGAGGTGTGGTCGCTGGCCACGCCGACGCTCACCACCAGGTCCGACTCCGCGACCCGCTTGTTCAACCGCACCGGGACGCCGTCGACCTCGCCGATGGTGACGAGGTCCTCGGCGGTCACGTCGTGGCTACCGATCAGTCCGTCGGGGATGAAGGACGTCGCGACCCGGTCCCCCAGGATCGCGCTGGTCTCCGGGCGGCTCCAGCGGCGGTTGAGGCCGGTGGCTATGACGATCTGAACGTCGTCCACACCCGCCCGGGCCGCGTGCTCGAGGACCCGTTCGACGATGCTGCGCCGGACGTCGAAGCGCATGCGGGGTTCGGGCTGCTTGTCATCGCGCACGACGATGGTCAGCTTCGTGGACCGGCCCAGGCGGTTCGGCAACGCCTCCGCCCCGACGGGGGTCTCGAGCGCGGCGTCGATCAGACCCACCGGGTCCTCCGACGCCACCGGGTCGGCCGGGTAGGCCACCCGGGTGCCGGAGCCGAAGCGCTCCAACCGGAGGTGGGACCCGGACAACGTGAGCAGCGGCGGGGTCTTCTCGTCGACCTCTAGGACAAAACCGGGACGGGACATTTACCGTTCCTCTCTCACGTGGGGAAGCTTCCAGCGGGGCTGCGGGGAGTCGGACGACCACTCGATCACGGACCACGAGCTGGATCTCGCGGCACGCATCAGGCCGACGTCCGGGTTCACTGCGACGGGGTTCCCGACGGCCCGCAGCATGGGGAGGTCCACGTGGCTGTCCGCGTAGGCGAACGACTTGGACAGGTCGAACTTGTGGAGGTTGGCGTAGTGGTTCAGCCACGCGGAGCGGGACTCACCCACCATCGGCGGCCCCGAGAGGAAGCCGGTGCACACGCCGTCCTCGTCGGTGGCCAGGTCCGCGGCCACGATGTGGTCGAACAGGCCCTCGAAGGGACGCGTGAGGGGGCGGATCACACCGGTCATCAGGACCGTGGTGTGGCCGGCCTCGCGGTGTTCGCGGATCCGACGGATGGCCTCCGGGGAGGTGCGGTCCAGGATGAACGGGGACAGGTGCTCCTCGACGAAGTTCTCGAGCTCGGCCAGGTCCGCCCCCGCGTAGCGGCGGTAGATCTGGCGGAGGAACACACCACGGTCCTTGCGCTCGGCCCCGATGTAGTTGGGCAGCTGCCAGATCACCTTCGCGACCTCGGCGGCCCGTTCGGCGATGGACAGCTCCGGGAGCTTGAGCCAGAGGTAGGTCTCCACGACGTTGGTGGCCATCACCGTGCCGTCGAGGTCGAAGGCGGCCAGCACCGTGCCTGGCTCCGAGGGCTTCAGCGTCTTGTAAGTGGCGGAGCGCTGGCTGCGGCGCTTCCGGGCGGCCTCCAGGCGGCGGACGGGGTCCGTGATCGCCGGGATGTGGACCTCCTCCATGTAGTGGGTCCAGTCGAAGTCGCCGGAGTCGAAGCTGAACGCCTCCACGTCGTCCGGGTGCAGCGAGTTGTGCAGGGCGAGCGTGCAGTCGTCGACGAAGTGCACCTCCGACTGCAGGTACTCCCCGTACAGGGTGAGGTACTTGTTCAGGAAGTCCAGTTGCTTGGCGGTCTTGTCCAGGGACGTCGCGGCGGCCCGGACCTTCTTGCCCCTCGGGGCGAAGCTGAGGAGCTTGTTGCCGATCTTGACGCCCTTGTCCGCGAACCAGAGCATCCGCTCCACCGGCTCGGCACCCGGGAACTGCCACTCGGCGAGCGGGACGGATCCCTGTCCCTCGGTGTAGGGGTGCGCCGCGAAGTAGTTGCGGACGTGTTCGAAGATGCCGCGGAACGTCAGCGGGTTCCGGGCCCCCGAACTGCAGTGGTAGAACTCGGGCTCCCCCACCTTCGGCTGGGTGGCGCAGACGGCAACGATGGCGTTGACGACGTAGTCGCAGGGAATGATGTCGATGACGGCGTCCGGTGAGGCCGGGAACTCCGGCAGCTGGCCGCGGCCGTAGGCGAGGATGATCGGGTCAGCCATCTTGAAGCCCTCGATCCAACCCGGGTACGGGTCGACCAGCGAGGACTCCACGATGGCGGGCCGCACGACGGAGATCTGCATGTCCCGGCCCAGGTCCGCGACGACGCGCTCCCCCATCGCCTTCGCGAAGGTGTAGACGTCGGTCCAGCCCAGCGAACGGGCGCGTTCGGTGCCTGCGGCCACCAGCTCCCGGGCCACCCACTCCTGGCGCCGGCGCTCCGTGTCCTCCGACGTCGTCAGGTAACCGGCGCGTCGGTGCAGCTTCTCGGCCTCCTTGCGGAGTTCGGTGAGCTGTTCCGAGCTCCGCGAACGGGTCTCGACGTGCTCCTTCATGGCCATCGCGGCGCGGGTCTCGGCCTCGTAGTCGACGTCGTGGGCGTGGGCCGCCTCCGGGATCGCCCCCCGCCGGCGGCCGGCGGTGTAGGCGGTGGAGATGTGGACGTAGTGCGGGACCCGCTCGAGGTTTCCGTCGGCGTCGCTGCAGGACTCCCGGAACTTGGTCAGCAACGCCTTGGTGCCGATCACGTTGGTCATGAAGGCCTGGTCGATGGGCGGGTCGAAGGAGACGTCGCCGGCGCAGTGGACGAGGATGTCGATGTCGCGCGGCAGGTCGGGCACGTTGGGGAGGTCGCCCTCGATCACGTCGACGCGTTCGGCCATCAGTGCCTCGACGGAGCCGGCGGCCTCCACCAGGGGCTTGAAGATCTTCTTCTTCAGCAGGCTGGCGACGCGCTCGGCGGCGGTGACCGAACCCTTGCGGCGGACGAGGACCCCGGTGCGCACGTCCGGGCACTCGGTGAGGAACTTCCACAGCATCTCCTCGCCGATGAACCCGGTGACACCGGTCATCGCGATCTTCTTGCCGGCCAGCAGGTCCCGGATCCGCCCGTCCAGCAGGGGTGGGTTGTGGACGGTGGCTGTTTCCGGGACGCCGAAGCTACTCCTCGGCGCGCGCGCCATGTCAGGGCCTCCCGGCCACGTCGAGCGCTTCCCGAAGGGTGAAGTTGCCCATGTAGAGCGCGGTGCCGATGATCGCGCCCTCGACGCCGGCGCCGACGAGTTCCCGGAGCCGCCGCAGGTCCTCCAGCGAGGAGATGCCGCCGGAGGCGATCACTGCTGCCTCGGTGCGCTCGCACACCGCCCGGAGGAGGTCGAAGTTGGGGCCGGTCAGCATGCCGTCGGAGTTGACGTCGGTGACCACGAACCGCTCGCAGCCGGCCGCCGACAGCCGGTCCAGGGTCTCCTGCCACGGCCCGCCCTCGCGGGTCCAGCCGCGGGCGGCGAGGTTCTCGCCACGGACGTCGAGCCCGATGGCGATCCTGTCACCGTGCTCGACGATGATCTTCTCGCACCACTCGGGCTGCTCCAGCGCGGCGGTGCCGATGTTCACGCGACGGCACCCCGTCGACAGGGCCCGGTCCAGGGAGGCGTCGTCACGAATGCCGCCGGAGAGTTCCACCTGCACCTCGAGCTGGTCGATGATGCCGCGCAGGAGTTCGGCGTTGGAGCCCCTCCCGAACGCTGCATCCAGGTCCACGAGGTGGATCCACTCGGCGCCGTCGTCCTGCCAGCGCATGGCGGCGGCCAGCGGATCGCCGAACTCCTTCTGGGTACCGGCCACCCCCTGGACGAGTTGGACGGCTTGGCCGTTCTGGACGTCGACTGCGGGCAACAACTGCAAGGCTTCCACGACGGGCAAGCCTATCCGACTCGGCACCCCAAACGGGACACACCCCTTGGGCTGGATTGTTTCCGGCAAGTTCTAGGCCTGGTTCGTCGCACGGCCCGGGGCGAACATCCCGACGCCCGCTACCACGACGCACACCGCGACGGGCGGCAGCGCCACGGCCGGGATGGTGGCCGCGGAGACCAGTACGCGCAGGAAGTAGTCCACGGCCCCGGGCACGTCCCGCAGCAGCGCCCTCGACCCGAGCGAGGCCTGGATGGCCGTGCTGAGCGCCGGGACGATCCAGACCAGCACCAGACCCGCAACCGCGGCCAGCACCCGAGCGACGGTCCTCAGGCCACCCCAGGCGATGGCCGCTCCGACGAGCACGGGTGGCAACCAGCGGGCCAGCAGCCCCAGCACGCCACCGACGTCGAACAGTGGTTCTCCGATGGCGGACCACGGGGCCGTCAGCCACGGCGCCAGCGCCAGGGCACCCACGCTGAGCCCCACCACCGCCCCGGCACGCGGAGCCAGTGCGACGAGCAACAGTGACACCGCGCCCGTGACCACCGCGAGTGCCGTCACCGCCACGAGGGTCCCGAGGTACAGCGCGGCGGATGTTCCCGCCTCCAGCCCGGCGTTGATCTCCAGGGCGGTCTGCCCCAATGCCAGCAACTGGGCCAGCAGCAGGCCGCCGACCAGCACTGCCAGTCCTCCCCGCCCCAGGCGGTGCCGCAACATCCGCCCGGCCAGCCCGGCCACGCCCGACCCGACCACGACCAGACCGATGATGGTGGTCACGTGGTACTGGCTGAACGGGAGCAGCACGAATGGCATGTCGTCGGGCAGGGTCGAGGTGGCCCACAGGTTCTGCAGCGGCGCAGTGCCGCCCGTCACCAGCCAGGGCAGCAGGCCGACGGCGGCAGCCAGGATCCCTGTCACCGCCCCCACCACCGCGGGGAGAGGTACCGGCTGCTCCTGCATGTGTTGCTCCCTCAGACCGCGAGCCAGTTGTGCAGCAGCCGTGCCCCGGCGGCACCGGACTTCTCCGGGTGGAACTGGGTGCTGGCGACGTTGTCCCGCTCGACCGCTGCGACGAAGTCCCGGTCCTCGTGTCGGGCGACGGTCACCAGGCCGTCGCCCGGTGCGTCGGTGGCCGCGTAGGAGTGCACGAAGTAGAACCGTTCCTGCTGCAGCCCGTCGAACAGGAGCGAGCCCGCCGGCACGTCGACGGTGTTCCAGCCCATGTGCGGCAGCCGACGCGCGGGCAGCTGCTCCACGGTGCCCGGGTACAGGCCGAGGCCGGGGGTGGAGATGCCGTGCTCGGTGCCCCCCTCGAAGAACACCTGGTGTCCGACGCAGATCCCCAGCAGCGGACGGCCCGAGGCCACCCAGTCGGAGACCAATTCACGGCCACCGGCGGCCTCGAGACCGGCCATGCAGGCCGCGAAGGCACCGACCCCCGGCACCACCAACGCGTCCTGGCGCTCGAGCAGTTCGCGCTGCGAGGACACCGTGACGTCGGCGCCCGCGGCGCGCAGCGCCTGCGCGGCCGAGTGCAGGTTGCCGGAGCCGTAGTCGAGGAGGCCGACCCGCCTCGGGCCGCTCAGAGTGCGCCCTTCGTGCTCGGGATGGCACCCTGCTGGCGGGCGTCGGGCTCGACGGCGGTGCGCAGCGCACGGGCCAGGGCCTTGAACTGGGCCTCGACGATGTGGTGCGGGTCTCGGCCGGAGATCAGCTTCAGGTGCACGCACAGGCCGGCGTTGAGCGCGAGGCTCTCGACGACGTGGTAGGTCATGGAGCCCGCGTACGGCACGCCCGAGCCCCCGATCAGCGCGTAGACCTGGCTGTCGGGCTCCCCGTCGCACACCACGTACGGGCGCCCGGCGACGTCCACGACGCACTGCGCGAGGGCCTCGTCCAGCGGGACCAGCGCGTCGCCGTAGCGGCGGATGCCCGACTTGTCGCCGAGTGCCTCCCGCAGGGCCTGGCCGAGCACGATGGCGGTGTCCTCGACGACGTGGTGGCCGTCGATGTGGACGTCGCCGGTGGCCTGGATGTCCATGTCGATCAGGGAGTGCTTGCTGAGCGCGGTCAGCATGTGGTCGTAGAAACCGACGCCGGTGGAGATGTTGGACTTGCCCGTGCCGTCGAGGTCAATGGAGACCTTGATGGTGGACTCGCTCGTGGAGCGTTCCTTGGTGGCGGTGCGGTTCATGGCTTGGTTCCTTCCAGCGTCGGCGCGATGTCGGTCAGGGCGTCCCTGAGGGCCGCCATCTCGTCGGGGGTGCCCGCTGATGCTCGCAAGTACCCCTCGGGTCCAGTCTCCCTGATCAGGACGCCGCGATCCAGCAGCTGCTGCCAGACCGCGTGCCGGTCCGGGAAGCGCCCGAACAGGACGAAGTTCGCGTCCGAGGGCACCACGTCGTAGCCGCGCTCGCGCAGCCAGGACTGCAGGGCGCGAGCCTCCGCGGCCAGTTCGTCCACGCGGGCGAGCAACTCGCCGCTGTGCCGGAGCGCCACCCGGGCCACCGCCTGCGTCTGGGCGCTCAGGTGGTAGGGCAGGCGCACGATCCGGCAGGCGTCCACCACAGCGGGGTGCGCGGCCAGGTAGCCCACGCGCCCGCCGGCCAGCGCGAACGCCTTGCTCATGGTGCGTGAGACCACCAGCCGCGGGAACCGCGGCAGCAGCTCGAGCGCCGACCTTCCCCGGGAGAACTCCTGGTAGGCCTCGTCGACGACGACGATCGCGTCGGTGCCGGCGGCCACCTCCTCGATCACCTCGAGGGGTGTGGAGGTGCCGGTGGGGTTGTTGGGGGTGGTGATGAGCACGACGGTGGGTCGGTGCTCGGCGACGGCCGCGAGGATGAGCGCCGCGTCGAGGGTGTGGTCCGGCTTGCGGGGCACCGTCACGTAGTTGGTGCAGGTGTTGCGGGCGTACTCCGGGTACATCGAGTACGTCGGGGTGAACGCCAGCACCTTGCGGCCGGGCCCGCCGAACGCGGTCAGCAGGTGGGACATGATCTCGTTGGACCCATTGGCCGCCCAGATGTTCTCCGGCCCCAGGCCGTGGCCGAGGTAGGCGGCCAGGTCGCGGCGCAGTTCGAGGGCTTCACGCTCCGGGTACCGGTTGAGGGTGCCGGCGGCCGAGACCACGGCGTCGGCCATCTCGCGGCGGACGGCCTCCGAGGGCGGGTACGGGTTCTCGTTGACGTTGAGCACGACGGGTACCACCAGCTGCGGTGCGCCGTAGGGCTCGGCGCCCACGAGGTCCTCGCGCAGCGGCAGGTCCGACAGCTCGAAGGCCTGGCTCACCTGGGCCTCCGCACGGTGATGGCCGCGGCGTGTCCGGGCAGGTCCTCCGCGTTGGCGAAGCGCTCGACGCCGTCGGCCAGCTCCAGCAGCGCCCGCTCGTCGTAGTTGATGACGTGCACGCTTCGCATGAAGCTGCGCACGGTCAGGCCGGAGCTGTGGCAGGCGCAGCCCGCGGTGGGCAGGACGTGGGTGGAACCGGCGGAGTAGTCCCCCAGGCTCACCGGCGAGTAGTCGCCCACGAAGATGGCGCCGGCGTTGCGGATCCGGCGGGCCACCGCCTCGGCGTTGGCGGTCTGGATCTCGAGGTGCTCGGCACCGTAGGCGTCGGCCACGCGGATGGCCTGGGCCTCGTCCCGGACGAGGACGACGGCGCTCTGCCTGCCGCCGAGCGACGTGCGGATCCGCTCGGCGTGCTTGGTCACGGCGACCTGCCGCTCCAGTTCCGCCTGGACCTGCTCGGCGAGCTCCGTGGAGTCCGTGATCAGCACGGAGGCCGCCATCGGGTCGTGCTCGGCCTGCGAGATCAGGTCCGCGGCCACGAAGTCCGGCCGCGCCGTCGAGTCGGCGATGACCGCGATCTCCGTCGGGCCGGCCTCGGAGTCGATGCCGACCACTCCGCGCAGCAGTCGCTTGGCCGCCACCACGTAGATGTTGCCGGGTCCGGTGACCAGCGAGACGGGCTCGCACACCCCGGGCACGCCGTGGGCGAACATGGCCACGGCCTGCGCCCCGCCCACCGCGTACACCTCGGTGACGCCCAGCATGTGGCACAGCGCGAGGATGTTGGGGTGCGGCCAGCCACCGAACTCCTGCTGCGGCGGCGAGGCCACGGCGATGCTGCCGACCCCGGCCACCTGGGCGGGCACCACGTTCATGATCACGCTGGAGGCGAGCGGCGCGAGGCCGCCGGGGACGTAGAGGCCGACGCGCTCCACGGGGATGTTGCGCAGGCCGACGGTGGCTCCCTCCGAGAGGAAGGCCGGCGACGGATTGGGGTCCTTCTCCAGTTCCTCGGCCACCTGGCGACGACGGCGCACCGCCTCCACGAAGGCGGCCGCGAGTTCGGGATCGAGCTCCTCGGCGCACTTCTCGAGCAGCGCCACGGGCACGCGCAGGCTCTCGGGAACCACGCCGTCGAACTTCGCCGAGTACTCCTCGAGGGCCGCCTCGCCGCGGACATGGACGTCCTCGCAGATGGGGCGCACGACCTCCAGCGCGGCGTCGACGTTGAAGTCGGCGCGCGGGAGGTGGGCCCGGAAGTCGAGGTCCACTCCGGTCAGGTCAACAGTTCTCAGCACGACAACACAGTCTAGTCGGCCGCGACGCCCTCCCCGGCCACCATGTCCGCCGGCGTCGGGGACTCCTCGGGCCAGAACGCCGAGAACAGCATCACCGGGGTGATCGCCAGGAACGGGGCCACGAGGATCGCGGCGTGGGCCTGTAGTGCCAGGTCCACCGGTACGACGTCACCGGGACCCGCACTGGCGAGCCGCTCGGAGAAGCCGCTGCCGCCGAGCAGGAGCCCGAACTGCCACACCACGAGCGCACCCGCGGTGGAGCCCACCACCGCCAGGAGGCACACCCACCAGCCCAGGTTGCGGAACAGCAGCCAGCTCACGATCCCCGCCGCAAGGCCGAGGATCCCCACCAGCAGCGTGAAGAACGCATCCGCCGCGAACATGCCGGCCAGCCCGCGCTCGTCCATGGTGGCGCCGAGGTCCTCCAGGACGGTGTATCCCGGTCGGTAGGCCCCCAGGAACCAGATCAGGCCGAGGACCAGTCCCGCCAGTGCGCAGCCCACCAGGAACGACGGTATGGACCACCGCGCGTCGCTCAGTGTCCTGCGCCACCGCGCGAACCAGCGCGGCTGCGCGGCGAAGGGGATCTCACTCATTTGTTCCAACTCTAGCCACGCCCACCGCGCTGGGACCGAGGATGGCCTTCAGGTCCGCGAACAATGGCGAGCCCGGTGCCACGCGGTAGCCGTCGCCCAGCTTGAACGTGGTGACCTTCTGGTCACTGCGCAACTGCAGGTGCACCTCGGAGGAGCCGGGGTACTCCGAGAGCACCTTCTTCAGCCGGTCGACGATGGTGGGGGTGCACCGCACGGCGGGCAGGGTCAGCATCACCGGACCCGAGCCGCCGTCGGGGTTCACCTGTGGGGCGACGATGTCCTGGGCCCGCATCCGGACCCGGTCCTCCTCGGAGTCCACCACGCCGCGCACGGACACGATCGTGTCCGGTGCGAGGTGCATGGCCACCTGGTCGTAGACGCGTGGGAACACCATCACCTCGATCGACGAGGTGAGGTCCTCCACCGTGATCGTCGCCCAGAACGCGCCCTTCTTGTTCACCCGGCGGTTGACGCCGGTGATGAGGCCGCACACCGTCGTCTCGCCGCGATAGCCCTCGGGCGAGGCGACCGACGTGATGGAGTGCTGCCCGTTGGCCTCCAGCACGTGCTCGAGCCCGTTGAGCGGGTGGTCGGAGACGTAGAGACCCAGCATCTCGCGCTCGAAGGCGAGCTTGGTGCGCCGGTCCCACTCGTCCAGGTCCGGGATCGGCGAGTGCTCGTAGGCCTCGTCCCCGTCCTCCATCCCGAAGGCCCCGAAGAGGTCGTCCTGCCCGTTCTCGGCGTTCTTCTTCACGTCGATGATGCCGTCCACGGCGTTCTCGTAGACGCTCATCAGGCTGCGACGGGTGTGGCCGAGTTCGTCGAAGGCGCCGGCCTTGATGAGCGACTCGATGACGCGCTTGTTGCAGATCAGCAGCGGGGCCTTGTCCAAGAAGTCGTTGAAGTCCTTGGCGGGTCCCTTCTCGGCACGCTCCGCGGTCCAGGCCTGCACCACCTTGTCACCAACGTTGCGAATGGCACCCAGGCCGTAGCGGATGTCCTTGCCCACCGGCGTGAACTGCGTCTCCGAGGAGTTGACGTCGGGCGGCAGCACGCGGATGCCCATGTGGCGGCACTCGGCCAGGTAGCCGGCGGACTTGTCCTTGTCGTCGCGGACGGACTGCAGCAGGGCCGCCATGTACTCGGTCGGGTAGTTGGCCTTGAGGTAGGCGGTCCAGTAGGAGATGACCCCGTAGGCAGCCGAGTGGGCCTTGTTGAAGGCGTAGTCGGAGAACGGGAGCAGCACGTCCCAGAGCGCCTTGATGGCCTCCTTGGAGTAGCCCCGCTCCAGCATTCCGCCGGAGAAGATCTCGTACTGGGCGTCCAGCTCGGACTTCTTCTTCTTGCCCATGGCGCGGCGCAGCATGTCGGCACCGCCCAGCGTGTAGCCGGCCAGCTGCTGGGCGATGGCCATCACCTGCTCCTGGTACACGATCAGGCCGTAGGTCTCGCCCAGGATCGGCTCCAGCGCCTCCGCCAGTTCCGGGTGGAGCGGTTCCACCTCCTCGCGCCCGGTCTTGCGTCGGGCGTACTTGTTGTGGGAGTCGGCGCCCATCGGCCCGGGGCGGTAGAGCGCGCCCACTGCGGAGATGTCCTCGAAGGTGTCGGGCCGCATGGAGCGCAGCAGTGCCCGCATGGGCCCGCCGTCGAGCTGGAACACCCCGAGCGTGTCACCGGCCGCCAGCAGGTCGAAGGTCGCCTGGTCGTCGAGGGGGAGGTCGTCCAGGACGAGGTCCACGTCCTGGTTGATCTTGATGTTGCGGACGGCGTCGTCGATCACCGTCAGGTTCCGCAGCCCGAGGAAGTCCATCTTGATCAGGCCGAGGGACTCGCAGCCGGGGTAGTCGAACTGCGTGATGATGGCGCCGTCGGACTCGCGCTTCATCACCGGGATGACGTCCTGCAGCGGGGCGTTGGACATGATCACACCGGCGGCGTGGACGCCCCACTGGCGCTTCAGGTCCTCGATGCCCTTCGCCGTGTCCACGACGGTGCGCACGTCCGGGTCGCTGTTGTAGAGGTCCCGGAACTCGTTGCCCTCGTTGTAGCGCTTGTGGTTCGGGTCGAACAGCCCGGTCAGCGGGACACCCTTGCCCATCACGTCCGGGGGCATCGCCTTGGTGATCCGCTCCCCCACCGCGAACGGCATGTCCAGGACGCGGGAGGCGTCCTTGACGGCGGCCTTGGCCTTGATGGATCCGTAGGTGACGATCTGGGCCACCTTGTCCGAGCCGTACTTGCGGGTCACGTACTGGATCACCTCGCCGCGGCGACGATCATCGAAGTCGATGTCGAAGTCGGGCATGGAGACGCGCTCGGGGTTGAGGAACCGCTCGAACAGCAGGCCGTGCTGGATGGGGTCCAGGTCCGTGATCCGCAGGGCGTAGGCACAGATGGAGCCGGCGCCCGAGCCTCGCCCGGGACCCACGCGGATGCCGTTGTTCTTGGCCCAGTTGATGAAGTCGGCGACGACGAGGAAGTAGCCGGTGAAGCCCATCGAGGAGATGATCCGGGTCTCGAACGCCGCCCGCTCCCGGACCTCCTGCGAGATGCCGTTCGGGTAGCGGAACTGCAGCCCGCGCTCCATCTCCTTGGCGAACCAGGTGTCCTCGGTCTCGCCCTCGGGGACGTCGAACTTCGGCATGTAGGTGCCCATGCCCTCGTCGAACTCGGTCTCGATCTGTTCGGCGATGGCCAGGGTGTTGTCGCAGGCCTCGGGAAGTTCTGAGAACAGGGCGCGCATCTCGGCGGCCGACTTCAGGTAGTAGCCGGAGCCGTCGAACTTGAACCGGTCCGTGGCGGCCTTGCGGGAACCGGCGGACACGCACAGCAGGGTGTCGTGGGCGTCGGCGTCGTCGGCGTGGACGTAGTGGAGGTCGTTGGTGGCCACCAGCGGCAGCTGCAGGTCCTTGGCCAGCCGCAGCAGGTCCTTTCGGACCTTGTTCTCGATCGACAGCCCGTGGTCCATCAGCTCGACGTAGAAGTTGCCGGCACCGAAGATGTCGCGGAACTCCGCCGCTGCGTTGCGGGCGTTCTCGTACTGGCCGAGCCGCAGGAACGTCTGCACCTCCCCCGACGGGCAGCCGGTTGTGGCGATCAGGCCCTTGCCGTACTCGTTGAGCAATTCCCGGTCCGCGCGCGGCTTGTAGAAGAACCCTTCCAGGGAACTGCGTGAGCTGAGCCGGAAGAGGTTGTGCATGCCGGCCTTGTTGGCGGCCCACATCGTCATGTGGGTGTAGGCGCCCTTCGAGGCCACGTCGTCGCCGGTGCCGTCGCCGAACTGGACGCGCTTGCGCTCCGAGCGGTGGGTGCGTGGCGTCAGGTAGGCCTCGAGGCCGATGATGGGCTTCACGTCGTAGTTCTTCGAGGCCTTGTAGAACTCGTAGGCACCGAACAGGTTCCCGTGGTCGGACATGGCCAGGGCGGGCATGCCCATCTGCTCCGCACCCTTGAACAGGTCATGGATCCGAGCTGCACCATCCAGCATCGAGAACTCCGTGTGCACATGCAGGTGGACGAACTGGTCCGACACCCAATCTCCTCTTGTTTCCTCGAGCCTTGGTCAACGAGCCCCCACCCTACCCCTGCGGCCCGACAGTTCTGGCGCGCGACCCGGCCCTCTCGCCTAGGCTCGGGGAAGGCGAGGAGGCCAGCATGAGCAACACCGACACCGACCCACAACTCCTGGACTGCACGGCCAACCGGGAGCACCATCCGGACCACGTCCAGGTGCTCGAGCCCAAGGACGTTCCGCTCGGCGGCGAGGACGCGATGCGCGTGCGCCGGACGCTGCCGTCGATGACCCGCTCGTTCGTCGGGGCCTGGTGCTTCGCGGACCACTACGGCCCGGAGGAGGGCGTCTGCATGGACGTCGCCCCCCACCCCCACACCAGCCTGCAGACGGTGAGCTGGCTGTTCTCGGGTGAGATCGAGCACCGCGACTCGGGCGGCGTGCACGAGATGGTGCGTCCGGGCGAGGTGAACCTGATGACGTCCGGCTATGGCATCTCCCACTCCGAGGTGTCCAAACGAAGCGGGACCTGCTGCACGGCGTCCAGCTGTGGGTGGTGCTCCCCGAGGAGGACAAGGACCTGGTGCGGGACTTCCAGCACCACGTGCCTGACCTGTACGAGGCCGACGGGGTGCGGGCGAAGGTCCTGGTGGGCGCGCTCGACGACGCCTTCTCCCCGGTGCGCTCCGAGACTCCGCTGCTGGGTGCAGAGGTGGTGCTGGACCCGGGCGTGACCTGGGAGTTCGCCGTCGACCCCGGGTTCGAGCACGGGGTGCTGGTGGACACCGGCCACGTCGACTTCGACGGTGTCCGGCTGGACCGCAGCGCCATGGGCGTGCGCGACTCCGGACTGGACCACATGCGCCTGACGAACCCCACCGACGCCCCAGCCCGGGTCATGCTCCTCGGCGGCGAGCCGTTCGACGAGGGCATCGTGATGTGGTGGAACTTCATCGGCCGCAGCCACGAGGACATCGTGCGGCTACGGCAGGAGTGGAACGAGGCGCCGGAGGACCGGTTCGGTCGGGTCCGTGGGTACCGCGGCCCCATGGACCGGCTCCCGGCGCCGGAACTGCCGGCCAACCTGCGGCTGAAGCGCCGGTTCCGGCGCGGCCGCGAGAGCTGAGTTCCGCTACTTCTCGGTCCGGCCGATCCGCACCCGCCAGACCTCCGGCCCGTTCTCGAGGTAGTCCCAGGTGAACTCGCCCTCGTGCTCCGCCGCGAACTGGTAGTACAGCGGCTTCGGGTCGTGGTCATTGACCAGGACGAAGGCCTCGCCGGCACCCAGCGCGTTCCACGTGCTGAAGATGGTGCTGTGGCGCTGCGCGGGAGCGAGTTCTCGGACGTCCAGATCAGGGGTGTCAGTCATGCCCCGAACGTTAGTACAAGTATTTTGTATTTATCCCAGTAGCTCCTGGAGGTGCTGGGCCGCCTCGGCGTGGCCGGGGCGGAAGGCGTAGACACAGCGGATCCGCACCAGGGTGGCCCGCTCGAACACGGCGACGTCCTGCGGGGGCACGCCCAGTGACTCGGCGATCCGGTCCACGGCTGCCCGGACCACGTCGGCCCGGTCCTCGGACCACAGGCCCTGCAGGACACGCCATTGGGCGTGGGCGCGCAGGTTGCCGAGGTCCAGGCCGGGGTGGGCCAGGCACGCGGTGTCGACGTCGAGCAGCCCGGGTCCGAGGTCGGGATCCCACAGGAGCTGCTTGTCGTGCAGGTCCCGGTGGGTGGGCGCCCAGAACGGCACGCGCAGTCGGAGCAGACGGGAAGCGGCGGCGTCGACGAGGCCGCGCAGGCCAGTCGGGTCCTTCACCCAGTCCGCGGCCCGCTGGTACCACTGCTCCAGCACCCTCGCCTCGTCCTCGAGTCCGTGGCGGCGGGCGGGGACGTCTTGGGGCGGCGTGGCCGCCCCGTGGCTGCGCAGCACGGCGTGCGCCACGTCCGCCCAGGCCAGGCGCCACTGCGCGTCGGTGAACTCCTCGGACACGTGGAGGCTGGTTCCCGGGAGTCCTGCGAAGGTGACGGTGGCGTCGGTGGTGCCGAGCACCTCCGGGGTGCGGAACCCTGCCTCGAAGGCGCGAGCCTGGTCGATGCCCGCGAGGATTCCTTCGGCGCGGCCGGCGCGGACCACCTTGGTGAACTCGGCGCCGTCCTCGCCATCCATCTTGACGACGGCGCGCTTGCGGAGGCGGTGGGACACCACGGCGCCCTTCGCAGCCAGCCCGGGCAGGTCCTTCAACTTCGGGTCCGAGCCGACGGGCAGCAGCTCGAGTTCCCCGCCGTGCCAGAGGCCGGCGGCCACCGAGCCGTCGCCGGCGTCAGCCTCGACGGCGAGCCCGGCCGCGGGCTCGTCGCCCAGCGGCCAGGCGCGGGCGATCCGCCAGACGCGACCGTCGGCCACCACCTCCGTGGGCGGCATCTGGACAGTGGTCATGACAGTCTCCCCAAGGCTTGTTCGGTCAGTTCCAGACGGGTGGCGAGCTGCACGGGCCAGTCCGGAAGCAGCTTCCTGAAGGGGTCGATGGCGGCCCGGAACTGCGCGATCGCCTCCGCGATCGTCAGGCGGCGCAGGTCCGGAGGGCCCATGGACTCCGCGTGGCCGGCGAGGAACGGCTCAACCAATTGCGACAGGTCCTCCGCCGCGCAGGCGGCCAGCCACGACCCGACGTCGAGGACCGCGGGCCCGGAACGGGCACGGTCGAGGTCCACCACCCGGATCCCCGCGGAACCGTCGTGGAGGACCTGGTCCGGTGACAGGTCACCGTGCAACCACGACGGCTCGGAGCGTCCCAGTTCGTCGAACAAGGGTGAGAGCCGGTCGGCGATGCGCCGGATGCGGCCCTCCTCCCACGGAGCCGACTCGAGCAGCCCCGCGGCCGTGGCGTCCGGACGGGACTCAGGGGGCGTCTCCGGCTGCCACGCCATACCCTGGGTGCGGGCGTGGAGGGTGCCGAGCCTGCGTCCCGCGGCCAGCGCCGCCGCCGGTAGCGGCTCGGTGTGGAGGTCTCCGCTCCCCCACCAGGGCGTCAGCGAGGCCGTCCCGCGAGACCCCAAGGTCTCGGGCACCAGCGTCGGGACCCCCGCCTCGGCCCAGCGCCGCGACGCGTCGACGAGGTTGTCGGTGCCCGTGCTCACACGGAGCACGGCCGGACCCGAGCCCGCATCGACCGCGGCCACCACTCTCTTGCCGGGGTTGTAGCGCAGCACGCGCCAGTCGATCTCCTCACCGAGGGCCTCGCGGGCGGACAGCAGGTGCTTTCCCAGCGCCCGATCACTGCGCAGCCCTCCCCACAACAGCAGGCTGCTTCCCACCCGCTGGAGTTGGACGTTCTCCCCCGCGAGCTCCGCTCGCAGGACCGCCTTGTCAGCCTTGTGCGGGTCCTTCGTCACCTCCGCCCAGCCCCAGTCCGGCGTCGGGGAGCCGTCGGCCGCCCGCCACGCGACGTGGATGCTGCGTCCCACCTTGAGGCGCACGTGCTCGATGACCGCCCGGTGACCCATCAGCGCGGACAGTGCTGCATCGTCCAGCACGAGCCCGGCGCCTTCGAGGCCTGCGAGGGCGGCCACCGTCTGCGTGGCCTCGGCGGTGCTCGGGGCGGTCATGCGTCCAACTCCACCGGAGTGCGCTGGGAGGCCACCAGCACCTCGGCCTCCGGATTGTGATCGGCCGCCCAGCGGGCCAGGCGACTGCTCGGGTCCGCCAGCAGTTCCTGCGGGCGTCCGTCCTCCAGGATGCGTCCATCCTCCAGCCAGAGCACACGGTCCATGTCGCGCAGCATGATCAGGTCATGCGTGATGGCCAGGGCCGTGCGGTGGCGGGTCAGTTCGCGCAGCCCCTCCTGCACGTGTTGGCGGGAGGCGGGGTCGAGTCCCGTGGTGGGCTCGTCGAGGATGACGATCGGGGCGTCACGCACCATCGCACGGGCCAGCGAGATCCGCTGCCGCTGTCCACCGGAGAGGGTGTCACCGCGCTGCCCGAGCGGCGTGTCGTAGCCCTGGGGCAGGGACATGATGAAGTCGTGGGCGCCGGCGCGGCGGGCGGCCTGCTCCACCTCCGCGTCGGTGGCCTCGAGCCGCCCGTACCGGATGTTCTCACGCACCGTCGTGGCGAACAGTACGGCCTCCTGAAGGAGGATCGCCATGGTGTGGCGCAGGTCCTCCTTGCTCACCAGTCGGGTGTCGAAGCCGTCGATCAGGACCGCACCGGTGTCGGTGTCCGCGAGCCGCAGCAGGTAGCTGACCAGCGTCGACTTGCCGGAGCCGGACGGGCCCACGATTCCCACCCGCTGGCCGGCGGGGATGTAGAGGTCGAGCCCGGCGAAGAGCTGACGGCCACGCCCATCGCGGGCGCTGATGCGGTCGAAGGCGATGTCGCCACGGATGCGGCGCATCGGAACGGCTCGGTCCGGGTTCGCGATCTCGACCTCCTCGTCCAGCAGGTCCGCGATCCGCTCCCCGGAGGCAGTTGCGCGCGAGATCCGGCCGGTGTACTTGGCCATGTCGCGCAGGGGCTTCATGGCCACCTTCAGGTACATCAGGAACAGCACCATGTCTCCGGGGGTCATGATGCCGCCCAGCACCTGCCAACCGCCGAAGCCGAGGACGACAGCGGTGGAGAGCCCCACGAGGACGTCGGTGGAGCGCTCGAGCCGTGCGGACAGGCGCCGGGCGCGGATGTTGGCCTTCAGGGCCGAGGCGTTGCCGGAGGCGAAGCCCTTGGCGACGGTGTCCTCGAGCCCGTAGGCCTGGACGACGCGGATGGCCGCGAGGGCCTCCGCGGCGTCGCCGACGAGCTTGCCCTCACCCTTGCGGGTGGCGCGGGAGGCAGAGGTGATCTTCGGTGCGGAGACCCGCGAGAGCAGGAAGTACAGGCCCGCCGTGGCGACCACGATCAAGGACAGCACCGGGTTGAGCACCAGGACGACGACGAGCAGCACCGACAGCGTCATGACGTTGCCCACCAGCGGCAGGCCGGCGGACACGGCCACCTCCTGCAGCCTGCCCATGTCACCCACCAGTCGCTGCGAGGTGTCGCCGATGGAGGCGTTGGAGTGGTAGCGCATGGACAGCGACTGGATGTGGTTGAACACGCGGGTGCGCAGCCTGGTGACCACCTTCACGCCCGTCTTGGCGAAGGAGATGGTGGACACGTAGTTGCAGGCGGCCCGGCCCGCGACGAGCACGGCCAGAACCAGGGCCCAGGTGACCAGGGTGCGGGCGACGTTCGGGTCCATGTTGGTGACGCCTACGAGGTTGGCGCCGAGCGCCTTGGTGACCGCGTCCACGGCGTACTTTACGGGCCACGGCTCGAGGATGCGGAACACGACGTCGCCGGCCAGCGCGGCCAGGCCGACGGCGATCAGGACGCGATGCTCCTTGAGGTACGGGACCAGCAGCCGCAGGGTCCGGCGCAGGCCGTCGTTGTGGCGGCCGCGATCAGAGGCGGTGCGGCTGCTCATGCTGCGAGCCCCTCCTCCTCGGCGGTCGCGTCGAGGTGGCCGAGCAGTTCCAGCGCACGCTGGTTCCACCCGTGCCCGCGCACCACGGCCTCGCGGCCGGCACGCCCGAGGTCGGCCCGCAGCCCGGGCCGGTCGGCGAGCAACCGCAGGGCTTCGGCCAGCGCCGGGACGTCACCGGGGGGCACGGTCAGGCCGTTGCCCCCGTCGAGCAGGTCTGGCAGTTCGCCGATCGCCGATGCCACAACCGCCACGCCGGCGGCCATGTACTCGTACACCTTGAGGGGTGAGAAGTAGTGTCCGTCCTCGCTGGCGGGAGCCGGGTAGGGGGCGACGGCGACGTCGAGGCCACCGAGCAGCGCCGGGACGTCTGCGGGGGCCACCGCCCCGTGGAAGACGGTCCGCTCGGAGATGCCGAGCGAGGCCGCGAGCTCGGCGAGCCGGCCCCGTTCCGGGCCGTCGCCGCAGATCTCCAGCCGCCAGTCCTCCCGGTCGGCGGCGGCGAAGCCTTCCAGGAGCGCCTCGGTACCGTGCCAGGGCTTCAGGGTCCCGACGAAGCCCACCGTGAACGGGCGGTCCGCGGGGCTCGGGACGGGGCGGATGCGATCAGTGTTGACCCCGTTGGGAATGACGTGGACGCGTCCGGCGGCGCCGGGCGTGCGGCTGCGGACCCAGTCGGCCACGGGCTTCGACACGCAACTGACGACGTCGGCCCCGGCGAGCGTGGCCGAGGTGAGGTCCTCAGCCAGTTCCTCGTGGGCCAGGTGGCGATGGGCGCGCTGCTCATCGAGCAGGGGTGCGTTGACCTCGAGCGCCAGCCGGGTGGCGTGGCCACGGGCCCGCATGAGGGCACGGAGTTGGGCGCCGGCGGCCGAGAACAGGGAGTAGCGCTCGTAGACGAGGTCGATCCCCTCCACCCCGGCGTCGGCGGCGGCCTGCACGGCCATCCGGGCGGCGGCCCGGGACACCTCCAGCTCCCGCTCACCCGGATCCTTGCTGCGAGCCATGGCGATGGTTCGCACCTCGAGGTCTGCGAGGTCGTCGGGGACCAGTTCGTCGCCGTTCTTGAGTCCGCGCAGCAGCGTGTAGACGGTCACCTCGTGGCCCTCGGAGCGCAGCGCGCGGACCATCTCCTGGACGTGCACGGAGGCACCCTTGGTGCCGAAGACGCCGATGCCGGGATCGGCCAGCAGGTATGCGATCCTCATCGCTGTCCCCTTCCGGTGGTGACGAGTTCCCGCAGGCGCGCGGCCTGGCGGCGTGAGTCGAAGGTCTCCTCGACCAGCCGGCGGGCGCGGCGGGTGACTTCGGTGTGGTCGGCCCCGGGCGCCACGGCGTCGGCGACGGCGTCGGTCAGGGCGTCCAGGTCCCCGGTGGGGACCAGCCAGCCGGTCTGGCCGTCGATGACCACCTCGCCGACGGCGGTCACCTCGGCGGCCACGCACGGGATGCCTCGGGCCATGGCCTCAAGCAGCACGGTGGGCAGGCCGTCGGCGTTGCCGTCGGCCCCGATGACGAAGGGTGCGACGAAGGCGTCGTGGCTGCCCAGCAGCCGGCCGACCTCCGCCTGCGTCACCGGGCCGAGCAACCGGACCCGGTCCTGCAGGCCCAGTTCGGCCACCTGGCGGGCAAGGTCCTCGGCCAGGGGCCCGTCGCCGGCGATGTCGCACTCGACGTCGATCCCGCGCTCGCGCAGGGCTGCGACGGCGTCGATGAGCAGGCCGAAGCCCTTCTTCTCCACGAGCCGCCCGACGGACAGCAGCCGGGGGCGTTGCCCGTTGACACGCACCGGGGTCTCCCGCACGGGGAAGCGGTCCAGCTCGAGTCCGTTGTGGACCAGGCGCAGGTTTGCACTCTGGGTCGGGAACCGACGCCGCAGGTCCGTCTCGTTGTAGCCGCTGATGGTGATGGCGTGGTGGGCCTCACCCAGTTTGCGGCCGAGTTCGGCCTCCACGACGTCGTCGTGGAAGATGTCCTTCGCGTGGGCCGTGAAGGAGTACGGCAGGCCGGAGAGCCGGCCCGCGAGCCTGGCCACCGTCGTGGCGACCGAGGCGAAGTGGGCGTGCAGGTGGGTGACACCGTGGGCCAGCGCCTGGTGGGCAACCTCGACGGCCTGGGCCGCCTCGTCGGCCGGGTGGACCAACAGTTCCGGCAGTTCCCGGGCGACGGCGGCGGTGAAGCCGGCGTCGCCGGTCCGCAGCTGTTCCCACATCCGGTTCACCGACGTGGGGCGTCCGACATGGATGACCGGGGCCTGCACCCGCGCCAGTTCCGGGTGGAACTTGGGGTCCGTGGTGGGGCGCAGGGAGAAGATGACGATCCGCTCCCCCTGTGCCTCGCGGGCGAGGATCTCGGAGACCACGAAGGTCTCGGAGAAGCGGGGGTACATCTTGAGCACGTATCCGATGACTGGTTCAGGCTGCATGGTTTCCGACCTTCGCTGCGGTGTTGCGGGAGTTGATGAGTTCTGCGGCCAGGCGGCCCACCTCGGCGAGTCCGTCCAGGCGGATGCCGTCGCGCCGGGTGCGGCCGCCGACGGCGCCGGCGAACCACCGGCCGAGGGCCGTCGGGGAGAGTTGTTCGGCCGGCAGGACCTCGACGGCCCCGAGCGCGGCGAGGTCACCGGCCCGCATGGGCTGCTCCGCCCGGCGGGCGTTGCGCGGGACCACGAGGGCGGGGGTGGCGGTGGCCATGATCTCGGCGAGGGAGTTGTAGCCGGCCATGGACACCACGGCGGACGCCTCCTGGATGAGGGCGGGCACGTTGCTGGCCGAGCGCAGCACCCGGATGCGGTCCCCGTCGGGGTTGTCCTGCCCAAGTGCCCGGGTGGCGGCGACGTCGTCGGTAGGCATCTGCGGTCCGGTGACGATCACGTGGCGGTGTCCCGCGGGCACGGGGGCCGAGGCCGCGGCCCGGGCGATGTGGCCACCGTCCGAGCCACCGCCGACGATGGTGAGGACGTAGGGCACCTCGGCGGCCTCGCCGACGTCGGCCGGCCGCCCCTTGGACAGGTAGCCGGTGAAGTACGCGCGGTCGGCGAACAGGGCAGGCAGTTCACCGGTGGCGAGCGGGTTGTGGACGGCCTCGTCGCCGTAGATCCAGACCGCGTCGTACATGGCGGCGGCAGCCGCGGCCCCGCCGATGTCCTCCCACTCCTGCTGGACCACCGACGGGGTGTCCAGCACCTCGCGCATGCCCAGGATGGTGGTGGTGTGGTGCCGTTCGCGCAGCATCTCGAGGGCTGGGCGGAGTTCGTCGCCGACGCCGAAGGGGTGCCGGTCCGCGATGAACAGGTCCGGGCCCACCGACTCCAGCGCGGCCTTCACGGCCGCTGCTCGGAGGTCAACGAGTTCCTCCATCGCGAAGCCCAGGTTGCGGGCGGCGTAGCCCTCGGGGACCCGGGCGTAGCCGGGCAGGACGAGCCAGTCCCAGCCGTCGGGAAGGGAGTCCTGGGTGGCGTCGGGGTGACCGGCGATCAGGAAGCCGGAGACTTCCTGACCGGTGAGGGCCGGGAGGTGTTCGGCGAGGGCGTGGGCGATGGCCCGGTTGCGCCGGGCGTGGCCCAGTCCCACCGAATCGTGGGAGTACATCGCTACCTTCAACAAGATCTCATCCTTCGCTCGCGGCCTGCTTCTGGCTGGTTGGAAAGAGTCAACCAACCGTTGATGAGCGGCAGATGAGCCGGGGGTGAGTGAATTCTGAGCCCAGGATGAGAGTTTGATGAGAAGGGTGCCCGACGCTGCTGTGGCTACTCCTGCCTGACGCGGTCCTGCAGCAGCAGGACGCGCTCCAGCATGCCCATTCCCGCGAGCTCGTCGTGGTCCAGGTCGTCGAGCTGGTGCCACAGGCCCTGCTGCCAGTCCTCGTCGTCGAGCTCCGGAAGCATCCGGCTGAGTTCGAGCGAGGCGGCGGCCAGCTCCACCTGGTGGCGGGCCTGCCGGGTCAGCGGGTGGTCCGGGCCGTAGGCGGCCCTGCGCCCCGCCAGCAGCTCTGACCCGATGGCGACCTTCTCCCCGAACACTTGGAACCCGATTGCGTGCTCCAGCACGAGCGCGAGGCTGTGCTGCGTGTCCGGATGCGTGCTGCCGAGCAGCCGCCGCTGGGACTCCAGCAGGGGCCACAGCTGCTCGATCCCCTCGCCGTAGTTCCCGGAACCGCTGATCGCGGCATCGACGAACTCCTCGCGCGCGGCGATGGTGTCCGGGTGGTCGTCCCCGTGCCGCTCCAACAGCTCCCTGAGCCGCACCTCCAGCCGATCCGCCTCGTCCTGGGCGTGGCCCGTGGCCTGACGGAAGTCGCTGAGCATCTGCAGGTAGAAGTCGCTCGAGTCCTCGTCGCCGGCCATTGCGGCGTCACGGGCCACTGCCTCCATCTCCGCCACCACCGCGCCGAGGTCACTGCCCTCCGCATGGCCCTGCCACCAGGCCAGGTCGAACCGGGCGGACAGGACCTCGGGGCCCATGGGCGGGCAGGCCGCCAGGGTGTCAGCGAGGAGGCTCTGGGCAAGGTCGATCGCCAGTGCGTGTTCCCCGCCCCAGCCGGCCCTGGCGACCAGCCAGGACCGAAGCAGCCAGAGGTTGCGCTCGGGCAGCCCGGCCTTGCGGAAGCTGCTGACTGCTCCCTTGCCCAGCAGCACCGCCCCGGTGGTGTCGCGGCGGGCGGCAGCGTCCTCGGCCAACCGCCGGAACGCCAGCCCCCGGGCCACCGGGTCAGCCGTCCCGTCCCTGTCGGTGAGGGCGACGTACCAGCGGGCCACGAGCGAGGCGAGGACCGGCTCCCGCAGGTCGAACGTGCCCTCCCTGCGCTCGAGCAGCCATTGCTGCAGCGCAGCGGTGACGTTGCCGCGGACCAGCCGGGACCACGCTCCGCCGCCGAATTGGCTGCCCCGCCTGGCCTCCGCCTCCTCGTGCGCGCACTCGGCGAGGGCGCGCTCGGTGAACAGCTGCCGACCGTCGGGATGGGCCACGCACCAGCGGGCCGGGTCCACCGCGGCGTGGAGGGCCGCGTCGGCCGCGATGAGGGGCATGCCCCGCACCTCCGAGAACATCCTGGAGATGATGTCCAGCGGGAAGGGCGCCGTGACGTCGAGGTCCGGGTCCCGGGGCGCGTCGCCCTGCCACAACGGGTTCGCGACCATGGCGTGCAGCAGCGCCTCACGCGTGTCCGCCGGGAGCGCACGCCACCGGCCGCGCACCACGTCCCGGATGTCCCGGGGCAGGACGACGGAGTCGTCGTCGGACAGGTCGATCGAGCCGGTGACAGGGTCCGGGCCGATGTGCGCGGCCACGTCCTCCTGGGTGAGCCACAGCTTCAGGAACAGCGGGTTGCCGTCGAAACCCTGAGCAATCCTCCGCGCCACCTCGGCCGACGTGGCCCCCGCGTGGTCGAGGACGATCTGCGCCAGGTCCTCCGGCGGCAGCTTCGGCGGTCGACCTCCCCCTCCCCGCCCCGGGTGCGGAGCCGCTCGTAGAGCTCGCGCACGATCCTCGACTTGCCGCTGCCGGATGGTCCGGACAGCAGGGCGATACGCGGGCCGCTCCAGTCCGCACCGTCTCGGCCGCACAAGTCGTCGAGCAGACCTTCCAGCTCGTCGACGATGCCTCGGTGCGGTCCGTGGAGGGCTGCTGCCATGGATGGTCCCTTCGATGCCGTTGGTGTGGTGGCGGAGTCCGGAGACCCGGATCGCTCGACGCGTCACAGTACCGACGGGCGGGGCCATGTGGCGTCCGGATTCCCGGGGTGGGGTGGGCCAAGAGCGCCTGTGGGAAGGGAGTTCAGCGCCTGTGCGCGTCGAGGAAGGCCAGGATCGCGCGCACCCGTGGGTTGGCGTCGGGCGAGCCCGCCAGCCCCAGCTTGGCGAAGATGTTGCCGGTGTGGGTCTCGACGGTGCGCTCCGACAGACTCAGGCGGGAGGCGATGGCCTGGTTGGACCAGCCCTCGGCCATCAGGGCCAGCACGTCCAGCTCGCGTGGCGTGAGGGGGTCCAGCAGGGAGCCCGCCCGGGCGGCGCCCAGCAGGCGCGTCACCACCTCCGGGTCCACCGCGCTGCCCCCGGCCGCGACCCGCGCGAGCGCGGCGAGGAAGTCGGCCACGTCGAGGACCCGATCCTTGAGCAGGTAGCCGATGCCACCACCGGCGAGCAGTTCCACCGTGCGGCGGGTCTCGACGTGCTGGGACAGCAGCAGCACCGGCGTGGGCGGGTCCCAGGCGCGGATCTCGAGGGCGGCGGCGATGCCCTCGTCCGCCGCCGGCATCCGGACGTCCAGGACCACCACGTCCGGTCCCAGTGCCCGGACCTGGCCCACCGCAGCCGCTGCGGTGGCAGCGCGTCCCACCACCTGGTGGCCGTTGGACTCGAGGAGCGCGCCCAGCGCCTCCCGGAACAGCGCCGAGTCCTCCCCGATCACGATCCGCACGGCAGCCTCGCCTCCACCGTCGTGCCGGTGCCGGGACGCGAGTCCAGCGTGAGGGTGCCGCCCAGCGCTCCCACGCGGTCCGCGAGCCCGGTGAGGCCACCGCCCGGGGCCGGCGCGGCGCCGCCCGCGCCGTCGTCGTCCACCCGCACCGTGAGGGTGCCGTCGACGTGCTGCGCGGTGATCCGGATCCGGGAGGCCCCGGAGTGTCGCAGCGCGTTCGCGAGTGCCTCCCCGGCCACGAAGTACGCGGTGGTGGTGATCGCGTCCGGCAGTTCGGGCGCGTCCACGTCGAGCTCGACCACCTCCGGCGCCAGACGCTGCAGGTCCGCCAGCGCGGCACCCAGGCCGTCGTCGAGAGTGCTGGGCCGAACGCCGTGCGCGATGGAGCGCAGTTCCGAGACCGCCGTTGCGATCTCGGCCACGGCCGCTTCCAGGGCAGCGTCGAGGGATCCGTCGGCGCCGACGGAGCGCTGCAGCACACGCATCCGCATCCCCAGGGCGACGAGGCGCTGCTGGGCACCGTCGTGGAGGTCACGCTCCAGGCGGCGGCGTTCCTCGTACCCGGCGCGCAGCAGCCGGGCCCGGGAGGCCTCCACCTCCGAGAGGGCGGCCGCGACGACGGCGTCGGTCCGGACCGCGTCGAGCAGGGGCGCCGTGGCCCGGACCACCTCGGTGCCCGGACGCTTGACCCGCTCCGGGGAGCAGATGATCGCGCCCACCTCCGTGCCGCGCAGGTACACGGGAACGGTGGCGGGGGTGCGGACGGCGGGGCTGCCGTCCAGGTGCTGCAGTCCTGAACCGGCGCCATGCAGGTGCGCCACCCGCAGACCGTGATCACGCAGCGTCTCGCGCAGCACCCCCTCAACCTCACAAGGATGCGCGCTGCCGGCCGCAACCCGTTCGGACAGCGCACGCAGGGCGGCGACGCAGCGGGGCCGCTCCGGGTAGAAGGCCCGCTCCAGGGCTCGCTGCAAACGAGGGTGGAGCAGGGCGGCGAGCGTGGTCAGGACCGCCACCACCACCACGGCTGCCGGTGGCCACCACTGCGCGAGCGTCAGGCCCACGGCTGCGCAGGCGAGGGACAGCACGGCGAGCACCGCGCCCGCGAGGAGCGTGGTCGTGGCGGTGGCGAGGGTGGCCGCATCGACGTCGAACCGGGCCGGGCGGAGCACCGCGACGGCCACCCCGACGGGAATCGCGAGGTGGACCACGACCAGTCCGTAGACCGCCAGCTCGGGCGTCCCCAGCACGAGGTATCCCGCCCAGCACAGCAGCAGGGCCAGCGGCATGGACCAACCAGCGAGGAGGACCCACCCCAACCGCCCACGCTGGGCCTCGTCCGCCACGCGGAACCTGGCCACCGGGGCGGCCGCGCACGCGAGGAGGAGCACGAGGAACACGGGCAGCAACCCGAGCGCGACGCCCTGTGCCCACCGTCCGCCCGCTCCGTGCACCCATTCGAGGGCGACCAGCGCGTTGAAGGCGAGCACGACGCCGAGCATGGCCCAACCGAGCCCACGCCGGCGGGCCGACCCCGCGCGCCCGTCGGGCACCACCAGCAGCAGGACTGCGGGAGCCAGGTACAGCAGCATCCACGAGCCGGCGAAGGGGCCGAGCACGTCCGGGCGGAAGGAACTGGCCGCCACCACGGACAGTCCGCAGCATGCCAGCAACGGCCCGACGCTGCTGCCGGGCTCGGCTCGTGCGACCAGCGTGCCGAGCAGCAGCGGGACCAGCGCCGCCGCGTACACCGCCACCAGTTCAGGCAGCCGGACCAACAGTCCGGGAGCCACCACCGCTGCGCCGACGGCCAGCAGCACCGCAGCGGCCCAGACAGCCGCCACGGCGACGAATGCCCACGGGGCAGGCCCCCTGCCTGCGACCGGTTCCGGTCCTCCCATGGGAGAACTCTACGACCGCCCCGCCGCCCGCGGCATCCGTGCCAGCACGCAGGCGAGGACCGGTGGTGCCACGGTTCCGGTCACTGCCCCACAAGGACGAAGCTCGGTTGATGGACGACCGGATGGAAAGGAACGGACATGGCTGTTGACCTGGAGCAACACAACGCACGACAAGTCCCCGGGGTGCGGGTCGCACCCACCACGCGGTTCCGGCGCGTCGGCGGCGCGCTGGCCCTCCCTGCGGGCTTCGCCCTGCAGGTGGCTGCGAACAGCATCTACGCCGTTGTGTCCACCGAGAGTGGCCTGACCGACACGGGCGACGGCGCCGAGGCCCTGGAGTTCTTCGGCCGCTACCCCGCGCACTTCGAATGGATGACAGTCCTGGCCCTGAGCGGAGTGCTCCTCATCGTCCCCGGGCTGCTGGCCGCCCTGCGCGTCCTGCGGCCCCACCGGCCGGTACTGGGTCTGGTGGCGGTCACGCTGATGGTGGCCGGGTACGTGTGCTACTTCGGGATCGTCCGCACGAACTTCGACACCATCGCGCTGGCAGAGCACGCGCTCGCGCACCCCTCGGCCGATCTCGGCGCGGTGCTTGACAACGCGCTCACACCTGCAGCCGTCGGATTCGCCCTGGTGTTCGTCGTCGGGAACCTCCTCGGCACGCTGCTGCTCGGCCTGGCGGTCCTGTCGAGCCCGGGCAACCGTGTGGTCGGGCTCCTGGTCATCTGCTGGCCCGTCGGTCACGTCGCCAACCTCCTCGGTGGCGGGGAGTGGTTCGCCGTGGCGGGCGGCGCGCTAGAGGTGGTCGGCCTGTCGATGGTCGCGGCACGGGCACTGCGGACGACGGACCCGCAGTGGGTGGCCCGGGGATGAGGAACGGCCCCACCCGCGGAGTTCGCGGGTGGGGCCGTGGTCTCGGAGCTCAGGCCAGCAGCTGGCGCACCTCCGGCCCGATGGGGCGCGGCAGCTTGGAGGTGCCGGAGAGGAACTCGTCGACGCCCTTCGCGCAGGAGCGTCCCTCGGCGATGGCCCACACGATCAGCGACTGGCCACGACCGGCGTCGCCGCAGGCGAAGACGCCGGGGACGTTGGTGGCGTAGTCGTCGTCGCGGGCGATGTTGCCGCGGGCGTCGAAGTCCAGGCCCAGCTGTTCCCCGATGGTCTTCTCCGGGCCGACGAAGCCCATCGCCAGCAGCACCAGCTGGGCGGGGATGTGGCGCTCGGTGCCCTCCACGGGGACGAACCGGCCGTCGGAGAACCGCACCTCGGTGAGGTCGAGCCCGGAGACGTTGCCGGTGCCGTCGTCGGTGAACCGGGTGGTGGACACGGCGTAGACGCGGTCGCCGTTCTCCTCGTGGGCCGAGGAGATGCGGAAGGTCATCGGGTAGGTCGGCCAGGGCTGGTTGTCCGGGCGGGACTCCGACGGCTGGGGCATGATCTCCAGCTGGGTCACGGAGCGGGCGCGCTGGCGGGTGGAGGTGCCCAGGCAGTCGGCGCCGGTGTCGCCGCCGCCGATGATGACGACGTCCTTGCCCTCGGCCGTGACCTGGCCCGGGACGTCCTGGCCCACGGCCACCCGGTTGGCCTGGGGCAGGAACTCCATGGCCTGGTGGATGCCGCCGAGTTCGCGCCCCGGCACCGGCAGGTCCCGCGGCACGGTGGAACCGATGGCCAGCACGACCGCCTCGTAGCGCTCCAGCAGTTCGGGACCGGTGATGTCGGACCCGATAGTGACGCCGGTCTTGAACTGGGTCCCCTCGAGCACCATCTGCTTGAGCCTGCGGTCCAGGACGGACTTCTCCATCTTGAACTCGGGGATCCCGTATCGCAGCAGGCCGCCGATGGCGTCCGCGCGTTCGTGCACCACGACGGTGTGCCCGGCCCGGGTGAGCTGCTGCGCGACGGCGAGACCGGCGGGCCCGGAGCCGACGACGGCCACCGTCTTGTTGGTGTGCCAGGCGGGCTGCTGCGGCACGACGCGGGAGTCGTCCCACGCCTTGTCGATGATCGCCACCTCGACGTTCTTGATGGTGACGGCCTCCCGGTTGATGGCCACCACGCAGGCAGTCTCGCACGGTGCCGGGCAGAGTCGGCCGGTGAACTCAGGGAAGTTGTTGGTGGCGTGCAGCCGTTCGAGGGCGGGCTGCCAGTCCTCGCGCCAGACCAGGTCGTTCCACTCGGGGATTAGGTTGCCCAGGGGGCAGCCGTTGTGGCAGAACGGGATGCCGCAGTCCATGCAGCGGCCGGCCTGCTGCGAGATGATCGGCAGGAGGGCCCGGCCCGGGGTTCCCGGGTAGACCTCCTTCCAGTCCTGCACCCGCTCCTCCACGGGACGGCGCTCGGCCACCTCGCGCGGCGTGGTCATGAAACCCTTCGGATCAGCCATGAGCGGCCTCCATCATCATTCGCGTTGTCACTTCGTCGTCGAGGCCGTCGGAGGCGGCGCGGTCGCGCACCTCCATGATCCTCGCGTAGTCGCGCGGCTGGATCTTGGTGAACCTGGCCGCGAGTTCGGTGTCGGTGAGCGTGATCAGCTCCCCCGCCACCGTGGAGCCCGTCTCGTCGCGATGCTCCAGGAGCAGCTCGCGGACACGGGCGATGTCGGTCTGGTTGAGCTCGATCGGGTCGACAAACTCGGTGTTGAGCCGGATCAGGTCCAGGTCCAGCACCCAGGCGGTGCCTCCGGACATGCCGGCGGCGAAGTTGCGCCCCGTGGGTCCCAGCACCAGCACCTCGCCACCGGTCATGTACTCGCAGCCGTGGTCTCCCACGCCCTCTACCACTGCCGAGGCGCCGGAGTTGCGGACGCAGAACCGTTCGCCGACGAGTCCGCGCAGGAAAAGTTGCCCGGACGTCGCGCCGTAGGCGATCACGTTGCCGGCGACGATCTGCTCGCGCGGTTCGAAGGCCGCGTCAGCGGGGGGTGCCACGACGACGCGGCCGCCGGAGAGGCCCTTGGCCACGTAGTCGTTGGCGTCGCCCACCAGCCGCAGCGTGACGCCGCGGGGAAGGAACGCCCCGAAGCTCTGGCCGCCGGTGCCGTGCATGGTGAACTCGATGGTGCCGGGTTCCAGGCCCTTGCCGTCGGTGGCCATCGTGACGCGGTTCCCGAGGACGGTGCCGACGGTGCGGTCGACGTTGCGGACGGGCACGGTGTGCGACACCTTCTCGCCTCGGGTGAGGGCCGGTTCGGCCAGTTCGATGAGCCGGACGTCGAGCTTGGCGTCGAGGCCGTGGTCCTGGCCGGTGGTGTTGTGCAGCGTCGCCCCCTCGGGCGCGACCGCGGTCAGGATCGGTGAGAGGTCCAGTCCTGCGGACTTCCAGTGGCCGACGGCTCGGTCCACGTCGAGCGCGTCAACCCGGCCGACCGCCTCGTCGATGCTGCGGAAACCGAGCGAGGCGAGGATCTCGCGCACCTCCTGCGCCATGAACTCGAAGAAGTTGATGACGTGCTGTGCCTCACCGGTGTACTTGGCCCGCAGCTCGGGGTTCTGGGTTGCGATGCCCACGGGGCAGGTGTCCTTGTGACACACGCGCATCATGATGCAGCCGGTGACCACCAGCGGTGCGGTGGCGAAGCCGAACTCCTCGGCGCCCAGCAGGGCGGCGATCACGACGTCGCGGCCCGTCTTGAGCTGTCCGTCGCACTGCACGACGATGCGGTCGCGCAGGCCGTTGATCAGGAGCGTCTGCTGGGTCTCGGCCAGGCCGAGCTCCCAGGGGCCGCCGGCGTGCTTGAGGGAGGTCAGGGGCGCCGCACCGGTGCCGCCGTCGTGTCCCGAGATCAGCACCACGTCCGCCTTGGCCTTGCTGACGCCGGCAGCCACAGTGCCCACGCCCACCTCGCTGACCAGCTTGACGTGCACCCGCGCCGAGGGGTTGGCGCACTTGAGGTCGTGGATCAGCTGCTTGAGGTCCTCGATGGAGTAGATGTCGTGGTGCGGGGGCGGGGAGATCAGGCCGACGCCGGGCGTGGAGTGGCGGGTCTTGGCCACCCACGGGTAGACCTTCGGGCCGGGCAGCTGGCCGCCCTCGCCGGGCTTGGCGCCCTGGGCCATCTTGATCTGGATGTCGTCGGCGTAGGACAGGTACTCCGAGGTGACGCCGAAGCGTCCGGAGGCCACCTGCTTGATCGCGGAACGGCGCACGGGGTCGTGGAGGCGTTCGGGGTCCTCGCCGCCCTCACCGGTGTTGGACTTGCCGCCCAGCTGGTTCATGGCGATGGCGAGCGTCTGGTGCGCCTCCAGCGAGATGGAGCCGTAGCTCATCGCGCCCGTGGAGAAGCGCTTGACGATCTCGCTGACCGGTTCCACCTCCTCGACGGGGATGGGCTCGCGGTCGCGGAACTCCAGCATGGAGCGCAGCGTCATCAGGCGTGCCGAGTTGTCGTTGACCAGCGAGGTGTAGCGCTTGAACACGTCGTAGCGGCCGGTGCGGGTGGCGTGCTGGAGCCGGAACACGGTCTCCGGGTCGAACAGGTGTGGCTCGCCCTCCCGACGCCACTGGTACTCGCCGCCCACCTGCAGGTCGCGGTGCGCCAGGGGGATGCCGTCGGAGGGGTAGGCCTGCAGGTGGCGCTGCCGGACCTCCTCGGCGATCTCGTCCAGGCCCAACCCACCGATGCGGGTGGTGGTGCCGGTGAAGTACTTGTCGACGAGCTCCTGCGAGAGGCCGACCGTCTCGAAGATCTGGGCGCCGGTGTAGGAGGCGACGGTGGAGACGCCCATCTTGCTCATCACCTTCAGCACGCCCTTGCTGAACGCCTTGGTGAGGTTCTTGATGGCCTCCTCCGGCAACACCTTCACGAACGTCTCGCGACGTGCGAGGTCCTCGGCGCTCTCGAAGGCAAGGTAGGGGTTGACTGCGGCGGCGCCGTAGCCGAGCAGAAGCGCGACGTGGTGCACCTCGCGCACGTCGCCGGCCTCCACCACGAGGCCCACCTGGGTGCGGGTCTTCTCCCGGACGAGGTGGTGGTGCACGGCGGCGCACAGCAGCAGCGACGGGATCGGGGCCAGGGCCGGGGTGGAGTGGCGGTCGGAGAGCACGATGGCGCGCGCTCCCCCGCGCACTGCGGCGGAGACCTCCTCGCACAGTTCGTCGATGCGGGCACCCAGGGCGCGGCCGCCGCCGGCCACCTTGTACAGGCCGCGCACCACATGGGTGGCGTAGCCGGGGACCTCGCCGAGCCGCACGATCTTGGCGAGCTGCTCCGAGTCCAGGATCGGGCGGTCCATGGTGATCTGGCGCGCCGAGGCAGCGGTGGGCTCCAGCAGGTTGCGCTCGGGCCCGATCTTGGTGGTCAGGGACGTGACCAGTTCCTCACGGATGGCGTCCAACGGCGGGTTGGTGACCTGCGCGAACAGCTGGGTGAAGTAGTCGAACACCAGCCGGGGCCGCTCCGAGAGCACTGGCAGCGGGGTGTCGGTGCCCATGGAGCCGATCGGCTCCGCGCCGGTGTTGGCCATCGGAGTGATGATCTGGCGCAGCTCCTCCGAGGTGTAGCCGAACACCTGCTGGCGCCGGGTCACCGAGGAGTGGCTGTGCACGATGTGCGCACGCCCGGGCAGCTGGTCCAGCTTCATGGTGTTGGCGGCCACCCACTCGGCGTAGGGCTTCTCGGCGGCCAGCTCGCCCTTGACCTGTTCGTCGGAGAGGACCTGGTGGCGCTCGAGGTCCAGCAGCAGCATCCGGCCGGGCTGCAGGCGGCCCTTGCGGACCACCGAGGACGGCTCGATGGGCAGGACCCCCGCCTCCGAGGCGAACACCACGAGCCCGTCGGTGGTCTCCCAGTACCGGCCGGGACGCAGGCCGTTGCGGTCCAGGGTGGCGCCGATGATGGAGCCGTCGGTGAAGGTCATGCAGGCGGGCCCGTCCCACGGCTCCATGATGGCGGCGTGGTACTCGTAGAACGCGCGGCGCTCGGGTGCCATCTCGTCGTGGCCCTCCCACGCCTCGGGGATCATCATCAGCACGGCGTGGGGCAGGGAGCGGCCACCGAGGTGGAGCAGTTCGAGGACCTCGTCGAACGAGGCGGAGTCGGAGCCGTCCGGTGTGCAGATCGGGAACAGCCGCTCGAGCGGGCCGGGGATGGCGTCGCTGACCAGCAGGGCCTCGCGGGCCCGCATCCAGTTGCGGTTGCCGCGCACGGTGTTGATCTCGCCGTTGTGGGCGATCATCCGGTACGGGTGCGCCAGTTCCCAGGCCGGGAACGTGTTCGTGGAGAAGCGGGAGTGCACCAGCGCCAGGGCGGAGGCCACGCGCTCGTCGTGGAGTTCGGGGAACACCTCCTCCAGCTGCGAGGTGGTCAGCATGCCCTTGTAGACGATGGTCCGGGCGGACAGCGAGGCGAAGTAGACCCCCACCTCGTGCTGGACGCGGCGGCGCAGCACGAAGGCGTGCCGGTCCAGCTCGATGCCCTCCTGCCCGGCGCGGCCGGCCACGACGAGGTGCTCGAAGTGCGGCATCGCACCGATCGAGATGGGCGAGAGCGTCGAGGTCTCGACGGGGACCTCGCGCCAGGCGAGGACGTCGAGGTCCTCCTCCTCGGCGATGCGTTCGATGGCGGCCCGGGCCTCGCTGCGGGCGTCGGCGTCGACGGGGAGGAATCCCATGCCGACGGCGTAGCCGCCCTTCTCGGGGAGCCGCACGTCGAGCTGGGAGCGGAAGAACGCGTCGGGCACCTGGATCAGGATCCCGGCGCCGTCCCCGGCCGCCTCGTCGGCGCCGGTGGCGCCGCGGTGGTCCAGGTTGCGGAGGGCCTCGAGGCCCTGTTCGACGATCTCGTGGCGGGCGATCCCGTCCAGCTTGGCGACGAAGGCCACACCGCATGCATCGTGCTCGTACAGCGGGTCGTAGAGTCCGACCTTCTCGTGACGAGGAAAAATCTGATGTGTCATGCGGGCACCTCCAAGTTCGTTACCGGCTTGGAGAATATGCACCCGAACACGGGCGATTCCCCCGGATTCAGCCCTGTTGCACGATTGTAACTTCCGCGTCGCAGAACTGTTGCGACGCAGGAAAACCGCTGTAACGCAGCGGGAAGGAGGCCTCAGGAGTGGCCCCGGCGGACCCCTTCCGCGAGCTGGTCGACGAGGCCCCGGAGGCGGTCCAGGTCACCCGGCATGTCGGCCCCGTCGGAGCCCAGGCACTTGAGCAGGGCGGAGCCCACGATCACCGCGTCCGCGTAACTGGCCACCTCGGCGGCCTGGTCCGCGTTGGACACTCCCAGCCCCACTCCTACGGGCAGCGTTGGGTCGGCCCGGCGGGCCCGCTCCACGATCACGGGGGCGGCGTCGGAGGTCTCGGTGCGGGTACCGGTGACGCCCATCACGCTGGTGGCGTAGACCCAGCCACGGCAGGCCCGCATCGTCATCGCGAGCCGCTCGTCGCTCGAGGACGGGGCCACGAGGAAGATCCGGTCGAGGCCGTGGGTGTCGCTGGCGGCGAGCCACTCGTCGGCCTGGTCGGGCGTCAGGTCCGGGGTCACCACCCCGGCGCCGCCGGCGGCCGCGAAGTCTCGTGCGAACCGGTCCGCGCCGTACTGCTCGATCAGGTTCCAGTAGGTCATCACCACGGGGATCTTCCCTCCGGTCGCCACGGCCTCCGCGGCCCTGAATGCGTCCCGCACCCGCACGCCACGGCGCAGGGCCTTGGTGGTGGCGTGCTGGATGACCTCGCCGTCGAGGACGGGGTCCGAGTACGGGATCCCGATCTCGACGACGTCGGCCCCGACACCATCGGTGAGTGCACTGAATGCCGCGACGGAGTCGTCGACGCTCGGGTAGCCCAGGGGCAGGTACGCCACCAGGGCGGCGCGGCCCTCGTCAGCGGCGGCGGCGAGCACCTTTCCCGAGATGCCCAGCCTGTCGACGTCGGCGAACCTGCTCACTCCATGCCTCCCACTACTGCGTCCGGCTCGCCGGACATGTTGAACCACTCGAACGCGGTGGCCACGTCCTTGTCCCCGCGCCCGGAGAGGCACACGAGGATCTTCGGCCGCAGGTCCGGCTGCTCCTCGGCCAGGCGCTGCCCGAGGCGCTTGGCGCCGGCGACCGCGTGGGCGGACTCGATGGCGGGGATGATGCCCTCGGTGCGGGTCAGCTGCCGGAAGGCGTCCATCGCCTCCGCGTCGGTGACCGGCTCGTAGGATGCGCGGCCGGAGCTGGCCAGCCACGCGTGCTCGGGGCCGACCCCTGGGTAGTCGAGGCCGGCGGAGATGGAGTGCGAGTCGATGGTCTGGCCGTCCTCGTCCTGGAGCACGTAGGTGCGGGCACCGTGCAGCACCCCGGGGCGGCCCGCGGTGATGGTGGCGGCGTGCCGCGGGGTCTCGACTCCCTCACCGGCCGCCTCGAAGCCGAAGAGGGCCACCGACGGGTCGTCGATGAAGTCGGCGAACATGCCGATGGCATTGGAGCCGCCCCCGACGCAGGCCGCCACGTAGTCGGGCAGCCCGTCGTGCTCGGCGATCATCTGGGACCGGGCCTCGGTGGAGATGACGCGCTGCAGTTCACGCACCAGCCACGGGAACGGGTGCGGTCCGCCGACGGTGCCGATCAGGTAGTGGGTGGTCTCGACGGTGGAGACCCACTCCCGCATGGCCTCGTTCATGGCGTCCTTGAGCGTCCGGGAACCCGCCGCGACGGCCACCACCTCGGCACCCAGCAGCTGCATGCGCGCCACGTTCAGCGCCTGTCGCTTGGTGTCCACCTCGCCCATGTAGACCCGGCACTCCAGCCCCAGCAGCGCCGCGGCGGTGGCGGTGGCCACTCCGTGCTGGCCGGCTCCCGTCTCCGCGATCACGCGGGTCTTGCCCATCCGCTTGGTGAGCAGCGCCTGCCCGAGGACGTTGTTGATCTTGTGCGCCCCGGTGTGGTTCAGGTCCTCGCGCTTGAGGTAGATGGTGGCGTTGCCGCACTCCTTGGAGAAGTTCTCCGCCACCGTGATGGGCGTCGGGCGCCCGGAGTAGTCCCGCTGCAGGCGGTGGAGGTCATGGGCGAACGTGGGGTCCGAGCTGGCAGAGGTGAACTCCTCGGCCAGCTCCGACAGGGCAGCTTGGAGGGCCTCCGGCACGAACTTGCCGCCGAAGTCCCCGAAGCGTCCCATTGAGTCGGGGAGCTGGGTCATGCCCACAGCCTAGTGCGAGTTGGCACTCCCGGAACCCGGCGCCCGTTCCACGACCTGCGCGACCACGCCGGCCTCGGTGTGCTCCGCACCGACGACGACGGGCTCGTCGTCGTGCTTCTTGCCGAAGGGCAGGAAGTGGACGACGGCGACGACCACGCCGCCCCAGACGATGCCGATCACCATGGAGCACAGGGTGTTGACCAACCACGCCAGGAAACCACCGACGCCGGGCACCCCCACGACGAAGCCCTCGAGGTGGTGGACGAACTCGTAGGGCAGGTGCCAGCCGAGGGTGTCGAGGCCGGCGAGGATGATGTGGCCGCCCACCCACAGCATCGCGAAGATGCCGATGAAGGAGATCACCTTCAGCACGATGGGCATCGCGGCGACGAGGCCGCGGCCGACGGCTTGGGAGCGCTCCGAGTCCCGCTTGGTCATGGCCAGGCCGATGTCGTCCATCTTCACGATCAGGGCGACGGCACCGTAGACGAGGGCCGTGATGCCCAGGGCCACCACCACAAGGATGATCGCCCGCGAGAGCAGCGGCTCGGTGGCCACCTCGTTGAGCGAGATCACCATGATCTCGGCGCTCAGGATGAAGTCCGTGGTGATGGCGCCCGAGATCACCTTCTTCTCGGCGTCGGCGCCCTTCACGAGGACCGGGGCCTTCTGCTCGGCCTTGTGGCCGGAGACCAGTTCCCAGACCTTCTCGGCGCCCTCGAAGCACAGGTAGGTGCCACCCAGCATCAGCAGTGGCGTGAGCAGCCACGGCAGGAACGTGCTGATCAGCAGGATGGCGGGGAGGATGAAGATGAGCTTGTTGCGCAGGGAGCCGATGGCGATCTTGCGGATGATCGGCAGCTCGCGCTTCGGGTCCACACCCGCGATGAAGCGCGGGGTCACGGCGGCGTCGTCGACCACCACGCCCGCGGCCTTGGCACTGGCCTTCATGGCCCCCGCCGCGACGTCGTCGACGCTGGCGGCGGCCAGTCTGGCCAGTGCCGCGATGTCGTCCAGCAGTGCAGCGAGTCCACCGGCCATGCGCTTGTTACCCCTTGATCAGCTCCGCGACCGCCTCGGTGGGCGACCCGTGCCTCACGAGTGCCTCACCCACCAACACGACGTCGGCCCCCTCGGAGGCGACGCGTGCGGCGTCCGCAGGAGAAAGAATGCCAGACTCGGCGACCTTCACGGCCTGGTCCCCGATGCGATCCGCCAGGGAACCGAAGGTTGCGAGGTCCACGTCGAGGGTCTTCAGGTTGCGGTTGTTGACGCCGATGAGCTCGGCGCCGGCTGCGAGCGCCCGGTCCACCTCCTCGGCGGTGTGGGTCTCCACCAGGGCGGTCATGCCGAGTTCCTTGGAGAGGTGGAGGAAGCGGCCGAGTTCGCTGTCGTCGAGGGCTGCCACGATCAGCAGCACGATGTCCGCGCCGTGGGCGCGGGCCTCGAAGAACTGGTACTCGTCCACCATGAAGTCCTTGCGCAGGACGGGGACGTCCACGCGGTCGCGCACCGCGTCCAGGTCCGCCAGGGTGCCGTTGAAGCGGTGCCGCTCGGTCAGCACGGAGATGGCGGCCGCCCCGCCCTCGGCGTAGGCGGCGGCCAGGGATGCCGGGTCCGCGATCTCGGCCAGGTCACCCTTGGAGGGCGAGCGGCGCTTGACCTCGGCGATCACCGCCAGTTCGGGGGCGCGGAACCGCTCCATGGGGGACAGCGCGGGTGCCGCCTCGACGGCCTCGCGCTCCACGAAGAACATGGGCTTGGCGGCCTTGCGCTCGGCCAGGTCCTCGCGGACGCCCGCGATGATGGAGTCGAGGACGGTGCTCATCAGGGCTGGCCGAGGCCCGCGGCCTTCATCACCATGGTGGTGAGGCACGCGATCAGTACGATGGCGGCACCGATGCCGGTGATGATCCAGTTCGGGCCGAGGACCGAACCGATCGCGGCGACGATGAAGCCGACGGCGCCGATGATGGAGCCGGTCCAGGCAGCGGGGCTGCGTCCGTGGTGGTAGTACTTCGGGGTCCGTGCCATGGCTGGGCCTTTCTGTCCTTGCGGGTCCTCCGGCTGAGATTATCGTGGATCGTCGTCGGGGACCACGTCCGCCTCGCCCGCGGTCGGGTCCTCACCGGCGTCGAACTGTTTCCACTGGTCCCGCGGCGCCTCCCGGGGGCCGTTGCCGGCGCGTGTCGGCCAGCCGGGTCCCCAGCGTGCGGCGGCGGCCCCGCCGAGCACGAGGAGGGCCGCCGGCAGCAGCAGGAACCATCCGGTCCCGCCCGTCAGCGCGCCGAGCACCCCGGCCCCGATGCCGAGCAGGACCAGCAGGACCCCCATGGCCCGCAGCCCGGGGCCCCGGAGCATGAGCATCAGGAAGGCACCGGCGGCAGCGGCCCAGCCCAGGGCCACTCCCCCACCGGAGCCCAGCACGTTGGCGCCGATCACCAGCCCCAGCGCACCGAGCGCCAGGACCACCAGTACCAGCGGCCGCCTCACCGGGTCCGTCCCGACGCGGCAGCGCGTCCCAGGGCCGCGATCACGGCTGCGGCCTTGTGGCTGCACTCGGCATCCTCTGTCTCGGGGACGGAGTCGGCGACGATGCCCGCGCCGGCCTGCACGTGGGCGGTGCCGTCCTTCAGCAGCGCGGTGCGGATGGCGATGGCCACGTCGGAGTTGCCTGCGAAGTCGAAGTAGCCCACCACCCCGCCGTACAGGCCGCGGCGGGAGACCTCGAGGCGGTCGATGATCTCCATGGCCCGCACCTTGGGTGCGCCCGAGAGGGTACCTGCGGGGAAGCAGGCCAGGGTGGCCTCCAGCGCGGTCCTGCCCTCGGCCAACTCGCCGCTGACGGCGGCCTCCAGGTGCATGATGTGGCTGTAGCGGTGGATGTTCATGAACTCGTGCACGGTTACCGAGCCCGGCTTGCTGATCCGCCCCAGGTCGTTGCGGCCCAGGTCCACCAGCATCAGGTGCTCGGCCTTCTCCTTCGGGTCCGCCAGCAGTTCCGCGGCCAGGGCCTGGTCCTCGGCGTCGGTGCGGCCACGGGGCCGGGAGCCGGCGATGGGCCTGGTGGTGGCCACGCCGTCGCTCACGGTCACCAGCGCCTCGGGGCTGGAGCCGACGATGTCGAACCCGTCGAGCCGCAGCAGGTACAGGTACGGGCTGGGGTTGGTCAGCCGCAGGCTGCGGTACACGTCCAGGGCATCCGCGCCGGAGGCGACGTCGAAGCGCTGCGAGACGACGATCTGGAACGCCTCACCCGCCTTGATCTCCTCGATGGCGGCCAGCACTGCGCCCTGGAACTCCTCGCTGCTGCGCTGCCGGGTGACCTCCAGTTCCACCGGCTCCATGGCGATGGGCTGCAGCGCCTCGCGCGGCCTGCGGAGGGTCTCGGCCATCGCCTCCACCGCGGCGACGGCCTCGGCGTGGGCCCGGTCCACGCCGTCGGGGCCACCGTCGAAGTTGATGGCGTTGGCGATCAGCCAGACCTGCGAGGTGTGGTGGTCGAACACCGCCAGCTCCGAGGTCAGCATCATCACAAGTTCGGGCACCTGCAGGTCGTCCGGGTTGCTGTCCGGCAGGTGCTCGATGCGGCGCACGACGTCGTAGCCGAGGTAGCCCACCATCCCCGCATGGAACGGCGGCAGTCCGGGCGTGGCGGGAGTGGCCAGTTCCTCGAGCGTCTGGGCGAGCACCGCCAGCGGGTCGCCGTCGCCTACGCCCACGAGTTCCCGGCCCACCCAGGTGGCCCGGCCGTCGGTCTCGGTCAGGGTGGCGGCGGTGCGAACCCCGATGAACGAGTACCGGGACCACACGCCGGCCTCGGCGGACTCGAACAGGAAGGTGTTGGTCCTGTCCCCGCACAGGGCGTGGTAGAGGGCGATGGGGGTGACGTCGTCGGCGACGACGCGGGCGTGGACTGAGATGACGCGCCTGCCGTCGGCAAGGGCGCGGAACTGCTCGAGGTCGGGGGTGATGTTCATGCCTGCTCCCCGCCGGGGCCGGTGAGTTCGGTGAAGAAGCAGGTGCGGTTGCCGGTGTGGCAGGCGGCACCGGTCTGGTTGACCTTGAGCAGGATGGTGTCGTTGTCGCAGTCGATGGCCACCGAGACCACCTCCTGGGTGTGGCCCGAGGTCTCCCCCTTCACCCAGTACTCGCCGCGGCTGCGCGACCAGTAGGTGGCCCGCTTCGTGGCCAAGGTGCGCTCGAGCGCCTCGGCGTCCATCCAGGCGAGCATGAGCACCTCGCCGGAGGTGGCGTCCTGGGCGATGGCGGGCACGAGCCCGTCGCGGCCGAGCTTGAGTTCGACGTCGAAGGTGGATTCCATGAGCGCAATTGTGCCCGAATAGGATTGGGGCCATGAGTCTCGCCCACCGCATGCGCCAAGCCACCTGTGACACGTTCGAGGAGGTGGGGGCGCTGGCCCCCACCAACTGCGAGGGCTGGCTGGCCCAGGACCTCGCCGCCCATCTCTGGATCCGGGACCGTCGCCTCGATGTCCAGCCCGGGATCGCGCTGGAGCGTTTCGCCCCGCACACCGAACGCGTCCAGCGCGAGAAGCTGCATGAGTTGGGCTTCGAGAAGCTCGTGGCCGACCTGCGTCGACCGCCGCTGCCCATCCGGGTGCTGATGGACTTCCCGAACGCGTCGGAGTTCACCATCCACCACCTCGACGTCGCCCGCCCCAACGGGATCGACGTGGAGCTGACCGAAGCCGAGGAGCGCTCGCTGCTGCCGGTGGTGCGGATGTTCGCCCGCAAGGCTGCCAGGGGGTTCGGTGGCCGCCTCGTGGTGACGCCGGACGTCGGCGGCAGCTTCGCCCACGGCACCGGCAACCGGCCGGTGCACCTCACCGGCGCCCCCTCGGAGATCCTCTACTTCTGCTCCGGGCGCGTCGAACACGCCTACGTCGGGCTGACCGGCGAGGGCGAGACCGTCGAGGCCCTCAAGGCCTCGATCGGCGGACTCTGAGGCCCTTCGGCTACGCCAGCTTCTCCATGATCAACTCCCGGACGCGGGCCGCGTCCGCCGAGCCGCGCATTACCTTCATGACCTGACCGATCAGGGCACCGGCGGCCTGGTGCTTGCCGTCGCGGATCTTGGCGGCCACGTCGGGGTTGGCGGCGATGACGTCGTCGACCGCTGCGGACAGCGCGCCGTCGTCGGAGACCACCTCCAGCCCGCGGGCTGCCACCACCTCGGCGGGGCCGCCCTCGCCGGCGAGCACGCCGTCGAAGACCTGGCGGGCCAGCTTGTCGGTGAGCTTGCCCTCGTCCACCATGGCCTGCACCTCGGCCACCTGGGCCGGGGTGATGGTCAGCTCGTCGACGCCGATGCCGGCCTCGTTGGCGCGGCGGGCCAGTTCGGTGCCCCACCACTTGCGCGCGGCCTGCGGCGAGGCTCCGGCCGTGACGGTGTCCTCCACCAGCCCCAGGGCGCCCAGGTTCACCAGCGTGTCCATCGCGATCTGGTCGAAGCCCCACTCGGAGGCCAGGCGCTTGCGGTGCTCGGCGGGCGGTTCGGGCAGTGTGGCCCGCAGCTCCTCCACCCACTCCGCCGACGGTGCCACCGGCACCAGGTCCGGCTCGGCGAAGTAGCGGTAGTCGTCGGCGTCGGACTTGGGCCTGCCGGAACGCGTGGTGCCGGTGGCCTCGTCGAAGTGCCGCGTCTCCTGGACCACGGTGCCGCCGCCGGCGAGGACGGCGGCCTGGCGCTGCATCTCGAACGTGACGGCCCGCTCCACGGAGCGCAGCGAGTTCACGTTCTTGGTCTCGGTGCGGGTGCCGAGCGTGGTGGCGCCGATGGGTGCGAGTGAGAGGTTCGCGTCGCAGCGCAGCGAGCCCTGCTCCATCCGGACGTCGGAGACGTCGAGCGCCCGCATCAGTTCACGCAGGTGCGCCACGTAGGCGCGGGCGACGGCGGGGGCCTTCGCACCGGCACCCAGCACGGGACGGCTGACGATCTCCACCAGCGGCGTCCCGGCGCGGTTGTAGTCGATCAGCGAGTACTCGGCGCCGTGGATGCGGCCACTGGTGCCGGCATGGGTGAGCTTGCCGGCGTCCTCCTCCATGTGGGCGCGCTCGATCTCGACGCGGAACGTCTCCCCGTCCACCTCGACCTCCACCCAGCCGTCGTGGGCGATGGGCTCGTCGTACTGCGAGGTCTGGAAGTTCTTGGTCATGTCCGGGTAGAAGTAGTTCTTCCGCGCGAACCGGCCCCACGGGGCGATCTGGCAGTTGAGCGCCAGCCCGATCCGGATGGAGCTCTCCACCGCCTTGCGGTTCACCACCGGCAGCGCCCCGGGCAGGCCCAGGCAGACTGGGCAGGTGTTCGAGTTGGGTTCGTCACCGAAGGCCGTCGAGCAGCCGCAGAACATCTTCGACGCCGTGTTCAGCTCTACGTGGACCTCCAGGCCCAGTGCCGGCTCGTAGCGCTCCAGCACCTCGTCGAATTCGAGGATACCCTCGGTCATCGGACCACCGCCTTCGTTCCGGGGAGCGGGGCCATCGAGCCCAGGATCGGGCCGCCCCACTCGCGTTCGAGTTCCGCCTCGAGGAAGCCGCCCACCCGGTACAGCCGGTCGTCGGCCATCGGCGGGGCGATCACCTGGATGCCCACCGGCAGCCCGTCCGACGACAGGCCCACCGGGAAGGACGCCGAGGCGTTGCCCGCCAGGTTCGACGGGATGGTGCACAGGTCCGCCTTGTACATCGACATCGGGTCGTCCATGCGCTCACCGAGCCGGAAGGCGACGGTGGGCGTGGTGGGCGAGACCAGCACGTCGCACTGCGCGAACGCGGCCTCGAAGTCCTGCGCCACCAACGTGCGCACCTTCTGCGCGGAGCCGTAGTACTGGTCCTGGTAGCCGCTGGACAGGGCGTAGGTGCCGATGATCAGGCGCCGCTTCGCCTCCCGCCCGAAGCCCTCGCCGCGGGTGAGGGACATGACCTCCTCCACGCCGCGGGTGCCGTCGTCACCGAGCCGCAGCCCGTAGCGCATCGCGTCGAAGCGGGCCAGGTTGCTGGACAGCTCCGAGGGCATGATCAGGTAGTAGGCGCTCAGCGCGTAGAGGAAGTTGGGGCAGGACACCTCGACCACCTCGGCGCCGGCGCCGCGCAGCAGCTCCACGGCCTCGTGGAAGCGGGCCTCGACATCCGCCTCGAAGCCCTCGCCGCCGAACTCCTTCACGACGCCGACGCGCATGCCCTTGACGTCACCGCGGCGCGCCGCCTCGGACAGCGCCGGCAGCGGCTGGGCGATGGAGGTGGAGTCACGCGGGTCGTGCCCGCCCATCACCTCGTGGAGCAGGGCCGCGTCGAGGGTGGTGCGCGTGACCGGGCCGGGCTGGTCCAGGCTGGAGGCCATGGCCACGACGCCGTAGCGGGAGACGCCGCCGTAGGTGGGCTTGACGCCGACGGTGCCCGTCACGGAGCCGGGCTGCCGGATGGAGCCGCCCGTGTCCGAGCCCACAGCCAGGGGCGCCAGGAAACCGGCGACCGCGGCGGACGAGCCGCCGCCCGAGCCACCGGGGATCCGGTCGGTGTCCCACGGGTTGCGGGTGGGGCCGAAGGCGGAGGTCTCGGTGGAGGAGCCCATGGCGAACTCGTCCATGTTGGTCTTGCCCAGGATCACCAGACCGGCCTCGCGCAGCCGCGTCACCACGGTGGCGTCGTAGGGCGGCACCCAGTCCTCGAGCATCCGGGAGCCGCAGGTGGTGGGCTGCCCGAGGGTGCAGAAGTTGTCCTTCACGGCGATCGGGACGCCGGCGAGCGGGCCGAGCTCAGCGCCGGAGGCGCGGGCGGCGTCGACGGACCGGGCGGCCTCGAGGGCGCCGTCGGCATCGACGTGCAGGAAGACGTTCAGGGTGGGGTTGAGCGCCTCGATCTGCTCGAGGTGCAGCTGGGTCAGCTCCACGGAGCTGACCTCGCCGTCGCGCAACAGTCCGGCCAACTCGTGGGCCGGGCGTGTCAGGAGGGTGGGGTCGGTCATCAGTCCTCGCTCAGGATCTGGGGCACGCGGAAGCGGCCGTCCTCCACGGCGGGCGCGGCTGCGAGCGCCTCTGCCGGGGTGAACGACGGCTGCACGACGTCCTCACGGGTGACGTTGACCAGCGGCATCGCATGGGTCATCAATGGCACGTCGGGGCCGGCCACTTCGGCCACCTGGTGGACTGAGGTCAGGATCACGTCCAGCTCGGGCGCAAGCTCCGCGCACTCCTGCTCGGTGAGCGAGATGCGTGCGAGACCTGCGAGCCGGGCGACCTCCTGCGGGGTCAACGCCACGGTCGATCTCCTTGTCAAGGTTCGGGTTCAGCCCAATCCTAGGGCTCCCCGGCCCCGACGGGGAAAGCGAGTCAGGCGGAGGCCTTCGACAGCCCCCGCAGGATCGGCTCGTAGTGCTTGACCACTGCAGCCCGGTAGGCCTCCGCGTCGCCGGCCTCCGCGGCACGGAGGATGTCCCCGTGGGCCTCGGCGGTGATGTGGACGTCGTCCGGCGTCGGGATCTCCAACTGCGGGTTGACGGCGGTGTGCACGTCCCAGAACGCCGCCACCAATTGTGAGGCCATCTCCAGGCCCGCCTCGTGGAGGAGCCGGGTGTGGAACTCCCGGTCGGCGGCGGCGAAGGCCTGGCCCGCCCGGGCGCACTCGGCCATCTCGTCCACGAGCTCGTGCAACCGCTCGTCGTGCTTGCCGGAGAAGTGGGCCACCACCCGGTTCGCGAAGGCCTGGTCCATGCCGACGCGGACGTCGACCACCTCGCGCAGGGCGCGGAAGTCGTCGCCGGGGCTGATGACGGACCGGAAGGCCAGCGTCTCGACGAGCGGCTGCAGGCTCATGGCGCCGACGAAGGTGCCGCGGCCGTGCTGCACGTCCACGATCTCCAGGGTGGTGAGGGTCCGGATGGCCTCACGCACCGATGAGCGCGAGACGTTCAGGCGTTCACACAGTTCCGACTCGCTCGGCAACGCGTCACCCGGGCGGAGCCCCGAGGACAGGATGAGCGCCTTGATCTGCTTCGCGGCGGTGGCTGCCAGGGAGTTACCATTCCTGACGACCGCACGCTGGCCAATTGCGGCCATCACACCTCCATGTGTATCGATTGGGTCACAGATGCCAAGGATCTCATGTCCATCCCTTGCACCGCGTCTTGACCCTAGTGTATACCTGACATCAGTCATCAGACATCTGATCATCAAAGGAGATCCAAGGATGAACCTCCCAGTCGAAGCGAACGCCCTCTCGCGTCGCTCCTTCGTGAAGCTCATCGGCGCCACCACGGCCGCCGCCGGCCTCACCGCAACCCTGGCCGCCTGCGGCACCACCGAGCAGAACCCCACCTCGGGAGCAACCACCCCGGCCGGCGGTGACACCACCAGCGCCCCGGCCGAGACCACCGGTTCGGGCTCGGGCACCGGCACGATCAACGCGGGGATCTCCTACGAGCTGGGCACCAACGGCTACGACCCGATGACCACCACCGCCGCCCTGACCGTGGCCGCCAACTGGCACACCATGGAGGGTCTCACCGAGATCGACCCCGCCTCGCGCGAGGTCGTCCCGGGCCTCGGCGCGGAGCTGCCGCAGCAGGTCGACGACACCACCTGGGAGGTCACCCTCCGCGACGGCGCCGCCTTCTCCGACGGCACCCCGGTCACCACCGAGGACGTGGTGTTCTCCTTCAACCGCGTGCTCGACCCGGCCAGCGCCTCGCTGTACGCGTCGTTCATCCCCTTCATCGACTCGGTGAGCGCCAAGGACGACACCACCGTCACGATCAAGACGAAGTACGCATTCTCCCTGACCCCGGCCCGTCTGGCCGTGGTGAAGGTCGTCCCGCAGGCCCTCGTCGAGGCCGACCTGGCCGCGTTCGACCTGGCCCCCGTGGGCACCGGCCCGTGGCGCATGACCGACAACGGCGCCGGCTCGCAGCAGGTGGTGTTCGAGAAGAACGAGCACTACACCGGCACCCGTCCCGCACTGGCGGACAGCATGGTCTGGCAGATCCTCCCGGACAACGCCACCCGCACCAACGCCCTCACCTCGGACACCGTCCAGGCGATCGACTCCGTGGCCGCGGCCGACCTCGCCACCCTGGCCGAGACCAAGACCGTCGCCGCCGAGCAGGGCTTCGGGCTCGTGTTCATCATGTTCAACTGCGGCCTGGCCCCGATGGACGACGTCCGCAACCGCCAGGGCATCATGTGGGCGCTGGACTACGACCAGATCTGCAGCGTCGGCATGTCCGACCTGGCCACCCCGGCCACCGCCTTCGTCCAGAAGGAGCACGCTTCCTACAAGGAGGCCGCCAACGTCTACACCCACGACGTCGACAAGGCCAAGGCCCTGTTCGCCGAGACGGGCCTGACCGAGGTGCGCCTGCTGGCCTCCGACCACGGCTTCTTCGAGGCCGCCCGACCGATCATCAAGGAGTCCCTGGAGGCTGCCGGCCTGAAGGTCAACTACGAGGAGAAGCAGTCCGCGGACGTCTACGGCACCATCGACAGCGGCCCCGACTCCTTCGACATCGTCGTGGCCCCGGGCGACCCGTCGGTCTTCGGCGACGACGTCGACCTGCTGCTGCGCTGGTGGTACGCGGCCGACATCTGGACCGACACCCGCATGCACTGGAAGGGCTCCGAGTCCTACAACCAGGTGCAGGCACTCCTCGAGGAGGCCGGTGCAGCCACCGGCGAGGAGCAGCTGGCGGCATGGCACGAGATCTTCGACATCGTCTCCGAGGCGCTGCCGATGTACCCGCTGTTCCACCGCAAGACGCCCACCGCGTGGGACGACGAGACCCTCCAGGCCTTCAAGCCGATCGCGGTGACCGGCCTGTCCTTCCTGGACGTGTCCTCGAGCAAGTAGCAACAGATAGTCCGGCCGCGAGAGTCCCCCGCTCTCGCGGCCGGCACCCCTGCACCGAAGGCAAAGGAGCACAACCCGGTGTCCAACCTCATCCGCGTCCTTGGTAGGCGGCTGATAGCCCTGCCCATCATGATCCTGGGAGCCACCCTGCTGGTGTTCCTGGTCATGGGGCTCTCGACAGCGGACCCGGCCCGGCTCGCCCTCGGCGAGTCCGCCTCCCTCGAGGCGCTCGAGAACTATCGCGAACAGCGCGGCCTCAACGACCCGATGTTCGTGCGCTACGCCCGCTACCTGGGTGCGCTGGTGCAGGGTGACCTGGGGCAGAGCTTCACCGGCGTGAACATCTCGGACATGGTGGCCTACTCCTTCCCGATCACGCTGCAGCTGACCATCCTCGGCGTCGGTCTGGCTGTCATCATCGCCACCGTGCTCGGTGTGGTCGCCGCCCTCTTCCGCGACCGCTGGCCCGACCAGCTGATCCGCGTGCTGTCCATCGCCTCCCTGGCCACGCCCTCGTTCTGGCTGGCGCTCCTGCTGATCCAGTGGCTCGGCAACATCCCCGGCGGGGCCGGCTTGTTCCCCGCGGTGATCACCGAATGGGTGAACTTCACCGACAACCCGGCCCGCTACGTGGACCAGGTGTTCCTTCCGGTCATCGCCATCGCCGTGCCCACCTCGGGCGCGCTCACCCGCGTCGTGCGCACCTCCATGGTGGAGGAGCTCGACCGGGACTATGTCCGCACCGCCATCGGTGCCGGCATCCCGAAGTCCGAGGTGGTGGGCCGCAACGTCCTGCGCAACGCCCTGATCACCCCGATCACCGTGCTCGGCCTCCGTTTCGCCTACGCCATGGGGGGCGCCGTGGTCATCGAGGTCATCTTCAACATCCAGGGCATGGGACAGCTCATCCTGCAGGGCATCACCCGCAACGACATCAACATCGTGCAGGGCGTGACCATCACCGTCGCCATCGCGTTCATCGTGGTGAACATGATCGTCGACCTGCTCTACATCCTCGTCAACCCTCGGATCAGGAGCGTGTGATGCTTTCAGCCGAGTCCCGCAAGAAGCTGCAGCGCCCCGGCCTGCGCCTGCCCGCCCTGAAGGCCCTCCCCCTCGCGTCCAAGATCGTGCTGGTGGTGCTCTTCCTGATCGCCATGATGGCTGTCTTCGCCCCGCTGATCTCCCCCTTCGAGCCCGGCGCCTCCGGCCTCGTGCCACCTGAGAAGATCGTCTACACCGAGGTGGAGATCGAGGGTGTCGGCACCCAGAAGCTGCCCGACTCCTCCATCCCCCCGGACAGCGAGTTCATCTTCGGCACAGACGACAAGGGCCGAGACATCCTCTCGCGCATCATCCACGGCACCCGGGTCTCCCTCCTGGTGGGCCTGGCCTCGACGGGCCTCGCCCTCGTGGTGGCGGCCGTGCTGGGATCCATCGCCGCAACCGCCAACAAGGTGGTCTCCGAGGTGCTGATGCGCATCCTCGACATCGTCATGAGCTTCCCCGGCATCGCGCTCGCCGCCGTCCTGGTCACGGCACTGTCCTCCCGACTGCCGATGCTGCCCGTGGTGATCATGTCGATCGCGTTCCTCTACGTGCCGCAACTCAGCCGAGTGATCCGCGCCAACATCCTCAGCCAGTTCGGTGAGGACTACGTCTCCGCGTCCAAGGTGATGGGCGCCGGCACGGCCTGGATCCTCGTCAAGCACGTGGCCCGCAACTGCGTGGCCCCGATCCTGGTGTTCGCGACGGTGCTGGTGGCCGACGCGATCGTCTTCGAGGCCTCCCTGTCGTTCATCGGCACCGGCATCAGCTCCGTCAACGCCCCCACCTGGGGCAACATGCTCTCCGAGGGCAAGGCGCTGCTGCTGTCCGGTCACTGGTGGACCACGTTCTTCCCGGGCCTGTTCATCCTGATCACCACCCTTTGCCTCAACGTGCTCTCCGAGGGGCTCACCGACACGCTGGCCGCACCGCGCGCCAGGGTGAAGGTGGACGTCGAGGCCGACGAGGCGAAGCTGCACGGCGAGAAGACGGCCGAGGGCATGGCCGCCGTCCACGCCGCCCAGGCCGCATCGCTCAAGGGTCGGCTGGACCTGCTGCGCACCTCGGAACTGGCCCGCGGGGACCGGCTCGTGCTCGCGGACCCGGAGACGGAGCCGCTGCTGCAGGTCAGGAACCTGTCCATCTCGTTCCCGGCCGCCCACGGCGACGTCCGCATCGTCGACGGCGTCTCCTTCGACGTGCGGCCCTCGGAGACCATGGGCCTCGTCGGCGAGTCCGGCTGCGGCAAGTCCATCACCTCCATGGCCATCATGGGCCTGCTGCCGGAGACCGCGAAGATCACCGGGGAGATCCTCTTCGACGGCAAGAACCTCCTGGAGCTCGGCCCCAAGAAGCGCAACGCCCTGCGCGGCCACGAGATGGCGATGATCTACCAGGACGCCCTGAGCTCGCTCAACCCGTCCATGCTGGTGCGCACGCAGCTGCAGCAGCTCATCAAGCGGGGCGGGCAGCGCACCCCCGAGGAACTCATGGAACTCGTGGGGCTGGACCCGGAGCGCACGCTCAAGTCCTACCCGCACGAACTCTCGGGCGGCCAGCGCCAGCGCGTGCTGATCGCCATGGCCCTCACCCGCAACCCGCGCCTCGTGATCGCCGACGAGCCCACCACGGCCCTCGACGTCACCGTGCAGGCGCAGGTGGTGGACCTGCTCAACGAGCTGCGCACCAAGCTCGGATTCGCGATGGTGTTCGTCTCCCACGACCTCGCCCTCGTGGCCCAGGTGGCCCACCGGATCACCGTGATGTACGCGGGCCAGGTGGCCGAGGAGGCCGAGACGCCCGACCTGCTGACCGACCCCCGCCACGAGTACACCCAGGGCCTGCTCGGCGCCGTGCTCTCCATCGAGGAGGGCGTCGGCAGGCTCCACCAGGTGCCCGGCACCGTCCCGAGCCCGCACGAGTTCGTCCCTGGGGACCGGTTCGCGCCGCGCTCGTCGCACCCCACCGTCGGCCTGGAGACCAGGCCGGAGCTCGTCCGGGTGGGCGATTCCAACCACTACTACGCCAGCACCCCGGAGCTGCGCGAGGTCCTTGCGAAGGAGGCACGAGATGTCTGAGGACACCCCCACGGTCGAGCTCAGGGGCGTGCACGTCGTCCACAAGGCCCGCACCGGCAAGCTGTTCCGCCCGGACAAGGTGCATGCCGTCAACGACGTGTCACTGACCGTCTCCCGCGGCGAGACCCTCGGCATCGTCGGCGAGTCCGGCTGCGGCAAGTCCACCACCGCCCGCGTCATGGTGGGCCTGCAGCCCGTCACCGACGGCGAGGTGCTGTTCCGCGGCAAGCCCCTCGCCAAGGGATCCCGGGGCCGCAAGGAACTGGGACGGGCCGTCTCGGTGATCTTCCAGGACCCGGCCACCGCGCTCAACCCGCGCATGACCGTCCGTGAGACCCTGCTTGACCCCTTCCGGGTGCACGGCATCGGCACCGCCGCCAGTCGGCTGGCCAAGGTCAAGGAACTCCTCGGTCTCGTCGGCCTGCCGCAGTCCGCGCTGGACGTGCTCCCCCGCCAGATCTCCGGCGGCCAGCGCCAGCGCGTGGCCATCGCCCGCGCGCTGACCCTCGAGCCCGACGTGATCATCGCCGACGAGCCCACTTCCGCCCTGGACGTGTCGGTGCGTGCGCAGGTGCTCAACCTGCTGATGGACCTGAAGGAGAGCCTGGGCCTCGGCCTGGTGTTCATCTCCCACGACATCAACACGGTCCGCTTCATCTCGGACCGGATCGCCGTCATGTACTTCGGCAAGGTGGTCGAGCTCGCCCCGACCAACGAGATCTTCGACTCCCCGCAAGACCCCTACACAAAGAAGCTGCTGTCCGCAGTCCCGTCGCTACTCCAGGAGCAGAACGCATGAACGCCCCCGCCTTCCAGGGCATCTACCCGCCCGTCGTGACCCCCCTCCACGAGGACGGGAGCATCGACTTCGCCTCGCTGGACAAGGTGGTGGACCACCTCATCGACGGCGGCATGCACGGCCTGTTCGTGCTCGGCTCCACCGGTGAGGTGGCCTACCTCACCGACGAGCAGCGCGTCCAGGTCATCTCCGCCATCGCGCAGCGCGCCGCGGGCCGGGTCCCCCTGCTGGTAGGTTGCATGGACATGACCGCCACCCGCGTGATTGAGCAGGGTCGCCGCGCGGTCGAGGCCGGCGCCGACGGCATCGTCGTGACCGCCCCGTTCTACGCGCTCAGCAACCAGTCGGAGATCGCGGACCACTTCCGCCTGGTGGCCGCCGGCGTCGACGCGCCCGTGTTCGCCTACGACGTCCCCGTCCGCCTCGGCGGGGTCAAGCTCGCCCCGGAGACGCTGGTGCAACTCGGCACCGAGGGCGTCCTGGCGGGAGTCAAGGACTCCTCCGGCGACGACGTGAGCTACCGCCGCCTGATCTCGCAGAACAAGGCGGCCGGCTCGCCGCTGCAGGTGTTCACCGGCCACGAGATGGTCAACGACGCCGTGGTGCTGATCGGCTGCGACGGCATGGTGCCCGGGTTCGCCAACGTGGACCCCGTCTCATACCGCCGCCTCTGGGACGCCGCCACCAGCGGTGACTGGGCCACGGCCGTCGCCGTGCAGGAGCAGATCAACGCCGAGTTCGAGATCGTGTTCAAGCCCCAGGGCCGCGGCGGCGACGCCACCGGCCTCGGCGCGTTCAAGACCGCCATGCACCTGCTCGGGCTCATCGCCACCCCGCGCCAGCCGCTGCCCATCCCGGCCATGACCGAGGGCGACGTCGCGGCCGTGCGCGAGGTGCTCGTCGAGACCGGGCTGTTGAAGTGAGCATCGACGTCGACTCCTTCAAGGGGCGCCTGGTGGTCTCCTGCCAGGCCTACCCCGGCGAGGCGATGCGCGACCCACGCACAATGTCCCAGGTGGCGCAGGCCGCCGTCGTGGGCGGGGCCGCGGCCATCCGGGTGCAGGGCATCGAGGACATCCGCGAGACCGCGAAGGTGGTCGACGTGCCGCTCATCGGGCTGTGGAAGGAGGGCAAGGAGGGGGTCTTCATCACCCCCACGCTGCGACACGCCCTGGCCTGCGCGGAGGCGGGGGCCGACGTCGTGGCCATCGACGCCACCAGCCGTCCCCGTCCCGACGGCTCCACGTTCGCAGACATCGTCGCGGGGCTGAAGGCCGAGTACCGCGAAGTCCTGGTGATGGCCGACTGCGGCTCGCTGGAGGACTGCGTGCGGGCCGAGGCCGAGGGCGCTGACATCATCGGCACCACCTTGGCCGGCTACTCGGGCGACCGCGAGAAGACCGAGGGCCCTGACCTGGAACTGGCCCGCGAGGTGATCGCCGCCTGCAGCCGACCGGTCGTCATCGAGGGCCGCGTCCACACCGTCGAGCAGGCGGCCGCAGTGATGGCGCTGGGTGCGCACTCCGTGTGCGTGGGAACCGCCATCACCCACCCGTCAACCATCACGGGCTGGTTCGCCGCTGCGGTCGAGGGCAGCGCGCTCCGCTGAGACCACCGACGCCCTGGGGGCCTTCCGCAGCCGCGGTTGGTCCACCAGGGCGGCGGAGACGGTCCGCACGAACAGCAGCAGCCACACGAACACCAGCCCCACGGCCACGATCTCGAATGCCGTGACGTTGAGGTAGTCGATGCCGTTGCGCAGGTACACGAACGCCACGGTCAGCACGATGGTGACCGCGGTGACACCGATGAACCCGCCCGGGAGCTTGCGGAACAGGATGGGGACCGCCACCAGCGTCACGGCGAAGATGTACATCAGCGTGTAGGTGAAGAAGTTGTGCCCGAAGCGGGAGAAGCTCACCGGGAAACTCCCGATGCCGGCCAGGCACACCCCCATCGCGAACAGCGAGAGCCGGATGGCGGTGACCTTCCAGCGCCGCTCCCCCACCCGTGAGGCCCAGATCCGCAGGTCGTTGGTGAGGAAGTCGGCCAGCGTGATCAGGACCACGCCGGTGAGGATGAGGGTGAAGTTGAACACGATCCCGGACGCGTCGAGCGTGGCGCCCAGTGCCGAGAAGTGCACCTGCCACCACAGCTCGTTGGAGGCGTTCAGGGCGCTGGCCAGCGCACCCACCACCAGGAAGATCGCCACCAGCAGGGACAGCGACTCCGTGGTCAGTGCCGTGGCGCTTGCCGCCGTGGCGTAGGCGGAGACCCCGCAGACCACCGCCACCATGAATGCGCCCACCCAGTTGTCCAGCAGGACGCCGCGGAAGGCGTCGTTGAACACGGAGAACAACCCGACGGTGACCAGCGTCGCGAGCGCGCCGTGCACCAGCGCGAGGCCCAGGATGCTGAACACCTGCCGGAACTTCGGCAGTTGCCGCAGCCAGGGCCGCACCCGTGCCATGACGAAGTTCATGGCGAAGCCGAAGGCGAGCGCGGAGACGGGCAGCGCCGTCGCGGCGGCCACCTCGCCCACGGAACCTCGGCCGAACAGTCGGGACTCCGGCCCCAGGACGATGAGTCCGACGAGGCCCCCGATGACCAAGCCGATGCCGCCCAGCAGGAGGCTGAGGTTCTCGCGCCTCGAGTCACGCACGACGGGCTGGGTCATGCGCCCATTCTTCCAATGTGGTGCCCGGACGCAAACCGGCGGGTGGCTGGCGTGTTCCTCACCCCAGCACGGCCGCCATCGCCTGCGGCTCGGTGAGCATCAGGTAGAACATGCGGCCCAGGAAGAACACACCGACGGCGAGGGCGACGGCGATCACGGGAACCAGCACGCGCTGCCACTTCTTCCAGCGGGTGCCGGGCACCTGTTCGGGGCCCCACTCGCCCACCTTCGGCTGGGCCCGCATGGGGCTGGGGCCGTTGAGGTTCAGGTCGGAGAAGACGCGCACGCCTCCATCGTAGCGAGCCCGGGGCCGCGGGCTCGGGCTCAGATGCCCCGCTCGGCCCAGACCAGCTCGTCGAGGCGGCGCAGCGCGCTCAGTTCGGGGGCGGTGCGCACGCCGTCGGCCCGGCGCAGGTCCGCCTCGGTGGTTCCCAGTTCCGCGAGGATCGCAGCGCGGGCGGCGTCCACGTCGTCGAGCGTCGTGATGGCGAAGGTGGCGGGGCGGACCCTGGTGCGGGTGCGGGTGGTGTCGTTGAGCATTTCATCCCTCCGTGGTCTCGGTGCTTCCAGCATCGCACCCGCCCTCCGGCCACCTGCAGGCACCCCCCGCTTATCGGGCCAGTTGCTCCTCGAGCAGCGGTGCTGCGGTGCGCAGCGCCTCCAGTTGGGGCACCACGTCCCGCAGCTGCCAGCCCGCGAGGCCGCACCCGGTGCCGAGGACCAGGCGGTCGGTGAGCGATGCCGGGTCCAGTTCGAGGGGTCGCAGGACACGCAGCGCCTCCGTCACCAGGGCATCGGCGCCGCGGCGCTCCGGGCGGGAGGCGTCCACCACACCGGCCACCAGTCGGTGCCCGCCCTCGAGCCAATCGCCCAGCCTGTCGAGGGCGGCGGTGGAGGTGAACAGCCGGGTGTCGATCGCGGCCCCGGTGAAGCCGGCCGCCGCGGCCGTGGGCAGCCAGTCGCCGGGGGCGCAGCAGTGCAGGAGGGCGCCGTCGGAGATGGGCTTGAGGGCGGTGGCGAGCTCGGGACCGTCGACCGCGCGGTGGCGGGAGAAGCCGCTGGCCGTGGGCAGGGAGCCGTCGGCCACGGCGATGAGCAGCGGCTCGTCCACCTGCAGCAGGATGGTGGCGGCGGGCAGGCGGCGGCGCAGGTCCGCCAAGAGGTTGCGGACCCCCTCGGCGAGGGCCTCGGAGAGTTCCCGCCGGGCACCGTGGTCCGCCAGCAACCGGTCGCCACGGGTCCGTTCGACGCTGCCCGCGAGCGTCCAGGGACCGGCCACTCCCACCTTGAGGACGCCGTCGAAGCCCTGGAGGAGTTCCTCGGTGTCGTCCAGGTCGGTGCGCCACTGCGCGGTGACTCGACGGTGTTCGGGGCTGGAGCCGGGGACGAGGCGCCAGCCGGCGGGCTGGAGGTCGAAGCCGAGTCCGTCCACCAGTCCCAGGGCGCGGCCCACCATGCCGGAGGCGGCCCCGCGTGCGGGCAGTTCGGGCAGGGGCAGGACCTCGGGGAGCACCTCGGCCATGGCGGACAGGGCGCCACGGAAGTCGCCACCCGGCAGCGAGCCGGCCGCGGTAACCCGCATCAGTGCGATTCCGCCAGGGTCGCCGAGCCGACGACGCGGTCACCGTCGAAGACCACGACGCTCTGCCCGGGCGCGATGCCCGTCGCCGGCTGGTCGAGCTCGACGACGAGGTCACCCGAGCGCAGGGAGATGGTGGCGTCCACGGGGGTGCCGTGCGCGCGGTACTGCGCCTGGCCCCGCCAGGGCCCCTCGACGGGGTGCTGGGTCCAGGTGGGGCGGATGCCCCGCAGGGTGGACACGGCCAGCTGTTCGCGGGAGCCGACGACGACGGTGTTGTTCACCGGTTCGATCTTGAGCACGTAGCGGGGGCTGCCGTCGGGGGCGGGGATCTTCAGGTCCAGCCCCTTGCGTTGGCCGACGGTGAAGTTGTGGCTGCCGTGGTGGATGCCGAGCTTCACGCCGTCGGCGTCGACGATGTCACCCTCGTCGGTGCCGAGGTAACGGGACAGGAAGCCCTGCGTGTCGCCGTCGGGGATGAAGCAGATGTCATGCGAGTCCGGCTTCTTCGCCACTGACAGCCCGAGCCGCGCCGCCTCCTCACGGACCTCGGTCTTGGGGGTGTCGGCGAGGGGGAACAGGGAGTGGCGCAGCTGGGTCTGGTTCAGCACGCCCAGTACGTAGGACTGGTCCTTGTCCGGGTCCACCGCGCGGTGGAGCTCCACCTCGGAGCCGTTGTCTACGACGCGGGCGTAGTGGCCGGTTGCGACGGCGTCGAAGCCGAGCGCGATGCCGCGGTCCAGGACGGCGGCGAACTTGATCTTCTCGTTGCAGCGCAGGCAGGGGTTGGGGGTGCGGCCGGCCTGGTACTCGGCGACGAAGTCATCCACCACCTGCTCCTGGAATTCCTCGGCGAAGTCCCACACGTAGAAGGGGATGTCCAGCACGTCGGCGGCCCGTCGGGCGTCGTGGGAGTCCTCGATGGAGCAGCATCCCCGCGCGCCCGTACGGTAGCTCTGCGGGTTCTTCGACAGTGCGAGGTGGACACCTGTCACCTCGTGGCCGGCGGCCACCATCCGGGCAGCGGCGACGGCGGAGTCGACCCCACCGGACATTGCAGCAAGAACACGCATGGGCTCCAGTCTACGCCGGGGGCGGCACGGCCCACCGGTTGCGGGACGCCCCATCCGCCACGCGGACGAGCCGGAGACCGTGCGCTGCACGATCCCCGGCTCGCGGGCAACCGAGGGCTACTTGCCCAGTCGCGCAAACTGCGCGGTGAAACCGTCCCAATCCTCCTTCTCCGCCGATGTCGAGTCATCCGCGCTGTAGGGATCGGTGGCAGCGTCGAGCGTCGCAGGGTCGTGGGGAAGGGACCCGATCGCCGACTGGCCGAACGTGGAGATCAGCATCACACCAATCCCGTTGGCCTCGAGGGACTCACGGGTCGTACCGAGTGTCGCGAACGGGATCTTCATCTCATAGATCGTGTCCTGGCTGGTGTCGTGGCCGCTGCCCAGCAGATCGGTGAACCTGGTCACGTCTGCCACATCGGCCGGGGTGTACCCCTCGTACCCGTTGGCCTTGATTCCCATCAGCGAGGACCCGACGAACCCGTCACCATGGGCGTACTCGATGCCACCGGCGGTGAAACCAGTCACGTTCTCGGGTTCGTAGTCGAACGAGTCCGAGGCATTGAGCGAGAACATCGAGGGCTGGCCCACACCGGGCTTGCTCGAGAACAGGGCGAGGTGGTCCACCTCTTCGTTCTCGAAGGTCGTTCGCAGACCCCAGACCCCTTCTTCCGTGCCATCGATCAGGCCATTGCCACCCCGATCGTTGACGTCGAAGGCAATGCCCTGCGGGATGTCTCCGTTGTAGGGCTTCCCGTTGTCGCTGATGGGGTAGCCCTGGCCCGGGTCCACCACGTCGGTCACGTTGGTGAACTGCCACATGAGGTACACGTTGTCATCGTCCCACGCGCCGTAGAGTGCGTACGGGTCATAGACGGGCCCCTCGTGGCTGCCGCGGAAGATGCGCGGGTCGTCGTTGGCGACGCCCTGGGCGATGATCATGTCCTCGCTCCACTCGGAGGCATCCCCGTCCACTGTGATGGTCGCACTCGCCCCAACCTGGCCGTTCGGGTTCTGCTGGTAGTACCCGTCCGAGTAGTCGGTACCCACCGGCGTACCCGGGTTGCCCGGGTCGCCCGGCTCATCGGGATCCTCCCCCGAGCCGGTCGTGACCCGGACGGCCTCACTCCACCCCGAGAGATTCCCGGAGGTGTCCACTGCGCGAACATCGAACTCGTAGTCCGTTGCCTCCTCAAGGTCCGCAAACACGTGCGTGACCTTTGCCGTGGACGTGATGCTGGGCTCGGCGCCAACAACGACCTTGCGGACCTGGTAGGAGGCCACTGCTACGTCGTCGGTGGCCGCATCCCATGACAGCCTCACCGTCGTGCCATCCACCTCGGCACTGACACCACCGGGTACCGAAGGTGCCGTTTCATCGGCCTCGCCGGCCGTCGAGACGGTGATGGTGTCGCTCCATGCCGAGGCGTTTCCGGAGGTGTCGACCGCCTGGACCTTGAACTCGAAGGTCGATTCTGGCGTCAACTGGAAGAACCCGACACTGGTGCCGGTGACGTGCACACCGACGGTGCCCTCTCCGCCCCCGGACTTGAGCACCCGGTATTGGGCCACTGCGACGTTGTCGGTCGAGGCGGACCAAGTCAGGGTGATCTCGTCCTGCACGGCGACGCCTTGCAGCCCTGCTGGGGTCGACGGTGCCTCCGTGTCCTCCACAGGCTCCGGATCGGCGCAAGGGCTGATGCCGGACACGACGCCGTCGGCGATCCTGACCGTCGCCCCACTGACCACGTAGTCCTTGGAAGCGTTGTTGTCCCATTCCCCGCTGCCGTTGTTGAACGCGAGGGTGGCACCGTCGGCGCCAGCGGGTACAGTCAGCGAGGCCCAACCCTCACAGGCCTCCGCCATCCTGGGACCCGGTGCCGTCGTCCACGCACCCGTGCCGACGCGGAAGTGTGCGTGGTAGGCCGACCAGCCCTTGTCCATCTTGTAGAACACCGTCATGTCCTCGCCGGTCGGCTCACTGCACGGTGCCATGCTCGTGACAACCCCGCCGGAGATGGCGACATTCGATCCACTGACCTCATAGTCCCGGGAGCCGTTGTTGTCCCACTCCCCGCTGCCGTTGTTGAACGCAAGGGTGGCCCCCTCAGCGCCCTGCGGCACGGTGGCCGACACCCATCCCTCACAGACATCGGCCATCTTCACTCCCGGTGCCGTCGTCCACGCGCCCGTGCCGACGCGGTAGTGGACGTAGTAGTTCTCCCAGCCCCTGTCCTTCCTGTAGAAGGCGGTCAGGTCACCGGTCGACGGGGTGTCTGCGGTGGTTGCGGAGACGGGGGCACTCGCCCCGGAGCGGTTGACACCGTCCGTGGCTCGCACGGTGTAGGTGTACTCCGTCGCCGGATCCAGCCCGGAGTCGGAGTACGACGTCCCGGTTCCCGGGGACGAGAAGGTTTCGCTGGCCCCGCCACCGGTACGAGTGATCTCGTAGCCGGTGACCGCGCAGTCATCCGTTGAGGCGGACCAGCTGACCGTGATGGTGGTGCCGTTCGCGGTGGCAGCCACGTTCGTCGGGGTCGTCGGCGCCTGCTCGTCCACGCACTCCCCCGGCGGGTCGCCATCGGAGCGGGCGCCCACGTGGAGGGCGACCGCGCCATTGCCCGGAACCGTCGCTTCGAACTGCCCCCCGGAGACCGTGATGGTCTCACCCGACCAGGTGCTCCCGGTCCTCGTCGCCGAAATGACGTTGTAGTACTCACCGTCGGGCAGGCTCGTGGTGAACGTCCGCGTGAACTGTCCGCCGCGGTTGATCACGACAGTGCCCTTCTCACCGCGGCTGAACGCGATGGCGTCGCTGCCGTTGGTCCACTTGTCCGTGACTGCGGTGCCATGGGTGGCAACGCGGAATCCAACCATGTTCTTGATGTTGTTCTGCGCGTGTTTGCAGGTCCACACCGAGCCGGCCGTGCAGGTGGGGTCGATGACTTCTCCCGATGCCGTCTGGGGAGGCCCTGCGTCGTAGTCGGTGAACTCGTACCCGGAGTGCACCGATGGCGAACCGTAGTTCCAGGCCAGTGTGAAGATCTGCGCCAGGTCGTAGGCCGCTCCGTCCTTGTAGGTGAGCGTCTCGCCGTTGCGCTCGGTGTCATGGTTGTCGACGAACACACCCGCGTCGGAGTGGTCGAGGAAGCCCTCCCAGGTCTCACCGATGCCTGCGCCGGTGGTCAGCCAGTTGATGGTGCCGTTGCCGAAGGCCTCCTTGAGTTTGCGGGCGTAGGCGAACTCATGGATGTCTCCCATGCCCAGGTACTCCTCGGGCTGGATCGGCTCGTTGGCGCGGATCACCTCCTGCACGATGTAGAGCTGGTCGCGGTTGTTCACCTTCGACAAGATGCCATCCATGTCGGCAGCCGAGATGTGCTTGACAGCATCGATTCGGAACCCGGCAGCACCCAGGTCCACGAGGCGGTTCAGGTAGTCGGCGATGGTCTGCTGGACGTAGGGCGAGCCCGTGTCGAGGTCCGACAGGTTGACGAGGTTGCAGTTCTGCACCTCCCAGCGGTCCTGGTAGTTGGCGATGTCGCGCCGACACGAGTGGAAGTCGGCGTCGCTGTACAGGCCCGGATAGTCGTAGTGGCCGAACTCGGTGCCGGCCCATCCCGTGCCACCCGCCGACTGGCCGCTCATGTGGTTGATGACCGCATCGACGATCACGCCCACGCCGGCCTCGTTGCACGTGTCGATCATCTGCTTGAACTCCGCCTCGGTCCCGAGGCGGGATTCCAGCTCGTAGCTGACGGGCTGGTAGTAGGTCCACCACTCACCCCCGAGCACGTGCTCCTGCGGTGGCGAGGTCTGGACGTACCCATAGCCCGCCGGGCCCAGGGTGCTCGTGCACTCCTCGGCGATCGCCTTCCATGTCCAGGAGAACATGACCGCGATGGTGTCTTTCGGACCGGGTGCCTCCGCGGCTGCCTTCTGGGCAGGAGTCAGGGACGCGATCAGCGCCACCAGGGTCAGTCCGATCGTGAGCATCGCCCACGAGACCTTTCGTCTGGACCGGCCCCCGGGGCGGTCATGGGTGCGTACGGGGATCATTGTGTGCTCCTTCGCAGACATGAACGGTGTGCCGTCGACTGCTCCGACACCTTGGCCGGGATCGACTGCTCCACACGCTAGGGACTGGAGGATCCGTTCGCAATCATTTCCGCAATTTGCAACGCGTTTGCAGAAACTCAGCCGCCACTGTGTTGCAGAGCTCCCCTGGCGCGGTCGACGGACCCGGGGAGCACCTCAGCCAGTTTCACGACATCCTGCTCGGTGCTGCTGTGTCCCAGGGAGAAGCGCACGGTGGCGGCGGCGTCGTCGGAGCTGCGGCCCATCGCGAGCAGCACCTCGCTGGGCTGGTGGACCCCTGCGCGGCAGGCGGAGCCGACGGAGGCGTAGATGCCGCGCTGGTCCAGCAGGAACAGCAGGTCGTCGGCGCGCAGGCCGGGGAAGGTGACGTTCACGACGTGGGGGGCGTGCTCGGCGCGGGTGGTGTTGACCACTCCCCCGCAACCGGTGACGAGGTCCACGACCTGCTGCTGCAGCCCACGCAGCCGGACCGACTCGGTCTCCAGTTCGGCCACGGCCTGCTCGGCCGCGGCCGCGAAGGAGGCGGCCAGGGCAACGGTCCCCGTGCCGGAGCGGATCTCGCGTTCCTGACCGCCGCCCAGCCCGATGGCGCCGGGCTTGAGGGAGCGCCGCACGGCGAGCGCGCCGATGCCGACGGGTCCCCCCACCTTGTGGGCGGAGACCGACATCAGGTCGAACCCGCCGTCGCGGAACCCGAGCGGCACGTGCCCGAGCGCCTGCACGGCGTCGGTGTGGAACCACGCCCCGACGGCACGGGCCGCCCGACGCACCGGCTCCAGGGGCTGGATGATGCCCGTCTCGTTGTTGACCGCCATCACGGACACCACGCCGACGTCACCGTCGACGGCCGCGACCGCCCGGTCCACGTCGAGGATGCCGTCCGGGGTGACGGGCAGCGTCTGCGCACCGCGCTCAGTCATGCCGAGGACGGCCGGGTGCTCGATGGCCGAGACCAGGCAGCGGGTGCGTCCCTCGCCCTCGCGGGCCCGCATGCCACCGACGACGGCGATGCTGTCCGCCTCCGAGCCGCCCGAGGTGAAGACCACCTCGGTGGGGTGCGCACCGAGCGCGGCGGCCAGTTGCTCGCGGGCCTCCTCGAGGGCGCGGCGGGCGCGCTGGCCGGCCACGTGCAGCGCCGAGGGGTTTCCCACCAGTGAGAGGTGGCGGTTCAGGGCGTCGATGGCCACCTGCCGCATCGGTGACGTGGCGGCGTGGTCGAAGTAGGAGTTGGCGGCGCTCACGCGGCAAACCTAGCGCGTGCGGCGGGGCGGTCCGGGACACCACTGTGAATATCCGTACAATGGAGCGGCTCATAACCACACGTGGGCCATTCTCGATGGACGACCAGGGACTTTCTGCTTCATGACTGATGGGCTTACGGACACGAGCCGGCTCGGTGCGCGCGTGACGAGCGACGGCGTGCGTTTCGGACTGTGGGCGCCACGCGCCGAACGCGTCGAACTGGTCCTGGTGGACGCACTCTCGCAGCAGTCGAACCTCTACATGGCGCTCGGCGAGGGCGGCATCTGGGAGGTGTTCGCGCCCGGCGTCGGTGACCAGCAGTTGTACGGATACCGCGTCCACGGTCCCTGGGACCCGGGAGCAGGCAGCCGCTTCAACCCCGCCCGCCTCCTCGTGGACCCCTACGCCAGGGCCATCACCGGCGGCATCGACTACTCCGGCCCCATCCACGACCACGTCCCCGGCGACCACTTCGAGATGGACCCGACTGACTCGTTCGGCTCGGTCCCGCTGTCAGTGGTGGTGGCGGACACCCCGGCCCCGACGCCGCTGCGGGAGCGCCGCAGCCTGGCCGAGTCGGTCATCTACGAGATGCACCTGCGGGGCTTCACCAAGACCCACCCGGCGGTGCCGGAGCACCTGCGCGGCAACTACGCCGGCCTCGCCTACCCCAGCGTGATCTCGTACCTGAAGGACCTCGGTGTCACGGCGGTGCAGTTGCTGCCCGTCCACCACTTCGTCTCCGAGCCTTTCGTGGCCCAGCGCGGCATGCGCAACTACTGGGGCTACAACACGCTGGGGTTCTTCGCGCCGCACGCGTTCTACGCGACGCTCGGCACCACCGGGCAGCAGGTGCACGAGTTCAAGGCCATGGTCAGCGCCCTGCACGAGGCCGACATCGAGGTCTACCTGGACGTGGTCTACAACCACACCGCCGAGGGCGGCCACGAGGGTCCGACGGTGTCCATGCGCGGCATCGACCACCACCAGTACTACCGCCTCACCAATGACCGCCGCGACGACTACGACGTCACCGGGTGCGGCAACTCGGTCAACACCTCCAACCCGATGGTGGCCCGGCTCGTCCTCGACTCGCTGAGGTACTGGGTGCAGGAGATGGGGGTGGACGGGTTCCGCTTCGACCTCGCGACCACCTTGTTCCGCGACGGCAACCACCACGTGGACCAGAACCACCCGCTCAAGCGCGCCATCAACTCCGACCCTGCGTTCGAGGGCATCAAGATGATCGCTGAGCCGTGGGACGTGGGGCCCTACGGCTACCAGGTGGGCAAGTTCGGGCCGGGCTGGTCCGAGTGGAACGACCGGTTCCGAGACCACTCCCGTGACTTCTGGCGCGGCGCCGTGCCAGGGGTGCAGGAACTCGCCACGCGCCTGTCCGGCTCCCCGGACCTCTACGACCGCCCCGGTCAGCGCCCGCAGTCCAGCATCAACTTCATCACCGCCCACGACGGCTTCACGATGCGTGACCTGGTCAGCTACGACGTGAAGCACAACCTCTACAACGGTGAGGCCAACCGCGACGGCACGGACAACAACCGCTCCTGGAACCACGGCTGGGAGGGCGAGACCGACGACCCTGCCATCAACGCGCTGCGACGCCGGCAGGTGCTGAACCTGCTCGCCACCCAGATCCTCGCCGTCGGCACCCCCATGCTACTGGCGGGCGACGAGTTCGGCCGCACCCAGCGCGGCAACAACAACGCCTACTGCCACGACAACCCGCTCACCTGGGTGAACTGGAACGTCGACGACGAGTGGGAGCAGGTGCGGGAACGCACGGCCGCGCTGCTCAAGTTGCGCGCCGACCACCGATTGCTGCGCAGCGACGAGTACCTCTACCACCAGGAGATCGTCAACCCCCACGGCGAGAACCTGCAGCGCGTCGACCTCACCTGGATGGACGGCGAGCACGGCCAGATGGGCGAGGACGACTGGCACGACGGCGGCCGCCGGCTGCTGGGGATGTACGCGTCGAACTCCACGGAGGCCTTCCTCACCTGGTTCCACTCCGGCCCCGACCCCATCGAGGTCACGCTGCCCGGCCTGCCCTGGGCCAGCGGCTACTCCATCGCCTGGCACTCGGTGCTCGACGGGGAACTCCCCGCCGAGCCGCTGGTGGCGGGCAGCGCGTTCAAGCTGCCGGGGCGCAGCGTGGTGGTGATGCGGGCCGATGTTCCCACCACCACGGCCGACCTGCTGGAACTGCGCGAACTGGAACCGCTCGACTCCGAGGACACCGCCCAGATCTTCGAGTGAGCCCGGCGGCCGGGCGTCGCCGCTAGGCTGGCACCGTGAGCGAGACAGCCCCAGCACGTGCCCACCTGACCCGCACCGAGGGCGGTTTCGGCCGCATCCCCGTGACCGGGGTGCAGCCGGTGATCGCCGACGGCGCCTACCCCGTCAAGGCGGTGGTGCACGAACGCATCCTGATCCGTGCCAACGTGTTCCGCGAGGGTCACGACGCCGTCAACGCGTCGGTGATCCTGACCGCTCCGCACGGCTCGCAGCGCCGCGTCGACCTCAAGCAGGTGGAGCCCATGGGGCTGGACATCTGGCAGGCCCACGTCCGGATGGCCTCGGAGGGCGACTGGACCTTCCGAGTGGAGGGCTGGTCTGACCCGTGGGGCACCTGGCTGCACAACGCGGAGGCCAAGCTGCCGCTCGGGATGGACCTCGAACTGGTCTGCATGGAGGGCCGCGAGGTGGTGGGCCGCGCCATCGACAACGCCCACAAGCTCGGCGTCCACAGCGCAGCCACCATCCTCGAGGCGCTCGTGGAGGTGCTCCGCCCCGAGACCCCGGCCGAGGAACTGGTGGAACTGATCGAGTCCCGCCCGATTGCCCGGGCCATGGCTCGCTTCGGGCCCCGGGACCTGGTCAGCGCGACCAAGGAGTACCCCATCAGGGTGGAACGCAAGCGCGCCCTGTACTCGTCCTGGTACGAGTTCTTCCCCCGCTCGCAGTTCGCTCAGCAGCACGAGGACGGGTCCTGGACCTCCGGCACGTTCGACTCGTCCCACGCCCGCCTGGACGCGGCAGCGGCGATGGGGTTCCACGTCGTGTACATGCCACCCATCCACCCCATCGGCACTGCCTTCCGCAAGGGCAGGAACAACACCCTCACCCCGGGAGAGCACGATCCGGGCTCGCCGTGGGCGATCGGTTCCCCCGACGGCGGCCATGACGCCATCCACCCCGAACTGGGTGACTTCGAGGCCTTCGACCGGTTCGTCGCCAAGGCCAACTCCGTGGGGCTCGAGGTGGCCCTGGACCTGGCGCTGCAGGCCTCCCCGGACCACCCGTGGGTCAAGGAGCACCCCGAGTGGTTCACCACCCGGCTCGACGGCTCGATCGCCTACGCGGAGAACCCGCCGAAGAAGTACCAGGACATCTACCCCATCAACTTCGACAACGACCCGCACGGCATCTACCACGAGGTGCTGCGGATCGTGAAGTTCTGGATCGAGCGCGGCGTCACCATCTTCCGCGTCGACAACCCCCACACCAAGCCCGTCGAGTTCTGGGACTGGCTGCTCGAGAAGATCCACCACTCGAACCCCGAGGTGATCTTCCTGGCGGAGGCGTTCACCCGCCCGCAGATGATGGCAGCGCTCGGCAAGGTGGGGTTCCAGCAGTCCTACACCTACTTCACGTGGCGCGTCACCAAGGCCGAGCTCACCGAGTACCTCACCGAGCTGTCCACGGACATGGCGCCCTACTACCGGCCCAACTTCTTCGTGAACACCCCGGACATCAACCCGTTCCACCTCCAGACGGGCAACCCGGCGATCTTCGCGATCCGCGCCATCCTGGCCGCGACGATGTCGCCCACCTGGGGCGTCTACTCCGGCTTCGAGCTGTTCGAGCACGAGGCGTTCGCCCGGGGCCGCGAGGAGTACCTGGACTCCGAGAAGTACGAGTACCGGCCCCGCGACTACGACGCCGAGCCGAACCTGAACCTCCTGATGGGCAGGCTCAACGCCATCCGGGAGAACCACCCGGCACTGCAGCAGTTGCGTGACGTGGACTTCCACGAGACCAACCACGAACAAGTGATCGCCTACTCCAAGCACGACGGCGACGACGTCGTGCTGATGGTGGTCTCCCTGGATCCCGACAACACCGTGGAGACCGTCCTGTCCCTCGACCTCGAGGCACTGGGCGCCGGGGAGGCCGGGGAGGTCCGGGTGGTCGACGAACTCAGCGGCGAGGAGTACTTCTGGGGCCGGGACCCGTTCGTGCGGCTCCAGCCCGGCCAGCCCGCCCACGTCCTGCACGTCACCGGCGCGTGATCGACGTGTCAGCGCCCGAGGAACTGCTGGCTCCCGTCTGGGAGTTGGCCGCGGACGCCCGCTGGTTCTCGGGACGCTCCCGCGGTGGGGAGCCCGTCGGGTTGGAACTGGGTGAGTGGCTCGCGCCACCCGCCCCCGGTCCCGGGGTGCGCGCCGCGCTCCTGGAAGTGGGCTACCCGGACGCGGCGCCGGAGCGCTACCTGGTCCCGCTGGTCTACCGGCCGTTGGGGACCGAGGTGGCACCGACACTGGCCGAGGCCACGCTCGACGGCGTCCGCCACTGCGTCGGGGAACTGCTGGACGACCCGGAGGCCACCTCGCTGCTGCTGGGCCTGCTCGCCGAGGGCGCACCCGGGTTCGAGCCCGCCAAGGAGGTCCCGACTGGCCTGCCGGGACGGCGCTACTCCGGCGAGCAGTCCAACACCACCGTGTTCTTCGGGCGCGAGGTGCTGTGCAAGGTCTTCCGGCGCCTCGAGTCCGGCCGCAACCCGGATGCCGAACTGCACGAGGCACTGGCCGACACCGGGGCCGTGGCAGGGCTCTACGGCACCTGGCGCTCCGGCGAGGTGGACCTCGCGATCTTCCTGGAGGCGCTGCCCAACCCCGTCGACGGCTACGTGCTGGCCTGCCAGTACGCCGCGGCCGGCCACAGCTTCACCGAGTACGCACGCCGACTGGGCGCGGCCCTCGCGAGGATCCACCACGCCCTCGCCGAGCGGCTGCCGACTGCCACGGCGTCGGGGACCGACTTCGCCACCGCCGCCCGCGTCCGGTTCGACGCCGCCGCCCGCGAGGTGCCGGAGCTGGCCGGGCTCCGCGGCTTCGTGGAGTCGACGCTGGCCGTGGTCGGGCACGGCGAGTTCCCCACCCAGCGCATCCACGGCGACTGCCACCTCGGGCAGGTGCTGCTGACGCAGGACCAGTGGCGCTACGTGGACTTCGAGGGCGAACCGCTCAAGACCATCGAGGAGCGGCGCCGCCCGGACACCCCCTGGCGCGACGTCGCCGGCATGCTGCGCTCCTTCGAATACGCGGCCGCCAGCACCGATGCAGACACGGGCACCTGGCTGCCCGAGGTGCGGCTCGCGTTCCTCGACGGCTACGGCGCCCGCGACGTCGACCAGCGCCTGCTGCGGGCACTCGAGGTGGACAAGGCCGTCTACGAGGTGGTCTACGAGTCACGCAATCGGCCCGCGTGGCGTCACGTACCGATAGATTTCCTTGAATCACTCGCGAGGGAGAACTGACATGACGCACGACTACTTCGGTGGCCTGACCGGCTGGGACTTCGAGGGGTTCCACAGCGGTGGGGACACCGAGATCTGGAAGAAGTTCGGCGCGCACCACGTCACCGTCGCCGACGACGAGCGCGGCTCCGTCGACGGCGTGCGGTTCGCGGTCTGGGCACCCAACGCGCAGGCCGTTCAGGTGGTGGGGCCGTTCAACTGGTGGACCGGCGACGAACTGCGCCTGATCCCCGGTTCCGGCGTCTGGGGCCGCTTCATCGAGGGCCTCGAGGAGGAGACCCTCTACAAGTACCGGATCCAGGGTCCCGACGGCGTCTGGCGCGAGAAGGTGGACCCGGTCGCGAGCTTCAGCGAGCAGGCCCCCGCCAACGCCAGCATCGTGTACAAGTCCCGCTACGCGTGGTCCGACGACGAGTGGATGGCCAGGCGCCGCGAGTCCCGCGCCCACGCCGAGCCGATGAGCGTCTACGAGGTGCACCTGGGCGGCTGGCGAAAGGGCAAGTCCTACCTGGAGCTGGCCGACGAGCTGGTGGAGTACGTCACCTGGCAGGGCTACACGCACGTGGAGCTGATGCCGGTGGCAGAGCACCCGTTTGAGCCGTCGTGGGGCTACCAGGTCTCCGGCTACTTCGCCCCGACTTCGCGGTTCGGCAAGCCGGACGACCTGCGCCACCTCATCGACAAGCTCCACCAGGCGGGCGTCGGTGTCATCCTGGACTGGGTGCCGGGCCACTTCCCCAAGGACGAGTGGGCGCTGGGTCGCTTCGACGGCACGGCCCTCTACGAGCACGCCGACCCCCGGCAGGGCGAGCACATGGACTGGGGCACCTACATCTTCAACTACGGCCGCAACGAGGTGAAGAGCTTCCTGGTCTCCAACGCGCTGTACTGGATCCAGGAGTTCCACATCGACGGGCTGCGCGTGGACGCCGTCGCCTCCATGCTGTATCTGGACTACTCCCGCGAGGAGGGCCAGTGGGTGCCCAACCAGTACGGGGGCCGCGAGAACCTGGAGGCCATCGACTTCCTGCGCTACGTGAACCGCCACCTGTACGAGCGGGAGCCGGGCGTGCTGATGATCGCCGAGGAGTCAACGAGCTTCCCCGGCGTCACCAAGCCGGTGCACGAGGGCGGGCTGGGCTTCGGCTTCAAGTGGAACATGGGCTGGATGAACGACTCGCTGCGCTACCTGCAGCTGGATCCCGTCTACCGGCAGTACGACCACAACCTGCTGACGTTCGCGATGGTGTACGCCTACTCGGAGAACTTCATCCTGCCCATCAGCCACGACGAGGTGGTCCACGGCAAGGGCTCCATGATCAACAAGGTCCCGCAGGACGACTGGCGCAAGTTCGCCACCCTGCGCGCCTTCTACTCCTACATGTGGTCCTTCCCCGGCAAGCAGCTGGTTTTCATGGGTTCTGAGTTCGCGCAGCGCCCCGAGTTCGACGAGTCCACCAGCCTGGAGTGGTGGGTCTCGGACCTGTGGGGGCACGGCGGGCTGCAGCGCCTGTTCCGGGACCTCAACCACCTCTACCGGGACCACCCCGCGCTGTACGAGCTGGACAGCCAGCCCGAGGGCTTCACATGGATCAACGCCGACGACGCCGGCCACAACGCCCTGAGCTGGGTGCGCAACGACTCGGCAGGCAACCGCGTGGCCTGCATCACCAACTTCTCCGCGGACCCGTTGCGGGACTACTCCATCGGCCTGCCGGAGGCGGGAACCTGGGAGGAGATCCTGAACACCGACTCGCTGCACTACGACGGCTCCGGCCAGCACGGCAACCTCGGCGCCGTCGAGGCCTCGGCCGAGCCCTGGGGACACTTCGGCGCCCAGGCCCGGGTCACCGTGCCCCCGCTGGCGTCGGTGTGGCTGCGGCGCAACGCGCAGCGGTGACGGACTTCCGGGTCCACGTCGACATCTCGGCCGGCGTGGGCAGGCTCCGCTGGGAGCAGCAGGTGGTGGACGCGGCGACCCTGCAGCGCGCCGTCAGCCTGGCCGCCGACGACGCCATCATCGCCCACGACCTACGGCGGCTGCAGGTGGACCTGCTCGCCACCGATCGCCCCGCCAGGATCGCGGTCCACCGGTGCGGCTTCCGGCTCGAGGGCAGGCTCCGCAACGCGCAGGAGACGCCCGACGGGGAGCTCGTGGACGTCCTGGTCTACGCCCGGCTGGCCGTGGACCCGGTCTACGGCGCCGAGGGGTTCTCGGGAGTGATGAACTCCGTGCTGCCAACCAAGCGGGTGATCGGGCACGCCGTGTTCCGCAACACCGCCGGCGAGGTGCTCCTGACCGAGACCGTCTACAAGGACGACTGGGAACTGCCAGGCGGCGTGGTGGAGCGCGGGGAGACGCCGCGACAGGGTGCGCAGCGCGAGGTGCTGGAGGAGATCGGGCTCGAGTTCCGGTTCGGCCAGCCGGCGCTGGTGGACTGGATGCCCCCGTACTTGGGCTGGGACGACGCCGTCGAGTACATCTTCGACGGCGGCACCCTCCCCGACGACGTCGCCGCCGCAGCGGTGGCCTCGGACGCCGAGATCCGGGAACTGCACTGGGTGCCGCGCTCCGAGCTGCGTGGGCGGGTCACGGAGCTCTCGGCGCGGCGCATCGAGCTGGTCCTGGACGGCTACCGGGGCATGACCGAGAACGGGTTCCCGGTCACCTGATCCCCCGGAACGAGAACCGGAACACCAGTTCCTCGTCGCGTGGCAGCAGGTACTCGGGGTGGGTCTCGGCCCCCCAGGAGTTGTCGCCACCCACTCCCCTGCGCATCAGTGCCGGGCGCACCACGGTGCGCTGGATGGGCGGCAGGTCCACCGGGTGGAGGGCGTTCTCGATCTCGAAGGGCGTCCAGGGCAGGGCGGAGAACTCCATCTCGTCGGAGGCCTCGAACCGCAGCCCGGCACCCTGGCCGTCGGTGAGTTCCGCCCAGCGCACCCCGGTGCGGCTCCCGGACTCCTGCGGACGCACGTAGCCGGTGAGCATCTCGGTGACGTCCGCGGAGTGGACCCCGAGCCGGGCGCCGGCGCGGCGGTCGACGTAGCACTCGTCGGGGCCCTCGCCGTACCAGGCCAGGTTGCGCAGTTCCGCGCCGGTGGTGAGCAGCATCCCGAACTCCGGCATGTCCGGCAGCCCCACACCGGGGCGGGCCGTGAGGGTGACCTCGATTCGCCCGTCGCCATGGACCAGGTAGGCCACGTCGCACTCCCCCGCCGGGTTGCTGGGCAGTTCGTAGGTGTAGCGCACCTCGACGGCGTGGTTGTGGACCTGCACGGCGGGGCCCGCCTCGCTCGCCTCGGCGTAGCGGCTGGCGAGCAGCCATTGGCCGTCGCGGAAGGGCATGTTCCAGCCGCGCTCGTTGGAGGTGGGAGCGTGCCAGAAGTTGGGCTTGGGGATGCCCTGCAGGAACTCCCGGCCACCGTCGCTGGTCATGCCGTAGCGGTAGGACACCAGTCCGCCGTAGAGCTTGGAGAACAGCGCGGTGAAGTGTTCGCCCCGCACGCCGATGTTGTGCACGCCGTCGACGAGCTCTGGGGCGGGGCGCTGGGGCCGCGGCCGCGGCACGCCCGAGACGGTCACCACCGCCTGTTCCCAGGCCACCTCGTGCCCGGCCGGCGCCCATGCCGTCGGCCGCGCGAGGCGGAAGCTGACGTCGAAGGTGTACTCGCCGTCGACGTCGGGCAGGTCCAGCGGGAGCGGGAACGTGCCGGTGGTGCCGGGCGCCACGTCGACCTGCAGGGTGTGGCCGGCCTGTTCCCGCCCTTCACGCAGCAGCGTGACCACGCAGTCGTATCCGGAGGTGTCGGTGAACAGCATCCGGTTGGTCACCTGCACGGCGTCAGTGGAGATCTCGATCGCCAGCGGCTGGTAGAGCTTGCGCACCTCCGCCAGCAGCGGCTTGGGGGTGTGGTCGGCGAACAGGATCCCGTTGGCGCTGAAGTCGCCGTCGTGGGGTGACTCGCCGCAGTCCCCGCCGTAGCCGAAGAACTCCCGGCCGTGGCGGTCGGTCAGGGCGATGGCCTGGTCCGCGAAGTCCCAGATGAACCCGCCCTGGAACAGCGGCTCCCGGTGGGCGAGATCGACATACTTGTCCACCGCGCCGAAGGAGTTGCCCATCGCGTGGGCGTACTCGCACAGGATGAAGGGCTTGTCGCGGTTGGTGCGCAGGAACTCCTCCACGTCGGCGGCGCTGGTGTACATCTGGCTGACGACGTCGGTGGTCTCCGGGTGGCGGGGGTCCCAGTGGACGCCCTCGTAGTGCACGGGGCGCTCGTCGAGGGATCGGAACAGGTCCGCGACGTCGCGCAGGTTGGTGCCGCCGAAGGACTCGTTGCCGCAGGACCACATCACGATGCTGGGGTGGTTCTTGTCCCGCTGCAGCATGCTGGTGGCCCGGTCGAACAGGGTGGCCCGCCACTGGGGCAGGTTCCCGGGCACGGCCTCCTCGAGCGGGATGCGGCCGCGGGTCACCCAGTCCCACATGCCGTGCGATTCCAGGTTCATCTCGTCGATGACGTAGAGGCCGTAGGTGTCGCACAGTTCGTAGAGGAACGTGTTGTTCGGGTAGTGGCTGGTGCGCACGGCGTTGATGTTGGCGGCCTTCATCAGCCGGATGTCGGCCTCCGTCTGCTCCCGGCTCATGACGCGTCCCTGCAGCCCGAACTCGTGCCGGTTGACGCCGTTGAACACCACCCGCTGCCCGTTGATGCTCAGCACGCCGTCCTCGATGCCGAAGCGCCGGATCCCGACCCGCTGCCGCACCACCTCCGTGGTCCGGCCCGACTCGTCGAGCACCTCCAGGGTGAGGTCGTAGAGCTGGGGGTCCTCGGCGCTCCACAGCCGCGGCCGCTCGACGTTGACCGCCAGGGCACCGTCGGCTTCGGTGAGTTCACCCACGTCCGTGAGCCGGGCCCGGACCCGGCCGGCACCCTCGAGCGTGGTCTCCACCCGCACCACGGCAGTGGACAGGTCCTGCGGGACCTCGGTGGTGACGCGCAGGTCCTGCAGGTGGACGGCGGGGCGGCGGCGGAGCACCACGTCGCGGAACAGGCCCGAGAACCGGTAGAAGTCCTGGTCCTCGATCCAGGCGGCGCCCGAGTGCTTCACCACCTGGGCGGCGAGCTTGTTGCGGCCCTCCACCAGGTGGTCCGTCACGTCGAACTCCGACGGCGTGAACGCGTCGGTCCCGTAACCGACGTAGTGTCCGTTCACCCAGACCGCCACGCTGCTCTCGGCGCCCTCGAAGGAGACGCTGAGGCGCTCGCCGTCGGCCAGGGGATGGTCGAGTTCGAAGTGGGTGACGTAGCTGCCGACCGGGTTGTGGTGCTGCGGGATCTCGCCGGGCGCGATGTCCTCGTAGCCGTCCCAGGGGTGCTGCACGTTGGCGTACTGGGGCCGGTCGTGGCCGGCCAGCTGGATGTGGCCGGGCACCCGGATGTCGTCCCAGTCCGAGGTGTCGAAGTCCACGGCCTCGAACCCCGGGACGGCCAGTCCGCCGTTCCGGGCGTGGTGGAACTTCCAGGTGCCGCACAGGGACTGCTCGAAGCTGCTGCTGCCGGTGGCGAGTTCTGCGTGGTCGGCGAACCAACGGTGGTCCGAGTGGGCCGCCATCCGGTTCTCGGAGACGAACTCCGGGTCGGCGATGCGGCTGGGGTCGAATGTCATTTGATGGCTCCTGTGATGCCCTCGGCGAAGGCGCGCTGCAGGACGAGGAAGATCACCATCGTCGGCAGGGACGCCAGCAGCACCGCGAGCATGAGTACTCCGTAGTCGGTCACGTAGCCGGCCCTCAGGTTGGAGATGAGCATCGGCATGGTCTGGTAGTTGTTGTTGACGAGGATCACCTTCGGCCACAGGAAGTTGTTCCAGGCGGTCATGAAGGTGATGACGGCCGCGGCCGCCAGGGTGGAGCGCATCGTCGGCAGGAAGATGCGCAGGTAGATGCTGACCTCGCTGAGCCCGTCCAGCCGGGCGGCCTCGACGATCTCGTGCGGGAAGGTCCGGGCCGACTGCCGGAACAGCAGCACCAGGAACGGCGTCGAGATCGCCGGGAGGATGACCGCCAGGGAAGAGTTGACCATCCCGTAGTCGGCGAACATCTGGAACAACGGGATCATGATGGCCGCGAACGGGATCATCATCGCCAGCAGCAGGAAGGCCATCAGCCGGTCCTTGCCCTTGGAGTGGAAGACCTCGAAGCCGTAACCGGCGATCGAGCACACGAACAGCGCCAGCACCGTGGTGCCGACGGCCTGGATGGTGGAGTACCACATGGCCGAGGCGACGTCCTGCTGGGCGAGCAGGCTGCTGAGGTTGTCGAACAGTGCGGTGCCCGGCAGCAGCCGGGAGTCGAGCACGTCGTTGCTGGTGTTCGTGGCGGAGACCACCATGAAGTACAGCGGGAACAGCGATGCGATGGCCGCCACGGTGAGGAAGGCGTATCCCGGGATCCTGCGGAGCTTGTTCCTAGTCACGCTTGTCACCAACCTTCAGCTGGATCGCGGCGAGGATGGCCACCATGACCAGGATCACGTAGGAGATGGCGGCGCCGTAGCCGAAGTTCGGGTTCTTCTGGAAGGACAGTTCGAACAGGTAGTGGGACATGGACATCGACGTGTAGGCCGGGCCGCCCTGGGTCAGGTTCCACGACTCGTCGAAGAGTTGGATGGTGCCGTTGGTGGACATGATCGCCGTCAGCAGGATCATGGGGCGCAGTTGCGGGATGGTGACGTACCAGAACGTCTTGAAGGAACCCGCGCCGTCGATCTTGGCCGCCTCCAGCGACGAGTAGTCGATGTTCTGCAGCGCCGCCAGGTAGAAGACCATGTTGTAGCCGGTCCACCGCCACAGCAGCCCGAGGATGATCACGAACCGGGCGGTCTCGGTCTCCCCCAGCCAGTTGATTGGCGAGTCGATGAAGTTCAGGCCCATCAGGACGTCGTTGACGAAGCCGTCGTTGGCGAACATCGTGCGGAACACCAGCGAGTAGCTGACCAGCGAGACTGCGCAGGGCAGGAAGATCGCCGTGCGCCAGAGTCCCCGGAACCGCAGCTTGCGGTCGTTGAGGAGGTTGGCCAGCACCAGCGCCAGCACCAGCATGATGGGCACCTGGATGACCAGGTAGAGCAGCGTGTTGCCGACGGTGAGCTTGAAGATCTCGTCGTTGAGGAGCCGCTCGTAGTTGTACCAGAGCGGTTCGGCGAACTCGAGCCTGGTGCCGCGGCCGGTCTTCATGGACAGGATGAATGCCTGGAGCATGGGCCAGAAGTTCATCCACAGGATCAGCAGGGCGGCCGGGAGCAGGAAGACCCAGCCGGTCAGGCTGCGCTGCTTCTCGAGCCCGAAGCGCCGCTTGCGGCCGGCGCGGTCGGCATCGGGCTCCCCCTCCGCGGCGGGCCCGCCCCGTCTGCGGACGGTGCGCGTGGTTTCAGACATGTTCAGATCCCCTCGGGGTGGTCTCGGGGGTAGGGCCGGCGAACCGACCCCACCCCGGTCACGACCGGTCCCCCGTCAGCTCATCGCGAACTCGACGTTGCTCTGCGCCTCGGCGAGGGCAGTGGCGACGTCGGCACCGTCGAGGATCTGGGTCAGGGCCGCGCTCACGGCGTCCCGGCCCTCGTAGTAGTAGGCACCCGTGTTGTTGCTGGGCACCTCGGCGGCGAACTCCAGCACCTTGGAGAAGATGGCCTCGCCACCGAAGAACTCCTGGGGCTCGCCGTAGACGTCGCTCTCACCCGCGGGCAGCCAGTTGGCCAGCGCACCCGAGGACGGGAGGATGGTGTCGTAGAGCTCGGTGGAGCCGGCGAAGGTGGAGGCCAGGAAGTCCTGCGCCAGTTCGACGTCGGCGTTGGAGCTGATGGCCCAGGACGAACCACCGTTGGCGGAGTAGTGGGTGGCGCCCTCGAGCCCGTCGATCTTTGGCAGGTTGGTGATGCCCCAGTTGCCGGACTGGTCCTCGGCGGTCTGGATGGAGCCGAGGATCCACACGCCGTTGATGGTGCCGGCGACGTTGGCGTTCACAAGGGTGCCGATGTACTCGTCCCAGGAGTTGACCTCGATCATGACGCCGGATTCGACGAGGCGCTCGTAGATGTCGATGGCGGCCATCAGGGCCTCGTTGTCGACGATGGTGGGGTTGCCCTCGGTGTCGAACAGGCTGGCGCCGGCGGACTGCAGCAGCATCATGATCAGGTCGGAGGACCCGGCCTGGCCCGAGAGCAGCGGCTGGCCGGTCTTGGCCAGGATGTCCTCGCCGTTGGCGATGTACTCGTCCCAGGTGATGTCCGTGAAGTCGTCGACGGTGTAGCCCGCCTCTTCGAGGACGTCGGTGCGCAGTGCGGTGATCGCGGTGCCGTTGTCGAATGGCAGGCCGAAGTTGGTGTCGTCCACCACGGAGTAGGCCACCACGCCGGCGGGGAACTCGTTGAAGTCCACGTCGCTGCCGGAGAAGTCGCTGAAGAGGTCCGGGTAGTTGATGACGTTCTTCTGGAAGGCGTTGTTCTGCATGAGGAAGATGTCGGGCAGTTCCTCGAACTCCTGGGACTGCGCCAGGGTGGTGAGCTTGGTCTGCAAGTCGTCCCAGGGGGTCTCGACCACCTCGACGGTGACGTCGGGGTGCTCCTGCTGGTAGATCTTGGCGGCCTCGTCCATGGCGTAGATGTTGAAGGCGGGGTCCCAGGCCCAGACGGTCAGGCTTCCGGATCCGTCGGTCCCGGTGCCGTCGCCGCCACCGTTGCCGTCGTCCCCGCTGCCGCCGCAGGCGGAAAGTGCGATGCCGAGCGGTACGAGCACCGCCAGCGAAGTTAGCTTCTTCCAGACGTTCATGTGACTTCCTTGTCTGTCGTCGTGACCGGCGAGCCTCCGCCGACCCAAATGTTTACGTCAACGTAGCACTCTGGAACGGTGCGATCCACCCCCTTCCCATAATCATCTCGTAACGACGAAGTTCACGTTGGCGGCGGCGCGGCACGAACAATGGTGACGTAACCAAACGGCGCGCTACACTCCCGCCATGGGTACCGTGAGCGGACGTGGCCGACGCAAGACCGGCCCCTCGATCGAGGACGTGGCGCGCCTGGCGGGCGTGTCCGCCCAGACCGTCTCGCGGGTGTCGACGGGCGCGGACCCGGTCCGGCCGCAGACCAGGGAGAAGGTGCTGGCCGCCATGGCCCAGCTCGGGTACTCCCCCAACCGTGCCGCGAGGGCGCTGCGCAACGGCTCCTTCGGCACCATCGGCGTGCTGGCGCACCGCTACGAGCGCACGGGCGAGGTGCTGACCACCGAGGGCGTGGTGAAGGCCACCGCCGCCGAGGGCTACACCGTCACCATGCTCAGCATCGAGGCGGACAAGGTGGACGCCGCCGAATGGGAGAGCGCGGCGCACAGGATCTCCAGCCAGGCCATCGACGGCCTCGTCATCATCCGGGCAGAGGAGGCCACACCCGACACGCTGACGCTGCCTGCGGGGATGCCCGTGGCTGTCTCCGACTCACGCCTGGTGGGCCACTACCCGGCGGTGACGGCGGACCAGATGCAGGGGGCCAGGGACGCCACCCGGCACCTGCTGGACCTCGGACACCGCCAGGTCCACCACGTCGCCGGGCCCTCGGACTCCGAACCCGCCCAACTGCGACGTCGGGCGTGGGAGCGGACGCTGGAGCAGGCGGGCATCACCGTGCCGCGGGTCTGGCAGGGCGACTGGACCCCCCGCTCCGGCCACGAACTCGGCTCCCGGCTGGCCGAGGACCCCGACGTCACCGCGGTCTTCTGTGCCAACGACGAGATGGCCTTCGGCCTGATCAGGGCACTCTCGGAAGCCGGCCGACGGGTCCCGCAGGACGTCTCGGTGGTCGGCTTCGACGGGATCGCGCTCGGAGAGTACGTCTGGCCTCCCCTGACGACGCTGCGGCAGGACTTCACCCACATCGGGCAGGAACTCGTGCGGCTGGTGCTGTCACAGATCCGCTCGCCGCGCAGCGCCCTGCCCAGGCACGACCGGGTGGTGGTGCCCACCGAGCTGCTGGTGCGCGGGACCACCGCCCCGCCGTCCCGGTGACGCGCGACAACTAGAACAACAGCGACGACAGGCGGCGGCGGGCCTTGCCGACGATGGGATCGGTGCGTCCGATCACCTCGAACAGTTCCAGAATGCGCACCCTGATGGGTTCGCGCTCCTCGGCGGTCTTCTCGGCGGCCAGACCCAGCAGGCGGTCGAGCGCGGCCTGGTACTCGCCCTGGATCACCTCGAGGTCCGCGGCGTCCAACTGGACGGCCACGTCGTCGGGCTGCGCTGCGGCGGCCTCGACGATCGCCTTGGCGTCGAAGGCGAGGCTGCGCTGCAGGAGGGCCGCCTGGGCGCGCCCGGCCACCACCTCGCCATCGTTCGGGGTGGCGGCGAGCAGCTTGTCGAACTCCTCGACGGCCCGCGCGTAGTCACCGGAGGCCAGCGCCTCGTCCGCCGCGGCGAACCGCGGGTCGGCCGGCTGGGCTGCCGCGTCGGTGCCGCTGGTGGCACCCGACGCGCCCGCTGCGGGCACCGGCTGGGCGCGGCCGGTCATGCCGTTGGCCACGGCGAGCTGCGCCACCTGGTCCAACAGCGGCTGGACCTCCTCACGGCTGCGGGTGCCCTGGAACAGCGGGGCGAGCTGCCCCCCGATGATGGCCACCACGGTGGGGACCGCCTGCACGCCCAACTGCTGGGCGATCTGCGGGGCGGCATCGACGTCGACGCGGGCCAGCAGGAAACGTCCCTCGGCCGCGTTGACCATCGATGCCAGCAGGTTGGAAAGTTCTGCGCCGCGAGTGTCCCTGGCGGAGTGGAACTCCACGATCACCGGGTGCTGCGCGGACAGGTTCACCAGGGCCTGGAAGTCCGCCTCGCCTGCGTCCACGACGTAGCTGGCGCCACCTGGGGCCGGGGCTTCGGCAGCCGTGGCGAGGGCCGAAAGGTCGACGGCTCCTGGACGGGTGAAGTTCGGGTCAGTCATGGCCCCATCTTTGCGGGCGGGGGCAAACGGTTCAACCGGAGCGATCAGGTGCGGGCCGGCTCGGCAGGTGCCAGTATGGGGGCCATGGCACACGAGCGCGCCGGCCAGCCGGCAAGAGAAGCGGACCTCATCGACGTCGACGCCCTGCTGGGCGCCTACTACGATCGCCGTCCGGACCCGCAGGACCCGGACCAGCAGGTGGTCTTCGGCACCTCCGGCCATCGCGGCTCCAGCCTCGACACCGCCTTCAACGAGGCACACATCGCCGCCACCACGCAGGCCATCGTCGAGTACCGCAAGGGCCAGGGCATCACCGGCCCCCTGTTCATCGGGAAGGACACACACGCCCTGTCCGGGCCGGCTTGGCGCACAGCGATCGAGGTGTTGCACGCCGCCGGGGTCACCGTGCATGCCGAGCGGGACGACGAGTACACGCCGACGCCGGCCGTCTCGCGCGCCATCATCCGCCACAACCGCGGGCAGTCCGGGGCGCTGGCCGACGGCATCGTCGTCACCCCTTCGCACAACCCGCCCCGCGACGGCGGATTCAAGTACAACCCGCCCAACGGCGGCCCGGCCGACTCCGACGCCACCTCGGTGATCGCCGCCCGCGCCAACGAGCTGCTGGGCGACCCCGATGCCATCGCGCGGACCCCCTACGAGCGGGCGGCCGCCGACGTCGTGCGCTACGACTACAAGTCCACCTATTGCGCCGAACTCGCCGACGCACTGGACCTGGACGCCATCGCCGGCGCCGGCGTGCACATCGGCGCCGACCCGATGGGCGGCGCATCCGTGCAGTACTGGCAGCACCTTGCCGAGACCACCCGGTTGAACCTCGAGGTGGTCAACCCGGAGGTCGACCCCACCTGGCGCTTCATGACGCTGGACACCGACGGCAAGATCCGGATGGACTGCTCCTCCCCCGACGCCATGGCGTCACTGATCTCGAACCGGACGCGCTACGACATCGCCACGGGCAACGACGCCGACTCCGACCGCCACGGCATCGTCACCCCGGACGCGGGCCTGATGAATCCCAACGCGTTCCTCGCCGTCGCCATCGGATACCTCTTCGCGAACCGTCCCGGCTGGAGCAAGGACGCGGGCATCGGCAAGACGCTGGTCTCCTCGTCGCTGATCGACAAGGTGGCGGCCAAGCTCGGCCGACGCCTGGTGGAGGTGCCGGTGGGCTTCAAGTGGTTCGTCCCGGGACTCACCGACGGCTCCATCGGCTTCGGCGGCGAGGAGTCGGCCGGGGCCTCGTTCCTCGCCAAGGACGGCACCACCTGGACCACGGACAAGGACGGCATCCTGCTGGCCCTGCTCGCCAGCGAGATCAAGGCGGTAACCGGCCGGTCCCCCAGTGAGCACTACGCGGACCTGGAGGCCGAGTTCGGCAAGTCCTTCTACGCCCGCATCGACGCCGACGCCACCCGGGACCAGAAGGCCCGACTCTCGCGACTGAGCCCGAGCGACGTGTCGGCCTCCGAACTGGCCGGGGAACCGATCACGGCCGTCCTGACCGACGCCCCCGGGAACGGAGCGGCCATCGGCGGCATCAAGGTCACCACCGCCAACGCGTGGTTCGCGGCCCGTCCCTCCGGCACCGAGGACAAGTACAAGATCTACGCGGAGTCCCTCAAGGACGCCGACCACCTGGCCGCGGTCCAGGCCGAGGCCAAGGCCCTGGTGAACGCCACCCTGGACGCATGATCCTCAGGCGACGGCGCCGGCCTCGTACCTGGTGACGCCGCGGTCCGTGGCCACGTAGGACTCCAACAGGTGGTTGGCCAGTTCGCGGTGCACCGGCGCGAACCAGTCCTCGTCCTCCGGCGTCGTGACGGCCGGGCCGGTGCGGCCCCGGACCAGCACGTAGTCCAGACCTGCGCCGCACGCCGTCTCGCACATGCCGCGCAGGAAGCCGACGACGCGTTCGCGGTCGGGTTCGGGACTGAACCCATGGATCATGATGGGATCCGTGGCCAGGTAGCGGTCCTCCGTGAGGAGGAAGAATCCCAGGCAGCCGCTGTGGCGGTCTGAGTCCCGTACGAACAGGTCCACCACGTCGGGCATCAGTTCGAGGGTGATCGGATGGTCGTCCCAGTCGTGTGGGAGGTCTTCGAATGTCATACCCACACTCTGGTTGTCCGGACAGGCCATCCGTGATTTGTCCACAGGCCCGGTCCCGGCTGGCTCAGTGGTGCATGTGATCCAGTTGCATCGTCTTGCGCAGGCCGGCGCGCTGGATCACGCGCTGGATGGTCAGGTCCCGCTCCTCGGGGCGTCCGACGAACCGGATCTCCTTCAGGCCCTGGTCCTGGGCGGCGGACTCGAACACGAAGTGGCCGTAGCCGAGCAGCTGCCCCTCCAGCGACTGCGTCAACGAGATGTCGAGGATCCGGGTCATGGGCATCGTTGCCAGGTGCTGGTTGAACACCCCGTGGATCCGGAACACCCGCATGTTGGTGATCACGAACCGGTCCATGTGTGCGACGTGGCACTTCCACATCCCGACGCAGAACGCGAACACCCCCACCGCCAGTGGCGCCCAGAAGTAGTTGCCGGCGGGAATCATGAGAACGAAGCAGACGCCGCTCAGGGCGATTACCACGTACCACCACAGCGTGGCCGCCCAGTGCTTGCGCACCTCGTCGACCACCACCTCGCCCTCCTCCTGGAGGAGGTGCCGACTGACGTCGGGTTCGAGGAACCTCGCGAGGAAGCCCATCGCAGGCGCCTAGCCCGCGAGGCTCGTGAAGAACGTACCGAGTGCCTCGAACGCCCCGAAGAACGTCTTGACCGCCTCTGCGGCGGCCTCCGGCCGCGTGAACAGGTAGAACACCACGAAGGCTGCCACGAGCACAACGAGGATCTTCTTGATCCAGCCCACCAGCACTAACCTCCTGCGTCGCCCAGTGATTGCGCCTACCAGTGTGCACGAACGGCAGGCCGAATCCGGGCAACCCGCCGGGCGCGCCGCGATCCGGGCGGTTATGCCCACCCCGCCGCTCCGGGGCGAAGGGCCTCGTGAGACGCTGGGGGCATGGAAAACGACGACCTGTTCATCTGCATCGACCACGTCGGCCTCGCCGTCCCGGACCTCGACGAGGCCGTGAAGTTCCACGCCGAGACGTTCGGCTGGCGGGAACTGCACCGGGAGGTCAACGAGGAGCAGGGAGTGGCCGAGGCGATGCTCGGCACCGGCGAGCAGGGCGAGGAGAACGCCAAGATCCAGTTGCTGGCACCCCTGCGCCCGGACTCGGCGATCGGGAAGTTCCTGGACCGCAGCGGCCAGGGCATCCAGCAGCTCGCCTACCGCGTGAAGGACCTGGACAAGGTCTCGGAGGTGTTGCGCGGACGTGGGATGCGCCTGCTGTACCCCGAGCCGAAGCGTGGCACCGCCGGTAGCCGCATCAACTTCGTCCACCCCAAGGACGCCCGCGGAGTCCTCCTCGAACTCGTCGAGCCGGCCACCGAACCCGACCACTGAGTGGTTGTGCCCCCTCGATTTGTCCGACGCACCCGCTAGGCTCGTCAGGAGTTCGTCGGGGGAGATCGAGGAGGATGACTGGTGACTGATTCACGCAGGGACTACGAGGACACGGAGGAGACCGGACTCAACCTGTTCGAGGACCGCGCTTCCGCCGCGGGCAACTTCCCGCACTCGATGCTCGGCTACGACCGGCAGGCCGTGGACAGTTACGTGCGCGAGATGGAGCAGAAGGTCACCGAACTGCGCGTCCAGCTCCGTGAACTCCGGCGGGAGATGGAGTTCGTCCGCGCGGAGACCGGCACCAGTGACTTCACCCGCCTCGGGGCCCACGCCAAGAACCTGCTGTCCTCGGCCGAGGCGCAGGCGGCCGAACTCGTGCGCCTGGGCGAGCAGGAGGCCGAACGGATCAAGTCCGAGGGCCGCCGCAGCGCCGCCGCACTGCGCGAGTCCGCACAGAAGGAGGCGGACGACGTCCGGCTCAGCGGGTTGGCCGGGCTGCGCAAGCTCCGCCAGGAGCAGGCCGACGCCGGCAAGCAGGCCCTCGAGGCGGCCAAGAACGACGCCGCACTCGTGGCCGCGGATGCCGAGTCCCGGGCCAAGGCGATCGTCGGCGACGCCGAGGCCAAGGCGCAGGCCACCCTCGAGTCTGCCCGGGCAGAGGCTGCCAAGCTGCTGCAGGAGGCGGAGCGTGCGGGCACTGCCGGCAAGCTGGAGGCCCAACAGGCGGCGGAGAAGACGCTGGCGCAGGCCGCCGAGCAGGCGGCGAAGGCCGAGGAGGCGCTGAAGGCGCAGCTGGCCGTGGGCGAGGAGAACTCCAAGGCAGCATCCCAGCTGGTCGCCGCCGCTCGCGAGGAGGCGGTCGAGATCCGCAACCGCGCCATCGCCGAGGCCGAGGAGATCCGGCTGGTGGCCACTCGCGAGGCGGAGGACACCCTGACCACCATGCGGGACCGCGCCCGCGAGACGGAGTCCGCGATCGAGGAGCAGGTCGCCTGGCGCAAGGAGCAGCTGGAGCGCGAGATCGGCGCCCTGAACGCGAAGCGCGCATCCATGGTGGCTGCCCTCGGGAACCTGAAGGAGATGGCCGCCGAGGCGGACTCCGCGGACAACGAGGAGACCGTCATGTTGACCCCGGAGAGCGAGTAGCAGGTGGCCCTGTCCCCCGACGAGGCCGATGATGCCCTCGTCCACGACGAGCAGCCGTCGGCTGCCGCCCCGGCTGAACAGGAACCGGAGGTCGAGGAGGCCCCGCCCGCGAAGGGCTGGCGGGAGCGCTGGCAGGAGCGTCGGCTCCGGCTGCAGGAGCAGCGCAAGCCGTCCCGGGCCCGGCGGCTGGCCAGGCGGTTCTTCGGCGACGCCCGCCGCGGGGCCAAGCAGTTCCTGACGCCGGTCCCGGTGGACCGGCCCACGCCGGTGCCCCCGGTGGTCGTCAGCGGCGAGTCGCGCCTGCTGAAGTCCTCGCCGTTCGCCCTGGGGTTCTGGGGTGCGATCGGCGTGCTGGTGGCCGTGGCGCTGTTCACCGCCGTCGGCCAGGTGTCGAACATCCTGATCCTCGTGGTGATGTCGCTGTTCCTGGCGCTCGGCCTCAGTCCCGCCGTCGAGTTCCTGGCACGCAGGCGGGTCCCGCGGGGTCTCGCCGTGATGGTGGTGACCCTGACCCTGCTGGGCATCATCGGCCTGGGCATAACGGCACTCGTGCCGATCTTCTCCTCCCAGATCCAGGACCTGGCCCGGAGCCTGCCGGTGGCGATCGACAACCTGAACAACAACCCGCAGATCGCGGCCTGGGACGAGCAGTACCAGATCCTGAGCCGGGTCGAGCAGTTCCTGGTCTCGGGTGAACTCATCCAGAACCTCTTCGGCGGCATCTGGGGCGCGGGCCGCCTGCTCGCCAACGTCGTGTTCTCACTGATCATGACGCTGGTGCTGACCATCTACTTCCTGGCCTCCCTGCCCTCGATCAAGGAGACGATCTACCGGCTCGCCCCGGCCAGCCGCCGCCCCCGGGCCAAGTACCTCGCCGACGAGATCTTCCGGGGCATCTCGGGCTACATCACCGGGATGTTCATGATCGTCAGCGTCGCCTCGGGCTGCGCGTTCATCTACATGAACTTCGCCGGTCTCGGGCAGTACTCGCTGGCACTGGCCTTCATCACCGCCCTGTTCTGCTTCATCCCGTTGGTGGGCTCGTCCCTGGCGATGATCGTCGTGGCCCTCGTCGGGTTCGCCGTGAACCCCACCATCGGCATCGTCACCATCATCTACTTCCTCGTCTACCAGCAGTTCGACGCCTACGTCCTGTACCCGAACGTGATGAAGCGCACGGTCAAGGTCCCAGGTGCCCTGGTGGTCCTGTCGGCGATCATCGGCGGCACCCTCCTGGGGGTCATCGGGGCCCTGATCGCGATCCCCACCGCGGCCGCGATCCTGCTCCTGTTCCGGGAAGTGGTCATCCCGCACCTCGACGCCACCTGAGCCCTCACGGGGCTTGGTAGATTGGCGGCGTGCGTTTGGTGATTGCCCAGTGTCAGGTCGACTACTCAGGTCGGCTGTCCGCCCATCTTCCCCTCGCGAAGCGACTGATCATGGTCAAGGCCGACGGCTCGGTGTCGATCCATGCCGACGACCGTGCCTACAAGCCGCTGAACTGGATGAGCCCACCGTGCACCCTCACGGTGCTCGAACCCGAGGCCGCGGCCGCGGAGGAGCTGGGCATCAAGGAGGTGTGGCAGGTGCGTTCCAAGGACGGCGACACACTGATGGTCAGCATCGGCGAGGTCTTCCTGGACACCGACCACGCCTTCGGTGTGGACCCCGGCCTGCAGAAGGACGGCGTCGAGGCCCACCTGCAGGCGCTGCTCGCCGAGCATCCCACCACGTTCGGCGAGGGCTGGCAGCTGGTCAAGCGCGAGTACTACACCCCCATCGGCCCGGTCGACCTCCTGCTCCGCGACGCCGACGGCGGCCACGTCGCCGTCGAGGTGAAGCGGCGCGGCGAGATCGACGGCGTCGAGCAGCTCACCAGATACCTGGACCTGATGAACCGGGACCCCCAGATCGCTCCGGTCCGTGGGGTGTTCGCCGCCCAGCAGATCAAGCCGCAGGCCGCAGTGCTGGCTTCCGACCGCGGGATCTCCTGCCAACTGCTCGACTACGACGCGCTGCGCGGCATGGACAACGCCGAGGACCGGCTGTTCTGATGCCCAGCAAACGCCGCCCCAGCAAGCACCTGCGTCCCCCGCGGCCGTTGAACCGGGCCCACCACGCGTCGAGGCGCAGCACCCGTTCCGGCACGTTCCTGGTCCGTGACGTCCCTGCGGAGCGCGCCCTGAAGCCCTACACCTGTCCCGGTTGTTCCAACCAGATCCCGGTGGGGATGGCCCACGTGGTGGCCTGGCCCGAGGACCCGGGGCTGGGACACGCCTCCGGTCTCGAAGAGCGCCGACACTGGCACAAGCACTGCTGGAGGATGCCGCTGTGAGCCTGCATGCCACCACCGTCGGCGACGGCCCCACCCACCTCGTCTTCCTCCACGGCCTGTTCGGGCAGGGCAAGAACTGGACCACGATCGCCCGCGGTCTCGAGAGCCTCGCCACCAGCCACCTGCTGGACCTGCCGAACCACGGCCGCTCGTCGTGGACCGTGGACTTCACCCTGGACAACCAGACCGACGAGGTTGCGGCCTGGCTGCGGGAGAACTTCGATCATCCGGTGGCCGTCGTCGGTCACTCACTGGGGGGCAAGGTGGCCATGCGCCTCGCTCTTCGGCACCCGGAGTTGGTGGAGCGCCTGCTCGTCTCGGACATCTCCCCCGCCCGAAACGAGGCCACCACCGATTTCTCGTCGCTGGTCTCAGCCATGCGCAACCTCTCGTTGGAGGACCTCCCGAGCCGCACTGAGGCGGACCGGCGGATGGCCGCGCAGGTACCGGACGCGTCGGTGCGCGGATTCCTGCTCCAGAACCTGCGGCGCCAGGAGGGCGCATGGGTCTGGACCTGCAACCTGGACCTGCTGGGTGACAGCCTCTACACCATCGGCGGCTGGCCGCCCCTCGACGAGGCCTTCGACGGGATCGTCTACTGGGTTGCCGGAGGGTTGTCGAACTACGTCTTGCCCGAGCACCGGGAGCCCATGCAGGAACTGTTCCCCAAGGTGATCTCGGTGACCATCAAGACCGCGGCCCACTGGGTGCACGCCGACGAGCCGGCGATCTTCGTCGCAACCGTCAAGCACTTCCTGCAGGCCTGAGCGCAGGGCGGCCGGGCTCCCGGCTCCGGCCACCCTGCGTCCCGATCAGTACTCGCCCAGGTCCTGCCACGGGCCGTGCTGCGCACCCGGCTCCTGGTAGCGGGTCCACCACTTCGCGCGCCACTGGTGGCGCGGCAACCGCCATGCCGGCGGGCCATCGCTTCCTGTCGGAAATCGGGTTTGGGCATGGGTCTCCTCTCGCGGTGCACCTTCGCGCCGCTGGGTCTGTTTCCCACGAATGGAACCGTTACCATTCTTGGTCGAGCACTACGGTAAGCGCATTCCCGATTGGGTGTCAACCACCTCGCGACAGGTGGGACGGCTCCCTCAGCCGAGTGTGACGGAGCCGATATGGGCCTCGGCGATGGGGCTGGTGCCGTCCTCCGCGGCGATGCCCTGCGCGGCGATGCCGCCGATCACTTCGAGCCCGGCCTGGTCCATGGTCCCGAACACGGTGTACTCGGGCGGCAGCGGGGTGTCGGCCCAGACCAGGAAGAACTGGGAGCCGGTGGTGCCCGGCTGCGGGCGCTTGGCCATGGCGACGGTGCCCGCGGGGTACTCGCTGGTGTGCTCGAGCTCCTCCGCCATCACGTAGCCCGGGCCGCCGGTCCCGGTGGCCGTGGGGTCGCCGCACTGCAGGATGAAGATCCCCTGGTCCACCAGACGGTGGCAGTCAGTGCCGTCGAAATAGCCCTGCTGGGCGAGCGAGACGAACGAGTTGACGGTGCATGGCGCCTTCGCGCGGTCCATCGTGATCACCACGTCACCGGCGGTCATGTGCAGCGTGGCGGCGACGGTGCCCGCGTTGGGGACGTCCGTGGTGGGCGGTGGGTCGACGGGGCGGGCGGGAGAGCCGTCGCCCGGGTAGTCGCAGGTGGTGGCCTGCACCATCTCACCCGGCTGGGCGGACTGGTTGGCGTCGGCGCAGCCCACGAGGGCCACGAGGCAGGCGGAGGCGAGCAGGGCGATCAGTCTCTTCGGCACGCCCCCACTGTATTGATGCGGGGGCGGGCACGCGATTCGGTACACGCCGATCTCGGATAGGTTTGCGCACATGGTGAACCTGACCCGCATCTACACCCGTACCGGCGACGCCGGGCAGACCCGCCTGGCCGACAACTCGGTGGCCGACAAGACAGACATCCGGGTGGAGGCCTACGGAACGGTTGACGAGACCAACGCCGCGATCGCCGTGGCCGTGGCCCTGGGCGGCCTCCCCGAACGCGTCGTGGAGATGCTCGACCTGATCCGCAACGAACTCTTCGACGTCGGCGCGGACCTCTCGACCCCACTCCACAGTGACCCGGAATGGCCGCCGCTTCGGATCGAGCAGCCGTCAGTGGACAGGCTCGAGCAGTGGTGCGACGAGTTGTCCGCGGACCTGCCGGACCTGCGATCGTTCATCCTGCCCGGCGGCTCCCCCTCCGGCGCACAGCTGCACGTTGCGAGGACTGTCTGCCGCCGCGCCGAGCGCGTGGCCTGGCGCAGCGTGGAGGCGCACGGCACCGAGGTCTCGGACGAGCGCGGTCAGGGCGGCGTGAACCTGCTGGCCATCACCTACCTGAACCGGCTGAGCGACCTGCTGTTCATCATGGGCCGTGTCACCAACGGGACCGACGGCGACGTGCTCTGGGTGCCCGGCACGGACCGTCCGAAGCCGGATCGCCCCCGCCGGGCATGAGAAAACCCGCCCGGCGGGGAGCGGGTCACAGTGGCGAGTCTGCGCTGTGCGGGAGGTAGTGGCTGCCTGGCGGGGCTGACTCCAGCCAGCTCATCAACGCCATGGCGGCGTCGGGGTCCATGGCAAGCGCGTGCTCCCGACTGGTCACCCTGTCCTTGAGGGTCACGATCCGGGACTCGTCGAACAGCACCACGGCCTCGAGGCCACTGGACGGGCGTTGGTAGGTGAGCGACGTCACTCCGCGCTGGAACTGGAGCGATGGCCGCAGCGCGAGGGAGAACGCCCGGTACCACTCCAGGTTGTCACCGCGGTACCGCGCGAGCCCCAGCACCCAGCCGCTGCCGGGCACGCCGTCGCCGGTCCGGTACGCACAATCAAAAAGACCGCCGTGGCCAGTGAGCCAACGGCGGCGAGCATAGAGCCCGATGAAGGGCATGCACAGGATCGTGATGACACACACCACGATGAGCGCAGTCCCTAGATCCATGGATGAAAGATACCCTTAGATTCCCTCAGAAATGACCAAGGCGGCCCTGCTTGGGACCGCCTTGGTCGATTGATGCCGAATTGTTGTAGAAGTCAGGCTGAACGCACGCGTTCGCCGGCCCGGATCTGCGCATCGAGGATGTGCAGTCGGTGGACCTGGTCCTCGTCGGCGTCGCCGGTGCGCTGCAGTTCACGCAGTTCCGACGCCTCGCGCTCGGCCCGGTCCAGGGTCACTTCCTGACCCATGACCGCGCTCTGGCTGAGGATCCACACGTGGCCCTCCGCGACGGAGATGAAGCCGCCGTCGACGGCCAGCGTCTCGCTGCGCCCGTCCGCGGTGACGATCTCCACCACGCACGGGACGAGGGCCGCCATGAGCGGCTCGTGCCCTGGCAGGACGCCGACGTCGCCCTCGGTGGTGCGGGCGATGATGTTGATGACATCACCGGCCCACACCTGCCGATCGGCTGCGACGACCTCGACCTTGAGGGGCTCGCGATCCACTGTCTCAGCCTTCCTTGCTCATCTTGTCCCAGTTGCGCATGACGTCCTCCATGCTGCCGACGTTGAAGAACGCCTGCTCGGCAATGTGGTCGACGTCACCGCGGGTGATCATCTGGAAGCCCTCGATGGTGTCCTTCAGCGGCACGGTGGAACCGGGCACGTTGGTGAACTTCTCGGCGGTGTAGGTGTTCTGCGAGAGGAACTGCTCGATCCGGCGGGCACGGGCCACCATGATCTTGTCCTCCTCGGAGAGCTCGTCGATGCCGAGGATGGCGATGATGTCCTGGAGCTCCTTGTTGCGCTGCAGGATCTGCTTGACGCGCACCGCGGTGTCGTAGTGCTCCTGGCCCACGTACTGCGGGTCGAGGATGCGGCTCGAGGAGGTCAGCGGGTCCACGGCCGGGTAGAGGCCACGCGAGGCGATCGCACGCGACAGCTCGGTGGTGGCGTCCAGGTGGGCGAACGTCGTCGCCGGGGCCGGGTCGGTGTAGTCGTCGGCGGGGACGTAGATGGCCTGCATCGAGGTGATGGAGTGACCCTTGGTGGAGGTGATCCGCTCCTGCAGCTGGCCCATCTCGTCGGCCAGGTTGGGCTGGTAACCCACTGCCGAGGGCATGCGCCCGAGCAGCGTGGAGACCTCGGAGCCCGCCTGGGTGAACCGGAAGATGTTGTCGATGAACAGCAGCACGTCCTGGTTCTGGACGTCACGGAAGTACTCGGCCATCGTCAGGGCGCTCAGCGCGACGCGGAGACGGGTGCCCGGGGGCTCGTCCATCTGGCCGAAGACGAGGGCGGTGTCCTTGAGGACGCCGGCCTCCTCCATCTCGTTGATGAGGTCGTTGCCCTCACGGGTGCGCTCCCCCACGCCGGCGAACACCGAGGTGCCACCGAAGTTGTGGGCGATGCGGTAGATCATCTCCTGGATGAGCACGGTCTTGCCGACGCCGGCGCCACCGAACAGGCCGATCTTGCCACCCTTCACGTACGGGGTGAGGAGGTCGAGCACCTTGATGCCGGTCTCCAGCATCTCGGTGCGGGACTCCAGCGCGTCGAAGGCGGGGGCGGGGCGGTGGATGGGCCAGCGCTCCGTGATCTCGATGCTCGAGGGGTCGACGTTGAGCACGTCGCCGGTCACGTTCCACACGTGGCCCTTGGTCACGTCACCCACGGGGACGGAGATGGGGGCCCCGGTGTCACGCACCTCGGCGCCGCGACGCATGCCGTCGGTCGGCTTCAGCGCGATGGCGCGGACCAGGTTGTCGCCGACGTGGAGTGCGGTCTCCATGGTCATGGTCATCTTGTCGCCCATGACCTCGGTCTCGACGAGCAGCGCGCTCCCGATCTCGGGGATCTGGTCAGCCGCGAACTCGACGTCGACCACGGGGCCGATCACTCGGGCGACTCGGCCGATGCCGCCGGTGGCGACAGCTTCCGTCGAATCTGCAGTGGTAGTCATTGCTTTCCTCACTCGTTTCCGGCTGACTCGGCCAGCGCCGCGGCACCGCCGGTGATTTCAGAGATTTCCTGGGTGATCTCGGCCTGACGGGCCTGGTTGGCCTCGCGCGTCAGGCGCTCGATCAGCTGCTGTGCATTGTCGGTGGCCGCCTTCATGGCGGTCTGGCGGCTCGCCAGCTCGGAGGCACTCGACTGCAGCAGCACGGTGTAGACGCGGTTGGCGATGTACAGCGGCAGCAACTGGTCCAGCACTGCTTCCGCGCTGGGCTCGAAGGTGTAGAACGGGATGATCTCACCCTCGCCCGCGGGCTCGTCGCTCTCCTCCACCACCAGCGGCAGCAGCCGCGTGGCAGTGGCCTGCTGCGACAGCATCGAGATGAAGCGCGTGCCGACGACGTGGATCTGGTCCACGCCGCCCTCCTCGTAGGGCAGGAGGAACTTCTCGATCAGGACGTCCGCGATCTCGCGTGCGTGCGAGTACTGCGGCTTGTCGGAGAAGCCGGTCCACTTCTGCTCCACCGGGCGGTTGCGGAACTCGAAGTAGCCCACGCCCTTGTTGCCGGTGATGTACTGGACCACTTCCTGGCCCTCGTCGGTCAGCTTGGTGTACAGCTGCTCGGCCGCCTTGATGACGTTCGAGGAGTACGCACCCGCGAGGCCACGGTCGCCCGTGACCACGAGCATCGCCGAACGCCGGGCAGGGACCCGGTCCTCCAGCAGCGGGTGGGCCACCTCGCCGAGCGACGCCAGGGCCGAGACCGCGTGCGTCAGAGCCGTGGTGTACGGCATCGCGTTGCGCGCGATCTGCTGGGCCTTGACGATCTGCGACGAGGCGATCAGCTCCATGGCGCGGGTGATCTTCTTCGTCGCGGTCACCGACTGGCGCCGCTGTCTGAGTTCTCGCAGGCTACTCGCCATGGTCTATCAACCCCGCTTGGAGACGCGGATGGTTTCCTGGCCGATCTCGCTGTCTTCCATCGCCTCGTGCTCCTCACGACCGACGAGCAGCTTGCCCTCGGAGGTGCGGAAGACCTGCTTGAAGTCGGCCAGCGCAGCCAGCGTGGCCTCCTTGGCCTCGTCCGAGAACTTCTTGGACTCGGCGATGTCCTGCAGGACGGTGGCGTTGTGGCGCAGGTGGTCCAGGAACTCCTGCTCGAAGCGCAGCACGTCGTCGACGGGGACGTCGTCGAAGTGGCCCTCGTTGCCGGCCCAGACGCTGACCGTCTGGTCCTCGACCGGGTAGGGAGCGTACTGGCCCTGGCGCAGGATCTCGACGAGGCGTGCGCCGCGCTCGAGCTGGCGACGCGAGGTCGGGTCCAGGTCGGAGGCGAACATCGCGAAGGCCTGCATGTCGCGGTACTGCGCGAGGTTGATCTTCAGCGAACCGGAGACCGACTTCATCGCCTTGATCTGCGCGGCGCCGCCGACTCGGGAGACCGAGATGCCGACGTCGATCGCGGGGCGCTGGTTGGCGTTGAACAGGTCCGACTGGAGGAAGATCTGGCCGTCGGTGATGGAGATCACGTTGGTCGGGATGTAGGCCGAGACGTCGTTGGCCTTGGTCTCGATGATCGGCAGGCCGGTCATCGAACCTGCACCCAGCTCGTCGGAGAGCTTGGCGCAGCGCTCGAGGAGGCGGGAGTGGAGGTAGAAGACGTCACCGGGGTAGGCCTCACGGCCCGGGGGACGACGCAGCAGCAGCGACATCGCGCGGTAGGCCTCGGCCTGCTTGGTGAGGTCGTCGAACACGATGAGGACGTGCTTGCCCTGGTACATCCAGTGCTGGCCGATGGCCGAGCCGGAGTAGGGGGCGATGTACTTGAAGCCTGCCGGGTCGGAGGCGGGCGAGTGCACGATGGTGGTGTACTCGAGGGCGCCCGCGGCCTCCAGGGTGCTGCGCACCTCGGCGATCGTGGAGCCCTTCTGGCCGACGGCGACGTAGATGCAGCGGACCTGCTGCTTCGGGTCGCCCGACTCCCAGTTGGACTTCTGGTTGATGATGGTGTCGATCGCGATGGCGGTCTTGCCGGTCTTGCGGTCACCGATGATCAGCTGACGCTGGCCACGGCCGATCGGGGTCATGGCGTCGATGGCCTTGATGCCGGTCTGCAGGGGCTCGCGGACCTCCTGGCGGTCCATGACGCCGGCGGCCTGGATCTCCAGTGCGCGACGCTCTTCGATGGGGCTGATCTCGCCGAGGCCGTCGATCGGGTTGCCCATGGCGTCGACGACGCGGCCGAGGTAGCCGTCGCCGACGGGGACCGAGAGGACCTCGCCGGTGCCGTGCACCACGGAGCCCTCGTCGATGCCCTCGGAGTCACCGAGGACGACGACGCCGATCTCGCGCTCCTCGAGGTTCAGCGCGATCCCCATCGTGCCGTTCTCGAAGCGCAACAGCTCGTTGGCCATCGCCGAGGGCAGGCCCTCGACACGGGCGATGCCGTCACCCGACGTGACGACGGTGCCCACCTCGGTCTTCCCGGCCGCCTCGGGCTGGTAAGACTGGACGAAGCTGTCCAGGGCATTGCGGATCTCGTCCGGACTGATGGTTAGTTCAGCCATTGCGTCCTACTTTCGGAAGTTTTCAGTGTGAGTTCAGCAGCCGACGGGCTTGTTCGAGCCGCCCGGCCACGGTTGATTCGATGATGCTGTCGCCGAGCTGGACGGTCACGCCACCCAGCACCGACGGGTTCACCTCGACCTGCAGGGCGACGGGGCCGCCCACCTGGGCCTCGAGCGCACGGCGCAGCCGCTGCGTACGGGACTCGTCGAGGGGCTTGGCCACCGTGACCTTCGCGATCTGCTGGTTGCCCAGCGCTGCTGCGATCTCGAGGTAGGTGTCCACTGTGATGGGCAGGTTCCGGATACGTCCTGCAGCCGCACGACTCAGGAGCACCGAGGTGATCGGGTGCACCCTGCCGTCGGTGAGGTCCGCGACCAGGCGCCGACGGGCCTCGAGCGGGAACCGGCGGTTCCGCAGCGCGTCACCGAGTTCCGCGTCGTTCTGGACGGTGGCCGAGAACGAGTGGAGCTCCTGCTGGACGCGGGCGAGGTCTCCCCCACCGTGGGCCACCTTGAGCAGCCCACGCACGCCCTGGCGCTCCAGCGCCTCCACGAGTCGGCGGCCGGTGAGACCACCGGTGGCGACGACCGTCGAGACGACCTGCATGGCCGGGGCGCTGATCCGGCCGGCGAACAGCCGCTCGGCCAGTGCTGCGCGGGCCTCACCCGCGGCAGACGGGTCGGACAGTGAACGACGCAGCGGGGGCTGGCCGTCGAGCACGTCGACGACAGCGAAGAGTTCACTCGAGGCGGTGGCGTCGAGCGTGGACTCGTCCACCTTCGCGTCGAGGGAGCTGGTGGCTGCGTCGCGGGCGCTCATCGAACAGAACCTGACGACTCAAGCTCGGCCAGGAACGCATCGACCGTACGGTTGGCGCGCGCGTCGTCGGAGAGGGACTCCCCCACGATCTTGCCCGCCAGCGTGGTGGCGAGGCCGCCGACCTCGCCGCGCAGCTGCAGGATCAGCTGTGAGCGCTCGGCCTCGAGCTGGGTGCGACCGCTCTCCAGGATCCTCGCGGACTCCTTGGCGGCCTTGTCGCGGGCCTCGGCCAGGATCTGGGCGCCGGAGTTCTTCGCGTCCTCTCGGATGCGAGCAGCCTCCTCACGTGCGGTGGACAGCTGGGCGTTGTACTCGGCCAGCGCAGCCTCGGCCTTGGCCTCGGCTGCGGCCGCACGCTGCATGCCACCCTCGATCTGGTTCGAGCGCTCCTCGTACATCTTCTCGAATGCCGGAACGATGAACTTCCACATCACGACGAAGATGAGCAGCATCAGGATGATGCCGACGATGACTTCGGACAGATGGTGGGGCGCAAGAGGCCCTAGGTCGATCTCTTGCAACACCCCGAATGCGGGGACCATGCTGCGACTCAGTTGAGAACGAAGGCGAGGGCGATGCCGATGATGGCGAGGGCCTCAACCACGGCGAAGCCGATGAAGGCGGTGCTCATCATGGCGCCACGGGCCTCGGGCTGGCGAGCCGTGCCGTTGATGACGGACGCGAAGATCCAGGCCACACCGAGGGCGGGGCCGATGGTGGCGATCGCGTAGCCGATCATGTTGATGGATCCGGAGATTTCAAGGAGGGACAGCATGGTTTTCCTTTCGGGTGGCTTCCGGCAGGTCTGCGGGAAGTCGGACTTAGTGTGCCTCGGAGATGGAGGTCGAGACGTACTGGGCGGTGAGGACGGTGAAGATGTATGCCTGCAGGGCCCCGATGAAGACCTCCAGGCACAGGATGATGATGCTGAACAACAGCGAGACGACGCCGGAGACGTTGTAGAACAGGTTGTCCTGGTAGGTCAGCAGGTAGCCGCCGCCGACGACGAACACCATCACGACGAGGTGGCCGGCGAACAGGTTGGCGAACAGACGCAGTGCCAGCGTCACGGGCCGCGTGATGAAGACCGACAGGAACTCCAGCGGGATGATCAGCGGGTACAGCGCGACCGGCACGCCTTCCGGGATCAGGGAGCGCCTCAGGAATCCCAGGCCGAACTTCTTGAACCCCGCGCCCAGGTAGATCAACCAGGACAGGATCGCCAGGCCGTAGGCGTACCCGACGTTGGAGAACGTGGGGTACATGAAGAAGAAGAACTCGCCGAACAGGTTGTTCACCAGGATGAAGGAGAACAGTCCCACGAGGTAGGGCAGGAACTTGCGGAAGTCATGGTGCAGGATGTCGCGGGCGATGCCGTTGCGCACGAACTCGTAGACGTACTCCGCGAAGAACTGCCCCTTGCCGGGCTTCGTCTTCAGGTTCCGGGAGGCCCACCACCACAGCAGGATGACCAGCAGCGCACCGATGACGGCTTGGAAGAACGGCTTGTTCATCCACTCGGGCATGCCCTCTACAAGGGCGCCCCAATGGAAGTCCTCAACACCGGGAGGGGTGTAGCCGCCGTCCTCGAGCGGGAACAGTCCTGGGTTCACTCGGTTCTCCCATATCGCTTGATGATCAGGTAGATGCTGCAGGCCAGTCCAACGATGAGGCCCACCGGCAGCAACCACGAGGTGTTCAGGTAGTGGTCTCCCAGCCAGCCCAGACCCCCGTAGAGGATCAGCCCGGCCAAGATGTAGCTGAGCACGATCATCCCATCGTCGGTACTGCCGCCCCTGCGGGGTTCCGGCGACTCGTCCGATGAACTCTTCATGCCCATGTCGACATGGAGCCTAGCGGAAAATCCGCGGCTAATCACCTTCGCCCCCGGCGGCAGGGGGAACATAGTCAGCATCGTAGATCGGGACGCGTTGCCTGCTCGCCACGAGCACCACTCCGCCCACCCAGGCGATGACCGTTGCCACCATGGACAGGAGCAGCCAGCCACCCTCCACGTGGGGCGCGACCGCCGGGTTGTAGAGGATGTAGTACATGCCCACACCGATCCCCACCACCCGCACCAGGTAGGACACGAGCGCCAGTCCCATGCCCTGCACCGGCTCCAGTTCACACGCGATGATCTCGATGAACTGGCCGACGGAGAAGAAGATCACGACGGCTGCGAAGCCGAGCGCAACGGTGATGGCGGCGTCGGTCCCACCGATCACGAGGGCCAACCCGAGGACCGTGATGCCCGCGGCGTGGCCGAGCACCAGGCCACCCACCATCATCTGGCGGGCACGGCGGGTCGCCCCCGACACCTTCTTCTCAGTGGCTGCCATCGATTTCCTTCCTGGCCGAGTCCGGCTCCGGCGAGGAGGCGGCCGGCACCTCCGTCGGCGTCGTGGCACCGGCGACGGCGTGCTGGCCGGAGCGCAACGGGTAAACGGTCAGGATGAGGACGAGGACCAGGGCGATCCCCACCCCCCACACCGCGGTCGAGCGGTGCGTCACAGTGATGAACACCAGACCGCCTGCGAACACCGCGGTCCAGCCGTACATCAGGAACACCGCGCCCCGGTGGGAGTGGCCGCGGCGCACCAGCATGTGGTGGATGTGCTGCTTGTCCGCCACGAACCAGAACTGCCCTCGGCGGGTGCGTCTCACGTAGGCGAGGATCAGGTCCAGGAACGGCAGCGCGAGCGCGGCGAACGGGAGCAGGATCGGCAGCAGCGCGGGGAGGATGTCCCCGCCGGCCAGGGCGCTGGCGTCGGTCTGGCCGGTGAAGGAGATGGCGCTCAACGCCATCAGCAGCCCCAGCAGCATCGCACCTGAGTCCCCCATGAACATCTTGGCCGGGTGGAAGTTGTGGGCGAGGAACCCGAGGCAGATGCCGCACGTGGCCACTGTGATGAGGCTCGCAGTGGTCGCACGGACCAGCTCCTGCTCGTAGGCCAGCAGGTAGCAGTACGCGAAGAAGGCTCCGGACCCGATGGCCACCACGCCCGCCGCCAGCCCGTCGAGCCCGTCGACGAAGTTGACCGCGTTGACGCACAGCGCGATGAACAGGACGGTGACGAGGATACTGGTGGCGTCGCCGAGGTTGATGATGGTGTTGGGCAGCGGGATCCAGTAGATGCGCACCCCCTGCAGCACCGCCACGCCGGCCGCGAGCACCTGACCGCCCAGTTTCACCATGGCCGGCATGTCGAACTTGTCGTCGAGCACGCCCACCAGGCAGATGATCAGCGCCGCCCAGAGAACGGCCTCCGCGTCGTGGGCCACGGTGGCGTGCTTACCGAGGAACGGCAGCTGCCGCGCCAGCAGGAAGGCGACGGCCAACCCGCCCAGCATCGCCACGCCCCCGAGGTACGGGATGGGTTGGGTGTGGACGTCCCGGGCACGGACCCGGGCCAGGGTCCCGGTCCTGATCGCGATCCTGCGGCACAGGCCGGCCAGCAGGTAGGTGGCGGCGGCTGCAACCAGCAGGACCAGGGAGTACTCACGCATCTGTAGGTTTCTCGCCCCCGTCGGTGACGTCGGTCCCTTCGATGACGTCCCCCTGGGCGCGTGCCTCGTCGTCGGCACCCGGTGCTTCCAGTTCGGCCGGCGGTTCCTCTTCCTTTGCGGCCGCCGGTGGCGTCGGTTCCTCGTACGGCTCGAGGCGGGGTGCGGTGAGCTTGAGCTCCTCGAATGCGATGGCTCCGTTGCGCAGCACGCGACCGCGGTTGGACCCGGTGAAGTCGACGATGGTGGAGGCCACCTGTCCCTCGGACTCGCCGCCGTCGAGGTAGACGGCCACCGTGTCCCCGAGCATCTCCAGGGCCTCTGCGACGGTGTTCGCGGCAGGCCTGCCCGAGATGTTGGCAGAGCTCACGGCCAGCGGGCCGGTGCGCCGCAGCAGTCGGCGCAGCTCGTCGTGGTCGGGCACCCGCACGGCGACGGTGCCACCGGTCTCCCCCAGTTCCAGGTTCAAGGTCTTCTGCGCCTTGAGGATCAGGGTCAGCGCCCCGGGCCAGAAGTTGCGTGCCAGCGCCATGGCGTCGCGCGGGATGTCCGCGGTCAGGGCACGCAGCATGGAGCGCTCCGCGATCAGCACCGGCGGCGGCATGTCCCCACCGCGCTGCTTGGCGGCGAGCAGGCCGCGCACGGCGTCGCCGGAGAAGGCGTCGGCGGCGATCCCGTAGACGGTGTCGGTGGGTACGACGACGCAGTGGCCTTCGGCGATCGCGGCCGAGGCGGCGTCGATACCCGCTCCCGGGTCCTCGTTGAGATCATGGAGCGCGGGTGCGGAGGGGGTTTCGGTCACGATTCCAATCCTGCCACGTCGCGGCCACCGGACCGCCGCGCGGTCACGTGGCGTGGGCGGCCAGTGAGGTCGTCATGGTCGGCGACGTCCTCGAACAGGGGTCCCTCGAGCAGGTCGACGACAGCCTCGGCATGTGACTCGTCGTGCTCGGCCACGAGCAGGCCACCGGGGCGCAACAACCGGGCGGCGACGTCCTTAACCACCCGCATCGCGTCGAGGCCGTCCGCGCCGCTGAACAGCGCCAGGTCCGGGTCGTGGCCGACGACGTCCCCCGGCAGGGAGCCGCGCACCGTCTCGGGCACGTAGGGCGGGTTGACCACCACGACGTCGACTGTGCCGTCGAGTCCGGGCAGGGCCACGGCCATGTCCGCGTGGACGAGGTCCACTTCCAGCCCGGACAGGTTGTGGACCAGGTAGGGCCAAGCCTCGTCCGAGATCTCCACGGCATGCAGTTCCAGGCCACCGAGCTCCGTGGCGAGGGACCTGGTGATGGCGCCCGACCCGGCGCAGAGTTCGACCACGCGGCGTCGCTCCGGCGGGCGGCCGCCGAGTTCACGCAGCGCGAGGTCCACCAGCAGTTCGGTCTCGGGGCGTGGGATGAAGACCCCCGGCCCCACCTTCAACGTCTCGTAGCGGAAGTGGGCCTCCCCCGTGAGGTGCTGGACGGGCACGCCCGCCTCCCGACGCTCCAGGAGTGCGTCCAGCGTGGCGCGCTGGCCGGCGGTCACCCGGGGGGCGAGGAGCATCTGCGAGACGTCGAGGCCGAGCACGTCGGCAAGGAGGATGCGCGCGTCGGCACCCGGCGAGGGCAGCCCGGCGGCGGCGAGCCTGGCCGCCGCGGCCAACGCGACGTCGTATGCGGGTTCCGAGGCGGTCACCGCGCAGTGCCCTCGAGCCGTTCGGCGAGGTCGCGCTCCTGCAGGGCCTCCAGCACGGGCCCGATCGCTCCCGCCAGCACGGCATCGAGGTTGTGGGCCTTGTAACCGATCCGGTGGTCGGCGATCCGGTTCTCGGGGAAGTTGTAGGTCCGGATCCGTTCGGACCTGTCCACCGTGCGCACCTGGGACTTGCGCGCCTGCGACGCCTCCTCCGCGGCCTTCTCCTCCGCGAGCGACGTCAGGCGGGCCCGCAGCATGCGCATCGCGGAGATCTTGTTCTGCATCTGGGAGCGCTCGTTCTGGCAGCTGACCACGGTGCCGGTGGGCAGGTGGGTGATACGGACCGCGGAGTCTGTGGTGTTGACGCCCTGGCCGCCGGGCCCCGAGGCCCGGTAGACGTCGATCCGCAGGTCGTCGTCGTTGATCTCCACGTCGTCGGCCTCCACGTCGGGCATGACCAGGACGCCGGCGGCGGAGGTGTGGATCCGGCCCTGCGACTCCGTCACGGGGACGCGCTGCACGCGGTGCACCCCGCCCTCGAACTTCAGCAGGCCGTAGGGTCCCACGCCATCGCTGGCCGCACCCTTGACCGCGATGGTGACCGACTTGTAGCCGCCGAGGTCCGTGGTCTGTTCGTCGAGCAGTTCCACCTTCCACCCCACCTGTTCGGCGTAGCGGCTGTACATCTTCAGCAGGTCGCCGGCGAACAGGGCGGACTCGTCGCCACCCTCGCCGGACTTGATCTCCAGCAGGGCGTCGGCGTCGTCGTTGGGGTCGCGCGGAGCGAGCAGCCTGGTGAGCCGCTCGGTCACCGCTTCCAGTTGCGCGTCCAACGTGGAGACCTCGTCCGCGAACGCGTCGTCCAGCTCCGCGAGTTCCGCCGCAGCGGCGCGGTCGCCCTCGAGGCGGCGGTACTCGTCCAGCGCCTCAACGACGGGACGCAGCGCCGCGTAGCGGCGGCCGACCTTGCGGGAGCGCGCGGGGTCCGCGTGCAGCTCGGGGTCGGCGAGCTCCTGCTCCAACTGGTGGAACTCCGTGACCAACGGTTCTGCGGACTCGAACATCATTCTCCCGGGGATGAGAAAACCGGACGCGGGGCGGGCCCTGAGGCCCACCCTGCGCCCGGTTCTGGGTGCTTACTTCTTGTAGCGCTTCTCGAAGCGGGCCACGCGGCCACCGGTGTCGAGAATCTTCTGCTTGCCCGTGTAGAAGGGGTGGCACGCGGCGCAGACGTCGGCGCTCAGCTTGCCCTTCGGGGAGGTGCTACGCGTGGTGAACGAGTTGCCGCAGGTGCACTGCACCTGGGTCTCGATGTAATCGGGATGGATTCCCTGCTTCATGACTTCTCCTAGAGATTGTGTTTACCCGGGTCGCAGCGCAGTTGGTGCGCAGAGTGCGTGAACCGGCACAGGGGCCAATTCTGCCACCCCGCGCCCCCCAAACCAAACCAGCAGACCCCAAGCCTTTCCGGGGTCCACGGGGCGAAGCCCCCGCGCGTCAGCCGTCCTGGGCCGGGGTCGTCTTGAGGACGCTGAGCAGGAACTCGTGGTTGTCCGCGGTCTTGCGCATCCTGGTGAGCAGCAGTTCGAGCGCGCCCTGGTCGTCGAGACCGGACAGTGCGCGGCGCAGCTTCCACATGATGTTGAGCTCGTCGCGGCCGAGGAGGAGTTCCTCGCGGCGGGTGCCGGAGGCGTCCACGTCGATGGCCGGGAAGATGCGCTTGTCGGCCAGTTCGCGGCGCAGACGCAGCTCCATGTTTCCGGTGCCCTTGAACTCCTCGAAGATGACCTCGTCCATCTTCGAGCCGGTCTCGATGAGCGCGGTGGCGAGGATGGTGAGCGAGCCACCGTTCTCGATGTTGCGGGCGGCGCCGAAGAACTTCTTCGGCGGGTACAGCGCCGCGGAGTCCACACCACCGGACAGGATGCGGCCGGAGGCGGGCGCGGCCAGGTTGTAGGCCCGGCCCAGGCGGGTGATGCCGTCCAGCAGCACCACGACGTCGTGGCCGAGCTCGACCAGTCGCTTGGCGCGCTCGATCGCCAGTTCGGAGACCATGGTGTGGTCCTCCGCCGGGCGGTCGAAGGTGGAGGCGATGACCTCACCGGAGACGGTTCGCTGGAAGTCGGTGACCTCCTCGGGACGCTCGTCGACGAGGACCACCATCAGGTGCACCTCTGGGTTGTTGGCGGCGATCGCGTTGGCGATGGCCTGCATCACCATCGTCTTGCCGGCCTTGGGCGGGGAGACGATCAGTCCGCGCTGGCCCTTGCCGATGGGCGAGACCATGTCGATGATGCGGCCGGTCAGGTTGGTGCTCGCGGTCTCGAGCTTGAGGCGCGTCTGGGGGTACAGAGGCGTCAGCTTGGAGAACTCGGGGCGATTCTTGGCCTTCTCCGGGTCGTCACCGTTGATGGAGTCGATTCGCACCAGCGGGTTGTACTTCTCCTTGCGCTCCCCCTCGCGCGGGGTGCGAATGGCCCCGGCGATGACGTCGCCGCGGCGCAGTCCGTACTTGCGCACGGTGGACATCGGGAGGTAGGCGTCGTTCGGGCCGGGCAGGTAGCCGGTGGTGCGCACGAACGCGTAGTTGTCGAGGATGTCGACGATGCCGGAGGTGTTGGCCAGGACGTCGTCCTCGCTGATGCTCGGCTCGTTCTCGTAGCGCTCCATGCCCTGGTTGCCACGGCCGCCACGGCGGTTCTGGCGGTCCCGGGTGCGACGTCGACGGCCACGGCGACCGCCCTGGTTGTCGTCATCGTCGTAACGGCTGCCGCCACCACCGCTGTTGCCGTTCTGCTGCGGTTCAGGCGCGGCCGCCACCTTGGCCTGGGACTGGCCGCCACCCATGGCGGCGGCGAGACGCTCGCCGACCTCGTCGTTGACCTGCTCCTGCGAGGCGCGATCGCGATCGCGGTCACGGCCACGACGGCGGCGGTTGTTGTTGCTGTTGCCGCGCCCGTCGGAGGAGTTGTCGCCACCGCCGTTGTTGTTGCCGCCAGAGCCGGTGTTGCGGTTGCCGGCGGCGGAGTTCTGCTGTTCGGCGGGGGCCTCGCCGTTCGGGGCTGCGGCCTTCTTCTCGGCTGCCAGCTTCTGGCCGACGGCGTCGGCCACGGCCTGCTCCTGCTTGGCGGGTGCGGTCTCGACGGCCAGCGCCGGCTGGCTGTCCGCTGCCGGGGCTGCTGCGGGGCGGGTGCTGCGGCGGGTCTGGGTGCGCGGAGCGTCGTTGCCCTGCGTCTGCGGCTTGGAGCCGGCAGCGGCGATGGCGGCGACGAGGTCTCCCTTGCGCATGGCGGAGGTGCCGCGCAGACCCATTCCTGCTGCGATGGTCTTGAGTTCAGCCAGCTTCATGCCCGCCAGGTTGGTACCGGTATCGGTCACGGATTTCCTTCCAAGGATTCACCGGGGACGAGCCTGTGTACAGGGGGTCCACCGGAGGTCAAGATTTGGTCACCACTCGGCGCAACACAGGCAGTCTGCAAGAAAAAAGGGGACTGGGCGCCATCTGTGTGGATTGACCTCTACAAGGCTAGCACCGCGGGACCCCAACTCCAAGCAGGGCCGCCCCGAAAGCGTGCGAGTCAGTCCACCCGCCGGAGTTCGACGCCGTCTGCGATGGGCAGTTCGTGGCGTGTGAAACCCGCAGCCGACAGCTCGTCCCCCGGCGCCAGCTGCGCCGGCGTGCCCACCGCGAACACCGTCGGGCCGGCCCCCGAGATGGCCGTCGGCACGCCCAGTTCCCGCAGCGCGAGCACCAGTTCGTAGGAGGGACGCATGAGTTCTGCCCGGTATGCCTGGTGGAGGCGGTCCGCCGTCGCCGCCAGCAGCAGGTCCGGGCGGCGTTCCAGCGCCAGCGGCAGCGCGGCCGAAGCGATGGCCTGGGCCACGGCGTCGCGGCGGGGAACCTCGTCGGGCAGCACGGACCGGGCCCCGGCGGTGCCCACCTCGAAGTCGGGGATCCACACCCGGGTGCCGATCTCGGCGGGCACCTGCAGGCGCACCAGCTCGACGTCGTCTCCCTCGAACCAGCCGAGGATCGCACCTCCCCAGACGGCGGCACCGGCGTTGTCGGGGTGCCCCTCCATGAGGCTCGAGATCCGGGTCAGTTCGGCCCGGTCCAGTTCCTCGCCGGGGCGGGCGATGCCCCATGCCAGCGCGAGGCCGGCGACGATCGCCGACGCCGAGGAGCCGAGGCCACGGGAGTGCGGGATCCGATTGGTGCACCGCAGCACGATGCCACCACGACTCCCACCCCATGCCGCGAGGCCCTCGTCCAGTGCGCGCAGCACCAGGTGGGACTCGTCCAGGGGAACTTGGTCAGCGCCCTCACCGTTGACCAACACCTCGATGGCGTCGGGGGCGTCGAGCAGTTCGAGTTCCAGTTCGTCCGCGATCCCGAGCGCGATGCCCACGCAGTCGAATCCAGAACCGACGTTGGCGGTGGTGCCGGGCACCCTGACCCGTAGCACCGTCAACTCAGCTGCCCTCGACGCGCATGTAGTTGACGCCCGTCCCCACGAAGGATGCCTCGGCCAGCTCCTCAAGCACACCCGCGAGGTCGGTCTCGCTGGCCTCGTGGGTCATGACGCCCAGGCGCGCGGCGAACCCGTCGCGGCGCTCGAGGCCCTCGAGGTAGGACTGCTGCACCGTCTGGAGTGAGACGTTGTGGCGGGCGAACACCGTCGCACAGGCCGCGAGCACGCCCGGGCGGTCCTCGACGTCGAAGCTGATGTAGTAGCGGGCGGTGGCGTCCCCGATGGGTGCCACCTCACGCTTCATGTAGCCGGTCTGCACGTGCGCGGCGCTGCCCCGCAGCCGGTTGCGGGCCGCGGTCACGACGTCACCCATGACGGCGCTGGCGGTGGGGGCGCCACCGGCTCCGGCGCCGAGGAACATCAGCTGCCCGGCGTCCCGGGAATCCACGAAGATCGCGTTGAACGCACCGGAGACCGACGCCAGCGGGTGGGTCTTGGGGACCATCGTCGGGTGCACCTTGACGATGACCCGGGGCTCGGGATCCGAGGTCAGCTTCGTGATGGCCAGCAGCTTGACGACGCAGCCCATCGCGTCGGCCGCGGCGATGTCATCGGGCGTCACCGAGGTGATGCCCTCGCAGAACACGTCCGAGAGGCGCACGTCGGTGTGGAAGGCCAGCCCGGCGAGGATGGCGGCCTTCGCGGCGGCGTCGTGGCCCTCCACGTCGGCGGTGGGGTCGGCCTCGGCGAACCCGAGGTCCTGCGCCTGCTGCAGGGCTTCGTCGAACGACAACCCGGCCGTGGTCATCTTGTCCAGGATGTAGTTGGTCGTGCCGTTGACGATCCCCATCACCGCGCGGATCTCGTCACCGACGAGCGACTCGCGCAGCGGGCGGATGATCGGGATGGCGCCCGCGACGGCGGCCTCGTAGTAGAGGTCCACCTCGTTGTCGTTGGCGGTGGCCGAGAGCCTGGCCATGTCCTGGGCCAGGAGCGCCTTGTTGGCGGTGATGACCGACGCGCCGTTGCGCATCGCGGCCAGGACGAGGCTGCGGGCGGGTTCGATGCCACCGATGACCTCGATCACGAGGTCGATGTCACCGCGGGTGACCAAGGACATGGAGTCGGTGGTGAACAAGGCCGGGTCGATGCCCGGACGCTCCATGCCCTCGCGGCGTACACCGATGCCGACGAGCTCCAGCCGGCGTCCGATCCGAGACTCGAGGGTGTCCCCCTCGGCCAGGAGCACGCGGGCCACCTGGGAGCCCACCACCCCGGCACCCAGCAGCGCCACCTTCAGTGGTCCGTTCTCAGCCATGTTCACTCCCCTACGTCCAGTCGCATCAGGTCTTCCAGGGTCTCGCGGCGCAGCATCGTGGTGACCTCGCCGTCGCGCACCCCGAGCAGCGGGGGCCGCGGGACCTGGTTGTAGTTGCTGGCCATGGCACGTGCGTACGCGCCGGAGGCCGGTACCGCGATCAGGTCTCCCGGCTCGATGTCGCGCGGGAGGAACACGTAGCGGATCAGGATGTCACCGCCCTCACAGTGCTTGCCGACCACGCGGCACAGCACCGGCGCGGCCTGCGAGGTGCGGTTGGCGATCACGCACGAGTACTCGGCCGCGTACAGGGCGGGACGGATGTTGTCGCTCATGCCACCGTCGACGGAGACGTAGACCCGGGCCTTGTTGCTCTCGATGTCGACCACCTTGACGGTGCCCACCTCGTACAGGGCGACGCCCGCGGGCCCGCAGATGGCGCGGCCGGGTTCGATGGACAGCTTGGGGCGGGTCAGCCCGAGGGCGCGGCACTCGTGCTCGATGAGGTCCTCGAACGCGGCCGCGAGTTCCGGGGTGGGCATCGGTGAGTCCGACGGGACGTAGGCGATCCCGAAGCCGCCGCCGAGGTCGAGCTCGGGGAGCTCGGCGCCCGTGGCGGTGCGGAACTGGTGGGCCAGCTTCAGCGTGCGACGGATGGCCACCTCGAACCCCGCGGTCTCGAAGATCTGGGAGCCGATGTGGCTGTGGATGCCGAGCAGGTCGATCACGTCGGAGGTGTGGCAGCGCACCAGTCCGGTCAGCGCCTGGCCGGAGCTGATGGACAGGCCGAACTTCTGGTCCTCGTGGGCGGTGGCGATGTACTCGTGGGTGTGCGCCTCGACCCCGGTGGTCACCCGGACCATCGCGTTGGCACGGACCCCAAGTTCACGGCACAGGGCCTCGATGCGGTCGATCTCGTCGAAGGAGTCGACGATGATGCGCCCCACTCCCTGCTCCAGGGCGAAGCGGATCTCGTCGACCGACTTGTTGTTGCCGTGGAACCCGAGCCTGGCGGCGGGCATCCCCCCGGCCAGGGCGACGCGCATCTCCCCCATGGTGGTCACGTCGAGGCTGAGTCCCTCCTCGGCCACCCAGCGCGCGACGGTGCGGGTGAGCAGCGCCTTTCCGGCGTAGTAGACCTCCCAGCCCTTGAAGCTGTCGCGGAAGGCGGCGGCGCGCATCCGGAAGTCGGCCTCGTCGATGACGTAGGCGGCGGTTCCGTGCTCACGGGCGACGTCGACGAGCGAGGCGCCGCCCACCACGACGGCACCGTTGCCGTCCCGGTACGTCCCGGACGGCCACAGTTTCGGGTCCAGGGCGTTCAGGTCCGCGGGCAGCTCCAACCACTGCGGGCCCGCCTGTGCGACGTCCGCGTGGATGGATCCGGCGATGTGGGTGTGCGTCATGGTCTCCAAGCCTGCCAGATGGGACACCACCACCGCGATGTGGCTCTCAGCTTCGGTCATCCGGACCGTCTGTGGGACCGCCGGGGCCAGCGGTGTCAGGAGTGGGTCCAGATCTTTGCTAACCTTTGCAGGTCGCTTCGGCGACGGGCCACACCAGCCCCCGTAGCTCAGGGGATAGAGCACCGCCCTCCGGAGGCGGGAGCCGAGGTTCGAATCCTCGCGGGGGCGCTTTCCATGCGCATCGGTAGCACCAGTGAAGGGACGCCAGTGACAGGCCAATCCGAGCAGGCCGCTCGGCCACCCGCACAGGGCTGGCTCCCGGCACTCGGGCTGGTGGCACTGTTCGTCCTGGTCACGTTCGTCAACTTCCAGTTCTGGCAGCTCGAGGCCGTCAAGTTCGTCGAGAACGACATCAGCTACTACGGCTACCACCTAAACGACATGCTGGAGAACGGCAACGACGTGATGCCGGAGTACCCACTGCCCGCACTGTGGATCCTGCAGGCCATCTACACCGTCGGCGGCGGTTGGCAGACCTGGGCGCCCTGGTTCTCGGGCGTCATGCTGGCGCTGACAGGCATCGTCGCCATCACGTTGTTCCGCCGCGACAACGCCCGTGGCGCCCTGTTCTGGATCTTGTTCATGGGAGCCTGCGGACCCATCGTGTGGTTCCGGTTCGACCTGATCCCCGCGGCCCTGGTGGCGTGGGCGTGCCTGTGGATCACCGCCCGGCCCCGACTGGCCGGGGCCCTGGTGGCGATGGGCGCGTCGGTGAAGCTGTGGCCGGCGCTGCTGGCCTTCCCGATGGCAGCCCCCGACCCGCTGCGGCGCACGAAGGGTCGGCAGCGGGTGCTGTCCTTCCTGGTGGTCGGGTTCGCGCTGGGGATGTCGTCGCTGGTGCTGGTGGGTTGGGAGCGCTCGGTCTCGCCGGTCACCTGGCAGAGCGAGCGGGGCCTGCAGCAGGAGTCGGTTCCGGCCACTCCCCTGATGTTCCTGCGCACGTTCACCGACTCCCCGGACTGGAACCTGTTCCTCTCGGAGTACAACGCGATCGAACTCGACGGCCCCGGTGTGGAGTTCCTGCTCACCGTCTCCTCGGTGCTCACGGCCGGGTCGTTCGTCCTGACGGGCCTGCTCACCTGGCGTCTGGTCAGGCGGTTCCGGGAGGACTCGCGGCACCTCCACGAGGCGATGTTGCTGGTCATCCTCGCGATCGTGCTGGCCACCATCGTGGTCAACAAGACCCTGTCCCCGCAGTACGTGACCTGGCTGGGCGGCCCCGTCGCCGCCCTCCTCCTGGCACGGCGTTCCCACTGGCTGAGGCGGCCCGTCGTCGTGCTCTCGGTCGCGATGGTGGTCGTCGCGGGACTCACGCAGTACACCTACCCGTGGGGGACCCACGGCATCATGGCACTTCCCAACGGCTCCGGACTGGAGACCTCCATGCTCATCCTGCGCAACCTCCTCCTCGTGGGGCTGCTGGGATATGCGACGCGGCTCGCCTGGCGCGCCACGTCATCGACCTCGGAGGCGTCATCGCCGCTCGAGCAGGTCGAGTCCGAGCTTGACCGGGAAGAGCCCGTCAAAGCTGGCGCGGCCTGACCGCGCCGACGTTGACCATTGGGTAAGCTTCCAATCCGGGGGCACAGCCGCCGGAAGACAACTCACAGAGGGGAATCGTGGCCCAGCCACTGGCACACATGTCATCATCGGATTCAAACGACGCTTTCGGCGCCAACTCATGGTTGATCGACGAGATGCGTGACGCATACGAGAAGGATCCGCAGTCGGTCGACCAGGAGTGGCGAGCGTTCTTCGCCAAGGCCGCCAACGGCGGCGGTGCGGTCACCGAGGACAAGCCCGAGCCGAAGCCGGCGGCCGCCAAGCCCGCCCCCGCCAAGGCCCAATCCCCCGCCCAGTCGAAGCCGGCCCCCGCCAAGCCCGCGGCAACCGGGGCGAAGCCTGCGCAGCCGGCCAAGCAGGCCGACAAGCCCGCACCGAAGGACGAGAAGCCCGCGGCCCCGAAGGCCGAGGCCAAGCCCGCCGCGAAGCCCGAGGCGCCCAAGGCGGTCAAGGAGAAGCCGGCGGACCCGGGCTCCGGCGCCGGCCTCTCGGCCAACGCCCCCAACCCGAGCCTGCGGCCCGAGCCCACGGGCGCCCAGCCGAAGCTCACCACCATGCGCGGCGCCCCGATGCGCACGGCGAAGAACATGGATGCGTCCCTGTCGGTGCCCACCGCCACGTCCGTGCGCAACGTGCCGATGAAGCTGGTCATCGACCAGCGCACGCTCATCAACAATTTCCTGCGCACCTCCAAGGGCGGCAAGGTCTCGTTCACGCACATCATCGCCTACGCGATGATCAAGGCGATCAAGGCCGTGCCGTCGATGAACGACGCCTACGACGTCGTGGACGGCAAGCCCACCCACATCCAGAACCCGAGCATCAACATCGGGATCGCGATCGACGTCAAGAAGAAGGACGGCACGCGGCAGCTGCTGGTCCCCAACGTGAAGGACTGCGAGTCGCTGAACTTCGCGCAGTTCTGGGCCGCCTACGAGGCGCTGGTGACCAAGACCCGCAACGGTGAGCTCACCGTCGACGACTTCGCCCGCACCACGGCGTCCATCACCAACCCCGGCGGCATCGGCACCAGTCACTCGGTGCCGCGCCTGATGACCGGCCAGGGCATGATCCTCGGCGTCGGCGCCATCGACTACCCCGCCGAGTTCCAGGGCACCTCCATCTCCCGCATCACCGAGCTGGGTGTCTCGAAGGTCACCACCCTGACCTCCACCTACGACCACCGCGTCATCCAGGGCGCCCAGTCGGGCGAGTTCCTCAAGGAGATGCACGAGCTGCTGCTCGGCAAGAACGGCTTCTACGACGAGATCTTCGAGGCCCTGCGCATCCCCTACGAGCCGTTCCGCTGGTCGAACGACATCTCGGCGCACCGCGCCAGCCAGGTCACCAAGCACGGCCGCGTGCTGGAGCTGATCGCCGCGTACCGTTCCTTCGGCCACCTCGTCGCGGACACCGACCCGCTCGAGTACCGGCAGCGCGCCGCCGAGGACCTCCGCCTCGAGACCCACGGCCTGTCCATCTGGGACCTGGACCGTGAGTTCGCCGTCGGCCGGTTCGGGACCGAGGACCGCGGCTACCTGACCCTGCGCGAGATCCTCGGGATCCTGCAGGACTCCTACACCCGCACCGTGGCCGTGGAGTACATGCACATCCCGGACCCGGAGCAGCGCAGCTGGTTCCAGAAGCGCATGGAGGTGCCCCGCAGCCCCCTGACGCACGACGAGCACATGCACGCCCTGGACAAGCTGAACGAGGCCGAGGTCTTCGAGACCTTCCTGCAGACCAAGTTCGTCGGCCAGAAGCGCTTCTCCCTCGAGGGCGGCGAGTCGATGATCGTGCTGCTCGACGAGATCTGCCAGCAGGCCGCGAACGACTCCGTCGACGAGGTCTGCATCGGCATGCCCCACCGGGGCCGCCTGAACGTGCTGGCCAACATCGTCGGCAAGAAGTACGCGCAGATCTTCCGTGAGTTCGACGGCTCCCTGGACCCGCGCAGCGGCACCGGCGACGTGAAGTACCACCTCGGTTCCGAGGGCGCCTTCGTCGCCAGCAACGGCCGCACCATCAAGACCTCGGTGGCCGCGAACCCGTCGCACCTGGAGGCCGTGAACCCGGTGCTGCAGGGCATCGCCCGCGCCAAGCAGGACGTGCTCGGCTCCGACGACTACCCGGTCCTGCCGCTCCTGCTGCACGGCGACGCTTCGTTCGCCGGCCAGGGCGTGGTGTTCGAGACCCTCCAGATGAGCCAGCTGCGTGGCTACAAGACCGGCGGCACCATCCACGTCGTGGTCAACAACCAGGTGGGCTTCACCACGGCTCCCAGCGAGAGCCGCAGCTCCATGTACTCCACCGACGTGGCCAAGTCCATCGGTGCCCCGGTGCTGCACATCAACGGCGACGACCCGGACTCGTGCATCCGCGCGGCCCGGATCGCCTTCGAGTACCGCCAGAAGTTCCACAAGGACGTCGTCATCGACCTCGTCTGCTACCGCCGTCGCGGCCACAACGAGGGCGACGACCCGAGCTTCACCCAGCCGAAGATGTACGACCTGATCGAGCAGAAGCGCTCGGTGCGTCGTCTCTACACGGAGTCCCTGATCGGCCGTGGCGACATCTCGATGGCCGACGCCGAGGACGTCATGAACCGGTTCCGCAGCCGGCTCGAGAACGTGTTCAAGGAGGTCCGTGAGGCCCGCAACCAGGACACGCCCGACGACGAGTACTCGCGCGTCCCGTACTACCCCACCAAGCCCGAGCAGCGCCTCACGGAGATCACACCGGAGACCCTGGAGCTGATCTCGAGGGTGCACACCGAACTGCCCGAGGGCTTCACGGGTCACCCGAAGGTGCTGCCCCAGGTGCAGCGTCGCGCGGAACAGATCCTCAACGGGCCCATCGACTGGGCCACCGCGGAGATCCTGGCGTTCGGTTCGCTCCTGCTGGAGAACCGCCCCGTGCGCCTGGCCGGGCAGGACTCCCGCCGCGGCACCTTCTCGCAGCGCTTCGCCGCGATCGTCGACCGGGTGACCAACGAGGCCTGGGTGCCCCTGAAGCACCTCTCCGAGGACCAGGCGTCCTTCGAGGTGTGGGACTCGCTGCTGAGCGAGTACGCCGCCCTCGGCTTCGAGTACGGCTACTCCGTGGCCCGTCCCGACGCGCTCGTGCTGTGGGAGGCCCAGTTCGGCGACTTCGTCAACGGCGCGCAGACCATCATCGACGAGTTCATCGCCTCCGGACAGGCCAAGTGGGGCCAGAAGTCCGGCGTGGTCCTGCTGCTGCCCCACGGCTACGAGGGGCAGGGACCAGACCACAGCTCGGCACGCATCGAGCGGTTCCTGCAGCTGTGTGCGGAGAACGCCCTGTCGGTGTGCCAGCCGTCGACGGCGGCCAGCTACTTCCACCTGCTGCGCCAGCACGCGTACGTGAACTTCCACCGTCCGGTGGTGATCGCGACGCCGAAGTCCATGCTGCGCAGCAAGGCGGCGGCCTCCGCGCCGGAGGAGTTCACCTCGGGCCAGTGGAACCCGGCGCTGGACGATCCGACCATCACCGACCCGTCGCAGGTCGAGCGGCTGCTGATCTGCTCCGGCAAGATCCGCTGGGAGCTTGCCGCCTACCGCGAGAAGCACGGTCTGGAGGGCAAGGTGGCGATCGTCGCCCTCGAGCGCCTCTACCCGCTGCCCGGCGAGGAGGTTGCCGAGATCCTGAAGCGCTACTCGCACGTCACCGACATCCGCTTCGTGCAGGACGAGCCCGCCAACCAGGGCCCGTGGCCGTTCATCTCGGTGCACCTGCCGAACGCGGTTCGCACCGCCTCGGGCATCGAGCTGAACATGAAGCGCGTCGCCCGCGGCTGGGCCTCGGCCCCGTCGGTGGGTTCCCACAAGGTGCACCTGCAGCAGTCCGACGAACTGCACGAGCGCGCCTTCACGGAGTAGGCGATGTACTTCACCGATCGCGGCCTCGAGGAGCTCGAGGACCGCAGGGGCGAGGAGACCATCACGTTCGGCTGGCTCTCGGAGCAGTTGCGCACGTTCGTGGACCTGAACCCCGAGTTCGAATCAACGATCGACAGGCTGGGCTCCTGGCTCGCCCGTCTGGATGACCCGGAGGACTGATGGCAGACCACTCGACAGGTGCGGGACTGGATCTCGGCGCACTGCGCTCCAAGTACGAGGAGATTGCAGGCACTCAGGCCGACGGACTCTGGTTCGCACCGGGGCGGGTCAACCTCATCGGAGAGCACACCGACTACAACGACGGCTTCGTGCTGCCGTTCGCACTGTCCCAGAAGGCCGTGGTGGCCGCTGGGCGGCGCGAGGACGGTCTGGTGGTCATGCACTCCCTGGAGCTCGACGAGACCGTCGAGGTGGCGCTCAGCGACCTCGCACCGGGCGCCGAGGGCTGGTCGGCCTACCTCGCCGGCGTCGTGTGGGCGTTGCGCGAGTCCAGGGCCGAGGTGGGTGCCGTGACGCTGGTGCTGACCTCGAACGTGCCGCTCGGCGCCGGGCTCTCCAGCTCGGCCGCCATCGAGTGCGCCGTCGTCGCCGCGATGGTGGACCTGTTCGGACTCGACATCGAGCCCGTGGAGCGCGCGAAGATCGCACGACTGGCGGAGAACGCGTACGTCGGGGCCCCCACCGGTCTACTGGACCAGGCCGCGAGCACGCTCTGCGAGGCGGATGCGGGACTGTTCCTGGACTGCCGCTCGCTGGAGTCCTCGCTGGTTCCGCTGCCGATGACCGAGCAGGGGCTCGAGGTGCTCGTCCTGGACACGAAGACCCCCCACAGCCACGTCGACGGCGAGTACGGGGCACGGCGCGCCACATGCGAGGCCGCGGCCGCCAAGCTGGGCATTCCAGCCCTGCGTGACGTGGTGGACATCGACGCCGTCCTGGCGGAACTCGACGACGAGGTGATGCGCAAGCGCGTGCGCCACGTCGTGACGGAGAACGCCCGCACCATGGAGGCCTTCAAGGTGGCCATGGACGGCCGTCTGGCGGACCTCGCTCCCCTGCTGGACGCGTCCCACGCCTCCATGCGCGACGACTACGAGATCACCGTCCCCACAGTCGATCTCGCGGTGGACACCGCCCGGTCCGCCGGTGCGCTCGGCGCCCGCATGACCGGTGGCGGCTTCGGTGGGTGCGTGATCGCCCTGTGCCGCACCGGCGAGGGCGACGGTATCGGTCGCAAGATCACGGACGCGTTCGCAGCTGCCGGCTTCGGCGCCCCTGAGTGGTTCATCGCCATCCCCTCGCCGGGGGCAGGCCGTCTGGCCTGACGGTTTTGCTCCATTCGACGGGGCCGTTGGGCGTTCGCCCGCGGCCCCGCTGCTGTTCCCTGCCGGGTGGGGGTTCGCTTCCAGTTCTGCATAGCTGTCACGGTTGGCTCCGTCTACGGTGCCAACTACGCCAGCCAACTGCGCCACCCAAATTGGTTGGCGCACTTGGCTCCGTCTCCGGTGCCAAGTACGCCACTCACCCGAGTCGCCGCGCGTCCATGCCTGCCGACAGAGTTTTCCACAGGTTGGACGCCTCCCCTCGCTTATGATCCCGACGACTGGCAGGATTCAACGCGTCGGTTTCCCAACAGCGGAGCAATACATGAAGCGCAGCGCAGCGATCACAGTCCTGGCGATGGCACTCGGTGCCCTCTCCGCCTGCAGCCCGGACACGGAGAACTCCCCCAGCCCGACGCCGACCGTCACGTCCGCTGATCCGACGCCGTCGCCATCCCCCAGCGAGTCCCCCACAACCGCCTCACCTGACCCGACGCCGACGCCCTCAGAGACCCTCGACGCCGACCAGCAGGGCGCCCGCGACGTGGTCAATGAGTTTTTTCGATTGTATGACGAGCTAAGACGTAACCCAGAGATGCCGGTACAACCGCTGGCAGATATCACTCTTAACGATGTCCAAGCTGACTATCTTCGAGAGGTTCAAGCATTCCGCGACGCAAATGCCCTACTCGTTGGAGAGATCGCCCGCGAGATCATCTACGTGGATCAGGTGGAGACACGCGAAGGCGAGAAGCTGGTAAGGGTGGAAGCTTGCACGGATTCAACTGACGCAGACGTTATCGATGCCGACTCCAGAGAATCAATCCTGCCAACAGATCGCCAGCCGGTCGTTCATTGGAGCGTCGAAGCAACCACCCTGAGCGCCACACATTGGTATGTGAGCGCCTTGGTAACTGACCTCTCAGGATCAAAATGCGCTGGCTAGGCAGAAATCTCTTGGCCTTGACCGTTCTCATTGCCAGCACAATGATCGGCCTGTCGGCAAACGCCGACCCATCTGGAGGCACGGACTGTAACCACGCGAGCGATCTGGGGTGGTCACAGTGCGATCCGTGGCTCGAGGACCGCGGCGGAGACTCTGCTCCGGGGCAGGGGCCCGCCGGCGGGAATTCCGGTATCGAACGGGTCTGTCGGTACGCCCGTGAAGAGATCCCATGCAACAACGAGTACGGCTGGTGGCATTCGGGCATCGGCTGCTACATCAGTCCCGCGAATCCGCAGCCACCTGAAGACTCCCCCTCGCGCCGAGGGCATACCGATGGCGTGTTTGTGGACTGCCGATTCCCCGGCGGGACTCTCTGGTTCCAGTTCTGGATGGAGAGTGCCGATCCAACCCCACCGCCTGACCCCGAAGTACTGGCTCAGCGCGCGGTGTCGCGCATGAACATGACTGCCATCGACATCGGCTCGTACCCGCACACGACACAGCGCTCACCCGACTCCATCGGAATCATCGGCTGGAACGTTTGGATGTGGGTCTCGGATGCTTCGGCGGAGACCTTCGGACCGATCACGAAATCCGCCTCAGCCGGTGGCTACACGGTCACTGCCACTGCGCAAGTCACAGAAGTCGTCTGGGACATGGGCAACGGTGACACGGTCACGTGCGGCAAGGGGACCAAGTACACCGGCATGGGCACGTCGGACATCAAGTCGCCCACGTGCGGCTATCGCTACACCGACGACGGCGACTACCAGATCAGCGCCACCACCCACTGGCAGGTCCACTGGAGTGGCATCGGGCAGTCGGGGACCATCGAGATGGACCTCGTCACCCCCGCCGAGCAGCTCACCATCGCAGAGATCCAGGTCGTGAACGTCCCCGTGGAGCAGGGCTGACGTGCGCTCGCGCCGCCGGAACGAGAGGGGGTCCATCGCGGTTTGGGCCGCGACGGTGATCCCGGCGTTCGTGGTCATCGTCGGGCTGGGTGTGGACTTCGCCGGCCACGCGGCGGCGGAGCAGGCGGCCCGTGCCGTCGCCGCGGAAGCTGCGAGGGCGGGCGGACAGTACCTGCACGCGGGGCCGGGCTCACGGCCGGAGCCGAACACGGTCATGGCCCGACAGGCGGCCACTGCCTACGTGGAGGCCTCGGACCTCGCCGGCACGGTCAGTCTCGAGGCGGGCATCATCACCGTGCACGTCACCGGGCGCTACGAGACGTTGTTCCTCGGCATCATGGGCGTCAACGAACTGCCGATCCATGGCCAAGGTGCTGCCAGCGTGCACACCGTCGTGGACGGGAACGAGCGCTGACTAGCTCTCGTTGCTCTCCAGCGCCTCACGGGTGCTGGGCAGGACGGCGGCCACCAGCGTCACCACGAACACCACGATCGCGATCCCCGCACCGACCTTCTGCGCGGTGTCCCCTCCGGTCAACAGGTTGATCGCGATGGCGATGTGCAGCAGCGCGGGTGCGACTATCAGGCCGCGGGCCAGCGAGTTGCGCTTCCAGCCGAGCCACGCCCCCAAGCAGACGAAGGCGCCGTAGACGATCAGGAACAGCCCGATCCCCCAGCTGAACACCGCATGGTCCGAGGCCACGGAGGCCACACCGAACCCCACGATGACCAGACCGGCGAGACCCGCGCACACCAGGGCGACCCACAACGACACTGGATGAGACCGCCCCAATTTTGTTTGCATGCTGGTACTCTGCCGAAGGCACGTTCCCGAGGCAACCGGGACTCGCGCCCACGAATTACGCAACGTCCCCACTTTCGGACCGATACTTGTTTATCTTGGTTCCCGGGGGTAAGTTCTGTTCGCTCACACCCGCCCGTTCGGCGGACCCACCTCTGTAGAAGGAGTGCCACACAGATGGATTGGCGCCACAAGGCTGCCTGCCTCACGGAAGACCCCGAACTCTTCTTCCCCGTAGGCAACACAGGCCCCGCACTCCAGCAGATCGAGGACGCGAAGAAGATCTGTCAGCGCTGTGAGGTCCGCGAGCAGTGCTTGGCCTGGGCCCTCGAAGCCGGCCAGGACCATGGTGTCTGGGGCGGTCTGAGCGAGGACGAACGACGCGCCATCAAGCGTCGCGCCGCCCGCTCCCGCCTGCGCAACAACTGATCCCCTCACCCATCCTCAGAAGGTGAGCTTGATCCGGGCCATCGCGCCCGGGCCGTCCTCACGGTTCCGCAGTTCGAGGGTGCCTCCGTGGTCCTTCATCAAGGTGGAGATGATGGCCAGCCCGAGGCTGGTCTGCTGACCCAACTCGAAGTCCTCCGGAAGCCCTGCGCCGTCGTCGAGGACATCCACCGTCAGGTTGGGCCCGACCCGCTGGGGTCGCACCTCCACCTTCCCGGAACCGCTCCCCAGCCCGTGCTCGACGGCGTTCTGCACCAGTTCGGTGATGATCATCGCCAGCGACGTGGCCGCCTCCGACGGCACCACCCCGAAGCTGGCCACCCTCCGGGCGTCCACCGTCCCCGAGGCCGCTGCCAGGTCTCCCGCCATCCGTAGGATCCGGTCGCAGATCTGGTCGAAGGCGACGTCGTCGTCGAAACTGTGGCTCAACGTGTCGTGCACGAGCGCGATCGAGGAGACCCGGCGGTTTGCGTCCCGCAGCGCCTCCTTGCCCTCCGGCGAAGTCAACCGGCGTGACTGCATCCGCAGCAGCGCCGCGACGGTCTGCAGGTTGTTCTTCACGCGGTGGTGGATCTCACGGATGGTGGCGTCCTTGGTCACCAGCATCCGGTCACGGCGCCTCAGGTCGGTGGTGTCACGACACAGCACGAGCATTCCCTGGGTCTCCCCCTCGACCACCAATGGCAGCAGGACGAACCGCATGGACGCCCTCGGGCGCTCGATGTCGAACACGACGCTGCGCTGCGCCTGCAGGTCCGCCATCAGGGTCTGGCCGACGGACTCGACTCCCTCCCACATGGAGGCCACGAGGTCGCTGAAGTTCTCGCCCTCGATGTCGTGCTCCACCCCCATCCTGCGGAACGCCGTCACCGCGTTCGGGGAGGAGTAGGTGATGGCGCCGCTGGGCTGCACCCGCACCACGCCGTCGCCCGCCTTGGGCTCGAGCGCCTTGTCGCTGGGCGGTGCCAGCGGGAAGTTACCCTCCAGCACCATCTTCGTCAGCACATCCGCGGCCTCGAGGTAGTTCTCCTCCAGCGCCCCCACGGCACGCACACCCATCTGGTTGGTGTGACGCTCCATCACGGCGATGCACCGGTCACCGCGTATCACCGGCACGGCCAGCACGTCGACGGGGATGCCGGCGTTCAGTTCGTTGTCGCTGGTCTCCGACATCTCACGGGTCAGGTAGGCCACCAGCACGGGATTGTCGGGCTCGAACTCCAGCACCTCGCCGGTCACGTCGTCCTCCAGCGCCGTGGGGCCGGTGACGGGACGGATCTGGGCGACGCAGGTGAAGGAGTCGAACTCCTCGTCGGGGAGCCACAGGAGCAGGTCCGAGAAGCTGAGGTCCGAAAGCAGGTGCCACTGTCCCACGAAGGCGTCGAGCCACTCCGTGTCCGACAACGCGTGAATGTCTCCATTGGCCATGGCGCAACTCTGCCAGATAGGTACCCTCCAGCGCCTACTCGGGGTGCCCGGTTTCAGTTGGCGGTGCACCTCTGGCAGAATGGACCAGCACTCACCAAGACTTTAGGAGGCAGCCATGGGCAAGCGAGGCCGTAAGCGTCGCGATCGACGCAAGAACAAGGCGAACCACGGCAAGCGTCCCAACGCCTGACCGAGCAAAACGCCAAAGCCCCCGCCAAGCGCGGGGGCTTTCTTGGTCTTTGGGCTGTTTCAGGCCCGACGACGGACGCTGAGGCTGGTGATCCTGGACGTCAGGCTCGCGGGTGCGGTGGCGGGCGCCTGGCTGCGCTGGATCATCTCCGTGATGGTGGTCTCGATCTCGAAGTTCTCCATACATCGCTCGCAGGCGTGCAGGTGGTGGCGGATCATGTCCGCGTCAGCCTCGAGCAGTTCGTTGTGCAGGAACGCGTGCACCGACTCCAGGGCGCGGACGCACTCGTCGAGTTCGTCGTGGTCGTGGCTCGACATGGCGGGGTCGGACATCACCGCCCTCCTTCCCGGCCACGGGCGATGCCGCGCTCTGCGGCGTAGTCGGCCAGCAGCTTGCGAAGCTGCGCGCGCCCACGGTTGAGGCGGCTCATCACGGTTCCGATCGGGGTGCCCATGATCTCTGCGATCTCCTTGTACGCGAAGCCCTCGACGTCGGACAGGTACACGGCGAGCCGGAAGTTCTCCGGCAGTTGCTCCATGGCTTCCTTGACCGTCTGGTCGGGGGTCTGGTCCAGTGCATCCATCTCGGCCGAGCGGAGCCCGGTCGAGTCGTGCGACGCAGCGCGCGCGATCTGCCAGTCGTCGACGTCGGCGTCGCCACTGGTCTGCGGCGAGCGCTTCGCCTTGCGGTACTGGTTGATGTAGGTGTTGGTGAGGATCCGGTACAGCCACGCCTTCAGGTTCGTGCCCGGCGTGAAGGTCCGGTAGGCCTGGAACGCCTTGGCGTAGGTCTCCTGGACCACGTCCTCGGCATCGGCAGGGTTCCGGGTCATCCGCAGCGCGGCCGAGTAGAGGCGGTCGATGTGGCTGAGCGCCTCGGTTTCGAACGCAGCGATCTGGTCGACGTCCGACGCCGGCGCGTCGCTCGTCGAGACCTTCTCGTCGGTTGCCTCGATGTTCATCAGGTAGGAGGATACCTCCGACCAAGCGAACGAGCCCAACCGACTCGGTGGCGCTGCTGTTGTGACCATGCCAAGTCAACACCACCGACCCGGCCGGTATTCCCTATCCGGGCCAGGAACCGCTGCCTGTTCAGGCGATCTCCGCCACCAGCTGCGGCCCGTCGTTGCCGACGGTGTTCACCGCGCGCGAGACCTTCCGCGGCACCAGGTCGGTCAAGGGCAGCAGCAGGGAGCGGGCCCGTTCCGGGTTGTCGACGGCGGGGTCCAGCCAGGCGTCGACGTCGGCCACCGTCATCGGCATCCGGTCGTGCAGCCAGCCGGTCTCGTCAGTGGCCGAGGTGGTGATCACCGACGCGGTGGCGAGCCAGCCGTCGGGGCCCCTCCAGAACTCGTAGATCCCGGCCATTGCCAGCGTCGGCGACTGCCCCGGGTGCAGGAAGTAGGGCTGCTTGACGGTCTTGCCGCCCTCCTGCTCGGGGCGCCACTCGTAGTAGCCGAGCGCCGGCAGCACGCACCGTCGCGCCGCGAAGGCCTTCCGGAAGGAGGGTTTCGACGCCACCGTCTCCACCCTCGCGTTGATCAGCCGCGCCGCGCCGGAGGGGTCCTTGGACCAGCTCGGCACCAGCCCCCAACGAAGGCCCACGAGCTTGCGCACGGCCTTCCCGTCGTCGAGCCGCTCCACGACGGCGGGCACGGTGTCGGTGGGCGCGAGGTTGTACCTGGGGGCGCAGGCCTCGGCGCCGTCGTCGGTCACCAACGAGATGTCGTACTCCTCGACGAGCTCGTCGGGGTTGGCCGTTGCCGCATAGCGTCCGCACATGCCCACAATCTATGCCCGCACGGTTCGCGCGCCCCCACAAGTGGGTATGTTTGGGCCATGAGTCTCTTGCGTTTCATCGCCCGCAGCCTGATCGCCGGCACGTTCATCGTGGACGGCATCAACAAGGTGACCAAGCCCGCGGAGTCCGCGGCCGAGGCCGAGGCCTTCACCGACAAGGTGACGCCGCTGGTGCAGCGTGTGGCCCCGGCGGGCTACTCGTCGTGGGTGCCCGAGAACTCCGAGACCTGGGTCCGGATCGGGGGTGTGGCCCAGATCGCGGGCGGAGCCATGTTCGCAACCGGCATCGGACGCCGGCTGGGGGCACTCCTGCTGGCCAAGGCGAGCGTGCTGAACATCGCAATCGCACTGCCGGGCAAGGACGCCACGAAGGCGGAGAAGCAGGCCGCCCGCCCGGAGGTGCTGACCCGGGTCGCGCTCCTCGGGAGCACTCTGCTCGCAACCCAGGACCTGCAGGGCAACCCCAGCCTGTCCTGGCGCGCCGGCCACACCATCGACAAGGTGGAGAAGCAGGCTTCCGAGACCACCGAGAAGCTCTCCCGCAAGGCGAAGAAGACCGCCAGGAAGGCGCGCAAGCAGGCAGACAAGCTCGCCAAGAGCACCCGCAAGTCCTTGGAGTCCGTGGTTTCCTGATGACTGCACTGCTTCCCCACGCCCTGTCCCCCGTCACGGGCCGCGTACAGGTCCCCGGATCCAAGTCCGAGACCAACAGGGCGCTGGTCCTGGCTGCGCTCGCCGACGGACCCAGCAGCATCGCCGGCGCACTCAAGTCCCGCGACAGCGACCTGATGATCGGCGCCCTGCGCGCGCTCGGCGTCGAGATCACCTCTGAGGCTGCCGGGACGCTCCGAGTGGACCCGCCCACCACCTTCCGGGCGGCCGGCCAGAGCATCGACTGCGGCCTCGCGGGCACCGTGATGCGCTTCGTGCCCCCCATGGCCGCCCTCGCCGACGGCCCCACCTCCTTCCACGGCGACCCGCACGCCAGCGAACGCCCCATGGCCGGCATCCTGGACGGCCTGCGCCGCCTCGGCGCCGACGTCGACTCGGATCGGCTCCCGCTCACCGTCACCGGCCCACTGGGACGCGGCGGCGAGGTGACCGTGGACTCCAGCGCCACCAGCCAGTTCGTCTCCGGGCTGCTCCTGATCGGTCCCCACCTGGCCGACGGCCTCACCGTCCGGCACGAGGGCGAGGGGCTGCCGTCCCGCCCGCACATCGCGATGACCGTCGAGATGCTGCGCAGCCGCGGCATCGACGTCGAGGAGGTTGACGACGTCACATGGCGCGTCTCCCCCGACCCGATCGCCGCGCTGGACACCCGAATCGAGCCCGACCTCACCAACGCCTCGGTGTTCCTCGCGGCGGCCGCCGCCACCGGCGGGACGGTGACCATCCCCGGCTGGCCCGCGGAGAGCCTCCAGCCCGGGATGATCTTCCTCGACGTCGCCCAGCGGATGGGCGCCACGATCGCCGGGGACGGGGACTCGGTCACCCTGACCGGGCCCGCGCAGCTGCGCGCCATCGACGTGGACCTGCACGCCGGTTCCGAGCTCACCCTCGTGGTGGCCGCGCTGATGGCGCTGGCCGAGGGCGAGTCCAGGATCCGGGGAGTTGCGCACATCCGCGGCCACGAGACGGACCGCCTTGCGGCGCTGGTGACCGAGTTCACCCACCTCGGCATCGATGCCACCGAGACCGAGGACGGCATCATCATCAAGGGCGGAGGCGGCAGCTACCGGCAGCCGTTCGAGACCTACGCTGACCACCGCCTGGTGCACGCCGCGGCGATCCTCGGCCTCCGCATCCCCGGGATCACCGTCACGGACCTGGAGTGCGTCGGCAAGACGATGCCCGACTTCGAGCGGGACTGGACCGCGCTGGTGAACGGCTGATGGCCCGCGGGGGCATCCACGACGACGACCACGCAGCCTTCGAGAGGCCGCGCAAGCGGAGCCGTCCACGCACCAAGGAGCGCCCCAACTACGACGACGCACCCGTCGCGCTCGTCGTGACGGTGGACCGTGGCCGCTACCGCTGCCAGGTCCCCGACGGTCCGCTGGTGACCGCCACCCGCGCACGGGTGATCTCCCGCAAGGGGATCATCGTCGGGGACTCCGTCAAGCTCGACGGCGACACGTCCGGCACCGAGGGCACCCTCGCCCGCATCGTCGAGGTGGAACCCCGCAGCACGATGCTGCGCCGCAGCGCCGACGACGCGGACACCTTCGAGCGGCCCATCGTCGCCAACGCGGACCAGTTGATGATCGTCACGGCACTGGCCGACCCGCCGCCTCGTATGGGAATGATCGACAGGATCCTCGTGGCCGCCTACGACGCGGGGGTGGCCCCCATCCTGTGCCTCACCAAGGCGGACCTGGCCAGCCCGGACGAGCTGGTGGCTGCCTACGAGCCCCTCGGGGTTCCCATCGTGGTCACCCGCCCGGGCATGGACCTCGCCCCCGTGCTGGAGATCCTCGTGGACCACCGCACGGTGCTGGTGGGACATTCCGGGGTGGGAAAGTCCACGCTCGTGAACGCGCTGGTCCCGGGCGCGGGCCGGGCGACGGGCCAGGTGAGCGACCTCACCGGCAAGGGTCGGCACACCTCCACCTCGGCGATGGCCATCGAACTCCCCCAGGGCGGCTGGATCATCGACACCCCCGGCGTGCGGTCCTTCGGCATCAGCCACGTGAAGCCGGAGTCCTTCGTGGCGGCGTTCCCGGACCTGGCCGAGTTCACCGCGGACTGCCCCCGCGGCTGCAAGCACACCAGCGACTCCCTCCAGTGCGGCCTCGACGAGGCGGTCGAGGACGGCCGCCTGGACGCGTCCCGGTTGACGTCGTTCCGCCGGATGGAGCGCGCCTTCTCGTAGCCACCGACAGGCTTCGATAGGTTGGGGGGCATGGCCCAATCGAGATCTCTCACCGACGACGTCCGCCTGATGCACGTGATGGCCGACGACGCCGACTCGCTGTCCATGAGCCGGTTCAAGGCGCAGGACCTCAGGTTCGACCAGAAACCCGACAACACCCCCGTCACCGAGGCCGACACGGCCGTCGAGGAGGCGATCCGGCGGACCCTGTCCCGCACCCGTCCCCGCGACGCGGTGCACGGCGAGGAGTTCGCCGACACCGGGGACTCCAGCCGGCGCTGGATCATCGATCCCATCGACGGGACGAAGAACTACCTGCGCGGGTTGCCCGTGTGGGCGACGCTGATCGGGCTGGAGGACGAGGGCGAGATCGTCGCCGGCCTGGTGTCCGCACCGGCGCTGCAACGCCGTTGGTGGGCCAGCGCAGGAGGGGGCGCGTTCACCGGCAAGTCCATCATGAACGCGAAGGACATCAGCGTCAGCCGGGTCGGTGCGCTGGAGGACTCGTCGTTGTCCTTCTCCGAGCTGTCCGAGTGGGTGGACTCCGGCCGTGGCCAGGGGTTCGTGGACCTGATGCGTCAGGTGTGGCGCACCCGCGCCTACGGTGACTTCTGGAGCTACATGCTGGTGGCCGAGGGCGCGGTGGACATCGCGTGCGAGCCGGAGCTGGAGCTCTACGACATGGCGGCGTTGGACATCATCGTCCGGGAGGCCGGCGGCAGCTTCACCAACCTCGACGGCAGGACGGGCCCCTGGGGGCCGGGTGCTCTGGCCACCAACGGCCGGCTCCACGAGGCCGTGATGGGGGTCCTGGGCAGCTGACCCGGGACCCCCCGTCGGCTCAGATGATGCGGACGCGCTTGGTCTCGTCGAGCGCCTCCAGCTCGGCCAGCAGGCCGTCGTAGCCATCACCCGCGATGTCGGTCACCGCGTAGCCGATCTCGCCACGGGTGGCCAGCATCTGGGAACCGATGTTCATGTTGTGGTTGGCCAGCGCCGAGTTGAGGCGCGCCATCACCCCGGGCACGTTCTGGTGCAGGTGGACCACGCGACGGGTCTCGGTCTCGCTGGAGGCCACCTCCGGGAAGTTCACCGACATCGAGGTGTTGCCCAGCGCGTCGTAGTCGCCGAGCTTGCCCGCGACGAAGCGGCCGATGTCCTCCTGCGCCTCCAGGGTGGAACCACCCACGTGCGGGGTGAGGATGACGTTCGGGATGCCGCGCAGGTTGGAGACGAACTCCTCACCCTTGCTCCTGGGCTCCGACGGGTACACGTCGATGGCGGCACCGGCGAGGTGTCCGCTCTGCAGGGCGTCGTGCAGGGCGTCGAGGTCCACCACCTGGCCGCGGGACAGGTTGAGGAACAGCGAGCGGGGCCGCATCTGGGCGAACTGCTCGGAGCCGAAGAAGCCCTTGTTGCTGGGGCGGCCGTCGACGTGCAGCGAGATGGTCTCGGCCACCTCGAGCAGTTCCTCGAGGGATCCGACGCGCTTGGCGTTGCCCAGCGCGAGCTTGTCCGCGAGGTCGTAGAAGTACACGTGCATCCCCAGCGCCTCGGCGACGATGGACAGCTGCGAACCGATGTTGCCGTAGCCGACGATGCCGAGGGTGCGGCCGCGGACCTCGTGGGAGCCGATGGCGGACTTGTCCCACAGGCCGGCGTGCATGTCACGGTTGCGGTCAGTCAGGTGGCGCGCCATCGCGATGATCTCGGCGATGGCCAACTCCACCACGGAGCGCGTGTTGGAGTAGGGGGCGTTGAAGACTGCGACGGAGTGCTCCGAGGCGGCGCCGAGGTCGATCTGGTTGGTCCCGATGCAGAAGGCGCCGATGGCGCTGAGCTGGGGCGCGGACTCGAGCACTCGACGGGTCACGTTGGTGCGGGATCGGATGCCCAGCATGTCGACGCCGTCGAGGGCCTTGATGAGGTCGTCCTCGCCCAGCGCACCGGATGCGGTCTCGATCTCGTAGCCGCGGTTGGTGAGCACGCGGACAGCTTCGGAGTGGATGTTCTCAAGCAGCAGGATCTTCACAGGCGCGGAGTCTACTCTGCAGCGGGGCGTTCACCACTCTCGCGGGCCCGCGGTGGAATCAGATCGGCAGGGTCGCGGCCAACAATTCCCGGGTGTATGGGTGCTGCGGCCGGTCGAAGATCTGCCGGGTCGGCCCGGTCTCAACCACCTGTCCACGCTCCACCACCACCACCGTGTCACACAGATGGCCGACGACCGCCAGGTCGTGGGAGACCAGCACGAGGGCCAGGCCGCGTTCGCTGACAGCGTCGGAGAGCAGGTTCAGCACCTGCGCCCGGACCGACACGTCGAGCGCGGAGACCGGCTCGTCAGCGATCAGGACGTCCGGCTCACTGACCAGCGCGCGTGCGATCGCCACCCGCTGCCGCTGCCCGCCGGAGAGCTGGTGCGGGAAGCGGCGAAGCACTTCCGCGTCGAGGCCGACAGCCTCCAGCACGGCCACGACGGTGGCGTCGGTGTCGGGTGGCAGGTTTCCACGGGCCCTGAGCAGGGGGGAACGCAGCGGCTCCCCCACGATGCCGCGCAGGTTCATGCGCGGGTTGAGGGAGGAGTTCGGGTCCTGGAACACCATCGAGACGCCCTGCCGCAGGTCCGCCAGCTGCCGCTCGGGCAGCCCGTCGATCCGGCGGCCGCGGAAGTGCACCTCGCCCGCGCTCGGGCGCACGAGTCCCAGCATGGCGCGTGCGATGGTGGTCTTGCCGGAGCCGGAGCCGCCGACGATGCCGATCCGCTCGCCACTGCGGACCGTGAGGTCGACGTCCCGCAGGGCTTGGAACCCGTCGCCGCGTCGGCGGTAGGTGACCTCGACCCCCCGCAGTTCGAGGATCGAATCGCTCATTCCTCGGCCCCCTCGTAGAAGTCGGCGACGGTGGGCAGCCGCTGCCCGGGTGGGACGTCGGCGATCCTGGCCGAGGCGATCAGACCCTTGGTGTAGGGGTGTTGCGGATCGGCGATCACCTCTTCGATCGGCCCCGTCTCCACGATCCTGCCCTCCAGCATCACGGCCACCCGTTGGCACACCCGCCTGACCACGCCCAGGTCGTGGGAGACGAACAGGCAGGCGCGGCCCTGCAGCTCTGCATCGAGGAGGTCAAGGATCTGGCGCTGCACCAGCACGTCCAGGGCGGTGGTGGGTTCGTCGCAGATCACCAGTCCGGGCCGGTTGGCCAGCGCCATGGCGATCAGGGCCCGCTGCCGCTGGCCCCCGGAGAGCTCGTGCGGGAACGACTCGGCCACCCGTTCGGGGTCCCTGATGCCCACCCGGGCCAGCCAATCGATCACGCCGGCCCTGATTCCGCCCCGCTGTTCGCGGTGGTGGAGGGCGACCACCTCCCCCACCTGTCGACCCACCTTCATCGTGGGGTCCAGCGCGGTCATCGGCTCCTGGAAGATCATGGAGACCTCGTTGCCGCGCAGGTCCTGCAGGCGGCGTTCGGGCATCCCGACCAATTCACGGCCGTCGAGCTTGATCGACCCCGAGACGTGGGCGTTGTCCGGAAGCAGGCCGATGACCGCGAGCGTGGTGACCGACTTGCCCGAGCCGGACTGGCCGATGATCCCGAGCCGTTCGTCCGCCTCGAGCGTGAAGGACACGTTGTCCACGGCCACCTTGCGGCGGCGGCCGAAACTGATGGTGAGGTCGTTCACCTCGAGGTGGCTCATGCGATCTCCCGCAGTCTCGGGTCCAGGAAGTCCCGCAGGCCGTCGCCCAGGAGGTTGAACCCGAGGGTGGCGACCGCGATGGCCAGTCCCGGCCACAGCGCGATCAGCGGGGCGTTGAACAACTGGTCCTGCGCCTCCCGCAGCATCCTGCCCCAGGTGGGCTCGTCCTGGCCCGACCCCAGCCCCAGGTAGGACAGGCCCGCCTCGGCGAGGATCGCCAGGCCGACGCTGACGGACGCCTGCACGCCCAGCACCGGGGCGATGTTGGGCAGCACGTGGCGCAGGGCCACCTGGGTCCGGGGCGTGCCGGAGAGCTGGGCCGCCTCCACGAACCCGAGCTCCATCACCTGCATGGTGGAGGCGCGTGCGATCCGCACGAACGCGGGGACGGTCGCGATCGCGATGGCGGCCATCGCCGTCCAGGTGGAGCCTCCCAGCGCCGCCGCGAACAGGATCGCCAGCAGCAGGGCCGGGAAGCCGTAGAGGATGTCGGCGGCCCGTGCGAGCACCTCGCCGAACCAGGCCCGCGACATGCCGGAGACCACCCCGACCGGGATGCCGACGATCCCCGCCCCGAGGACGGAGACCACCCCGATCAGCAGGCATCGCTTGGCGCCGTCGATGATCCTGGAGGCGATGTCGCCGCCGAACGCGTCGGTGCCGAGGACGTGCGGCCAGCCGGGCGCCTGGAGGCGGGGGCCCACCAGTGCGTTCGGGTCGAACGGCATCCAGAAGAGTCCCACCAGCGCGGTGACCACGATCAGTCCGATGAACGCCCCACCGACCACGAGGTTCGAGTGCTTCATCGCCCCTCCCCCGCGCGCCGGACCCTGGGGTCGAGGACCTGGTAGGTCATGTCCACCAGGAAGTTGATGACCAGGACCGCGCTGACCAGCAGCAGCACCACGGCCTGGACGACGACCAGGTCGCGCTGGCTCACCGCCAGTAGGAGGCGGGACCCCAGCCCCTGCATCGCGAACACCTGTTCGATGATGATGGCCCCCACCAGCACCGTCGCCAGTTGCAACCCCACCACTGTCAACAGGTTCATCCCTGCGTTGCGGGCTCCGTGCCGCAGCAGCGCCCCCACGCGGGACCAGCCCACCGAGCGGGCCGTGCGGAACCAGTCCTCGCCCAGCACCTCGACGACGGCGCTGCGCACGTAGCGCGACAGCAGGCTGGCCTGCACGATGGCCAGCGCGGACACCGGCAGCACCAGGTGCTTCGCCCACAGCAGCGGGTCCACCCACAAGCTGACGTACCCGCCCGCGGGCAGCCAGCGCAGGTACACCGCGAAGATGATCACCAGCCAGATGCCGGCCCAGAACGACGGCACCGCCAGACCGATCTGGCTGATCGTCGAGACCACAAGGCCACTGGTGCGGCGGCGTCGCATGGCTGCCAGCGCCCCCATCGGGACCGACAACACCACCGCCAGCAGCATCCCCAGCCCCGTCAGCGACAGGGAGACCTCGAGTCTGGGCGCGATCAGGCCCACGACGTCGCGTCCGGAGATCATGGACGTCCCGAAGTCCCCCCGCACCACACCCGTGATCCACTCGAGGTAGCGGACGCTCAGCGGCCGGTTCAGGCCCAGCCGTTCGCGCAGCGCCTCCAGTTCGCCCGGCGCGGCGTTCGTGCCGAGGATTACCTGGGCGATGTCCCCGGGCAGGGCGTTGGTGGCCAGGAAGATCAGCACCGACGCCACCAGCAGGCTCGCGACGAGCCCGAGGACTCGCAGCCCGAGGGGGCGCAGGAGGGACACGGGCGGTGGGTTAGCGGCTGGTGGCGACGGCGGTCAGGTCGATCGCCAGGCTCGCAGCGTTGACGGGGATGCCGGACACCTCGGTGGTGGTGACCACGATGTTGGGCATCAGGAACAGCCAGTCTGCGGCAGCGTCCTCCGTGAGCATTCGGGCGGCTGCGCGCATACCGTCGATCCAGTCCTCCTCGCTCGGAGCCGCATCGGCCGCGGCGAGGGCCTCGGCGAAGGCCGGGTTGTCGTAGTTCCAGTAGTAGTCGGGGTTGGCGAACTGGCCGATGTCGCGCGGCTCCACGTGGGCGACGATGGTCATGTCGTAGTCCTTGTTGGTGAAGACCTGCTCCAGCCAGGCGCTGAACTGCAGTTCCTCCACCTGGACGGTGATCCCGACGGCTGCGAGCTGGTCAGTGATCACGCGCGCCGAGCTGGGGCCGTAGGGCAGCGTCGGGATCCTCAGCCGCAGGGTCAGTCCGGACTCGTAGCCGGCCTCTGCCAGCAGCGCCCGCGCCTTCTCCGGGTCGTATTCGTAGTGGTCCACCAGGGTCTCGTCGAACCAGGGGTCGAAGGTGGGGACCATGGACCCGATCAGTTCGCCCTTGCCGCCCCAGACCGTCGCGAGCAGTTGGTCGCGGTTGATGGCGTGGTTGATGGCCTGCCGCACCTCCAGCACGGACAGGGCCTCGTTCTCGTGGTTGAAGCCGAGCACCACCTCACCGTGGGTGAGGCCTTCTGTGACCTTGAAGCGGCTCTCGTCCTCGAACAGTTGCAGGGCGTCGGGGATGGTCAGGTTGGAGATGGCGTCCAGCTGGCCGGAGACCATGGCGGTGTTCATGGCGTTCGCGTCGGCGTAGTAGCGGAACACGACACCGTCCACCCGCGGACCCGTGCCCCAGTAGTCGGGATCCGTGTCGAGCGTGATGCTCGAACCGGTGTCCCAGGAGTCGAAGACGTAGGGACCCGATCCGGCGGGCCGGGAGTCCAGGGTCTCGAGCCCCGCCGGGTCGTAGACGATGCCGGCGGGTCCGCTCATCTGGTACAGCCAGCCGTGGCTCACGCGGTCCAGCGTGACCACGAGCGTCTCCTCGCTGGTGGCCTCCACCGACGCGACGGGATCGAAGCCGCCCCGCACGAGGCTGGTGATGCGCTCGTCGGTCATGGCCCGCTGGAACGAGGTGGCCACCGCTTCAGCCGTCACCTTGGTGCCACTGGCGAAGTGGGCGTTCGGGTCGATGTGGAACGTGTAGGTCAGGTTGTCCGGGGAGACGCTCCAGTCGTTGGCCAGCAGGGGGCGCAGCCGGTTCTCCTCGTCGAGCTTCACGAGCGTCTCGTAGACGTTGTACAGCAGCACGTACGACGTCCCGGCTCCGCTGACCGTCGACGGGTCCAGGCCCGTCGGCTCGAGCGTCGCACCGATGTCCAGCACCACCGCGTCCGGTTCGCCGGGCAACTGGTCCGGACGCGTGCAGCCGGCCAGTGTCATGGCGAACACCACCAGGAGGCTGCACAGTGCTGCGATGCGACGACGATGGTTCATTCGGGTTCCTTGCGCGTGGACGGATCGCCGCTCATCCTAGCTTGCGGGCCCTGCGCAAGCCGCCCTCCCCAGCGGCGCCGCTGCACTAGGCTGATCGTGTCCACACCGGAGGGGACGCGATCAGCCGGTGACTCGAGCACCACCCTGGAGCAGAACTGTGAGTGAGAAGCCAACTCAACGCGGGTTCTCCTGGCAGGCCACCGGCCGGGGGATCCAGCACGCCACGGTGCGCGCCTTCGACCTCAGCGAGCGTGCCGCACGGCGGGGGTGGCGCTCCCAGAAGAAGCGTGTGAGCCGGTGGCGCTCGCGCCTGTTCGTCATCATCCAGATCTCCCTCGCGGCCGGGTTGTCCTGGTGGGTATCCCAGAACCTGCTCGGGCACGAGCAGCCCTTCCTCGCGGTGGTCGCCTCGATCGTCTGCCTGGGCTTCTCGTTCGGCCAGCGCCTGTTCCGCGCCCTCGAGATCTCGGTGGGCGTCACCGTCGGCGTGGCCCTGGGAGACCTGTTCTGGCACTGGTTCGGAACCGGGGTGTGGCAGATCATGCTGGTGATCGCCGCCGCCATGTCCATCACCACCTGGCTCGGGGCACGCACCCTGATGGTGACGCAGGCGGCGGTGCAGGCGTCGGTGGTGCTCACCATCCCACCGAGCCTCGACGCGGGCTTCTCCCGCTGGTCCGACGCGCTGGTCGGCTGCGCCGTCGCGCTGCTGTTCGCCACGGTCGCCCCGGTCAGCCTGGTGGAGAAGCCCCGCATCCAGGCCGCGAAGGTGCTGCACGAGACGGCCTCGGCAATCCGCTCCATGGTCATCGCCCTGTCGAACCGGGACGAGGAGGCGGCTGCGGAGGTGCTGGAGCGGGCCCGCGCGACGGAGGCACAGCTGTCCGAGTTGACCACGCTCGTGAACGAGGGGGTGGCGGTGGTGCGCACGTCGCCGTTCCTGCGGCACCGTCGCCGCAAGGTGCTGGAGATCGCCGACATCGCCGTTCCGCTCGACAGGTTCACCCGTAACCTGCGCGTCCTCGCCCGGCGCTCCGCCATGGGCGTCTACCGCGGCGAGCAGATCCCGAAGCCGCACCTCAGGCTGCTGACCCGGCTGGCCGAGGTGACCGACGACTGTGCGGCCGAGCTGTTCGCCCGCCGCCGCCCCGACTCCAAGATCGACGACATCGCCGCCGTCGGGCTGGCGTCGTCGAAGGTCCCTCTGGAGCCCAACCTGTCCTCGACGGTGGTGGTGGCGCAGGTGCGCTCCATGCTGGTGGACCTGCTGGAGCTGTGCGGCCTCGAGTACACCGACGCGCGGGACCTGGTCCCGCAGATGGAGGACTGATGGAGGGCTGGGACCCGGGTCTGGTGTTCCGGATCGCCGACGTCGCCGGGGTGGTCGGCAACGGCCTGCTGGGCGGCGCCGTCGCCCGCGCCAAGCGGTTCGACCTGATCGGGTTCCTGTTCCTGGCCATCGTCTCGGGCCTGGGCGGAGGCATCATCCGCGACGTGATGCTCGGCGCCCGCCCCGTGGCACTCACGGACCCGTTCTACCTGGGCGGTGCGGTGGCCGCCGCCGTCATCGCATACGTGCTCACGCTCGACGGGCCGATCTCGCGGCGGGCACTCAGCCTGGTCGACGTCGTCGCCCTCGGCTGCTGGTCGGCCACCGGCGCCTCCAAGGCGCTGGCCGCCGGCCTGGGCTGGATCCCGGCGATCCTGCTCGGGGTGATCACCGCGGTGGGCGGCGGCATGCTGCGCGACGTGCTGGTCAACGAGACCCCGGCCATCTTCGGCGGCAAGCCGCTGTACGCCACGATCGGCGTGGTCGCCGCCCTGGAGATGGTGGCACTGCAGCACTACGGCCGCCCCACCCTCGGGATGGGGGTCGCGATCCTCACCGCCACCACCCTCGGGCTCGTCGCCCGTTGGCGGAACTGGCAGCTTCCCGGCCCGGCCGACGTGACGTTCCGCTCCGCGAGGCTGCTCCGGCAACGTCGCCGGGACTACGAGGACCCTGACGAAGCACCCTGCGACGGCCCCGATTTTGGGTCCTGACCAGGAGCGTGTATTGTTGTTCTCGCAACGCGGGGTGGAGCAGCTCGGTAGCTCGCTGGGCTCATAACCCAGAGGTCATAGGTTCAAATCCTGTCCCCGCTACCAACGGAACTCCCGTCCAGTACCAACTGGGCGGGAGTTCTTCATTCCCGCCCCATGGCTGCCATAGGGTTTTCCGCGTGGACAACGACGACACCGAGTACCAGAAGATCAATCGTGCCAACTGGGACAGTCGCGCCCCGCTGCACGTCAGGGGCTACGGCATCGAGGACCTGCTCACCGCACCGGACGTGCTCTCCTCGGTGGTGCGCTTCGACCTGCCGCGGCTCGGTGACCTCGAGGGCCTGGACGTGGTGCACCTGCAATGCCACATCGGCACCGACACCCTGAGCCTGAACCGCCTCGGCGGCCGGGTGGTCGGGGTGGACCTCTCCCCCGCTTCCCTCGAGGAAGCCCGTGCACTCGCGCAGCGGGCAGGGGTTGCCATCGAGTACGTCGAGTCCGACGTCTACTCCGCGCCCGAGGTGCTCGGCGGCCGTCGCTTCGACCTCGTCTACACCGGGATCGGGGCCATCTGCTGGCTGCCCAGCATCGAGCGCTGGGCACAGACGGTGGCGGCGCTGCTGCGGTCGGGTGGGCGGCTGTTCATCCGGGACGGGCACCCCGTGCTTAACTCCGTGCTGGGGACGGTGGTGGCCGAGGAGCACCCGGACCGCACCCAGCAGGGCTGGATCTCGGCCCCCGGGGACGCCACGCCGTCGCTCGAGCTGCCCTACTTCGAGCAGGATGCTCCCCTGGTCTGGGACGATCCGGCCACCTACGCCAGCGACGAGCCCGTCGCCTCCCCCGTCTCGTGGGAGTGGAACCACGGGCTGGGCGAGATCGTCACCGCGGTCCTGGGAGCCGGGCTGCGGCTCGACGTGCTCGTGGAGCATGACAGCGTCCCATGGGACGCACTGCCCGGGATGATGGAGCGCGACGAGGTCACCCAGGAGTTCCGGCTGCGCGACCGGCCCGAGCGGCTGCCGGCTTCCTTCACCCTCATCGCCACCCTGGCCGACTGAACAACCCGCCCGGTCAGGACCCGAGCAGCGGCTTCTCGATGGCGGGACAGGTGTCCATGACGACGTCTAGTCCGGCCGCACGGGCGCGCTGGGCGGCGTCCTCGTCCACCACGCCCAGTTGCAGCCACACCGCCCCGGCGCCGACGGCGATGGCCTCGTCCACCACGGCCCCGGCCAGCTCGGACCGGACGAACACGTCGACGACGTCGATGCGCCCCGGGACATCGGCCAGCGTGGCGTAGCCCTGCGCCCCGTGGACCTCCTCGGCCTTCGGGTGCACCGGGATGATCTCCATCCCGAGCTCCTGGAGGAAGCGTGCGATCCGGTACGCCACCCGGTCCGGGTTGCGTGACAGACCCACCACCGCCCAACGTCCGGGCGTGGTGAGCAATCTCTCGATGGTCTCCGGGTCATTGACGTGTGCCATGGACCCACGAAACCACATCAGCCCGCCCAGGACGCTGCCCACGGCAGGTTCAGGCTCGGGCGAGGCGTAGCAGAGCCCCGGCGAGGTCCTCCACGAAACGGTCGCGCTGCACTGCTTCGAGGCGGTCCAGGGACAGGTACGGGTTCAGGTCCTCCAGTTCCACGAGGAGCAGTCGGCCGTCGGTGGTCAGGCAGGCGTCCACGCGCTGGATCCCGTGGCGGATGGTGTTCCAGGCGATGAAACCTTGTGCGAACTCGAGGTCCTCGGCACTGGGCGCGAACGGCTCGAGCTCCCAGCGGGCCCCTGCATCCGCGGTCTGGAGCGCGTAGTGGAACCGGCGGTCGATGAAGTAGAACGAGACTTCCCTCGCGATGGCCACCATCGGCTGGACCAACAGCTCGGGATCCACGACGGCGCGCGCCTCGGTCGCGTCGACCACGCGCATCCCCGCCGAGTCCGCGCCCTGCTTCGGCTTGACGACGTAGGCGGCGCTGTCCGGAAGGGATCCGACGTCGTCGCCCCCTGCGACGGTCGGGATCACGGGCGCACCCGAGCGGTACAGGTCCAGCAGGTACTGCTTGCCGAGCATGTCGGCCCGCCCACTCAACTCGTTGAACACCTTCGTACCCCGCTGGCGGGCGGTGTCCCGGAACTCCTCGTAGGCCGGCAGGTACCCCAGAACGGGACCGCTGTTGCGGACGAGGACGACGTCGAACGCGTCCATCACCGTCACCGCGTCAGCGGGGTGGCACGTCGCCACGGTGAACCAGTCGCGAAGCCGTGATGCGAGGAAGATGTCCTCGTCGCAGTAACGACGCCCCCTGGCCTCGTACGAGTGGTCCGTGACGAGCAGGAGATCGGGGCGAGCAGGGGTCATGGCGCCCACCCTAACCACTGCCCGCAGGAACCTGCGCGTCAGGTCCTGCGGCGCAGCTTCGCGAAGCGCCGCTGCAGGGCCGTCGGCCCGGCTCCCCGTTTCGGCCGCGGTCCGACCGGGTCATCACCCAGCAGCGGGTCATGACCACTCTGGTAGCGATCGGACCAGATCTGGATCAGCGTCCATCCCACCGCGGTGTACGGCACCGCGAGCAGCGCGCCGAAGAACCCGCCGATGATGGTGCCGATGGTCAGGGCGAGCAGGACGATCAGGGCGTGCAGGCTCAGCGTGCGCCCCATCACCACGGGCTGCAGCAGGTTGCCCTCGAGCTGCTGGACGCCGATGACGATGGCAAGCACCACGAGCGCCTCGACCGGCCCGTTGGCGACGAGCGCCACCATGGCCGCCAGCGCCCCTGCGACGGTGGCGCCGATGATGGGGATGAACCCGCCGACGAAGACGATCACAGCCAGGGGTAGCGCCAGCGGGACCCCCACGATGGCGATGCCGATGCCGATCAACACGGCATCCACGAAGGCGATGATGGCGGTGCCGCGCACGTAGCCGCCGAGCACGGCCGAGGAACGCTCGGCGGACTCGGCCAGCTTCTCCCGCGTGTCGCCGGAGAACCAGCGCAGACCGAAGTTGAGGATCTGGGAGCCGTCCTTGAGGAGGAAGAACAGCACGACCGCCATCAGCACCAGCCCCGTGAGGAACTGGGTGACGGCCGACAGGCCGCTGATGGTGTTGCTGGCGAGGCCGCTCGTCAGGCCGCCGCTCATGATCAGTTCGCTGATCTGCGCCCAGGCGTCGTCCACCACGCTCGCGTCGATCGGCAGCGGCAGGTTGCTGACCCAGCCCTTCAGGGCCTCCCAACCGTCCGCGGCCGAGGCCGCCAGGTCATCCCATTCGGAACGGACCGCGAACACGATGCCGGTCACTGTCGCACCGAGCAGGACCAGGATGCCGAGGAAGGCCGCGACAGTGGCCAGCAACTGGGTCCACCCCTTGGAGACCAACCACCGCACGAGCGGCGCGACGGCGGCCGCGAGGATCAGCGCCACCAGGACGGCGACCACGACGACGCTGATGCGCAGCAGCAGCCAGATCGCCCCCGCCACCACCGCACCGATCATCAGGGTCTGGCCGGCACGCGCCCCAGCCCGTCCGAACGAGTCGCGCCACGGGCCACCCGCGGGCACGCTCCGGACTGCGGCAGCACTGGTCGCGGGCCGGGCTCCGGCCGCACCGTCGCCGCCGATGACGTCGCGCTCGTGGTTGGGGGCTTCCTTCGGGTCGGTCACGTGTCGGCCTCCTGTGGACGAAGTGTTGGGCCAATCTTCACATGCCGGACAAGTGGCGGACTGTTCTGGGCGCGACACGCCCGGGCCCCACCTGCCGCCTGCGGGGCCCTGCACGGGTGAGAATCGTGCCAGAGGGGAGTTTGGCATGACCGAGACCCACGACCGAGAAACACCCGATCGCGTCAACGCGGACGAGATCCGAGCAGTCGGTGCCGCCTGGCGCACCTTCGAGCGCGGTCTCGCCAAGTGCCTGGCCGTGATGGCCCAGGGCCAGGAGCCCAGCCGCCTCGTGCTGGAACTGGCGGGCCCCGGGCGGGCGGCCTGCGATGCCGACCGCCACTTGGAGTTGTCCTCAGATGGCGGCGGCAGGCTCCTGCGCGCCACCACGGCCGGGGACCAGCACCTGGAGCGGGCGCACCGGATGACCGCCGACGACGGTGCCGGCCTGCGACGCCGGGGCTGGAGCGGCCACGACGCCACGGACTCGCGGTGGAGCACCGAACGCCCGGTCACCGAGGCCCCTGAGCTGGCGGCGGACGCGGTCTGGCTGCTGCGCAACTGCCACCGGGTTGCCCACCCCCACCTGCTGACCTACCGACTCGACGGCACCCACCAGGGCGCGGAGGCGTTGGGCCTGCGCCCGACGGCCGAGGTCCCCGTCGAACCCAGGGCATCGATCCGGTTGGCGCAGGCGCAGGAGCCGGACGACGGTCCTCCCCTCCCGATCGTCACCACCTCCACCCATGATCTCGCCAGCCTCGTCGAGGCCGCTTTGGCCCACGGTGCCGACATCCACGTCGACTTCGCCCTGTACGTGGAGCGCCAGCCGGTGTTCGTGCGCGTCAGCGACGACCAGTGCTCGGTCAGGCTCTCCGCCCGGGTGGTCCGGGAGGTGAGCTCCCCCACCGAGGCGCGCACCGACATCCGCATCTTCAACCGGAGTGGCTGGCTGGACTGGCACGTTGCCCGGCGCGACATCTGGGTCTCCGGGACCGTGTCCACCGATCCCTACGACCCGGCAGCGTTCCGCGAGCGGTTGGAACAGTTCCTCGACACGCTGCTGTCCCATCGGCACGCCCTCGCCAGGCGCACCGGTGGCCGGGCGTACTGACCCTGCGACCTCCTGACCCCATCTTGACAAGCAGCGCAGTATTTAGGCAACAGGAAAGCACTCAAATCCTTGAATTCAACAACCCTTCGGTAAGGCTCTCCTTGCTAGAAAAGCGCTAGTCAGGAGCGTATGGTGGTGCCCAATCAGTCATTCATCAGTCGTTTTACGAAAGGTTGGGAAAAATGCTCACTCTCACTCCCGTGAAGTCCTGCGCAGCCACCACCTGCGCCTACAACCAGGACGGGTGCGCCGCCGGTGCCATCACCGTCGCCGGTTCGGCCAACGCCGCCAGGTGCGACACGTTCCTGGCCCTCGACGCGCGCGGCGGCCTGCCCGTGGCCGCCGGCACGGTCGGCGCCTGCCAGCGCCTCGAGTGCGTGCACAACAAGGACCTGATGTGCACCGCAACTGACATCACCGTGACCGACACGGCCGTCTGCACCACCTACGAGGTGGCCCCGGCCTGACCGGTGGCACGAGCGCAAAGAGGCGGGCCCCCGCATCGCAGCGGGGGCCCACCTCTTGGTTTTACGGGGAGCGGCTATGCGGCCGCTTCCCAGACGTCCGCCAGCAGCGCCTCGAGCCCCGTCCGGACGCCGGCCACGTCACGCACGGGTTCGGGGAAGGGGACGTAGACGGTGGTGGCCTCCATGGCCGTGAAGTGCATCACGGTCACGCCGGTGGAGTCGACGTCGACGCAGCGCACCGTCCCGATGGTGTGGGAGCAGACGGTGGGCAGGTCCCAGCGGGTCAGCTCCTCCCCCGGGATCCGGCCCGTCAGGACCGACTGGATGATCTCGACCCACTGCGCCGCGGTCAACGCGGAGACCGCCTCTGCCCCCGAGAGCTCGTCCATGAACTGCGGGAACGGGGCGGAGAGCCCCTCCTCCCGCAGCTCCCGCCAGGTGAGCGGGATGATCCCTGCGCAGTCGTGCAGCAGCACCCGCACGACGTCGACGGCACCGATGCGCACCCCGGGCTTCCCGGCCAGGGCCGCCACCATCCCGGGCAGGTGTCCGGACACCTCCGGGCGCGCCAGATACTCCTCGTCGACCCATCGCAGGCGCCCGAGTGCGTGCATTGTGGCAGCACGGATGCGCAGGGCGGGTTCGGGTGCGTCCTTCTCGACGTCGAGCCGCACGTCCAGCGCCTCGTCCCCACCGGCATCGTGGCCCCCGCCCGCGGCGGCCACGACGAACGTACCGTCGGGCAGCGTGCCGTGCGCGAGCACCTCGATCGAGTACTGCGGCTCCGCCCTGAACACGAAGAGTTCCGCACGACCACTGCCACCCAGCAGCCTGGAGGCCACGGAGACCGCGCGACGATGCATGGTCGAGGCGTCGACGCCCTCTGGACTCAGTGTGTCATCGAATTTCACGATGCCCAGCTTTTCAAATTGATGCGAGTGAGGCAAACCCGGGACCCGGGTCCCAGAATGCGGAACGCCGTCCCGGGGCGGGCGATTGGTGGCTGTGGCTAGACTCGCGGCTCAGGCGGCCCTCTCCCAGGGCCCGAACCATCCCACAGGGAGTGTCGATGACCCCAGGCCCGGAGCTCACCTACGAGCTGGCAACCCACACGCTCGACAACGGTCTCCAGGTCTGTGTGCAACCGGACCCGCAGGCACCGGCCGTCGCCGTCAACCTCTGGTACCAGGTGGGCTCCTACGACGAGCAGCCGGGCAGGTCGGGCTTCGCGCACCTGTTCGAGCACCTCATGTTCCAGGGCTCCGGCAACGTGGCCAGTGGCGAGCACATGGCCACCGTGGAGGCAGTGGGTGGTTCGGTCAACGCGACCACGTCCACGGACCGCACCAATTACTTCGAGACCGTCCCGGCGGGCGCCCTGGAGCTGGCGCTGTGGCTGGAGGCGGACCGGATGGGCTCCCTCGCGATAACGCAGGAGAACTTCGACGCCCAGGTGGAGGTCGTCAAGGAGGAGAAGCGCCAGCGCTACGACAACCAGCCCTACGGGGACCTGTTCGAGTTGCTGGTCGCCCACCACTTCGACGCCTCGCACCCCTACGGACACCTACCGATCGGATCCATGCGGGACCTCGACGATGCCGGGTTGGGTGACGTGCAGGCCTTCTTCGACGCCTGGTACCTGCCTTCCAACGCCCGCCTCGTGCTGGCCGGCAACGTGGCCGTGGACCAGGCCGTGGAACTCGTGGAGCGCCACTTCGGGGGACTGCCCCGGCTCCCCCGCCCCGGGCACGCCGACGCCCCGAGCGGCCTCACGGATCCCGTCACCACCCGGGTGGCGCGCAACGTCCCCCATTCCCTGCTCTACGCCTCCTGGCCCACGCCCCCGGCCGCCCACGCCGACCAGTTGGCCCTCGACATCGCCTTGGCCATCCTCACCGACGGGCACACCTCCCGCCTGCACCGGTCCCTGGTGCGAACCCGCGACGTCGCCGAGGAGGTGCACAGCGCCTCGCTGCTCCACCTGCGCGAGCGTTCCGTCGCCACCTTGCTGGCTCGCCCGGCCGACGGAGTCCCCACGGAATCGGTCTCGGAGGCCGTCCAGCAGGAGCTGGCGCTCTTCATCTCCGAGGGCCCCACCGAGGAGGAACTGGCCCGCGCCACCGCGCAGTTCGAGCGCGACTGGCTGCTGGACCTCGCCACCGTCGAGGCACGCGCCGACATGCTCAACGACTCCTGGCTGACCCACGGGGAACCGGGACGCATCAACTCGCGCCTGCGCGAGCTCGCGGCCCTGACCCCCGACGACGTGCGTCGCGTCGTCGCCACCCACCTCGGCTCCGCCCCCAGCGAGCTGCACTACCTCGCGAAGGAGGGCACCCGATGAACCGCCCCACGGTCCACCTCGCCAAGCGCTGGAGCTTCCCGACACCGCAGCTGCAGAGCCTCCCCAACGGCATCACGGCCCAGGTCTACGACCTCCCGGGACAGCACGTCGCGGCACTGGAACTGGTCCTGCCCACACCGCTGGCGGCGGAGCCGCGCGGCCTCGAGGGCCTCGCCACCGTCGCCCTGACCGCGATCGACGAGGGCACCATCGCCCACCCCGAGGGCAGGATCTCGGAACTGCTCGAACTGCAGGGGGCCGCCATCCACGGCGTCACCCTCCAGAGCAGCACCCGACTGGGCACGGACGCCCCCGCGCACCGCCTGGCCGAGGTCACCCCGCTGTTCGCAGAGGTCCTCGCCAGCCCCACCTACACGGCCGCCGACGTGGCCCACCACGTCGGTCTGCAGGTGGCCACCCACGACTCGCTCGAGGCGTCACCCGGGGCGGTGGCGAAGCGGGCCTTCAGGGCAGCGTTCTTCGGGGCGGACGCCCGTGAGGGACGCCCCTCGGCCGGCACCCCCGAGACCCTGACGGCCATCAGCCGCGACGACGTCGTCGCCTGGCACGGCAGGCACTGGCTCCCAGCGGGCGCCACCCTCATCCTCGCCGGTGACCTGTCCGCCGTGGACGTCGACGAGGTCCTGGCCCCGATCGGCGCCTGGCACGCCCCGGGCACCCCGGCACCGCGGTCCGTCGCACCGGCGCTGGCCCCCTCCGTCGTGGTGGTCGACATGCCGGATGCGGTGCAGGCCACCGTGCAGTTGGGGTGCCTCACCCCCGGGCGCCGCCACCCGCAGTGGGCGGCCCTGAAGCTCGCCGGGCACGCCGTCACGGGTGCGTTCGCGAGCCGGCTCAACCTGGAACTGCGGGAGCGCCTCGGATACACCTACGGGGTCCAGGGCGGCTTCGGCGCACGCCGCACCGACGGCCAGTTCAACGTGGGCACCAGCTTCCGGACCGAGGTGGCGGCCGACGCCGTCGCGAAGATGTTGCAGGGCCTGGAGCTCGCCGAACCGTTCAGCGACGAGGAGGTGGCCGACGCGCGCGCCTTCCTGCTGGGTGTGGCGCCGCTTGCCAACGAGACCGCCTCGGACATCGCACGCCAGGCAGCGGCGCTCGCGGCCGCGGACGAGGACCCCGCGTTCGTGAACGAGCACTTCGACCGGCTCGAGGATCCTTCCCCCGCCGACGTGACGGCCGCGTTCCGGGAACACGTGCGCCCGGACCGGGTGACCATCGCCGTCAGCGGCAACGCCGCACAACTGGAACCGGCGCTGCGAGCAGCGGGACTGGATCCCGTCGTGCTCGACAGCGCCGGCTGAAGGCGGTCCCGACTCAGCTCTCCTCGAGGGCGGCCAGCGCCTCCTCCATGACGTCGCGCGCCTGCTTGTTCTTCGACTGGTAGGTGCCGAGGTCGCCTTCGGCGAGTGCCTGGTCGGCCTCGATGAACAGTTGCATACCCTCACCGAGCAGTTCCTTGGCGCGCTCCGCGCCCACCAGTTCGCTGCCCGGCTCCTCGGGGATGATGTCCTCCTCGTCGACGTTCTCCCCGGTGTCGGCGCCGGCGTCGCCCTGGAACACCTGGTCCAGCGCCGCCTGCAGGGTGTTGCCGATGCCGACGTGCTCGCCGAAGCGGACGACGACGAACCGGAGCGCCGGGTAGGAGCCGGAGGCGTCGTTCTGCGTGTAGATGGGCTGCACGTAGATCAGGCCACCACCCAACGGGAGCGTGAGGAGGTTGCCGTAGATGGCGGTGGCACCCTCCTGCCGGTTGAACGGCAGCAACCGTTCGGCGACCGCCTCGTTGGTGGTGATCGCGTTGAACGTCTGGCCGGGACCGGCGATCTGCTCGGTGTCGGAGAGCTTCAGCGCGCGCATCTGCCCGTAGTTCTCGCTGGTGGCGTCGGCGTTGACCGACATGTACACCGAGAGGTTCTCGCGGCCGCGCGGCACGAACACGGTGGTGTTGGCGAAGTGCGGCTGCGTGTCGCCGGGCCAGCGGATGGTCAGGAAGTACGGGGGCTCCTGGGTGGGCTGCTGCCCGCCGCCCACCGGGTCGTTGGGCACCTCCCAGATGTCAGACTCCTGGTACCAGGTGTTGGTGTTGGTGGTGTGGTAGCGGCCCAGCACCTGGCGCTGGATCTTGAACAGGTCCTGCGGGTAGCGCAGGTGTGCCATCAGGTCCGGGGAGATCTCCTCCTTCGGCGTGACCACGCCGGGGAACACCTTGTCCCAGGTCTGCAGGATCGGGTCGTTCTCGTCCCACTCGTACAGCTTCACCGTGCCGTCGTAGGCGTCGACGGTGGCCTTGACCGAGTTGCGGACGTAGTTGACCTGGGTGCCCACGAGCAGCCGATCCGCGGAGGTCCTGGTGTCGGAGATCGCCTGGGCCCAGTCCACCTTCGTGGAGTTCGGGTAGTTGGCCGTCGACGTGTAGGCGTCGATGATCCACACGATGCGGCCGTCGACGACGCTCGGGTACGGGTCGGAGTCCAGGGTCAGCCAGGGTGCGGCCTCCTGGACACGGTCCGCGGGGACGCGGTTGTGCAGGATCCGGGACTCCTCGTTCACGCGGTCCGAGAGCATCAGGTTGACGTCGCCGAAGCGGATCGCGAACAGGGACTTGGTGAGGAAGTCGCCGATCGGGACGCCACCGTCGCCCTGGTAGGTGTTCTTGGACTCCATGCCGCCCTCGCCACCACCGGGGGTGTCGAGCTCCACGGGCTCCGCACCGTCGGGTGCACCAGCCACCACCCAGTGGGTGGAGCGCTCACCGAAGTAGATGCGCTGCTCGTGCTCCGGGAGCAGGCCGACGGTGGGGATGCCACCGGAGAAGAACACGGGCTCGCCGTTGGACTGGCGCTGGTTGCCGTAGGCGGCGGCCAGGCCGTGGCCGTGGGTGTAGACCGTGCGCATGTTGTTCCAGGTGTCGCCCGACTCCACGGAGGCCAGGTCGAGTTCGCGGACGGCGACCACGGCGTCGGCCTGGTTGCCGTCGATCGTGTAGCGGTCGACGTCGAGGGTGGACGGGAACGCGTAGTAGCCGCGGACCTGCTGGAGCTGCTCGAACGCCGGTGGGATGACAGCCGGGTCCATCAGTCGGATGGCGGGCAGGGCGGCGGCGTCCTCGCGCAGCTGTCCGGCGCTGACCGTCGTGGTGGCCTCGTAGTCCTCGATCTCAACCTCGTCGATGCCGTAGGCGAAACGGGTGGCCTCGATGTTGGCCGCGATGTAGGGGCGTTCCTTGTCCGGCTCGTCGGGGTCCACCTCGATGGTCTGGATGAACCAGGGGTAGCCGATACCGAGGATCAGCGACGAGACCACCAGCAGCGCGATGGACACACCGGGCACGCTCCAGCGCACCCGCCACGCGTTGTAGAAGCACACCAGGGCGCAGATGGCGGCGATCACGGCGACGATGAGGTGCGCGGGGATGCGCGAGGCGGCGTCCGTGAAGGTCACACCCGTGAACAGGTGGTTGGTGGTGGTGAGCAGCGAGTAGCGGTCGAGGACCTGCGAGGTGGCGAACAGCAGCAGCACCACGCCCAGCATCACCGAGAGCTGGCGCTGGGCCGCGAGACCACCCTTCGCGCCGGTCACCGACACGTTGCCCAGCCCGCGCAGGGCCTTCGACGTCAGGGAGCCGGTCAGGAAGTGCACCAGGAGTGCGCCGATCAGGGACAGCACGACGGCGAAGGTCACGTAGCCGAGGACGAAGCGCCACCACGGCAGGTGGAACACGTAGAACGAGGCGTCCAACCCGAACACCGAGTCGCGCTCACCGAAGGGGGTGGCGCGGATCCAGGCCAGGAACAGCGACGACGCGCTGGCGGCCACGGCACCCCCGAGGAGTCCGAGCGCGGCGGCGGGCACGGCCATGATCAGCGTGGAACGGCGGTCCAGCACGTCGCGGAGCTGGACCAGCATCTCCGAGTCGAGGTTGGCGTGGCGCACCCGTGGGCGCAGTCGGTAGGCGATGGCCAGGCCCGCGAACACGATGCCACCCATGAGCAGGGCGAACACGATGAACAGGCCCACCTGCGCCGCGAGCTGCGTGGTGAACACGGTGCCCATCTCGATGCTGCGGAACCAGAGCAGGTCCGTCCACACCCGGGACGCGATGACCACCACCGCCACGACGACGGCCAGGATGATGATGGCTGGCAGGAACGCGCCCCGACGCTGCTGGTCGTCGGGCACGTGCGAACTGGAAGCTGTCACTGCGGGGTTCCTTCGAAGGTGCCCAGGAGGGCATCGGCGAGGCCCGGAACCAGGTCGTCGGCTCCGAGCAGGTCGTCGGGGTTGGACACGAGGCGCGCGAGGCCGTGGCGGGTGCCGTCACGTTCGACGCCCACCACCACGCGGACGTCGGTCCGCTCGGGGTGCTTGCGGACGAAGTCGATCGCCTGGTCCACGTCGTCGGGGATCTCGTCCTCGAACTCCGGGGGGAGGAAGGAGCGCTCCATGGCGATTGCGGCGCCGTGGACCGTCTCCGGCCAGTAGATGCCGGCGAGCCGCTCGAAGACGTCGTTGCCGGCTGCGAAGTTCTCCTGCTCGATCGCGGTCAGCGCGTCGGGCATGGCTTCGGGCACCCTGTCGCGCAACTGGGGCTCCAGTTCCAGCAGGGATGCCGTGGTCACCAGCGCGAACAACCGCGCCGGCTGGTCCCAGCCGTTGTCCGAGACGTGTCGTTCGATGTCTGCCAGGCAGGCGATGAGCCTGCTGGAATCGGGCTCACTCACAGGTGGGTACCTCCATGTCTGACTGGCCTTCCTTGATCAGCTGCAACGCAGCAATCGCGTCCTTGAGGGTGTCCACCGGCACCAGGCGCAGGTCCGTGTGGAAGTCACCGATGTTCTTGCAGGTCTCGCCGGGCAGGACGAAGATCGTGGCCCCCGCGCGCTCGGCCCCACGGATCTTGGCCCGGATGCCGCCGATGCCCTTCACCTTCCCCGAGGCGTCCACCTCGCCGGTGATGGCCACGACGTGGTCGCCGATCAGGCTGCCCTCGGTGATCTTGTCGTAGATGGCCAGCGCGAACACCAGCCCCGCGCTGGGCCCGACGATGGCGGGATCGATCTTGTACTCAACCTGCGGCGCGAACAGGTAGCCGACGTCCACGCCGATGCCCGCGTAGGGCTGGGAGTCGGCGTTCGCGGTGGTCACCACGCTCACGGTGAGCTGCGCACCGTCGCGCAGCACCTTGAACACCACCGGGTCGCCGACGGAGCGGTTCCGGATGACCTCCGCCACGTCGTCGCGGGTGGAGACCACCTGGCCGTCGATGCTCTCGATCAGGTCACCGGCGTGGAGCTTGCCGTTCGACGGCCCGGCCAGCACGACGCTGGAGACCATCGGCATCTCCGTGACCGGCTGCCCGGCTGCCCGCAGCGCCGCCACGACGGCGTTGTCCCGCGAGGTGTCCATCGACGCGACTGCCTCCTCCCGGACCTGCTCGTTGGACTTGCCCGGTGGGTAGACCACGTCCCGCGGCAGGGAGTCGGAGTCGGGAGCGAGGTGGGCGATGAGCGCCTCCGGCAGGCTGACCGACGCGTTCACGCTGGAGCGCGACACCGTCGTGAGGCGCAGCTCACCGCTGGTGGGGTAGTTCTCGAGGCCGTTGATCTGGAGCAGGGGGCCCTCGTCGTCGGATGCGAGGACGTCGATGGTCTCCCCCGGCCGCCAGGTGACGATGGGCACGGGGACCAGGACGATCAGGGCCGCAAGCACCACGAACAGGATTGAGGAGACGATGGCCACCACGTTGCGCGACATCGAGCCTCCCTTCACCGCCGACACCCGACAGTGGACAAGCGTACCAACCGCCACAGGGAGGTCATTGGCAGGGGTTTGACCGGTGTTGTTCAATGGGTGGTACGGCTGAGGAAAGGGACCCACCATGTCAGGACCCACACCGGGTGGCTTCGGAGGATTCGACTTCGAAGAGATCCGAAAGCTGCTGGAGCAACTCGGGATGACCGGCGGCGGGGACGTGGACTTCGCGAAGCTGATGGAACAGTTCTCGCGCGCGCAGGCGGCCGGCGGGGCCGGTTTCGGTTTCACCAACGCGGACCGGGACCCGGATGCGGCGTGGCGCACCACCATCACCTCCGCCAAGCAGTTGACCCAGGAACTCGGCCCGGACCCGGCGCTGACGGCCTCCGAGAGCCACGCCATCGTCGACGCCGAACGCCTGGCGCAGAGCTGGCTGTCGGCACAGACGGCCTTCCCCGAGACGGGGATCGCGCCCGAAACGCTGCGCAGGGAGGACTGGCTGGACGAGACCAGCTCCGGTTGGCGGGAGATCGTGGAACCGATCATGAACGGCCTGGCGGAGGCGCTGGGGCGCGGCGCCATGGTGGAGGACGAACCCGAACTGGGCGCGTTCACCTCCATGCTGGCACCGATGATGAAGCAGTCCGCCTCCCTGATCTACCGGGACCGGCTGAAGAAGGTGCTCGCCGAGGTGGCGGGCTCGACGCTGACCGGCACCGAGATCGGCATCAACCTCCTCCCCCGGGCACGCGTGACGATCCTGCCGAGCAACGTCGCGGAGTTCACCCGGGACCTCGAGATCCCCGAGGCCGACGTGCTGCTGCACCTGGTGCTGCGGGAGGCCGCCCGGATCCGCCTGTTCCACCACGTGACGTGGCTGGCCCCGCAGCTGAACGCCCTGCTGGCCCACTACGCCCGCGAGATCGTGATCGACTTCGAGGCCATCTCCTCGGAGTTCGACCCCTCGAGCCTCGAACAGTTCTCCCTCGAGGACATCGTGGCCGTCGGCGAGCGGGTCCGGGGATCCTTCTTCAAGCCGGCCAGCACCGAGACCCAGCTCGAGATCCTGGGACGCCTGGAACTCCTGCTGGCCCTCATCGAGGGCTGGGTGGACCACGTGACCGTCCGCGCCACGGAGGCGTGGATGCCCAACGCCGGTTCCCTCAGCGAGGTGGTGCGGCGCCGCCGCGCGGCCGGAGGCCCCACCAAGGACGTCTTCAGCAACCTGCTCGGGCTGGACCTGCGCCCCCGGCTGGTGCGGGACGCCGAGAACCTCTGGGCAGCCATCGAGCACGAGCGCGGCACCGAGGCCCGCGACGCCGTCTGGCAGCACCCGGACCTGCTTCCGACGGCCGCACACCTTGCGGACCCCCTGTCCTACGGCAAGGAGTCCGGCGCGGAACCGGAGCAGGACGAACTGGACGTGGAACTGCGCAAGCTGCTCGAGGGCAACGGAAACTGACCAAACACTTGACGCGGACCCTCGAACCCCGACAGACTCTTCTCCCGAGAGTCCCGGACGGACGCACGCGCAGGGGAAGGCGAGTGCAGCCGACGGGACTCTCGCTCATCCCAGCGGGAATCCAAGTTGAAGTGGGCGGCCCGGGTTGCGCCGGATTCCACCCCTCAACGGCTACAGTTGCACAGGACTCGCCTCGGTGAACGGGGCGAAGGTACTAAAAATCTAGGAGGAACAATGGCTGCAGAGACCTACGAGGGCTCGTTCTACTGCGTGAAGTGCAAGGAGAAGCGCGACGCCACCGGTGAGGTCGTCGTCAACGCCAAGGGCACGAAGATGGCCAAGGGCAAGTGCCCCGTGTGCGGCACCAACCTGAACCGCATTCTCGGCAAGGCCTGAGCCCACAGGGCTCCAACGGGAGCGGGCCGGTGAGCGATCACCGGCCCGCTCCCGTTTTTCATTCCCCGGGCGCGAGGTGGGACGAGATCACCTGCAGCACCCCGGGACCGTAGCGCTCGGCCTTGGCCATCCCGATGCCGGGCACCCGCAGCAACTCCGTGCGATCCCGCGGCGTGGCCTCCGCGACTGCCTGCAGTGTCGCGTCGGTGAACACCACGAAGGCGGGCAAGGAGGCGGCGGCCGCGGTCTGGGTGCGCCACTCCCGCAAGGACTCGAGCAGCGACTCGTCGTAGTCGACGACACAGTCCAGGTGGCGCAGCAGCTTGCGTTCGGCACCCGAGTTCACGGGCTGGCCGCAGACCGAGCAGCGCCGGGACCTCGCGGTCTGGGCGGGGGTGCCGGTCCGGGGCCGTTGCTGGGCCGGTGCCACACCGTCGAGGAACCTGGAGCGGAAGGCCTTCCCCCGGGTCTGGGACGTCGGATGCGAGACCCGCAGGTGGGTCCGGGCGCGGGTGAGGGCGACGTGCAGCAGCCGCCGTTCCTCTGAGAGGGCCGGTTCCTCCTGGCTGAGCGCGAAGGGGACCAGCCCTTCCCGGACCCCGACCACCGCCACCGCGTCCCACTCGAGCCCCTTCGCGGCGTGCATCGTGGCCAGCGTCACCGACTCGGCCACCGGGGACGCCTCCCACGCCGCCCGCTCCGACAGCCACGCACCGAACTCCGCGGCCGTCCAGCCGACCCGACCCTCCGCCTCGGCCACCACCATGTCCCGGAGCGCGTTCAACGATTCCCACTTCTCCCGCTGCCTGCCCATCCCCGACGGCGGTTCGGTGGTCCACCCGTTGGCGGCCAAGTAGCGCTCGACCAGCACCACCGGGTCCGCCTCCGGGTCCCGCGACGCAACCGTGGACAGCGCCAGCACTGCCTGGCGGACCTCCGGCCGCTCGTAGTAGGAGTCGGTGCCCCGCACCGAGTACGGGATGCCGGCGTCCGCCAGTGCCGCCTCGAACGTGGGTGCCTGCGCGTTGATGCGGTACAGGACCGCCATCTCCGACCAGGGCGTGCCCTGGGCGTGCAGTGTCCTGAGCCAGTCGGTCACCGCGGCCGCCTCGTCTGCCTCGCTGCCCTCGGCGTGGAAGGCAGGAGGCTCCCCGGATCCGCGCGTGGGTCGCAGCGCGGCACCGGCCGTGGGGGTGAGCCGCAACACCTTGTTGGCCACCTGGAGGATCTCCGGGGTGGAGCGGTAGTTGCGCACCAGCCGCACCTGCTGGGCGTCCTCGTACTCCTTCGCGAACCCCAGCAGGTACTCGGCCCGGGCCCCCGCGAAGGAATGGATCGCCTGGTTCGGGTCACCGACGACGCAGACGTCGCTGCGGCCGTCGACCCACAACGCGACCAGACGGTGCTGGATCGCCGAGACGTCCTGGTACTCGTCGACGATGAAGTGGCGGTACTGGTCCCGGATCGCCTCCCCCGCCGCCGGGTGTTCGGCCAGCAGCGCCGCCGCGCACAGCAGCACGTCGTTGAAGTCCACCACTCCGGCCGCGGACTTGGCCTTCTCGTAGTTCACCATCACCGCCGCCACCTGGGTGGGGGTGGCCCCGGAGACCTCCCGTCCGTTCGGGCCGGCCAGTTCGGCGTAGCGGGCCGGTGCCACGTTGCTGGACTTGGCCCAGGAGATCTCGGTCTCGAGATCCCGCACCAGCGCGGTCTCGGCTCCGCCCAGCACCTGGTTCGCCGCCCGTGCCACGAAGGAGAAGGTGTTGTCCGCGACGGCCGGGAACTCGGTGCGGAACGTCTGGGGCCAGAAGTAGCGGCACTGCCGCAGGGCCGCGGCGTGGATGGTGCGGGCCTGTGCCCCTCGCACGCCCAGCGCGGCCAGCCGACTGCGCATCTCCCCCGCTGCGCGCGTGGTGAATGTGACCGCAAGGGTGGCCGTCGGCAGGTAGCGCCCCTCGCGCACCGCGTTGGCCACCCGGTGCGTGATGGCACGGGTCTTTCCCGTGCCCGCACCGGCGAGCACCACCAGCGGGGTCTCCAACATGGTGGCGACCCGCAACTGCTCCGGGTCGAGGACGTCGAGGATGGGATCTGTCACAACCCCATTGTGGTCCACCCCACCGACATCCCGGCCCCCGGCGGGCCCGCACCAGACCTGTCAGTGGTGCTCGATAGGGTGTGCACGGTACCTGGGAAGGGGGACTGGAATGGGCGTTCGCATCCACCGCGCCGCGCGCTGGCGGGACTTGGTCGGCACGCTGGCCGAGAAGCTCGCAACGGCCCCGCCCGGGCCCTTCGAGCAAGTCGAGGTGGTCGTCAGCTCGCGCGGGGCCGGCAGGATGCTGGGCCAGGCGTTGGCGCAGCGGCTGCCGACCGGCATCTGCGCCGGGATCTCGTTCCCGACGCTGCAGGAGTGGACCAGGTCCGCCGCCGCCCGGCACGGGCTGCTGGAGGAGCTCGATGCCTGGCAGGGCGTCCGGGCGGTGGTGGTCGCGGCGCGCGTGCTGGCGGACCTCGCCGAGGAGCACCCGGTCCTGGCCGCCCACCTCAATGCCGACGGCTCCCCCGCCCGACGCCAGCAACTCGCGCAGCGCAGCATCCAACTGTTCCGCCGCTACATCGGACACGCCCCGGGCATGGTTTCCGGTTGGCTGGAGGACATGGACCTGGACGCGGCCGGTGGTGAGCTGCCGCCGCACCTGGCCTGGCAGCCCGCACTGTTGCGGGGGGTGGCCGAGCATCTCGAGGTGGATCCCATCGACGTCTGGACCGGGCTCGCCGAGGCCGTGGCCGGTCCCGGCACGGGCGCGCCGCTGTTGTTCTGCCTGCCGCAGGTCTCGGCGACACAGCTCGAGGTCCTGCGGGCGGTGGGTTCCGCCGGGGAGCTCGAGGTCTGGCAGGTCACCGAGAGCGGCTTCGACGACTGGACCCTCGGGCTGGAGCCGGCACGCCAGGACGCGCCGCGTCCCACCCCACCCCCGGTCAGCCTCCACGGCTCCCACGGCCCGTCACGCCAGGTGGAGGTCCTCCGCGACGAACTCACCCGCCGGTTCGAGCAGGACCCCACCCTCGAGCCCCGGGACGTCCTGGTGGTCTGCGAGGACCCCGCTGCCTGGCGCCCCCACCTCCTGTCCGCCTTCGCCCCGGTCCCCGATGACCCGCGCGCCCATCCCGGGCGCGGCCTGCGGCTCCAGGCCGGGTCGGTGTCGGAGACCAACCAGGTGGTCGACGTGGTGCGCCGCTGCCTGCGGATCTCGGAGTCCAGGGCCACCGCCTCTGACCTCGTCGAGTTGATGCTGCTCGCACCCGTGGCGCACCGATGGCGCCTGACCCCGCGGCGGGAAGACCTTGTGCGGCTGGTCTCCGAGTCAGGCATCCGCTGGGGCTTGGACCAGCACCACCGCAGCCAGGTCGGAGTGCCCGGGATCAGCCAGAACACCTGGGTGCGTGGGGTGGACCGGCTGCTGGCCGGCATCGCGCTGGCACCCGCCTCCGAGGCGCCTTTGGCGGTCACCGGCGTCACCACGGCCTCCACCTCGGACCTGGACCTCGTCGGCACCATCGCCGAGCTCCTCTCCCGGCTGCGCCGGTTCAACCTGGCAGCGGCTTCCCCGGCACCGGTGGCCGACTGGGTGGAGCGCGTCAGGCAGCTGCTCACGGACGTGGTGGGTTGCAGCTTCGACGACGAATGGATGCTGCTGCAGACGAACTCGGCACTCGCGGACCTGGCGGAGCAGTTGCGGGGTCAGCCCGACGAACTCGCACGCAGCGAGTTCACGCGACTGTTCGAGTTCGTGACCCGCGAGTTCCCGCCGCGCCCCACCGTGGGCAACGGCGCACTCCAGGTGGTGGCCCTGGGAGACCTTGCGCACGTGGACTTCCGACTGGTGTGCCTGCTCGGCATCGGGGACCGACACGGCGGCGGCGACGTGGACACGGTCCCCCTCGGCGACGTGCCCGATTCCCGCAGGCTCCGGCTCTCCCGCCTGCTCGCCCATGCCCGAGCTGCGGACGAGGTGCTGGTGGTGGGCCAGGCCCGGGACCCGCTGACCAACCAGGAGGTGGCCTCCGCCACGACGATCTCGTGGTTGCTGCGCCAGTTGGACGCGCCCGTGGCAGAGGTCGTGCAACACCCACTGCTGGCCCACGGCGAGGCCAACTTCGTCACCGGCCGCAGCTTCGACACACCGGCGCTGGCGGCCGCCCTGGCCCTGCGGAGCGCCGCCCGTGGGAGCATCGCGCCCCACGTCGCCCGCCGCACGGCCGCCCTGTCGCTGCCGCACGGCGACGAGTCCCACGAGGTGACGCTGCGCGAACTGGCAACTTTCCTGAAGGACCCGGCGAAGGACTTCCTGCGCTCGGCGGCCGGGGTCCGACTGTTCAACGCCCCCGAGCTGGAAGACGAGCTGCCCCTCCTGCTGGACGGGCTGGACGAGTGGGGCATCAGGGACCGGCTGCTGGCCGCGTTCAAGCAGGGGCTCCACCCTGCGCAGGCCGAGGCCCTGGAGGTAGAACGCGAGTTGCTGCCGCCGGGGCAGATCGGGCGCCGGCTCCTGCAGGACCAACTGGAGGTGGCCGTGCAGCAGTGGCGCAGGGCCTGGCCGGACTGGAACGCGCCGGTGGCCGACCACCGGGTGGAACTCACCCTGGGAAACGTCGTGCTCGCCGACACCATCCGCACCCGCGGCGGCCGGATCATGGAGGTGACGGCCGGGCAGGGCACCAAGACCCAGATCGAACCATGGCTCGCGCTCCTCGCGCTGGCCGCGAGCGGCATCGAGGTCGATGCCATCATCCACCGCGTGAAGAAGCACTACGGGATCCTGCAGCCGGAGACCGCCCAGTTGGGCCCCCAGTCCCCGGAGGTCGCCCAGCAGGTGCTGGCCCGGATCGCGCAGGCCTGGTCGCAGTCCCGGCACCGCCTTGTCCCGCTCCCGCTCGAACCGGCGCTCGAGTTCGCCGCCGAACTGGCGGAGGCCAGGCACGTCGAGAGGCTCTGGGAGGTCACGTCACCGCCGTGGGAGGCGCGCTGGAGCCACATCCCGCAGCACTGGCGGCTGTTCTACTCGGAGGTGCCGGCGGACCTCTTCCGGGACGCGGCCACCACTCGTGACCCCTCACCCCCCGAAACCGCGGGCAGTGGTTCTGCCTTCGCGGCGTGGGCCGCCGCCATCTACCTGCCGATGTTCCAGGGAGGCAACTGATGTTCGACGTCCTCGGAGACCTGCCCAGCAGTCCCCTGCTGCTGGAGGCCAGCGCCGGCACCGGCAAGACCTGGACCATCGCAGCCCTCACCACCCGGTTCCTCGCCGAGACGGACATGGGCATAGACAAGGTCCTGCTGATCACCTTCACCGAGCGCTCCACCCGGGACCTGCGCAGCCGGGTGTTCGACCGGCTGCAACAGACCGAGCTGGCCCTCACCCGCCACCTCGAGGACGGCGAGGAGCCCACCGAGACGGTCTGTGCCCTGCTGAGCCGCGGCGACGCGCGGCTCCACCGGGACCGGCTCCGGGACGCGCTGGCCAACTTCGACCGTGCGATGATCTCCACCATCCACGCGTTCTGCGAGACGATGCTCAAGGAACTCGGTGTCCTCGGGGACTGGGACTCCGACGACGCCGTACTCTCGGACCCCCGCGCCCTGGTCGAGGAGGCCGCCACCGACGTCTACCTCAACATGTTCGCCGACGCCGAGGCCACGGCCCTCGAGCCACGACGTGCACTGCTCGTGGCCAGGGAGGCGTGTGAGTCCACCCTTCCCCTCACGCCGCCGGACTCCGTCGAGGCTGCCTACTGCCAAGCCGTCAGGGAGCGCTTCGCGCAGCGCAAGCGGGAGCTCGGCGTGGTCTCGTTCGACGACATGCCCGTGCGCCTGGCGCAGGTCCTCGCCTCCCGCGACGTCGGGCCCGCAGCGGTGACGGCGCTGCGAAGCCGGTTCTCACTGGTCATGGTGGACGAGTTCCAGGACACCGACCCGGTGCAGTGGGAGATCCTGCGGTCCACCTTCATGAACCGCGGCCGGGCCACCGTCCTGATCGGCGACCCGAAGCAGTCCATCTACGGCTTCCGCAATGCGGACCTGCTCAGCTACCTCGACGCCCGGGAGGCCGCCCGGAGGGAATCCCTGGGCGTCAACTACCGCTCGGACGCGCCGGTGGTCGACGGGGTCGAGGAACTCTTCAAGGGCGTGGCCCTCGGCGACGAGGACATCAAGGTCACCCCGGTGCGCGCAGAGCACCCGTCCCGGCTGGACATGCGCGGCGCGCGCGCGAAGCTCCTGCTCAGGTGCGCGAGCGAGGAGGACCTCGGCGTGGCCGCGGGCACCGCCGTCGCGCGCGACGTCATCGACATGACCAAGCAGTTGCTGGCGCACGCGCGGGTCGAGGACCGTGCCCTCGTGCCGTCGGACGTCGCCGTGCTGGTGCGCAGCCGCGCGGAGGGGGCGGCCCTGCTGCGCCAGCTGCAGGCGGCGGGAATCCCTGCCGTGGCGGCCGGACAGGAGAACGTCCTGACCTCACCCGCCGCCGTCGAGTGGACCCACCTGCTGGAGGCCATGGCGTCGCCGAACCGGTCCAGCATCGTGCTGGCCGCCTGCACGGACCTGCTCGGTTTCCGGCTGACCGACCTCGTGGACGAGTCCAGCCGCGCCAGCGAGGACGCCTTCGTCGTGGTGAGGCTCCTGGCCAACGCCTACGAGGAACAGGGCTTCGCCGCGGTACTCGCGACGCTCGAGGCGAGGACGAGGCTGCGCAGCCGCATCGTCTCCCAGCCCGACGGGGAACGCCACCTGACGGACCTGCTGCACGTCGCCGAACTGCTCGGTGCGGCCCCGGCCGCCAACCTGCAGGACCTCCTGGACTGGTTCAGCCGTCAGAAGGACGAGCGTTCCCGCGACGTCGAGTCCGTGGACCACAAGATGGCATCCGACGCCGACGCCGTGCGGGTGCTGACCCTGCACTCGGCCAAGGGGCTGGAGTTCGGGGTGGTCCTGCTTCCCGAGGTCAGTGACCTCGTGCTCCGCAAGAACCAGCCGTTCCCGGTGGTCACCGAGACCGGAAGACACCTCTACGTCGGGCCGCCCCCAAACAAGGACGACGAGATCTGGCAGGCGTTCCAGCAGCAGTCGCGTGACGAGGAACTCCGGCTCCTCTACGTCGGCCTGACCCGCGCCCGGCACCTGGCGATCGCGTGGCACGTCGAGGGGAAGCGGAGCGTGCTGGGGGCGCTCACCGCTCTCCTGGCACGGGACCGGACGGCCCCCGAACTCGCCCGCTCGTACCGCCGCGTCCCACGAACCCCGTCCCTGGACGCCTCCCTCATCAACGTGACCCGGTTCTTCGACGGCGAGGAGCCCACCCGCGCCGTCACGCCCGTCAGCGACGCGCCGTTGCGCGCGGCCACCATGACTCGGCAGGTGGACCACACCTGGCGGCGGACGTCCTACTCGGGCCTGACGGCCGGGCTGCACGAGATGGCCCACGCCGCAGTCGTCGACGAGCCCGAGGCGGACCTGGACGTCCAGCCCAGCCCCAGCGGCGAACTGGCGCTCCCCTCCCCCATGGCGGAGCTCCCCGGAGGCGCCGCCTTCGGAACCCTGGTCCACGCCGTGTTCGAGGAGGTCGACTGGGCTCCCGGCGCCCTGGAGGCCAGCGCCCGCAGGAGCCTCGGGCAACTGGCGCCCCGCCACGGTCTCTCCCCCGAGCACGCCGAACTGCTGGCAGGCGCCGTGGTCGACGTCTGCACCACCCCGCTGGGTTCGTTGGCCGACGGCGCCGCCCTCACGGACTTCCCCCTCGCCGCACGGCTGGCGGAACTCGACTTCGACCTCCCGTTGGCGGATCGGGGTGCCCCCTCGACGGTGGCTGCCCTGGCCGAGCTGATGGCAGAGCACCTGGGCGCCGAGGACCCGCTGCTGGCCTACCCGCGGCACCTCGCCGAATCGCCCGCCGCGTCGCAGGTCCTGAGTGGCATGCTCACGGGTTCCATCGACGTCGTGCTGCGCACCGAGGCCGGTCGCTTCGTGGTGCTCGACTACAAGACCAACCGGCTACCCGTCGGACCCGACGAGGAACTCGCCGTGGGGCACTACCAGCCCCGGGCCATGGCCGAGGCGATGATCGCCTCGCACTACCCCTTGCAGGCGCTGCTGTACTGCGTGGCCCTGCACCGCTATCTCTCCTGGCGGCTCCCCGGTTACCGACCGGAGGAACACCTCGGGGGCGTCGGCTACCTGTTCGTGCGTGGCATGGCGGGCCCAGGAACCCCGGTGGTCGGCGGCCACACCTGCGGGGTGTTCACGTGGTACCCGGCACCGGATCTCGTGCTGGCCGCCTCGGACCTGATCGGAGGCGTGCGATGAGATCCCACGAGGTGCCGGTGGCGGCCACGGGCCTGCTGCTGCAGTTCTGCGAGGCGGGGATGCTCCACCCCGTTGACTTCCACCTGGCCCGCCGCATGGCGCAGCTGGCCGGTGAGGGCGACGAACGGGTCGAGCTTGCCATGGCCCTGACCACCCGCGAGCTCCGTCTGGGATCCGTCTGCCTCGACCTCACCCAGGCGCATGCGTTGCGCCCGGACGTGGACGAGGACCCGGTCTCGGAGACCACGACGGAGGCGGTCCTGGCCTGGCCACCGGCCGACGAGTGGCTCGCCGCCCTGCGCAACTCACCGGCGGTGACTGGCCCCGAGGGCCCCGACCGACCGTTCCGACTGGTGGGGAACCTCCTGTACCTCGAGCGGTTCTGGACCGAGGAGCGCACCGTGGAGTCCAGCCTGCTGGCGCGCAGCGCCCTGCCCGCAGCACCCGTAGCCGCTGACGCACTGGCCGCGGCGCTCGCCACGGATCCGCCGCTGGAGCCCACCGACCCGCAGTACCTGGCGGTGGAGGCCGCGCTCACCAATGCCACCACCGTGATCACCGGTGGGCCGGGGACGGGAAAGACCACCACGGTCGCCCGGATCCTGCGGGGCCTGCAGGACCCGGTGCACCCGCCACTGGTGGCGCTGACCGCACCCACGGGCAAGGCCGCCACCCGACTGGAGACCGCGGTGCGCGAGCACCTCGGGAACACCGAAGGGCTGCGCGTGCGCAGTTCCACGCTCCACAAACTCCTCGAGATCGTCCCGGGGCGCGAACGTCGCACCTTCGGCCCGGACAACCCGTTGCCGCACGACGTGGTGATCGTCGACGAGACCTCCATGGTGTCGCTGACGATGATGTCCTGGCTGCTGGAGGCGGTCTCGGAGTTCACCCGCCTGGTCCTCATCGGTGACCCGGACCAGCTCGAATCCGTCGAGGTGGGTGCCGTCCTGGCGGACATCGCCGCCTCCGAGGGGCTGGTCTCCTCCCCCTCCGGCAGCGCGGTGGTGGCCCTGACCCACAACTGGCGCAGCAACGCCGAGATCAACGCCCTTGCCGACGCAATCCGCAGCGGCGACTCGGATCTGGCGCTCGACCTCTTGGCTGAGGGCAGCACGTGCACCCTCACCCCGTTCACGGGCACCGAGCCGCTGTCCCACTTCGCGACCTTGACCGCAGACCTGCTCGACTGCGCGAAGGCGGTCCGGGAGGCCGCCGCGGCCGGTGACGGCGAACTCGCCAACCGGGAACTGGAGCGCCACCGCATCCTGTGCGCACACAGGGAGGGACCGTTCGGGGTCGGGCGGTGGGGGGCCGGCGCCCGGGCCTGGCTGTCCGAGCAGCTGCCCGACTACGGGCTGGGCTCCGGTCCGTGGCTGGGCCAACCGTTGTTGATCACGCGCAGCAGCGACACCGTCGCCAACGGTGACACCGCGGTCGTGGCGCTCCGCGGTGACCGGTTGGTGGCCTGCATCGACCGGGCACGTGGCCCCCTGTGGCGGGACCCGGCAGTGCTCGATGACGCCGTCGACCTGCACGCGATGACCATCCACAAGTCACAGGGCAGCCAGTTCGGGACGGTGAGCGTCATCCTGCCGCCGGTGGGCTCTCCCCTGCTGACCCGGCAGTTGCTCTACACGGCGGTCACAAGGGCGAGGTTCGGGGTGCGCCTCTACGGCACCCCGGAGTCCCTCGCCGAGGCGGTGGCCACCCCGGCGCGTCGCGCCAGCGGGCTCGGGCGCTGAGGCCCGGCCCGCCCCGTCGCGTCACCGAACCGCTGCGATCGCCTTCGCGACGTGTTCGACGTTGGAGCTGTTGAGCGCGGCCACGCACATCCGGCCCTTGTCGGTGCCGTAGACACCGTGGTCGCGGCGCAACGCCACCATCTGGTCCTTCGTCAGCCCGGAGTAGCTGAACATCCCGAGCTGCTCGCTGATGAAGCCCATGTCGTCGACGCCGCTGTCCTGCAGACCCTGCACCAGGCGGCCGCGCAGGGACTTGATCCGCTCCCGCATCCCACCGAGTTCGGCCTCCCAGTTGGCGCGCAGCTCCGGGTCACCGAGCACGATGTCGACGAGCGCGGCGCCGTGGGTGGCGGGGTTGGAGTAGTTGGTTCGGATGCAGATCTTGACCTGCGAAAGCACCTTTTTGGCGGTGTCGGCGTCCGGGGAGACGACGTGGAGGGCGCCGATGCGCTCGCCGTAGAGGCTGAACGACTTCGAGAAGGAGGTGGTCACGAAGAACTCCAGGCCGGCATCGACGAACTTGCCGATCACGGCGCCGTCCTCCTCGATACCGAATCCGAAGCCCTGGTAGGCCATGTCCACGAGCGCCACCAGGCCCTGGTCCGAGATCACGCGGATCACCTGGTCCCACTGCTCGGGCGCGAGGTCGTAGCCGGTGGGGTTGTGGCAGCAGGCGTGCAGCACCACGACGGTGCCGGCTGCGGCGGCGCGTAGGTCCGCCAGCATTCCGTCGAAGTCGATGCCGCGTGCCTCGGGCGCGTAGTAGCGGTACTCCTCGACGGTGAAACCGGCACGCGTGAACAGTGCGCGGTGGTTCTCCCAGCTCGGGTCGGAGATCAGGACCTTCGCGTCCTGGTCGATCGTGCGCAGGAAGTCTGCCGCGACCTTGAGCGCGCCCGTGCCGCCGAGGGTCTGGACGGTGGTGATCCGGCCGGATCGCACGGCGTCGGACTCGCCGCCGAAGACCAGCGCCCGGGTTGCGGTGTTGTAGCTGGGCAGGCCGTCGATGCCGAGGTAGCCATGGGGCTTGGCGAGGCCTGCGAGCCGCTCCTCCGCGATCCGGACGGCGTCCATCAGCGGCAGCTTGCCGTCCTCGCCGAGGTAGACCCCGACCCCGAGGTTCACCTTGTCAGAGCGTTCGTCGGTCTTGAACGCCTCGGTGAGTCCGAGGATCGGATCCGCCGGGGCGAGCTCTACGCGGTCAAGGATTGGCATGGGCAGCACCTTTCGTCATTTGCGCACCTCAGCCTACCGCTGGCCGACAGTCCCGGATTCCACCTGTTCAGGCACCGGCTCGACTATCTTTTTCTCAACTGAGGAGGCTGCATGAGGATCGGCTTCGGTGACTCGCGACAGTCCACGCTGGGCGTGGAGTGGGAGCTCGCGATCGTGGACCTGACGACGCTGGAGCAGGTCCCGGCGGCGCACCACGTCCTCGAGCAGGTGGAGGACCCGGTCAACGGCCCCATCCGGGGCGAGTACCTGCGCAGCATGGTGGAACTCGTCTCGGGGGTCCACACAACCGTGGCCGGCGTGGTGGCCGAACTGGCGGAACTGCTCGAGCACGTGGTCTCGGCGCTGGAGCCGCACGGCTGCACGGTCCTCGCGATGGGCGCCCACCCGTTCGGTGAAGCGCGCCTGCAGGAACCGGTGAAGAAGGCGCAGTACCGTCGGGTGCGGGAACGCAACGGCTGGTGGGGGGAGCTGATGGCGGTCAACGGGCTCCACATCCACACCGGCATCGCCCAGCGGGACAAGGCCCTCCCGATCACCTTCGGCCTGGCCAGGTTCATCCCCTACTTCATCTCGCTCGCGGCCTCGTCGCCGCTGTGGGAGGGGGTCGACACCCATTTCGCCTCCCAGCGCACGATGCTGTTCCAGCAATTGCCCACCAACGGGCTGCCGTACCACATGGACTCCTGGGGGGAGTACGAGAAGTACGCCACTGAACTGGAGGGGGTCGGACTCATCCAGTCCCCGTCCGAGATCCGCTGGGACGTGCGCCCGTCCACGTTCGGGACCGTCGAGAACCGCTCCATGGACAGTGTGCCCACCTTGATGGAGATCGGGGCGTTGGCCGCGCTCAGCCAGTGCCTGGTGGAGCGGATGTCCCGCGAGCTGGACTCCGGCGGCACCATCGACAGGCTGCCGTTCTGGTTCATGCGCGAGAACAAGTGGCGTTCGGCCCGCTACGGGCTGGGGGCCGAGGTGATCACCCCGCGCCCCGAGGAGCACACGATCATGCTGCGCGAAGGGCTGCAACATTGGCTCGAGGAACTGGTCCCCGTCGCGGAGGAACTGGGGTGCGCCCCACATCTGGCCGACTGCTCCCGACTGCTGGCCTCCGGCCCCAGCTACGTCAGACAGCGACGGGTGTTCGCTGCCACAGGGGACCCGCGCGCAGTGGTGCGCTCCGTGATCTCGGAGACCATGCACGGGCGCCCGAGGTTCGAGGTGCACCGGTGAGGCCCTACCTGTTGCTCAGTACCCGGCCCGAGGACGAGGCGGCCCACGGCGAGCACGAGGCGGTCGCCAGGTTCGCGGGTCTGGATCGCGACCAGTTGCACCAGGTCCGGGTGGAAGCGGCACCGCTGCCCGCTCTGGACCTGGCCGAGTACTCCGGCATCATCCTGGGCGGTGGTCCGTTCAACTCCAGTGACCCGGACAAGTCGGAGCTGCAGCTTCGGGTCGAGGCCGACCTGCGGCGCCTCCTCGACGACGTCCTGGCCCGTGACCTGCCTTTCCTCGGCCTGTGTTACGGCGTGGGCACGGTGACCACCCAGCTCGGGGGTGTGGTGGACCGCCGGTTCGGGGAGCCCGTCAGCGCGGTCGACATCCGACTCACTGATGCCGGACGCAGGGATCCGCTGCTGACCGAGCTCGCGGCCCTGCCCGGTCCTTTCACGGCTTTCGTCGGGCACAAGGAGGCCGTGTCGCAGCTTCCCGACGGTGCGGTGCTCCTCGCCTCCGGGGACGCCTGCCCGGTCCAGATGTTCCGCGTCGGCGCCAACTGCTACGTCACGCAGTTCCATCCCGAGCTCGACGGTCCCGGTATCGGGCTGCGGATCCACGTGTACCAGCACACCGGCTACTTCCGCCCCGAGGAGACCCAGTCCCTGTTGGCGACCACTTCGGCGGCAACGATAACGCCGCAGGTGCACAGCATCCTGCGGCGTTTCGTGCGGCGCTACGCGCGCTGATCCAAAGTCAGTCGAGGTAGTCCCGCAGCACCTGCGAGCGCGACGGGTGGCGGAGCTTCGACATGGTCTTGGACTCGATCTGGCGGATCCGCTCGCGGGTCACGCCGTAGACCTTGCCGATCTCGTCGAGGGTCTTGGGCTGGCCGTCGGTGAGCCCGAAGCGCATGGAGACCACGCCGGCCTCCCGCTCGCTGAGGGTGTCGAGCACGTCGTTGAGCTGTTCCTGCAGGAGCGTGAAGTTAACCGCGTCCGCGGGCACGACGGCCTCGGAGTCCTCGATGAGGTCACCGAACTCGGAGTCACCGTCCTCGCCCAGCGGGGTGTGCAGCGAAATGGGCTCGCGCCCGTACTTCTGGACCTCGACCACCTTCTCGGGCGTCATGTCCAGCTCTGCGGCCAGCTCCTCCGGCGTGGGTTCGCGGCCGAGGTCCTGCAGCATCTGGCGCTGCACACGGGCCAGCTTGTTGATGACCTCCACCATGTGTACCGGGATGCGGATGGTGCGGGCCTGGTCCGCCATGGCGCGGGTGATGGCCTGCTTGATCCACCAGGTGGCGTAGGTGGAGAACTTGAAGCCCTTGGTGTAGTCGAACTTCTCGACTGCACGGATGAGGCCGAGGTTGCCCTCCTGGATCAGGTCCAGGAACAGCATGCCGCGTCCGGTGTAGCGCTTGGCGAGGGACACGACCAGGCGGAGGTTGGCCTCGAGCAGGTGGTTCTTGGCCTTGCGGCCGTCGCGCGCGATCCAGTCGTAGTCGTCGAGTTCCTCGGCGCTGACGGGCTGTTCCGCGTCGCCGAGACGCTCCTCGGCGAACAGGCCGGCCTCGATGCGCTTGGCGAGCTCCACCTCCTCGACGGCGTTGAGGAGTGCGACCTTGCCGATCTGCTTCAGGTAGTCCTTCACCGGGTCGGCCGTGGCACCGGCGGAGACCACCTGCTGCTCGGGCTCGTCGGCGTCGTCGGAGTCCTTGAGGGCGAAGCCCTCCTCCTCCACGAGTTCCTTCTCGAGGGGCGCTTCCTTGGCCTGGTCGAACTTGGAGTCGTCCACGTCGTCGAGCGAGCGCTTCTTGCCACCGACGGTCAGGACGACGTCGTCGCCGTCGCGCTTGACCTCCACCTCGATCTCACCGGAGGCCGCCTGCTCGATGGTGGGCTCGGCCTTGCCGACCGCCGCCGACTTGCGCGTCGCGGTCTTCTTGGCGGGCGCAGCCTTCTTGGCGGGCGCAGCGGCGGAGCCCGTGGCTCGGGAACGGGTCGCAGGCTTTGCAGCGGTGGTGTTCTTGTCAGCGTTCGTCCCGGTGGTTCGGGTACGGGACGCCTTCGCGGGGGCCTGATCTTGACTCGATCCAGCAGTCACAGCGATCCTCTCGGAAGGTCCTACAAATTTTGGGCACGCAACGACCCGTGTCAGTCAAGGGACGTCACCCTCCATGATTCCACGCGAATCGGCAGGACTCAAACCAGATTCGGGGTTTCTCCCTCAGGGACATCCCCCATGGGGCCCGGCCCGCGTACTACCTGGGTCTGATCTTCGGCCGGATCGGGCCGGTGGATGGAACCTTCTGCGGTCCCGAGGCGTTGTACATCATGTAGACGCGAGAAAGGGACATCAATGATCTCAACCGCTCGAACCCGGAGCACCGACGGCATCGATGGCAAGGACGCTGTAGGACTCTACCTCGACTCGATCGCCAAGACCGCACTGCTGTCAGCCGCGGACGAGGTGGAGTTGGCACGCACCATCGAGGCCGGCCTGTTCGCCGGCAAGGTCCTCGCCGGTGAGGCGGAGACCTCCGTCAAGGCCACCGATGCGGAGCTCGAGGAACTCGTCGCCCAGGGCGAACGCGCCCTGCAGCACTTCATCAAGGCCAACCTGAGGCTGGTCGTGTCCGTCGCACGCAAGTACGGCCGTGCGCAGATGCCGCTGCTCGACCTGGTGCAGGAGGGCAACACCGGCCTGATCCGCGCCGTGGAGAAGTTCGACTACGCCAAGGGCTTCAAGTTCTCCACCTACGCGACGTGGTGGGTCCGGCAGGCCATCTCCCGCGGCATCGCACAGCAGGGCCGGATCGTGCGCCTGCCGGTGCACGTGGCCGAGCAGGTCAACCAGGTGGCCGCCGTCCGCCGCAACCTCGAACGTGAGCTCGGCCGCGAGCCCGAGGTCGCGGAGATCGCCGCGGAGCTGGACCTGACCGAGGCCCGCATCATCGACCTCATCCGCTACTCCCGGGAGCACGTCTCCCTGGACGCGCCTGTCGAGGCCGACGGTGACACCGCCCTGGGCGACCTGATCGCCAGGGAGACTGCCCCCGGTCCGGACGAGATGGTGCTCGACGCGGAGGACCGCGCCCGTCTCGACGGCATGCTCTCCGGCCTCGACGAGCGCTCCGCCGACGTGGTGCGTCGCCGCTACGGACTCGTCGACGGCCGGCAGGCGAAGCTCGCCGACATCGGCCAGCACTGGGGGATCACGGCCGAACGTGTCCGCCAGATCGAGCGCATGGCCCTGGCCAAGATGCGTGAGACCACGGACGCAGCAGCCAGCACCGCGGCCTGACCAGCCACGAAAACGAACGCCCAGGAGGGCCTCATCCCAGCCGGATGAGGCCCTCCTGTGCGCAGGAGGCCACCAGCACCCCGTCCTGGTAGAGGCTCCCCCGGCAGAATCCGCGTGCCCCGGCGGTTGACGGCGAGACCATGTCGTAGAGCAGCCACTGGTCAGCGCGGAACGGACGGTGGAACCACATCGCGTGGTCGATCGAGGCCGCCTGCAGGTTCGGTGACATGAAGGCCATCTCGTGCTGCACCGTGGACACGCTCAGCAGCGTGATGTCGGACAGGTAGGCGGCGACGGCGGCGTGGAGCCGTGGATCATCGGGCAGCGGGGTCTGGGTGCGGACCCATGCCCGCATGACTCCGCCCTGGTCGCTCGGACGGGGTTCGCTGGCGAGCCTGACGTCCAAGGCGTCCCACTCGTTCAGGTGGTCCAGCCGGCTGCCGAACTGCTCCTCCTGCACCTCGCGCAGGGGCCGGCACTCCTCCGGCGGCAGCACGTCCGTGGGTGGCTGCGCGAAGTGGTTCAGCCCGTCCTCGGGCTCCTGGAAGCTGCAGTTCAGCTGGAAGATCTCCCGGTCCTCCTGCCGGGTGACCACCCGCCGGGCGCTGAAGGTGCGGCCGTCGCGCAGGTCCTCCACTTCGAAGCGCAGTGGCGCCTTCGGGGACCCCGGGCGCAGGAAGTAGGCGTGCAGGGAGTGAATGAGCCGTTCCTCGGGCACGGTCTGCAGCGCCGCCCACAGGCTCTGGGCCAGCACCTGGCCACCGAACAGGCGCTGGAAGTAGGTGTCCGGCTGCGGGCCGCGGAACTTGAGGTCCGCCACCTGCACGATCTCGAACAGGGCTACTAGGTCATCGACGGTACGTGGCACCCAGCCATCATGCCACCGCGGATCTGGCGGCCGCGACAGCCTGCCTGATTCGTTTCGGGGAGACCGGGACCGCGGTGCGCACCCCTTGGGCGAACTGGCTGATGCGGAACTCCTCGATCAGGAACGCGATCTCCTCGACAGCGGCGGGCAGTGGACCGGGCGGTTGCTCGTCGCACAGCTCGGCGTAGAGGAGTTCCATGTCCTCCACCTCCGCCCTGGAGCGGGCGTCGCGGTCCGGGTTCTTCGCCAACCCGTCGAGCCGCACGGAGACGGCCTGCAGGTACGCGGGCAGCCGCTCGAACCACGGGTCCGGGGTGGCGGAGACGAACTTGTTGAACAGCAGGTTGGACAGCTGCTCGCCGATGTCGCGACGGACCGGGTCGTCCGGCGCCAGGGTGGCGAGTCGCCGTTCCACCTCCGCGGCTGTCGCCAGGGTCCTGGCCGTCACCCGGACCACCTCCTGGGTCCGCTCGGCGCAGTCGGCCCGGACGAGGTCGGCCACCCGGCGGTAGGCGTCGGCGTCCCGGACGTCGGTCGGGTCGGCGTGCTGCCGCAGGAGCTGTCCACCGGCCTTGAGCCAGCAGTCCGCCAGCAGGTCGGGCACCGAGGGGTACTCACTGGCCCCGAGGGCGAGCTTGTCGGTGTTCGACATGTGCGCCACCACGGAGCGGATCGGTGAGGGGTTGGTGCACACCAGCAGTCGACGCAGGCCCAGCTCGTGCTGGCGCCGCGCCCGGACCGCGGTGTCCGCGACGGCGACCCCGACGGCGTTCCCCTCGTCCACGAGACCGGGATGGCCGACGACGCCGGGGCCGAGTTCGACGGTGGGTGGGATCGTGCCGAACGTCCACGAGGTCTGTCCGGTCGCGGTCAGGCGTTTGGCGGACCGGTTGAGCTTCTGGCGCACCTTGGGTGCCAGTTCGGCGCGCAGCGCGTCTAGGTCGCTGCCGCGGGCCACCTCCCGCTTCCCGTCCCGGACCACGAAGGTGGGACGCAGGTGGCTGTCGACGGCGGCGGGGTTCCAGTCGGTGGGCGCCACGATCTCCCCGGTGAGGGCCTTGAGCGCGCGGGCCAGCGCTGCTGGGAACGGCTCGGTGGTGGCGGCCCCTTCGTCGCGCAGCCACGCCAGCGCCCGCGCCGCCCAGTCCGGCGCCGGCACGAACCGGGTACGGATCCGCTTGGGCAGGGTGCGCAGCAGGGCCGTCGCGAGTTCACCGCGCAGCCCGGGCACCTGCCACCCGAACGGGGTCCCGTCCAGCTGGTGCAGCACTTCCAGCGGCACGTCGATGGTGACGCCGTCGTGGCCGGCTCCCGGGTCGAAGACGTAGCTGATGGGCAGGGCCTGCTCCCCCACCTCCCAGCGGTCCGGGAAGTCGGCAACACTGAGCGCCCCGGGCTGGGTGAGGCAGTCCGCCGGCGTGAGCCGGATGAACGTGTCGTCCTCCAGTGAACGCAGCCACTTGTCGAAGGTGGCGCCCGAGACCACCTCGGCGGGGATGCGGGCGTCGTAGAACTCGTAGAGGGAGTCGTCGGGGATCAGCAGGTCCGGGCGGCGCATCCTGTCGGTGAGCCGCTCGGCCTCGGACAGGGCGAACCGGTTCGCCACCACCACTTCCTGTCTGGTCTCCCACTCCCCCTCGACCAGCGCCGTACGGATGAAGATCTGCCGGGCGATGGCCGGCTCCTTCGCGGCGTAGTTGACCCGCCTGCCGCTGATCAGTGGCACCCCGAACAGGCTCACGGTCTCACTCGCCACCACCGTGCCCGTGCGCTGCTGCCAGTGCGGCTCCGACAGCGTCCGGGTGACCACATGTCCGCCGACGGCCTCCACCCAGTCGGCCTTCACCGGCGCGACGGTGCGCGCCCACAGCCGGGAGGTCTCCACCAGTTCGTAGGCCACCACCAGCGGCGGGGTGCTCCTGGCGCACGAGGAACCGGGCTGGATCGCGAATCGAGCGCCGCGCGCACCCTGGTACTCAGTCAGGGGCTTGCGCCTGCCCTGCTGTGGCTTGGCGCGTTCGGTCTGGGCCAGGCCCACGTTGGACAGCAGCCCGGACAGCAGGCTGGTGAGCACCTCGGACATGTCGGCGGTGCCGCGCCTCAGTTCGAGTTCCCTGGACACCTCACGCAGTTGGGAGACCAGGTCCTCCCACTCGCGGAAGCGCACGAAGTGCAGGTACTCCTGTCGGCACAGCCGCCGGAACGCGCTGCCGGAGAGTTCACGGCGTCGACCGCGGAGGTAGTGCCACACGTTGAGCAGCACCTCGAAGTCGCCGCCCGCCAGGGAGGACTTCGGGGCCGCTTCCTTGCGGGTTCCCGTGTGCACCGTGTGCCGCAACGGTTCCCTGTCGGTGGCCGGTTCCGGGTCCGGTTCCGTCCCCGGCACGCCCTCCCAGAACCGTCGGTGGAGGCTGTCGGCCGCCTGCTGGTGTTCGGCGGGCCGCTCCCGCACGTCCGGCACGGTGAGTGCGGCCACCAGGACCTGGACCTGGTCCAGGCAGCCCCTGCGGGATCCCTCGAGGAGCATCCTGCCCAGTCTCGGGTCGACGGGCATCCGCGCCAGCATCCGCCCGGTGCGTGTGAGCCTGATCTGCTCGTGGCGCTTGCGCGCGCTGATGGCCCCTAGTTCGGTGAGGACGCGGATGCCGTCGTTGATCTGTGAACCGACCGGTGCCTCGACGAACGGGAAGGACTCGACGTCGCCCAGCCCGGCCTGCGCCATCAGCAGGATCACGGTTGCGAGGTTGGTGCGCAGGATCTCCGGCTCGGTGAACTCGGGACGGGACTCGAAGTCGTCCTCGCTGTAGAGCCGGATGGCGATGCCGGGTCCCAGCCGGCCGCAGCGGCCGGCACGTTGGTTCGCGCTCGCCTGGGACACGGGTTCGATCGGCAGCCGTTGGACCTTGGTGCGTGCCGAGTAGCGGGAGATGCGGGCCGTGCCGGTGTCCACGACGTAGCGGATGCCCGGCACGGTGATCGAGGTCTCCGCGACGTTGGTGGCCAGCACCACGCGTCGGCGGGTGTGGGACTGGAACACCCGCTGCTGCTCCGCGGCGGAGAGTCTGGCGAACAGCGGAAGGATGTCCCAGTCCAGTCCCAATCCCGCGATCGCGTCGGCCGCGTCCCTGATCTCGCGTTCCCCGGAGAGGAACACCAACACGTCCCCGGAGCCGGGTTCGGTGGCGATCTCGGTCACGGCGTCGGCGATGGCGTCCACCTGGTCGCGGTCCTCCTCGACGGGGCGGTAGCGCACCTCGACGGGGTAGGTGCGGCCGGAGACCTCGACGACGGGGGCGTCCCCGAAGTGCTCGGAGAAGCGGGCCGTGTCGATGGTGGCGGAGGTGACGATCACCCTGAGCTCGGGCCTTCGCTGCAGCAGGCCCTTGAGGTAGCCGAGCAGGAAGTCGATGTTGAGGCTGCGCTCGTGCGCCTCGTCGATGATGATCGTGTCGTAGCGTCGCAGGTCCCGGTCGTGGGTCAGCTCGCTGAGCAGGACGCCGTCGGTCATCACCTTGATCCGGGTCTCGCGGGAGACCTTCCTGGTGAATCTGACCTGGTAGCCGACGAAGTCGCCGATCTCGACTTCGCACTCCTCCGCGATCCGCTGCGCCACCGTGCGGGCCGCGATGCGTCGGGGCTGGGTGTGGGCGATCCGCTCGCGTCCTGCGAGCAGGCAGATCTTGGGCAGCTGGGTGGTCTTCCCCGAGCCGGTTTCGCCGGCCACCACGACCACCTGGTGTTCGCGGATCAGGGAGGCGATGCGGGGAGCCTCCGCGGAGATCGGTAGCGCCGGGTCGAACTCGAGCCGAGGGGTGCTGGTGTCGGTCAACGGGTTCAGTCGATGATCAACAGCGGGCACGAGGCGTGCGCCATCAGCCCGCGGAGCAGTCCACCCAGACCGAATCCGGGGATCCCGCTGTCACTGGTGCCCAGCACGAGCATGTCGTAGCGCGCCGAGCGCGAGACGAGTTCGTTGATGGGGCTGTCCGCGACGACGACCACCTCGTAGGCCACCTCCGGGAACTTCTCGGCCATGGACTTGGCGACGGCCTCGATGCCGCCGCGTGTGAACTCGAGCTGTTCCTCCAACTCGTCCGGGGACATCTTCGGACCGAAGATCCCGATCGGTGGCTGGAGCGCATGAATGATCTCCAGTCGCGCACCTTGGCGCTTGGCGTACTTGAACGCCTCTTCCAGAGTCTCGTGCTTGCCGGGGCTGGTGTTGAGCCCGACGCCGACCAGACCCAGCCCGCCCACGGGCTTGGGGGTCGAGGCTGCGGAGATGACCACGACTGGGCAGGCGGCGTTGGCGACCACGCTGACGCTCGTCGACCCCACGAACATCCGCTCGAGCCCGGAGACGGAACGTCGTCCAACGACGATCAGGTCCGCCACCTCGCTGAGTCTCCCGAGCACGCCGCCGGGCGAGCCCAGCACCACCTCGGTGCGCAGCTTGTCCTCCGGGACCCCCATCTCGAGGGCGACCTGCTTGGCCTGCTCGTTCGCGGTGGCGCCTGCGTTCTGGAGTACCTCCGGGTCGTAGACGACGCCCCAGGCTCCGGCCAGCATCGCATCGTCGACGGCGTGCACCAGCAGGAGTTCCGAACCGAAGGCGAGGCTGGTCCCGGCTCCGAACCGGACCGCGCGAAGTCCGTCCTCACTGCCGTCAACACCGACGACGATGAGGGGTTGCTTCTTCTCTTCCATCTTGAACCTCCTGGTTGCCCGGCCGCTTGGACGGGGTCCTGCAATTCTATCCGGGGAACGTGGTCCGCCCGCTCAATCTGGACGCAAGTTCGTCATCGATCCCGTCCGCAACCGCAGAGATGGCCTCCAGAGCGTGCTGGAGGTGCTCAGGGACGAACGGCTGGGTGAACACCGACAACTGGACGAACACCCGATCACGGTGCAGCGCGAACCGGCAGTACCGGGCCTCCATGTTGAGGTCGTTGAGGATCTCGCAGGCACGCGAACGCCCGGCGACGTCGTGGACCAACGCCGCGAAAAGCACCAGTTCCCGGTAGTCGGGCGTCGAGCGAAGGAAGATCATGGTCGACCCGACGCGGATGGCGACGTCCCCGTCGCTGTTGCGCATGGGCGGATGGCCGAACTGTCTGGTGAGTTCGACGTCGACCATCGCGTCCAGCTGCTCCTGGCTGGTGGGTTTGACCACGCCCCGCGCGTCGGGTTCCGGGACGTCGTCCTCGTCGTCCTTCGGGATCCCGCTGAGGAGTTCCGCGAGCTGGTCCGGTTCGAGGAACACCGGGTGCAGCACGCCGAGCACCTGGGCCAGCGTGGACGTGGTGATCTCGGCCAGCCGCCGGGAGTCCTCCTGTTCCACCTGGACGCGTTCGGTGCCGTCGTCCCGTGGGATCCAGCCGAGGCCTGCCAGCCGCGCGTCGTCGGGACCAAGCAGGGTTGCCTCGATCACTCCCGGGCTCACCGCCGAGAACCGGATGGCCGGCGGCACGTCGAAGGTGGCGCCGCTCCGGGACACGGAGATGGTGAGGTCCGCGGTTTCGTCCATCACGGACAGGACGTCGTCGAGCCTGTCGGTGAAGGCTTCCCAGGCCATGGTCGTGGTCCTGTCAAGGTCGAAGTCCTCGATGTCAGCCATTCAGCCTCCCTTCGCAAACTTCAACCTAGCAAACGTTCACGCTACTGGTTCAGGCAACCCCGCTCCGCGATTCACTCGGTGAACTTGCGTGCGGCTCCCTTGTCCGCGGACTGGGCGAGCGCTCCGTAGATCCGCAGTGCGGTGGAGACCTGGCGCTCCCGGTCAGCGGGCTTCCAGCCGCGCTCGTCCGCCGCGGCCCGGCGCTGCTTCAGCGTCGCGTCGTCGACGTCGAGGATGATGGAGCGGTTGGGGATCGAGATGGTGATCTGGTCCCCGTCCTCGACCAGCCCGATGGTCCCGCCCGAGGCCGCCTCCGGGGAGACGTGGCCGATGGACAGGCCCGAGGAGCCTCCGGAGAATCGGCCGTCGGTGATGAGGGCGCACTTCTGGCCCAACCCGAGCGCCTTCAGGTACGAGGTGGGATAGAGCATCTCCTGCATTCCAGGGCCGCCCTTCGGGCCCTCGTAGCGCACGATGACGATGTCGCCCTCGACGACCTGCTTGCCGAGGATCATCTCCACGGCCTCGTCCTGGGACTCCGCCACCCGCGCGCGCCCGGTGAAATCCCACTGGTGCTCTGGAACCCCGGCGGTCTTCACGATCGCGCCATCCGGCGCGAGGTTGCCGTAGAGAACGGCCAGACCGCCGTCAGCGGTGTAGGGATGCTCCACAGAGCGGATGCAGCCGTTCTCGGAATCCGTGTCCAGGCTCGCCCATCGATTGTTGGAGGAGAAGGCCTCGGTGGTGCGGACGCCTCCCGGAGCCGCGTGGAACAGTTCGACGGCGTACTCGGATGCCTTGCCGCCACGGATGTCCCACTCATCCAGCCAGGCCTGGAGCGATGGTGAGTGGACGCTGTGGACGTCGGCGCTCAACTTGCCGCCCCGGTGGAGCTCGCCGAGGATGGCCGGGATGCCGCCGGCGCGGTGGACGTCCTCCATGTAGTAGCGGTCCGAGTTGGGTGCGACCTTCGCCAGGCACGGCGTGACGCGGCTGATGGCGTCGATGTCGTGCTGGTCGAAGTCGATGCCGGCCTCCTGGGCCGCGGCCAGCAGGTGCAGGACGGTGTTGGTCGAGCCGCCCATGGCGACGTCCAGGCGCATGGCGTTGGAGAACGAGTCCTTCGTCGCGATCGACTTCGGCAGGACGGAATCGTCGTCCTCGTCGTAGTAGCGGCGGGCGAGCTCCACGACGAGCTTGCCGGCCCTGATGAACAGGTCCTTGCGCGCCGCCGCCGTGGCCAGCGTGGAGCCGTTGCCGGGCAGCGCGAGGCCGATGGCCTCGAGCAGGCAGTTCATGGAGTTCGCGGTGAACATGCCGGAGCAGGAGCCGCAGGTGGGACAGGCGTTGTCCTCGATCCGCTGGAGCTCGTCGTCGCTGACGTTCGGGTCCACTGCGGCCACCATCGCGTCGACGAGGTCGAGTGAGGTCTCCACCTCACCATCGCGGATGACTGCCTTGCCCGCTTCCATGGGGCCGCCCGAGACGAACACGGTGGGCACGTTCAGCCGAAGAGCCGCCAGGAACATGCCGGGGGTGATCTTGTCACAGTTGGAGATGCACACGAGCGCATCCGCACAGTGGGCGTTGACCATGTACTCGATCGAGTCAGCGATCAACTCACGGCTCGGCAGGGAGTACAGCATGCCGCCGTGGCCCATCGCGATGCCGTCGTCGACGGCGATGGTGTTGAACTCACGGCCGACACCGCCGGCTTCTGCGACAGCCTCGCTCACGAGCTTGCCCATGTCCCGCAGGTGCACGTGGCCGGGCACGAACTGAGTGAAGGAGTTCGCCACGGCAACGATCGGCTTCCCGAAGTCGGATTCGCCCATTCCGGTTGCTCGCCAGAGAGCTCGGGCGCCGGCCATGTTGCGGCCGTGGGTGCTGGTGCGGGAACGCAGTTGCGGCATGGAGTCCCTTTCCTGGTGGTCCAACCATGAAGATTACTCCGCTGTCCAACTCCCCCGACAAACCAGGGCCTAGCGTCCAGAAGGCGGACGGAAGGCGGGAATCCAACATGGAAATCTCCACCAACAAAAAATCACCCCCTGGCGTGAACCAGGGGGTGATT
>NZ_BAAHBS010000002.1:0-74300 GCF_054776555.1 Tessaracoccus terricola | reverse complement strand
AACGCACACCAACAACCAAAGCTGCTGGCAAATGTGCATATAAATAACCACACTATGTGTGATTGGCATTGACTTTAAGCACGCTGTTGAGTTCTCAAGTTTCGGGTGCGTCCCGCGCCTCACAACTACCGCTGCTGTGGCTTGGGGCAACTCGATCAACTTTACTCAGGTCTCCGTCGGCTTGTCAACTTGGCGTTTCCAGGCCGTTTCGGATCCCTTTTGAGTTGTTGTTTCGGTGTTTCTCACCCCTTTGGAGGTTCCCTCCCGGGGCTTCTACACCTTACTCCATCTGCCGCTTCGGATCAAATCCGCTGCCGGCCTCCGGCTTGTCCCCTCCTTGAGGCGACTCGGACTACTCTAGACCCCTTCCGGGCTGTGCGCAAATCGGCTCCGGCAAGGGGTTCCTCGGGGTCCCGGCCCAGCGTGCCGCGGAGCTGCCGGCGGTCGGTTCCGGTTGAGCTCCCCAACTGCCCGGAGCGCCCTCCCCCACGCACGCCAGAGGCCCGGAACCATTCCGGTTCCGGGCCTCCAGTCAGTTCAGCGCGTCCAGCGCCGCCCCATCAGGATCAGGAGCAACCACTGGTGGAGCCGCAGCCCTCGCACACGTAGCAGGAGCCACTGGGACGCATCTTCGTGCCGCAGGTCATGCACAGCGGCGCATCGACGGCCGTGCCGGTGAGCGACTCCATGAGCTCTGCCGTGGTGTGGGCATCGATCAGGGAGGGCTGGCGCGCCCCGTCCACCTGGAAGTTGTCGCCGTCGTCGTTCTTGAGGCTCTCGGCCTCCGGCATCTCGGCTTCTTCCTCCTCCGAGACGTAGCTACCGGTCTCCACGTAGCGAGCACGCTCCGAGGCCGAGTAGATGCCGAGGTCCGCGCGGTCGTCGAACGGCAGGTAGTCCAGCGCCAGACGGCGGAAGATGTAGTCCATGAACGACTGGGCGATGCGGATGTCCGGATCGTCGGTCATGCCGGCGGGCTCGAACTTCAGGTTGGTGAACTTCTGCACGAAGCTCTCCAGCGGCACGCCGTACTGCAGGCCGATCGAGACCGCGATCGAGAACGCGTCCATCACGCCGGCCAGGGTCGAGCCCTGCTTGCCCAGCTTGAGGAACACCTCTCCCAGGCCGCCGTCCTCGTAGGCGCTCGAGGTCATGTAGCCCTCGGCCCCGCTCACGGCGAAGCTCGTGGTGCGGCTGGCACGCGACTTCGGCAGGCGGGTGCGCTTCGGGCGGTACTCGATGCGGACCTCGGGCTGTGCCTGGGTCTCTTGCTTCTTCTCCTCGGCCTTCTTCTTGCCATCGGAGAGGGGCTGACCCACCTTGCAGTTGTCACGGTAGACCGCCAGCGCCTTCAGGCCGAGCTTCCAGCCCTGCATGTAGACGTCTGCAATCTCCTCGACCGTCGCGGACTCGGGCAGGTTGACGGTCTTCGAGATGGCGCCCGAGAGGTAGGGCTGCACCGCGGCCATCATGCGGACGTGACCCATCGGCGCGATGGCACGCTGGCCCATCGCGGTGTCGAACACCTCGTAGTGCTCCTTGGCGAGTCCCGGCGCGTCGATCACGTGCCCGTTGTTGCTGATGAACTCGACAATGGCCTCGACCTGCTCCGCGTCGTAGCCGAGCTTCTTCAGCGCGCGCGGGATCGTCTGGTTCACGATCTGCATGGAGCCGCCACCGACGAGCTTCTTGAACTTCACCAGGGAGAAGTCCGGCTCGATGCCAGTGGTGTCGCAGTCCATCATGAAACCGATGGTGCCGGTCGGCGCCAGGACGGAGGCCTGCGCGTTGCGGAAGCCGTTCTTGGAACCGAGCTTCACCACGTTGTCCCACTCACGGGTGGCGACGGCGTGCAGTGCACGATCCGCCGCCATCACGCTCTGGGAGTCGTTCGCGGCCTGGTGCTTGCGCATCACACGCTGGTGGGCCTCGGCGTTCTCCGCGTACCCGTTGTACGGGCCGACGATCGCGGCGAGCTCTGCACTGCGGCGGTACGAGGCACCCGTCATGATCGAAGTGATGGCAGCAGCGGTGGAGCGGCCACCCTCGGTGTCGTAGCCCTTGCCCATTGCCATCAGGAGGGCACCGAGGTTCGCGTAGCCGATGCCCAACTGGCGGAAGTTCCGCGTGGTCTCGCCGATGGACTCGGTCGGGAAGTCGGCGAAGCAGATGGAGATGTCCATCGCCGTGATGATCAGCTCGACGGCCTTGACGAACAGCTCGGCGTCGAAGGTGTCGTCGTCCTTGAGGAACTTGAGCAGGTTGAGACTCGCCAAGTTGCACGAGGAGTTGTCGAGGCTCATGTACTCGGAGCACGGGTTCGAGGCGGTGATCGGGCCGGTCACGGGATTCGTGTGCCAGTCATTGATCGTGTCGTTGTACTGGATGCCGGGGTCTGCGCACTCCCAGGCGGCCTTCGCGATCTTGCTGAAGAGGTCCCGGGCCTGGACCTCCTCGATGACGCTGCCGTCGCTGCGGGAACGAAGCCCGAAACGACCGTCCGCCTCGACGGCCTCCATGAACTCGTCGTTCACACGGACCGAGTTGTTGGCGTTCTGGTACTGGACGGAGGTGATGTCCTTGCCGCCGAGGTCCATGTCGAAGCCGGCGTCGCGGAGGGCGCGGATCTTGTCCTCCTCGCGGGCCTTGGTCTCCACGAACTCCTCGATGTCGGGGTGGTCCACGTCGAGCACGACCATCTTGGCGGCACGCCGGGTGGCCCCGCCGGACTTGATGGTGCCCGCGGACGCATCCGCACCACGCATGAACGAGACCGGGCCGGAGGCGGTGCCGCCGGAGCTGAGGAGTTCCTTGGACGAACGGATCCGCGAGAGGTTCAGACCTGCGCCGGAACCGCCCTTGAAGATGAAACCCTCCTCCTTGTACCAGTTGAGGATGGAGTCCATGGAGTCGTCGACGCTGAGGATGAAGCACGCCGACACCTGCTGGGGCGACGGGGTGCCCACGTTGAACCAGACCGGCGAGTTGAACGAGAAGTACTGGTGCAGGAGCATCCAGGTGAGCTCGTGCTCGAAGATCTCGGCGTCCTTCGGCGTCGCGAAGTAGCCGTGCTCGGTCCCCGCCTTGGTGTAGGTCTTGACCACGCGGTCGATCAGTTGACGGAGGCTGTTCTCACGCTTGTCCGTGCCGACGGCACCACGGAAGTACTTGGTGGTCACGATCGTGGAGGCGTTCACGCTCCAGAAGCTCGGGTACTCGACACCCTTCTGCTCGAAGACCGCTTCACCGGTCTTCCAGTTCACCTGCGAGACGTCGCGGCGGTCCCACTCGACCTCGTCGTAGGGGTGGACGCCCTCCGTGGTGAACACGCGCGCGATGGTCAGGCCCTTGGAGGCCTTCCCCGGGTTCGACTTGCGTGCACGGCCGGAAGCAGGCTTCGTGGCAGTCGTGGTCATAACTGGATCCTCACTTGTGCTGGGTTTGGAAGACCGGATCAACCGATCAGGGGCTCTTGCGTCATCGACTTCGCTCCCCGGCGTGAGGACTTGCGCCCCTCCGGGGTGGCCGGGGACTCGGCGAGCCTCGTCCGCATGGCCTCGATCTCGGCCGCGAAGTCATCGACCGACTGGTAGTTCTTGTAGACACTGGCGAATCGCAGGTAGGCGACGGGGTCGAGTTCACCGAGTGGCCCGAGGATGGCGACTCCGACTGTCTCCGCCGGAATCTCTGCCTGTCCGCTCGACCGGAGGGTCTCCTCCACCTGCTGCCCCAGGGCAGCGAGTTGGGCCGAAGTGACGGGCCTTCCTTGACACGCCTTGGTGGCGCCCTTGATCACCTTTTCGCGATTGAACGGTTCCGTGACGCCGGACCTCTTGACGACGGTGAGCTGAACTTGCTCCACCGTCGTGAACTTCCGCTCGCACACGGGACATGTGCGACGCCTACGGATGGCCGAACCGTCCTCGGTCGCACGCGAGTCCGACACCTTGGTGTCCTCGTGTCGACAGAAGGGGCAGTGCACGGCCGGGATCCTCTCGTCAACCAGCCGAAGCACTTGCGGCCGGGGTTTCACTTGATCTTCAGTGTGCCACCCAAAACACAAGTTGTTGGGTAAACACACCGACGTAACTACTAGATCTAGTGAACTCTAGGTCCCTGACCCCCTACGGTCAACACTTCCCGGCGTGTCGCGGCGGGACTCCCCGGAAGGGGCTCAGCGCCCCTCGACGTGGGCCCAGGCAGGGTCACCCTGGACGTACTCGACGGCAGGATTCGGCGACTCCCAGCTGACGAACTCAGCCACCGAGGCACCGATGCCGACGACGGCCAGGACAGCCACTGTAGCGACCTTCAGTCCCAGCAGGAACTGACCGCGGGGACGGGGCCCGACACGACAGGCCGCGACGCTGCGGCCCCGACCGGGGCGAGGGCCGACCACGGGGCGAGCCAGCGGCGGCTCGACGCGCGGGCGCCCACCGGGCGCCACTGGGCGCCGGCCGGGCTTTGCGCCAGTACGGGTACCGGGTGCTGCAACCGCGATGCTCATCTTGTTCTCCTCTCGGCGACACCCGCCATCCGCGGGATGTCGAACGTCTGTTCGAATGAACGCTACCCCAGATCCGCCCTTGATTCAAACGATCGTTCGAATCGGCTTCATCGGCGTGTCGGACACGAGAGCAAGTAGATCAACGGGCACTGACAACTGATGCACCCCGGAAGACACGCAGACCCGAGATCGAACACGTGTTCGGATTTGTTCGATATGCTGGTTGCCATGGCAGACGAGCGCAAGAACCCACCGAAGCGAGCATCCAGGGCCGGCCGCCCCACCGCAGCCCAGGTCGAGGCGGACCTGGAGGGCATCGCGATCCTCCCCGACGGCCCGGCTGACGCATTCGGGCTGACGCATCGGCAGCGTCGAATCCTGCAGGTCATCAAGGAAGCAGTTGAGACGATGGGCTACCCGCCCTCGATCCGGGAACTCGCCAGGCAGGCCGGTCTTGCCTCGACCTCCAGCGTCTCCTACCAGCTGAAGGTGCTCGAGGAGAAGGGCTTCCTCCGTAGGGACCCGAACCGCCCACGTGCACTGGTGGTCACCATTCCGAACGCTGAGCAGGCTGCCGCCCCCGCACCCGAGCTCGCCTCCGAACAGAGCTACAACGATTCGCCAAGCACGGTCAGTGCCCCGCTCGTCGGTCGGATCGCGGCCGGCGGGCCGATCCTCGCCGAACAGCGGGTCGAGGACATGTTCGCCCTGCCCAAGCAGCTCGTCGGGGACGGCACCCTGTTCATGCTCGAGGTGAGTGGTGACTCGATGGTGGATGCCGCGATCTGCGACGGAGACTTCGTCGTCGTGCGCCAGCAGGATGACGCGGTCAACGGCGACATCGTGGCTGCGCTGATCGACGACGAGGCAACCGTCAAGACGCTCAAGCGCAAGGACGGCCGCGTGTGGCTGATGCCGCACAACGAGAACTACGAGCCCATCGACGGCACGCACGCCAGGATCATGGGCAAGGTCGTGGCGGTGCTGCGCCGCGTGTGAGTCCCGCTACTCCTCGCCCCGCAGCCGCCGAAGCGCACGCACGGCGATGTCGGGGTCCGTCGTTGGCCAGAATCCCGGCAGGGAACTCGACAGGAAGCGTCCGTACCTGGCAGTGACCAGGCGTGGGTCCAGGATCGCGACCACTCCCCTGTCCTCACTCCGTCGGATCAGACGCCCTGTCCCCTGTGCCAACAGCAGTGCCGCATGGGTGGCGGCAACGCTCATGAAACCGTTGCCGCCGGCCTCGTCGACGGCCTTCTTCCGTGCCTGCATGAGGGGGTCATCGGGACGTGGGAACGGGATCTTGTCGATGATGACCAGCTGACAGGTCTCGCCCGGCACGTCGACGCCCTGCCAGAGTGACATGGTGCCGAACAGGCACGTCTCTGGGTCCGCGATGAAGTCGCGCTGCAGCTCGGACAGTTGCGCGTCGCCCTGGCAGAGGATCTTGAAGTCGGGCAGCTCCCGCCGACAGTGGGCCGCAGCCTGTTCGGCGTTGCGCCTGGACGCGAACAGCCCGAGGGTCCTGCCACCCGCCGCCCACACCAGCTGCGCGATCTCAGCCAGCACCTCCGGCGTGAGTCCGTCCCTGCCCGGTTTCGGGAGGGACTTGGTGGCATACAGGATCCCCTGGGAGCGGTAGTCGAACGGGGAACCGACGTCGAGTCCCCGCCAGGAGAGCGGCTCGAGCGTGTCGGGGTCCGCGTCCTCGGAAACCTCGTCGGAGCGTGAGAGCCCCACGCTGCCTGCGAATGAGGAGAAGTCGCCGCCGAGCACCAGCGTCGCCGACGTGAGCACGGTCGGGGTCTCCCCGAAGACTTCCGAGCGGAGCAGCCCGGACACGTTCAGCGGCGCCACCCAGACTGCCCGCCCGCGGAACTCCGAGTCACTGACCCACACGACGTCGGCATCCGCGAGTCCTGCGATCCGGGCGGAGATGTCGAAGACCTCCTTGACGGCAGCAGTGGCCTGGGTGCGCTCCGGGTCATCGTGCTTTCCGGACAGCGCGCTGGCTGCGCGCCGGCTGACGTCGCGGATCTGCGCGGCAGCGTACGTGACCGGTGCCGAAGCGGACTCGATGCGGGTGGCCTCCGACTCGTCGAGGGCCTCACGCAGGGTGTCCGCGCACTCAAGGAACTCCGTGGCCAGGTCGTCGTCCAGCCAGGTCATGGCACGCTTGGCGGCGCGCTCGACGATGAGGGGAGTCAGCTCGTTGGTGGCCGCCGTCGTGATCCGTGAGGTCAGTTCGTGCGCCTCGTCGACGATGAGGGCCGAGTGCTCCGGCAGTGCCGTGCGGCCGTGCATGGCGTTGATGGCCAGCAGGGCATGGTTGGTGACGACCACTTGCGCGCCCCGGGCCCTGTCCCGGGAGGCCTCCACGAAGCACTCCTCCCCGAACGGGCACGCCGCCACGCCGAGGCACTCCCTGGTGGGGATGGACACCTGCTGCCAGCCGGCGTTGGTGTGGGTGGGCGCATCGTCGCGGTCCGCCAGCCCGCCCCGCTCGGCCTCCTCCTCGACCCACTCCCGCAGTGCGAGCACCTCGACCCCGAGCTTGCTCACCGAGTCCAGCTCCGGAGCAGCCTCCTGGATGTCCTCGGACCCCACCAGTGAACCCTGCGCCGAGACGCCGCCGGACCTCGCCCTGTAGAGGCAGGCATAGTTCGTGCGCCCCTTCAGGATGGCCGCCTTCGGGCGCTTGCCCGACACTTCCTCCACCGCGTCCAGGGCGGCCGGGATGTCCTTGTTCGCGAGCTGGGCCTGGAGCGCGAGAGTGGCCGTGGCGATCACAATTCGTTCGTCGGTACCGGCGACGTGGGCGAGCGCGGGCGCGAGGTATCCGAGTGACTTGCCCGTGCCCGTGCCCGCCTGCACGAGCAGGTGCCGGCCAAGGGTCAGGCTCTCTGCGACGGCCTCGGCCATCGCCAACTGTCCGGTGCGTTCGCGTCCTTCGATCCCCGAGACGGCCGCCTGCAGAACCTTCACCGTCAGGGCATCACCCATGGGGGAACTCGGACAGCTCGTCGGCGAGGGCCGGCCGCACGAAGGCGCGGACCTGCGTGCCTTCCGGGGTGTGCGAGAGTTCCTGGATCCGCCCGGTCCGGTGGATCCTGTCGACGAGATCGCCCCGTTCGTAGGGGACCACGACGTCCACCTCCACCTCGGGCCTCGGGAGCGCCTCGGCGACGGCTCGCGTCAACTCTTCGATCCCCTCTCCGGTCCGCGCTGAGACGATCAGCGACTCGGGATGGTTGGCGCGCAGGGCGAGCAGGTCTGTCCTGCCGGCGAGGTCCGCCTTGTTGAACACGATCAGCTCGGGAACCGTCAGCGCCTCGATCTCGGCGAGCACCTGCCTGACTGCCGTGATCTGGCCCTCCGGGTCCGGGTCGGAGGCGTCCACGACATGCAGCAGCAGGTCCGCCTGGGCAGATTCCTCCAGCGTGGAGCGGAAGGCCTCGACGAGGTCGTGAGGCAGGTGCCGCACGAAGCCGACCGTGTCCGTCAGGGTGAACTCGCGTCCGTCACTGGTCTGGGTGCGCCGGGTGGTGGGGTCGAGGGTGGCGAACAGTGCGTTCTCCACCAGCACTCCCGCCCCCGTGAGCCGGTTCAGCAGCGAGGACTTGCCCGCGTTGGTGTAGCCGACGATGGCCACCGACGGCACCTGGTTGCGGTGTCGCTCCGCCCGCTTGCCCGCACGCGTCAACTCCATGTCCTTGAGGCGCCTGCGCAACTGGGAGATCCGGTGGGAGATGCGGCGACGGTCCGTCTCGATCTTCGTCTCACCCGGGCCCCTGCCACCGATCCCCGCGCCACCCGCCGCACGACCGCCCGCCTGCCGGGACAGGTTCCCACCCCAGCCACGGAGGCGTTGCTTGAGGTACTGCAGTTGCGCCAGCTCCACCTGGGCCTTGCCCTCGGCGCTCTTCGCGTGCTGCGCGAAGATGTCCAGGATCAGGGCAGTCCGGTCAACCACCTTCACCTTCAGGCGGTCCTCGAGGTTGCGCAGCTGTGAGGCATCCAGCTCGCCGTCGCAGATCACGGTGTCCGCCCCCGTGGCGTGGACCACCTCCGCCACCTCTTCGACCTTGCCCTTGCCGATGTAGGTGGCCGGGTCGGGGCTGCTGCGGCGCTGGACGAGCGCCTCCAGCACCTCGGAGCCGGCGGTCTCCGCCAGCAGCTTCAGCTCGGCCATGGCATTGTCCGCGTCGGCCTGGCTGCCGCTGGTCCAGACGCTCACGAGGACCACGCGCTCCAGCCGGAGTTGTCGGTACTCGACCTCGCTGATGTCCTCGAGCTCGGTGCGCATGCCGGCGACGCGCCGCAGCGAGTGCCGGGCGGCGAGGTCCTCCTGGTCCCCGTCGAAGTCTTCGTACTCGTCTTCGAGGAACGCTTCAGGGGTTGGTTCGCTATCAGGTCGATTCATCGTGGGTCCCATTGTCGCAGGCGGGCCAAGGCCCTCCAAGTGGTGCGGCGACGTCTGTGGAAAACCCGGGCCTCAGGCCCAGTACTCGCCTCGCATGTGCATGACGGCCGGTCCGGTGAGCCAAGCCCGCTCCCCCTCCAGGTCCACCGTCAGTTCCCCGCCAGGGACCGTGACGCTCACCTGTCCCGAGTGCCCGGTCCGTTGCTGGTAGGCCGCGGCCGAGGCCACCACGCCAGTGCCGCAGCTCATCGTCTCGCCACTGCCGCGTTCGTGCACCCGCATGGCGATCCGGCCCGGTTCCCGCTCGTGGACGAACTCGACATTGGCACCTTCGGGGAAGGCATCCGCGGGAGCCCAGCTCGGTGCCCGCGTCAGGTCCAGCCCCGCCAGTTCCGGCTCCTCCACGAAGGCGACGGCGTGCGGGTTGCCCACGTCCACCATCGTCGCCCGCCACTCGGCGCCGTCGTGGCTGACGGTGACGGTCGTGCCAGAGATCCGGGGGCGTCCCACGTCGACCGAGATCAGGCCGCCCCTGGCGATCCTGACCTCCTTGGTCCCGGCACGGGTCGCGACCGTGAACCGTCCGGACGGGACCAGTTGTTCGTTCATGAGGTGCCTGGCGAACAGCCGTAGACCGTTGCCACACATCTCGGCCAGCGAGCCGTCCGCGTTGCGGTAGTCCATGAACCAGAGGTCCGGGTCACCCTCCCAGTCCTTCACGTGCTGGGCGCGCACCACCCGGAGGAGTCCGTCGGCGCCGATCCCGCCCCTGCGATCGCACAACTGCTGGACGAAGCTCGGGGAGAGGTCCTGCATGCCGTGCTGGTCCTCGATGACGATGAAGTCGTTCAGCGTGGCGTGCCCCTTGAGGAATGTCAACCTGCGCATTACTCCCCTCCACTGCCGTCGTTGCTGAGCAAGCCTACTCCGGTGAGCACCTCCTCGGGGTTGCGAGGGTCCCCTGCATCGAGCCAACGGATCCGGGGGTCACGGCGGTACCAGCCGAGTTGCTTGCGGACGAAGCGCCTGGTGGCCTTCTTCACGAGTTCCTTCGCCTCGGCCTCCGTCGTCAGGCCGTCGAGGAAGTCGACCACCTGGCGGTAGCCGATGGCGCGCACGGCCGTCACGCCCTCGCGCAGTCCAACCTCCAGCAGCCCTCTCACCTCGTCGACGAGGCCCTGCTCCCACATCCGCTCGACGCGGCGGTTGATGCGCTCGTCGAGGATCGCGCGGTCCTGCTCGAGGCCGAACTGGTGGACGTCGTCCAACTCATAGGTCCACTCGGGCAGCGAGGCCCTGTGGCCACCCGAGAGTTCATTGACCTCCAGGGCGCGCACGGTGCGTCGGCCGTTGCCGGGGTCGATCTTGGCGGCCGACTCCGGTGCGATCTCGGCCAGTCGCCGGTGGAGCTCGTGCGAGCCCAGCCTTTGCAGTTCCGCCTCCCAGCGCGCACGCACGCCCTCGTCGGAGGCCTGGAACTCGAAGACGTCGAGGATCGCGCGGGTGTAGAGCGCCGAGCCGCCCACCACCACCGGCACCCCGTCACGGGCCCTGATGTCTGCGATCGCCGCCCGCGCGCGCACCTGGAAGTCCGCGACGGTGGCCCGCTGCGTGACGTCGAGGACATCCACCAGGTGGTGGGCCACACCACGCCGCTCCGCCGGGGATGGCTTCGCGGTGCCGATGTCCATGCCGCGATAGACGAGCATGGAGTCGGTGTTGACCACTTCGCTGAGTTGCCCGAGCCCACGCAGCCGCACCGCGATCTCCACGGCCAGTTCCGACTTTCCGGTGGCGGTGGGGCCGACGAGGACGATGACTGGCTTGCTCACAGACCCCATCCTGCCATTGCACCCCTGTGGAGCCAGTTTCTGCTTTTCCTCCCCCGTGACCTCTCCCGGGTGCAGTATGGACGCAGCCGAACCACTAGGAGGTCATATGGGATTGCTTGACAACATCGGCGACCACGTCGCCAAGCACTCGGACAAGATCGACGACGCCATCGACAAGGGCGGCGACTTCATCGACGAGAAGACTGGTGGCAAGTACGCGGACAAGGTCGACCAGGGCCAGGAGTTCCTCAAGAACAAGGCCGACGACTTCGCTCGCAAGGGTGACAACCCCCAGCAGGCTTGAGTCTGGAGTCTTCGCAACTGTCGCGAGGGCCTGAACAGGAGGGGCCGGGAACCGTGTGGTTCCCGGCCCCTCCTCTCTTCGCGGAACGGATCGGCTCAGGCGGTGACCGGTTTGCCGAACGACGGCATGCCCAACCCCACGCCAGAGGGGGCGGGCGCGGGAGAGGTGGCGGCCTCCCAGGCGTCCCCTCCCCTGGTGCGGCGCAGGCCGCGGATCGGCAGGTCCGAGTTCAGGTGGTGCGGTGCCGCGTGCGTCACGGTGGCCAAAGCCACGTCCCCGGGGCGCGGGCGCTCGGCCGGGTCGTCACTCACCGTGACATGGACCAGACGGTTGTCGCGGGCCCGACCGCTCATGCGGTTGGTCTCGGTGTCCTTGCGCCCCTCACCGAGTGCGAACATCACCTCCACCTCCGCGCCCTCCAGCTTGCGGTTCTCCTCCCAAGCGATGTCATTGACCAGCTCCACGAGCCGCTCGTAGCGTGTCTGGGTGACTTCCTTCGGAATCTGGTTCGGCATGTCCGCGGCCGGGGTGCCGGGCCGCTTCGAGTACTGGAAGGTGAAGGCCGCGGAGAAGCGCGAAGCCGCCACCACCTCGAGCGTCTGCTCGAAGTCGGCCTCCGTCTCCCCCGGGAACCCGACGATGATGTCCGTGGTGATGGCCGCGTGCGGCATCGCTTCGCGAACCCGGTCGATGATGCCGAGGTAGCGCTCGCTGCGGTAGGAGCGCCGCATGGCCTTGAGGATTGAGTCGGAGCCCGACTGGAGTGGCATGTGCAGCTGGGGCATCACGTTGTGGGTCTCCGCCATGGCCGCGATCACGTCGTCGGTGAAGTCCTTGGGGTGTGGGGAGGTGAACCGGACCCGCTCCAGCCCCTCCACCTCTCCACAGGCGCGCAGGAGCTTCGCGAACGCCTGCCGGTCCCCGAACTCGACGCCGTAGGCGTTCACGTTCTGGCCGAGCAGTGTGATCTCCTGCACCCCCTGGGCCACCAGCATCTCGACCTCGGCCAGGATGTCGCCGGGACGACGGTCGGTCTCCTTGCCGCGCAGGGCCGGCACGATGCAGAAGGTGCAGGTGTTGTTGCAGCCGACGCTGACCGACACCCATGCGGAGTAGGGCGACTCCCGACGGCTGGGCAGGTTGCTGGGGAAGTTCTGGAGCGCCTCCACGATCTCCACCTGCGCCTCTTCCTCGACGCGGGCGCGCTCGAGCAGGACCGGCAGCGAACCGACGTTGTGGGTGCCGAACACCACGTCCACCCACGGCGCCTTGCGCAGGATCACGTCCCGGTCCTTCTGCGCCATGCAACCCCCGACGGCGATCTGCATGCCCGGGTGCTCGGCCTTCACCTTGGCCATGTGTCCGAGGTTGCCGTAGAGCCGGTTGTCGGCGTTCTCCCGTACGGCGCAGGTGTTGAACACGACGACGTCGGCTCCGCCACCCAGGGGTGCTTCGGGCGTCGCCGCGACACGACTCAGTCCGGCCTCCTCCAGCAGTCCCGAGATCCGTTCGGAATCGTGGACGTTCATCTGGCAGCCATAGGTGATGACGTTGTAGGTACGGGTGTTCGACATGGTGGGACAACTCTAGACGGGCTTCCCCGTGCGGAGAAACCGTCAGTAGGCTCCTCGTCATGACTCTTCAGCCCACCGGCACACAGTACGAAATCAGTCACGGCCGCCACGGCGCCGTCATCACCGAGGTGGGCGCCGCGCTGCGCAGCGTCACGGTGGACGGACGCGAGCTGCTGTGGACCTTCGCGGAGCACGAACCGGCCCGGAACAGCCAGGGCCAGCAACTGCTGCCCTGGCCGAACCGGATCGCTGACGGCAGCTACGAGTTCGACGGTCGTGTCGAGCAGCTCCCGGTCAACGAGATCCCCCGGAACACCGCACTGCACGGCCTGAACGCCGGCCGGGCCTGGGAACTCGTCTCCCACGACGCCACCTCTGTGGTCCAGCGGCACACATTCTTCCCCGAGCGGGGATGGTCGGGGACCCTGACCGCCACGATCACCCACAGCGTCGACGAAGACGGCCTCCGGGTCCAGGTCGACGTGGTCAACGACGGGGCCGTTGCGCTCCCCTACGGCTACGGCGTGCACCCCTACTTCGAGTTCGGCGACCTGTCCGAGGTGACCCTGCTGCTGCCCTTCGACAGCGAACTCGACGTCGACCCGGACCGGCTCCTGCCCAAGGGCATCATTCCCGTCAGCGAGGCGTTCGACTTCCGGACCGCTCGTCCGCTGCGAGACGTCGAACTGGACACCGCCTTCACCGGCCCCCGGGAGGCGCACTGGGCCGTCGAGCTCCACGGGCCCGAGCACGCGCTGCAGGTGTGGGCCGACGAGACCCTCCCGTGGGTGCAGGTCTACACCACCCGGCCCGACCGGCACGCCATCGCGGTCGAGCCCATGACGTGCGGGCCCGACGCCTTCAACGAGGGCCCGACCCACGACGGGATGATCCGCCTGGAGCCCGGCTCGTCGGCGACGTCGGTGTGGGGTGTGCGGGGTCTGTGACCCGCCCGGTGCCGGGAGTCAGTGCGCCGTCTCCATGGCGCGCGACTCCCGGACCACCACCACCTTGATCTGGCCGGGGTAGGTGAGGTTCTTCTCGATCTCCTTCGCGAGGTCACGCGCCAGCGCCTGTGACCCGGCGTCGTCGACGACGTCGGGAGCAACCATGACCCGGAGCTCCCGGCCCGCCTGCATCGCGTAGGCGCGCTCGACGCCGTCGTGATTGGTGGCGATGGACTCGAGGTGTTCCATCCGTTCCACATAGGCCTCCAGCGGTTCACGTCGCGCGCCGGGCCTTGAACCGGAGATGGCGTCGGCAGCCTGCACGAGGATGGCCTCCACCGTGTGGGGCTCGACCTCGTTGTGGTGCGCCTCGACGGCGTGGACGATGTCAGGGTGTTCGCCGTGGCGGCGCAGGAGGTCGGCGCCGACGATGGCGTGCGGCCCCTCCTGCTCGTGGGTCAACGCCTTGCCGATGTCGTGCAGGAAGGCGGCGCGCTTGCAGAATGCGATGTCCAGGCCCAGTTCGGCCGCCATCATCCCGGCGAGGTGTGCACTCTCCACCAGGTGGCGCAGCACGTTCTGACCGTAGGAGGTGCGGAACGCCAGCGCCCCCACCACGGGGATCAGGTCCTCGTGCAGGTCCACGATCCCCACCTCACTCAGCGCATCCTGCGCCGCCCGGTTGAGTCGCTCGTCCATGTTGCGCTGGCTCTTCTCGAACGCCTCCTCGATCCGGGCCGGGTGGATCCGCCCGTCCGCGACGAGGTCCACCAGCGTCAGGCGCGCAGTCTCCCTGCGCACCGGGTCGAAGCTGGACAGCAGGACGGACTCGGGGGTGTCGTCGATCAGGACATTGACTCCGGTGATCTGCTCGAAGGCCCGGATGTTGCGCCCCTCCCGGCCGATGATGCGGCCCTTCATGTCGTCTGAGGGCAGGTCCACGCTCGAGACCACGGACTCGCTGGTCTGCTCGGATGCGACCCGCTGGATGGCCGTGGTGATGATGCTGCGGGCGTTCTTGTCCGCGTCCCGCCGCGCGCGCTGCTCGATGTCCCGGGCGAGCCCCGTTGCGGCCAACTTGGCCTGCCGTTCCGCCTCTGCCAGCACCTCCTCGCGCGCAGCCGCGACGCTCAGTCCTGCGACCCGCTCCAGCTCGCCGGCGACCTGCTCCTGCTCGGCCTCCAGCTTCGCTCGCGCCTGCTTGAGGTGCAGGCGCTGCGCATCGAGCCGTTCAGCACGCACCTGAAGCCCCTCCGCGTCTGCGGCCACCCGGTCCTCGCGCTCGTGCAGCCGCGCCTCCTGGCGCTCCTGGGCTGCCCGGATCTCGCGGAGCTCAGTGCGCTGGGAGGCGATCGAGGACTCCAGTTCCGCACGGCGACGGTCGACGTCGGCCATGGCCTCCTTGGCCCGTTCCTGCGCGTGCTCCAGCGCACGCTCGGCGTCGGCACGCAGATGGCTGGCGGCCTCCTCGGCCTGCTCACGGATGGATGCGGCCACGGAGCGCGAGCGCTTCTCCATCCGGGCCTGCTCCTCGACCAGCCCCAGGACCGCACGGCGCTGGCGGACGACCATACCCACCACCACGACCGCCAGGACACCGGCGATGATCCAGCCAATCCACTCCATTGCACACTCCTCCGCCTCGAGGTCATGCCTCCCGCAGGGGTGCACCACTGGGCGTCCAGCAGGTACGTGCTGGACGCTGCGTCGACGAGTCGACTCAGTTTTGGCTTATGAGCTTGTCAGGTCCTGTTTCATGACCCATTGTCTGGCGACTCCGGGCCCAGGTTCTCAGTTCAGTGTTCCAAATAACCCTCGCCCGGGGGCGGGGGTGGTGTCATCATGCGGGGTCATTCAGACCTTGCTCCGAGACTATGACCCGCCTGTGGAAAACACAAGCACGGCATGGGCGCGCCCCGCGCCCGCGGCCGTCACAGGAACTCGTCGGCGCTGTCTACCCCGAGGAACCCGATGGTCTCCGAACTCACCTTGGAGACGATGTCCATCCCGAAGCCGCGCCGGGCGAGCGCCCCGCGCAGGCGACGCATCGCCACGTGCGGCTCGAGTCTCGCCATCGACCGCATCTTCTTGGCGGCGAAGGCACGAGCGGCCGCCCATTCGTCCTCGGGGTCCAGGTCCGCCAGTACCTCCTCGACCGCGTCGCGGTCGATGCCCTTGGCCCGGAGCTCCTGCCGGATCCTCGTCCGGCCACGGTGTGACAGGCGCATCCGGTTGCCTGCGAGCGACTCGGCGAAGGCGTCGTCGTCGACGTAGCGCAACTCCTTGAGTCTGAGCATCACTTCGTCGGCGACGTCGCCCGGGACCTCCTTCTTCCGCATGGCGGTGCGCAACTCCTGCTCACTGCGTGCCCGGAACTCCAGCAGGCGGAGTGCGATCTGGTAGGCGAACTCCACCTGCTGGGACCGGCTGGGCCCGTCGAAGGGCTCAGAAGTCAACCTCGACCTCACCGGTCTCCGGGTTGATCCGCTCCTCGGGCTCGTTGGGATCCTTGTCCACACCGAGGTGGAGACGGATGCGGCGCTCGATCTCCGCGGCGATCTCCGGGTTCTTCTTGAGGAAGTTGCGGGCGTTCTCCTTGCCCTGGCCGAGCTGGTCCGCCTCGTAGGTGAACCAAGCGCCGGCCTTGCGGATGATGCCGGCCTCGACACCCATGTCGATCAGGCTGCCCTCGCGGGAGATGCCCTCGCCGTAGATGATGTCGAACTCCGCCTGCTTGAAGGGCGGGGCCACCTTGTTCTTGACCACCTTGACGCGCGTGCGGTTGCCGACGCTGGAGGTGCCGTCCTTCAGGGTCTCGATGCGTCGCACGTCGAGACGTACCGACGAGTAGAACTTCAACGCCTTGCCACCAGTGGTGGTCTCGGGCGAGCCGAACATCACACCGATCTTCTCGCGCAGCTGGTTGATGAAGATGGCGGTGGTGTTGGAGTTCTTGAGCGCACCGGTCATCTTGCGCAGCGCCTGGCTCATCAGGCGGGCCTGGAGGCCGACGTGCGAGTCCCCCATGTCGCCCTCGATCTCCGCCCGGGGCGTCAGCGCCGCCACGGAGTCCACGACCACCAGGGCCAGGGCGCCGGAACGCACCAGCGTGTCGGCGATCTCCAGCGCCTGCTCACCGTTGTCCGGCTGCGAGACCAGCAGCTCGTCGGTGTTGACGCCGAGCTTCTCGGCGTAGGAGGGGTCCAGCGCGTGCTCGGCGTCGACGAAGGCGCAGATGCCGCCCTCACGCTGGGCGTTGGCGATGGCGTGGAGTGCGACGGTGGTCTTGCCGCTGGACTCCGGCCCGTAAATCTCCACGACGCGACCGCGCGGCAAGCCACCGATCCCGAGCGCGACGTCCAGCGCCACGGAACCCGTGGGGATGACGTCGATCGGCAGGCGGGTGTCTGCGCCGAGACGCATGACCGATCCCTTGCCGTGAACCTTCTCAATCTGCGACAGCGCCGCTTCCAGCGCCTTGGCGCGATCCGCAACAGCCATGGTTGCTCCTTCCTTCGAAGCCCGCATCCGGCGGACCACATGTGCTCGACCCACACTCTAGGTTTTTGGACTGACAGTCCTCCACGAAGCGCCCTGCCTGTGGAGAACCAGCAGTGATGCACACATTACCCGAACATCTGTTCGAATGTCCTGCGACACGCTAGCGAAGGGTCTGCGGCAGCTCCAATTGCGCCCACACTGCTCGCCAGATGCGCTTGCACGGCACGCCGGCCGCGAGGGACTCGCTGACCGTCCTGCCTTCGAGCTCCGCGAGGACCACCTGTTCGGCCCACACCGGGGCGTAGCCGTCCGGCAGGACCTGGTTGAGTCTCACCCACAGCTCAGCTTCTCGCACGTCGCAACGGTATCCGATCCACCGCCCTCCCCCGGACCGGGACCGCCGCCACGACTCGCCAACTGAACCGATCAGGGCAATGATTTCGCTCGGTGCCATTGAGCGGATTCCTGCACATTCGCTCAAATCGCTCATCGGCCCGTAGAGTGTGGCCCCGAAGTGCGCAACCAGTACGCGCGCGCGGCACACACCAATGAAGGGAACGCCAAGTTGAGCAACAGCGGCACACCGTCCCACAAGCGCTCGGACCGCATGGTGGCGCTCCTGGCCATGCTGAACGAACATGGGCAACTGCCCCTGTCCCGACTCGCGAAGGACCTGGGGGCCTCGGAGGCCACCATCCGCCGTGACGTCGCGGCCCTGGCGGCGCAGGGGTTGCTGGACCGCACCCACGGCGGGGCGCGCCCCACCCAAGGGATGAACGAGTTGCCGGTTCGACTCAGGGACGGGCGCAACCAGGCATCGAAGTCCAGGATCGCGATCGCCGCCGCCCACATGATCCCTCAGGGCAAGTACGCCATCGGCCTGACAGGCGGCACCACCGCCGCCGAGGTGCTGCGCGCGCTGCAGCACCGCGACGACCTCACGATCATCACGAACTCGCTGAGCATCGGTCTTGAGGCCGCCGAGCAGGACCAGGCCCGTGTCCTGATCGCCGGTGGGGTGCTGCGCTCCAACTCGCTGGAACTCGTCGGCTCGCTGGCCGAGGCCACGCTCCGACTGGTGAACATCGGCACGGCCATCGTGGGGGCCGACGGGATCAGCGCCGAGGGTGGCCTGACCACCCACGACGAGGTTGAGGCACGCACCAACCACACGTTGATCGAGCGGGCGCAGCGCGTGATCGCCGTCGGGGACGCCTCGAAGATCGGTACCGTCACGCTCGCCAAGATGGCGAACCTGAGCGAGATCGACGTCCTCGTGACCGACTCCACGGCGTCGCCGTCGGAGGTTGCACGGATCCGCGAGGCGGGCATCGAGGTGCACGTGGTGCCGGCACCCGATCCGGGCAACCCGGCCTGAGGCCGGGCCTCGGAGCCCCTCGGCTCAGGCGGCCAGCGCCACCCGGTGCGGCGTCTCGGACTCGATCTCGGCGATCTTGTCGCTCACCATGGCGAGCAGGTCGGAAAGCGTTACGCCCAGGGCTGCGGAGATCGAGAACAGCACCTCGGAGGAGGCCTCCTTGTGGCCGCGCTCGATCTCGCTGAGGTATCCCAGGCTGACCATGCTGGCGACAGAGACCTCGCGGAGGGTCATCGAGGCGCCCATGCGGAGCTCGCGGAGGGTTTCGCCCATGACCTTGCGGATCAGAATCGTCTTCATCTCAGACCTACCTACCTTGCGGACACCATGCCCGCATCACCAGGTGGAACGTCGGCCTCGGCAGATCTATTCCGCAGTGGGCGAAAAGTTCACAGGACGCGCAGCAGCATCGCCAGTGCGTGGTCGATGGCAGCCGCCCGGATGGCCTGCCGGTCGCCCTCGAAGTACTTCAGCTCTGTGTACTGGGGACGCGGCGACATGCCCGGGGCCGGTCCCACGACCGCGAACCAGACCGTGCCCACCTTCTTGCCCTCGACCTCCGTCGGTCCGGCGACACCCGTGGTCGCCACCGCCCAGTCCGCGTCGCAGCGGCTCTGCGCCCCGAGCGCCATCTGGATGGCGGTCAGCTCGTTGATGACGCCCTCGGTCTCGATCAGTTCCTCGTCGACCCCTGCGAGGACGGCCTTCAGGTCCTTGGCGTAGGTGACCAGCGAGCCGCGATACACCTTCGAGGCCCCCGGGACCGCGGTGAGTTCAGCACCGATGCCTCCCCCTGTGATCGACTCGCACGTCGCCAGCGTGATTGAACGCTTGCCCATGAGCGTGATCAGTTCCTTGGCGGACTCAGCTGTCATCGGGGCCTCCTCGGTCTGCGGTTTCGCCCCGAGCCTATCGGAGCCGCGCGGTCAGGAGCCGGGGGTGGTGGAGTTGGCGATCGCGTCGCGTCGGATACCCATGGCCTGGCGGACGTAGTCGATGCCGGTGACCACCGTCAGGGCGAGCGCCACCCACATCAGGCCCCAGGCCACGTAGCCGATCCACTCCGGCAGCGGCGGGAGCCAGAGCAGGAACAGGATCAGCGCCAGCGACTGCGTGACGGTCTTGGCCTTGCCGCCCTTGTTGGCCGGCATGATCCCGTACTTCGCGATGGCGGCGCGCAGCCAGGTGATGCCCCACTCGCGCAGCAGGATGACGATGATGATCCACCACCACAGCTCGCCCAGGATGCCCAGGGCCACGAAGGCGGCCCCCGTCAGGGCTTTGTCCGCGACGGGGTCCCAGAGCTTCCCGAAGTCCGTCACCAGGTTGTACTTGCGGGCGATGTGACCGTCGGCGAGGTCGGTGAGGATGGCGATCGTGAACACCGCGGTGGCGGCCAGGCGCCAGCCCTGGTCGTGGGGGTGGAGGAACAGCACGACGAGGAACACCGGGACCAGGATGATCCGGATCACGGTCAGGACGTTGGGTACGTTCCAGTTGCTCGGCTTGGTCCGCGCGGCATCGTCCGTGCTCATCGGGCTGCTCCAATCAGGTCGATCCCCTCGGAGGCGGTGAACTCGACCTCGACGAAGTCTCCCACAAGCGCCTGCTCGTGTCCTGTCACGATCACCACGCCGTCCGTCTCGGGACCCTGGTGCGCAGCGCGGCCGACCACCTCGTCGCCGACCTCCTCCACCAGCACGGTGGCCGTCTCCCCCACCCGGTCCGCTGCCCGGGCCTCGTTGACGTCGAGGGCGACGTCGGCCAGCAGGGCGCGCCGCTCCTCCACCTCCGAGGTCGGCATGTGGCCCGGGAGCCGTTCACCCTCCGTGCCGTCCTCGTCCGAGTACCCGAACACTCCGAGGACGTCGAGCTGGGAGTCGATGATGAACTGGCGCAGGATCTCCACGTCCGCCTCGGTCTCGCCGGGGAAACCGGCGATCACGTTGCTGCGGATGCCGGCCTGCGGGGCGACGGATCGGATCCGTCCGATCAGGTCCAGGAAGGAGTCCGGGTCCCCGAAGCGGCGCATCGAGCGCAGCACGTCGCGTGAGGCGTGCTGGAAGCTCAGGTCGAAGTAGGGCACCACCTTCGGGGTGTGCAGCATTGCCTCGAGCATGGACGGGCGGATCTCCGCCGGCTGCAGGTAGGACACGCGGATCCAGTCGAGGCCGTCGACGTCGGAGAGGTGGCCGAGCAGTTCCTCGAGACGGTGGTCGGCCCCAAGGTCCTTGCCGTAGCTGGAGGTGTTCTCCGAGACCAGGAAGACCTCGTGCACGCCCTGCTCGACGAGCCAGCGGGCCTCCTCCACGACGTCAGCCATGGGCCGCGAGAGGTAGCTGCCCCGGAACGAGGGAATCGCGCAGAACGAGCAGCGCCGGTCACAGCCGGAGGCGATCTTCAGCGGAGCGGAGGGGCCGTCGGAGACTCGACGGCGCATCGTGCGTGGCCCGGAGGCCGGGGCCAGCCCGTCGGGCAGTGGGGCGTGGCCCGGCACGGCCACACCGTGCGCGGCGCGGGCCCGCTCCGCCGGCGCCAGCGGCAGCAGCTTGCGACGGTCCCGGGGCACGTGGGAGGTGGGCGCGTGGCCGTCGAGGATGAGGCGGAGCTTGTCCGCGATGTCGGCGTAGTCGTCGAAGCCGAGGACGGCGTCGGCCTCCGGCAGTTCCTCGGCGAGCTGGACGCCGTAACGCTCGGCCATGCAGCCGACTGCGACCACGGCCTTGGTCGCGCCACCCTCCTTGAGCTCCGCCGCTGCGAGCAGGGTGTCGATCGAGTCCTTCTTGGCCTGCTCGACGAAGCCGCAGGTGTTGACCACCACGGTCTCGGCCTGCTCGGGGTCTGGGACCAGGGAGAAGCCCCCGGCCTCCAGCCTGGCGGCCAGTTCCTCGGAGTCGACGTCGTTGCGGGCGCATCCCAGCGTGGAGATGTGGACCTTGCGGAGTTGTTCAGTGGCAGTCATGTCCACGCCAGTATCGCACCAAGTGGCCGGACCTCAGCCTTCTGCGAGGTTGGCCAGCAGTTCCTCGAGGTCCTCGGGCTTGACCAGGACGTCGCGCGCCTTGGAACCCTCGGAGGGCCCGACGACGCCGCGGCTCTCCAGAATGTCCATCAGGCGGCCCGCCTTGGCGAAGCCGACCCGCAGCTTGCGCTGGAGCATCGAGGTGGAGCCCAGCTGCAGCTCGACCACGAGCCTGGCCGCGTCCAGCACCAGTTCCAGGTCGTCGCCGATGTCGTCGACGACCTTCTTCTCCGCCGCCGGCGCGGTCACGTCCTCGCGGTAGTTCGGCTGCAGTTGCGCGGTGATGTGGGCCACGACGTCGCGGATCTCGGACTCGTTGACCCAAGCGCCCTGGACCCGGATGGGCTTGCCCGCGCCCATCGGCAGGAACAGCCCGTCACCCTTGCCCACGAGCTTCTCGGCGCCCGGCTGGTCCAGGATGACCCGGGAATCGGTCATCGACGACGTGGCGAACGCCAGCCGGGAGGGGACGTTGGCCTTGATCAGACCGGTCACGACGTCGGTGGACGGACGCTGGGTGGCCAGGACGAGGTGGATGCCGGCAGCCCGGGCCAGCTGGGTGATGCGCACGACCGACTCCTCCACGTCGCGCGGCGCGACCATCATCAGGTCCGCGAGCTCGTCGACCACGACGAGCAGGTACGGGTACGGGGCGAGCACCCGCTCCGAGCCTTCCGGGACCTTCACCTGGCCGGCGCGGACGGCCTTGTTGAAGTCGTCGACGTGGCGGAACCCGAAGGCCGCGAGGTCGTCGTAGCGCATGTCCATCTCGCGCACCACCCAGGCGAGCGCCTCCGCCGCCTTCTTGGGGTTGGTGATGATGGGGCTGACGAGGTGCGGGATGCCCTCGTACTGGTTCAGTTCGACGCGCTTGGGGTCCACCAGGAGCATGCGCACCTCGTCCGGGGTGGCGCGCATCATGATCGAGGTGATCAGCGAGTTGATGAAGCTGGACTTGCCCGATCCGGTGGCGCCGGCCACCAGCAGGTGCGGCATCTTGGCCATGTTGGCCACCACGAACCCGCCCTCGACATCCTTGCCCAGACCGACGGTGAGGGGGTGGTGGTCGTTGCGGGCCTTGTTGGAGCGCAGCACGTCGCCGAGGCTCACCACCTCCTTGTCCGTGTTCGGGATCTCGATGCCGATGGCAGACTTGCCGGGGATGGGGGTCAGGATGCGGATCTCGTTGGAGCCGACGGCGTAGGCGATGTTGTCCGCCAGCCCGGTGACCTTGCTCACCTTGATGGCGCTGCCGAGCTCCACCTCGTAGCGGGTGACCGTCGGGCCACGGGTGTAGCCGGTGACGCGGGCGTCGATCTCGAACTCGTTCAGGGTGCTCGCGAGCTGTCGGACCACCCGGTCCGACCCCTCGGTGCGCGCCTTCGGCTTGGATCCCGGGACCAGCATGTTGTCCTGCGGCAACTGGTAGACGATGTCGCCGCTGAGCTGGAGCTGCTCCCCCTTCGCCGGGGAGGGCGTGTGCTCCGGCGGCGGCAGCGAGTCCTGCCGCTTGCCGGGCGGGGCCTTCGCCACGGGCGCGGGCTCGGGTTCCGGCTCGAGGGTGAGTACGTCGGTCTCGGCGGCGTCCCAGTCGTAGACGTCGTCACTGGACGGCTCGGCCTCGTCCTCGATGAGCGGCGTGTCGTAGGGGATGTCCACCCCGAGCTTGAGCTTCTTGTCCTTCTTGGGCCGCTCCTCGTCGTCGCCCTCCGGACGCTCCACGAGGGTGCTGAGGACCGCTCCGATCCCGCCGACGATCTCGTGCAACGGTCGGCCCACCACGACGATCACGCCGAACAGGGTGAGGATCACCAGCAGCGGCACCGAGACCCAGGCGGTCATGAGGTCCGTGAGCAGGCTCGAGGACAGGAATCCGAGGATGCCTCCGGCGTCGCGCAGTTCCGGCATCTGGTCGGGGCGCGGCAGGCCGGCGGCGATGTTGACGAGCCCGAGCCCACCGAAGGTGATCAGCGTCCACCCCATCCCGGTGCGGGGGGCCGCGTCCACATCGCGGGGGTGGCGCAGCACCCGCCACGAGCCGTAGAACAGGACCGCCGGGACGGCCACCGCCAGGGAGCCGAAGATGGTGGTGACGCCGATCTCGATCGCCGATCCCACCGGGCCCGGGAGCTGGAACCACATCCGGGCGGCCACCACGATGGCCAGTGCGAGCATGAACAGCCCCACGCCGTCGCGGCGCAGCTTGGGGTCCACGTCCTCGGCGGCACCCCCGAAGCTGCGGGCGATGGCGCCGACGCCGTGCGCCAGACCGCCGAACACCGCCCGCAGGAACGCGAGGAACGGGTTGGGACCCGCTTGCTTCGAGGCCGGGCGCGAGGGGGATCTGCGTGTGCCGGAACCACCCTTCGCCTTGGAGGGTGTGCTCTTGGTGCTCTTGCTGGAACTGGCAGCCCGCGACGTCGAACGCGTCTTGGTACTGGAGTTCCGCGACGAGGAAGTTCCGCGGGACGCCATGGGTTGCACGTTAGCGGAAACCGGCCGGATTTCTTGGACCCCACTCCGCGGGGAACTGCCTCAGCCGAAGTGCGTCCAGCCTCGTGGCCCCTCCCAAGCCTCCCCGTCGACGGTGACCTCGCCCGAGCCGGTGACCACGCCCACCTCGCGCCAACCGTCCGGCAGTTCCGTGCCCACGGGGAAGGTGGCCGCCAGCGCGTGGTCCTCTCCCCCACCGAGGATGAAGTTCCACGGCGAGACGCCGGTGGCGGCCGAGAGCCGCTGGATGGAGTCCGGGAGTGCGAAGTTGCTGGTGGCCAGGTCCATGCCCACGCCGGAGGCGGCGCAGACGTGCCCGAGGTCCGCCAGCAGTCCGTCGGAGACGTCCACCATTGAGGTCGCGCCCGTCGCCGCGGCGACCGCACCCTGGCCGTAGGGGACGCTGGGGCACTGCTGTTCCGCGACGAGTTCCTTGGGCGAGCCGAAGCCCCGCTGCAGGACGGTGAGTCCCGCACCGGCCCAGCCGAGCTTGCCGGCCACCGCCACCACTTCGCCTTCCCGGGCGCCGGAGCGGGTGACCGGGGACCGGCCGCCCAGGTTTCCGAGTGCGGTGACGGTGACCACCACCTGGGCGGAGCGGGTGGTGTCGCCCCCGACCAGGCTGACGCCCGCGCGGGCGGCCTCGTCGCGCACACCGGCCGAGAGGTCTCGCACCCAGTCGAGATCGGTGTCCTCGGGTAGCCCGAGGGCCATGACGATCGAACTCGGCACGGCACCCATCGACTCGACGTCGGAGACGTTGACCGCGACGGCCTTGCGGCCGATCTGGAATGCCGGGGACCAGTTCCGCTTGAAGTGGATCCCGTCCACGAGCATGTCGGTGGTGACCACCACGTCGCCATCGGGTCGCAGCACCGCGGCGTCGTCCCCGACCCCGAGGACCACGTCGGAGCCGGCCGCGAGGTCTGCGGTGACGTCCGCGATCAGCTCGAACTCGCCGAGTTCCATCACCGCAGCCCCACCGGGCGCAGCAGGGCCAGCTGGATGAGGCGGGCCACCAGTTCGGGGTAGCCCACCCCGCTGTGCTCCCACAGCTTCGGGTACATCGAGATCTCGGTGAACCCCGGCATGGTGTTGATCTCGTTGACCCAGACCTCGCCGTCGGCGTCGGCGAACACGTCCACTCGGGCCAGGCCCTCGGCCCCGACGGCGTTGAACGCGCGGGTGGCCACCTCCCGGATCTGCTCGGAGACCTCCGGCGCGATGTCGGCGGGGATGTGCAGCGTGGCCTCGTCCTCGGCGATGTACTTCGCGTCGAAGTCGTAGAAGCCGTCCTTGGCGTGGACGCGGATCTCCCCCACCGAGGACGCGTCGCAACCACCGGCGGAGGTGGGGTCGGCGATCACTGCGCACTCGAGTTCCCGGGCCCCGACGAAGCCCTGCTCGATGACCACCTTCGGGTCGTAGGCGCGCGCCTCCTCGATGGCTGCCTGCACCCCACTCGGATCGGTGACGCGGCTGATGCCGAGGGAGGAGCCGCCGCGGGCGGGCTTGACGAACACCGGGAACTGGAGCGCGTCGACATCCGCGAGCACGGCTGCGGGCTCGTCGCGCCACCTCTGGTCGGTGGCCACCACGTAGGGCCACACCGGCAGCCCGGCGGCCTCGAAGGCCACCTTCATGTGGTGCTTGTCCATGCCGATGGCGCTGGCGGCCACTCCGGACCCCACGTACCGGATCCCCATCATCTCGAACAGGCCCTGGATGGTGCCGTCCTCACCGAAGGGCCCGTGCAGCAGTGCGAACGCGACGTCCACGCCGTGGATGTCGACGAGGTGCTCACCGTCGCGGGTGGCCACCTCGCACCCGTCGGCCCCCACCATCCACACGGCGTCGTGCTCGGGTTCGGCCACCTGGGGCACCCGGCCGTCGACGATCTCGTAGGCGGCGATGACATCGAGCGGGACCTGGGTCCACCGGCCGGACTTGGAGATGCCCACCCCGAACACGTCAAAGCGCTGTTGGTCGATCGCGCCGAGCACGCTGGCCGCCGTCAGGCAGGAAACGCCGTGCTCCGGCGACTGACCGCCGAAGATGAGTGCGACCCTGATGCGCTTTTCCACGAGACCTCCCGATTTGGTTCCGCCGCAAAGCGTAGTGCTTGCGAGCCTCAGCTCCGAAGTTGCGGAACCCGGGCACCCACCCGCATGTCCCACCGGTCCGTGGGCGCCTCCTCGTCCCGGACCTGCTCCACCAGCGCGGTGATCGCGTCCATGATGGCGACGGTGGCGGCCTCCAGGGTCTCCTTCGAGGGCTCCCCCTCGCCACGGAACCGCGCCAGGTCCACGGGGTCACCGACCAGCAGGCTCACCGGCCGCCTGCGCAGGCTGAACAACCGTCGCCACTCGAGGCGCTTGCCGCCCAGCACCTTCTCGGCCCCGATCTGTCCGATCGGGACCACCGGCACCCCGGTCTCGAGGGCGAGCCGGGCGGCGCCGGTGCGCCCCGTCATGGGCCAGAAGTCCGGGTCCGCCGTGATGGTCCCCTCCGGGTACATGGCAACCGCCCTGCCCTGCTCCAGCGCGCGGCGGGCATGGACCAGGGAGTCCTTCGCGTTGGCGGTGTTGCGCAGGACGGGGATCTGTTCACAGGCGCGCGCCAGCCACCCGATGACCGGCACCTTCCAGATCTCGGACTTGCCGAGGAACCGGGGCCAGCGGCCCGCCATGATGACGAACTCCCCCAGCACGAGCACGTCGAAGTTGGAGATGTGGTTGGCCACCACGAGGACGCCGCCGGTGGCCGGCAGTTTCTCGCGCCCGGCCCAGGTCCGGGTCACGAACAGCGGCAGCAGGCGACGCACCAGTTGCGCGAGCCCCCGGTAGACGGGCGGGGCCGGCTCATGGTTGACCCTGGCCAACGGGAGGCGCCAGGGCTTGGTCGTCGATGACATGCGGGTCAGCCTAGCGACAGGCAGCCCGCGCGCGCCGCGCGCCACTCGGGGACGGGTCAGCGGGAGGCCTGCATGAGGTGGCGCTGCAGGAAGGCCAGGTACAGGGCGTCCATGTGGGCGCGCTGCCGGTTGTCGGCGGCGCCACCGTGGCCGCCCTCGATGTTCTCGTAGTAAAGGCACGGGTGCCCGCCCGCCTCCAACTTCGCCATGAACTTGCGGGCATGGCCCGGGTGGACCCTGTCGTCGCGGGTGGAGGTGAGCAGGAGGGTGGGTGGGAGCTCACCCGCGCCGTCGAGCAGCTGGTAGGGCGAGAACTTCCGGATGAACTCCCACTCGCCCGGCTCGTCGGGGTCCCCGTACTCCCCCATCCACGACGCCCCGGCCAGCAGTCGGTGGTAACGGCGCATGTCCAGCAGGGGCACCTGGATGACCACCGCGCCGAACAGTTCGGGGTACTGGGTCAGCATGTTGCCCGTGAGCAGGCCGCCGTTGCTGCCACCGCGGATGCCCAGGTGCTCCGGCTCGGTGATGCCCCGGTCCACGAGGTCCCGCGCGACTGCGGCGAAGTCCTCGTAGGCCCGGGGCCGGTTCTCGCGCAGGGCCGCCTGGTGCCAGCCCGGCCCGTACTCGCCGCCGCCACGGATGTTCGCGACGACGAACGTGCCGCCGGCTTCCAGCCAGCCCTTGCCCACGCCCGGGGCGTAGCCCGGGGTGAGCGAGATCTCGAAGCCGCCGTAGCCGTACAGCAGGGTCGGGTTGGTGCCGTCGGATTCCTGACCGCGCGGCCGCACCAGGAAGTAGGGAACCCGGGTACCGTCGGCAGAAGTCGCGAAGTGTTGCTCGGTGACGTGCCCGGAGGCGTCGAAGAACTCGGGTTCACTGCGCAGCACTTCTGGCGCGGCGGCCCCGGGAGCGACGTCGGCGAGCATCAGCGTGCTGGGGGTGAGGTAGTCGGTGACCACCAGCCAGATCCGGTCGTCGTCCTCGTCGTCGACGGCGGCGGAGTGGATGCTGCCCAGTGCGGGGGCACCCTCGAAGGGGCGCAGGTCCCAGCCTTCGGGTCCGTGAGTGGCCACCACCAGGGTGCTGCTGACGTCCTCCAGGACGGTGAGCACGATGTGGTTGCGGGTGCACGTGATGTCCTCCAGCGCCGTCGTGGCGGTGGGCTCGAACAGCACCTCGACGTCTCGCTCCCCTGCGACGAACCGGTCGAGGTCGGCGGCCAGCAGTGCGCCGGCGGGGTGGGTGCGGCCGTCGACGCTCCACTCGTCGCGCAGCCACAGCAGCAGCCACTGCCGGTGGACGTGCTTGTCGGCCGAGTCCGGCACGTCCAGGGCGACGAACCGGCCGGTGGCGTCGGCGACGTGGAGCACGGAGTCACGGCTGTCGAGGTAGTGCAGCAGGAGATCACGCTCGAAGCCCGGCGTGCGGTCCCGCACCGCGTGGATCCCGTAGCCGGCGTTGTCCGCCGGCCCCTCGAAGACCACCTCGGCCTCGGCCATGGGGGTGCCGCGACGCCAGCGGCGCACGAACCGCGCGTAGCCGGCCAGGTTGGTGCTTCCGGGGCCGGTGTCGGTGACGACGTAAACGGTGTCGTGGTCGATCCAGCTCAGCCTTCCCTTGGCCTCGGGCCGCTCGAACCCGCCCTCGACGAATGCCTTCGTCTCGACGTCGAACTCGCGGGTGACGTCGGCGTCGGCACCGCCGCGGGACAGCGCCACGAGACAACGCGGCTGGTCCGGGCGGAGGAACTCGACGCCGTGCCACACCCAGTTCTCGTCCTCGGTGCGGTTCAGCTCGTCGAGGTCAAGGACCGTCTCCCAGGCCGGGGAACCCGTGCGGTACTCCGCGAGGGTCGTGCGGCGCCACAGGCCGCGCGGGTGTTCGGCGTCGCGCCAGAAGTTGTAGTACCACTCCCCCCGCTTGGCGAGCATCGGGATCCTGTCGTCCGAGTCGTAGATGGCGGCCAGCTCGTCCTCGAGCCGTGCGAACTCGGCTGTCCCTGCCAGTTCGGTCTCGGTCACCGCGTTGCGGGCCCGGACCCAGTCCAGGGCCTCGGCGCCCTCGACGTCCTCGAGCCAGATGTGGGGATCGGTCACGGTTCCTCCTCGTCGGATGTCATCGTCGACCATATACCGCGCGCTCAGAGGGTCCGTCGCGATGCCGCCTGCACGGTTCCCGCCCGTCCTGTTCGTTCCCGCCTGTCCAGTAGGACGGGTGGGAACGGACAGGACGGGCGGGAACGAACGAGACGGGCGTTTCGGGCCGGGGTCCGCAGAACGCAGTCGGCCGCCGCCCCATGGGACGACGGCCGACAGCGCGCTCGGAGTCAGGCCACGGTGTCAGCCGTGCGGGCCGGCAGCGTCTTCGGCTTGAAGCTCGGACGCGAGGCCTCGTAGGTGTCGATGTCGGCCTCGTGCTGCAGCGTGGAGGAGATGTCGTCCAGGCCGTTGAGCAGGCGGTGCTTGGTGTGGGCGTCGATCTCGAAGGGGTAGCTCTGCTCCCCGACCGTGACGGTCTGGGACTCGAGGTCAACGGTTAGCTGGTCCTCCGGGTTGGTCTCCACCGCGGTCCACAGCGCCTCGATGGTGGGCTCGTCCACCACCGCGACCAGCAGGCCGGCCTTGCCGGAGTTGCCGCGGAAGATGTCACCGAAGCGGGTGCCGATGACCACCTTGAAGCCGTAGTTCTGCAGCGCCCAGACAGCGTGCTCGCGCGAGGAGCCGGTGCCGAAGTCGGGCCCCGGCAGCAGGATGGTGCCCTGCTTGTAGGGCTCCTTGTTGAGCACGAACTCCGGGTCGTTGCGCCAGGCGGAGAACAGTCCGTCCTCGAACCCGGTGCGCGTGATGCGCTTCAGGTAGACGGCGGGGATGATCTGGTCCGTGTCGACGTTGGAGCGACGCAGCGGGACGCCGATGCCGGTGTGGGTCTTGAAGGCTTCCATGCTCAGGCTCCGATCAGGTCTGCGGGCGCGCTCAGGTGCCCGGTGATGGCGGTGGCGGCTGCGACGGCGGGCGAGACCAGGTGCGTGCGTCCGCCCTTGCCCTGCCGGCCCTCGAAGTTGCGGTTGGAGGTGGAGGCCGCGCGCTCGCCCGGCTTCAGCTGGTCGGGGTTCATGCCGAGGCACATGGAGCAGCCGGCGGCGCGCCACTCGGCGCCGAAGTCCAGGAAGACCTTGTCCAGGCCTTCCTCCTCGGCCTGCAGGCGGACGCGGGCGGAGCCGGGGACCACCAGCATGCGGACGCCGTCGGCGACCTTCCTGCCCTGCAGCACCGAGGCAGCCAGGCGCAGGTCCTCGATGCGGCCGTTGGTGCAGGATCCCAGGAAGACCGTGTCCACGGTGATGTCACGCATCGGGGTGCCGGGGGTGAGGTCCATGTACTCCAGCGCACGCTTCGCGGTGGCACGCTCCACCTCGGAGTCGAAGTCCTCCGGAGAGGGCACAGCTGCGCCCAGGGGCACGCCGTGGCCGGGGTTGGTGCCCCAGGTGACGAACGGGGTGAGCCGGGTGGCGTCGATGTCCACCTCCAGGTCGAAGGTGGCGTCGTCGTCGGTGCGCAGCGTCTTCCAGTACTCGACGGCGGCAGCCCACTCCTCACCCTCGGGCGCGTGCGGGCGCCCCTTCAGGTAGGCGAAGGTGGTCTCGTCGGGAGCCATCATGCCCGCCTTGGCGCCCCACTCGATGGACATGTTGCAGATGGTCATGCGGCCCTCCATGGAGAGCTGCTCGATGGTGGTGCCGCGGTACTCGACGATGTAGCCCTGGCCGCCGCCGGTGCCCACCTTTGCGATCAGCGCGAGGACGACGTCCTTGGCGGTGACGCCGTCGGGCAGGTCACCGTTGATGTTGACGGCCATCATCTTCGGCTTCTTCTGGGGCAGCGTCTGGGTGGCCAGCACGTGCTCCACCTCGGAGGTGCCGATGCCGAATGCCAATGCCCCGAAGGCGCCGTGGGTGGAGGTGTGGGAGTCGCCGCACACGATGGTCATGCCGGGCTGGGTGACACCCAACTGGGGGCCGATGATGTGGACGACGCCCTGGTCCCGGTCACCCAGCGAGTGGATGCGGATGCCGAACTCCTCGGCGTTCTTGCGCAGCGTGTCCACCTGGGTGCGCGAGACGGGGTCCGCGATGGGCCGGTTGATGTTGAGGGTGGGGGTGTTGTGGTCCTCGGTGGCGAGCGTGTGCTCGGGACGACGGACCTTGCGCCCGTTCATGCGCAGGCCCTCGAAGGCCTGCGGGCTGGTGACCTCGTGGACGAGGTGCAGGTCGATGTAGAGCAGGTCCGGCTCGCCGTCGACGGAACGCACGACATGTGCGTCCCAGACCTTCTCCGCCAAGGTCTTACCCATGTTCCACCCCTTGTGTGCTGGTTGGTTGTCCTGATGTGTGACTGAAAGTGTCAGCCAACTGCGAAGAGCATACTCTTGCGTGTCCGCCATTCGAAACGCTAGTCTCGCCATATGGACAGCACAAGTGGAGTGGGCGTACTGGACAAGGCAGCCGCCGTCCTGGCAGCGCTCGAGCAGAATCCCCTGACCCTCGCAGGCCTCGTGACGGCCACCGGACTGGCACGGCCGACGGCGCACCGCCTGGCAGTGGCTCTCGAGCACCACCGGTTCGTGGGGCGCGACCTGCAGGGCAGGTTCGTCCTCGGGCCGCGGCTCGTGGAACTGGCCGACTCGGCATCCGAGGACCCCCTCGTCGCGACCGCCGGCCCCATCCTCACGCGCCTGCGCGACATCACGGGCGAGTCGGCACAGCTCTACCGCCGCCAGGGCGACATGCGCATCTGCGCCGCCGCCGTCGAGCGGCCGACGGGCCTGCGTGACACCATCCCCGTCGGGGCCCAGCTGTCCATGACCGCCGGCTCGGCCGCCCAGGTGCTGCTCGCGTGGGAGGAGGCCGAACGCCTGCCGAAGCTGCTGGAGCAGGCCGCCTTCACCTCGGCCTCGCTGCAGACCGTGCGGCGCCGCGGCTGGGCCCAGTCCGTCGGCGAGCGCGAGGCGGGCGTGGCGTCGGTCTCGGCACCCGTGCTGGCGCCGTCGGGGCGCATCATCGCTGCAGTCAGTGTGTCCGGCCCGATCGAGCGCCTGAGCCGCCAGCCGGGCCGGCTGCACGCCCCGGCCGTGATGGCGGCCGCCGAGCGGCTCAGTGAGGTGCTGCGCCGATCCGGAAACGCCGACTGATTCGGCGCTGACAAGCCAGGAGAACCAGAACACCCCGCGATCCGGAGAGGATCGCGGGGTGTTTCGCACTGGTAGCCCCGACGGGATTCGAACCCGCGCTACCGCCTTGAGAGGGCGGCGTGCTAGGCCGCTACACAACGGGGCCAGGCGGTGAAATGCTAGTGCATCCAAGTGGCTGCTGTCACATTCCGCTGGGGTACTAGGACTCGAACCTAGACTAACTGAACCAGAATCAGTCGGGCTGCCAATTACCCTATACCCCACCGTGCTCGACTGGCGAGCACGAGTGGAAACTCTACACCAACTTCGGACCGCGCCACAAACCGGGCCCGACGAGGCCCTCCTCAGGGCGTGGCGGTGGCCACGTTCATGCGTCTGCCCACCCACCAGGCGGCCACCGCGAACAACGCGAAACCGAGGATGTCGAAGAATGCCTTGTCCCACCCGATGGCGCTGGTGGCCTTGGTGGCGGCCACTCCCCCGGTGAAGATGCCGTAGCCGAACGCGAACACGTTGTTGATGATGTGGGCCCCGATGGCGGCCTCCAGACCGCCGGTGCGCCACACCAGCAGGCCGACGATCAGTCCGAACGCCAACCGGTTGGCGAACAGTGCCGGGTTCTGCACACCGTGGAACAGGGCGAACAGCAGCGCGGAGCCGACGACGCCCACCCACGCCTGGTTGAAGGCCGTCCCGAGGGCCTGCAGCACGTAGCCACGGAAGAAGACCTCCTCTGCGGCCGCCTGGATCGGTGAGGTGACCAGGATGATGGCCAGGAACACCGCCCAGTTCTCCTGCGCCGACTGGAACTGTGGCATTTCGATGACGACGAAGGACAGCCACAGCACCGCGTTCAGCACCACCAGCGCGACGAGCAGGCAGGCCAGCAGGTAGCGCCAGCGGAACCCGGGCTCCACCGACACCAGCCACGCCCAGCCCCTGGCGTGCAGGTACCGCACCAGCAGGACGGAGATCACGATCAGCATGGCCAAGCCGAGGTGGGAGGCCACTAGCCCCTCAGGGAGCTCGTAGGCCATCGCCTCGGCCTGGTACTGCTCGAACGGTGGCCGGCCCCGGAACAGCCACGTGAGCCGCAGCACGAGCTGCGAGACGACGGGCACGAGGATGATGAACGCGAGGACCCCGAGCAACACCCCCATGATGGGCTTGACCGGGTTCCGGACGGGCTCGGCCAGCACCAGCGGGTACTCGAGGCCGCCCGCCGGTTCGTCGGCGTCGGGCGTGAAGAGTTGCTGGCTCACTGCCCGGTGACCGGGTTGCTGAGGGTGCCGAAGCCGTCGATCGAGACGTGCACGGTGTCGCCGTCGGCCATGGCACCGACCCCGGCGGGGGTGCCGGTGAGGATGACGTCGCCGGGCAGCAGCGTGGTGAAGCCGGAGATGAAGCTCACCAGTTCCGTGATGCCGCGCACCATCTGTGAGGTGCTGCCCTGCTGGCGCACGTCGTCGTTCAGGCGGGTCTCGATGCCCAGGTCCTCCGCCTCCGGGATGCTCAGGTGGGTGTTGATCCACGGCCCGAGCGGGCAGAAGGTGTCCGAGCCCTTGGCGCGCGACCACTGCGAGTCCACGTTCTGCCAGTCCCGGGCAGTGACGTCGTTGGCGATCGTGTACCCGAAGATCACCTCGGGCACGCGCTCGGGCGGGACCTCCTTGCAGAACCGGTTGATGATGATGGCCAGTTCGCCCTCGTAGTGCAGTTCCTCCACTCCGGCGGGCCGCACGATCGGGTCGTTGGGCCCGATCACCGAGGTGTTGGGCTTGAAGAACACCAGTGGCGCGCCGGCGGGCACCTCACTGCCCATCTCGGCGGCGTGGTCGGCGTAGTTCTTGCCGACGGCCACCACCTTGCTGCGCGGGATCACCGGCGCCAGCAGGCGGACGTCGGCGAGCGCGTGGCGCTCCCCCGTGTAGTTGACCGGGACGCCGGCCAGCGGGTCGCCGGTGATGACCGCGATCGAGTCCGGGTGTTCCCCACCGTCAATGGCCAGTTCGATGATGCCGTAGGCCGGATCCTGACCGGCGGCGGCGAAACGAGCAATACGCATGGGCTACAGCGTAGTTGCTCCCGAGATGCGGGCGCGGGCTGATCCGCGACCGCCCGCTCAGGCGGCGGTCTCGGGGCGCAGCTCCGGCTCGACGTGGGTGAAGATGCCGTAGACCAGCGCGTCGAACAGGGCCTCCCAGGACGCCTCGATCACGTTGGTGCCGACCCCCACCGTCGTCCAGGTGCTGCCCTCGTACGAGGTGTCGATGAGCACCCGCACGGTGGCGTCGGTGCCGTGGCCCTCGTCGAGCAGCCGCACCGAGTAGTCGGTGAGCTCGAACTCCTCGACGGCCGGGTAGGCCGCGGCGATGGCCTTGCGCAGGGCGTGGTCCAGCGCGTTGACGGGCCCGTTGCCCTCGCCCACCACCATCTCCTGGCGGCCCTTGGCGGTGATCTTCACGGTGGCCTCGGAGATGGTCTCGCCGAGGCGCTCCTCGGTGAACACGCGCCACGAGGTGACCTGGAACGGCTGCGGGAGAATCCCGAGCTCGTCACGCAGCAGCATCTCGAAGCTGGCGTCGCTGGACTCGTAGCTGTAGCCCTCCGACTCCTTCGCCTTCACACGCTCGGTGACGCGAGCGGCCAGCTCACGGTCGCTCAGGTCGAAGCCCAGCTGGTCGCCCTTGATCTGGATGTTGGCCCGGCCGGCCATGTCCGAGATCAGCATGCGCATGTCGTTGCCCACGAGGGTGGGGTCGATGTGCTGGTAGAGGTTCGCGTCCACCTTGATGGCGCTGGCGTGCAGGCCCGCCTTGTGGGCGAAGCTGCTGGCCCCGACGTAGGGCTGGCGGCCCAGGAGCGGCTGGTTCGCCACCAGTGCGATGGCGTGGGAGACCCGGGTGATCTCGGCCAGGTTCTCCGGCGGGAGCACCTCCCAGCCGAACTTGATCTGCAGGTTCGGGATGACTGCCGAGAGGTCCGCGTTCCCGGTGCGCTCCCCATACCCGTTGAAGGTGCCCTGGACGTGCATCACACCGGCCTCGACGGCGGCGAGCGTGTTGGCCACCGCGCAGCCGGTGTCGTTGTGGCAGTGGATGCCGAGGTTGGCGCCGGTTTGCGCGGCCGCGCTGACGACGTCGCCCATCCAGCTGGGCAGCATGCCGCCGTTGGTGTCGCACAGGATGACCACCTCCGCACCCGCCTCGGAGGCCGCGCGCACGACGCTGAGGGCGTAGTCCGGGTTGGCGCGGTAGCCGTCGAAGAAGTGCTCGCAGTCGACGAACACGTGCTTGCCCTGCTCCCGCAGGTAGGTGACGGTGTCGGTGACCATCTCGAGGTTCTCCTCGAGCGTGGTGCGCAGCGCCCTGGTGACGTGCTCGTCGTGGCTCTTGGCGACGATGCAGATGTAGTCGGTGCCCGCGTCGACCAAGGCCTTCGTGAGCGGGTCCGTCGCCGCCGTCGCGCCGGCCTTGCGGGTGGCACCGAAGGCCACGAGCTTGGAGTTCTTCAGCTCCAGGGCCTTGGCCTCGACGAAGAACTGCGTGTCCGCCGGGTTGGCGCCGGGCCAGCCGCCCTCGATGAAGGTGACGCCCAGTTCGTCGAGGTAGCCCGCGATCCGCAGCTTGTCCGCGACGCTGAGCCGCAGCCCTTCCTGCTGCGCGCCGTCGCGCAGGCTGGTGTCAAAGATGTGGAACTCTTCGGGCACTGTGGGAGTGGTGGTCATGGCTACTTCCTGCATCCGCCGGGGGTGGGTGTTCCGGAAAGCCTAACCCGGACGTCTCGCCAGTTGGGACGGCGTCCACGCCCGGTGCGCGCTCAGCGGGCACCCATGGCTAAGGTTCAGCGCATGGGAACTGAGACGAACAAGAAGATCGCGGTCATCGGCGGCGACGGGATCGGACCGGAAGTCACCGCCGAGGCACTCAAGGCGCTGCGCGCCGTCGCGGGCGAGGACACCTTCGAGTTCGTCGACTACGACCTGGGCGCGGAGCGCTGGCAGCGCACCGGCGAGGTGCTCCCCGACACGGTCCTGGAGGAGCTCAAGGGCGTGGACGCCATCGTGCTGGGCGCGGTGGGCGCCGCCCCGGGCTCGAAGGCCATCCCCAGCGGCCTGCTGGAGCGCGGGCTGCTGCTGAAGCTCCGCTTCGCCTTCGACCACGCCATCAACCTGCGCCCCTCCAAGCTGTACCCCGGGGTGGGCACCCCGCTGTCCCAGGACGTCGTGGCCAAGGGCGAGGTGGACTTCGTCGTCGTGCGCGAGGGCACCGAGGGCCTCTACTGCGGCAACGGCGGCGCCGTGCGCACCGGGACCCCGCAGGAACTGGCCACCGAGGTCTCGGTCAACACCGCCTACGGCGTGGAGCGTGTCGTGCGCGACGCCTTCGAGCGGGCCCGCGCCCGCCGCAAGGAGATCACGCTGCTCCACAAGCACAACGTGCTGGTCAACGCCGGCTCGCTGTGGAACCGCATCTTCAACGAGGTGGGCGAGTCCTACGGCGACGTGGAGCGCCGCTACCTGCACATCGACGCCGCGATGATCGCGATGGTGGTCAACCCGTCGCAGTTCGACGTGATCGTCACCGACAACCTGTTCGGCGACATCGTCACCGACCTCGCGGCGGCAGTGACCGGCGGCATCGGCCTGGCGGCGAGCGCCAACATCAACCCCTCGGGAGAGTTCCCGTCCATGTTCGAGCCCGTGCACGGCTCGGCCCCCGACATCGCGGGCAAGGGCATCGCGGACCCGACGGCGGCCATCTCGTCGATGGCGCTGCTCCTGGCCCACCTGGGCCTGGACGCCGAGGCCGCCCGCATCGACGCCGCCGTGTCCGCGGACATCGCGGCTCGTGGTGCGGACGCAGGCTCCACCACCGAGATCGGCGACAGGATCGCCACCGCCCTCTGACGCGTTCGACGATGACCTGAGTGGGGTCGTTGTGTTGGTGTACCCGCACAACGACCCCACTCAGTCGTTCCGGGTGCGCGCGGAACGGACCCCCGGGGCTCAGGGCACCGGCGTCATCGAGTCCGGCCGGTCGGTGCCGTAGACCTCGTCGTAGTTGTGCTGCACGTTGTCCGAACCATGGCCGGTGATGGGGTCCTCGCTGCCGGGCAGGTCGACGGTCACGCCGACGGCGTCGGGCATCAGGCCCGGAATGATCGGGTAGCGCTCCTGCAGGCCGGTGAGGATGTCGTCGTCGGTGCGGTAGGCCCGCACCAGACCGCTTTCCAGGCTCTGCTGCACCTGTTCCACCGTCATGCCGTTGGCCTGGGCGATGTATTCGATCTGGGCCGGGCTGACCCCTGCCGCGTTCGCAGTGACCGCCGGGTTCCCGCTGGTCATGGCGGCGATCGCGGCCAGACGGCCGCCCAGGGAGTGGCCGGCGTAGCTCACCTGGTCCTGGTTGGGGCTGTTCCCGATGGCCTGCGCGATCGCCATCGCCATCTCGGACTGTGGCCCCATCCCGACGCCGCCGGGAACGTTCTCCTTCAGCAGGTCCCGCTGCTGGGAGTCCTCGAAGTCGGTGCCCTCGAACAGGACGACGATGTTGCCGTCGGCGTCCTTGTAGACGTGGGCGGCGAAGCCGTTCTCGTCGTCGACGAGCATCTCCGGCGTCAGTCCAAGTTCCGCGAGCTCCTCGTCCGAGACGGGCGTGAAGCCGTCGACGTCGCCTGCCATCAGGTCCACCAGGGAGCCGTCGCGCGGGTCCGGTTCGGTGCCGATCATGGAGTCGGCCACCGACCCGTCGCCGACGCCGAAGCCCGGGCCGGGATCCACCCCGGTCTGCAGCGTCACACCGGCGCGCTGCATGGTGTGGCCCAACTGCCGGATCTGGCCGAGGTAGCCCGCACCCTGCTGCGCGACGTCACGCATCAACTGCGCGATCACCTGCATCTCCGTGGCCAGGAACTCCACCACCCAGGCGACGAAGCGGGCGAGGATGCCGGCGATGATGGCCCCGCTGACGACGAACCCGAACGGCACGACGGCGAACCCGAGGGCCACCTTCAGCCAGAACAGGTTGGGGACGGCGGCGCGGACGATCTCCTCGATGACGTTGACGAGGATGGCCACCACCATCTTGCGGGCCTGGCCGGTGTTGGCGGCGACGCCCTCGACACTTGGGCCGATGACCTCGACCAGCGCCTCGGCGGCCTGCATGCAGGCACCTTGCACCGTTGCGTAGGTCTGGTAGTTGTCCGCCGCGTCACCGAACCACTCAGGCGCCATCCGCGTCGAGCCCTCCATGGCGGAGACGTGCTGGTCCAGTGCCCGCGCGAGGGACTCGAGGGTGGACTTGAACGCCCGGATGCCGTCCGGGTCCCCGGTGAGCTTCTCGATGGCGTCGTTGAAGGGCGGGAAGTAGCTGACCAGGGTTCCGGCGAGGAATCCCAGACCGTTGGCCACCAGTTCGTAGACGGCCACGGGCGCGTTCAGCCAGTCCAGTGCGGTCGGGGCCAGCACGGAAAGGGGGTTGCCACCGGCGAAACTGTCCCCGCCGGTGGCTGCTCCCCCACCAAGGATGCTCTTGGCGGTGTTCCAGTTCCGCAGTGGGGTCACCTGCACCGTGGCGTTCGGAGGGGTGATGGTGCCACCACCACCACCACCACCTCCGGCGACCTGCTGGGCGAACTGGGTGGCCTGGTCCTCGGCATGCTGGTAGCTGCGCGCGGAGAAGGCGAGACCGGCGCCCATCCGGGACGTGGCGGTGGCCGAACTGTCCAGGTAGCGCTGGATGCCGTCGGTGGTGAACGGGAAGGCGTTCGTGGCGGGCGGCTCCAGCAGCTTGCCGAACGCGCTCGTGGGCGGCGGGCTGACGGGCCCCAGTCCGGCGAGGTTCTCCGCCTCCGCGGACACCGCGTCGCCCATCGCCTCGATCTGTGCGGAGTTCCATCCGGTGGGATCGGCCATCTCAGATTCCTTCCTGCGTGAGGAGTGCGTCGACCTGGGCGCGGAGGTCACCACGGGCGGCTTGCAGGGCCTCGGCCAGCAACTCGTTGACCTCGTCCTGCGACCTGCTGCCCAGGTGGCTGCTGATGCGCACCTCCAGCAACTGGCCGAGCGAGCCGACGCGAACCACCACCTCGTCGTCCCCCCCGGCCGTGCCGTGCCCGTCCAGTTCGCTGATGCGGCCGGATGCGGCCTCCGCGGCGGCGAATCGGGTGCGCAGCCGTGCGTTGGCCTGGGACAGCACCACGGCAGGGGGTGCGTCAGCGTCGATTCCCGGGGGGAACTGGAACCGGCCGGGGCCGAGGCCGGTGGTTTCCGACGGGACCTCGCCCGGGCCCAGGTCGGAGACGGCCACGCCTTCTGCATGGGTTCCGGTGGCGGCCCGGTACAGCTCCAGCAGGTGGCCGCCCCACTGGGACGCGGGCAGGAGCCGAGGATCCAGCAGCCGCAGTGCGAGGGTGCGGCCGTCGGCGTCGACGTCCACCTCGGCGGTCTGGCTCGAGGCACGCTTCGGGGGGAAGGAGCGGCGCAGCGCCTGTGCTTCCAGACGGAGCGTGCGGGCGGCCTCCATGAGTCGGGCCGCGGCAGGCACATCGGGTCGGATCGTCATGGCAGGAGCTTAGGTGCAGGGCGTGTCACAAGGCGCTGCGCCACCGCACCGGGTTCGAACAGCACCGCGGCCCCACCCGGCAGGTTCCGGATGGGGCCGCGGCTTCGGCACGGTCAGTCGGTTGCGACGACGTCGCCGGAGATCGTCTCCCCTGCGGCGGAGTCCACCTTGGACTTGAGGATGTTCATCAGGTCGATGCCCGTGGTGTTCTTGATCATCTCGACTGTCTGCAGGACGTTGTCGTTGATCTGCTTGGGCAGGGCGCCCGCACCGTCGGTGGACACGACGGTGAGCTTGTCGATGTTGGACATCGGGGCCGCCACCTCCTTGGCCACCTGCGGGAGCACCTCGATGAGCATCTGCAGCACTGCGGCGTCGTTGTACTTCTCGAACGCTGCGGCACGCTTGTCCATCGCCTCGGCCTCGGCGGTTCCGACGGCCAGGACGGATGCGGCCTCGGCCTCACCCTCGGCGCGCACGGCCTCCGCCTCCGCGATACGGCGGGCCTTCTCGGCCTCACCGCGCTTGGCACCCTCGATGGCCTCGGCCTCGGCGAGTGCGGAACGGCGGGACTGCTCACCCACACCGGTCAGGCGTGCCTTCTCGGCCTCGGCCTCGGCGGCGGCGATGGCTGCGGCCTTGGCGGCCTCGGCCTCGAAGATCTCGGAGTTGCGACGACCCTGCGCCTCGGTCTCCATCTCGTACCGCTTGGCGTCCGCGGGCTTGCGCACCTCGGTGTCCAGCTGGCGCTCCTTCAGCGCGGCCTGTCGGACGGCGACCTTCTCCTGCTCGGTGAGGATCGCCTGGTCCTGGTCGGCCTGGGACAGCGGACCGGCGGCCGCGGCCTTGGCGCGGGCGGCGTCGGTCTCGGCCTTGATCTCGGCCTCCTTCAGCACCAGCGCACGCTCGGCGATGGCGATCTCCTGCTCGGCGAGCAGACGCGCCTGCTCCGCCTCGCGACGGGCCTCGGCCTCCGCGACGGCGGCGGTTCGGGCCAGCTTGGCGGACTCCGGGCGACCGAGGTCGGCGAGGTAGGTGCCGTCGTCGGTGATGTCCTGGATCTGGAAGGTGTCGAGCACGAGGCCCTGGCCGGTCAGCGAGGCCTCGGACTCGTCGGCGACGCGCTGGGCGAAGGCCGCGCGGTCACGGATGATCTGCTCGACGGACAGCGAACCGACGATGGAGCGCAGCGAACCGGCGAGCGTCTCCTGGGTGAAGGTCTCGATCTCGTCCTGCTGCATCAGGAAGCGCTGCGCGGCGGCGCGGATGGAGTCCACGTTGCCGCCCACCTTGACGATGGCGACGCCGTCCAGGTTCAGCTTGATGCCCTGGCCGGAGACGGCCGCCCGAATCTGGACCATGATGCGACGCGAGGACAGGTCGAGGATGTGGAGGCGCTGGATGAACGGGATCACGAAGACACCGCCGCCCATGACGACCTTCTGGCCGCTGAGGTCGGTGGAGACCAGGCCCGTCTCCGGGTTGGTCACCGCCTTCCCCTTCTGGCCGGTGATGATGTAGGCCTCGTTGGGGCGGGCGACCTTGTAGCGGCTGGCGATGAGCCAGATGATGAGGACCAGGAGCAGTACTGCTCCGCCGATCCCGACGACTAGAGGTGGCAGTTCAGGCATGTGTCATTCCTGTCGTTGTGCGGGCGATTGAACCGTGTGGGGTTCACTCCGGCTGGGCCGGAAGTTCATGTGTGGCCGTGACCTCCACGGCGGTCGGCGAGACGATCCCGGAGACCCAGACCTCGGTCCCGGACGGGATGGCGGTGACGGCTCGGGCGGTGCGCTTGCGCGACCCGCCGGGTCCGTAGACGCGGACCTCGCCGTAGCCGCCTGCCGGGATGTCCGTGATCACCTTCGCGGTGGAGCCGACCAGTTTGTCGGAGTGGAAGGAGGCGGTGGTCTCGCTGCGCTTCAGCCAGCGCGTGAAGGATGTGGCACCCCAGAACGCGAGTCCGCCGGCGACGACGCCGACGACCACGGCCAGCCAGGTGGCCTCGACGAAGGACATCGAGATGTAGCCGCCGAATCCGAAGGCGCCGACGAAGGCGGCGAGACCGGCCAGGGAGAACAGGTCCCCTCCGAAGGCGTCCACGTTGATGAGGCCCTCGACCAGGTCACCCAGCAGGAGTGCGGCAAGGACCACAACGATCCCGATGATCCCGATCGTCAGAAACAGCCCCACGCGCGCACACCCCCTGTTGTTGTCTGCCCATTCTAGCCGCTGAGGGGGTCGTCGGGCAGTGGCGCCCGACGGCGAGGGGCCCCGGCGCCGAAGCGTCCGGGGCCCCTCGTGGGCGGTGCTGGGATCAGCGTGCGGCCGAACCCTCGACGTAGTCGTCGTCGGAGCCCTTGACCCAGCTCATGAGCTTGCGCAGCTCGCGGCCGGTGGCCTCGATCGGGTGGGCCTCGCCAGCCTCGCGGAACTTCTTGAACTCGGGCGCGCCGGCGTCCTGGTCCTCGATGAAGCGCTTGGCGAAGTTGCCGTTCTGGACGTCGGTCAGGACGGCCTTCATGTTCTCCTTCACCCGGGCGTCGATGACGCGCGGGCCGGAGACGTAGTCGCCGAACTCGGCGGTGTCGGAGACGCTCCAGCGCTGCTTGGCGATGCCGCCCTCGTACATGAGGTCGACGATCAGCTTCAGCTCGTGGAGGCACTCGAAGTAGGCGACCTCGGGCTGGTAGCCGGCCTCGACGAGGGTCTCGAACCCGGCCTGGACGAGGGCGGAGGCGCCACCGCAGAGGACGGCCTGCTCACCGAACAGGTCGGTCTCGGTCTCCTCGGTGAAGGTGGTCTCGATGCCGCCGGCGCGCAGCGCGCCGATGCCCTTGGCGTAGCTGAGGGCCAGCGGCCAGGCGTTGCCGGTGGCGTCCACCTCGACGGCGATGATCGCGGGGACCCCGCGACCCTCGGCGTACTCGCGGCGCACCAGGTGGCCGGGGCCCTTCGGGGCGACCATGCACACGTCGACGCCCTCGGGGGCCTTGATGTAGCCGAAGCGGATGTTGAAGCCGTGGGCGAAGAACAGCGCGTCGCCGGGGGCGAGGTTGGGCTCGATGTCCTCGGCGTAGACCTTCCGCTGCACCTGGTCGGGCGCCAGGATCATGATGAGATCGGCCTCCTCGACAGCCTCCGCCACGGGGAGGACGCGCAGGCCCTCGGCCTCGGCCTTGGCGGCGGACTTGGAGCCGGGACGCAGGCCGACGCGGACGTCGACGCCGGAGTCGCGCAGGCTGAGCGCGTGGGCGTGGCCCTGGGAGCCGTAGCCGATGACGGCGACCTGGCGACCCTGGATGATCGAGAGGTCGGCGTCGGTGTCGTAGAACATCTTTGCTGCCATTGCTTGTCTTTCCTTCAGTGTTGAGGGGTCTCGTTGGGAATCTTATTTCGACTTGGTCTCGGCCATCGTCCGGGCACCGCGGCCCAAGGCCACCTGACCGGACTGGACCAGTTCCTGGATGCCGTGCGGGGACAGCATCTCGAGCAGGGCGGCGAGCTTGTCGGGCGCGCCGGTGGCCTCGATCGTGATCGACTCGGGGCTGACGTCGACGGCCTTGCCCCGGAACAGGGACACGACGTCGATGATCTGGCTGCGGGAGTTGACGTCGGCCCTGACCTTCACCAGGACCATCTCCCGCTTGACGGTGTTCGCACCGAGTTCGAGGACCTTGCGGACCTCGATGAGCTTGTTCAACTGCTTGACGATCTGCTCGAGGGCGGCCTCGTCCTCCACCTGCGCGGCGATGGTCATCCGGGACACCTCGGGCCGTTCGGTGGGTCCGACGGCCAGGGACTCGATGTTGTAGCCGCGGCGCGAGAACAGGGCCGCGATCCGTGTCAGGACGCCCGGCCGGTTGGAGACGAGGACGCTGAGGGTGTGCGTGGTCACAGGATTTCCTCTTCCCAGTCGGGGGCCATGTCGCGGGCCACCTTGATCTCGTCGTTGCTGGTGCCGGCGGCGACCATCGGCCAGACCATCGCGTCCTTGTGGACGACGAACTCCACCACGACGGGGCGGTCGTTGATCTCGAGGGCCTTGTTGATCGCCTCCTCCATCTCCTCCTCGTTCGTGGCCCGCAGCCCGACGCAGCCCATGGCCTCTGCGAGCAGCGGGAAGTTGGGGATGGACTCGGTCTGCAGGTCCGTGTTTGAGTAGCGCTCGTTGTAGAACAACGTCTGCCACTGCCGCACCATGCCCAGCGAGTTGTTGTTGATGATGGCGATCTTGATGGGGATGTTGTTCAGCGCGCAGGTGACCAGTTCCTGGTTGGTCATCTGGAAGCAGCCGTCGCCGTCGATCCCCCAGACCGTGCGGTCCGGCTCGGCCACCTTGGCGCCCATCGCGGCGGGCACGCAGAACCCCATGGTTCCCGAGCCGCCCGAGTTGAGCCACTTGGACGGGCGCTCGTGCGGGAGGAAGTGGGCTGCCCACATCTGGTGCTGACCCACACCCGCGACGTAGATGGAGTCGTCGGGGCTGAGCTGCCCGATGCGCTGGATGACCTCCTGCGGCGAGAGTCGGCCGTCCGGGGCTTCCTCCCAGCGCGGCTGGTAGCGGTCCTTCATGCCGCCGAGCAGTTTGCGCCACGCGTCGGCCTCGGGTGCGGGAAGCTCCGCCATCGCGTCGGTGAGGAGCCGCAGGGTCTCCCTGGCGTCGCCCACGATCGGGACGTCGACGGGCTTGTTCTTGCCGATCTCCGCAGGGTCGACGTCGGCGTGGATGATCTTCGCGTGCGGCGCGAACGTGTCCAGCTTGCCGGTGACCCTGTCGTCGAAGCGTGTCCCGACGGCGATCAGCAGGTCCGCCTTCTGGAGCGCCCCGACGGCAGCGACGGTGCCGTGCATCCCGGGCATGCCCATGTTCAGCTCGTGGCTGTCGGGGAACACGCCCCTGGCCATGAGCGTCGTGACCACGGGGATCCGGGTGCGTTCCACCAGCTCGGCGAGTTCCTGCGAGGCGCGGGCGCTCATCACGCCACCACCGACGTAGAGCACCGGCTTGGTGGAGGCCGAGATCAGCTTCGCCGCCGCCCGGATCTGCTTGATGTGTGGCTTCGTGGTGGGCTTGTAGCCGGGCAGGTCGAGCTCCTCCGGCCACACGAACGGCGCCGTGTTGGTCAGGGCGTCCTTCGCGATGTCCACCAGGACAGGGCCCGGCCGGCCGGTCTGCGCGATGTGGAAGGCCTCGCGGATGGCCAGCGGGATGTCCTCGGTCCGCTTGATCAGGAAGCTGTGCTTGGTGATCGGCATCACGATGCCGCGGATGTCGGCCTCCTGGAAGGCGTCGGTGCCGATGTAGTTCGAGTTCACCTGGCCAGTGATGGCCACCAGCGGGGTCGAGTCCATGTAGGCGTTGCCGATGGGCGTCACCAGGTTGGTGGCTCCCGGCCCGGAGGTTGCGATGCAGACCCCGACCCGGCCGCTGGCCATGGCGTAACCCTCAGCGGCGTGCCCGGCGCCCTGTTCGTGGCGCACCAGGATGTGGCGGATGGAGGAGTCGAACAGCGGGTCGTAGGCGGGCAGGATGGCGCCACCGGGGATCCCGAAAGCTACGTCCACACCGACCCGCTCGAGTGATTCGACGAGCGACTGTGCGCCCGTCAGCATGCGGTCGTCCTGATGCGACATTGCACTCCCTTCGGTTGTCGCCCGATCCTGCCCAACAAAAAACCCCCGGCGCCACGAGGGCACTCGAGGGAGCGTTTCGACGTGTGCGAAACGCTTAGCTGGCTACGATCAGGCTGGTGGTCACGCAGCCACAATTGCGCACCCGCCCCACCGTGTCAAGGATCGCACCGATGTTGTTCTGAATACTGAGACGGACCGCACCCGGTTGGGGTGCGGTCCGTCCAGATTCAGTGGATCGACTCAGTCCTGGTTGTCAGGAGACGGCCAGCTTCTCACGCTCGGCCTCGGCCTCGGCCCGGACCGGGATCGCTGCGCCCTGGCGAGCGGCGGCGGAGGTCAGTGCCCAGCCGATGAGGCCGAACAGGACGCCCAGGCCGATGACCAGTGCGGCGACGCCGAAGGCGACGACGGAGGTGAACAGCGAGGCCCGCAGGAACGAGGCGTTCATGACGGTGGCGCGCTGGTCGGTGTACTGCTGGGCCAGTTCCTCGTCGCCGGCCTCGCGGGCCTCGGTGGCGAGGGCTCCGAGCTCGGCGTAGGTCTTGCCCTCCGAGGCGGCCAGTGCGTGCTTGTTGATGATGTCCGCCTGGGCGAACGCCGAGAAGGGACCGTCGACCTTGTCGCCGGCCAGGAAGGCGGCGTCACCGGGGACGGTGATGTTCTCGGATGCCAGCTGCTGGCTGACGGTCACGTAGGTGGCGATGCCTGCGATGGCCATCACGAAACCAGCGATGATTGACAGCACACCCACGATCTTCGTGGTCTTCATACCTGCTCCTTAGTATGTGTCTTCCGGTGACCTGTCCACCCGAAGAACTCGACAACTGAAATGCTACGCAGGCAGGTTTTCGAGCCTCACACCGGGTTCGCGTTAACGCCGATTTCCGGTGATCCGCGCGTGGATCTCGTCCAGGTCGGACGCCACCGACCCCTTCAGGTTCGCGATCCCGGGGTTGTCCGCATAGCGCGGGATGACGTGGACGTGGGCGTGGAACACCTCCTGGCCGGAGTCGGCGCCGGCGTTGGTGAGGATGTTGCAGGCGGTGGCCCCCAGGGTCTCCTTCAGGAGGTTCCCGACCGCCACCACGGCAGGCGCGAGCTCGGCCAGCACGGCGTCGTCGGCCAGGGCGTCGGTGACGTGGCGACGTGGGATCACGAGTGCGTGTCCCTCCTGCCACGGTGAGATGTCCAGGAAGGTGATGGAGGCGTCGTCGGAGTGGATCTGCTTGGACGGGATCTCGCCGGCGACGATCTTGCAGAACAGGCAGTCCGGGTCGGTCATGCCAGGGCTCCTTCGCGAACAGTGTGGCCCCCGGCCTTGAGGGCCTCCTTGACCTGGGCGACGGTCAGTGTCTGGTAGTGGAACACCGAGGCTGCCAGGAGTGCGTCGGCGCCGGCGTCGGCCGCGTCGACGAAGTGCTGAGCGGTGCCGGCGCCACCGGACGCGATCAGGGGCACGTCGATGACCTTGCGCACAGCCTCCAGCATCTCGAGGTCGAAGCCGTTGGTGGTGCCGTCGGCGTCCATCGAGTTGAGGAGGACCTCGCCGACGCCGCGGTCCACGGCCTCGCGGGCCCACTCGATGGCGTCCCTGCCGGCGGAGCGTCGACCTCCGTGGGTGGTCACCCCGAACCCCGAGGGCATGCCCTCCTCGCGGCGGGCGTCGAGGGACAGTACGAGGACCTGGTTGCCGAAGCGCTCGGCGATCTCGTTGATCACGTCGGGCCGGGCGAGGGCTCCGGTGTTGATGCCGGCCTTGTCCGCGCCGCAGCGCAGCAGCGCGTCGACGTCGGCCACCTCGCGCACTCCCCCGCCCACCGTCAGCGGGATGAACACCGTCTCCGCGCAGCGCTGCACCATGTCCCGAGTGGTGGCCCGGCCGTCGGAGGAGGCGGAGATGTCGAGGAACGTGAGTTCGTCGGCGCCCGCGGCGGAGTAGGTGGCCGCCAGTTCGACGGGGTCCCCGGCATCGCGGAGGTTCTGGAAGTTGACGCCCTTGACGACGCGTCCGTCGTGGACGTCGAGGCAGGGGATCACACGCAGCGCAACAGACATGCGCCAAATCTACCCGCGCGTGCTAGTCCTCGTCGATGTCTGCGTCCACGACGCCGCGGCGCATGGCGGCCACCACCTCGCGGCAGGTGCGCCGCAGGTCTCCGGGACCGACGGCGTTGGCCAGCTGGCCGGCGAAGTCGATGACCTGCCGCACCCAGCGCACGAAGTCACCGGCGGAGAGTTGGCCCTCGCGCAGCACCTTGGCCAGGTCCTGGCCGCTGGCCCACCGCCAGGCCACCTCGGAGAACCCGATGTCGGGCTCGCGGCCGCGGTCAAGGCGGTGCTGCCGCTCGAGGCGGCCCACCTCGAGCCACACCTGCCGCAGTTCCGACTGGGCGCGCTCGCTGGCGGCGTCGGGCATGCGGGGTGTGGGCGCGTCGCGGCTGGGCCGGGACTCGTAGAGCAGAGTTGACAGCACTGCGGCCAGTTGGGGGGCGTCGAGGCCGTGGAAGACGTCGCGGCGGACGCATTCGGCGGCCACCAGGTCCAGCTCGTTGTAGATGCGGCGCAGCATCCGCCCGGCGTCGGTGAGTTCGTCCCCGTCGAGGTAGCCGAGTTCGGCCAGCACGCCGCAGACTGCGTCGAACTGGAATGCCAGCGAGTTGGTCCGGCCGGCCAGCTTGGCCTGCTGGCGCGCCACCTCCCGCTCCAGCCTGATCACCTTCGCGGCTGCGACGGCGTGGGTCTCGCGGTCCTCGCACTCGTGACAGGGATGGGACCGGAGCTCACGCCGGAGCTCGGAGATCCGCTGGGCCTGTTCCTCGTCGGAAGGGTTGGGCTCCGGCTGCGGCTCGTCCGGGTCGACGGAGGCGAGCCTGTCGGACATCGAGCCGAGCAGGTTGCGGCGTGACTTGCGGTCCGAGAGCTTGAAGCCACGCGGTACCCGGATCCGGGTGACGGGTTGCGGGATGGTCACCAGGTCGTGCGGCCGGATGCGCAGCACCGTGTGGTCTGCGGAGATGACCTGGGCACCGGCCTCCTTGTTGCTGACGGCCAGCACGACGCACCAGTCCTGCTTCGGGACGTGGATGACGTCCCCGGGCACCAGGCGCCGCAGGGCCGACTCGACGTCACTCTTCCACTGGGCGCGCCGCTGCTTGGCGGAGCTGTTCTCCAGCTGCGAGATCTCCTCCCGGATGTTTGCGTACGACATGAAGTCACCCAGGTGGCACTCGATGGCCTGGCGGGCGTCGGTGAGGTCCTCGGTGACCTGGCGTCCGGAGCGGGTGGCCTCCACCACGGACTTGTCGGTCTGGAACTGGGCGAAGCTCTGGTTGAGGATCTCGCGGGCGTCCTCCCGGCCCAGGATGGAGGTGAGGTTCACCGCCATGTTGTACGTGGGGGCGAAGCTGGACTTCAGGGGATAGGTGCGTCGCGAAGCGAGGCCTGCCACCGCCCGGGGGTCCATGCCGGACTGCCACAGCACGACGGCGTGGCCGCGGGTGTCGATCCCCCGCCTGCCCGCGCGCCCGGTGAGCTGCGTGTACTCCCCGGGGGTGATGTCCACGTGGGCCTCGCCGTTGTACTTGGTCAGCTTCTCGAGCACGACGGTGCGGGCGGGCATGTTGATGCCGAGGGCGAGGGTCTCGGTGGCGAAGACCAGTTTGAGGGCGCCGGTGACGAAGCCCTCCTCCACGATGGCCTTGAAGGCGGGCAGTTGGCCGGCGTGGTGGGCGGCGACGCCGGCGCAGAACGCCTGCCGGAAGTCCTCGTAGCGCAGCGCCTCCAGGTCCTCGAAGGAGAGCCCGGCCACGTGCCGGTCCGCGATCTCGCCCAGCGCCCGGGCCTCCTCGCGGCTGGTGAGCACCACACCGGAGCCCATCACCTGGCCGACCGCGGCGTCGCAGCCGACCCGGGAGAAGATGAAGCAGATCGCCGGCAGCAGCTTGGCCCGCGCCAGCACCCGGGCCATGTCCGCGCGGCGGATGGGTTTCGTGGCGAACCTGGGATGGGTGGCGCCGCCGTAGCTGCCGGAGCCGCGCCCGTGGTGCGACTTGCCGCGGCCGGAGCGGCCGCGGGGGCGACGGGAGTCGTCGCGGACCCGGAAGGCCTCGGACTTGCTGACCTGCAGCAGTTCCTTGTTGACCCGGGCCATCCGCTCGGACGGTAGTTCCTGCGCGGTGGGGGCCACCCCGTCGAACAGGTCGAGGAGCTTGTCACCCACCATCACGTGCTGGAACAGGGGTACGGGGCGACGCTCCGAGACCACCACGGAGAACTCGCCGCGCACGGTGCGCAGCCACTCGCCGAAGCTCTCCACGTTGCTGACCGTGGCGGACAGGGCGACGATGGCCACGGAGTCGTCGAGGCCGAGGATGACCTCCTCCCAGACGGCGCCGCGGAACCGGTCCGCCAGGTAGTGCACCTCGTCCATCACGACGTAGCCGAGGTTCCCCAGCGTCGGGGAGTTGGCGTAGATCATGTTGCGCAGCACCTCGGTGGTCATCACCACCACCTGCGCGTCCGGGTTGATGGAGGAGTCCCCGGTGAGGAGGCCCACCCGGTCCGGGCCGTATCGGTCCACCAGGTCGTGGTACTTCTGATTCGAGAGTGCCTTGATGGGGGTGGTGTAGAAGCACTTGCGCGACTCCTGCACCGCCAGGAAGACGGCGAACTCGCCGATGACGGTCTTGCCGGCGCCGGTGGGTGCCGCGACGAGGACTCCCCCGCCGTCGGCGAGGGCCTGGCAGCCGTCGAGCTGGTACTCGTCGAGGCCGAACTCGTAGCTGTCGGCGAACTCGACGACGCGTTGGTCCAGTGCGGCCGAGGGAACGTCACTCACCTTGTCAACGTAGCAGCGCTCAGGGCACGAAGACGGCAAGTGCGCCGGCCTCGGCGCTGACCGTGACCGGGACGGAGCCGAGTTCCTCGCCGTCGCCCATCACGAACAGGTCCTCGCCCGCGATCTCGATCCGCTCCGCCCGCAACTGCTCGACCGCGGGGTTCTTGGTGAAGCCGCCGGTGTACATCATGGGCAGCAGCCGCAGCAGGGTGGTGCGGCTGACGGGGTGCACGATGGTGACGTCCAGGAGGCCGTCGCAGGGGTCGGCGTCGGGCGAGATCTTCATGCCGCCGCCGAACATGCCGGTGTTGCACACCGCCACGAGCATGGCCTCCTGCTGCCGCTGCACACCGTCGATGCTGAGCCGGTAGTTCAGGGGTGAGAAGTCCCGCAGTTCACGCAGGGCGATGTAGCCGTAGCTGAGGGGGCCGAAACGCAGGTGGATGTCGTTGGTGGCCCGGTTGACGCGGGCATCGTAGCCGCTGGAGACCACGGCGCCGACGAAGCGTTCGGGGTAGGTGTCGTTGGCGACCCGGGACAGGTCGACGCGGCGGGTCCGGCCGGCCGCGATCACCGCGACGCACTGCTCGACGGACTTCGGCAGGCCGACGCCGCGGGCGAAGTCATTGCCGGTTCCCGCGGGGATTATGCCGAGGGTGGCCTCGGTGTTGGCGCAGGCGTTGAACCCCAGGTGGGCCATGCCGTCGCCACCCATGACGATCACAGCGTCGCCCTCACGGCAGGCGTTGGCCGCGGCCCGGCAGGACTTCTCCGCGTCCTCGAAGGACTCCGAGCGCACGATGTGCAGTTCGGCCGTGGGCAGGTGGTCGTGCAGGTAGCGCACCACCTTCGGGAGTTGCCGCCCGGCCCTGCCCCCGCCGGAGCGCTCGTTGACGATGACCGTGTACAGCCGCGGCTTCGCCAGCTGGTGCGTCACTTACCGTCCTCGACGTCGACGGCGAACTCCGAGGCGCTCTCCTCGGTGATGCCCTTCTTCTTGTCGAGCATCCGACAGACGATCTCGGCCACGAAGTACAGGACTGTCATCGGCAGCGACAGGGCCAACATCGAGAAGGGATCGGTGGACGGCGTCGCCACAGCGGCGAAGACGAACGTCCCGAAGATCACGAACCGGCGGGCCCTGCCCAACTGGTACCCCTTGACGATCCCGGCGATGTTGAGCGCCACGAGGATGACCGGCAGCAGGAACGAGATGCCGAACACGAGGATGATCTTGATCTCCATGGACAGGAACGCCGTCATCTCGAGGAGGTTGACGATTTCCATGTCCTTGGGAGTGAATCCCAGCATCACGGCGATGCCCTTGGGCCAGACCCAGTACCCGACTGCGCACCCGAGCACGAACAGGGGCACGGCTGCCCCCAGGAACCCGAGGATGTACTTCTTCTCCTGGGTCACGAGCCCCGGCGCGACGAACGCCCAGATCTGGTACATCCAGACCGGGCACGCAAGCACCAGACCAGCCATCACACAGGCGATAACCGCGAGCGTGAAGGGGGCGATCACGCCGTCGTTGGTGATCATCAACTCCGCCGCCGGATTCGCCTCGAGCACCTGCGCCTGAGCCGTGTAGTACGGCTGCATGATGAACTGGACCAGTTCGCGGTAGAAGAAGATCGAACCGAGCGAGGTCAACACGATGGCGATCGCGCTGATGGTCACCCGGTAGCGGACCTCCCGCAGGTGGTCCATGAGCGCCATCGTGCCGCCCTCCTCCATCTTGGGAGGGCGCAGCCAACTGAGCCGACGCTTCTCCGCGTCGGGCTCAGCGGCGGTGGTGGCCATTGTCAGATCCCGGTCTCAGCTTCGCGCTGACGACGCAGTTCCTCCTCGCGGGCTGCGAGCTCACGCTCACGGGCCTCGAGGTCCTGGGCACGGCTGTCGATCTGCGCGGGGTCCTGACGCGGTGCGGGCTGCTGCTGCACGATCTCGGCGTCGACGACCTCGGGGTCCTTCTTCTCCTCGACGGCGTCGGTCTTGACCTCTTCTTTGAACTCACGGATAGAGCGTCCGACGCCCTTGCCGAGACCGGCCAGACGCGAACCGCCGAACAACAGCAGCGCGATGGCCAGGATGATGATCCATTCCCATCCACCAGGCATTTCATTCCTTCTTTCCCCGGGACGTAATCCCCCGGGCTAGCTTGCTCAGTCGAGTGTAGTCGTGCGTTCCGCGGGCAACTGGATGCGTGCCAGCAGTTCGCTCGCCTCCTCGGCCCTGCGCCCCAGCATTCGTACCTCGCTGTACAGGTCAGAGGCCTTGTGGGCGAGCCACACGGCATAGGAGATCGCGGTTACCAGTCCTGCCAGGCCGATGCCCAGGAAAACGTAGACCCAGATCACGCGTCGAATGCTACCCGGACGAGGCCGGATCCCCCGCATCGGGCCCGCCGCCGGGGGCGTACAGTTCGAGCGCCGCGGCCGCCTCCCGGGCCGCCGCGGCAGCCACGTCGCCGTCGGAGACGTTCCTGACCTGGGCTCCCAGACGCAGCAGGAGCGCCGTGGCCCAGTCCCGGGAACCGACGGGGAAAGTTACCCAGATGTGATCCTCGGAACGCTCACTGCTGGTGACCGGGAAGTACTCCAGGACCCAAGCGGCGCGGGGGTCCAGTTCAAGGGTGAGCTGCTCGGCCTCCTCGAACCAGGGCGAGTCGGCCGACGGCGGGTCCGGCCTGGGCTCGAACTCCTCCCCCGTGGTGGCCACGTCGTCGATCCGGTCCAGCCGGTAGGAACGCCAGTCGTCGCGGAACCGGCTCCAGCCCTCCAGGTAGGTGACGCCGTCGACCACGCGCAGCAGGACAGGCTCCACGAGGATGGACGTCTCGCCGCCGCGCTGGGGGGTGTAGGTGAGTTCCACCACTTGGTGCTCGTCGATCGCCCTGCGGAGCGCCTCCCGATGTTCCGGGCGCCCTCCTGCCACGTCCACCGAGACCGAGGTGTCGACGTCTCCCAGCACCCCGCGCAGTTTCGCGATGGCGCTGCGGGCGTGGGGGTCCTCGCCCCCGGAAATCTCCAAGAGGGCCTCGAGGGCCAGCAGCAGGCTGGTGGCCTCGTCCACCCGCAACCGGCGGGGGCGGGTCAGCACCTCGGCGTTGCGGAAGGAGATGAAGCCGTCCTCGCGGGCAGCCTCGAGGTCGACGTGGAAGAGGTCGTCGTAGTAGCCCTCGGGCAGGCCGCAGAACTGCAGCACCTCGAGGTCGGCGAGGATCTGCTTGCCCGTGACACCGAAGTCGCGCGCCACCTCGGAGACCTCGGCGTGCTCGCGGGTCTGCAGGTATGGGATCAGGTTCAGCAGTCGTGCCACCTGGGAGGGGTTGGCCATCATCCCCACCTCTCCACGATCCCGGTGAGCCGCGCGACGACACGCTCGCGCAGTTGCCGGGGCTCCAGCAGGACGGCGTCGGCGCCCAGGGCGCACACCTCATCGACGATCAGTCCGGTGCGCGGCCGGGTGACGCCGTAGGCGCGGAAGCCCTCCGGCAGCGGCCCCTCCCAGGCCACCGGCTCGGCGCTGCGTCGCAGGTCCCCACCGCTGCCTTCACGCAGCGCCACGATGGCGGTGGCGGTCTCGTCCGGCACGTCGGCCTGCAGCAGCTGCTCCAGCGTCTCGACGTCGGGCGGCTGGAACGCGTGCGGCTTCCCGACGGGCTTCACGGCACCGGCGAACCGGGCCAACTTGAAGTGCCTGGGGGCGTCGCGGTCCAGGTCGAAGCCGAGCAGGAACCAACGGCCGCCGCGCTGCTGCAGCCGCCAGGGCTGCACCCGGCGCTGCTCGCCGCGGTAGCCGAACGTGACGACGCGCTGCTCGTGCAGGGCCCGCAGCAGCTCGTCGAAGCCGGGCTCGGCGGGGATCCGCGGGCGCAGCGTGTCCAGCCGGTACGGGTCCGGGTCCGCGCCGGCGGCCCGGAGCGTCTCGATGGCCTCGGTGGTGCGCTGTGCGGCGATGCTCTCCTGCCACACCGAGTTCGCGGCCCCGAGCACCGCCTGTTCCTCCGGCGTGAACGAGACCGGCGGCAGCTCGAACTCGGAGCGGAGGACGCGGTAGCCGTCCTGCTCCTCGGAGTCTGCGTGGTTGGAACCGGTCACGATCGGGACCCCGGCGGCACGCAGTTCGTCCTTGTCGCGCTCGAACATGCGCTCGAAGGCCTGGTCGCTCTGGCCGGAGTAGCCCTCGATGGCCTCCCGGATCTGCGTGCGGGTGACGTAGCTGCGCGAGTGCAACAACAGGATGAGCAGGTTGATCAACCGCTCTGACTTGGCCTTCCTCACCGAACACCCCTTCCTGCCGCGAAGGTTATCGCACGGTGGTCGGGGCCCGGGCCACAATGGGGGGCGTGTCAGTCATCGACCGCTACGCCCCCAGCCCGACGTCCCGGCTGCACCTCGGGAACCTGCGCACCGCCCTGGCCGGGTGGTTGCTGACCCGCAGCGCCGGTGGCCGGTGGCTGATGCGGGTGGAGGACCTGGACGAGGCCCGCGTCCGGGCGGCAGGCGGGGTGGCACAGCAGCAACTCGACGACCTCTCGGCGCTGGGGCTGGGCTGGGACGGCGAGGTGGTGTGGCAGTCACAGCGCCGCGACGCCTACGCCGAGGCCGTCAGCTCGCTCGCGGATCGGACCTACGAGTGCTTCTGCACCCGGCGAGAGATCGCCGAGGCGTCGTCCGCACCCCACGACGACGGCTACCGGCCCTACCCGGGAACGTGTGCCCGGCTCGGCGCCGCCGAGGTTGCCCGGCGCCGCGAGGAGCGGCCCGCCGCCATCCGGGTGCGGGCGGAGGGAGCAGCCTTCACGGTCCACGACCTCCAGCTCGGTGAGGTCACCGGGTTGGTGGACGACTTCGTCCTGGTCCGCGGCGACGGCGCCCACTCCTACAACCTGGCCGTCACCGTCGACGACCTCGCGCAGGGCGTCACGCGCGTCACCCGCGGCGCGGACCTGCTCACGTCGGCCCCCAGGCAGGCGTGGCTGGCCAGCCAGCTGGGTGGCACGCCCCCGGACTATGCCCACGTCGGACTGGTCACCAACACCGACGGTGCACGCCTGGCCAAGCGCGACGGTTCCGTCACCCTCGGAGACCTCGCCGAGCGGGGCTGGGATTCGCGCCGGGTGCTGGCCGAGCTCACGTCGTCGCTGGGTCTGGGCAGGCACGAGACGACGGAGGCCGCGCTGGGCGCAATGCCCGAGCGCGGCCTGCCGGAGGCGGGTGGCCCCTTCTGGCGCGGTGCCGTGTGGCACGACGCCGAGGGGCGGCTGCGCGGGCAGTGAGCCCGCGCCGGTTCAGGACGCGGTGGTGGCGTCCAGGATGTCGATGACGTAGACCAGGGTCTGGCCGGCGTCGAGTCCGGTCTGGGCGTCACCGTCGGGGTAGGCCAGCTCCGGCGGCACCACGAGCATGACGCGGGTGCCCGTCGGCAGGCCGTCGAGCCCCTGCTTCCAGCCCTCGATCAGCGAGTCGAGTGGTCCCTGCTGCGGCCGCCAGGCGTCCTCGAGCAGTTCACCGGTGGCCCACACCCAGGAGCGGTACTTCACCTGGATGGTGGAGCCCTCCCCCACGGTCGCGGTGCCGGCGCCCTCGATGAGGGGCTGGACGACGAGTTCGGCGGGTGCCTCCCCGGCCGGCGCGGCCAGTTCGGGGGTGCCGCTGGTCATGTCCACGACGGGCAGTTCGGCGGCGGGCTCCACCGGGGCGCCGGTGGCCTCCTCGAAGTTCGCGCTGATGATGTCGACGACGAACACCAGCGAGTCGCCCACCTCAATGCCCGCATTGGGGTTGCCCTGGGCGTAGCCGTCCTCAGACGGCATCCCGATCAGGACGCGGGACCCTACGCTCTGGCCGGCCAGTCCCTTCGCGAAGCCGGGCACGACCTCCTGCAGCGAGAAGGACGTGGCGGCCCCGCGCTCCCAGGAGCTGTCGAACATCTCGCCGGTGCGGCCGTTGTAGCCCGCGTAGTTCAGGCTCACCGTGCTGGTCTCCGTGAGCACTTGGGCGCCGTCGGCCGCGGGTGTCAGGACCTTCGTGCGGGTCTCGTCGATGGCCCACGGAGCCGGAACGGTGACCTCGGGCACGTCCCCCTCGGAGACAGTGATGGCCTCCAGGTCCGCGGACGGCGTGATGGTCACGCTCGGGGACGGGCTGGCACTCGGCGACTCGCCGGCACTGGCCGTGCTGGTGGTCTCCGGGTCCGGGGTGGGGGTGCCGTCGGTGCTGGCCTGGCCACAGGCGCTGAGCCCGAGTCCGGCGATTGCGGCGATTGCCACGAACGCGCGGCGAGGACGGAACAGATCACGGGTGAAACTCACGCCGGGAATCCTACCCGAACCTCCCTAGCACCCCAGAACCAGGATCAAACCCCTTGTCAGCCGTCGATCAGGTCCAGCAGCGAGCCCAGCTCCTCGCGGGTCAGCTCTCGGGTGGTGCCCACCTTGAGGGAGCCGAGGCGCACCGGGCCGATGGCAACGCGCGCCAGCCTGTCCACGGGGTGGCCGACGGAGTCCATCATGCGGCGCACGATCCGGTTGCGGCCCTCGTGCAGGGTGACGGTCAGCAGGCTGCGGCCGTCGCCCCTGGTCTTCAGGGAGACACGGTCAGGGCGGACGGGCCCGTCCTCGAGGGTGATGCCCTTCTCCAGCCGCTTGATGGTGCGGTTCTCGACGTTGCCGGCCACCTCGGCGAGGTAGGTCTTGGGGATCTCGTACGACGGGTGGGCCAGCTTGTGGGCGAAGTCGCCGTCGTTGGTGAGGATGATCAGGCCCTCGGTGTCGGTGTCCAGGCGTCCGACGTGGAACAGCCGCTCCTTGGTGCGGGGCAGGTAGTCGCTGAGGGTGGGGCGGCCCTCGGGGTCCTCCAGCGTGGACACGACACCGCGCGGCTTGTTGAGCAACACGTAGAGGTGACGGCGCGGCGGCGGGATGCGGGAGCCGTCGACGCGGATGGTGTCGCGCTCCGGGTCCACCCGCATGCCCTGTTCGGTGACGACCTTCCCGTTGACCTCCACCCGGCCCTCGTCGATAAGGATCTCGCTGGCCCTGCGGGAGGCGATCCCCGCGGCGGCCAGCACCTTCTGCAGCCGGATGCCCTCGGGCTCGGTGGCGTTCATTCGTCCTCCTGGGGATGGTCCTCGACCGGTTGTTCTCCTACGAGCCTGCTGAGCTCAGCCTCCAAGGCTACGGCGTCGGGCAGTAGTGGGGCCAAGTCGGGCAGTTCCTGCAGGGAGTCGAGCCCGAGTTTCTGCAGGAACAGCGCCGTCGTGGTGAAGGTCATGGCGCCGCTGGTGGGGTCCTCCCCCGCCTCGGCGATCAGTCCGCGCACGAGGAGGGTCTTGACCACGCCGTCGACGTTCACGCCACGGATGCCGGCGATCCGGCCCCGGGTGACGGGCTGCAGGTAGGCGATCACGGACAGGGTCTCTAGCGCCGCCTGGCTGAGGCGGGCCCGCTGGTCGGAGACCACCCAGGCCTCGATCACCTCGGAAAGGTCCTCGGCCGTGGCCAGCCGCCACCCGCCCGCGACACGTCGCAGCTCGAAGCCGCGCTCGGTGTCCACGTAGTGCCGGGCGATCGCCTCCAGTTCCGAGACCACCTCCGCCTCGGGAACCTCGAGCGCGGCCGCGAGTTCTGCCGAGGTGACGGGTTCAGTGGCCATCAGAAGCATGGCCTCGAGTGCGCGGGAAAGGCTCATCGGTCCTCCGGTTGCGGCAGTTGGTCGTACTCTTCGACGTCGGGCAGTTCGGCGTCCTCGCCACCCACCCAACGGATGTGGAGCTCGGTGAGCGCCCCGGCCTGTTCGAAGGCCACCTGGCGGGCGCGGAACAGCTCGAGGATGGACAAGAAGCGCACGACGGTGGTGAGCCGGTCGCATCCGTCGACCAGGGCCCGGAACGTCAGCGACCCGGATTCCCGGAGCCGGCGCGAGACCTGCGCCACCTGGTCCACGACGCTGACGTTGGCGCCGTGCAGGTGGGTCAGTTCGACGGTGGGTTCGGGTTTCGGAGTCAGGGCGGTGGCTGCGAGGCGGGCGACGTCGTCGGGCCCGATGGGCAGCTCCACCTCCGGCAGGACCGAGCGGAACTGCTCCTCCAGGCCACCGGGGCGCCAGTGGGTGAGGCTGGCGGCGTCGATGTTGCCGGCCACCCAGTCGGCGAGCTGCTTGAAGGCGCGGTACTGCAGGAGGCGGGCGAACAGCAGGTCGCGGGCCTCGAGCGCTGCCAGGTCCTCCGGCTCGGTCACCTCACCGCCGGGCAGCAGCCGGGCCGCCTTCAGGTCCAGGAGGGTGGCCGCCACCAGCAGGAAGGAGCTGGTCTTGTCCAGGTCCCAGACCTCGCCGCCGGCCTTCACGTAGGCGATGAACTCGTCGGTGACCTGGCTCAGGGCGACGGTGGTGACGTCGAGTTCACGACGCCCGATGAGCTGCAGCAACAGGTCGAAGGGCCCCTCGAAGTTGTCCAGGTGGACGTCGAAACCGGCCACCTGGTCCTGGTGCTCGGGGCGGGCCTGCGCCTTGCCCCGCTTGCTCATCACTGCCGGCGCAGTTCTTCCACGACGGCGGATTCCTCACCGTTCTCCGCGACGTCGGCCAGGGCGAGCGCGACGGCCGTGCGCACCAGCCGGCCCCGGTCCAGGGCGAGGCCGTGGTGCCGCTTCAGGTTCAGCGTCGCGTCCTCGAGGGCGAAGAGTTCCTCGGATGAGAAGTAGACGGTGATCTTCTGGTCGTGGCGGACGCGGCCGGTGGCGGCGGGGGTCGGGGTCGGCGAGGCGGGTTGCTTGGTGCGCTTCGCCGTGCGCTCCTCGCCGTCGACGGGCTTGTCGGAGGCCTCCCGGGGTGTGCTGGCACGCTCGGCGGCGGCTCTCTGTGCCCGGGTGGGGCGGAACAGTTCGTTGGCCCCGGGCAGCGTGGCCCGGCCCTTCCTCACTGGTCCTGGCATCGCTGCAGCACCTCCCGCGCGAGCTGGCGGTAGGCGTCGGCGCCGGGGGATGCGGAGGCGTAGGTGGTGATCGGCTCGCCGGCTACCGTCGTCTCCGGGAACTTCACCGTGCGGCGGATGACGGTGTGGAACACGTCGTCGCCGAACGCCTGCACCACGCGCTCCAGCACTTCGCGGGCGTGCAGGGTGCGCGAGTCGTACATGGTGCCGAGGATGCCGAGGATCTCCAGGTCCGGGTTCAGCCGGTCCGAGACCTTGGAGATGGTGTCGGTGAGCAGCGCGATGCCGCGCAGGGCGAAGAACTCGCACTCCAGGGGCATCAGGACGTAGTCGCTGGCGGTGAGCGCGTTGATGGTGAGCAGGCCGAGGCTGGGTGCGCAGTCGATGAGGATGAAGTCGTACTGCGAGCGCAGGTGCCGCAGCACCCTGGTGAGGGTCTGCTCGCGGGCCACCTCACTGACCAGTTGCACCTCGGCGGCCGACAGGTCGATGTTGCTCGGCAGGATGTCGAGGTCCGGCACCGTCGACTCGCGGATCACCTCGTCGGCGGTGTACTGCTTGCTCAGCAGCAGGTTGTAGATGCTCTTGTCGAGGGTGTGCGGGTTGACGCCCAGCCCCACCGACAGCGAGCCCTGCGGGTCGAAGTCCACGAGCAGCACCTTGTAGCCCAACTCCGCGATGGCAGCACCCAAGTTGATGGTTGTGGTGGTCTTGCCCACGCCACCCTTCTGGTTGCACATCGAGATGACCTGGGCGTGCATCCGCCGGTCTGGATCCGGCGGCGCCGGCTGCGGGAACGTCGGCAGCGGTCGTCCGGTGGGCCCGATCTCCCCGGTGTCCACGAGCGTGGAGGTCCCCGGTGCGTCGGGGACCTCGAACTTCGCTGTGCCATCGCTGAACAGGCCCTCTTCGGTCACGGGATGCCTCCTTGTCGACTATTGGACCACCCTAGTGCCCCTCGGCCCACCTAGGCACGCGGCGTCGACGAACGATTGCGGTTGGATGGGTGCTCCCGACGCTACCCGTCCCGCGGACGCTACCAATGGCGCAGACGCTACCGCCATGGGCGTGGGCGGTTGGTGCTGGCGGTAGCGTCTGGCGCGACACCACCCGTCAGGCCGCCATCCGCCCCTGCCAGTCCATCGCTCGCCGCACGCGCCGCGCAAGTCCGGGACCGTCGTTGGCCAGGGTCCAGCCCCATCTCACGGGCCAGTACCCCTCACCGCGGAGGGCTTCCTCACGCTCCTTCTCAGCCATGATCGCGTCCTCAGGAGTGACCCCCGGCTTGAGCAACTGACCGTACTTCCACTTGCCGTCGACCTCCCCCACCAACTTGTGCTCGTCCCACAGGAAGTCGGCTCTGGCGACCAACTCCCCCGCGGCGTCACGGATCTTCACCTGCAGGTCCGGCATCGGGACTCCGAAGCGCGCGAACTGGACCCGGCTCAACGATTCAGCCGGCGACTCGGCGCGGGCGTCCGCGAAGGCGAGCGCACGTCGCGCCACCGGCAGACCTCGCAGCCGACCATGACGCCCCAACGCGGCTTCCAACTCCTCCCTGCTGACTTCGGCCCGCAGTCCTGCATCGCATGCTGCAACGCCCCACTCGTATGGGAGCGTCCGTGCCAGATCTGCGACGGTGCGTGCCCAGGTGGTAACCCGCTGCCCGTCCACCACGGTCACCTCATCGTCCTCGAGCGGCAACGCGAACGTTCGCAGGTAGGCACTGGCCCTGCCGTGGGACTTGCTCCGACGGGTCATGCTCACGCGTCCCAGACTCGCCCACGGGACGGGCAGGCCATGGACGCACGCGGCGGACCAGTGGCTCAGGACGTTGCCATCGTGCACCTTCTCGGCTGTGGCTCGCACCAGGTGCAGGTGCTCACCCACCCGATCCAGTTCAGTGGGGAGTCGATAGACGCCTCGTCGGACCCGGACTAGCGCGCCGGTGCGCAGCCGGGCCCTGATGTCGGCTTCCTGTAGCCCGTTCGTCAGCAACTGTGCGTGGGTGAACTGCCGGTCCTCGTTCATCGTCCGATTCCAGCCCGTCGCGCAGGCCTCCGCAACCCATGATCGCGAGACTGTGGAAAATTCGAGCGTGAGCGGCCCTACGACGTCGCGCGGCTCGGTCGTGGAAGCTACCCAGGACTCAGACGCTACCGCCATGGCGGTAGCGGATAACGCTCCAGGTAGCGTCTAGCGTCAGGGGTAGCGTCTGGCTGCGTGGGCGCGCGCCCGGCCGCCTTGTCCGCCGCGCCGACGTCAGCGGGCGCGGGGGTGCGCACCGAGGTAGACCTCACGCAGGCTGTCGATCGTCACCAGTGTGTAGATCTGGGTGGTGGCGACGGAGGCGTGGCCCAGGAGCTCCTGCACCACGCGGACGTCGGCGCCGCCGTCGAGGAGGTGGGTGGCGAACGAGTGGCGCAGGGAGTGCGGCGAGACCTCGGTGCTGATGCCGGCGCGCTCGGCGGTGGCGCCGATCACGGCCCACGCGGACTGCCGCGAGAGGCGCCCGCCGCGCTGGTTCAGCAGCAGGGCGGGCTGGGCGCGACGGGCACGCTCGGCCAGGACGGGGCGGCCGCGCACCAGGTAGGCGTCGACGGCGGCGCGGGCGTAGCTGCCCAGAGGCACGATGCGCTCCTTGCCGCCCTTGCCCAGCAGCCGCAGCCCGGCGTCGTTGTCGTCGAGGACGGCGGTGAGGTCGTCGACGTCGAGGGCGCAGACCTCGGAGATGCGCGCGCCGGTCCCGTACAGCAACTCCAGCAGGACGGCGTCGCGCAGGCCGACGACGTCGTCGCGGTCGGGTGCGTCGAGCAGGTCCTGCACCTCGGCGACGGTGAGTGCCTTCGGCAGCCGCTGCTCCAGCTTGGGCGGGTGCAGTTCGAGGGCCGGGTTGGCCGGGGTGAGGCCCTCCTCGTGCGCGAACGCGTGGAGGTTGCGCACGGACACGACGACGCGGGCCACGGATGCGCGCGCCACCTGGGGGGACAGTTCCCGCACGAACTCCGACAGTTCCACGAGCGTCACCCCCGAGAGGTCCTCGATCCCCCGTTCCCGCAGGAACAGCACGTACCGGGCGAGGTCGCGCCGGTAGGCGGCGACGGTGTTGGCGGCGAGCCCGCGCTCGACGCGCACGTGCCCGAGGTAGTCGGCGACGACGTCGTCCAGGTTGGCCATGGCAACAGATCGTATCGGCGCCCTCAGCGCAGCGACGCCACCAGCTCGGCCAATAGCCGGGTGACCTCGGCCGACATCTCGTCGTCACCGATCGTGGGAGTGCCGTCGCCGGACTGCGGCCCGTAGTCGCCGAAGGAGGCGTGGCTCGCCCCCGCGATCTCGACGAACTCGGCGTCCTCGGGCAGCAGGTGGGCGGCGTCGGAGATCTTGGCGGGGGTGGACAGGCCGTCTTCCGAGCCGGAGATGCTGAGCACCGGGATGCCGGATGCGGACAGGTCGGTGGCGCAGTAGGAGGCGAACAGGACCAGAGCCTCGGCGTCCTCGGCGAGTGAGCAGGCCCGGACCCCGCCCAGGGAGTGGCCGCCGACGAGCCAGGTGTCGACGTCGGGCGCCAGTCGGGTGAACGAGTCGAGTCCGCGCAGGTCGAAGAAGGCCAGGTTCAGCCAGGGCCGGGTGATGACGACGGTGACGCCCTCCTCGGCCACCACCCCGGCCAGCCGGGCGACGTAGGCCTCGGCCTCCACCTTCCCACCGGGGATGAACACCAGACCGGCGCCGGCAGTCTCCCCGGCCAGGGCGAGGACCAGTGCACCGCCCACGTCGCTGACCTCCACGGCGGGGTCGCCCTGGACCGCGGCCAGCGGCTCGGGCTCGGCCGCGAGGACGCCCACCTGGCTCCACACGAGCATCCCGATCACGAGCAGCGCCAGCAGCGCCCCGAGCGAGCCAAGGACCCCGGTCAGGATTCGGCCGGCCCGACGCCGGGCGGTCATGGGCGCTGGTCGCGAATCGGCCAGGGCGCGTCCGCGGGGCGGAGCGAGTCCAGCCGGCCGCCGAGGATGGCGGCCTCCAGCGCCAGGACGCCGGCGACGAGGCTCGGGTTCTGGCACCGGCCCTCGAACACGGCCCTGGTGAGCTCCGCCCGGTCCACCCAGTCCCACGTCATGTGGGCCTCCTCCCCTTCGAGGACGAAGCCGTCCGGGCGCGCGGCGGCGGAGACCCCCCTGGCCAGGTAGACGCGCAGCGACTCCTGGGAGGATCCGGGCGTGGTGCAGAAGTCGACGAGCACGCGCCAGTCGTCGGCGCCGAGTTCGACCTCCTCCGCGAGTTCGCGACGGGCGGCGTCCACCCAGTGGGCGTCGTCGGCGTCGATCAGCCCGGCCGGGATCTCCACCAGTTCCATGCGGACGGGGTGGCGGTACTGGCGCAGCACCACCACGGCGTCGCGGTCCTCGTCCCAGGCCACCACCGCGACGGCCCCCGGATGGGTCAGGTACTGGCGCTGCACGGCGTCGCCGGAGGGGGTGATCACGGTCTCGTTCACGAAGTTGGAGACCCAGCCCCTCCCGAGGACGTCGCGGTCACGAACCTGCCAGTCGGTGGGCTTGTCAGCGATCATGCCGACAGCTTACGGTCCAGCGCCGCCCTCACCAGCCCCGCGAACAGGGGGTGGGCACGGTTGGGCCGCGACTTCAGCTCCGGGTGGGCCTGGGTGGCGACGTAGAAGGGGTGCACGTCGGTGGGGAGCTCGACGAACTCCACCAGCGAGGAGTCCGGGGAGACGCCGGAGACGACCAGCCCGGCGGCCTCCAGCTGGGCGCGGTAGGCATTGTTGACCTCGTAGCGGTGGCGGTGGCGTTCGGTGACCTCGGCGCTGCCGTAGAGGGAGCGCACGAGCGACCCCTCCGCCAGCTGCGCCGGATAGGAGCCGAGCCGCATCGAACCGCCCAGGTCTCCCCCGCCGTCGACGATGGCCACCTGCTCCGCCATGGTGGCGATCACGGGGTGGGCGGCCTCGGGCTCGAACTCGGACGACGCGGCACCGTCGATGTCGGCCAGGTTGCGCGCGGCCTCGATCACCATGCACTGCAGGCCCAGGCACAGACCGAGGGTGGGGATGCCGTGCTCGCGTGCGTGGGTGAGGGCTCCGAGCTTCCCCTCGACGCCGCGGATCCCGAAACCTCCGGGGACGCAGATCGCGTCGACGTCGCCGAGCTGGGCCGCCGCCCCCTCGGGGGTGTCGCAGTCGTCGGAGGCCACCCACCTGATGTTGACCTTCGCCCAGTTGGCGAAGCCACCGGCCCGCAGGGCCTCGGTGACCGAGAGGTACGCGTCGGGCAGGTCCACGTACTTGCCGACCAACGCGACGGTGACCTCGGCGCGGGGCGACTCGACCCGCTCCAGCAGGTTGCCCCAGGTGTCCCAGTCCACGTCCCGGAAGCTGAGGTTGAGGCGGCGCACCAGGTAGGCGTCGAGCCCCTCGGCGTGCAGCACCTTGGGGATGGCGTAGATCGACGGCGCGTCGGCGCAGGAGATCACGGCCTCCTCCTCGACGTCGCACATCAGGGCGATCTTGCGCTTGAGGCCGGCCTCCACCTCGTAGGCGGAGCGGCACACGATGGCGTCGGGCTGGATGCCCACCTGCCGCAGCGCCGCGACGGAGTGCTGGGTGGGCTTGGTCTTCATCTCGCCGGAGGGCTTGATGTAGGGAACCAGCGAGACGTGGAGGAAGAACACGTGGTCCCTGCCGACGACGTGGCGCACCTGGCGGGCGGCCTCGAGGAACGGCTGGGACTCGATGTCGCCGACGGTACCGCCGATCTCGTGGATCACGACGTCGATGTCGGGGCCGGCCATCGCCAGCATCGAGTCCCGGATCTCGTTGGTGACGTGCGGGATGACCTGGACGGTGTCGCCCAGGTAGTCGCCGCGGCGTTCCTTGGCGATCACCGACGAGTAGACCTTGCCGGTGGTGATGTTGGCCTCGGCGGACAGGTTCACGTCCAGGAAGCGTTCGTAGTGCCCGATGTCCAGGTCAGTCTCGGCCCCGTCCTCGGTGACGAAGACCTCCCCGTGCTGGAACGGGTTCATGGTCCCCGGGTCCACGTTGAGGTAGGGATCGAGCTTCTGCATGGTCACGCGCAGGCCGCGCGCCACGAGCAGGTTGCCGAGGCTGGAGGCCGTGAGCCCCTTGCCGAGCGACGAGACGACGCCCCCGGTGACGAATACGTGCTTGGTGTTCTTGGTGTGCTCCACGGACCTCCAGCCTACGGCTCGGCCCCGCGATCGCCATCATCGAGGGGAACCTTTTAACACCATCGTTACGTCCCGGGGTGACAGGATGGGGGGATGCTGCCACTGGAGTTGCCCATCGACCCGATGCTCGCCAAGGGCGTCGACGAGGTGCCCGTCGGGGACTTCGCCTACGAGCCGAAGTGGGACGGTTACCGCTGCATCATCATCCGCGACGGTGACACCCTTGAGTTGGGGAGCCGCGGCAAGAAGCCGCTGACGAGGTACTTCCCCGAACTCCTGCCCGCCGTCGCCTCGCTGCCCGAGCGTTGCATCCTGGACGCGGAGGTGATCGAACGGGTCGGGGATCCGGGGGCCGAGCGCCTCTCATGGGACGTCCTGAGCCAACGCATCCACCCCGCCGAGAGCCGGGTGCGGATGCTGTCCGAGCAGTTCCCGGCCGAGCTGGTCTGCTTCGACCTGCTCGCCCTCGGCGACGACGACTGGACCGGCCGCCCCTGGACCGAGCGACGGGCGAGGCTCGAGGAGTTGTTCGAAGCCGAACTCCACCCCAGCCTCCACCTGAGCGCCGTCACCCGTGACCCCGCCGTAGCGAAGGACTGGTTCGCGCGGTTCGAGGGCGCCGGGCTCGACGGCGTGGTGGCCAAGCGCCTGGACGGCACCTACGAGCAGGGCAAGCGTTCGATGCTGAAGATCAAGCACAAGCGGACCGCCGAGGCTGTGGTGGTGGGCTACCGGGTGCACAAGAGCGGCGAGGGGGTCGGCTCGCTGCTGCTGGCGATGTACGGCGACGACGGCGAACTCCACCGCATGGGCGGCATCGTCGGCTTCCCCATGAAGATGCGGCGCGAGCTGCTGGAGGAGTTGCAGCCGCTGGTGCTGGAGGAGGCCGACCCCGGGCTCGAGGCGCCGGCCTCCCGGTTCTCCGCCGGGCGCGACCAGTCCTGGGTGCCGCTGTCGCCGGAGATCGTGGTGGAGGTGGCGTTCGACCAGCTCGAGGGCAACCGGTTCCGGCACGCGGCCACGTTCCTGAGGTTCCGGCCGGACCGGGACCCGGAGTCCTGCCGGATCGACCAGGTGGACCGGGCGATCGCCTACGACCTGGCCGAGGTGCTGGCCACCTGAGCCGACCTCAGACCAGTCCGACCCGCTCGATGAAGGCGTTGACGAAGCGGTCCTCCGGGTCGAGGCTTCTTCGCAGCGCCCGGAAGTCCTCCCAGCGCGGGTAGAGGGCGGCGAGCCGCTCGTGGCGGGCGAACACCTTGCCCCAGTGCGGACGGGCCGTCTGCGGGAGGGCCTCCTCGACGGCCGGCAGCACCGCCGCGACCGCCCCGGTGTCGCGCACCCACGTGAAGTGGATGCCGACGACGTCGCCGCCGTGGGCCTCGCTCAACCAGAGGTCGTCCCCTGCGACGGTGCGGACCTCGCAGACCTGAACCAGCGGCGACAGCCGCGGTGACAGGGCACGGACGGCGTCGATGGCGGCCGGGAACTCGGCACGGGGCACCAGGTACTCGCTCTGGATCTCCTCCCCCGCCGACGGCGTGAACTCCAGCCGGAAGTGCGGGAGCCTGTCGAACCATGCCCCCGCGAGCCCCAGCTGCTCGGTGGCGGGTTGCGGGTCGATGCCGGGGATCGGGTGCCGGGCCCCGGTGGCGGCGACGAGTCCGGAAAGTGGTTCCCACGGGGCGGTGCCGGAGCGGGACTTCACCCAGAGCTGGTCCACCAGGTCCGCGCTGCGCCAGGTGGTGAACAGGCTGACGCTGTCCCCGGCGCCGGTGATCTCGTCGAAGTTCTCCAGGACGGCGTCCCAGTCCGCTCCTTCATAGACGGTCTGGGCCACCTGGTAGTCCGGCTCGACGGCGAGGGTGACGTGCGTCACCACGCCCAGCGCACCCAAGGACACGACGGCACCCTCGAAGCGCTCGTCGCCGCGTGCGATGTGGCGGTGGGTCCCGGTGCCGTCGACCAGATCCAGCGCCACCACCTGCGTGGCGAGGGAACCGATCCGGTTGCCGGAGCCGTGGGTGCCGGTGGCCACGGCCCCGGCGATGGAGATGTGCGGCAGCGATGCCAGGTTGGGCAGGGCCCAGCCCCGGTCTGCGAGCAGCGCCGCGATGTCGCCGTAGCGCAGCCAGCCGGGGACCCGGACGGTGCGTGCCGAGGCGTCCAGTTCCACGTCGCGCTCGAGGTCCACGGGGATTCCCTGCAAACTAATGAGGCCGTGGGGCGAGTCCGCGAGGTCGTTGAAGGAGTGCCGGGACCCGAGCACGCGCAGCCGGTCCGCCGTGGTGATCAGCCCGGGCAGCTCGCCCAGGTGGGTGGGCAGGAGGAGTTCCTTCGCACCGTAGGCGACGTTGCCGGCCCAGTTGGTGCCCACTGCCGGCATCAGCGGCCTCCCACCCAGATGCCGGCCTCTTCCCAGTAATCCACGAGGGCGGGCACGTTGTCCGGGGTGACCGCTGCGGTCAGGTCCAGCAGGACGGAGGTGTCGAACCCCTCGCTGAGCGCGTCCTCCGCGGTGGCGCGCACGCAGTGGTCCGTGGCGATGCCGACGATGTCGACGTCGGTGACCTCCTTGGACCGGAGGAACTCCGCCAGGCCGACGTCCGCGGCGGAATGGTCCACGCCCTCGAAACCGGAGTAGGCGGCGGAGTACTCACCCTTGTCGAAGACGCCGTCGAAGTCGCGGAAGGTGAGGTTCTCGTGGAACTCGACGCCGGGGGTGCCGACGACGCAGTGCGGCGGCCAGGAATCGATGAAGTCGGGTTCGTCGCTGAAGTGGCGCCCGGGATCGATGTGGTGGTCCCGGGTTGCCACCACCACCTCGTAGCCGTGGTCCCCCGCGAGCAGCGTGCTGATCCGCGCGGCCACGTCCGCTCCCCCGGCGACGGCAAGGGAACCGCCCTCGCAGAAGTCGTTCTGGACGTCGACGACGATGAGTGCTCTCGTCATTGCAGCTCCCCTGTGTTGGCGATGGGCCCACCCTATCGCCCCGGGTTCACTCGCCCCGGGCGCGGCCCAGGAGTTCGGTGGCGTGCTCGACGCCGACCTCGGACTCGCCGGAGCCGCCCATCATGCGGGCCAGTTCCGCGCCGCGCTCGTCGTCGTCCAGTCGACGGATGTCTGAGGTGGTGACCTGGCCGTCGCTGGACTTGGCGATCACGAAGTGGGCGTCGGCGTAGGCGGCCACCTGCGCCAAGTGCGTGACCACGATCACCTGGGACTTCGCTGCGAGCCGCTTGAGGCGCTTGCCGATCTCGAGGCCGACGGCCCCGCCGACACCGGCGTCGACCTCGTCGAACACGTAGGTGTGGCTGCCCGTCTGCGAGGCGAGGATCACCTCGAGCGCGAGCCGGACCCGGGAGAGCTCACCGCCGGAGGCGACCTTGCCCAGGGGGGCCGGTGCCGAGCCGGGGTTGGCGGTGAACATCAGTTCCACCTTGTCCCAGCCGTGCGGCCCGAGGTCTGTGCGGGTGAGCTGGAACTCGAGGCGGGCGTGCGGCATCGCGAGCGCTGCGAGTTCGGCCCTGACTGCCTCACTGAGTTGGTCGGCGGCACGCTGCCGGTCCTCCGAGATGCCCGCCGCCGCCCGGGCGAGCCGCTCGTCGAGTTCGGCCACGCGTTCGGTGAGCCGGCCGATGCTCTCGTCCGCTCCCTCCAGCTCTCCGAGCCGCTCGACGGCCTTCCGCGCCCAGTCGATGACGTCGCTGAGCTCGGGCCCGTACTTGCGGGTGAGCGCCACCAATTGGGCCCTGCGCTCGGCCACCGCCTCGAGCCGGATGGGATCGGTGACGAGGTCGGTGGCATAGCTGGCCACCTCGGAGGCGATGTCGTGCAGGGTGTAGCTGGCCTCACGGATCCGGTCGGCGAGCTCGGCTGCGGTCTCGTCGCGTTCCGCGAGTTGCTCCGCGGACTTGCGGGCCTCGTCGAGGAGGCCCACGGCGCTGGGCGCGTCGAAATCGTCCTCGTCGCCGCTGAGCGCGCGCTGGGCCGTGGCCGCCAGTTCCTTGAGGTGGTCCGCGTCCTGCAGGCGCAACGCCTCGGTGGCCAGGGCGTGGTCCTCGCCGTCGACGGGCTCCACCGCGTTGATCTCCTCCAGCCCGAAACGCAGCAGCTCGATCTCGCGGGTGCGGGTGCTCTCCTCCTCCACCAGACGGGCCAGCTCGGCAGCCACTTGCTTGCGCTCGGCCAGGTCCGCGCGGTACTGGACCAGCCCGACGGGCTTGGCGTACTCATCGAGAATCTCGCGTTGGCGCTCGCTGCTGGAGAGCCTGATCTGTTCGGACTGCCCGTGGATGGTGGCGAGTTCGGTGAGCGTGCCCGCGAGGGTCGAGACCGGCACCTGTGCCCCACCGACGACGGCCCGGGAGCGACCGTTGGCGCCGACCTGTCGACGGCAGACCAGTTCCTCCCCGTCGTCGACGTCCCCGCCGAGCTCGGCCACCTGTTCGGCCAGTTCGGGACCGACGATCCAGCGGCCCTCGACGACGGCGCGCTCGTTGCCGTGGCGCACGACCCCGGAGTCGGCCTTGGCCCCGAGCAGCAGGCCCAGGCCGGCCACGATCATGGTCTTGCCGGCACCGGTTTCACCGGTCAGGGCAGTCAGTCCGGGGCCGAGCGGGACGGTGGCGTCCTCGACCACCCCGAGTCCGTTCAGGTGCAGTTCTGTGAGCATCAGGCCTCTGGCTCGTGGGGGCGGCGCCAACCGTTGACGGGCAGCGCAAACTTCTTGACGAGTCGGGTGGTGAAGGGTTGCTGGGCGAGCCGAGCGAGGTGCAGTGGCGTGTCGTCGGCCCAGACCTGGATGACGTCGCCACTCTCGACGTCGGCGCTGCGGCGGCCGTCGCACCACAGGACGCCCGGGGTGTCGGTTGCGGGCAGGTCCATCCGGACCTTCGACGACGGGCTGAGCACCATGGGGCTGTTGAACAGGGCGTGCGCGGAGATCGGGATGACGAGCAGCGCCCGCACGTCCGGCCACACCACCGGCCCCCCTGCGGAGAATCCGTACGCGGTGGAACCGGTGGGCGTGGACACGAGAACTCCGTCGCATCCCCAGCGCGAGAGCGGCCGCTCGTCGATGCTGACCATGACGTTGAGCATCTTCTCGCGGGCCCGCTTCTCCAGGGAGACCTCATTGATGGCGAACGTGTCCCAGACCCGCTCACCGGCGGAGTTCTCGACCGTGACCTCGAGCACGAGGCGGTCCTCCACCTCGTAGTCGCGGTTGATCACCGCTTCGTGCAGGACGTGGATGTCTGAGGTCTCCAGTTCCGCGAGGAAGCCCACGTGTCCGAGGTTGACCCCGAGCAGCGGGACCCGCAGGGGATGGGCCCACTCGGCGGCACGCAGGATCGTCCCGTCGCCGCCGAAGACGACTGCGAGCTCCGCGGGCTCCTCACCCAGCGGGGCGAGACTGGCCGCGGGCACGAGTTCCCGCATCCGTTCCAGCTCCTCGGGGAACACGAGCACCTCGAAGCCGGCGTCGTGCATCTGCCCGATGAACTCGACGGCAGCCGAGATGGCTTCCGCCCTCTCGGGGTGCTGCAGTACGGCAACGGTTCGGGTCTCCACGCCCCCAGCCTATCGAGTGAACCTGACGAAGTACTCAACGTTGCCGTCCGCGCCGGGCAGTCGACTGGTCCCCCGCCAGTCACAGCGTAGGCCGAGGGCCTCCGCCGCGGCCACGACGTCGCTGACCGCCCGCTGCCGGAGCCGCTCGTCGCGGACCACGCCGCCGCTGCCCAGCCTTGCCCGGCCCACCTCGAACTGCGGCTTCACGAGCAGCAGCGCCTTCCCGTGGGGCGCGAGCACGGCGAACAGGGGTTCGAGGAGCAGGGTGAGTGAGATGAACGACACGTCCCCCACAACCAGGTCCACGGGTTCGTCCGCGACGTCTGCGAGGGTGAGATCGCGCAGGTTGAAGCCGTCGCGTCGCACGATCCTGGGGTCTTGGCCCAGCTCGGGCGCTAGTTGGTCGTGGCCGACGTCGAACGCGTAGACCAGCTCGGCGCCCCGCTCGAGGGAGACCTGGGTGAAGCCTCCGGTGCTGGCGCCGGCGTCGATCACCCGTCCGTGCACCTGAGTGCCGGAGTCCTCGAGCGCCCCCAGCAGCTTGTGGGCAGCCCTGGAGACCCAGGGGTCGATCTCCGCGCTGATCGCGCTCCCGTCCGTGACGGGCTGGGACGGCTTCGACGCCACCCGGCCGTCCACCACCACCTGCCCGTCCCCGATCAGTCGGGCGGCCTGGGTGCGTGAGCGCACCAGACCGCGGGCGACCAGCGCGACGTCGAGCCTCACGGCTGCCCGTGGACGCCCGGGATGCCCAACTGGTTGACGTCCTGGTTGTTCAGCACCGCGGCGAGGATGCCCTGGACCTCGTCGAGGCGCGCGAGCTGTTCGGGCGTCGTCAACTCAGCCACCCCGTCCAGCGAGTCCATCGCGTCCGCAACCAGTTGCTTGCGCTGCTCGAGCGCGGGTGTGGCGTCCCTCGGCGTCGGTGAAGTCATGGCACCCGAGCCTATCCTCAGCGCAGCTGGTCCAGGACGGACAGCACGGCGGCGATGTCGGTTCCCTGCTGCCAGCGGAGCTGGAGTGCCGCCCAGAGTGCGTCGAGTTGTTCCTCGCGGTCGCCGACGGGCGTGGCCAGGCGGGCACTGCCGTCGGCGAGCTCCAGCTGCTGGTCACCGCACCGGGCGCCGGATTCCGTCAGCTCGACGGTGCGGGCCGGGGCCAGCAGGCCGGAGACGTCCCAGGAGATGTGGGTGGGGCGGTACTCGGGCGCGGCGGCCGCGAGGTCCGTCTTGCCGTGGGCACCGGTGAACACGAACAGGGACTCCATCCCCACGGTGTTGGCGCCGAGAATGTCGGTGTCCAGCCGATCGCCGACGAACACCGGGTGCTGCGCACGCAGCCGCAAGACTGTCTCGTCCAGCAACGGCCGGAACGGCTTGCCGGCCACCTTTGGATCGACGTCGACGCAGGCGCGGACCACGGCCACCTGGGCTCCGCAGCCCGGCAGGATGCCGCGTTCGGTGGGCCGTGTCATGTCGGGGTTGGTGGCGTACCAGGCGGCGCCGCCCTGGATGGCGATCGCCCCCAGTTCCAGCAGTTTCCAGTCGACCTCGGGGTGGTAGCCCTGGACGACGGCCACGGGCTCGTCGGCCAGGGTGTGCACCGGGGTGAATCCCGCACCCGCGAGCTGCGAGGCCAGGGCCTCGGTGCCCACCACCAGGATCCGGGCACCTTCCGGCAGGTCTGCGGCGAGCATCCTCAGCGTCGCCTGTGTGCTGTTGACCACGTCAGACTCGACGGCCTCGATCCCCAACTCCACCAGGTGTTCGGCCACTGCCGCCGGCGTGCGGGCCGCGTTGTTCGTGACGAACCCGATGTGTGCGCCCGACTCCCTCAGTTCCTGCAGGGCCTCGGGGACGCCGTCGATCGCGTGCGGCCCCAGGTAGATGACCCCGTCGAGGTCGAACAGGGCCGCGTCGTAGGCCTTGATGAGTGCCGTCACTTCTGGGGCTCCTCGTCGACGGGCTGGTCCGCGTCCGGCTTCACGGGCTCCGGTACCGCGTCCGCCGGTGGCTGCGGCTGCTCGTGCTCGTCCTGCTCGATCTCGAAGTCGTCGGGGAGCACGATGCCGTCGATGCCAGCGACCCGGTCCGTCACGTCGAGCGCGCCCTCCCCGTCCAGCTTCTCGGCGGCCTCGAACCAACGCCGCGCCTCCTGCGAGTGCCCCTCCTCGAGGAGGAACTCGGCGTAGGCGTAGCGCAGGCGCGCTTGGGCCAGCCTCGGGCCCACCTTGTGGGAGATCGCCGTCTTGAGCAGGCGCATGGCCTCCCCGCGCTGCCCGAGGTCGTCGCGCACGCCCGCTTCCACGAGCAGGCACTCGATCTGCAGGCCGATGTTCTTGGTCCGAGGATCGAGGCTCGCGAGTAGTTCCAGCGCGTCCCGGGGGCGACCGAGCGCACGCTCGCAGTCCGCCATGACCGGCAGGAACTCGTCCCCGCCGTTCATCCGGCGGATGGCCCGGTACTCGCGCAGGGCCACGTCGTAATGGCCAGCTGCATATGCGGTCTCCGCTGCCGCCTCACGAACGATCGGGATTCGCCCGGCGCGGCGACGGGCGGCCTCGGCGTGCTTGAACGCGAGTTCCGGGTCACTGTCCACCAGCTCCCCGGCTGCCAGGATGTGGGCACCGACGATGTCCGCGAGTTCCTTCGGAAGTCCCTTCAGCTCCGCACGGACGCCGGCCGGCAGCAACGACGAGTCGAAGTCCGTGGGGGTGTCCGGCTCGTCAGCGGCCCGGGCGGTACCGGGACGTGGGACGTACTCCTCCTCCCTGGGTGGGCGGCGGTCGTCCCTGTCCCTGAAGCCTTCGTCCCGGCGCGGTCCCCGTGAGTCGGCGCGGAAGTCGTCGTCGCGGCGTGGGCCGCGGAAGCCACCGGAGCGAGAATCGCCGTCGCGGCGCGGTCCCCGCGAGGCACCACGCGAATCTTCGTCACGGCGCGGGCCCCGGAAACCACTGGGGCGGGAGTCACCCTCGCGTCGCGGTCCCCGCGAACCACCGCGCGACTCGTCATCACGGCGCGGACCCCCGAAACCACCGGAACGCGAGTCACCGTCGCGGCGCGGACCCCGGGAACTGCCGGAGCGGGAGCCGCCATCGCGGCGCGGACCGCGCGAGTCACCGGAGCGCGAGTCACCATCGCGGCGCGGCCTATGGGGTCCGCCGTCCCTGGACCCACCGCGCGGGCCCGACCCATCCCGGCTGGGACGCGAGCCGGGGGCGCGTCCTCCGGACTGCGGGCGGCCACCACTGCGGGGGCCGTCGGAGCGACGGTCCGGGCGTCCGCCGCGTGGGCGGTCCTCGGGTTCCGGTGTTGAGTTCTCAGACATGCGTTCATTCTCCCACAGGGCTGCTGACATCGAGCGTGCCGACGTTACCCGACGGCTGGTCCAACATGGAAATCTCCACCAACAAAAAATCACCCCCTGGCGTGAACCAGGGGGTGATT
>NZ_BAAHBS010000001.1:0-1011501 GCF_054776555.1 Tessaracoccus terricola | reverse complement strand
CGTGAGATTCCTCCGGCCAGTTGGCTCAAATCGGCAGTTTCGAACGTCCGCAGATCGGCATGTGCGGACGAACCAGCCGTCCTCACCCGTCGGCCAGTGCCAGGGTCGTGACTAGCACTAACCACCGTCACCGCTCCCGCCACGCCATGTTCCGCCCGAGCCACTCCACCAGCGGCCGGTAGGCGCGCCAGTCGGCGACGACGAGGCACCTGGTGCGTCTTGGCCGCAGCGCCGGGGCAGTATGGTCACGACGTGCCCTTCACCCTCGCTCACCCCGCGGCCGTGCTTCCCCTGATGCGGAAGCCCTTCGTCGGCCCCGCCCTCGTGGTGGGAGCCATGACTCCGGACATCCCGTACTTCCTGCGCGCCACCGGTATCCCCGTGAGCGCGCAGTCCTGGTACGAACCGTTCACGAATGCCACGACGTCGCACTCTCTGGCCGGTCTGCCCAGCGTGGCGGCTCTGGGCCTGCTGGCCTACGTGTTCGTGCTGGCAGCCGCCCGGCCCGCTAAGTGGGTCGCGCGCGGCGGCAAGGCAGCACCGACGCCATCAGCAGCCCCGCGCTTCGAGACCAGTTCCCTGCCCGCTCATGTGCTCTGGGTGCTGGTGTCGCTGCTGGTGGGCACGCTGACGCACCTGCTCTGGGACTCGTTCGCGAGCAGCGACGGCTTCCTCGCCGTCCGCTTCGACGCCCTCAACACACCGGTGGTCGCGAACCAGTCGTGGGTTGACCTGCTGCAGTACGGGAGCTCGGTGCTGGGTCTGGCGGTACTGGCGTTCCTGCTCTGGCGCCACCGCCGAGCGCTGGCCGACAGGGCCGACGTGACCGTGCGCGGTGCCTGCCTGCTGCTGGGTGGTCTGGCGGCCGTGGGCCTGCTGGCCGGCTCCATCATCACCTTGGCAACCGCTGATCTCGCCGCCTATGAAGGCACCGCAGCCCTGCTCAGGGCCTTCCTGACCAGGACCCTGATCATTGGGGGTGCGGTGATCGGTTGCCTGGTGCTCCTTGGGACCTCACTCTGGTGGCTCGCCGTGCTGTGGGCGGCACATCGACCAGCAGTACAGCCAGCCAACCCTGACTGGCACTGACCGAGACAGGGTGGCCGGTCCCGTCCCGAGCCGGAGCAGTACATGAACGACGGAGCGTGCTTGAATCGGTCCGTTCAGGCCGGCGGGAACGCGGCGGATGTCCTCATCTGGAGCTGGTCGAGCTCGTGCGCCGCGAGCGGCCCGGGCGCGGAGAGTAGCTTGCGCAGACGACCGGGCCACACGACCCCGACGTCGTTGATGACGAAGGAGCCTCCGAACAACGGCCAGTCGGCGCCCAGGAAGCAGAGCATGCCCTGCACCGGGACAGGGATGTCCTCGAGTACCGCCGTCACGAGGCCCACTTGCTTGGTGACGCCGTCGGCCAGCTTGGTCCTGTCCCTGCCGCCCATGGTCAGCTTCCTCACCAAGGGGCTGAACAGCCCGCCCTCGGTCTTGAGCGCCACCCTGCCCCTGTACTGCTTGGGAGGTGAACAACGAGGGGCCGGTCCGCGAGGACCGGCCCCTCGCCGCATGCTCCCCGCGAGGATCTCCCGGCCACCGCTTGGGTGGGGCAGTCCGGCGGCGCGCCCACGACGTCGGGTGAGTGGCGCACTCGGCACCTGAGACCGAGCCAAGTGCAGCAGCCAAGTGCAGCACCCTAAGAAGGTGGTGCAGTTGGCACCGTCTCCGCGGCCAACTGCACCACCAACCCCCGGCTCGACGAGACGGCGGTCCCGGCCCGCATCCGTCGGACAGGACCCGACGCGAGAGCGGCCCACCACGGCGGACCACCTGTTCAGCGGGGCCGTTCGGAACTGCGCGTGACAGCGCTGAAGCCCCAGGCGACGAATCCCGCGATCACGCCCACGATCACGCCGGTCACGAGACTCGACAAGACAGCGAAGGAGCGCAGCACGACTACCTGGATCGTGGGGTCGAGGCCAGCGAGGTTGCCGCCGAGCCGGGGTGGATTGTCCGCGAACGTGATGCCCCACATCAGCTGGTGTCCCAACGCCAGGAAGACCCCGTAGCAGACACCGATCGCCAGGATGGTGACGAACGGGTTGGGCACCCTCGAGACGAGCGCGACGACGATCCACACCACCGGAGGCAGGAAGACGAACAGCGCGTTGACCACGGTGCCTTCGTGGATGACGCCGAGGTCGTGGAGGACCACCCGAGGCGCCTCGAGCAGCGCCAGTCCGATGATCGCCACCAGCGGCAACCCCAGACGTCGCCGCTTCGAGGCGCTCAAGGGGCGGGCAGATGCGGCGGTGGGCGACGGGTCCTGGGAGATCATGGCTTCGACGCTACGGTCCCCGGCCCGCTCCAGGCATCGGCCCCTGCTCCCGAAGTCGATCGCTTCTCGACGTAGTGTCACTACGTCAGGAGGCGACACCTCGACGCCCCGAGCCGACGATGTGTGGTGCCACCTCGCCCCATACCCTTGGAGGGTGGCGCCAACGTAGGCGAGCGAGAGGAGGAGCTCATGAAGCCCTGGGCCGTCGACGCACTGCTCGCGACCGGCGTCACAGCGGTGCTCGTTACCGTGATCCTGCTGTCGCAGGTCCCGACGGCAGCCTCCCCGAACGTCCTGGCCTACCTCCTCGCAGCGGGGTTCGGGGCCGTGCTGCTCCTGCGCCGGAGAATGCCGGTCCCCGTTCTCCTGCTGAGCGTGCTTGGCACGTTCGGCTACTACATCCTCGACCTCCCGCCGATCGGCGTTGCCCTGCCGGTTGTGGCCGCCCTGTTCTCGGCCGCGGAGGTCGGCCTGACCCGTTGGGCCGTGGGTGCCGGAGCGGTCGTCCTGGCCGTCTCCCTCTACTTCCGCGTCCGCGACGCCCCACCCCACCTCGGGTACGTGCTCGGGTACGACGCGGTGTCCAACATCGCGCTCATCGCAGCCGGCATCGCGCTCGGCTACAGCCTCCGAGCCCGTCGCATCAGGGCGGCCCAGCAGGCCGAGATTGCCCGGTTGACCGATGCGCAGAGGGCACGCGAGGCGGAGTCGCGTGTGCGGGGCGAGCGTGAACGCATCTCCCGCGAGCTGCACGACACCATCGGTCACACGCTCTCGGTCATCTCCCTCCAGGCGGGTGTCGGGACGGAGGCCGTGGGCCGCGACGAGCGTGCAGTGAGCGAGGCCCTCAGCCGCATCCGAACAGCCAGCACGCGGTCCCTGCAGGAGCTTCGAGGCATGGTCCGCATCCTGCGTTCCGGCACGGACCGCGACGAGACGCGGAGCATCGCCTCCCTCGACTCGGTGCAGGACCTGGTGGATGCCGCACGGGGTGCGGGGGTCGACGTCGCCACCGACATCACCGCTTCCCCAGCAGAACTGTCCACGGCGGTGGATGCCGCGGCGTACCGTGTCATCCAGGAGTCGATCACCAACGTCGTGCGGCACGCCGACGCGACGTGCGCCAGGGTGACCGTCGGCATCCACGACGGCCGGCTCCGGATCAGCGTCACCGACAACGGGCGCGGCGCGGAAACGAAGGGGGTTGGTGCGACCAGTGGGTACGGAATGGCGGGAATGAGTGAACGGGTCCGGTTGCTCGGCGGCACGTTGCGGACTCGATCATCGGCCGGCGAGGGGTTCACCGTCGAAGCCAGCATCCCCGCGAGGCTGCCATGATCCGTGTGGTGCTCGTCGATGACCAGGAGCTCGTCCGAACGGGCTTGCGCACACTCGCCGAGCGCGACGGCGACATCGACGTCGTCGCCGAGGCCGACAACGGCCGCGACGGTGTCCGCGTGGTCCGCGAGCACAGGCCGGATGTGGTCCTCATGGACATCCGGATGCCGCAGCTGGACGGGATCGCCGCCACCAGGGCAATCGTGGCCGACGACTCCCTCACGAGTACCCGGGTGGTGGTGCTGACCACCTTCGACGAGGACGAGAACGTGCTGGCCGCCATCCGTGCCGGATCGGCCGGGTACCTGCTCAAGGACATCGCACCCGGCGAGTTGCGGAGCGCGATCCGCACCGTCGCTGCCGGCGATGCCCTGCTCTCGCCAGCCATCACGCGGAAAGTGTTGGGCACCCTGGCAGGAGGCCAGAGCGCCAACACTCGCCCGGAGCTCCTCGACTCCCTCACCGAGCGTGAGCGCGAGGTCCTCACCCGGGTGGGGATGGGTGAGTCGAACGCCGAGATCGGGGCGAGCCTGTACATCAGTCCTGCCACCGCACGCACCTATGTCAGCCGCCTCCTGTCAAAACTCTCCGCCCGTGACAGGTCACAGCTGGTCATCGTCAGCTACGAATCAGGACTCGTCACACCCGGAGACACCAGCTCAACGTGAACGACTCCGGCCTGCTCCTGGCCACTGCCTGAGTGGGGCCAGTCAGGCGGCGCGCCCACGACGTCGGGTGGGTGGCGCACTCGGCACCGGAGACGGAGCCAAGTGCAGCAGCCAAGTGCAGCACCCTAACAAGGTGGCGCACTCGGCACCGGAGACGGAGCCAAGTGCACCACCAACCCCCGCGGGCGACGGCGACTCCGACGACTCAGGGAGACTGGTCAGTGGAACCCAGGGGTCACTCCATCGACGTGACCGGCGCCGGGTCCATGTCGTCGAACTTCTGGTTCTCACCCGCCATCGCCCAGATGAACGAGTACGCCTTCGTGCCAACACCCGAGTGGACGGACCAGCTCGGCGAGATGACCGCCTGCTCGTTGGCGACGACGAGGTGGCGCGTCTCCGTCGGCTCACCCATCAGGTGGATGACGCGGGCGTCGTCGGCGACGTCGAAGTAGAGGTAGGCCTCCATACGACGGTCGTGGGTGTGGGCGGGCATGGTGTTCCACATGCTGCCGGGCGCGAGCGTGGTGACGCCCATCATCACCTGGCACGACTTCACCTCGCCGTTGAACAGCAGCTGCCGCAGGGTGCGCTTGTTGGAGGTCTCCTGCTCCCCCAGCTCCAGGACGTTGCCCTCGTCGGGGCCCACCAGTGTGGTGGGGTAGGCGGTGTGCGCGGGGGCGCTGTAGAGGTAGAAGCGGCCGGGGGCGGCGAAGGTGACCTCCTTCGCACCGCGCCCCACGTAGAGCAGGCCCTTGTGGGCGACGGTGTAGCTCTGTCCGTCGACGGTGACCTCGGCGTCGGCGCCGATGTTGATGATGCCGGCCTCGCGGTTGTCGAAGAGGTGCTCGGTGTGGAGCGCCTCCGGGGTGGGCAACTCGAGGGGACCGTCGGTGGGGACGGCGCCGGCGAGGATGACGCGGTCGTGGTGGCTGTAGACGAACTTCACCTCGCCGTCGGTGAAGAGGTCCTCTACGAGGAATCGCTCGCGCAGCTCGGCGGTGCGCATCCCTGCGACGTGCTCGGGGGCGCAGGCGTAGCGGTTCTCCATGATTTTTCTCCTTGTTCTCCGCCCGGCCGGGTGCCGGGCCTGGTTGGCGTGGTCTCGGGTTGGTCAGCGGGCGAGCCAGCCGCCGTCGACGGCGAGCAGCTCACCGTGGACGTAGGCGGCGGCGCGGGAGGCCAGGAACACGGCGGCGCCGGCCAGGTCGGCCGCCTCGCCCCACCGGCCGGCGGGGATGCGTTCCAGGATGGCGCGCGAGCGTTGGTCGTCGGCGCGCAGGGCGGCGGTGTTGTCGGTTGCGAAGTAGCCGGGCACGATGGCGTTCACGTTGATCCCCAGCGGCGCCCACTCGTTGGACATCGCCCTGGTCAGTCCGGCGACGGCGTGCTTGGAGGCGGCGTAGGAGGCGACGTTGATGCCGCCCTGGTGGCTCAACAGGGAGGCGGTGTTGATGATCTTGCCGCCACCGGCGTCGACCATCACGCGCGCGGCGGCCTGCGCCAGGTAGAACACAGCCTTCTGGTTGACCTGCACGACGTCGTCCCAGTCACTCTCCGGATGCTCCAGCGCCGGGGCGCGACGGATGGTGCCGGCATTGTTCACCAGGATGTCCAGGCCACCCAGCCCGGCTACGGTGCTCTCCACCAGCCCGGCAAGCTCGGCAACCGGGGCCTTCGACAGGTCGCACACCAGGGTGAGTGCCCGGCGGCCGGTGGCCTCCACCAGCTCGGCCGTCTCGGTGGCCCGGGTGCTGGAGCCCACGAGTGCGACGTCGGCGCCGGCCTCCGCGAGCGCCACGGCCATCGCCTGGCCCAGGCCGCGGGTGGCGCCGGTGACCAGCGCCACCTTGCCGTCGAGTCGGAAGTGGTCGAGGATCATCAGGATTCCTTTCTCTCGGCCGGGAGCCAGTACGGCACCCAGTCGGGGTCCAGCTGCCGCAGCAGCGCCTCGGCGTAGAAGTAGTCGCCCCACAGGTTGCCCTCGTCGACGCCCTTGCCGCTGTTCTTGTCGTAAACGCTGTGCAGGAGGAGGCAGTCCTCGGGCCCGGTGCCGTCGGTGGCGTACCCGTCGGCGAGCGAGGTGAGGATCTCCTCCCCTGCCCGACGGTAGTCCACCCGGCCGGTGGCTGCGGCCAGCTCCAGCAGACCACACACCGCGATCGCGGCGGCCGAGGAGTCGCGCTCCTGCCCGTCGGCGGCGGTGAAGGCCAGGTCCCAGTACGGCACCCGGTCCTCGGGCAACCGCGCCAGGAAGTACTCGGCCAGCCGGCCGGCCAACTCCAGCAGCGACTCGTCGCCGGTGTGACGGTAGCCGAGGGTGAAGCCGTAGATGCCCCACGCCTGCCCGCGGGCCCAGCAGGAGTCGTCGCCGTGGCCCTGGGCGGTGCTGCCACGCAGCGGCTCGCCGGTGATGGGATCCCAGTGGAAGGTGTGGTGGGTGGAGTCGTCGGCGCGCACGATGTTTTCCCGCAGCGCGCGGGTGTGGCGCACGGCGGCGTCGCGGAACCGCTGCTCGCCGGTGGCCTCGGTGGCCCAGTACAGCAGCGGCATGTTCATCAGGCTGTCGATGATGGTGCGACCCTGCTGCGCGGGATCGTCCAGATCACCCCACGCCTGGATGATGCCTGCCGATTCGAGGAACCGGGTCATCAGCTCGTCGGCGGCCAGCAGCGCGGCGTCGCGGGCCACCTCGTCGCCGCGTTCGCGCCAGGCGGTCACGCAGGACAGGGTGTAGAGGAACCCCAGGTCATGGGTCTGGACGTCGATGCCGCGGGTGATGCGCTCGACGAAGCTGGGCACGTGCAGGTGCGCGCCGTCGCGCAGTTCGTCGTCGTCGGCGGCCTTCCCCAGCACCCAGAGCATCCCGGGCAGGAACCCGGTGGTCCACTCGGTGTTGCCGCCCTCGGGCTGGCCGTACTGCTCGCGGCGCAGCGGGTACACGCCGTCGGTGGTGGTGTCCTCTGGGTAGGCGAAGGCGAACCGGACGAGGTGGCGGCGCGCTGTCTCGACAGCCGCGTCGAGGGCCTGCTGGGTGCTGGTCCCGGCGCGGGGGATGGTGGACATCAGGTTGGGTCCCTTCGGGGTCTCAGGTGAGGATGGGGCGCAGCGTGAAACGCGTGTTGGCCCACACGAGGTAGAGCAGCGGCGCGGCCACCACGCCGAGGCCGACGGCGGGGCGCTGCGCGGTGATGGCAAGCAGCACCACGAACGCGCCCAGCGACATCAGGGTCAGGTACCAGCGGCGGGCCATCAGGTAGGTGGCGGCGCGGGCGAGTGCGGTCAGCCGCAGCTCGGGACGCTCGGTGAGCGCCACCAACCCGCCCAGCCCGATGCCGGCCACCAGGACGATCCCGATGGCGAACACGGGGATGGCGACGGCGCCCACCGGCTGCCCGAAGGCCCACGCGATGTCCACCGCCAGGATCGTGCACAGCGCGACGGTGGCCCCGCCCAGCAGCCAGCCGCGCAGGGCGTGGCGACGCCAGGCACCGAAGTAGTTGCGGACCACCGCCACGTCCCCGGCGTCGCTGTAGCCGGCGAACACGCTGAACGCGGCGGGCAGGCTGGGTACCGCCAGGACGGCGGCGGCCGCCACCATCGGCCACGTCTGCATCGGATCGGTGGCCAGGAGCAGCACCACCAGCGGGAGGCTGGTGAGCACCATCAGGCAGTTGGTCATCAGCGCCAGGTAGGCGACGCCGGAGACCTTCAGGAACAGGTGGTTCTCAGCCATGGCTCAGCCCTTCAGTCCCGTGGAGGCGATGCCCTCGATGAAGTAGCGCTGCCCCAGCAGGAAGATGATCGCGATCGGCAGCGTGGAGATCACGGCACCGGTCATGATCAGCGCGTAGTCCGCGTCGTACTGGGAAACGAACGTCCGCAGACCCAGCTGGATGGTCCACAGGTCCGGGCTGCGCAGGTAGATCAGCGGACCCAGGTAGTCGTTCCAGGTGGTGACGAACGTCAGCAGCGTGAGGCTGGCGATGGCGGGCACGGACAGCGGCATCATGATGCGGGCGTAGATGCCGTACTCCGAGAGCCCGTCCAGCCGGGCGGCCTCGCTGAGGTCCTCGGGGATGGTCTCGAAGAACTGCTTCATCAGGAACACCCCGAAGGCTCCGAAGGCCTGCAGCGCGATGATGGACCACAACGTGTTGGCCAGACCCATGTCCGAGAGCAGCCGGAACTGCGGGATCATGTAGGACTGCCACGGCACGGCGATGGTTCCGATGTAGGCCAGGAACAGCACGTCGCGGCCCGGGAACCGCACCTTGGAGAAGCCGTAGGCGGCGAAGCTGCCGGTGAGCACCTGCAGGAACGTGACCACCACCGAGAGCAGCAGCGTGTTCCTCAGCCAGGTGGTCATGTCCGACTTGGCGAAGATGTCCACGTAGTGCTGCCACTGCGGCACGTCGGGCCACCACTTGATGGGGACGGTGAAGACCTCGTTGTTGGTCTTGATGGAGCTCATCACCATCCAGTAGAACGGCAGCAGCACACCGATGGCCGCGGCCGCGAGCAGGACGTACACGAGCGCCTTGCCGACGCGTCGCAGGACCAGGTTCTCGGTCATCACTTCTCCTGCCTGCGGTTCCAGAAGTACTGGACCAGCGTGATGGCGATGCAGATGAAGAACAGCACCACGGCCGACGACGACGCGTAGCCGAACTGGTTCTCCTCGAAGCCCTTGCGGTAGATGAACTGGCTGAGCACGAGCGTCGAGTTGCCGGGCCCGCCACCGGTCATGACAAGGATCAGGTCGAACACCTTGAGGCTGCCGATGGTGAGCATCACGGTGACGAAGAACAGGGTGGGCCGCAGCCCGGGGAGGGTGACGTTGCGGAAACGTCCCCAGGCGGAGGCGCCGTCGACCTTGGCCGCTTCGTACAACTGGGCCGGGATCGTCTGAAGTCCCGCGAGCAGCAGGAGCATGTAGTAGCCCATCTCCCGCCACACGCCGACGATGATCACCGCCGGCATCGACCACTGGGCCGATGCAGTCCAGCCGGGCAGGTCGGCCACCCCGAGGAACCTCAGGAACTGGTTGATGGGGCCGTACTGCGGGCTGAAGATCTGGTTCCAGACGACGGCGATGGCCACGATGGAGGTGATGTAGGGGAAGAACGCCGCAGTGCGGAAGAACCCGCGGCCGCGAATGCCGGTGTTCAGCAGCAACGCGAGCCCCAGGGCTGCGGCCAGCGTGAGCGGGATGTGGAAGATGCTGTAGTAGCCGGTGTTGTACAGCGCGGTCCAGAAGCTGGAATCGCGCAGCAGCCGGGCGAAGTTCTCGAGCCCGACGAAAGTGGCTTTGCCGAAGGCGTTCCACTCCGTGAGCGAGTAGTAGAACAGCATCAGAACGGGAACCAGGGTCAGGACCCCGAAACCGATGAAGTTCGGCAGGATGAACGACCATCCCTGCAGGGTGTTGCGGAGCTTCAGCGCTCCTCTTCGTCGCGTGGGTGGGCGCGACGCTTCGACGGCGGTCAACATGCGCCTCTCTCCGGTGCTGGTGTGGGTGGGGAGGTGGTGGGCGCCGGAGGCTGGGGACCTCCGGCGCCGGGGGGATCAGCGGTTGAGGATCTCGTTCTGCGCGCGATTCTCCGCGTTCTCGAGGGCGGCGTCGATGCCCTCGCTCTCGCTGAGGACCGCCGAGTGCAGCTCACCCAGCAGGTTGTTGATCTCGGCCGTGTGCTCCGAGACCGTGTTCTCCGGCATGACGGTGCGGTTCTCGAACGTCCAGCGGGAGAGCTCGTCATCGGCGATGCCCTCGAGCCCGAAGAACACGTCCGTGACCTCGGGGCTCATCACCGACGGGGTGATGCCGATGCCGGCCAGCGCCATGGAGCCCTCCTCGGAGGCGATGTAGGCCAGGAACGCCTTGGCGGTCTCCAGCTTCGCCTCGTCGATGGCGGGGTTGATGCCGATGCCGGTGGGGTCACCGAAGGTGACGGGGGTGTTGTCCTGGCCGGTGGTGCTCTCGTCGAACTGCGGCGCCGGCACGATGCCCCACTCGAAGTCGTCGGCCTCGCCCGAGGCCTGCTGCGCCACCAGGGTGGCGATGTACCAGGAACCCATCGGCAGCATGGCCGCCTTCTGGGTGCCGAACTGGGACTGGTAGCTGAGGCTGTTGGTGGTGACGGTGCCGTAGGCCTCCATCGCGCCGTCGGCCTGCATCTGCAGCGCCCGCTCGTAGTACGGCTTGAGATGGTCGAACTCACCGGTCAGGATGTCGGCACCCTCGCTCTGCGCGTTCGCGAAGCCCTGGATGACCGACTGCCAGCTGTGCGTGTAGGCACCCTTGGTGTCGCCCTCGAGCTTCTCCGAGAGTTCGGTGGCGACGGCGGCGTAGTCGTCCCACGTCCAGGAGGCGTCGGGCAGCGCCACGCCTGCCTCCTCGAACAGGTCGACGTTGTAGTAGAGGAACCACGCGTCCTGGCGGTACGGGATGGCGTAGGTGGCGCCGTCGAGCTCGTAGAAGGAGACCGAGTCGTTGTCCAGGCCGCCCGCGACGTCGGAGACGTCGACGAGCTGCTCGCCGGCGGCGTAGGTGTAGAAGTTGACGAGGTTCTTCAGGATGTAGAGGTCGGGTGCCGTGCCGGCGGCGAGGTCGGTGATCATCTGCGTGTCGTAGTCGTTACCCGCTTGGTACTCGCTCACGGTGACCGTGTAGGCGGGGTTCGTGGCGTTGAACCCGTCGGCCAGGGTCTGGAACTCTGGCGTGGTGTCGAGGCTCCAGCCGGCCAGGGTGAGTTCGCCCTGTGCGCCGGCGTTGCCCGGGTCCGTTGCGTCGGTGGTCTCGACGGCGGCGGTCTCGCCACCGGCGGTGTCGGGATCTGTCGGGGTCTCCTCGCCGGTCCCACAGGCGGTGACCAGAAGTGCCAGCGAGGCCAGCGCTGCCGAGGCGGCGGTGATTCGGCGGTTCATTCATACTCCTTCATGAAGCTGCAGACCCGGCTCCGGGTCTGGCTGGTTTCCTGCCCCGGCCCGGTGGGCGCGGGATTGGTCTGTGGTGAGGCGGGTGGTGGTGCGCTGCCCGTCGGGCCAGGTCACCGTCGCCTCGATTCCGGTGGCCGTCTCCGCGACGTCCACCCGGGGTGCGGTGCCCGCGGGGTCCGCCGAGAGCTCGACGAGCGCCCACGCCCAGCCCTGCAGTGGCAGGTCCAGGACCACCGACGGGGTGGTGGCCTCCGCACCCAGCGGGCTGGCGTCGGCACGGGTGTGGGTGTGGGCCCCGGCGGGCGTATCGGGGGCGAGCACGACGCTGCGGAGCCGGTCCGCGGCGGCGCCGGCCAGCGGCCAGCCACCGATCCGCAGCTGGCGGGCCCGCTCGGGGGCATCGGCCAGGTGCACCAGCCTGATCTCCTGGGCGCCTCGCACGAGCGAGACGACGGTGACCCGCCCCGCAGCTGCCGGGGTGCCGGTGTAGCCGGAGCCGTGGTGGAACTGGACCTCATCGGCCGCCACCCAGTGGGCGTCGGCAACGGAGGCGGCCACCCCGACGGGGCCGGCGTCGGTTTGGTCCACCCGTACGTCGAGCAGTTCCATGCCGGCGCGGTGCGAGGCGTTGCCGTCGGCGTCGAGCACGACGACGGAGTTGTCCAGGGGGTCCAGCCAGCTGGACTCATCGAGCAGCGGTGCGGTGGCGGTGGAGTAGCCCAGCCGCGCGTACAGGGGGCTGTCGGCCACCTGCGCGCCGGCCACGGCGTGGTCCGTGCCGTGGTTGATGACGCGCACCACGCCGTCGGCGACGGTGGAGCTCACGAGCCAGCCCGGTGCGCTGATGGCGGTCACTGCGTCGTCGGTCTCCGCGGGCAGCGGCACCTCGGGGCTGGTCCAAACGGGGTGGCCTGCCGGTAGCGCCAGCCCGAGGAGGCCCTTGGAGGCCCAGTACGGCGAGCCGGGGCCACTGTAGGCCTGTGCGAGGTCCGGCCACTCGCCGAACCAGCCGATGTCCAGCAGGCCGTCACTGTTGGGGACGCCGCCGGTGGCGAAGTGCTCCACGATCCGGGAGGCGGCCCGGCGCAGCTGGCCGGGCGGCAGCGACGGCACCTCGGCCATCGCTCCCACCCAGAACGGTGCCGCGGCGGCGAAGCGGTAGGCCAGGCTGCGGCCCTGCAGCAGGGGCGAGCCGTCGGCACCCACCAGGCGCACGGCGTCGGTGAGGAAGCGCTCCAGGGCGGCGCGGTCCTGCTGGGCGCGAGACTCAGCGAGACCCTCGGCGCCGCGCATCCTGGCCCACAGCGTCGGGTACAGGTGGAGGGCCCAGCCGTTGTAGTGGTCGAACGCGCGCTCCGGGCCGTCGGCCATCCAGCCGTCGGCGCGGACGAAGGTGTCATGGGTGGCCAGGTCCGCCCGCATCTCGGCCAGCTCGTGCGGGCCGTCGACGGAGCGCAGGAATGTCTGCACCACGAGCCGGAACCACACCCAGTTGATCTGCGGGTAGGTGTCGTCGCCGACGGCGGCGGCCAGGTAGCCGATGACGTTGCGCTGCACGGAGGTGTCCAGCCGGTCCCAGATCCACTCGCGGGTCAGGTCCAGCACCAGCGCGATGGAGGCGGCCTCCACCTTGGCCTGCGGGTGCTCCTCCAGGCGCAGCCAGCGCTCGGGAGAGTTGGGGTCCGTGCCGCTGGCCAGGCCCTCGGCGTACCAGTCGGCCAGCCCCAGCGGGTCGGCGCCGGACTCGCCGGCGAGGCGGAACCCTGCCAGCAGGAAGGTGCGTGCGTAGGCTTCCAGGGCGTCGACGTCGGGGCCCAGCCCGCTGCGCTGCCCGGGCAGGTCGAAACGTGCCTTCCCGGAGCTGGCGTGGGGGCGCACCGCGAGGAGGAGCTGGTCGGCAAACGTTGCCAGCCGGGCCCGGTCCCACGAGGTGGAGCGTGACGTCATCGTCATCCTTCTTCTCGAACACTTTTGATCGAATTTGCATCGATGTGCCGCTATCCTAAACAGAATTGATCGTTCATGTCTAGCATGGTGCGAAAGTTGACCACACCGAAGGGAGCAGGAGTGCAAGGAGTCTCATTGCCGGTCCGGGCGGTGCAGCCCAGGTGGCTGGCGCTGCTCCCGGACGAGGGCCGCGACCTCACCTCGCCGTATCCCCCGATCGGGCCCGAGGACTGGCTGCGCTACCACCGCACCGGCGACCGCAGCCACTACGAGGCGCTGGTGGCCGAGCGGCACCGGCTGCTGAGTGCCGCGGTGCTGGCGGCGGGTGCGGGGCAGGAGGCGGGCGTGGCCCGCGCCGTCGAGGGGGTCCTGGCGTTCTGCGGCCAGGCCTCCTGGTGCTGGCCGGCGCACGACGACGCCCCCGCCCGCGGGCAGGAGCTGCCGGATGCGGACCGCCCCTTCCTGGACCTCGGCGCGGGCGAGGTGGCCGCGCAGCTGGCGTGGACCGACCACCTCGTCGGCCCCCTGCTCGAGTCCCACTCCACCGGCCTCCGGCAGCGGATCCGCGACGAGGTGGAGCACCGGGTGCTGCGCCCGTTCCTTGAGCGCGACGACTGGCACTGGCTGGGGCTGGACGGAGACGTCCACAACTGGCTGCCGTGGATCGCGGGCAACGTGCTCACGGCCGCCGTCGCGCTGGTGGAGGGGTCGGAGCGTCGGGCGTCTCTGGTAGCCGCGGCCCGAGACTGCCTGCAGCGCTACGCCGACCAACTGCCACCCGACGGTGCCATCGACGAGGGCTACGGCTACTGGTGGAACGGCGCCTGCCGCACCCTCGAGGCCCTCGAACTGCTGGCGGAGGGAGCGGACTGGGTCAGCCACCCCGCGCTGCGCGCCACCATCTCCTTCCCCGCGGACATGCACCTGGGTTACCACTGGTGGGTGAACGTCGCCGACGGCAGCGCCCGCCCGGAGACCGACCTTGCCTGGCCCGCCCTGTTCCGAGCAGCCCGAGCGGCGGGCAACCGACGGGCCACCGCGCTGGCGCTCTCCCGCCGCACCGGGCGGGCCACCTCGGAGATCCGACGGCTGGGCCGGCTGGTCATGGAACTGGCCGACGAGCAGTGGTGGAGCGCACCGAAGGCCGAGGCCGAGTCGCCCCGCGAGGCCTGGTACCCGTCGGTGGAGCTGCTGGTGGCGCGGCAGCGCGCGGGCAGCCGCACCGGGCTGGCGCTCGCGGCCAAGGGTGGCCACAACGGCGAGCACCACAACCACAACGACGTCGGGAGCTTCGTCGTCGCGCTGGACGGGGTTCCCGTGGTGGTCGACGTGGGCCGCCCCACCTACACCGCCGCCACTTTCTCCGAGCAGCGCTACTCCATCTGGACCATGCAGAGCCTGTGGCACAACGTGCCGGTGCTGCGCGGCAGGCCGCAGTCCCCCGGGAGTGAATTCGCCGCCAGGGACGTCTCGGTCACGCTGGCCGACGACGCCGCCGGGCTCGAGCTGGATCTGGCCGGCGCCTACCCGGAGTGCGGCATCGAGCGCTGGCAACGGCGTCTGCTGCTGGACCGCCGCAGTGGCCGGGTGACGTGCAGCGACGCATGGCGGGCCTCCGGCGAGTCCGCGGAGCGGAGCGCCAACACGCTCGTCGTGGCCGGCGAAGTGGTTGCCGCCAGCCCGACGGAAGTACTTGTCCGACCCGTCGCCGGCACGCGCTGCCTGCGGATCCGATCCGAGGCTCCGATGGAGCTGGAACGACGAGAACTGGACGACGAGATGTTGACGCGCGTCTGGGGTTCGTGCGTCAATCGCATCACAATCGATCTTGAAAACGCCATTATTGGTCAGGCCTCGCTACTCTTCGAGGCTGTCGAGCAGGAGGACTCATGAACCAGCTGGCTGAGAGCCGACGCTCACAGATCCTGGCCGAGCTGCGGCTGCACGGGATGCTGCGCGTCACAGAGCTGTCCGAGATGCTCGGAGTGGCGCCCGTGACCATCCGTCGAGACATCAACCAACTCGCCAAGGACGGGCTGCTGCGGCGCGTCCACGGCGGCGCGGCGGTGGACCGGGAGGAGCCCGACGGCGCCACCGACGAGACCCCGGTGAGGCAGCCCGAGGCGAGTTTCGCCGTCGGCATGCTGGTGCCCTCGCTCGACTACTACTGGCCCGAGATCATCCAGGGCGCCCAGGACGAGGCGGCCGAACGCGGCCTGCGGCTGATGCTGCGGGGCACTTCCTACGACTCCACCGATGACCGGGCACAGGTGGCGCACCTGCTGGACTCCGGCGTCGGCGGCCTGATCCTGGCCCCCGACGTCACCACCGAGTCCACCGCAGACCTGCTCGAGTGGCTGGAGGAGCGCCGCACCCCGTTCGTGCTGGTGGAGCGCGAGGCGTTCCAGCGCGGCAGCCGGGACCCTGTCGAGGCGGTCAACACCGACCATGTGGCCGGCGCCGGCGCCGCGGTCCGCCACCTCGTCGGGATGGGCCACGAGCGCATCGGCCTGGTCACCAGCCTGGGCAGCCCGCACTCCGGCGAGATCCACCGCGGCTGGCAGGAGGCGCTGGCTACCACCGGGCTGGACCAGGACCTGCCCGTGGTCTCCACCAACCGCGACGGTGCACTCGGGTTCGACCCACCCATCAGCGACGTGGTGCGCCAGTGCCTCGACGCCGGATGCACCGCGCTGCTGGTGCATGCGGACAGGGAGGCGATCGCCATCGTGCAGCACTGCCAGAAGCAGGGTGTGCGGGTCCCCGAGGACCTGTCCGTGGTGGCCTACGACGACGAGGTGGCCAGCCTGTTCAGCCCCGCCCTCACCGCGGTTCGGCCGCCGCGCAACAGCATCGGCCGCGCCGTCGTCGGCCTGATCGCCGAACGCCTGCGCGACCCAGACCGCCCCACCCATCGCGTGGTGATCAGCCCGAAGCTGCACGTGCGGCGCACGTCGGTGGCACCGGGTGGCGGGGCTGCGGCGGCCGTCGCCGACTGAGCCCTGATTCGGCGGCCCCAGCGCAACACTGTTGCAGAAGGGTTGGCAGTCGACCCCTAACGCAACACTGTTGCGCAAGGGCCAACCGCTGGCCCATCGAGACGGTCGCCGGGCGACCTCCCCAGGGCAACGGTTCGGCGACGGCAACGAGCCGACCCCAACTGAGGGACCGGCTCGTTGCTGTTCTACCCGGGGTCAGTTCACACGGAACCGCACCAGGTTGTTGAACACCCACTCCTGCGACACCCGGTACGACCAGACGCCGGCGGAGTCCTGGGTACCGACGACCACGCTGGTCAGCGTGTAGCTCCGGCAACCGTTGCGGCCGGTGGTGGCCGTGTCACACTCGGTGCGCCACTGCCGACCATCCGCAGCCGTCCACTCACCCGCGTGGCCCAGCGGGTTGTTCGCCCACTGCGCCCGGGTCATGAACGGCAGGTAGGTGAGGTTGTTGAACACCCAGCCGTTCGACTGCACGAACCGGCCGTCCTGCACGGTCACCGTCGTGGCCCAGATCTCCGTACGGCACCGGATGGTCTGCGAGTACGGTTCGCACTGCGTGTGCCATGAACGCCCGTTGTAGGTGTGGAAGCCGGGGGTGGTGTAGATGTCACGCGGCTGCGGGGCCGGGGTGTTGGTGACGGTGACCGTGGGGTTGGGCGAGGGATCCGGAGTCGGGTCCTCACTCGGCTCCTCGGTCGGGTCCGCGGTGGGCTCCTCCGTCGGCTCCTCCGTGGGATCCTCCGTGGGGTCCTCGGTCGGATCCTCCGTCGGCTCCTCCGTGGGATCCTCCGTGGGATCCTCGGTCGGCTCCTCCGTGGGCTCCTCCGTGGGATCCGGCGTCGGTCCCACATCCGCGTCCTTGACCGCCGCCGCCCAGGACAGCATCGGCGACTGGCTGTTGGTCGCCGTCAGGCGGAGCGTCACCTGGCCGGCCTCGGCCAGCTCGATCTCCTCACTGACCAGTTCGGTCGGGTTGGACGAGTTCAGCGTGACGTTCCCGGCCGAAATGGCCCCGCCGTCGTGGAGCACCTCCACATCAGCGCTGCGGGCATTGCCCGCCCACCAGGAGTGGCTGCCGCCGACGATCGTGTACGAGCCAGCCTCGAGGTCGAAGGTGTACTCCACCAGCGCCCCCACCTGGTTGGCCGTGTACATGCCGGTGGTCGTGGTCTTGTCGTAGGCACCCGCCACGAGCCCCTTGGCCTGGATGTCCGAGGATCCGGACGCGTTGCGCGCAGCGTGACCCCAGGACTGGCCGTCAGCCAGCTGCTGGTCCGGCAGCTCGTTCACCAGGCCGCCGACGACCTCGTCAATGGCCGCCCAGGCGGGAGAGTCGTAGCCGAGCTCACCTGCCTCGGAACCCTGCACGTCGGCGAAGGCGACGGTGCCCTCCGGCACCACCTCAACCCGCGCCGAGACGTCCAGCGGTCCGTGCGCACCGGTCACCTGGACCACCTGCCACGCCGTGGCGAAGTCACCAGCGGAAGCCTCGTCCCACTCGATGGGCAGCTCCATGGTGGACTCGTCATCCAGGGTCGCGGTCAGCGTGTCCGGAAGCTCCGGAACACTGCCGACGAACGTGGCCAGATGCGGTGCCTCCACGGCAACCACCCGCGCCAGGTTCGGGTTGGAAGCCGTCAGCAGGCGATCCACGAGCTGGCGTGCGCCCTCGCCGTCGAGGCGGAACGCGGCGGGATCCGCCACGGCATCCTCGGCGTCGGCGATGAGACGCTGCAGCAGCGCCCAGTCCTCGTCGGTGAAGTCGTCGGTGCGCTCCACCGCCTCGGCGGCCGCCAGCGGGGCGACGATGCTGGCGGCCGGAGCCGCGACAGCCGCAGGTGCGCTCATGACGCCGACGGCGTCGAGGTTGAGCGTGCCCGAGGTCACCTCGAAGCGGACGGTGTGCTCGCCCCACGCCAGGCCGCGCAGCGAGTAGCTCGCCTGGAACCAGTCGGTGGGCTGCGTGGCGGCGTTGCGCACCAGTAGTTCACCGTCGACGTACACGTCGAGGGTGGCGCTGCCGTAGCCGTTGCCGCCGATCAGGTCGATGCCCGAGCCGGTGAACGTGTAGCTGACGCCGGCGCCGGTGGCGAGGCTGTTGGAGCGGGAGCGCATGAACTCGTGCATACCGCCGCCGTTGGCGTGGCGCCACTGGCCGTCGTAGACCAGCTTGGCGTTGGGCACCTCGGCGAGGTCGTGCATCTCCATGTTGTCCATGTGCTCGCCGTAGTACGGCAGGTAGCCGTCGACGTGCTCCACCAGCAGGTTGTCGAACTGGGTGTTGTGGAACCCACTGGCGACGTCGACGAAGCCAGCCAGGTACGGGTTGTCGTCGGTGAAGGAGAACACTTCCACACCATCGATGGAGGCGCTGAGCTCCGGACCGGCGGCGCGGACCGCGAGGCGGTGCCACTGCGTCGAGTCCCAACCGTCGGCGGCCACCGTGCCACTGCCGACTACGGCGCCCCGGCGCAGGAACTGCCATGTGCCGTCCTCGTTCAGGCGCAGCGCGTACGGGGTGGTGTCCAACCCGCCGGAACCGCTGGTGCCGCGGCCGCGGACACCCAGGGCGCCGTAGTTGCCGTCGACGTCGGTGCGCTCGAAACGGACGTCGATGCTCGCCTCGTAGTTGCTCCAGCGGCGGTCACCGATCCCGGTGATGGGGTCGGAGTAGTTCCAGGCACCGGGCACGCCGGTGACCTCCTGGTCCAGCTGCTGGCGCAGCACGAACTCGCCGTCGGCTGCCTCGAAGCCCTCGAAGGATCCCTGGCGGTCCCAGTTGTACAGCGGGGTGAAGCCGGTGACGCCGCCGCGGGAGTCGATGAAGGACTCCGTGGCAGTGCCGAGGCCGCCACCGTCGGCGAGGACCGGGACGGTCTTGCCGTCGTAGTCGAAGTCGTCGGCCCACAGCACGCCGGCGTCGGCGTCGGACTCCAGGACGGTGCGCTCCCCGGCGACGGGCAGCTCGGTGGTCCAGCCGGCGTCGGAGGTGACGTCGAGCGAGGTGACGGTGACGATGGAGAACGGCTCCACCAGCACGGTGTAGGCGCCGTCCTCGGGCGCCACCTCGTCCACCAGCTGCTTGTAGTTGGCGTCGAAGGCCTCGCCCTCGTCGGCGGCCCGGGTCTCCCAGACGGCCAGCTCCTGGCCCGCGTCGAGGTCGAAGCCCACCGGGGTGAGCACGTAGCGGCGCGGGAACTCCGAGTCGTTGACGACGACGGTGGAGAAGTCCGACGCGTCGGGCGCGGCCATCGTCATGTAGTTGGGCTCGCCGTTGCGACCGACGATCGGGTTGGTGCCGGTGGCCGTGGTGAGGCTGGCCTCGGGCATCGCCCGCCAGATGCCGGCGGTGTTGTCCTCGTTCTCCCAGCCGGTGACGGCGAAGTTGCTGAAGTGCTGCAGCACAGCGAGGCCGGCGTCGTAGTGGAGCCAACCGGACCACGGGTCGCGGGCGCTGACCAGTTCCTTGAAGGAGTACTGGCCGCCCTCGTAGAAGGAGCCGATGGCCGGCTGGTAGATGACGTGGGTGCGGTGGGAGTTCACGAAGCCCTTGACGATGGTGTTGGCCATCTCCAGGGAGCTGCCCGTGCCACCGATTCCGGTGCCCGGCGTCGTCGGGTCCGCCACGTTGTTGTTGGGACGGAACGCGGAGTTGCTGAACGTGGCCTGCGCCTCGGAGTTCCAGACCTGCTTGTCGAACTCGGTGGCCAGGCGCTTGAAGTTGCCCTGCGAGTCGTCGTTGGTGTTGTAGTGGAACGCGGCCACATCCACCTTGTCACGCAGGTCCTCGTCGTTGACCATTGCCGGACCGAACGTGCCGGTGCCCACCTCGTCGGAGATGACCAGCTTGATCTGGCGATACAGCTCTGCCTCGCCCTCGCGGAACCCGGCGAGCGACGGGTCGTCGCTGATGTAGCCGGTCTCGTCGTCACGGATGCGGTCATACCACTGCTTGGTGACGTTCAGGTTGGCGCTGTGCTCGTTCACGCCGGGGTTCAGGTAGTCCACCATGTAGCCGTACTCGCGGTGCGCGGCAAGGATGGTGTTCTTGTACCAGCGGTAGGTGTCGTCCTCACCGGTGACCCAGGCCGGGGAGACCCAGCGCAGGATGCTGACCACCAGGTCAGGGTTGTACTTGCGGGCGTCCGCGGCCAGCTGGAAGCCGGGGTGGCGCAGGACGTTCGCCTCCTCCTCGGCGGTGCGCATGGTGGCCGGGTCGGAGCCGGTGGAGTTGTTCCGGTCGTTGCCCATCTCGATCTTGACGTGGTTCATGATGGGGTTCTCGCCACCGAACAGGGTCTGCAGCAACTCGTCGTACTTCTCCGGCTGCTGCGCCTTGTAGTCCATCAGCACGGAGCTGGTGGAGTTGGCGCTGAGCACGCCGAAGCCCTTGAACGTGAGGCCGTTGACGTTGTCCGCGGCGATGTCGGCGGCGTCGATCTCCACCGCGGTGGTTGCCACCACCGGCGGCTCGGGCTCACCGACGATGGCGTCCTCCGCGTCGCCGGCGGCAATTGCGAACCAGCTGAACATCGGGCCCTCGCCGGAGACCTGGCGGTAGGTCAGCGAGATCTCCGTTGCCCCCTCGGGGATGGTGAACACGTCGGTGGCCGTCACCGTGGTGGCGGGCTGGTTGGCAGGCGTGTGGAGCGCGACGGTGTCCATGGTGGCGGACTGCTCCGCACCGTCGAGCGTCCAGGACACAGTGGGTGCGATGCCACGATTGCGGGACTGGCCGGGGTAGAACTCGCGGAAGCCGGTGCTGAGCGTGTAGGTGCCCGGCTCGAGAGCAAGGTTGTGGCCGATCAGCGAGGCATTGGTGCGCACGCCGAGGCTGTACTTGTCGTACTCGCCAAGTGCGTCGAGGTTCGAGTCGCTCGGGTCACCGCCGTCGACCGTGAGCTTGTAGTTGTGGTTTCCCGTGCCGTAGGTGAAGCCCCAGTCGGTCTCGCCTTCCACGAAGCGCTGGTCAGGCTTGTCGTTGTGGAGGTCGGTGAGGCTGCTCACCGCGTTGAACGCGTGGGAGTTGGTCTCAAGGTTGGACCACGCGAAGTTCTGCGAGTCACCGCCATGGCCGGCGTCGACGAAGTACACCAGCGGGAACTCGGCCGGCGGGATCACCTCCACGTGGGCGGTGACACTCTGGCCGTCGGCGGTGCCGGTGACCTCCACGGTCTCCCAGGCGGAGTCGAACGCGTCGGCCTCCAGGCTCCAGGTGACGGGGTGGTCGGCCTCGCCGTCGTTCAGCGTGGCGGGCAGGGAAGTCTCAGCCAACTCGTCGGCGCCGAGGTAGGCAGCTGCCCGGACGGCGGTGGGGAGTTCGGCGGATGCTATGCCGGGGGCGGTCCACAGGGATGCGACGAGCGCGGTGGTGGCCAGTCCGACTGTGATCAGAGATGCAGGGCGCGTGCGTTGCACGGGTCTCCTCCTCATTGAGTGAGCATGTCCTGCAATGATCGCAGGTGATCGATAAGGAGTCAACGTTTCTCTCCGAACTTGTCTAAGTGATCAAAAGTGATCCGTTCGTCGGGCTCCTGAGTGATTGTGGCGCCCTTGGTGGCGCCGGGCTATCCGGGCGACCGTGACAGGCCGCGCCGACGCGCCTCGGGTCACACCCACCTGTGCGCGTCTCGCGGCGTGTCGCCGGAGCTGGTCACCAGCCGCTTTGGGCATCGCCCGGTCTCCTGGCTCATTGCTCGCCGGCCCTACTCAACTGCCGGTGGTTGAGACTCCCCTGCCGGTAGCGTGGGGCAGGTGAGCACGCCAGCAGACAAGTCCCTTCCCGCGGCCGAGGCCGACGAGGTGGAGGAGCTGCCCGAGATCAGCTTCGACCAGCAGCGCTTCGCCGCCCGCCCGGCCAAGCTGCGCCCGCGCGCACGCCGTCGCAGCGCCGACGCGAACCCGATCACCCCGCCGTTCGAGGCGTCGGGCCAGAACACCGCCTACGTGGACTGGCTGGAGGAGCAGTCGATGCTGCACGACGCGTCGCAGGTGGCGCGGCAGCTCGCGGGCAAGCACACCATGTGGGCCCACCCCTACGCGCACCCGGACCCGCGCGCCGCGCTGGCTCAGGCGTCGGTCTGGTACACCGCCTACCCGCTGTCGCACATCACCCAGCCCGGGCAGTCATACCTGGGGGCGCTGGGCGAGGCCGAGTTGTGGGATGCGTTCAAGACGATCGGCATCGACGCCGTCCACACCGGGCCGGTGAAGCTCGCGGGCGGGCTGGACGGCTGGGACCCGACGCCCAGCGTCGACGGCCACTTCGACCGGATCGCCATGGCCATGGACCCCATGTTCGGCACCGAGGAGGAGTTCCGCGAGATGTGCGAGACCGCCGCACGCTCGGGCGGGACCATCATCGACGACATCGTCCCCGGCCACACCGGCAAGGGCGCCGACTTCCGGCTGGCGGAACTGAACTACCGTGACTACCCCGGGATCTACCACATGGTGGACATCCCGGAGGAGGCCTGGCACCTGCTGCCGGACGTTCCGTTGGGCCGCGACTCGGTCAACCTGTCCCCCGACGCGGAGGCTGCGCTCGCCGCGGAGGGTTACATCATCGGCGCCCTGCAGCGCGTCATCTTCTACGAGCCGGGCGTGAAGGAGACCAACTGGTCCGTCACCCCACCCATCCGCGACTACAAGGGAACCCTGCGCCGCTGGGTGTACCTCCACTACTTCAAGGAGGGCCAGCCCACCATCAACTGGCTGGACCCAACCTGCGCCGGCATGCGGCTGGTGATGGGCGACGCCCTGCACTCGCTGCTGGACCTCGGCTCCGGCGGCCTGCGGCTCGACGCCAACGGCTTCCTCGGCGTCGAGCGCACCTTCGACCAGTCCCCCGCCTGGTCCGAGGGCCACCCCCTCTCGCTGGCGGCCAACCAGCTGATCGGATCCCTGGTGCGCAAGGTGGGCGGGTTCACGTTCCAGGAGCTGAACCTCGGCATCGACGACATCCAGCGCACCGGCGCCGTCGGCCCCGACCTCTCCTACGACTTCATCACCCGCCCCGCCGCCCAGGTGGCCGTCTCCACCGGCGACACCGAGTTCCTGCGGCTGGTGCTCCGCGAGGCCCTTGAGGCCGGCGTCGACCAGGCCTCCCTCGTCCATGCCCTGCAGAACCACGACGAGCTCACCTACGAGCTCGTGCACTTCGCCGCCGCCCACCGTGACGACGTCTACACCTTCGGCGGCGAGGAGATGACCGGCACGGACCTGGCCGAGCACATCCGCCAGACCATGCGCGACCGTCTCACTGGCGACGCCGCACCCTACAACTCGGTGTTCACGCAGAACGGGATCGCCTCGACGACGGCCTCCATCGTCGCCGCCACCCTCGGCTTCACCGACCTGGAGGACATCGGCGACTCCGACGCCCGCCGGATCGCGAACGCCCACCTGCTGCTGTGCATGTACAACGCGTGGCAGCCGGGCGTGTTCGCGCTGTCCGGCTGGGACCTCGTCGGCGCGCTGCCGCTGGACCGCTCCGAGGTGAAGTCTCTGATCTCATCCGGCGACACCCGCTGGCTCCACCGCGGCGCCTACGACCTGCTGGGTGACTCCCCCGACGCGAAGCGGTCCGCGGCCGGGATGCCGCGGGCTCGGGCGCTGTACGGGCCGGTGCCCGAGCAGTTGAAGCGCGAGTCGTCGTTCGCGTCGCGCCTGTCCGGGATCCTGAAGGTCCGCAAGCGCAACGGCCTGGACACCGGCACCCTCGTCGACGTGCCCGAGGTGGGCCACAAGTCGCTGCTGGTGATGGTCAACGAACTGGAGATCGGCGCCACCCAGATCACCGCCCTCAACTTCGGGCAGGAGAAGCTGGAGGCCCGCATCCAGTCCGAGCTGCTGCCGTCGGGTCGGGTGTTCGACCTCAGCACGCGCCGCAAGGTGGGCGTGGTGGACGATCTTGGCGGCTTCAACGTGGAGCTGCCGGCGTTCGGCGGCCTTGCGATGATCATCCGCGACTGACTCCGGTCGCGGCGGGGTCAGCCGGGGCGGTTCTCGGACTCGCCATAACTCTCATCCTTGACTGGTTTGAGAGCCTCCACCAGACCCGGGGCGTTTCAAAACCGTAACACCGCGTCACAACCATGCAACCGGTCGGGAGCCTGCTGGTAACGCCGTCACGATGGAGTGGACCCATCAACCGCGCAGAGCGGATCAAACAGAAGCAGAAGGGTCCCGGCATGGAGACGGAAGTTTGGGAATTGGCCTCACCGATATGGGTGATGGTCTCGGCCGCGTTGGTGTTGCTGATGACGCCGGGTCTGGCGTTCTTCTACGGCGGCCTGTCAAGAGCACGATCGGCCATCAACATGATGATGATGAGCTTCGGCGCCATGGGCGTGGTCGCCGTCGTGTGGCTGCTGTGGGGCTACTCGATGAGCGGTGGGGGCACCAGCATCGCCGGCATCTTCGCCGACCCGATCACCGCGTTCGGCCTGGTGGGCCTCAGCGGTGAGGACCTCGTCGGCGTCGGGTTCGCGGCGACGTTCGCGATCATCACGGTGGCACTGATCTCGGGTGCCGTCGCCGACCGCGCACGCTTCAAGGCCTGGCTGGTCTTCGTGCCGCTGTGGGTGACGCTGGTCTACGCACCGCTCGCGTACATGGTGTGGGGTGGCGGCCTGCTCGGCGCCGACGGCGCCATCGGCTCCATCGTGGGCGAGGCCCTCGACTTCGCGGGCGGCCTGGTCGTCCACATGGCCGCCGGCCTGGCAGCCCTGGTGCTGGCGCTGGTCATCGGCAAGCGCTCCGGCTTCTCCCCCAGCCTGCACAAGCCCCACAGCATCCCCTTCGTGATGCTCGGTGCCGCCATCCTCTGGTTCGGCTGGTTCGGCTTCAACGGCGGCGCCGCAGGTTCCGTGGCCGAGGCTGGCCTGATCTGGGTCAACACCCTCGTCGCCCCGGGTGCCGCGATGGTGGGCTGGCTGATCACCGAGCAACTCCGTGACGGTCGAATGACCTCCGTCGGCGGCGCCTCCGGCATCGTCGCGGGCCTGGTCGCCATCACCCCCGCCTGCGCCTTCGTCAGCCCGCTCGGCGCGCTCGCAATCGGACTCGTCGCCGGCGTGATCTGCTGCTTCGCCGTGACCGTGAAGTTCCGCCTCGGCATCGACGACTCGCTGGACGTCGTGGGCCTCCACTTCGTCGCCGGCCTGTGGGGCACCGTCGCGATCGGCCTGCTGGCACTGCCGCAGGACGACGGCCGCGGCGGCCTCCTCCTCGGCGGCGGCGCGGCCCTGATGGGCGCGCAACTGATGGCAGTCCTCGTCACAACGGTCTACACCGTCCTCGTGACCGCCGTCATCGCCTTCGCGATCCACAAGACGATGGGCTTCCGCATCCCGGCGGACGACGAGGTCGGCGGCATCGACGTCGCGGAGCACCAGGAGTCCGCCTACGACTTCGAGACCGCCATGGCCTACACCGGTGAGGGGGCCGACGAGAAGGCCTGACCACCACCGACCGGTCCCGCAAGGGACAGGACAGAGCCCCCGACCTGCGCGCGCAGGTCGGGGGCTCGCTTCATTTCCGTCTCAGGCCGGGCCGGGCGGATCCTGCACGAGCTGCAGCCGTCGGCCCACCCGGACCACGGGCAGCGGGTCCAGGATCTCGCCCTGGAACTCGCCGTCAACCCTGTCGGAGAACCCGACCAGCGCCCACTGACCAGGCGTCGCCTCCACCAGCCGCGCCGCGTACAGGCTGGGGTGGTCGAAGGTGCCCGCGGCGGAGAAGTCCCACGGCCCCAGCAGCGAGTCCCCGGGCGCGAACCACATCCCGCCCGTGGCCTGCTGCTGCCGCTGCTCGCCCTGGTGGGAGTCCCAGCAGCAGAACAGCAGGAACGGTTGGCCGTCCACCACGACGGTCTGCGGCACCTCCATCTGCCCCCAGCCCGCGGGCTCGGACAGCGGCGGCTGCACCTCCCAGCGCTCCAAGTCGGGGCTGGTGGCGTGCCCGATCACCGACCGGGTGGCCGGGTCGCCGACCGCGGCACGGGCTGTGAGGAGCATGTGCCACTGCCCGTCCTCGCCGCGGAACACCCACGGGTCGCGCCACGCCTCGTCGAACCAGTCGCCGCTGGCGAGCTTCTCGTACCAGCGAGGATCGGCCTCGACCACCTGGGACTCGGGGCGACGGTGCCAGGTCACCATGTCCTCGGAGTGGGCCACGCCGACGCGCTGGACCAGGCCGTCCTCGGCGCGGGAGACGCCGGTGTAGAACAGTCGCCAGGTGCCGTCGTCGGCGCGGACGACGGAGCCGGTCCAGGTGGCCCGGTCGTCCCAGGCCGGTGAGTCGGCGGCCACCAGCGCGTCGGGCAGGAGTTCCCAGTGCGTCAGGTCGGTGGAGCGGGCGTGACCGATGGAGGCGCGCAGGTGTCGCCTGTCGGGGTCGAGCAGGGCCCGGGAGGCCCGTAGGAAGAACAGGTGGTGGCTCCCGTCGTCGGCCCTTGCAGGCCAGCTGTCCCAGACCCAGTGGTCAGGAAGTCTCAGCATGTCTATCCCTTCACGCCGCTGGCGGCGATGGAGCTGACGAACGCTCGCTGGAACACGAGGAACATCAGCAGAACTGGCAGTGTGATCAGCGAGGTGTAGGCCATGACCTCACCCCAGGCAGTGTTGAGCTGGAAGAAGTACTGCATGCCCACCATCACGGGGCGCAGCGACTCCTGCTGCACCACCATCAAGGGCCACAGGTAGGCGTTCCAGGCGGGCAGGAACGTGAGGATCGCGACGGTGGCGAACGCCGGGCCCGAAAGTGGTGCGATGATCCGGGCGTAGATCGAGAACCAGCCGGCGCCGTCGATGCGGGCGGCCTCGTCGATGGAGGTTGGGATGGTGGAGAAGTACTGCGTGAACAAGAAGATGGAGAACGCGTTGGCGATGAACGGGATGATCATCACCTCGTAGGTGTTGAGCCACCCGATGTCGTACTTCACCATCCCGTCCTCGATCACGAGGGTGGGCAGCAGGCTGACCCAGTAGACCATCGGCACGGCGATCGTCTCGAACGGGACGATCAGGGTGGCGATGATCACGGTGAGCAGGAGCTTGCGCCCGTTCCAGGACATCCGGGACAGGGCGAAGCCTGCCAGCGAGTTGACCACCAGGCCGAGGCCGACGATCAGCACCGTGACCACCACGGAGTTCAGCAGGAATCGGGCGAACGGAACCCGCTCGAACACATCGGCGTAGTTGTCGAGCGAGATGTCGCCGACGGGCAGGAACGCGTTGATGGAGTCGACGTCGGCGAGGATCTGCGCGTCCGGCTTCAGGCTCGAGACCACCATGAACACCAGCGGGAAGACGAACACCAGCGCGAGCAGGATCATCGGGATGTAGAGCAGCAGCTTGCGGCGCCGCCTGGACCGCGCCATGGAGATGGTTGAGTCGGTCATGTCAGTCCTTGTCCCTTGTGAGGTAGCGCTGGACCATGGCGATGATCAGGACCAGCACGAAGAAGATGAGCGAGATCGCGGCCCCGTATCCGGTCTGCTGCTCGCGGTACCCGCGCCGCACGGCATGGAACACCAGCGTCGTGGTGGAGTCCACGGGGCCGCCCTGGGTCATCACGTCGATCTGCACGAACAGACCGAGCGCGGCGATGGTGATGGTCACGAGGATGAACACCATCGTGGGCCTCAGGCCGGGCCAGGTGACGTTCTTGAACTGTTCCCAGGCGCTGGCACCGTCCATCCGGGCGGCCTCGTAGAGCTCCTCGGGAATGGTCTGCAGGCCGGACAGCCAGATGATCATGTGGAAGCCCACCGCCTGCCAGATGGACAGGACGATGATGGCCGGCAGCGCCGTCGACGGATTGTTGAGCCAGGCGATGCCGTCCCAGGCGCCGAAGGTGATCGTGTCGATGAACGAGTTGATGATGCCGTCCGGCTGGTACATGAAGCGCCACAGGATGGAGACCACGACGATCGAGGTCACCACGGGGATGAAGTAGACGATCCGGAAGAAGGTGGTGCCGCGGAGCTTCTGGTTGACCAGGATGGCCATCACCAGGCCGAGCCCCGCCTGCACGGGTACGACCACGACCGCGAACAGGAAGGTGTTCAGCAGGGAGCGGATGAAGGTCGGGTCACCGACGAAGGCCCGGATGAAGTTGTCCAGCCCGACGAACCGGGGCGGGTTCGGCGAGATCAGGCGGGCGTTGGTGAAGGACAGGCCGAATGCCAGCAGCACCGGCACGATGAGGAACAACAGCAGCAGCAGTGCGGCCGGCGCCACCATGGCGTAGGCCACCGAGTTGCCGTGCCGCTTGCCGCGACGGCGACGCGTCGGCGCTGCCGTCGCCGACGCGACCGCGGGGGCTGCTGGGCCGGCATTGAGCGAAGTGGTCATGATGCCTCCTGTGTGCCCGGCCGGGGCGCGAACGCCCCGGCCGAGGAATCAGAATCCGTAGCCGTCGTTGTTCTCGATGTCGGCGTCGATGTCGGCCACCGCCTGGTCGAGGGTCTCCTTGACGTCGGCGCCGTTCATGATGTCCATGGCCGCCGTCTGGAACGTGGTGGAGATGACCGCGTAGGCGGGGGTCTCGGGGCGGAGCACCGCGAACTGCGTCAGCTCGGTGAACGGGCGCAGGACGCCCTCCTCGCCGAAGTACTCGCTGCCCTCGGTCCCGGTCTCCGTGGCAGGGATCACGATCTGCTTGTCCGCGAAGGCGGACACGTACTCCGGGGCGAAGGAGAACTCGAGGTAGGCGCGGGCCCCGTCGAGCGCGGCACCCGAGCACGACGACGCGATGCCCCACTGCCACGAGCCGCCGCCGATCTTCGGGCCCGCACCGAGGTCCGGCGGGGGCAGGATCAGCAGGTCGTCTCCGACGGCGTCGAGGGAGTCGAGCGCGTTCCAGACTCCGGTGTAGCTGAGGCCCACCTCGTCGCGGTTGAACTCCTCGTTGCCGATCGTGCCGTTGCTGCCCGCAAGACCGTCGGCGAACAGGCCCTGGAACCACTCGCCCCAGGCGACGGCCTCGGGACCGTTGAGGGCGCCGTCGGCGCTCAGGTAGGACTCGCGGTCGATCAGGTCACCGCCGAAGCTCTGCAGCATCGGCGAGTAGGCGTAGGGCCACCACTCGCCGGAGTCCTCGGCGCCGATGTCGAGGGGCGTCTCGTAGCCGGCGGTCTTGAGCGTGCGCAGCGCGGCGTCGAACTCGTCCTTGGTCCAGGGCTCGTCGATGGTGGGGATGCGGATGCCGTTGGCGCTCAGGACCGATTCCCTGGCGAAGATCGCCAGGGCGGCGTCCCAGTAGCCGGCGGAGTAGATCTCGTCGTCCCAGATCCCGACCGCCGTCGGGAGCAGTGAGTCGGTGATCTCGGTGGAGATGCCGAGGGGCTGGATGTAGCCGGCCCACGCCCAGTTCGGGACGATCGGCCCGTCCATGTCGAGCAGGCAGGGCAGGTCACCCGACGCCGCGGCCGCGACGATGGCGTCGTTGTAGGCGCCCTGCGGGAACGACTCCGAGACCACCTCGTAGGCGTCCTGCGACGCGTTGAAGTCGGCGATGATCTGGTTGTAGACCTCGAGTTCCGCCTCGTTCCCGGCGGAGTGGGTCCACAAGGTGATCTCCGCGGGGCCGTCGGAGTCGTCGCCGCTGCCGGTGTCCTCGCCGGCGCGGGCGCAGCCGGTGACGGCGAGCGCGGAGATGGCCGCCAGGGCGGCGAGTGTGCGTCCAGTGTGCTTCATTGCTGTTCCTTCCAGTTCGGCCGCCTCCGTTGGCGGCTGGTTCCGAAGTGGGCCTAATTCGATTTAGGTACCCACAGGATGCGTCCTGCGGATCGTGGTGTCAACCCCCGGATTCGCAGTTTTACCAATTCGTGACCCGGGGTGCGGGGGCGGTGATGTCAGTGCGGCGGTGCGCTCGATTCGCGGACCACCAGTTCACAAGGCAGGCAGCGTCGCGGGGCCACGATCTCCTCGCCGGCCGCGGCCGCCAGCGCCAGGAGGACCGCCTCGTCACCCATCCTGGCGTGCGGCAGGGCGACGGTGGTCAGCGGCGGCACCGAGCGCTCCGCCAGCTTCTCCTCGTCGTCGAAGCCGATGATCGAGACGTCTTCGGGAACCGAGAGTCCCAGCCGGGCGGCCGCCAGCGTCGCGCCGAGCGCGGCCCGGTCGGTGATGGCGAACAGCCCCGTCGGCCGCTGCTCCGGCGGGACGTCCAGGGCTTCGATCGCGGCGCGGTAGCCGTCGTCGATCGCCCAACCGGTCTCCACCACCCCGGCCGCCACGCCCCGCCGCTCGGCGGCGGCCAGGAAGGACTCGAGCCGGATCGGCCCGGACACATTGCCCGGATCCTCGAGGCCGGCGTCGGGGGCCCAGTAGCCGGTGAGCATGGTCACGCGACGGTGCCCCAGGTCCGCGAGGTGATCGAGCGCCACCGCCGCGCCCTGGGCGTCGTCGGGGTAGACGCTGAGCTCGTCGTCGCGCTCGGCCGTGCAGTCGGCCAGCACGAGCGGCAGGTGGGTGGCCGGCAGGTCGTCCAGGATGCGGAACCCCATGCTCGCGTAGATTATGGCGTCCACCTGGCGCCGCTCCAGTTCCCGGATGGCCGACTCCTCGCGGTCCTCGCGCGAGTGCAGGTCCATCACCAGCATGATGTGCCCGTTGGCCTCCGCCCGCTCGGCCGCACCGGCCACGAGCCGACCGCCGAACGGCGAGGAGGCCACGGCGTCGGTGACGAGGCCGATCGAGTGGGTGGTCCGGCTGCGCAGGGAGCGGGCGACGTGGTGCGGCTCGTAGCCGAGCGACGCTGCCGCCTCCAGGATGCGCTTCTTGGTCTCCGCCGAGATGTTGCCGCCGTCCCGCCCGTTCAGCACGAACGAGACCGCAGTCGGCGACACCCCCGCGGCCGCAGCGACGTCCGCGGCTCGCACGCGACGACGCGGTTGGCTCGACATGCAAGCCATGGCACCAGTTGGGCCGGGGCCTGTCAACAAACGCCTCCGATGACGTCGGCCACCCGATCTGAGCGACACCGCCGCGGGTGGGTGGGACAATGGAGGCAGACGTGCACGTGTCGCCTCTTCCTCGTGACCCCTGGGTCGCGGGTCGAACTGCCGCCGGGCCCATGGACAGAGTCCGTCTTCCACACCGCAGTGAGGAGAGAGATGACAGTCCCCCGCACCACCGTTCTGCCGCCAGCGTCGTCCGCGGCCGGCACACGCGTGCAGCAACACCGGCGCTACCTCATGTGCCGCCCCGCCAACTTCACCGTCAGCTACGAGATCAACCCGTGGATGGACCGGGCCGTGCCGGTCGACCGGGCCAGGGCACTTCGACAGTGGGGAGCGCTCCACCAGACCTACGTCACGCTCGGCCACGACGTCGAGCTCATCGAGCCGGTCCCCGGGCTGCACGACATGGTCTACGCGGCCAACGGCGGGTTCACCGTCGACGGCGTGGCGCTGGGCGCACGCTTCGCCGTCAGCCAGCGCCGCGGCGAGGAGCGCCCGTACCTGGACTGGTTCGCCGGCCACGGCTTCGAGGTGCGCGGCTCGGTGGCCGCCCAGGAGGGCGAGGGCGACCTTCTGCTCGTCGGGCCGACGATCCTTGCCGGCCACGGGTTCCGCTCGGACCCCGCCAGCCACTCCGAGGTGGCCGCGGTCTTCGGCCGCGAGGTCGTGTCACTGCGGCTGGTGGACCCCAGGCTCTACCACCTGGACACGGCGGTGTGCGTGCTGGATCCGGTGGAGGGACCGGGCGGCGTGGAGCGCGCCAACATCGCCTACCTGCCGGCGGCGTTCGACCGCCGCAGCCGGGCCGTGCTCGCCGAGCGCTACCCGGATGCGATCGTCGTCCCGGAGACCGCCCGGACGGTGCTCGGGCTGAACGCGGTCAGCGACGGTCGCTTCGTCGTCCTGCCGCCGCGGGCGACGGTCTTCGCCGCCATGCTGCGCGAACGCGGCTACCAACCGGTGGCCGTGGACCTGTCCGAACTGCTGCTCGGCGGCGGCGGCATCAAGTGCTGCACCCTGGAACTGCGAGGAGGGAAGTCATGACCGCCACCGGCCTGGGCACTGATTCGGCACGCATCATCTCAGACGAACGCGAACACGTCGCCCACAACTACAACCCGCTGCCCGTTGTCGTCGCGAGTGCCAGCGGGGCATGGGTCACCGACGTCGAGGGACGGCAGTACCTCGACCTCCTGTCTGCGTACTCGGCGCTGAACTTCGGGCACCGACACCCGGAACTCGTCCGGGCCGCCGTCAGCCAACTGGAGCGCGTCACCCTGACCAGCCGTGCCTTCCACACCGACGTGCTCGGCAGGTTCGCCGTAGCGCTGGCCGAGCTGTGCGGCAAGGAGATGGTGCTGCCGATGAACACAGGCGCCGAAGCCGTCGAGACCGGCATCAAGACCGCCCGCGCGTGGGCGTACCGGGTGAAGGGGGTGCCGGACGGGAAGGCGAACATCGTCGTCGCGGAGGGCAACTTCCACGGCCGCACCACCACAATCGTCGGCTTCAGCGACGACCCGCTGGCCCGGGACGGGTTCGGGCCGTTCACGCCGGGCTTCACGACGGTGCCGTTCGGGGACGCGTCGGCGATCGAGGCGGCCGTCGACGAAGACACCGCCGCCGTGCTGCTGGAACCCATCCAGGGCGAGGCAGGCGTCATCATCCCGCCCGACGGCTACCTGCGGGATGTCCGCGAGCTGTGCACGCGGGAGGGCGTGCTGTTCGTCGCCGACGAGATCCAGTCCGGGCTGGGCCGCACCGGCACGACGTTCGCGTGCGAGCGGGAAGGTGTGGTGCCCGATCTCTACCTGCTGGGCAAGGCGCTGGGCGGCGGGATCGTGCCAGTCTCAGCGGTTGTCGGCGAGCGGGACGTGATGGGCGTGTTCCGTCCCGGCGAGCACGGTTCCACCTTCGGCGGGAATCCCCTCGCCGCGGCGGTCGGCCTGCGCGTGGTGGAGTTGTTGCGCACCGGCGAGTTCCAGCAGCGCGCCACCATCATGGGTGAGCACCTCGGGGAGCTGTTGGCCGGCCTCGTGGGCCGTGGTGTCACCGAAGTGCGGCGGGCCGGGCTCTGGGCCGGCGTCGACGTCGAACCCTCGCTCGGCACCGGGCGCGACGTCGCCATGCGACTGTTGGAGCGCGGTGTCCTGGTGAAGGACACCCACGGGCAGACCATCCGGATCGCGCCGCCGCTGACCATCAGCGCCGAGGACCTGGACTGGGCGGTCGAACAGCTGCGTGCGGTGTTGGGCTGAGGCGACGCGCTGAGGTATGCACCCTTCGAGACGGTCGCGGGGCGACCACCTCAGGGCAACTGTTCCGGCGGGGCGCTGAGGAGCCTCAGCCCTGCGAGGCGGCCCAGTCCGCCACGCGCCGGGCGCTCTCCGCCTCGGAGAGGTCCTCGACGCGCGACATCAGCGACCAGCGGACGCCGAACGGGTCCCGGATGGAGGCGAACCGGTCGCCGGAGACGAAGTCGGAGACGGGCTCACGCACCGTCGCGCCGGCCTCGACGGCGCGGGCGAGGGTGGCGTCGACGTCGGCGAGGTAGACACCCATGGAGTAGCAGTCATCGTCGCCGTCCGGCATGGGCACGAGGCCGAAGTCCGGGTTGGGTTCGCCGAGCTGGAGCTGCCCCTTGCCGAAGTCGAGGACGGCGTGGACCACCATGCCGCCCATCTCCGTGACGTCGACGACGCGGGCGCCGAAGACGTCGCGGTAGAACTCGATGGCGTCCCTGGCCCGCGGTACGGCCAGGAACGGGGTGAGGCTGGTGGAGCCGTGCGGGATGCCGGCGGTGGTGTGTTCCCCGGTGACGCCGGGACGTGCATTCGTTGTGTCGGTCATGCGTGCAACGCTATTTCCGCCAGACTTGGTCCGGCTTGGAGATTCGCGACAACCGGAGGTTACCGATGGACGTGCAGCCAGATGCCCGCGGCATCCTGTACCCGACGCGGCTGCCGAGCTTCCATCGCATCCCGGCCCCGAAGGCGGTGGCCGAGCTGGTGCAGTGGTTCTGGATCCCCCGCTGGCAGCTCGCTCCCGGCCGCACCTCCCGGCAGGAGGTCCTCACCTTCCCAGCCTCCAACCTGACGGTGGAACCGGGGCAGGTGACGGTGTCCGGGCCAACCACCCGGATCTCGCACCGGGACCTGACCGGCACCGGCTGGGCCGTCGGTGCGCTGCTGCGCCCGGCCGGGGTGGCCGCGCTCGGGATCACGCCGTCGGAACTCACGGACTCAGAAACGCAGTTCGAGGCCCCCGACCTCCACGCCGCATTGGCAGCGGCCATGACCGGGCCGGACCACGACGTCGCCCGGGACGACACCGTCGCCGCCTACGTGTCGTGGCTCGGCGAGCGTGCCGGGGAGCCCGACGAGTCGGCCCTGGCCGCGAACCGGCTCGAGGAGACCGTCCGCAACCACCGCGACGTCGTGCGTGTGGAGCAGCTTGCCGAGCGGCTGCACCTGTCTGTGCGCAGCGTCCAGCGGCTCGCCGACCGGTTCATCGGCGTCCCACCCCTCGCGATGATCCGCCGCTTCCGTCTGCAGGAGGCCGCCCAGCTCCTCCGGGAGGACCCGGCCGTAACCATCGCCGACGTCGCCGCCGAACTCGGCTACTCCGACCACGCCCACCTCACATCCGACTTCCGCCGGGTGCTGGGCCTGACGCCCCGGGACTACCGCGCCTCGCAGGAGCCGGGCGGCAGGGGCTGAAGGCTGCCCTTGTCGTGAGTGCTGCCGCTGTCGTGGATGCTGCCCCTGTAAGGGCAGCACCGACACGCAGCGGCAGCATCGACAAGCAAGCGCAGCGTTGAACCAGCGGCTGCCCTTCGAGGCTCGCTGCCGCTCGCACCTCAGGGAGACTGGGTTCGAGCGGCTGCTTCGGAGAACGACGGTCTCGACACGGGCGCGGAGCGCCCTACTCGACCAACGGGGCACGGTCTCGACACGGGCGGGGCGCCCTACTCGAACGACGAGGCCGGTCAGGAGCCGATGAACTCCTCGGTGGGGCCGAAGCTCGGCTCGTCGCGGACCTCGACGGTGGCGCCCAGCTCGTCCATCTCCAGCACCACGATCTCGTTGGCGCCGGCCTTCCACAGGGGGGCGGGCGCGTAGAGGGTCTCCTGCGGGCCGACCTTCCAGTAGCGGCCCAGCAGGAAGCCGTTCAGCCACACCATGCCCTTGCCGCTGCCGGGCAGGGCCAGCCACGCGTCGGCGGGGGTCTCCACCTGAACGGTGGCGCGGGCGACGCCGTCGGTGCCGGGCGTGCCGGTGGCCGGGACGGCGAGGCCGTCGTAGGTGCCGGGGGCGGTCGGGAACAGTGCCTGGTGGCTCCAGCCGTGGACGAGGCGGCGGTTGTTGACGCGGATGCCACCGAGGATGCCCTTGTGCTCGCCGACCAAGGGGCCGTAGTTGATGCGGCCGAGCTCCTCGACGACCACGGTCAACTCACCGCGGCGGGCGCCACCGGGCAGCTGCAGCGAGGTCTCGCCGTCGCGCTGCAGGGTGCCGATGCGCTCGCCGTCGAGGAAGACGACGGCGCGGTCGTGCAGGCCGTCGAGGTCCAGGCTCGCGCCCTCGGGGACGTCGATGGCGGCGCGGTAGACGACGACGCCCTCGGAGACGCCGAGCTGCTCGAAGGTCTGCGGCGCAGGCGTGGTCTCCCCCACGCTCGGTAGGCACTCGGCGAACTCGCGCAGGCCGACCACGGGCGTGAGTGCCACGGTCTGGGCCGGCTGCATCGGGGCGGGGGCGGGCGGATCGGGCAGTTCGCCGTCGTGGAAGGGCGCGAACGACGCCCGCGCGGCCTCGAACTTGGCGCCCAGCGCGCCACCCTCGCCGATGGGCGCGTCGGAGTCGTAGCTGGTGATGGTGGGCTCCAGCTTCTCGCCGTGGTTGGCGCCCGCCCACAGGCCGAAGTTGGTGCCGCCGTGGGCCATGTAGATGCTGACCGACCCGCCGGCCGCGAGGAGTTCGTCGACGGTGCCGATCATGGACTCGGCGGAGCGGACGTGGTGCTGCTCGCCCCAGTGGTCGAACCAGCCACCCCAGAGCTCGCTGCACATCAGCGCGTCCTCCGGGCGGCGCAGCTCGTCGGCCAGCGCCACGCCGGTGCCGAAGGTGAACGTGGGCAGGGCGCCGGCCACGCTGCCGTGGACCTGCATGTCCGTGGTGGTGCCGTCGGCGGTGGTGAGCAGTTCCACGATGCCGCGGGAGCGCAGGGCGTCGCGCTGGTGCTCCATGTAGGCGCGGTCGCTGCCGAAGGAGCCGTACTCGTTCTCCACCTGGACGGCGACGATCGGGCCCCCGTTGACCGCCTGCAGCGGCACCATCCGAGGGATCAGTTGGTCGTACCAGCGCTCGACGGCGGCCAGGTAGACCGGGTCGCTGGCGCGCACGGCCGCGGTGCGGGCGGTCAGCCACGCGGGCAGGCCGCCGTTGGACCACTCGGCGCAGATGTAGGGGCTTGGGCGCAGGTAGACGTCGAGCCCCACCTCACCGGCCAGGGTGACGAACCGCTCTAGGTCCCGCCAGCCCTCGAAGTCGAACTCGCCCTCGGTCTGCTCGTGGAAGTTCCACGCCACGTAGGTGTCGACGGTGTTGGCGCCCATTGCGAGCAGCCTGCGGAGGCGGTCCTCCCACAGGTCGGGGTGGACGCGGAAGTAGTGCAGACCGCCCGCGAGGATCCGGTAGGGGCGGCCGTCTCGCACGAGGCGGCCCTCGCCCCATGTGATTGTGGGGGTTTGGTTCATCGTGACTCCAGGGTCTAGCTCAGTCGCGCGCGGCGGAAACAGGGTCGGACCAGCGCATTCTTGCACTGATCAGACGTTTCAGCCGCACCGCGGCCCCGCTCGCTCAGGCGCGGTGACGGAGCCCGTGGACCACCACGGCAGTGCCCACCAGGCCCAGCAGCCCGAGTCCCACCCAGACCTGTCCTCGGGCCATGACCTCCGCGGGGATGGCGGCCACGGCGAGCACCAGCGCCACCCCGAGCGCGCACGCCGAGAGGTAGCCCAGCCCCCACCCGAGCAGCCGCCGCAACGCCCTGGGCCGCACGGCCGCGTACGACGGCGCGGCCGCGGCCTGCGCGCAGGCCAGGTGCGCCACCGCGAGCAGCCCGGCGAGGCAGGCGCCCTGCCACCACTGCGGCTCGCCGCCGAAGAGCCACCACACCACCACGACGCCGACGGCCAGCAGCGGCGCAGGGGACCCCGGCCGGGCCATCGCCCACAACCCGAGTGCCGCGATCACCAGCAGCAACGGCGTCGCCAGCGGCCCCCCGACCCACGCGGCACACAGCAGCCCGGATCCCAGCAGCCCGCCCAGCGCCAGCAGCCGGACCAGCCACTGGGCCGGGTCCGCGAGCCGGACGGCGTGCACCAGCGTGGCGGTGGTCTCGACCAGTTCCCTCACCTCGCCACCGCCTTGCGCGGGGCGGACCGGGCGGCCTCCATGGACAGCAGCACCTCGGCCAGGCTGGCAGTCCCGCGCCACTGCGTGACGGGGATGCCGAGGGCGCGCAGCCGGGCGAGGGCGTCGTCGCGTTGCATCCGGCGCAGCAGCCAGGCCTCGCCGAGCATGGAGTCCTTGTCGAAGCTGGCGATGTCCTCGAACGCGCCGATGCCGTCGGGCAGGGTGTCCACGCCGATCACCTCAGCGCCGAGCCTGCGCAGCCGCACCAGTTCGTCCTGCACCTCGCGCTCCAGCAGCGGCGAACAGAAGAACACCAGGGTGCCGCTGGTGATGGAGGGCACCTGGTGGACACGGCTCCAGTCGCGTCCGGTGCGGCGGGCGCGGGCCAGCACGTCGCGCACCATCCGGGCTTGCCGGGGCCCGGTCCCGGAGCGGACGGGACCGATCCGGCTGCCCAGGTCATGCACCGCCACGCGGTCCCCGAAGCCCACGTAGTGCTGGGAGATGGCGGCGACGGCGCGCACCGTGAGGTCCAGGCTGGTGGCGGCGTGCCGGTCTGCCGGGGTGATGTCGTAGAGGGTGTCGACGACGACGAGCACGTCTGTGTCGCGCTCGGTGAGCATGGCGTTGACGTGCACCGCGCCGCGCCGCGACGTGACGCGCCAGTTGATGCGGCGCAGCCGGTCACCGGGGCGGAACTCCCGCACCTCCGCGAGGTCGCTGCCGTCGCCACGCTCCCGGGAGCGGTGGGAGCCCACCATCCCGATCGGGTGGGCGACGCCGCTGCCGCCGTCGAGCGTCGCGGCCGCCGGGCGCACCGTGACGGTGAGGCCGTCAGTGGTGGCGTTGGCCGCCCAGGACCCACTGGGGTCGGTGGTCTGGACCAGGGCGGGCGGGACCTCGTAGCGGCCCCAGCGTTCGGGCTCGAAGCCGAACGCGAGCACACCGTCGCCCGGCGCGTCCAGGAGGGTGCCGGTGGCGGGGTCCCAGTCCGCGGACTCCAGTTGCGGCCACTGCACCGCGGCCAGCAGGCCGGGCGCGGTCCCCACCGAAACCCGGACCGAGTCACCCTCAGGGACGACGACGTGGCGCGGCCTCGCGCTGGGCTCCGCTCCGTCGCGGGGCCGGGCGAGCAGCGCCCAGCCGACGTGCACCAGGAACGGGACGGCCAGCACCAGCAGGTCCGGGCGTCCGAACAGCAGCGCGAGCACGCCCAGCACCAGTGCGCACACCTGCGAGCGCACCAGTGCCGGGGTGGCGTGGAACTGCATCAGGGCCGCCCCTGTGGCGCGTCGGGGACCGGCACCGAGTCCAGCACGGCGGCCACCACGCCGCTGGGCGCGACGTCACCCAGCCACAGTTCGGGCCTGATCACGATCCTGTGTGCCAGCGCGGGGACGGCGAGCCGCTTGACGTCCTCGGGCACGACGAAGTCGCGGCCCTCGATGAGAGCCATCGCCCGCGCGCACACCAGCAGCGCGAGCGAGCCGCGCGGCGACGCCCCGACGAGGGTGTCCGGGTGCTCGCGGGTGGCACGCACCACGTCGATGGCGTAGCGGCCGACGGACTCGGCCACGTGCACCTCCTCGACGGCGGCCTGCAGCGCGAGCACCCCGTCGGCGTCGATGACGGCGGCCACGCTCTGGTCCTCGCGCTTGCGGTGGATGCGGCGGGCGAGCACCTCCCACTCCTCGTCGGGGCTCGGGTAGCCGAAGGACAGCCGCAGCAGGAAGCGGTCCAGCTGCGCCTCCGGCAGCGGGTAGGTGCCCTCGTGCTCGATGGGGTTGGCGGTGGCCAGCACGTGGAACGGGCGGGGCAGGGCGAAGGTGCTGCCCTCGACGGTTACCTGGTGCTCCTGCATCGCCTCGAGCAGCGCGGACTGCGTCTTGGGCGGGGTGCGGTTGATCTCGTCGGCGAGCAGCAGGCCGGTGAACACCGGTCCCTCGCGGAAGGCGAACTCAGCCGTCCTCTGCTCGTAGATGAAGGAGCCGGTGAGGTCTGCCGGCAGCAGGTCAGGGGTGAACTGGGCGCGGGTGAACTCCAGCCCGAGCGCCTGCGCCAGCGAACGAGCGGCGAGGGTCTTGCCGAGCCCCGGCATGTCCTCCAGCAGCACGTGCCCGCCGGCGAGGACGCCCGCCAGGACGAGCGCCATCTGGTCCCGCTTGCCGACGAGGGCGCCGTCGACGGCGTCGAGCACGCGGCTCGTGATGGCGCTGGCTTCGGCGGTGGTGAGGGGTTGCGTGGTCACAGTGCGTCGATCTCCTTGAGATGGGTGTGCAGGGCACGTCGGGTCAGGGGGCGGGGGCGGCCGTCGCGGGCGTCGCGCAGGTAGGCGGAGAGTTCGGGACTGAGGCGGTCGGCGGCCCCGTCGACGGATCCGGCGAGCCGGTGTTCCACGATCTCGTTGAGAGTGCGGGCGACGGTGGCGGTCTCGAACTCGGCACCGGGCTGGGCGCGGCCGAGCACGGTGGCGAGGCGGCGGGTGCGGGTGTCGGCCAGGAACGCGGCCGCGCGTTGGGGCGGCTGCGGCCGCTCCCAGCCCGGCCTCGCGGGTGGCTCGGACTGGTCGGCCAGGAACCAGGTGCCGGCGGCCAGCAGCAGGCCGAGTAGCACCGTCGCCACCGGCTCGAAGCCGAGGCCCACCAGGCGGCCGATCACCACCACCAGGACGGCCGCTCCGGCACCCGCGCCCAGCCGCCAGGCCAGACCGCGCCACGGGGAGTCAGCGCGCATCGTCCACCCCCGCCCCGAGTTGGCCGGCGAGTCGTCCCAGGCAGTCGATGGCGCGTTCCCGGTCCGCGTTGCTGAGCACGTGGGTGGAGAACATGGCGCGGCGGTACAGCGCGACGAGCTCTGCCAGGGCGGCGCCGTCGACGCCCGTGCGGCCGAGGATGTCCACCGTGAACTCCTGCGACGTCTGGCTGGCGCCGCGCTCGATCCCGGAGTCCGCCGCGATGGTCTCCAGCCGGTGCCAGCACTCCACGATGGCGTCGTCCACGGCCACCCCGGAGCGCAGCGACGCGATGGTGCGGCCCAGTGAATCGGCCACCTGTTCCTCGTCGATGTCCGGCACTTCGACGGCGCTGCCGGTGGGTGCCGCGGCGCGGCGCAACTCGGGACGACGGACCGCGCGGGCCACCCGCACGACGAACCACACCACCACACCTGCGAGCAGTGCGATCCCGACGGCGACGACGAGCCGGCCGAGCCATTCGGGGATCTCCGGGGCCCACGGGCGCTCCGGCAACTGCTCCTCCATGCCCGGGGGCGCCACCGGGAGTTCCGACTCCGGCGGCAGCGGTGGCGGAGGGGGCATGGTGGGCGACTCGACGAGCACCTCCACCAGCGGTCCCCAGGAGCTGGTGGCACCGAGGGCAGCCAGCGCGAGCACGACGGCAGCCACGAGTGCGACGGCCACGAACCTCGTCGTCGGCCGACCAGTAGTTCGCTCCGGCGCAGGCACCACCCGAGTCTAGGGCCTGACCAGCCCGGTGTTGGTGGCGTGGAGGCGTTCGAGGATCCCGAACAGCTGCCGCTGTGACTCCACCAGCGTGAACCCGTGCTCGGCCAGCTTCGCGGCGGGGCGGCGCGTGAAGTGTTCGCCCTCGCGCGGGATGGTGAAACGCTCCACCAGCCGCTGCAGCCAGCGCAGCGGGGCCACCGTGGAGGAGACGTGGTCCAGCAACAGCAGCCGCCCGCCCGGCCGCAGCACGCGCGCCGCCTCTGCCAGTGCGGCGTCGTCGTCGGGGATGCAGCACAGGGAAAGGGTGCACACGACCGTGTCGAACGAGTCGTCGTCGAAGGGCAACTCGGCGGCGTCACCGACGTGCACCTCCATGTCGAGGCCGACGTCCCGGGCCCGTGAACGCGCCCTGCGGGCCCTCTCCGGCGCCCACTCGATGCCCGTGAGCTCGGTGCCGCTCGGGTAGTGGGGGAAGTTCAGGCCGGTGCCGACGGCCACCTCCAGGACCCTGCCCTGCGCCCGGGAGCACACCCACCCCCGTCCCGCCGCGAGCCAGCGGCGCTCCATGGGTGCGATCATCCTGTCGAACCTCGAAGCCTGCTGGTCCCAGTGTTCCCGGAACTTCTCCTCGGACATGGCGCCTCCCGTCGTCGAGACCCATTGTCCGCCCACCCGGTCCAGCACGCGGGAGGCGTGGCTAAGGTGGCACCAAGCCAGAGTCGCGCCCCGAAGGAGTGGAAGTGACCGAAGCACGACTGACCCATACCCGCACCGACCTGCCCGCCAGCGGCAGGGCCCCCACGCACCCGGGCATCGTCGCCTGGGTGGACGAGGTGGCGGCCCTCACCAGACCCGAGGCCATCCACTACTGCGACGGTTCCGACGAGGAGTGGGACCACCTCGTCGACGTGCTGGTGGCGGCCGGCACCGTGGTCCGCCTGGACCAGGAACGCAGACCCAATTCGCTGTATGCCCGCACCGACCCCGACGACGTGGCCCGCGTGGAGGACCGCACCTTCATCTGCTCGGTGGCCGAGGACGACTGCGGACCCACGAACAACTGGATGGCCCCGGCGCAGATGAAGTCCATCCTGCGTGACCGCTTCGACGGCTGCATGCAGGGCCGCACCATGTACGTGGTGCCGTTCTGCATGGGACACATCGACGCGGAGGACCCCAAGTTCGGGGTGGAGATCACCGACTCCGCCTACGTGGCCCTTTCCATGCGGATCATGACGCGGATGGGGGCCGAGGCGCTCGAGGCGATTGAGGCCAACCGCGCCCCGTTCGTGCCCGCGCTGCACTCGGTGGGGATGCCGCTGACCGAGGGCGTCGTCGACGTGCCGTGGCCGTGCAACGACGAGAAGTGGATCGCCCACTTCCCCGAGGAGCGCGCCATCTGGAGCTTCGGGTCCGGCTACGGCGGCAACTCGTTGCTGGGCAAGAAGTGCTACGCACTGCGGATCGCGTCCGCGATGGCGCGCGACGAGGGCTGGCTGGCCGAGCACATGCTGATCCTGCGGCTGACCAACCCCGCGGGCCGCGTGTTCCACGTGTGCGCCGCGTTCCCCTCGGCCTGCGGCAAGACCAACCTCGCCATGATCACCCCCACCATCCCCGGCTGGAAGGCCGAGACCCTGGGCGACGACATCGCCTGGTTGCGCCCCGGCGACGACGGCAGGCTGTGGGCCGTGAACCCGGAGACGGGCCTGTTCGGCGTCGCACCGGGCACCGGCGAGAGCACCAACCCCAACGCGATGCGGGCCGTCGAGGCCGGCAACTCCGTGTTCACCAACGTCGCCCTCACCCCCGACGGCGACGTCTGGTGGGAGGGCATGACCGACGAGGTGCCCGAGCGGCTGACCGACTGGAAGGGACGCCCCTGGACGCCGAAGGGCCCGGATGGTGGCCGCCCCAGCGAGAAGGCCGCCCACCCCAACAGCCGGTTCTGCACCCCCATCCGCCAGGTGCCGATCCTGGCCCCGGACTACGACGACCCCCGCGGCGTCCCCATCGACGCCATCATCTTCGGCGGCAGGCGGGAGAACACCATCCCCCTCGTCGCGCAGTCGCGCAGTTGGGCGCACGGCGTGTTCTTGGGGGCCGCCTGCTCGTCGGAGACGACGGCCGCCTCCACCGGATCGGTCGGCGTGCTGCGTCGCGACCCCATGGCGATGCTGCCGTTCATCGGCTACCACGTGGCCGACTACCTGCAGCACTGGATCGACGTCGGCAACGCCACCACCCCGGACAAGCTGCCCAAGATCTTCTACGTCAACTGGTTCCGGCGGGACCACGACGGGCACTTCATGTGGCCCGGGTTCGGCGAGAACTCCCGCGTGCTGAAGTGGATCACCGAGCGGATCGAGGGCCGGGTCGGCGCCGTCGACTCCCCCGCCGGTCAGCTCCCACTGCCCGAGGACCTCGACGTCACCGGCCTGGACCTGCCCGCCGACGACCTCGCCGCCGTCATCGGCTACTCCCCCAGCGAGTGGGCCGACGAGTTGCCCCGCGTGCGTCGGTGGCTGCGGTCCCTCGGGAGCAAGCTGCCCACCGAGATGCACGACGAGCTCTGGCTGCTCGCCGAGGCGATGGTGCGCCAGGTCTCACGGCCCGCCGGTTGAGGCGTGGTTCGACGCGCCCTGCTCGCGAAGCGAGCTGCGGGCGGCTCGACCGACGGGGAGCGCGGACGACGAGGGCCGCACCGTAACCGGTGCGGCCCTCGCGGTTCAGCTGGTTGTGGTCACTCGGCGGAGGTGGCCTCCGCCGACTCGGCACGACGGTCGGCGAGGATCCTGACGTTCTCGGCGACCTGCTTCTTCTTCAGCGGGTAGAGGAAGAGCAGCGCGACGGCGACGAGGATGCAGCCGATGCCGGGGACCAGGTTGGCGAGCATGTAGATGCCACCCTGGACGGCCTCGGTCTGGGCCTCGCCGGCGGCAGCGGCCACGGCGTCGAACCCGATCATGCCCAGGGCCACACCGATCAGGCCGCCGGCCAGCGCCTGGCCCACCTTGCGGGCCCAGGAGTAGATTGCGTAGACGGTGCCGTCGTCACGGGTCCCGGTGCGGACCTCCTGGAAGTCGATGACGTCGGTGATGAACGCCCAGATCAGGAAGTTGAACACCTGCACGGCGAACATCGCGATGGCGTAGAACACGATCCAGACGACGGGGTTCTCGATCTGGAGGAAGTACGCCACCACCAGCGCTGCACCGGCTACCAGCATCGCGACGATGCCCACCTCGGCCTTGCCGAACTTCTTGGCGAGCCAGGGCGAGATCACGACGAGGGCCAGCGACGGCAGGATGCCGGCGATGGAGGCGGGCGACTGCATGGCTCCGTTGCCGAAGTAGTTCAGGAACAGGTAGCCGATGATGCCGCCGAGGAACATGAACGTGATCAGCAGGAGCAGCGCGGCGACGATGAGGCCGAGCAGCGCCTTGTTGGTGACGACGGTGCCGAGCATCTTGCCGATGCCCTCACCACCCTCGGCCTTGGACTTGACCACGGAGGGGACGCGCTCGTCGACCAGGGCGTAGCAGACGGCGTAGCAGATGACGGCGAGCACGGAGCAGACCACCGCGGCGATCGTCATGCGGGGGCCGGAGAGGATCGCGACGCCGTCGGCGTTCACGGTGTAGACCACCAGCGGCAGCACGGCCATGATGACGAGGTTCGCGAGGGTGGCGCCGGTGGAGCGGAACACGGACAGCTGGGCGCGGTCGTCGGGGTCACCCGAGATGACCGAGGCCATCGAGCCGTAGGGGATGTTGATGGCGGTGTAGGCGACCGAGCCCCACAGCAGGTAGGTGGCCGTCATCCACACGATCTTGAGCGCGTAGGAGTCGAAGTCAGCTGCGAACGACATGTACATCAGCGCGGAGGCGACGGCCACCGGGATGGCGATGTACTTGATCCAGCGCTTGAACTTGGCCTGGCCGGCCCGCACGGGCAGGCGGTCCACCAGGATGCCCATGCCGACGTCGGTGAAGCCGTCGATGAGCCGGGCGCCCAGCAGCAGGAGTCCCACGTGGGCCGGGTCGACGCCCACCACGTTGGTGAAGAACAGCATGAAGAACGCCGACTGGAGGATGAAGGTGAAGTCGTTGCCGAAGTCACCGAACATGTAGCCGATCTTGTCGCGCATCCCGAAGGGTCGCTTGGTGAGCTTGCCCTGGTACGCCTGTGTTGTCGCGGTCATCCCAATACTCCGATCCGGACAGCGTCTGCGCTGCCCACGATTCTGGTGAGGTTGGGTGCTGGCCAGGCACCCGTTTCCAACATTCTGCATACGAGGAACTCGTTCGGCATTGCGATTTCACTAACTTGCATTCAGCCTCCCTGCCCCGCGTGCAACTCACTGCACCTCCTGTCCCCGCGGGCCCGGACGTGCCAGTCTGGGGAGAAGGTGTCGGCCCGGCAGGGCCACGGCCCGCAACGGTTCGGGCGCGTCCCGGACGCGCGGAATGGAGGGTGGAGACTTGACCAGGTACAGAGCGGCAGTCGTCGGCTGCGGAGACGTCGCGGTGGTGCACTTCGCTGCACTCGCCAACTCGGACCAGGCAGAACTGGTGGCCGTGTGCGACGTGGACCCGACGGCGCTGGCGGCGGCGACGAAGCAGTACGGCGTCAGGGGTTACGCGTCGGTGGAGGAACTCCTCGCAGCAGAGGACCTGGACGTGGTGCACGTGTGTACCCCGCACGACCAGCACGCTCCCGTGGCCATCGCCTGCCTCGAGGCCGGCGTCAACGTGCTCACGGAGAAGCCGCTCGCGGAGTCGCTCGAGGCGGCCGACAGGATCATCGCCGCGGAGGCAGCCAGCTCAGCGAAGCTCGGTGTCTGCCTGCAGAACCGTTACAACGTGCCCATCCAGGTGGCTCGCAAGCGCCTCGAGTCGGGCGAACTCGGCCGGATCGTCGGCGGCGCCGGGACCGTCCTGTGGTTCCGCGCACCCGAGTACTACCGCGCCAAGCCCTGGCGCGGCACCTGGGCCAACAGCGGTGGCGGTCTCCTGATGAACCAGGCCATCCACACCGTCGACCTGCTGCAGTGGCTGATGGGACCGGTGGAGAGCGTCGCCGGCTCCGCACACACCCGCGCCCTCGGCGAGGCCATCGAGGTGGAGGACACCGCGGAGATGATGCTCACGCACGCCGGCGGCACCCGCAGCATCTTCTACGCCACCAATGCCCACACCATCAACGACTCCGTGCTGGTGGAGGTGGTCACGGACAAGGCGGTCCTGCGGATCGGCCCCGAGCTGACCATCACCCACCAGGACGGGCGGGTCGAGACCATCACCCCGGCCCCCGCCGAGGCCGGCGGCCGCGACTACTGGGGCACCTCGCACGAGGACCTGATCCGTGACTTCTACGCGGGCCTGGACAGCGAGGAGCCGTTCTGGATCACCGCCGACGAGGCCCGCCGCAGCCTGGAGATCATCGCCCAGGTGTACGAACAGAGTTTTCCCAACAGAGTGAAGTGAAGGAGAAGCCAATGTCCCGAATCGGTTTGCAGGTCATGACGGTGCGCGAGGAGTTCGCCAAGCTCGGCACCTACGAGACCTTGAAGAAGATCGCCGGGGTCGGTTTCCGCGACCTCGAGATCTCACAGGTCCCCATGACACCGGAGAACGTGGCGGAGATGAAGCGCGCGAAGGAGGACTTCGGCCTGGAGATCTCCTCGATCTCCGCGCCCCTCGACGCCCCCGAGGGCGCCGACTCCCTGAGCGGCACCATGGACAAGATCATCGCCGACAGCCGCGCCCTCGGCGCCGAGTTCGTGCGGATCGGAATGATGGACCTGCAGTCGCTGCGCGCCAAGGACTCCGTCGTCGCCTACGCCCGCCGCGCCAACGAGGCCGCCAAGCAGCTGGCCTCCGAAGGCATCACGCTCTGCTACCACAACCACCACGTCGAGTTCGCCCGCCAGGACGGCCAGCTGGTGCTCGACCTGATCCGCGAGAACGCCCCCGACCTGCGCTTCGAGCTGGACCTGCACTGGGTCCACCGCGGCGGCATGCAGCCGGTGGAGTTCCTCAAGGCCTACGAGGGCGTCGTGGACCTGGTCCACCTCAAGGACTACCGGATCGGGGCGCTCGGCGACGACGCCTACGAGGCCATGGGCAAGGGCGACATCGCCGCGTTCATGCTGCACTTCGGCAACGTCGTCGAGTTCGCCGAGGTGGGCGAGGGCAACCTGGACTTCCCCTCGATGATCACCGTCGCAGAGGCCGTCGGCGCCAAGCACCTGTACGTGGAGCAGGACTCCACCTACGGCCGCGCACCGTTCGAGTCGCTGCAGCTGTCGTATGACAACCTCGTCGCGATGGGCTACCAGGACAAGTTCTGACACCCCGGGCGATGAGCGCAGTGTGGTGATTGTGCGGGCGCACCGTCACAATCACCACACCTTGGCCGGTCGATGAACCGACAATGGGGGGCGACCAGCAGGTCGCCCCCCATTGTCGTGTCCCGGATCAGGCCTCGCGCTGCGGGAACTTGTCCTCCTGCGCGATGCGGGAGTTGAGCTCGCCCAGGTAGCGGTCCTCGGCACCCACCAGCGGAACCTCCTCCCCGGTCCAGGCCGACAGGTGGATCGCGTTGGCCAGCCGCACGCCGTTGATGCCGTCGGCGCCGGGAGCGATCAGCTCCGTGCCGTCGAGAATGTTGGCGGCGAAGTTCACGAGCACACCGGCATGCTGCTCACCCCAGGGGGAGTCGAACTCCTTGGTCTCCTGCGAGTAGAGCGTGCTGGGGTCCAGCTGGCCCATGAACAGCTTCTTGACGTCGTCGAAGGTCATGTCCGCCGAGAGCTCGCGCTCGGGCTTGTTCAGCCGGCTGACGGTGACGGTCTTGCTGTTGTCGACGACGATCTTGCCCTGGTCGAGGAGGATCTCGAACCGGTCGGTGCCGATGAGGTCGTGCGTGGCGGTCACGAACGTGCCGGTGGCTCCCTCGCCGTAGTCCACCAGCGCGGTCACCTCGTCCTCGACGACGATGTCGCGCTGGTACCCGAAGGACGCCTTCGCGTACACCGACTTGGGCGCACCGCAGATCCACTGCCACAGGTCCAGCTGGTGCGGGGCCTGGTTGACGAGCACGCCGCCGCCCTCGCCGCCCCACGTCGCGCGCCAGGCGCTCTGGTCGTAGTAACCCTGCGGGCGCCACCAGGTGGTGATGATCCAGTTGCTGCGACGCAGCGCGCCCAGCTCACCGGAGTCCACCACTTCCTTCACGTACTGGTAGAGGGGGTTGTTGCGCTGGTTGAACATGATCGCGAACGTCAACTCGGGCTTGGTCTCGGCGAACCGGTTCATCCGCTCCACCTGCGACGCGTAGACGCCTGCGGGCTTGTCCACCAGGACGTGCAGGTCCCGCTCCATCGCCTCGATCGCGATGTCCGGGTGGTCGTAGTGGGGCACCGCGATCACGATGGCGTCGACCTCGCCGCTGTCCAGCAGGCCGACGTGGTTCTCGTAGAGCTTCACGTCGGGCAGCAGCTGGGCAGCGGCCTGGCGCTTGTCCTCGTTGTGGTCACTGACTGCGGTTACGGTGATGTTGGGCAGGCGGCCCTCGGCGGCCAGTGAGCCGTAGAAGCCCCCCTGCGCTCCGAACCCGATGATGCCGAGCCGTACTTTCTGGGTCATTTCGTGCGGACCTCCCTTGTCCTAGGTTCCATCGACTCTAGGTCTGGTCAGACGGCCCGGGCCAGCTCTTGCCGGAAGTTGCAGGGGGTTGCCGCCCCGGTGCTCAGGCGGTCAGGACGCGCGCCCCCGCCTGGGCCTTCAGCGCCAGTTCGACGGCCTTGAAGATGTGCTCCTGGGTCATCGCGTTCTCGGTGCGGTTGAGGCAGTCGAGGACCATCTCGCCGAAGAAGGGGTAGCCCACCTTGCCGTTGGCGTTGAAGTAGTGCTCGCCCTCGTCATTGACCATGTAGACGTTGTCGGGACCGTCGTCGGTGGTGACGTTCAGGTACTTGCGCAGCTCGATGTAGCCCTTGGTGCCGAGCAGGAACGAGCGCCCGTCGCCCCACACGGACAGGCCGTCGGGGGTGAGCCAGTCGACGCGGAAGAACCCGGTGGCGCCGTTGTCGCAGACGATGCTGGCCTGGCCGAAGTCGTCCAACTCGGGGTACTCCGGGTTGTTGTAGTTGGCGATGGCCGAGTCCGTGACCTCGGCGTCGTCAGCGCCGGTGAAGTACAGGATCTGCTCGCAGTTGTGGCTGCCGATGTCGGCCAGGATGCCGCCGTAGCGCTCCTTCTCGAAGAACCAGTCCGGCCGCGTCGGGGCGTTGAGTCGGTGCGGGCCCATGTTGAGGACCTGGATGACGCGCCCGATGGCGCCGTCGCGCACCAACTGGCCGGCCATCACGGAGGCCTCCACGTGGAGGCGCTCGGAGTAGTAGACGTTGTACTTCTGCCCGGTGCGCGCCACGGCCTCGCGGACCCGGGCCACCTGGTCCAGCGACGTCATCGGGGTCTTGTCGGTGAAGTAGTCCTTGCCGGCCTCCATCACGCGGATGCCGAGGTCCGCGCGCAGGTTGGGGATGTCCGCGGCCGCGACCAGCTTCACGTCGTCGTCGCCGAGGATCTCCTCCTCACTGGCGGCCACCTGCACGTCGGGGAACTTGGCCTTGAACGCGGCCACCTGCTCGGCGTCGTCATCGTAGACGAACTTCAGCGTGGCGCCGGCGCCCAGCAGCCCGTTGACCATTCCGAAGATGTGGCCGTGGTGGAGCCCTGTCACGGAGAACGTGAACTCCCCCTTCTCAACCACGTGATCGGGGATCGCATCCGGGGCGTAGTTCATTCCATCAGTGCTCATCGGGGTCTCTCTCAGCTCGCACGGTTCGGATGCACGTCACTGTAGTCGGCGAGTTCTGTCCCCGCCCGTGCGCCCTGTGAAGGGGGCCCGGTTTCGACACGGGCTGCTCGCAGAGCTCGCCGGCCCGGCTCAACCGACGGGAACCAGCGACACGGCCGGGTTTCGACACGGCCTGCTCGCAGAACTCGCCGGCCCGGCTCAACCGAAGGGGGCGGCCGGCTCAACCGACGGGGATGGCCGGCTCAACCGACGGGAGGGGTCAGCGGGGCGGAAGGGCGAGGCGGCGGGTGGCGCGGTAGCGGCCGTGGTGGACGTCGCCGGTCGCCTCCGCGGTGAAGATGCGGGCGGCCTCGGGTGAGTTCTGGACGCGGTGGAGCGTCTCGTTCAGACGGGCCACCTGCTGCTGCAGCGTCTCGATGTGCTCCTCGAGCTGCAGGATCCGACGGATGCCCTCAAGGTTGATGCCCTCATCCTGGCTGAGGCGCTGGATGTGGCGCAGCCGGGCGACGTCGCGCAGCGAGTAGCGCCGGCCGCGGCCACGGGCACGGCGGGGCACCACCAGACCCAGGCGGTCGTAGCCGCGCAGGGTCTGGGGGTGCATGTCCGCGAGCGACGCGGCCACCGACACCGGGAACACCGGTGCGTCGTGGTCGAACTGCTGCGGAAGGTTGGCGGTCATGACCGATCAGCTCCCGAAGAGGGCAGCCCGTGGATCTTCCTGCCCCGACTTCTCGGTGTACTCGAGCAGCGCGGCCTTGGCGGCCTCGCTGAGGTGCTCCGGCACCTGGACCTCGATGGTGACCAGCAGGTCACCCATCGTCCCGTCGGACCTGCGGGCGCCCTTGCCGCGCACGCGCATGGTTCGCCCGTTGGGCGTGTTGGGCGGGATCCGCAGTTTCAGGCTGGAGCCGCTGAGGGTGGGGATGGTGATCTCGGCACCCAGGGAGGCCTCGGCGAAGGTGACCGGCACCTCGAGGGTCAGGTTGCTGCCGCTGCGGCCGAAGATCTTGTGCGGGGTGACGTGGACGGTGACGTACAGGTCACCGGCGGCACCGCCGTTCTCGCCGGCGGCGCCCTTGCCCTTGACGCGGATGCGCTGGCCGTCCCCGACGCCGGCGGGGATGCGCACGTTCATGGACTTGGCGGACTTCGCCCGGCCGGATCCGCCGCAGTCGGGGCACGGGTTCTCCACCAGCAGGCCGCGGCCCAGGCAGTCGACGCACGGCTCGCTCATCGAGAACACGCCACCGGAGGCCGCGCTCTGCATGCCCGAGCCCTCACAGCTGGGACAAACCTTGGGCAGGGTGCCGGCCTTCGCCCCGGTGCCGCGGCACGAGGGGCAGGGGCTGTCCGACGGGAACCGCATGGACACCGTCGTGCCCTCGACGGCCTGCTCAAAGGTGAGCTTGACCTCGCCCTCGATGTCCGCGCCGCGCCGCGGTCCGCGGGTGGAGGCCCGACGCTGCGGGCCGTCGTTGTTGAACAGGTTCCCGAACAGGTCCCCGAAGCCGCCCGCGGCCCCGGACCCGGCGTTTCGGAACAGGTCCTCGAATCCCCCGCCACCCGGGGTGGTGCCGGGCCGGCCGAAGCGCAGCCCGCCACCTCCGAACAGGCTGCGTGCCTCGTCGTACTCCTTGCGCTTGGCGGGATCGCTCAGCACGGAGTTCGCCTCGGACGCCTCCTTGAAGCGGGCGACGGCGGCCTTGTCACCCGGGTTGGTGTCCGGGTGGTTGTTGCGGGCGATCTTGCGGAACGCCTTCTTGATCTCGTCGTCGCTCGCGTTCTTGGAGACGCCCAGAATCTTGTAGTAGTCCTTCTCGATCCAGTCCTTGGTACTCACTGGGCGACCTCCTCGAACGTCAAGCTGTTGTGATTATGACGGGTTGGCGACGCCCACCCGGGCGGGGCGGATGACCCGCTCGCCCAGGGCGTAGCCCTGCTGCATCACCTGGGAGACGGTGGTGACGGTGACGCCACCCTCGATCGGGATCTCCATCAGGGCGTCGTGCCGGTTGGGATCGAACTCCTCGCCGACCTCGCCGAAGGACACCAGCCCATACTTGCCGGTGACCTTCTCCAACTCGTCGGCCACGAGCTTGAAGCCCCCGGCCAGGTCGTCGTGGGTGCGGGCCAGCGAGATGCTGTCCAGGACGGGCATGAGGTCCGTGACCACGGCCTCGATCCCGGCCTGCCGGGCGAGGTTGCGGTCACGGTCCACGCGACGCTTGTAGTTCACGTACTCGGCGGACAGGCGCTGCAGGTCCTCGGTGCGCTCGGCGGCCACGGCCTCCCAGTCCGTCGCCTCCTCCCCCGCCTCGGCGGCGGGGGAATCGGCTGCGGCCTCGGCCGTCGCGGCGGGCTGCTCGACGGTGCCCTCGAGCGGCTGCTCGGCAGCGGCCTCGGACTCCTCGTGCGGCAGCGGGCCGACGACTTCCTCGTGGGGGTGGTTGGTCACTTGTTCTCACCCTCGCCGGGGGTCTCCTCGACGATCTCCGCATCCACCACGTCCTCCTGGGAGGCTGCACCGTCGGTGCTCTCGCCGCCCTCGGCGTCGGTGGCCTCGGAGCCCTGGGCACCCTGGGCGGCCTGGGCGGCGGCGTACATCGCCTGGCCCATGGCGGCGGCCTTGGTGTTGAGGTCCTCGATCGCGGCCTTCACCTCGTCGTCGTTGTTCTCGCCCTTGAGGGCTTCCTTGAGCTTGTCGAGGGCCTCGACGACGGGCGCCTTGACGTCGTCGCCGATCTGCTCGGCGTTCTCCTCGAGGAGCTTCTCGGTGCGGAACACCAGCGCGTCCGCCTCGTTGCGCATCTCGACGGCCTCGCGCCGCTTGCGGTCCTCCTCGGCGTGCGCCTCGGCGTCCTTGACCATCTTCTCGATGTCCTCCTTGGCCAGCGCGGAACCGCCGGTCACGGTCATCGATTGCTCCTTGCCGGTGGCGAGGTCCTTGGCGCCGACGTGCACGATGCCGTTGGCGTCGATGTCGAAGGTGACCTCGATCTGCGGGACCGAGCGAGGAGCCGGCAGCAGGCCGGTGAGCTCGAAGTTGCCGAGCGACTTGTTGTCGCGGGCGAAGTCACGCTCGCCCTGGTAGACCTGGATCATCACGGCGGGCTGGTTGTCCTCGGCCGTGGTGAAGACCTCGGAGCGCTTGGTCGGGATGGTGGTGTTGCGCTCGATGATCTTGGTCATCACGCCGCCCTTGGTCTCGATGCCGAGGCTCAGCGGGGTGACGTCGAGCAGCAGCACGTCCTTGACCTCGCCCTTGAGCACGCCGGCCTGGAGCGAAGCGCCCAGTGCGACGACCTCGTCGGGGTTCACGCCCTTGTTGGGCTCCTTGCCGCCCGTGAGCTCCTTGACGAGCTCGGCGACGGCGGGCATGCGGGTGGAGCCACCGACGAGGAGGACCTGGTCGATCTTGTCGACGGAGGTCTTGGCGTCGGAGATGACCGCGTTGAAGGGGGCGCGGCAACGCTCGAGCAGCGACTGGGTCAGGCGCTGGAACTCGGCGCGCGTCAGCTTCTCGTCGAGGTGCAGCGGGCCGGCGGCCGAGGCCGTGATGTAGGGCAGGTTGATGGCGGTCTCGGAGGCCGAGGACAGCTCGATCTTGGCGCGCTCGGCGGCCTCCTGGAGGCGCTGGCGGGCCATCTTGTCCTGCGACAGGTCCACGCCGTGCTTGTTCTTGAACTGGGTGACCAGCCAGTCCACGACGGCCGCGTCCCAGTCGTCGCCACCGAGGCGGTTGTCGCCCTTGGTGGCCTTGACCTCGAAGACGCCGTCGGCGATGTCCAGCAGCGAGACGTCGAAGGTGCCGCCACCGAGGTCGAACACCAGCACGGTCTGCTCGACGTCGCCCTTGTCCAGGCCGTAGGCCAGTGCGGCGGCGGTGGGCTCGTTGATGATGCGGTCCACCGTCAGGCCTGCGATCTCGCCGGCCTCCTTGGTGGCCTGGCGCTCCGCGTCGGAGAAGTAGGCCGGGACCGTGATGACGGCGTTGGTGACCTGCTCACCGAGGTAGGCCTCGGCGTCGCGCTTCAGCTTCTGCAGCACGAAGGCGGAGATCTGCTGGGGACGGTAGTCCTTGTCGTCGATGTCGACCTTCCAGTCAGTGCCCATGTGGCGCTTGACGGAACGGATGGTGCGGTCGACGTTGGTGACGGCCTGTCGCTTGGCGACCTCGCCGACGAGGACCTCCCCGGACTGCGAGAACGCGACCACAGATGGGGTGGTGCGGGCGCCTTCGGCGTTGGGGATGACGGTGGGCTCACCGCCCTCGAGGACTGCGACGACCGAGTTGGTGGTGCCGAGGTCGATGCCTACTGCACGAGCCATGGGTTACTCCTCAATGTGTGCGAAAGTTCTGGATCCCTTGAGCGGGTATGACTCAACCTTGCCACGAGGCAGGGTCGATCACAAGTTGGATTGAGCGGATCAGGCTCAACCCTGAGACGGTTCAGGGATGTGCGGGCGCTGGCCTGCGAGTTCTCACCCGTAGGCCTTGGGGATCACCTCGTAGCCGTGCTCCTCGAGCCAGGCGATCACCGCCTCACGCTCCCCGAGAGCCCGCTCGTTGAGGATCTCCCTGTCGTAGCCGAAGTAGTAGTCCTGGAACGAGCTGCCGGAACTGGTGGTGGCCTCCGGGTCCGCGCCCGCCTCCAGCAGCACCAGGAGTTGGGCACCACGGTTGACGCGGGCGCACGCGTGCAGCGCCCGCCCGCCGTTGCGATCCGCGCCGTCCACGTCGGCGCCGCCGTCGATCAGCAGTTGCATGGCGAGGGCGGAGGAGGTCACGCAGGCCACCGACAACGGGGCCTCCCCGGTGATCGCATTCTGCGCGCTGGGGTCCGCGCCGCCGGCGAGCAGCAGCGGGATCATCCGCTCCCCCACCGCCGTCGGGGTGTCGACGTCGACGGTGTCCTCCAGCGGCGTCTTCCCGGAGACACCATTGAGGTTCGGGTCCGCCCCGACGTCCAGGAGCGCCACCAGGCCGTCGTCGCTCTCGGTCAGGATCGCCCACTGCAGGACGGTGCGCTCGTCCAGGCCCTTCGCGTCAGGGTCCGCGCCCTCGGCGACGAGGCGACGCACCTCGTCCGCGTCCCCGGCCGCCACCGCCTCGGCCAGCGCGACGGCGTCGGCGTCGGTGAAGTGGTCGGCGGCCTCCGGCGGGGGCTCCGGGGCGGGCAGCAACGAGCAGGCGGGGAGCAGCGTCACCCCCAGGACCGCCGTCGCGAGCCGGGCCCGGCGCGCGGCCATCAGCGCGTGGACTTCTGCAGCTTCACGTCGCTGCCCGCCCACCACAGGAAGCCCTTGATGACCAGGGTGCCGTTGGAACCGTCTCCCTTGGCCTGGCTGTCCACGTCGTTGCCGGCCATGATGGCCAACGACTCGTCGATGACGCGCACGCCCTCGGGCACGTAGATGTTGTGGCCGGCCATGATGCAGTGCAGCTCGAGCGTGACCACCACGCCGGGGCCCATGGCCTCACCCAGGTGGATGTCGTCGCCGCCCCACCAGGCGAAGTTGCGGTACAGCGTCGTCCCGGGGGCGATGTCCACGGACTTGCCCGCCATGACGGTCAGCGAGACCGTCTCCGGTGACGACGCGGCCGGCGGCGGGACGTTCGGGCGCACCGTCGGCGCATCGCCGGCGACGGCTGCGGGCAGCAGGTGGGATCCCTCGGGCAGGTCGTCCACAAGGTCTGTCACCTCGTCGAGGTAGCGGATCTGCAGTGCGAGGTCCTGCCGCTCGCCGAGTTCCTCGACGCTCAGCCGACCCGCGGCGTGGGCCTGCTGCAGGACCGTGAGCACGGCGTCGCGCTCCTCGTCACTCGCACGGACACGTTTCCGGGGCACCGGGTGGTCGGACATGGCGAAGAGTCTACTCAGCGGGACGCCACCAGTCGTCGAGGATGGTCACCGGCACGGTCCGCTTGTGGCGGGTGCGCAGCCACTTGGTCTCGATCTTCTCCGCGACGTCGCCGGGCACCTCGCGACCCTCGAGGTAGTCGTCGATGTTGTCGTAGCTGATGCCCAGCTCGTCCTCGTCGGTGCGCAGCGGCTGCCCGTCGAGCAGGTCCGCGGTGGGGACCTTGCGCCACAGCGCCTCGGGGGCGCCGAGGTACTGCAGCAGCTGCCGGTTCTGGCGCTTGTTGAGCCCGAACAGCGGCAGCACGTCCGCGCCGCCGTCGCCGAACTTGGTGAAGAAGCCGACCACGGACTCGGCGCCGTGGTCGGTGCCCAGCACCAGCAGGTTGCGCTCGCCGGCGAGGGCGTACTGGGCCACCATCCGCATCCGGGCCTTGACGTTGCCGCGGTTGAAGTCCGCGATGTCACGGCCGGTGGCGTCCTCGAACGCCTGCTCCATCCCGTTGACGGCGGCTGCGATGTTGAGGGTCACCTCGCTCTGGGCGGCGACGAAGTCCATGGCGGCGACGGCGTCGGCCTCGTCGGCCTGCACGCCGTGCGGCAGCCGCACCCCGACGAAGTCGGCCTCCACGCCGTCGGCCCGCAGCCGATCCACCGCGAGCGAGGCGAGGCGGCCGGCGAGGGTGGAGTCCACGCCGCCGGAGATGCCCAGCACGAAGCCGCCGGTGCCGGTGGCGCGCAGGTACTCGCACAGGAACCCGACACGACGGTGCACCTCCGCCTCGGGGTCGATCTCCGGGCGCACGCCCATCTCCGCGATGATCCGGGACTGTAGTTCACGCATGTGGCCACCCTAGGCCCCCTGCGTTACGTCGGCGTTGCGGAGCGCAAATGCGCCAGCTGGATTTTCTTGTCGGTCAGTCGAGCTCGGCGCGGATCAGCGCCTTGACGGCCTCGGCGTCGTTGGGGACCTCGACGACGTGGCGGGGCAGGTCCTCGATCCCCTCGAAAACCGCGGGGCGGGGCGGCACGATGCCGAGCGCCTCGGTGATGGTGGCGCCGAACTTCACGGGCAGCGCGGTCTCGAGTGCCACCACCGGCCCGTCCAGTTCGCCTGCGGCCAGCAGAGTGCGGGCCACGTGCACGGCGTCGGCGGTGTGGGGGTCGATGAGGGTGCCGTCGGCGGCGTGGGTCTCGCGGATGCGGGCGAGCCGGTCGGCGTGGGTGGAGGAACCTGTGACGAAACCGAAGCGCTCCAACTGCTCGGAGAAGGCCGGCTCACCGGAGAGGTCGAAGGAGCCGCGCTCCCTCAGCTCGGTGCCGAACAGCTCGGCCACGCGGGCGCCGTCGCGACCCAGGAGGTCCGCGACGAAGCGCTCGAAATTGGAGGCCTTGGAGATGTCCATCGACGGCGACGACGTCTCGTGGGTCTCCGCGGAACTGCGCACCCGGTAGTGGCCCGTGCGGAAGAACTCGTCGAGCACGTTGTTCTCGTTGGTGGCCAGCACGAGGCGGTGGATCGGCAGGCCCATCCGGCGGGCGACGTGGCCGGCGGCGATGTTGCCGAAGTTGCCCGACGGGACGGCGAAGCTGACGGGTGCACCGTCGGGCGAGACCTGCAGGAAGGCGGCGAAGTAGTAGACCACCTGCGCCAGCACGCGGCCCCAGTTGATGGAGTTCACCGCCCCGACGTTGTACTGCCGCTTGAAGGCGGCGTCGGCGTTGATCCCCTTGACAATGTCCTGGCAGTCGTCGAAGACGCCCTCGACGGCGATGTTCGTGATGCCCGGATCGTCGATGGAGAACATCTGGGCCTGTTGGAACGGGGTCATCCGGCCCAGCGGGGAGAGCATGAACACCCGCACCGCCGGCTTGCCCATGAGGGCGTACTCGGCGGCCGAGCCGGTGTCGCCGGAGGTGGCCCCGAGGATGGTGATGGTGGCGCCGCGGCGTTCCAGCTCGTACTCGAACAGTTCGCCGAGCAGCTGCATGGCCATGTCCTTGAAGGCTGCGCTGGGCCCGTTGGACAGGTGCGCGAGCCACAGCCCGTCGGGCAATTGGGTCACCGGCACGACGGCCGGGTCGATGAACTTGCCCGGTTCGTAGGCTCGCTCGACGATGCCGCGCAGGTCCGCCGCGGGGATGTCGTCGACGAACAGGGACGCCACCTCGAACGCCAGAGCGGCGTAGCCGTCGGTGCGCAGCAGTTCGCGCCAGCGCGTCAGGGTCTCGGTGTCCACCCGGGGGTAGGACGCGGGCAGGTACAGGCCGCCGTCGGGTGCGAGCCCCTCGAGGAGGATGTCGCAGAACTGGCGGCCCTCGGAGGCGGAGTCGGCCCTGGTGGAGATGTAACGCACGCCCGACAGCCTACCGGGCGGCCTCAGCGCAGCAGGTCGCGCTTCCGGAAGCTGATCGCCCCGATGACCACCGTCGCAGCCACCAGCACGACGCCGTAGGCCAGGGCCTGCCAGAACCCGGCCACCACCACCGGCACCGACTCCTGCAGCACCGGGTCCCAGCGGTAGTACTCGTACTCCTGGTAGAGCAGCGCCATCAGGTTCGGGGTGGGCAGCAGCCACATCCAGTTGGGGAACACGTTGCCCGCACTGGTCATGGCGAACTCCGAGACCATCAGCGCCAGCAGCCCCAGCCCCACGGCCAGCAGCGTCGAGCCCGTCACGAAGGCGAGCGCGGCCGCCAGGGCGGCGACGAGGACCGCCGTGACCAGCATGCGCGCGATCCCCAGCGGGAGATCCGCCGACGCCGTCAGGTCACCCGCGCCCCTGACCATCAGGAACGAGATGGTTCCGATGACGAGGCCCGTGACGACGTAGGCGACGGTCATCGCCACCGCCCCTGTGGTGGCGGCGACGAGTCTGGCGAACATCACCGGCAGCCGGCGGGGCGTGAACGTCAGCTGGGTGGAGATGGACCCGGAGCGGAACTCGCCCCCCACCAGAGCCGCGGCCAGCACCGCTCCGAGCGCGACGAACAGGATCCCGAAGCCGACGACCGAGCGCATGTACGGCTCGTAGTCCATGGGCTGCCGCAGGAAGTCCGTGACGACGGGCTCGGGCCACTGGGCGCACTCCTCGGGGAAGTCCTCACACTGCTGGTCCCGCTCGGCCACGCTCTCCTCGTAGTTGCGCTGGGCGATGGCGTGGTCCTGGGCATCCAGCGGCCGCGTGGACGAACTCGTGGTGACGGCCCCGAGCGCGGCCACCAGCAGCGCCGCCAGCAGCACCAGCCACGTGACCCGGCGGCTCACCAGCCGCAGGAACTCGGCCCTGAGCAGGTCCGTCATGAGGCACCCCGGTTCCGGTCGAAGAGCCTGGGACGCGAGGACGGCCGACCCTGGGTGGCGCTGAGGTGCTCGTCGGCGGTCAGGTCCAGGTAGGCCTGCTCGAGGGTGGCCCGCGCCACGACCAGGTGCCGGGGGTACACGTCGACGGCGGCGAGCGTGCGGGCGACGTCGCGGGGGTCGGCGCGCACGCCGTCGCCCCGGGTCACGTGCAGCCGGCCGCCGACGACGGTGCTGCGGTAGCCGGCCCGACGCAGCGCCTCCGCGGCCACGGCGTTGTTGTCCACCTCGATCTCGACGTTCACCTCGTCGCCGGAGAGGAACTCCGAGAGCTCCCCCTCGGCGATGACCCGGCCACGGCCGATCACGCTCACGGAGTCGGCCACCTGCTCGATCTCGCTGAGGTCGTGGCTGGAGACCAGCACGGTGCGGCCGGCGTCTGCGAGGGCCCGCATGGTGGTGCGGATCTCGTGGATGCCGGCGGGATCGAGTCCGTTGGTGGGCTCGTCGAAGATCAGCAGCTGCGGTTCCTTCAGGAGCGTGGCGGCGATGGCCAGGCGCTGCTTCATGCCCAGTGAGCACTGCTGGAAGCGGGTGTCGCCGCGGCCGCTGAGACCCACCTCGAGCAACACTTCGGTGACCCGGCGACGGTTGACGCCGAGCGACATGGCGAGGATCTCGAGGTTTCGGCGCAGCGTGATCGAGGGGTAGAACTTCGGCGACTCGACGATGGCGCCCACCCTGTCGATCACCTCGGGCAGCTGTTCGGGGACGGCGTGGCCGAAGATCTCCATCTGGCCGCCGTCGGCGTGCACCAGCCCCAGCAGCATGCGCAGGGTGGTGGTCTTGCCGGACCCGTTGGGGCCGAGGAACCCGTGGACGGCACCGACTGGCACGTGCAGATCCAGCCCCGCGACGGCGACCGTGCGGCCGAAGCTCTTGGTCAGGTCCCGCGTCCGCACGGCCCACTGCCCGGGTGCCCGGCTCCAGCGTTGGTCGACGTTCATGGCCCCCAACCTATTCGTGCGCCACCGGGCGGACCATCGGTCCGCGGCCCATTCGGGGTCAGACCGTGGTCTGGGGTGCCGGCAGCACGGGGGTGCGCGATGCCACCAGCCGGCGCCACAGCAGCCAGCACGGCACGGCGAGCATGAACATGGAGAAGTAGGGGGCGGTCAGGTCCTGCAGCGCGGGGATCACCGAGGCGGCGCACACCGCCACCAGCCACAGGTGCTGGGAGCGCAGCCGGGGCGTGGCCAGTGCCACGAAGGGCACCGCCCAGGTCAGGTACCAGGGCTGCGTGGCGGGGCCGAGGACGGCGAAGGCCAGCAGGGAACCGACGGCGATCACCCAGGGCCTGCCCACCTCGTCGGGCGGGCGGGGGCCGTAGCGGATGACCAGCAGCACCACCGCGGCCACGATGAGCGCGCTGGTCAGGGCGGTGAGCACCGTGATGACGGTCTCGTCGGGGAGCAGCTCACGGAAGCGGATGAACGAGGCCACCCAGGACACCGGGGAGTTGCTGGTGGCCTCCAGGGGACTGCCCGCCGTCGGGTTGCGCCAGCCGAGACCCCAGCCGGAGAGGAAGGAGAAGGCCACGAACACGGCCACCGCCATGCCCCCGGCGGCTGCGGCGCGGCGCACGATAGCCCACCAGGTGCGACGGCGCTGCTCCAGGTGCGGCACCGCCGCGGCCCACGCGAGCGCGACGACGGCGACGCCCGCCACCGCACCGGACTGCTTGACCAGCATCGCCACCCCGATGCCCAGCCCGCCGGCCAGCATGCCGCGGTAGCCGCGCCAGGCGGCGTCCTGCGCCACCAGGGCCGCCACCGCCACGAGCGCCACCATGATGGCGTCGTTGTGGATGCCGCCGATCCACTGGATGACCACCAGCGGGTTCAGCAGCCCGGCCCACAGTGCGGTGCCGCGGGAGACCCCGACGCGCGCCGCCAGCTTCGGCAGGCACCAGGCCAGGACCGCCAGGGCCACCAGGTTCGGCAGCCGCATTCCGATGACGCTCCACCACACGTGACCGTCGAACAACCAGGAGATGATCCGGAAGACCTCCAGGGACAGCGGCGGGTACACCGACGTCGTCTCGAACCAGTGCACCCCCACCAGCAGACCGGCATCGCCGGCCTGCCCCGACGGCACGGCGTAGGGATCGAGACCGTTGTTGATCAGCCAGCCCTGCGCGGCGTAGGAGAAGGCATCGCGGCTGTGCAGCGGCGGCGCCAGCAACAGCGGGACGCACCAGATGGCCAGCGTCACCAGGGGGCGACGCCAAGCCGGACCGAGCTGCCACCACGCCACCAGCAGGAGGCAGTGCGCGGGCAGCGTCACCAGTGGGCGCCACCAGCTGGCCCCACTTTCCAGTAGGCCGTTCATGTCCAGGGCGATGGCCAGGGACAGCACCACGATCGCGAACGCTCCCACGGCGGTCCACAACCAGCCACGAGGGGCGCTCGCGGTGCTGGTGCGCAGCCGGCTGACGGCGTCGGGACGTGACAAGGGGTGGACTTTCTTCTGGGACGGCTCGGAACAGCCTACTTGGCTCGGGAGTTACCCTTGGACGGGCGAAACCGCCCATGCGTGACCAATTTCCACAGATCTCTACAGACCAGAAGGATGGCTGATGAACAAGAAGCGACACCAAGTTGTTGTGATCGGTTCTGGGTTCGGCGGCCTGTTCAGCACCAAGGCGCTGAAGCGCGCGGACGTGGACATCACGATGATCGCGCGGACCACGCACCACCTCTTCCAGCCGCTGCTCTACCAGGTGGCCACCGGAATCCTCTCCGAGGGCGAGATCGCCCCCGCCACCCGCGAGGTGCTGCGTCGCCAGAAGAACGCGCAGGTGCTGCTGGGCCTGGTGGAGGACGTCGACCTCGTGAACAAGGTGGTCAAGTGGCGCTTCCACAACCAGTACCACGAGACCCCCTACGACTCGCTCGTCGTCGCCACCGGAGCCGGCCAGTCCTACTTCGGCAACGATCACTTCGCGACGTTCGCCCCCGGCATGAAGACCATCGACGACGCCCTCGAGCTGCGCGCGCGCATCATCAAGGCCTTCGAGGTGGCCGAGTTCACGACCGACCCGGAGGAGCGCCGTCGACTCATGACCTTCGTGGTGGTGGGCGCCGGGCCGACGGGCGTCGAGATGGCCGGCCAGATCCGTGAGCTGGCAGACACCACCATCCGCCGTGACTTCCGCGCCATCGACACCTCGCAGGCCCGCGTCGTGCTCGTCGACGGCGCGGACCAGGTGCTGCCGCCGTTCGGCCCGGAACTGGGCGCGGCCACCAAGAAGAAGCTCGAGAAGCTGGGCGTCGAGGTGCAGTTGAACTCGATCGTCACCGAACTGGACCAGCGCGGCGTCGGCATCAAGCGCAAGGACGGCTCGGTGGAGCGGATCGACTGCTTCTGCAAGGTGTGGGCCGCCGGCGTGAAGGGCGACCCGCTCGGCCAGACCCTCGCGGAGCAGTCCGGGGCCGAACTGGACCGCGCCGGCCGCGTCATCGTGAACAAGGACCTGACGCTGCCGAACCACCCGGACGTGTACGTGGTGGGTGACCTGATGTCGTTCCCCGGCGTGCCGGGCGTGGCCCAGGGCGCCATCCAGTCCGCCCGACATGCGGCCAAGGACATCCGGGCGCGCGTCGAGGGCACCCAGCAGCCCGGCGAGTTCAAGTACTTCGACAAGGGGTCGATGGCCACCATCGCGCGCTTCTCCGCCGTCGTGAAGCTGGGCAACATCCGGCTGACGGGCTTCATCGCGTGGGTGGCGTGGCTGTTCCTCCACCTGTTCTACATCGCGGGCTTCAAGCAGCGCGTCACCACGCTGCTGAGCTGGTTCATCTCCTTCATCAGCAACGGCCGCTCGCAGCGGGTGGTGACCAACCAGCAGATGGTCGGGCGCCTCGCGCTGGAGCGCTTGGGCTCGCACACGTCGGGCAAGCTGATCCAGGGCCGCACCGTCGAGCCGGGGGAAGATGACGACACCGTCCCCTACGATGAGCAGGAGTCGACCCCAGCCGAATAGGAGCCTCCAGCATGCAATCGTTCCTCCGGGTCCTGCGCGACATCGGACTGATGATCACCCGGATCGTCATCGGTGTCGTCCTCGTGGCACGGGGCTGGCACCGCTGGCAGGAGTCGGGGATCGCCGGTGAGGTCTCCATCATGGAACAGGCCGGCATCCCGTATGCGACGACGTTGATCTGGCTGGTGATCGGGTTCGAGATCATCGGCGGCATCCTGCTGGTGTTCGGCCTCGCCACACCGCTGATCGGGCTCGGCATGCTCGTGCTCAACATCGGCATCATCGTGCTGCTGCGCTCCGGTGAGGGCTTCTACGTCCACGAGCACGGCTGGGAGTACAACGCCGTCCAGGCGGTGGTGGGGCTCATCTTCCTGACGCACGGCTCCGGACGCGCCGGGTTGGACCACCTGTTCGTGCAACCGAGGGAACAGCAGGGCGAGGAACTGATCGGCGAGGACACCGCGGACCCGGGCGCCATCCAGACGCGCGACTACTGATCCGCACAGGCGACTCACAGCCAACTCACAGGAAAACCTTGGCCAACCCATGGGTGCAGGGTGCACAGTTGTCACATGGCAACGCCTGAGTCCGAGATCCTGCGCCACCCCGACGGCACGCCCATCCGGGTGCTCACCGTCGACGACGAGCCGAGCCTGATCGAGTTGCTCTCCATGGCGATGCGCTACGAGGGCTGGGAGGTCCACACCGCCCAGACCGGGTCCGACGCCGTGCGCACCGCCCGCGAGACGCAGCCCGATGCCATCGTGCTGGACATGATGCTGCCGGACTTCGACGGGCTCGAGGTGATGCGCCGCATCCGCGCCGAGCGGCCCGACGTGCCCGTGATCTTCCTGACCGCCAAGGACGCGGTCTCGGACCGGATCCACGGCCTCACCGCCGGCGGCGACGACTACGTCACCAAGCCCTTCAGCCTCGAGGAACTCATCGCCAGACTCCGCGGTCTCCTGCGCCGTTCCGGCGCCACCACCGTCGCCAGCAGCACCGAGCTGGTGGTGGGAGACCTGGTGCTCGACGAGGAGTCCCACGAGGTCACCCGCGCCGGAGAGCCGGTCAACCTGACCGCCACCGAGTTCGAGCTGCTGCGCTACCTGATGCGCAACCCCCGCCGCGTGCTGAGCAAGGCCCAGATCCTGGACCGCGTCTGGGACTACGACTTCGGCGGCCAGGCCAACGTCGTCGAGCTCTACATCTCCTACCTGCGCAAGAAGGTCGACGCCGGGCGCGAGCCCATGATCCACACCATGCGCGGCGCCGGGTACGTCCTGAGACCGGCGGCGAAGTGACCGCCCGCGGCACCCTCTCCAGCCAGCTCCGCTCCCGCGTGACGCTGGTGGTCGCGGTGCTCGCGGTGTTCCTCTCAGCCGGGGTGTTGCTGGCGGCCAGCAGCATCCTCTACGGGCAGCTCGACGACCAGCTCGACGCCGCCCAGGAGCGCCAGCAGCGCGCCGTGTCCGGCGGCTACGGGGACCGCGCCCCCGGCATCGACGTGCCCGGCATGAGCCAGGGCACCATCGTCGTGGCGGTGATGCCGAACGGCTCCGTGCGCGGCAACACCATCGGGCAGGGCACCGTCGAACCGCTGACGGTGGACGCCGCCAACGCGCTCCTCGAGGTGGACGACGACGGCCGCAAGCACACCGTGAACGTTCCCGGCATGGGCAAGTACCGGGTGGAGGCACGCAGCTACAACCTGCGGGTGGTGGTGGCGCTGCCGCTGGAGAACGTGCAGCAGAGCCTCGGCTGGCTGGCGCTGTTCGCCGGCGGGCTGGGGCTGGTCTCCGTGGCGGTGGCCGCCGTCGCCACCCGGGCCACCGCCGACGCGGCCACCAAGCCGCTGCGTGCCCTGGGGCAGGCGTCGGTGGAGGTGGCCCGGCTCCCCCTGCACACCGGCGAGGTCAGCGTCCCCACCCGGGTGGCCCCGCCCGCGGACCTGCCTCCCACCCACGAGGTGGCCCAGCTCACCACCGCCTTCAACCACATGCTCGCCAACGTCGAGGGTGCGCTGGCAGCCAGGCAGGCGTCGGAGACCAAGCTGCGGCGCTTCGTCGCCGACGCCTCCCACGAATTGCGCAACCCCCTGGCCGCCATCCGCGGCTACTCCGAGCTGGCGGACCGGACCTCCCAGCAGGACGGCGCCGACGCGGCCCGCGACACCGCGTTCGCCCTCGGCCGGATCAGTTCCGAGTCCACCCGGATGACCAAGCTGGTCAACGACCTGCTGCTGCTCGCGCGCCTCGACGCCGACCTCCCCAGCGAGCCGCGGCCGGTGGACCTGGTGGAGACCGTGCTGAACGCCGTCAGCGATAGCCGCGCCGCCGGCCCCACGCACAGCTGGAAGCTGGAGCTGCCCCCCACCGGCATCCAGGTGCTCGCCGACGCCGACCAGCTGCACCAGGTGGTGGTGAATCTGCTCGCCAACGCCCGCACCCACACGCCCGAGGGCACGACGGTGACCACCAGCGTCGCCATGGCCGACGGCTGGGCGCGCCTCACCGTCGTCGACGACGGCCCCGGCATCCCCGCCGACGTCCTCCCCCGCGTCTTCGAGCGCTTCTCCCGCGCCGACGCCGCCCGCACCCACACCTCGGCCCGCTCCACGGGCCTCGGCCTGGCCATCGTCCAGGCGGTGGTGACGCGCTTCGGCGGCCAGACCATGGTGGAGTCCCAGCCCGGCCGGACCTGCTTCACGGTCCTCCTCCCCGTCGCCCCGGCCACCTGAGCCGTCACCCCCCCGCCATTGGGGCCGGACCGCACCCATCCGCCCAAACGCCAAGCCCTGCAGACAGAGGGGCCGGATCCCGACGGATCCGGCCCCTCTCGTGGTCAGTTGCGCATCAGCGGAACAGGACCATGTTGTTGAACACCCACTTGGTGACCCACTCGTAGGTGTAGCCACCGCCCGGCTGCTCCGTGCCCTGGATCACAGAGGCGCGGATGTAGCTGCGGCACCCGTTGCCACCCGTGGTGGCGGTGTCGCACTCGGTGTACCAGCTGCGGGCCTCGTCCGAGGTCCAGTTGTTGGTGTACCCGAGCGGGTTGTTGGCCCACGCGGAGCGTGCGATCGGCAGGTAGGTGAGGTTGTTGAAGTACCAGCCGTTGGTCTTCACGAACCGACCATTGGTCTCGGTCACCTGGGTGGCCCAGATCTCCGTGGTGCAGCGGAACGTCGTCGAGTACGGCTCGCAGTAGGTGTGCCAGCGACGTCCGTTGTAGTCGTGGAAGCCGGGCGTCGTGTAGATGTACGGCGTGCTGCTCCCCGGCTTCGTGGGCTCCGTCGTCGGCTCCTCGGTGGGATCCGTCGTCGGCTCCTCGGTCGGGCCATCGGTGGGCTCGTCCGTCGGCTCATCGGTCGGCTCGTCCGTCGGCTCGTCCGTCGGCTCCTCGGTGGGCTCCTCGGTCGGCTCCCCACCGTCGCCGCAGGTGACGCGGGCCATGGCCCAGTCGGCGTGGTCGTTGCCGACGCCGTCGCCACCGTCGTTGACACGCAGCGAGAGGGTGCTGACACCGGTGATGTCCACGATCAGCTCGAACGGGTCGTCGGCGTGGGTCAGGACGTCGGTCTCGGTGAGGAGTTCACCGTCGCCGTAGACCTGGAACTGGACCGTGCCGCGGCTGGCCTGGACGTCGTCGACGCCCACGAAGGCCTGGAACACGGTGCACTCGCCCTCGAGGTCGAAGTCGACGCGCGAGTTGGCGTGCGTGCCGATGCCCTTCGGGTAGGTCTCCCCACCGATGCGCAGCGGGCCGCCGTCGCCGGTGCCGGTCTCACCGTTGGACAGGTCCCACTCGATGGGGCCCCAGCCGTTGGTGGGGGTGCCGACGACGCGGTCGCGCATGTCGGACAGGTAGACCTCGCCGCCGGGCAGCGGCGGGACGACGGTGACGCGGGCGGTGTCCGTGGTCGTGGCAGGCGCACCGTCGAAGGTGGCGGTTCCGGTGAACACGATGTCCGCGTCCTCACCGTCGGCCGGGACGCTGACGGTCCAGGTCTGGGTGGAGGACTCGCCGAACGCCAGCGCCGTGGCACCCTCCTCGGTCACCTCGGCGGTCCAGCCCTCGGGGAGCTGCAGCGCGTGGGCGACGTCGGAGACCTCGTCGTTGTATGCCGTGACCGTGGTGGTGACGGTGATGTCGTCACCGGCCTGGGCGGAGCCCGGGGCCTCGATGCCGCCCGCCAGGCAGGCACCGGACTCGGCGGCGCCGATGTCCTCCACCCGGAGGTTGTCGATGGTCAGGTTGTGCTGCGTGTTCGGGCCGGCCAGCTTGTCGATGGCGACGTAGGCCACACCGCACTCGGCGGCGGTGAACTCGGCGGACCAGGTGGCGGTCTCCCGCTGCTCGCCGAGCACCTCGGAGACAGAGTCGACGCTGGAGTTGCCGCCGGCCTGGACCACGTCATGACCGATCCGCACGCGGAACTGGTCCGCGTAGGTGGTCTGGTAGTCGAAGCTGACGCGGTACTGGCGTCCGGTCTCGAACGGGATGGCACCGGGCGAGGTCTTCAGGATCTCACCGGTGTTCTCGTTGTTGGCCATCAGCGACCAGTCGCCGTCGAGCACGTTGTCGTTGAGCTTCTCGCCCTCCTTGACGGTGTTGTCCAGCGCGACGCCCCACCAACCCTTCTGGGAGTAGGGCTCGTGGCGCTCCGCCAGCTGCGTGCGGGCGTCGCCGCCGCGGTTGGTGGCGCCGGTGACGAACGGGAAGTACCCGGTGTCGATGTTCTCGTAGTCCTCGAAGAACACCGTCTCGTCGGTGGGCTCGGTATCGACGGCCGGAGTGAACTCCACGATCCGCAGGTCGTCGACGGAGACGACGGCGTCGCCCTCACCCACGTTGACGGCCAGGGTGACATCGCCACCGGTGGTGGTGAAGGTCACGCGCAGGCGCTGGAAGCCCTGGTCGCGCTTCTCGTCGGAGGCGGTGGAGTTGCGCACCGTCGACGCCGTGATCCGGTTGGTGACCGAACCGTCCTCGCCCTGCGCGTAGCCGGCGGGGGTGACGTCGCCGGTGGCGGCGACGGTGACGGGGCGCTCCTGTCCCTGCGCCACCTCCACCCATGCCCAGGCGCTGTAGGTGCCCGCGGGCAGGTCCAGGGCCTGGCTCAGCGAGGCCTCGCCGGAGCCGAACTCGGCCTGGAAGTTGCCGCGGTCGGTCTTCACGACGCTGACGTCACCGGTGGTGTCGTAGGCGTCGAGGGTGCCGGAGAAGAAGCCCGGGTCCGAGATGTTGCTGGCCTCGCCCCAGTTGGGCTCGACCGGTGCGGGCACCTCGGAGGTCGGGTACAGCACGTACGCGACGCCGTCGGTGGCCTCGAGCGAGATGGCGCCGTCGACGACGGGCACCTCCCCCACCTCGACGCGGCCGGTGTCGGTCAGCTCGAACAGCGTCAGCGAGGTCTGCGAGGACCAGGCCTCGGTCAGCTCCCACTGCGTGGTGCCGCCGCCGATGTTGTAGTGGTAGAGGCGGTCCGCGCCACCGTCGCTCCAGGGCAGCAGGTAGGCGCCCTGGTCGAACACCGTGGCTCCGTCGAAGGTGATGGTGCGGTCGGTGGGGATGGTGTGGCCGTCGATGCTCTCGACGTCGGAGGTGACGACGGTGCCGTTGGCGAACCGGATCTCACCATCTGCCCACTTGACGATGTCGGAGCGCTGCAGGAACTTCACCGGCAGGTTGCGCTCCCACACGTTGGCGATGAACTCGTTGTAGTTGACGTGTCCGGTCCAGCCCTCGAAGTCGACGACGTTGGAGTTGCCCAGCAGCGGGTCCGGGTTCCAGGTGTCGCGCTTGGAGTTGTAGACGAAGCGGATGACGTCGGAGTTGATGCCCTTGTTGCCGGAGCCGCCGTAGTTCTCGTCCTGCGACCAGTGCGACCACACCGAGCCGAGCTCGAGCTTGTCGGACCACTCGGAGGCGACCACCCAGCCCTGCTCCTGCAGCTCCTGGCCGAGGCGCTGGGACTCCCAGCCGTCGGGGTAGTAGACGTCCAGGTAGAGCCAGTTCAGGTTCTCCGGGCGCTCGTCCCAGAACTCCTGGAAGCGGTCCAGCACCTTGCCGGTGGCCAGGTCCTTCTGGGAGTTGATGTAGTACGACTGGTTCATCCAGCCCCACGCCTTCTGCGGGGGCATGTTGAGCAGCTCCTCGGAGAACGCGTGCGCCTCGGAGTAGGACTCGGTGACGTTGACGTGGACGCCGTAGCTGGTGTTGAACTCGACGCTCTCGTCGGCCAGCACCTCGAGGTCCTCGAGGCCGCCGGCGCGGGTGTTGTAGTGCCCGGCGTAGTCGGGGTGCGCCGAGTCGTGGCCCTCGGCCTGGTAGCCCTTGAGCAGCGCCTTCTGGCCCAGGTTGTCTGTGGCCAGGGAGATGCGCTTGGTGTCGTCGAGGGTGCGCAGGAACGGGTGGGTGGCCTGGGAGACGATGTTGAACGGGATGCGGGAGATGACCTCGTTCTTCACCTCCTCGGAGCCGTTGCCGAAGGTGAGGATCTCACGCAGGGCGATGCCGCCGTCCTGCCAGTCGACGACGGAGTCGGCGTTGCGGTCGCCCGTGAGGCGCACCTCGACGAAGGGGTTGTCCTCGTAGCCGATGACGTCCTCGTAGTCCTGCACGGCCTGGGAGCGCCAGGTCCAGGTGCCGGCCTGGACGACGCCGTGCTTGGTGACGCCGTCGTCGCTGAGCTTGATCTGGCGCAGGAAGCGGTTGTTGTCACCGGCCACGCGGCCGGCGGTGCTGCTGGGGCCACGGTTGTCCTCGACGGCGTTGGTGTCGAAGGCTGCGGCGAGGGTGGAGGTGTTCGCGAACACCATCCAGGAGCCCTGCACCTCGCCTGCCGCAGTGGCGGCGACGTTGACGAAGAAGTCGTCGTTGCGGTTGCGGTCGACGCCCATGCGGCCCGCGGTGAGCTGGGCGGCGGCGTCGGCCGAGCCGACGGTCACGAGGTCATGTCCGGGGATCCGGATCCGCTGCACCACCTTCTCGGGGTCGGCGAGGTTGGCCAGCTCGAGGCGGAAGGTGCCGTCCGTGACGGAGGCGACGGCGTCGAAGGAGACGCCCTCGATGTCGGGCAGGGTGATGGTGTAGGTGGCGGTGGCGCCGTCGACGACGGGGGCGGCCACGTCGACTGCCTGCTCCACCTCGTTGACCAGCAGGCTGGTGAGCGCGTCACCGACGCGGCCGGCGAGCTGCTCGCCGCCGAGGCGGTAATCGACCACCTGGGGGAAGTCGGGGTGGAGGCGGACGCTGAGGTCACCGTCGGTGATCTCGACGGCGCCCTCTGGGACGACGACCTCGATGGGCTGGGCCTCACCCGGGTCGGTGGGTTCGGTGTCGTCCCACGTCGCGGTGTCCACGTTCAGCTCGGCGAGGGAGCCCACCCGCTCGACGCGCGAGGTGTCCTCACCGGCGACGTGGCCGCCCCAGGTGGAGAGGTAGACGATCTTCAGGCAGTCCGCCGTCACCGGCTCGTCGAGGGTGATGCTCCGCTCGATCGCGTTGCTGGCGACGTCACCGGGGAAGGAGCCCTCAGCCAGGAGCGTGTCGAAGCTGGCGGTGGTGCAGTCACCCGTGGCGGCATAGAGCTCGTATTCATGCACCCGGCCGGAGCCATTGGAGGACTGGCGCGGGAGGAGACGCACCCGGCCCACCTCGGAGGTGGCGCCCAGGTCGACGGTCAGATGGTGCGGAGGGTCGATGACGGTCGGGTCCCACTCGGTGTGCCAGTAGGACTCGGCGTCACCGTCGAGGATGAGTTCCGCGGCGCCGTTGGCCCCCTCCCCGGTGTCCTCGGCGGAGTTCGTGTCGACGATCTCCATCTGGTCCTGACTGATCGGCGTGTAGATCCAGTCGGCACTCGCCTGGCCGGCGGGCAGGACGAATCCACCCAGGGCCAGTGCGGTGATGGCGCCGACGGCCACCCCACGGTTGGTTCTTACGGACATCCCTGTCCCCTCTCACGGTTCTCACGACTCGGCAACGAGCGCATGCGCACTTCCCCCTGAACCAAGCACACTAGGGAGGTCTGATGTCAGCGCCAACAATCACCCTCGTTTCGCTCGCCGGCGCTGAGTGAAACCACTCGCTGTAGGCTCGGCGGCAGACCAACCACGGAGGAACCGCAGACATGGAAATCACACGCGAGGCGCTGGCCCGGATGATCGACCACACCCTCCTCAAGACCGACGCCACAGCGGCGCAGGTCTCGGAGCTGATCGCGGAGGCGCGCGAGCTCGGGACCTACAGCATCTGCGTCTCGCCCTCGATGCTGCCCATCACCGAGGACCTCGGCGCCGTGAAGGTGGCCACCGTCTGCGGCTTCCCCTCCGGCAATCACACCCCGGCCGCCAAGGCCGCTGAGGCCGCCGAGTCCACCAAGCTCGGCGCCGACGAGGTGGACATGGTGATCAACATCGGCCTGCTGAAGGCGGGCAAGCCGGAACTGGTCGTGGAGGAGATCCAGGCCGTCCGCGCCGCCACGGGTGGTGTCCTGAAGGTCATCATCGAGTCCGCCGCCCTCACCGACGACGAGATCGTGGAGGCCTGCCGGGCGGCCGAGACCGCCGGAGCCGACTACGTGAAGACCTCCACCGGCTTCCACCCCGCCGGTGGGGCGACGGTGCACGCGGTCGAGCTGATGGCCGCCACCGTCGAGGGTCGGCTGGGGGTGAAGGCCTCGGGCGGCATCCGCGACTGGGACGCGGCCCAGGCGATGGTGGCCGCCGGCGCGACGCGGCTGGGGCTCTCGGGCAGCCGCGCGGTGCTCGACGGCGCCCCGGCCGGCGAGGGCGACGGCGGCTACTGAGGCCGGAAGGGGCTAGTTCCCAGTCGCCTCGGTGTTGGTGGTCTGCCGGTTCGAGCGGTTCAGCGCCCGCAGCGTCGCGATCCGGAACAGGCGTGCCGTGGGCAGGCCGAGCGGACGGGCGATCTGCGCCCCGAAGCTGGAACCGGCCGCCAGCGCGAGTCCGATCATCGCGGCCTGCGCGAGACTGATCTGGGCCTGCACCGAGATGGGCCCGTCGAAGGAACTCGTCAGTTCGTACAGTCCCCTGTAGAGGGCCGAGCCGGGCATCATCGCCACCACCCCCGTCGTCACCAGCGCGATCAACGGCACCCGCGCCTGGCCGGTCACCACCTGGGCGAGGAAACCCACCACCAGCGCCCCCAGCGCTGCCGCCCCGGGGGCGTTGCCGATCCACTCCAGGCTGTACTGGTAGACGCCGAATCCGACGGCGGCCAGACCCGCCGCGTACGGGAACGCCCGCAGCCCGAGCTGGAAGCCGAATCCCACCCCGATGGCGATGGCGCACGCCCACACCACCTGGATGGCCGACGGGCTCGCGTAGCCGCCGGTGGGAGCGATGTAGCCGGCGACGCCGAGCTTGAAACCCGCCCAGAGCATCACGCTGACCCCGACGACGATGCCGCTGGTCTGCAGCACCGCGTCGAACGCGCGGGCCGTGGCGGTGATGAGGTTCCCGTCCATCGCGTCCCTGGCCGCCGCCACCACGCCGACACCGGCCAGCAGCGAGACGATGCCGGAGGCCACTATCAGCGACGGCGAGACCGACTCGAACCACCCGACCTGGAGGGAGCGCACGTGCATGATGCCGATGGCCATGGCGGTCGGGACCGCGGCGCCGACGGCCTGGATGAAGAAGACCGACAGCTGCGTGCGGGCCAACCACAGCTGGACCAGGAACAGCAGGGCGTTCGCGAGCGCGGCGAGCCCGATCTCCTGGACACGTCCGCCCAGGATGGCTGCGACGCCGGCGCCGAGCAGCGCCTGGCCGAGGCAGATCACCCAGCCCCGGTAGGGCCGGATGTTGTCGTAGAGGGCGTCGAGTTTGTCCCTGGCGGCGTCGAGTTCGAGCTGGCGCGCGCCGATCTCGTCGATGAGGTGCATCAGGCGTGCCAGGGTGGTGTAGTTCGTGTTGCGCTTGCGCACCCCGCGGAACCCGGTGATGGGCTCCGCCCGGCCGCGGCGGTGGTAGCTGATGGTCACCGAGGTCCACGTCACGTCCACGTCGGCCGTGAGTCCGTAGGCTGTGGTGACGGTGAGCGCATAGGAGGTGGCCTCCGACGTCTCGGCCCCCGCCTGCACCGCCAGTTCCGCCACCCGCAGCGCGAGGTCCACCACCGCAGCCGCGTGCAGGTGGTCCACCTGCGACGGCGGTGACGGATTCCGGTTCGGTGTGTCCTGGCGCACCCATCGGCGCAGCCCGTCGCGGACCCTTTGCGTCATTCCGGCACCATCCACGCGTCCCAAACTAGCGGCCTCTTGGCCGGGGCGTCGCAGCACCACTAGGCTCGGGCCCATGCTTCTCAGCGACAGGGACATCCTCAAAGCCGTGGACCAGGGGGAGATCACCTTGGATCCGTGGGATCCGGCAATGGTCCAGCCCGCCAGCATCGACGTGCGCCTGGACAAGTACTTCCGCGTGTTCGAGAACCACCGCTACCCCCACATCGACCCCTCGCAGGAGCAGCCGGACCTGACCCGCATGATCGAGGTCGCCGCCGGTGAACCCTTCGTGCTGCACCCGGGCGAGTTCGCGCTGGCCTCCACCTTCGAAACCATCACGCTCGGCCACGGAATGGCCGCCCGGTTGGAGGGCAAGTCCTCGCTCGGGCGCCTGGGGCTGCTGACGCACTCCACCGCAGGGTTCATCGACCCGGGATTCAGCGGCCACGTGACGCTCGAGCTGTCCAACACCGCCACGCTGCCGGTGGTGCTGTGGCCGGGGATGAAGATCGGCCAGTTCTGCTTCTTCCAGCTCAGCTCCGCCGCGGAGAACCCGTACGGCTCGGAGAAGTACGGCTCCCGCTACCAGGGCCAGCGCGGCCCCACCCCGTCGCGGTCCCACCTCAACTTCCACCGCACCGAGGTCTGAGCCCGTCCCCTAGAAGGGCCAGATCAGCGGCACCAGGAAGATGCCGATCGCGCCGTAGGCCGCCAGCAGTGGCAGGCCCAGCTTCCAGTAGTCCCCGAACCGGTACCCGGCGGCCTCCATCACGACGAGGTTCGCCGGCGTGGCGACCGGGGTCAGCAGCGCGGCGGCCGCGAACACCATCACCGCCAGCAGGATCGGCGTGGGCGAGATCTCCATCTGGGCCGCGGCCGCCAGGCCGACGGGAACGACGATGAAGGCCGTGGCCATGTTGCTGATCAGCTGCCCCATCACCGCGGTCACAAGGAACAGTCCAGCCTGCCCACGCTGCGCTCCAACGAGGAGATCGTGTCGGCCCTCAACATCTCGGTGAACACCGTCAAGCAGCACCTGAAGTCCATCCACCGCAAGCTGCACGTGGGCTCCCGGCGCGACGCGGTGCGACTGGCCAGACGGCTGGGGTTGCTGCCGGGGAACGGGACCGGCCGGGAGTGAGCGCCTAGGACTGCTGCGGACGGCGCAGCACCGTGAACCAGCGGTTGCCGTAGGAGACCTGCTGGCCCTCCCGGACCCGCACCTGGGTGCCCACCGGGCAGGGTTCCAGTTCACCGTTGCCGGTGACCAGCGCGGTGCCGTTGGTGGAGCCGCGGTCGACCACGTAGACCCCGCGTGGGTCCGTGGCGATCAGGACGTGGGTGCGGGAGATCATCCGGCCGTCGCCGCCCGCGGGGACGAGGTGGACGTCGGGGTCCCCCTGCGTCTTCTGGGGGTTGCGGCCCAGCAGCAGGGTGACGCCCAGCTCCACCTCACGGCCGTCGTCGAGTCGCACGTACCAGCCCTCGTCGCCGGAGCGGGCACCGTCGTCGGCGCCCACCGGCTTCGCGATGCGGGTGCCGTCGTCGTCCTCCTCCACGCCGCCGAAGTCACGCTGGCGCACCCGGGGCGCGTCCGAGGAGCCGGTCTGGCGCGGCGGCTCGATGACCGAGGTGGGGGTGGGCAGCGGGATCCAGCCCTGGTTGACCCGTGCGGGCGGTGTGGGCTGGTGCGGCGGCACCGGCGGCTGCTGGGTGGGGCCCTGCGCAGGCGGGCGCTGCTGCCCCTGCTGCGGCACTGCGGGGCCGGACTGCTGGGGCTGGGCGGGCGCCTGCTGCGGGGGCTGCGCGGCTCCGGGCTGCGGTGTCGGTTGCCCCCACGGGGAGCCCTGCGGGCCCGGCTGGGCCGACTGCTGCCCCCAGGGCTGCTGCTGTGGCGCGGCGGGCTGCCGGTAGTCCCCCGGGGAGGGCTGCGTGGGCGGGATGGAGGTGCCGGAGTTGGGGTTGACGTCGATGATCGGCTCGGTCTCGAGCCGCGGCATCCAGGCCGGCGGCGCCGAACCGGACTCGGGGGCGTAGCCGCCCCAGCTCTCGCGCTGCTCACCACTGGTGCCCGGGGCGAAGGCGCTGGACAGGTGCGGCGGCAGGCCGACGGTGCTGGTGGTCGTGCCCTTGCGGGCGGCGGGCTTGCGCTCGGTCTTCTCGGAGGCCTTCGGCTGGACCAGGACTGCCCTGACGGCCATGTCGTGCCAGCCCTGGCGGCGTTCATGGATGACGAGGAACACCAGCAGCGCGATGCCGCCGATGACGGTGGCCATCAGCGCCGCGAAGATGAGCTGGCGCAGGAAGAAGCGCCACCAGCCGATCGGTTCACCGTCGCCCATGCCCACCAGCTTGAGGCCCATGGCGCGGGCGCCGATGCCGGCGCCGCGAGAGCCGTAGCCCCACCACTGGAACAGGCCGTAGCCGCCGGCCAGCACGACGCCGGCGATGCTGCCCACGAGCATGACGGTCGGGGACTCGGCGAAGGTCATGAGCGCCTGCATCCCGCCGCCCACCACGATCAGCGGCAGGGCGTCGATGACAGCGGCCAGGAACCGTCGCCCGATCCCGGCCACCTCGACTCCTCGCGGGATGAACCGACTCACACCTTCCCCCTCAACTCAACCATTTCCTCCGACAGACTAGCGTCCACCCGGTGCCCGCAGCATCCGGGATCATTTCTCCTTGAACCTGCGGAACGACTTCGTGGAGAACTTCGAAGCCACCCACCTGGGCCAGGCGACGGACCTGCGCATGCCCCTGTCCACCTTCTTGGTGGACTCCCAGAACTCCTTCACCGTCTGCTCGCTGGGCTCGCCGGGCGCGAACACCAGCCAGTCGGCCTCCGTCGAGACGCCGATCGGATCCGCCTTGCGAGCGGTCTTCGGAAAGTCCTCGACGAGTTGCTGCGCCTGCTCGGAGCGCGTGGCCGACGTCGACGGCGAGCGGCCCAGGTCCCGGGCACGGTCCACCAGTTCGGACCAGGCGCCGGCCACCCGGTTGGCCATCTCCGGGGCGTTGCGTCGCCGGGAGCGACGACGCAGCTTCAGCCCCAGGATCAGCGCGATCGGGACGACGATGGTGACCAGGGGGATGCCGGTCAGGGCGACCCAGACACCGATCTGTCCCCAGTCGATGGTCTCCTCCTGCACCGGCGGCTCGCCCTGGCCGACGGGGAGCTCCTCGTCGGGCAGTGGCGGTTCGGGGTCCTCCGGTGGGGGCGGCGGGTTCTCGATGTGCGGCTTGGGCTTGGGCGGCTGGGGAGCGTCGTCGTTCTCCAGGACCCGATCCCGCGGGGGCGTCGGGTCGAACACCACCCAGCCGTACTCGTCGAGGTACACCTCGGTCCAGGCGCCCACGTCGGCGCCGGTGATGACCGGCGAGTTGCCGGCCCGGTAGCCGTAGATGACGCGTGCGGGGATCCCGAGTTCGCGCGCCATCAGGGCCATCGTCGTGGCGTACTGCTCGTCGTCGCCGACCATCTCCTCCGGGCTGGCGATGAGCGTGAGCAGGCGGGACGCGGAGTGCCCGGACAGGGACAGGACCTCCTCGGCCTGGCCGTGGCTGAAGTAGCCGAGACCCAGGTTCGTCTCCAGCGCCAACGCCTGTTCACCGGCAGTGCCCAGTCCGTCGCCCCACTCGTGGGCCAGGTTGCGCAGTTCGTCCGGCACGCCCTCCACCACGGGGAGCCTGACCCTGCCTGCCGCGGCGGCCCTGATCTGCTCGTCGCTGGGGCGGTCGGGGCGGATGAAGGACAGCGAGTACTGGTCCCCGTCGGTGACACCGACAGGGGTCACGCCCGTGCCCGAGCTGCGGTTGTAGAAGAAGTTCTCCGCCAGGGCGACCGAGCGCTCACCGGTGAAGCTGATCTGCGTGGTCCGGCCGACGGTGGGGACCCACACCCCGTCGTAGGCGCGGATCCGGACCCCGGCGTGGCCGGCGGTGCCGGGCGTGTCGTCGGCGATCCACTGCCCGACGCGGGTGAAGGTGGTGGCCTCCACGGCGTCGTCGGAGGTGGTGGCCACCCGGAAGCTGAGGCCGTCGTAGGAGTCCATGGTGGCGATCCGCAGGATGTCGCCCTGCACCAGGCCGCTCACCTCGAACAGGGTGGTGTCCTCGTACTTGGTGACGTTGCCGCGGAACGCCTGCAGCGGTGAGGCGAACTGCTCGAGCTCGATGGGCGGCTGGACGGCCTGCCGCACGGTGGTGCGGGCCGCCTCGGGCTGCAGCACGGGCAGCGCCAGCCAGGTCAGGCCACCGGCCGCGAGCAGGGTGGCGAGGGCCAGGACCAGCCGCACGGGCCGCAGCCGCTGCGAGCGGCCCGTGAGGGACTCGCGCTGGTGCGCGCGGCGGTAGCTCGTCCAGACCAGCACCACCACCAGGAACACGGCGCCGATGAGGACGGGCCGGTAGACGACGCCGGCGCCGAGGGCCGCCGCGGCCAGGTAGCCGACGGCGGCGGGCAGCCAGGCCAGTGCCGGGAAGCGGGTGCGCAGGGAGATGCCCATGCCGACGATTCCGATGAGCAGCGCGATGATCCCGGCCGGGGCGAACAGGTTGGCGGTCTCACCGATGGGCGCCTGGAGCGTCAGCAGGTCCCGCCACGACGTGACCGGTGCCAGCAGGAGCCCGCGCAGCGAACGGAGGGTGGGCACCACCATCGCGATGCCCGCCGACGGCATGACGAAGAACGTTCCGAGCAGGAACCATGCGCCGACGCCGGCTGCGGCGGTGACGCCGACGCGCCAGTTCCGCCAGGCGGCCAGCAGGGCGATCCCCATCCCGGTGAGGCCGAAGCCGCCTATGGTGACCGCCAGCCAGGGCGACTGGTACAGGGAACGCAGCACCGCTGCGACCAGGGCGAGCAGGACGAGCAGGCCGAGGGCGTCGACGAGGACCCACTTGGCGCGCTCGGGAGCTTGGAGGGACTCCCATGGGCTGCGTGCCGGCGCCGCTGCGGAGCGGCGGGGCGCGGTGGTGGTGGCGGTGCTGGTCATTCCATCGCCCTTCGCAGCGCGCGGGGAAGCTCCTCGAGGGCCCCCACCTGGAGCACCGTGACGTTGCCAGCGGTCCGGACGCGCAGTCCGGCCCCTTGGTCCACGCGAATTCCGATGACCCGAGTGTCCACCTCGAACAGCGCACAGGCGCGGCGCAGCGTGGTCATGCTGGACGAGGACCCGGTCACGACCATGGCGATGGAGGCGGCCGGTTCCCGGCGGCGGGTGGTGTGGACCAGGTCCGCGATCCCGCCGCGGGCGCCGAGTTCGATGGTGCAGAGCTCGTCGAGGGCGCGGGTGGGGGTGAGCGCCACCAGCGTCTCGGTGGAGGTGAGCATCGCGAGCGGGCTCTCGCCCAGCAGGGCGGCGACAGCGATCGAGCCGGCCACGGAGACGCCGAGCTCGAACTCGTCGTCCTCGAGCCAAGAGGACCGTCCGGTGTCCAGCGCGACGACCACGCGCGACATCCGGGACTCCTCGAACTGGCGCACCATCAGTTCACCGGCACGCGCCGTCGAGCGCCAGTGGACGTGGCGCCTGTCGTCGCCCGGAGCGTAGGGGCGCAGGGCGTGGAAGTTCATGTCCGCCGCGGAGATGTGGGCCGAGGCGTGGCCCTCGAGGTCGTGCACGAAGCCCGTCTGCCGCCCGGGCAGGGAGACGGTGCGCGGGTGCACGAACAGTTCCATCGTGCCCGTCCAGCGGGTCTCGCGGCCGGTGAGCGCGAACGGGTCGCCCTGCACGGACTGCGCCGGGCCGATCGGGACGACGCCGCGGCGGTCGGTGGGGACGTGGAACGGTTCGGTCATCACCTGGCCCGGGCGCAGGCCGGGCACGGAGAAGCTCGCGGCCCGCTCCCCCACCGGCAGGTCCAGTCGGGACCCGAGGTGGCGCCGCTGCGCCTGGTTCAGTACCTGGAGCACGCCCCCCGCCGGAGTGCCCACCACCACGGAATGCTCGTCCAGGTGGAGCCGGACGGCGAAGTTGGGCGTGCCGATGGTGAACAGCAGGCACAGCAGCACGACGGCGATGGCCGCCACCCCGGCCACCTTGAACTCGGTCCACCCGAGGAGCAGCCCCGCAACCAGCGAGACGATGCCGCCGAACAGCGTCACCCAGCCGGCGGTCCGCATGCCCGTGACACGGTTCAGCGCCCGGTAGGCGCCGCGGACACGATCGAGCGACGGGGGCTCGACCGCCTCGGGCGCCTCCCAGCGGTCGGATGCGAGTGCAGGTGCGGCCATCAGGCGGTCTTGCGCTCCGTCGGGGGCGGCACGGACCCGATGACGTCGGCCATGACGTCGACGGCCTGGACCCCGTTGAACTCGGCCTCCGGGTCCAGGATGATGCGGTGAGCCAGGCACGGGATGGCGAGCATCTTCACGTCGTCGGGGACGACGAAGTGCCGGCCCTGCGACGCCGCCCAAACACGCGTGGTTCGCACCAGCGCCAGCGCGCCACGGATGGACACGCCGAGCCGCACGTCGGTGGCGTGGCGGGTGGCCTCGGTGAGGCGGGCGATGTAGTCGAACACCGAGGACTCGATGTGGACCGAAGCCGCCAGCTGGCTCATCTCGGCCACCTGTGAGGTGGGGATGATCGACGGCAGCGCGGTGGAGCGCGGCCGCGAGCCACCCGTCGCGAGGATCCGCATGGTGGCGTCGTGGTCCGGGTAGCCGAGGGTGGTCTTCATCAGGAAGCGGTCCAGCTGCGCCTCCGGGAGGCGGTAGGTGCCGGCCTGCTCGATGGGGTTCTGGGTGGCGATCACCATGAACGGCTGACCGACGTTGTAGGAGATGCCGTCGACGGTGACGCGGCTCTCCTCCATGACCTCCAGCAGCGCGGACTGCGTCTTCGGGGAGGCGCGGTTGATCTCGTCGGCCAGGACGATGGAGGCGAAGATCGGGCCTTGGTGGAACTCGAACTCGCCTGTCTTCTGGTCGTAGATCGTGACGCCCGTGACGTCGGAGGGCAGCAGGTCCGGGGTGAACTGGATGCGGCTGTTGGTGCCCTGCACCGTCTGCGCGATGGCCCGCGCGAGGGTGGTCTTGCCCGTGCCCGGGTAGTCCTCGAGCAGTAGGTGGCCCTCCGCCAGCATGCACGTCACCGCCAAGCGAACCGCCTCGGTCTTGCCGAGGATGACGCGCTCGATGTTGTTGACGATGCTGCCGAAGGTCTCGCCGAACCAACGGGCTTGTTCTGGGTTCACGTCTGTTTCTACTTTCCGAAGGGGGGATGGGGATCAGCCGTGCAGCCGGTACGTGTCGGCCCCGTTGCTGAAGTTGGAGTTGCTGCAGACCACCTCGACGACGCGGGTGTCCGCCCACGGCCCGGGATCCGGGTTCTCGGGGTCCGGGGTCTCGGGCTCCTTGGGCATCTCGACCGAGTAGTGCGGGGTGGTCCAGGTCCTCGTGATGCCGTCGTTGAAGGTGGCGGTGCAGCTCAGCGCACCGTGGACGTGCTCCAGGTTGAAGGTCAGCCTCTTGGTGCTGTTGTCCCAGCTGCCGTCCATCGGCTTCGGGACGGTGAGCGTGGTGGCGGCCTCCATGCTGCTGTCGCGGTTGTAGCGGGTGCCGAAGGCGACCTCCGTGGTGGCGCTGTCGTCAACGGCGTCGTACTCGATGATGAAGTCGTGGGACGTGGTCCAGTCCCCCGGTGCACAGCCCGCCCTCCAGTAGCTGCCCACGGCACACTTGTAGTGGAAGCCGCTCGGGTCCCAGCCGCCGGTGGCCTCGAGGGACTGTGGCTCGTTGAACGAGATGTAGTAGCCGGGCTCGTGGCCCCTGCCGCCTTCCCAGCCGCGGTTCCGCAGCGAGCCGGCGTTGAGCGTCGGGTGGATGGGCTTGGTGGACTTCGGCATCACGTTGGTCTCGCGGGCGGGTTCGGAGGCCTTGTCGCCGACGATGACCACCCTCACCTCCGCGTCGTAGAACCGTCCGTTGGTCAGCCCCGTGACCAGACCAGTGCGGGGGTAGGCGTTCCAACTGCCGCCGTTGAGGCGGTACTCGACCCGGGGGCTCGCCTCGGGACGGCCGTTGAAGTTGTTGCCCACGTACATCTGGATCGCCCCATCCTGCGGGATGGTGCGGAAGCTGGTGATCTTGGGCAGTTCGAAGGCCGTCTGCCAGTTGGGGGTCACGGCCGCCGCGCCGTGTCCGGCCTTGTTCCTGGCCGTCACCTGGAACTTGTAGGGCACCTGCCCGAGGCCCTCCATCAGCACCGTCTGGGTGGCGGAGCCGTTGACGGGCACCACCTTGGCGAAGTCCGTGCGCGGCCCGGACTGGCCGATGGGGGTCACCAGGAACTCGGTGATGGGGTCACCGTTGGGCTCGATCCCGGCCGCGGCCCAGGCCACCTCGAACGCACCGCCGAGGGGGTTCTGGGTGGCGGTGGCGACGATCGACGGTGGGGCGCTCGGCGGAGCTGCAGGCCAGTTCACGGCAGACATCTCCGAGTACGGCGACTCGCCGGCCTTGTTGCCGGCCAGGATCTTGAACCGGTAGCGGGTGCCGTTGGTGAGTCCCGTCCACGTGTAAGAGGTGGGCGACGCGGGCAGGGCCCGCTGGTCGATCTGGGTGCCGGCCTCGTCCAACAGGGCGAGGTTGTAGCGGTCCACGGGGCTACCCGGGTTGGACGGGTTCTCCCACGTCGGCGGCTTCCACTCCACCACCAGCTGCTGGTCGCCGAAGCTGACGATCGGGGCGGCGGGCGCGTTGGGCTTCACGTCGGGCGTGTAGGGGGCCGACAGCGGCGACGGCTCGGACGGGCCGGCCTGGTTCGTCTCCACCACCTGGAACTGGTACGGCTGCCCGTTGGGCAGGCCCGTGACCGTGCACGTGGTGCTCGGGCACTGGGTGCTGGCGACGGTGGCGCCCGAGGCGTTGACCGCGACGACGTTGCGGCTCATGATCTCGAACCCGTTCGAGGAACCGGGGGTGTAGGTGAAGGTCACCTGGCCGTTGCCCGCGACGCCGTCGCGTGGCGCACCGGGGCGGCTCGGGACGTCCTTGACCGTGACCCGGATGGTGCCGTCGACGCGGCGGTTGGGGTCCCGGGTGGCGTCCTCGATCGTGTAGCTGGCGGTCAGGGTGCCGACGAACCCGTCCGCCGGGCGGATGATCACCGCATCCCCGTCGGTGCTGGCCGTGCCGGCGCCGTTGATCACCTTCGCGCTGCCCGGCACCAGGGTGAGGCTCTGGTCCGTCAGCAGGTTGGACTTGTCGTTGAGCAGCACCGCGACGGGGAACTCGGAACCGGCGATGGCCTCGTCGACGACGTCGGTCACGGCGGTGGCGAGCGGCCGGGTGGAGGAGGTCACCTCCAGCTGGATGGTGAACGGGGTGCGGGCGTTGCTGGCGTCGATCACCTCGGCGCTGATGGTGCGTCGGGTTCCGGGCGGGGTGTCCACGGCCGTGCTGGCGTAGAGCTTGCTGCCGTCGCCGGAGACGCTCCACTCGATGCTCTGGTCGCCCTCGCTGTGGGAGAAGTTGTCGAAGTAGAAGCTGTCGCCGTCCGGATCGCGGAACAGCGGCATCAGGTCGATTCGCGCGTCGCCCTCACCGGGGCCGACGAGCAGGTGCGGCTGGCTGCCGATCAGCTCCGGGGAGGACTTGGCCGTCTCGATCTGGTCCGGTCCCCCGTCCGGGCGATTGGGTGCGGGCAGCACCTTCACCGGGACCGAGATGTAGGCACGCTTGGCGGTCTTGTCGCCCTCGGCCACGACGTCGGCCACCTCGAAGACCACCGAGGCGGGACCCTCGTAGGTCAGTTCGGGGGTGTACTCGATGCGCTGGGCTCCCGGGAGGGCCCTGCCGTGGGTCGCGGAGACGCTGTCCACACCCGTGAGACGCACGGTGCGGCCGGCGGTGCCCGCCACCAGGCTGTTGATGTCGATGGGGCTCGGCTGTCCGGCCACGGCCTCCAGCACGTAGTCCGGGTCACGCAGGACCGGCACCGAGTCGTTGCGGCCGGGCAGCAGGATCAGGCCGATGTCCGAGTTGCCCTCGGCGTCGGTGACCACGTAGCGGATCTGCTGCATCCGGTCCGTCACGGGGGCGGTGACCAGCTTCCCGTCCTCGCTGGGACGGGGGGCCTCGTCCTCGGGGAGGCCATCGTCGGGCACGGAGATGGTCAGCTCCTCGCGGGGGCCGTCCGGGTCGAAGTCGTTGGCGAGGGCGTCCACCTCCACCCAGTCCTTGCCGATGACGGCGGACACCGAGACCAGGTCGTCACGGGTCTCGGGCGGCAGCAGCGGGGCCTCGGGGTCCACCACGACGGTGATGTCGCCGGAGCCGCTGGCGCCGCGGCTGTCCTCGATGTAGTACTTGCCGACGTAGGTGCCCGGCTCCTGCGGCGCGAGAAACGTGATCTCACGGTCCTCGACCACCTCGACGTCGGGGATGCCATCGATCTCCACCGGGTCGGAGGCCGTGTAGCCGATGCTGTCGCCGTCGACGTCGACGTCGTTGCGCAGCGCGGGGATCTGGACGTGCCGGCCCGGGCGGGTGCGGATCTCGTCGGGGACGCCGGTGGGGGCGCTGTTGTCGGGGCCGGCGGGGGCGACGCCCACCCGGATCTCGCCGATGCCGATGGCGCCGTAGGCGTCGATGACCTGGTACTCGAAGACGTCGGTGCCCTCGGACCCGGGGAACGCCTCGTAGCTCATCCAGCCGTCACCGGTGGCGAGCACGCGTCCCAGCTGGGGGCCGGAGCCGAGGCCCACCAGGCGCACTGCGTCACCGTTGGGGTCGATGCCCTCCAGGGGGATCGCGAGCCGGGACGTGGTCCCGGCCAGGACCCGTTCCACCACCTGGCGCGGGACGGGTGCCTCGTTCTGGGCGTCCTCGCTCACGATGGTGACGCGCAGCTGGGTGGAGGCGATGGCGCCGTCGGCGTCCTTGATCTGGTAGGTGATGTTGGTGTTGGCCGCCTGCGCACCTGCGGGCACGGAGACGTTGATGAACTCGCCGTCGATCCAGGCCCTGTCGTCGAGCGGGTTCTCGACCAGCTCGTCCAACCTCAGGTCCAACCCGATGGGCGAGGAGTCGTTGGAGAGCACGTTCACGGCCTGCGTGCTGCCGGCCCGGACGCGGATCTCGTCGCGTTCCGCGAGGGGCTGCACGCTGCCCGTGGTGGGGGTGGGGATGACGACGATGGTGCCCAGCACGGAGTGCTTGCCGTCGCTGAGGCGGTAGTTGAGCGTCACCGGCTCGTCCGGCGTGTGCTGGGCCGTGATGGTAACCAGGTGCCGGCGCTCCAGCACCACCTGCAGGCCGGGGTGCTGGCTGACCGACTGCACCACCAGGACGTCACCGTCCTCGTCGGTGTCGTTCAGGACCGGGTCCACCACGACGCTGCCGCCGGGAGGGAGCAGCGCGACGTCGAGGGCTGCCACGGGCGCGTGGTCCGTGGTCTCGGCACGTACGTCGATGCGGACCAGACCCAAGGCGATCGGGCCGTTGGAGACCTTGTAGGTGACGTAGTAGGTGCCCGGGGTGTCCGCGCTGAACGTGAACCAGCCCTCGCGGTAGTTGGGTTTGGTGACGCAACCGCAGTCGTCGGCGACCTCGATCTCGGTGAGGGCGAGGTTGGCGCCGACGTCGTTGGCGAGCGGGTCGATGGTGACGGTCTTGCCGGCGGTGGCGGTCTCGAAGTCGCCGTAGGCGATCGGGGCGACGGTGTCGTCGGTGACCACCACGATCATCTCGCCGTCGGAGGTGACGTAGCCGTCGGAGACGCGCACGTTGACCGTCTTGGTGCCGGTGGTCTTGCCGATGTCGAGGAACGTGACCTGGCCGTCGGGGGTGAAGCTCACCTCGTCCTCCGCCTCGGGCGGCAGCCAGGCGTCCACGAGGATCAGCGAGTCGCCCTCCGGGTCCCGCCAGTCCAGCAGGACGCGCTTGGTGACGGTCTGGCCGAGCTGGATGGTGATGGGCTGCGCCAGCGAGTGCTTGAACGGTGCGTTGTTCTCGAGGTTCGGGTCCGCGGGCAGCACCCGCACGGTCACGTTGGCGGAGTCCTTGCCACCACGGCCGTCGTCGACGGTGTAGCTGAACGTGAGCGTGCCGGTGGTCTCCGAGTCCACGGTGATCTGGAGGCCGGAGCCGCCGCGCACCGTCTGCAGGGTGGCGCCGGTGAGTTCCGGGGGTGCGGTGACGGTGAGGACGTCGCCGTCGGGGTCGGTGTCGTTGTCCAGCACCGTGAGGACGGTGGAGCGACCGGCGCGCGCGGCGAGGGTGTCGTCCTGCGCGATGGGGGCCTGGTTCGGCTGGGACCGGTCCGGCGGGATGATCGTCTCGGTCTCCTGGACGTCCTCGACCTCCTCGTCCTGGGGCGGCACCACCCGCTCCCAGTCGGTGATCCGGAGCATGTCCTTGTCCACCATCCAGATGGTGCCGTTGGTGGCGTCGTTCAGCGCCACCGTGGTGCGGTTCACGATGAACGACAGGGCCGCGTTGCCACCCAGGCCCGGGATCTCCCTGACCTGTGGCTCGGCGCCGCGGCACTGCTTCACGAACTGCTCGCCGAAGGCCGCGTAGACGCACTCCCCCACGTGCACGGGCTGCACGGGCGCCCCGTCGAGTTGCCCACTGAGGGAACGGGGGCCGTCGGGGGTGAGGGCGATGAGCCCGGCCTGCGTCGCGTAGATCGCGTCCGCGTTGCCCTGGCCGCCCAAGGCGTCCGGCGCGGCGGGGACCAGTTCGGCGGAAGAGGCCCCGGAGACCTCGAACACGTCGTCGGTGCCCTCCACCCAGATGCGGCCCGACTGGCGGTCAAGCACCACGGCCTTGTCGCCGACGGCGCTGAGGGCGACGGAGCCGACGTCGCCGCTGAGGGTGAACGGCAGCCGTGTCTCGACGACGTCCTCCGCGCCGGCCCGGCGGAGCAGGACCGAGCGGTCCACGTCGAGGCCGATGACGTTGCCGGAGGCGGTGAGGGTGGCGGCGCCGAACTCGCCCACCTCGAGGTCTGCCTTCTGCTTCTGGAAGTCGTAGGCGAGGATCGTCTCCGGATTGCCGTACCAGATGCGCCCGTTGTCGCTGTTGACCACCAGCAGCGTGCCGCCGGCGAGCTGCACGTCCGCGTCGCTGGGCAGCTGGACCGGGGACTCCATCCGGTTGCGGGCCGGGTTGTAGCGCACCAGCGTGGAGGAGCGGAGGCCGTGCACGAGGACGAGGTCCTCGTCCTGGAGGATGGCGAACTCCGAGTCACCGACCGCTGTGGCGGCTGCAAGCTCGTCGATCTGGGCGTTGACGATGCCGATCAGTCCGGTGTCCTGCTTGGCGGCGTAGACGGTGCCCTCGTCGAGGTGGACGTCGGCCTGCACCAGGCCGGGGCTGAGGAATGCGAGCACCCCCAGCGCCACCACCAGCAGGCCCACCGTGATGGCCTGCCAGGAACGTCGCACGAAGCGCCCGACGAGTCGGGCGCTCCTGGACAGTTGCTTCTCGGACTGCTCGCGTTGCCTTGCCATTGATCAGGTCAGCCCCGTGGTGGTTCGATCCGCAGGGACACCCCATCACCGAGGTCGAGGACGGTGCCCAGCTCCACCTGGACCGTGTCGCCGTTGGCGAGCACGAACGGCTGCTCCCCTACCGGCATGACGGTGGTGCCGTTGGTGGAGTGCAGGTCCGTGACCACGACGCTCCAGTCCCGCGGGGTGACCAGGACGTGGTTGCGGGAGATGTCGCTGCTGGGGCTGGGCACGCGCATCAGGTAGGAGCCGGCCGGGGCCTTGCTGGCGTCCGGGGAGCGACCCACGAGGACACCGGCGACGATGTCTGCGAACTCGCCCTTGTTGCTGTGCACGCCCGCCAGTGCCGGACGCCGGATCAGGCGGGCGTTCGACGAGTCCACGGGCGCCTTGCAGAGCCTGCAGTGCCGGGTTCCCGGGGCGTTGGCGTGGCCGTTGGCGCAGGGCACGGCCAGCACCTGCGGGTCCGGGAGCGAGTCCGCCTCGGCGGCGGGCTTGTGGGTGGCGGCCAGACCGGTGGAGAAGATGGTGCCGCCGTCGTCCTCGGGCTCGGTCTGCGTGAAGCCGCCGGGCACCACCACTGGTCCGCCGGAGGGGGCCGACGGCGTCGGGGCCGGGGCCGCGGGGACCGCTGCCGCCTGGGCGGAGGGCACACCGTAAGGGGCCGGCGCCGAGGGCGCTCCCACCGGTTCCGGTGCGGGCGGCGCCACGTCGACGGACTCTTGCGTGGCGGGGTCGATGGGGACGTCCATCACCTGGGTGTCGAAGGCCAGCTGGCCGGTACCGATCGCGTCGGCGTCGGCGTCGGCCGAGGACGCTGATTCCGACTCGCTGACGGGTTCCGGGGCGACGTCCGGTTCCACAGCGGACTCGGCGGGCTCCACCGGGGTGGGTTCGGTCAGGGACTCCGACTCCGTCGACGGCGCGGGGGCCTCGGGCGCCTCGGCGGGCTCGACCGCGGGCTGGGGCGCCGGCTCGGGGGCGGGTGCCGCGACGGGTGCGGCGGGCGCCACGTCCTCCACCTCGGGGGCGGAGCGGCGCGGGCGGGGTCGGACCCCGAGCACGGGGACCTTCGGGAGGACGCCGAGCTGCTCGTGGCTGGGGAAGCGGATCTGCTCGTCGGCGTGGGTGGTCAGGTAGACGGCCGAAGCGGAGGCGGCACCCACCACCAACGGCAACTGCAGCACCTCGTCCTGGTCCACCGGCTCCATGTCGATGCGGAGGTGGCGCGCGGCACCGAGGTTCTCCTCGCGCCAGGTGACGGTCTGCTCGCCGTCGACGGCGACCTCACCGGTGTCGGTGTCGGTCACCTTGATGCGGCCCCTGGCGATGCCGTGGAGGCCGTTGGCGTCCCAGAAGAACGCGCCGAAGTCGGGCATCGAGTCCAGGCCGTAGGAGTTGAGCAGCGCCAGCAGCCCGTCCACGGAACGGGCATCCGCGATGTCGGCCCACAGGCTGTTGACCAGACCCGACATCCGGGCGGGGGCCGGCAGCATCACGACGAGCATGGTGGGGCCTGAGAGCACCAGCCAACTGCCCGGCGTGTAGGTGACGCGCCAAGCGGCCATCGGCAAAGTCATTGGTCCTCCCGGGTGCGACTGTTGCGGAGCTTATGTAGAAAAGGTTACGAGATGAGGTGGTCAGTCACCAGCGCGGGCCCCCTGCACGCACCCGCCAGGGGCGTCAGAGGCTGGCCGCCATGCGCCTGACGCCCTCGGAGATCAACTCCGGGGAGGTGGCGACGTTCATGCGCACGAACTGGCCCGATGCAGCATCGAAGTCCGTCCCGAAATTGAACCTCACCCTACCAACCGTGTGGAAATGCCTGCCCGCGTGCTCCAGCCCGAGCGCGCTGCAGTCGAGCCAGGCGAGGTAGGTCCCCTCGGACGGCTCGTAGGAGACCTGTGGGAGGTGCCGCTCGAGTTCCGCGCGCAGGTGCAGCTTGTTCTGCGCGATCTCCCGGCTGGCCTGCTGCAGCCAGTCGCGGCCACCGTCGAGGGCCGCGCTGTGCGCTTCGATGGCCACGTGGCTGGCGGACTCCGCCACGTGCCCCGGGAGCCCGCGCAGGACGTCGTGGGCCTGGGAACCGGCCACCAGCAACGCGGCCTTGAGTCCCGCCAAGTTCCAGGACTTCGAGGCTGAGGTCACCACGAAGGCACGCCCCGCCCCGGGGATGGTGGTGAACGGGATGTGCTCGGGACCGGCCAGCGGTGCGTGGATCTCGTCGGAGATCACGGTCACGCCGTGGTGGGCGGCCAGGGCCGCGACGGCCTCCAGCTCCGCCCTGGTGTGGACGGTGCCGTTCGGGTTGTGCGGTGAGCACAGCAGGTAGGCGGTGGGCCGCTCGGCTGCGAAGACCTCGGCGAGAACGTCCAGGTCCAGCCGGCCGGCCGCAGTCATGGGCACCTCGACGAGGCGTCGGCCCGTCTCGCGCACCACGGCCCGGAACGGCGGGTAGATCGGCGGGTTGATGACGACGGCGTCGCCCGGCTCGGTCACGGCGAGGGTGAGCTCCCGCATGCCGGACATCACGTCACCGGCCAGCGCCACGTCTTCAGAGGGGCCCAGCCGCCATCCCCACATCCAGTCCGCGAAGTCCGCGAACGCCTCCTGGTAGACAGGCAACTCGGGGTAGCCGAAGTCCCCGTCGGCGATCAGTTGCTGGAGTCGCTCGGTCACGGCGGGAGCGGGGTCCACGTCCATCTCCGCGACGAACATCGGAAGTACGTCCGGCTCCCAGCGCGCCCACTTGATGCTCTTGCGCCTGCGCAGTCGTTCCAGTTCCACGGAGAAGATCGCCATGGCTCCCATACTGCCCGAGGCAGCGGGCGGTACCCCACCCCGTCCGGGCCGCTGGGAGCGAACAGACCCTGCTCCCACCCGGGCTGGGACCAACCTTCACCCCGAGGCCCCGGCACCTGAGTGGGGTCGTTTCGCGCGTACACGCACAAAGTCACCCCAATCAGCGGGGCCCGGCCGAGGGCGCCGCCTCGGCCACCTACTTCTCGGCGGTCAGCCTGGCCATCATCGCGGCCTGCTCCTGGGCGGTCACGCCGGGGCCGTCCCAGGTCAGTGGGAGCCGCTGCAGCCCGACCTCCTCCAGCAGGAAGCGGGGCAGCTGGGAGGCGAACTTGGTCAGGAACCGCAGGTAGGCGTCCACGTGCTCGGGACGGCGGGAGCCGGAGGTGGAGACCAACAGGCAGCCGTTCTCGAACCAGCAGTCGGCGTACTGCGGGACCTCGCCGCTCATCAGCCAGCCCATCATCCTGGGGTGGATGACGTCGTGGGCGAACCGGGCGGAGTCGGAACGGACGTTCCACTCCCGGTTGAACTGCGCGTTCTCGAACTTCAGGTCACTGCCGAAGGTCCGCGTGGCCCAGTTCTCCCGGGAGATGCTGAAGCGGGGGAAGCGCCCGTTGAGTTGCAACACGTCGACGTGGAAGGAGTGAGTGGTCCGGTTCTTCCCCGAGCCCGTCGTGTACTGGTACTCGAAGCCCTGGACCGGCAGCCCGTCGAAGCGGCCGTGGTAGCCGAAGAAGGCCTTGCGGCTCGAGCCCCGGTTGAACGGCCCACCCCGGAACGCCCCCACCATCTGCGGCCACTTCTCCACGAAGGCCCAGTTGCGGGCGCGGGCCCAGTTGTTCCACAGCTTCTTGCGGCGGTTGTGGTGAATGATGCCGAAGACCATGGCCCCGACGAACACCACCGTGAACAGGATGGGCATGAGCAGATCCATCAGCGGTACCTCCAGTTCTCGGGCTGCGCGGCTCGCTGCTCGGCGTCGCGGCGCTGCCAGTTGACCATCCGGCGTTGTTGTTCGGCCATGCTGACCCGCGGGCCGGACAGGTCGGTGCGGACAGGGTCCCCGCCCACCTCGCGCAGCAGGAAGCTCGGGAGCAGTCCGGCGAAGCGCGTCATCATCCGCAACTGCGCGTCCACCTGGAGGGGGCCCGGGTCCCCGAGCGTCGAGACCATCAGCGCGTCCCGCTCGAACCAGAGCTGCTGGAACGGCGGCACCGGACCCATCAGCAACTGCATGGTGCGGGGGTGCACGACGTCGTGCGCGAACCGCGCGGACGGGCTGTCCACGCGCCAGCGCTGGTTGAAGTCAGCGTTCTCGAACTCGACGTCGTTGCCGAGGTTGAACATCCCCTCGCGCGAGAGCGTGAACGGCGGGAAGTCAGCGCCGGGGAAGCGGGTGCCGGTGACGAGTTGGACGATGGTGGTCGAGGAGTCCCCCGACTTGACGGTGTAGCGGTAGCGGAAGCCGAAAACCTCGATGTTGTCGAAGCGGCCCCAGAACCCGCGGTCTGCGGTGCGGTTGCGGCCGCGGCCGAACGGCGGCCGCTGGAACTGGTGGGCCATCTGCGGCCACTGCGGCGCGTACCCCCACTGCCTGGCGTGCGCCCAACTGGCCCACACCCGGTCCCGCTCGCGGGCCCGCTTGCCCATGTGCTTGGTCAGGGCCACCGCACCGGCCACGACGCCAGCCACGGGCGCCACCGCCAACAGCGGGGCCAGCAGGGGCAGGATCAGCGGCAACACCCCTCCAGCGTAAGGGCCACCCGTGCCACCCGGCAGCTGGCACCGGGTTGGCGCAGCCTTGACAGGTCACGCATACTTGGACTCGTCGCAAGGCGTTGATGGGGCCATCACCCCGGAGCCGTCGGAAGAACAGCCCCCTGGCCCACTAGAACCGACAGCGGCGAGAAGCAAGCGGGACGCAGCCCTCGGGCGTCGTCCAAGGAGGGTGGTACCGCGGGCCCCGGCTCGTCCCTTCACCGATCACCGATCGATCAAGATGAAGAGGACCACATGACCACCCGTGGCTACAACGCCATTCCGGCCTCCGTCGACTTCCCCGCCATGGAGCACGAGATCCTGCGCGCCTGGGAGGAGGAGGGCACCTTCGAGGCGTCCCTCGCAGCCTCCACCGGCGGACCGCGCTGGACCTTCTACGAGGGCCCACCCACCGCCAACGGCATGCCCGGCACGCACCACATCGAGGCCCGGGTGTTCAAGGACGTGTTCCCCCGCTTCAAGACGATGCAGGGCTACCACGTGGAGCGCAAGGCCGGCTGGGACTGCCACGGCCTGCCCGTGGAGCTCGCCGTCGAGAAGGAGCTCGGCTTCTCCGGCAAGCCGGACATCGAGGCCTACGGCATCGAGGCCTTCAACGCGAAGTGCCGCACCTCCGTGCTGCGCCACGTCGACGCGTTCGCCGAGCTCACCACGCGCATGGGCTACTGGGTGAACTTGGACGAGGCCTACGTCACCATGACCCCGGAGTACATCGACTCGGAGTGGTGGGCACTGCAGCAGATCTTCGACAAGGGCCTGCTGGAGGAGGACTACCGCGTCGCCCCCTACTGCCCGCGCTGCGGCACCACCCTGTCCGACCACGAACTGGCACAGGGCTACGAGGACGTGCACGACCCGTCGGTCTACGTCCGCTTTCCCCTCACCGGCGGCCCCCTCGCGGGCGACGTCGACATGCTGGTGTGGACGACGACGCCGTGGACACTGGTCTCGAACACCGCCGTCGCGGCGCACCCCGAGGTGACCTATGTCGTCGGTTCCAAGGAGGGCGAGAAGTCGCTGTTGGTGGCCGAACCGCTGTTCGACAAGGTGCTGGGCGAGGGGTGGAGCCGCGGGCAGTCGTTCACCGGGCGCGAGATGGAGCGTTGGACCTACCAGCGACCCTTCGAGCTGGTGTCGTTCCCCGAGGGCGAGGAGGCACACCTCGTGGTGCTGGCCGACTACGTCACCACTGAGGACGGCTCCGGCCTCGTGCACCAGGCACCGGCCTTCGGTGAGGACGACATGGCGGTCTGCCGCGCCTACGGGCTGCCGTTCGTGAACCCCATCGAGCCCGATGGAACCTTCGCCGCCGAGGTCCCGCTGGTGGGCGGGCAGTTCTTCAAGAACGCCGACGAGACCCTCGTGGCGGACCTCGTCGCCCGCGGGCTGATGTTCCGCAAGCTGGACTACCTGCACAGCTACCCGCACTGCTGGCGCTGCCACACCGCACTGCTCTACTACGCCCAGCCGTCGTGGTACATCCGCACCACCCGCATCAAGGACCAGTTGCTGCGGGAGAACGAGGCCACCAACTGGCACCCCGAGAGCATCAAGCACGGCCGCTTCGGCGACTGGCTGGACAACAACGTGGACTGGGCGCTGTCCCGCTCCCGCTACTGGGGCACCCCGCTGCCCATCTGGCGCAACGTCGAGGACCCCAAGGACCTGATCTGCGTCGGCTCCATGGCCGAGCTCGGTGAGCTCACCGGGCGCGACCTGTCCGAGCTCGACCCCCACCGTCCCTTCATCGACGACGTCGTGATCGAGCGCGACGGCGCCACCTACCGTCGCGTCCCCGAGGTGATCGACGCGTGGTTCGACTCCGGCGCCATGCCGTTCGCGCAGTTCGGCTACCCGCACGTGCCCGGTTCCGTGGAGAAGTTCGAGCAGAGCTACCCGGCGGACTTCATCTGCGAGGCCATCGACCAGACCCGCGGCTGGTTCTACTCGCTGATGGCGGTGGGCACGCTGGTGTTCGACAAGTCCTCGTACAAGGACGTGGTCTGCCTGGGCCACATCCTCGCCGAGGACGGCCGCAAGATGAGCAAGCACTTGGGCAACATCCTCGCCCCCATCCCGCTGATGGACGAGCACGGTGCCGACGCGGTGCGCTGGTTCATGGCGTGCGCCGGGTCCCCGTGGTCCGCCCGCCGGGTGGGTCACACCACCATCCAGGAGACGGTCCGCAAGGTCCTGCTCACCTACTGGAACACCGTCGCATTCCACACGCTGTACGCCAACGCGGGTGACTGGACGCCGACGGGGGCCGCGCCCGCCGTCGCCGAGCGGCACGTGCTGGACCGCTGGCTCGCGTCCGAGACGCAGACCCTCGTCGGCGGGGTGACCGCGGCGCTGGAGGCGTTCGACACGCAGCAGGCCGGCAACCTCGTCGCGGGCTTCGTCGACGAGTTGTCCAACTGGTACGTGCGCCGCTCGCGCCGTCGCTTCTGGAACGCCGAGCCATCGGCGCTGTGGACGCTGCACGAGACCCTCGAGGTGCTGACCCGCCTGATGGCCCCGATCATGCCGTTCGTGACCGAGCGCGTGTGGAAGGACCTGTTCGCGGTGACCGCGCCGGAGGGTCCGCAGTCGGTGCACCTGGCCTCCTGGCCCACCGCCGACGAGTCCCTGGTGGACGCTGGGCTGTCCGCCTCGATGGCCGTCACCCGACGCCTCGTGGAGTTGGGCCGCTCCGCCCGGGCCGAGTCCAAGGTGAAGATCCGCCAGCCGCTGAGCCGGATGCTGGTCCCCACCGACGCCCTCGCGAAGCTCACCCCTGAACTGGTGGACGAGATCCGCGCCGAGCTGAACATCGGCGCCGTGGAGACGTTCGCCGCGGCCGGCGACCTGGTGGACTTCTCCGCCAAGGGCAACTTCCGCAACCTCGGCAAGCGGTTCGCAAAACAGACTCCGCAGGTGGCTGCCGCCATCGCCGCCACCGACGCCGCCCGCCTGGCCTCCGAGCTGCGGGAGGGTGGCCAGACCTCGGTGGAGTTCGAGGGCGAGACCGTCGCTTTGTCCGCCGACGACGTGATCATCTCCGAGCGCCCGCGCGAGGGTTGGTCCGTGGTCAACGAGCAGGGTGAGACCGTGGCCCTGGACCTGGAACTGACGCCCGAGCTGGTGCGCGCCGGCCTCGTGCGCGAGGTGATCCGGACCGTCCAGGAGGCGCGCAAGAACGCCGGCCTGGACGTCTCCGACCGCATCAACCTGGTGCTGTCCGCGGGTCCCGAACTCGCCGTCGCGGTGGCGGAGGGGTCGCAGGCCATCCAGGACGAGGTGCTGGCCCTGAGCCTGCGGCTGGCCGACGACCTGCCCGACGCCACCCACACCGACGCCGACCTCGGGCTGAGCGTGCAGATCACGAAGGCCTGACCTGGCGGGACCGTGACCACGATCCGCGACACGCCGCGTCCGGGCTCTGCAGAGCCTGATCGCGGCGTGTCGCGGACGCCTGTCACGCCCCCGGTTCATAGGCGCAACGTCCCGTGGACCGGCGTCCTCAGATGACGGCGCGGTCCTTGTTCCGGGCCATGTCCCTGCCTGCCCGCATGCCGAACACGGCGGCGGGGCCGATGGTGGAGCCGGGGCCCGGGTAGGTGCGGCCCATGACCGAGGCGGAGTTGTTGCCGGCGGAGTAGAGGCCCTCGATCACGGAGCCGTCCTCCCGCAGCGCGCGGCCGTCGGCGTCCGTCACAACGCCGCCCTTGGTGCCTAGGTCCCCGATGACGAGCCGGTAGGCCGTGAACGGTCCCTTCTCGATCGGCCCGAGGTTGGGGTTGGGGCGGACGGTCGGGTCGCTGTAGTAGCGGTCGTATGCGGAGTTGCCCCGCCCGAAGTCGCCGTCGACACCCGAGCGTGCGAAGCCGTTGAACCGCTCGACGGTGCGCTCGAGGCGAGTCTCGTCGACGCCCATCTTTCGGGCGAGTTCGGCCAGGGTGTCTGCCTTGGCGAGGATACCCGCCTCCTCCATCTTCTTGTTGGCACGCGGGTCCAGCGCGTAGGTGCGCAGGTAGCGGCGGGCGTGCCGGGCGTCGGCCACCATCCAGTAAGCACCGTCCTTGTCGTGGGCCAGCATGTGGTGGCCCAGGTCCACGTAGGACTCGGACTCGTTGGCGAACCGCTCGCCCTGCGAGTCGACGATGATCGAGTACGGGAACGAGCGTTCGCCGACGATGAACGAGGGCGCCCCGTCCGGCAGCGCCTCGATGGAGGCTCCCCACCAGGCGTCGTCCATCAGTTCCAGCGCGGCCCCGGCCTCCTGGGCGATGGCGATTGCGCCGCCCAGGTTCCCCGGCGCACCGGAGGGTGCGCCGTCGATGCCGTGGTGGCGTCTGCGCCACTCCTCGTTGTGGTCGAAGCCGCCGGCCGCGAGCATCACACCGCTCGTGGCGCCGATGGTGACGGGCTTGCCGCCACGTGTGGTGCGGACGCCGACGACGCGGTCGCCGTCGAACACGAGGCCCTCCAACGGGGAGTTCAGCCAGAGGTCGGCGCCCAACTTCTGCACCACGACGTCGAGGAACGACGCGGCCCAGGCGGCACCGATCCCCGCGAGCTTCTTCCCGCTCACGATGCTCCCGAGCGCGCGGAACACGAACTGGGCGCCGCGCATGAAGCCCGACGGGGTCACCCACGCCCGGCCGAGCAGCCAGACGTCGTCGGTCTTGGCGGGCAGCGCCACCGGGGCCTGGCAGGTGTCCCACCACTTCCCGACCCGCTTCACGTTGAACGGCTTCACCTCAAGCGCGCGGCCGATCTTGCCGCCGGGCAGTTCCGGGTAGTAGTCGGCGTACTCGGGCGCCCGGGTGAACTCGACGCCGTATCTGGTGGCGGTCTCCACGAAGTCCGCCACACCGTCGACGAAGGCCTCCTTCCGCTCACGGCTGGTGGCGCGCCCCTCGTCGCCGATGGTGGCCTCCATGTACTCGAGCGCCTCCTCGCGGGAGTCCCCCACACCGTCGCGGCGCATCAGCGGGTTGTCCGGCAGCCACATGCCGCCGCCCGACATCGAGGTGTTGCCGCCCCACTTGGCGGTGCTCTCGAGCATCAGCACCTTGAGTCCCTTGTCGGCCGCGCCCAGGGCCGTGGCGAAGCCGGCCGCCCCGGTACCCGCGACCACGACGTCGTAGGTCTGGTTGAAGTTCGTCATCTGGTAGCTCCTCTTCTTTGACGGAACCTAACAGGACAATGTTGTCCGGTTCCTATGATGCCACTGTGAACCAACGCATGAGCAACCGGGGTCCAGCCGCCGCAGCCGAGAACCGGGCCGCCCTCCTCGAGGCCGCCCGCCGCCTGCTCGCCGAGCGCGGCTACGGCGTCCCGTTGAGCGCCATCGCGAGGGCGGCCGGCGTCAGCCAGGGTGTGCTCTACCGGCACTTCCCCAACCGCGTGGACCTGGCCCTGGCCGCGTTCGAGGAGAACTTCAAGGACCTCGCGCGGCTCGCGGCCGAGGACCGCGACGACGCTTTCACACGCCTGTTCGACCGGCTGGCGCAGCTCACCGTCGAGGCGCTCGGGTTCATCGAACTGGTGGTGGGCGCCCGGGATGCGCTGGTCGGCTACGACGGTGAACGCCGCCTGGAGCAACTGGTCGCGGATCCCTTGGCGCGCGCGAAGAGGGCAGGGCTGGTCAGCAACGACGTCACCCCCGCCGACGTCGAACTTGGCGTCCAGATGGTCTACGGCGCAGCGGTCACCGCGACGACGGAGGCAGCACGGCGGGACTCAGTCGCCCGCGTCCGAGCAATCCTGGACCGTCACTGGGCAGCAGTTCCCCGATGACTGCCGTGGACTCGCGATTCACTGGTGGTAGACCATGTTGTTGAAGACCCATTCCTTGGTGGTGACGAAGCGCCACCCACCCGAGGTGCGCTGAGCCTTGGTCACGTGGGCGGTGATGTAGGTGCGGCAAGTGTCCCTCCCGACGGACGGGTCGTCGCAGACGGTCTTCCAGTCCCGGATGACGCCCCCGTCCGCACTCGACCAGGACAGGCTGGATCCCAGCTTGGTACCAACCCAGCTGTGCGGCTGCAGCATTGGCAGGTAGGTGAGGTTGTTGAACACCCAGCCGTTGCGTTGGGTCCAACGGCCGTTCTCCTTCACAACCTGGGTGGCCCAGATTTCGGTACGGCAGCGCTGGCTGTGCGAGTACTTTTCGCAGGTGGTGCGCCACTGCCGCCCGTTCACGGTGCGCTCACCGGGGGTGGTGTAGAGGTTCATCTGCACCTTGGCTGTGCCCGTCCTCGCCCAGGTCCTGGTCTCGTGCCCGGGTTGACTGATGCGCCCCCGCACGCCGATTCGGTATCCGATGTCGGCCACGGTGTATCGGTAGTCCCAGCCGGTCGCTCCGGGGATCGGCGTCTCTCGACCCGAATCGTCCACGCGCACCCACTGCACGGTCTCGGTGAAACCGCCGCCGACGTCGTTGCGGTAGACCTCCGTGGGCCAGCCGACCACCGCCTTGCCTTGGGCCCACTCGCGGCCCGAGAAGTAGGCTGGCCGCCGCAAGAGCACGGTTCGGGGCGCGCTGGAGGCCGTCACCGAGGAGACTCCCACACGGCTCCGGGTCACCCTGACCACCAGAGACTTCCCCACCCAACTCTCCTTGGGGGTGACCTGTCTCGACCAGTTCACCATCGTCTCCACCACTCGCCCGTCCAGCAGGAACTCATAGGTGGCGGTTTCGTCGCAGCAGTCCCAACCCTCCTCGTCGAACATCAGCCACTCCCCCACCCGCGGGGCAGCGGAGAGGGTGATGTTTCCCTTCTTGATCGCTGCAGGGAGGACTTCGTGCCACGAGTTCCTGTCCGAGTACCTCACGCTCGTTGCCCAGCCGGCCTTGGCGGCCGTGACCTCGACGTTGACATTGTTCAGGTGCAGGTGCGCATCGGTCAGTTCCAGAGTCGCACTCGTGGCGCCCGGGATGGGAGTGAAGTGGCTGAACCACTGGTAGGTGATGGTGACGCCCTCCTGTGGGTAAAGCACGTTGGGGTCGGCGGTGAGGGTCTGCCCCACGAGGAGTTCACCGGCGGGCAGGCCGCCCGAGACCACCGGCTGGTTCGCGAGGATGGTGCCCTGCCCGACGGCGAACTCCTCCGAGGCCATCGAAACGGTGGCTCCGTCGGGCGTGGTCACCGCGACTCTGACCCCGATCCGGGCGCCGAGGTACTCCTCCCGGAGGAAGAACCTGTCGAGCCACGGCGATGGCTCCGACTGGTCGAACGGATGGGTGCTAGGTGTAGGCACACCATCGACAAGCCACTCGAAGACTGCCTCCCCCTCCAGGTCGGCGACGACGGCAGTCACCCAGCTCCCTGCTGCGTGGCTTCCTGTGATCGTCACTCCCGGCTCGTCAGCACTCGCCATCGGGATGGGCAGGAAGGGAAGCAGGAGGGCGGCCAGCACCGCGAGGACCCGAACCGTACGCATGGGCAATCCTTTGGTAGGGGGCACCTGCGCCCACTATTCGTTGCGGAGAGCGTCGCAGCAAATCTGGCGGGAGTCAATGCTGTCCCCGGCCTGCTCACGAGTGCTTGAATGACCCCAGTCCGTCAACGAGCCCGAGGAGTCCCCATGGCCAGGCTGCCGAAGTTCACCCTGCTGGTGTGGGTGGTGGTGGCGATCACGCTGGGCATCGCCCTGGGTTCCTTCATGCCGGAGTTCGTGGTGCGGTTGTTCATCACGTTCAACGGCCTGTTCGGCAACTTCCTGGGCTTCATCATCCCGCTGCTGATCGTGGGGCTGATCACGCCGGCCATCGACGAACTCGGCAAGGGTGCGGGCAAGTGGTTGGCGGTGACGGCGGGCATCGCGTACCTGTCCACCATCCTCGCCGGGCTGCTGAGTTGGGGCACGAGCATGATCGCCTGGCCCAGTCTGCTGGCCGGCAAGGACATCTCCGAACTGGCGGACCCGGAGTCGGGGCTGGCGACGGCGTACTTCACCGTCGAGATGCCACCCATGTTCGAGGTGATGACGGCGCTCGTGTTCGCGTTCGTCGTCGGCATCGCGCTCACGGCTTTCGACGCCCCGGCACTGCACCAGGTGTTCGCCGACTTCCGCGAGGTCATCAACGTCGTCATCAGCAAGGTGATCGTGCCACTGCTGCCGCTCTACATCTTCGGGATCTTCCTCAACATGACCTTCGCGGGCCAGATCTGGGAGGTGATCACGGCCTTCTTCTGGGTGGTCGTCGTCGTGTTCGCGCTCACGGTGGCCTACATCGTGTTCCAGTACGCCGTCGCGGGCGCCATCGTCCGGAAGAACCCGTTCGCCATGATCCGCGCCATGCTCCCGGCCTACGCGACGGCGCTGGGCACCTCGTCGTCGGCGGCCACCATCCCGGTGACGCTCCGCTCGGCCATCAAGGCCGGGGTGTCGGAGAACATCGCCGCGTTCGTGATCCCACTGTGCGCCACCATCCACCTGGCCGGATCCACCATCAAGATCACCGGGTTCGCACTCGCGATCATGTTCATGTTCGGCATGGAGGTGAACGCGGGGGTGTTCCTAGGCCTGATCTTCCTGCTGGGCATCGCGATGGTGGCCGCGCCCGGCGTCCCCGGCGGCGCCATCGTGACGGCTGCGGGCCTGCTCCAGTCGCAGCTCGGCTTCAGCCCCGAGCAGGTGGGGCTCATGATCGCCACCTACATCGCCATCGACTCCGTCGGGACCGCCGCCAACGTGACGGGCGACGGCGCGATCGCGGCCATCGTCGACAAGCTCGCCGGCCATCCCGGCCACCGCGACCTCGGGCTGCACCTGCCGGAGACTCTCGACGCGGAGCCGGACCCGGCCTGAGCGTCGCCGCCGAGAACGACCCGACCCGCCGACAGAATCGGCCGGAAGGGGCACCGGCAACCTCTGCGCCGATTTTCGTCGGCGTGTCGGGTCAAGGAGAGGCGTCGGCGACGCGGACGGCAGGGCGACGACGATGGCCACGCCGACGCGGACGGGCCACATCCGCCGTCGGTCGGGTCAGGTCAGACCGGGACCTCGGCCTCGGACTGCTCGATGCCCAACTGCCCCAAGCAGTCCTCCAGCATGCGCATCACCTCGACGGTGTCATTGAGCGGCATCACGACGGACTCGGTGTCGCCGGCCAGGATCCGCTCGGTCACCTCGGCGATCTCGTGCGCGTAGCCGCGGCCCGTCATGTTGGCCTCGATGACGCGCGGCAGGACACCGGTGCGGTGCACGGACAGGGTGGTGGGGTGGTGGAACCTGGGCTCCACCTCGATCCACCCCTTGGTCCCGTAGATCTCCATGCGGCCGGGACCGTGGCCGTCGAAGCCGCAGCTCAGTGACGCCAGGCCCCCACCGACGTGCTCAATGCTGATGGCGGCGGCCATGTCGACACCGTTGGGAGCGAACCGGCCGACGCAGTGCACCTTGCGCCCGGCACCGAGGAAGGCCTGCGCGAAGCTGACCACGTACACGCCAAGGTCCAGCATGGCGCCGCCCCCGGCAGCGGGGTCGAACAGGCGGTGGGAGGGGTCGAAGGTGCGATAGGCCGAGAGGTCTCCCTGCACGCCCAGCACGTCGCCGATCCTGCCCCAGGCGACCACCTCGCGCGCAGCGGCGACGGCGGGCAGGAACCGGGTCCACATGGCCTCCATGCAGAACACGCCCTTCGCGCGGGCGGCGGCGACCACCTCACGGGTGCCGGCCAGGGTGGCAGTGAACGACTTCTCCACCAGCAGCGCCTTGCCCCGCTCGATGGCGGCGAGTGCGACGTCGTGGTGGTGCGGGTGGGTGTTGGCGAGGTAGACGACGTCGATGGACTCGTCATCCAGGAGTTCGGAGTAGGAACCGTAGGCCCGCTCGACGCCGTGCTTGGCCGCGAACTGCTTCGCACGTTCGAGGTCGCGCGATGCGATGGCAGCCAGTTCCGCGTTCGGGACGAAGCCGAAGTCGGAGGCCATCACATCGGCGATCCACCCCGCACCGACGAAACCCCAACGGATGGTATCCATGGCGCACAGGCTACCTTCGCGTGGACCGCGTCTCGGCAACTTCGACAACAGTGACTACTCTTGTCCCGGCAGGAAGGAAGTGCATGGCACGCATCGTTCAGAAGTACGGCGGCTCGTCCGTCGCAGACGCCGACTCCATCAAGAGGGTGGCCCGCCGGGTGGCAAGGACCCGCAGCGAGGGCCACGAGGTGATCATCGTCATCTCCGCGATGGGTGACACCACCGACGAGTTGATGGACCTCGCCCTGCAGGTCTCGCCGCGCCCCAAGTCGCGGGAGTTGGACATGCTGCTCACCACGGGCGAGCGCCAGAGCGCCGCACTGCTGGCGATGGCGCTGTCCGACCTGGGCGTCGACGCGGTCTCCTACACGGGTTCCCAGGCCGGCGTCCTCACCACACCGATCCACGGCAACGCCCGCATCATCGACATCACGCCGGGCCGCGTCGAGGCCGCCGTCCAGGAGGGCAACGTCGCGATCGTCGCCGGCTTCCAGGGCGTGGCGCAGTCCACCAAGGACGTCACCACGCTGGGACGCGGCGCCTCCGACACCACCGCCGTCGCCCTCGCAGCCGCCCTCGGCGCGGACCACTGCGAGATCTACAGCGACGTCGACGGCGTGTTCACCGCGGACCCGCGGATCGTCCCCGCCGCGCAGCCGATCACCGAGATCAGCTACGAGGAAATGATGGAGATGGCGGCATCCGGCGCCAAGATCCTCCACCTGCGCTGCGTCGAGTACGCGCGCCGCGAGAACGTGAAGGTCCACGTCCGCTCATCATTCACAGACAAGCCGGGAACCTGGGTCAAGGCCCTGGAAGAGGTTCAGAAGGGACCGAACATGGAAGAAGCCATCATCACCGGCGTCGCGCACGACCGCGGCGAGGCGAAGATCACGATCGCCGGCGTCCCGGACCGGGTGGGCGAGGCGGCCCTGATCTTCTCCACCATCGCCGAGCACGACATCAACATCGACATGATCGTGCAGAACATCTCGCGGCTGTCCGACGTGAAGACCGACATCTCCTTCACGCTGCCCATGACCGACGGCGGCCGCGCCATCGAGGCGCTGGAGGCCATCAAGGACCAGGTGGGCTTCGACGAACTGCTCTACGACGACCAGATCGGCAAGGTCTCCATCGTCGGCGTCGGCATGCGCTCCCACCCCGGCGTCACGGCCACGTTCTTCCGGGCCCTCGCCGGCCAGGACGTGAACCTGCAGATGATCTCAACCTCGGAGATCCGGATCTCCGTCGTGGTGGGTGCCGACGACGTCGACGACGCGGTTCTCGCGGCCCACTCCGCCTTCGGGCTGGACGCCGACGAGCAGGCAGTGGTGCACGCCGGCACAGGCCGCTAGGAGAACCCCGGACCAGCCACCCTCGCCGCGATCTCGGGTGAGCGAGCACAGCCCTCCCGATCATGCCCTGTGAGCGTTTCACAGGGCATGATCGTTTCTTGAACACTGCGCGACAAGCACTTTCGTCGGCGGAATGACCACTTTGAGTGTTCAATGCGTAACGATTACGTCTACTTGGGACTGCCGGCTGTCACTTCCCTCCACGGCTGCCGTATATTCGCTCACAGTTCAGCGGGGCGCGGTAGCCCCACACACGCTGGGCCTCGCTGGTGAGGCCAGCGCAGTAACTAGAGAAGGAGAACTTCCATGAGCTACTCCCTGCAACGTCGTGGCTTCCTGAAGGGTGCACTGGCCGCTGGCGCGCTGGTCCCCCTGGCAGCCTGCGCAGGTGGCGGCGATCCCGAGGAGACGCCCACTGGCGAGGGCACCCCCGAGGAGACCACCGGTCAGGAGACCACGGGCGGGGAGACCGCGCCCGCGGACGACAACAACCCCTTCGGCCTGGAGATCCCCTCCGAGATCGAGGCCATCATCTTCAACGGCGGCTACGGCATCGAGTACGCCGAGTTCGCAGCCGGCGTCGTCGAGAAGACCCACGAGGGCGTGACCGTCAGCGTCGCCCCCACCACCCAGGTGGCCCAGGAACTCCAGCCGCGCTTCACCGGCGGCAACCCGCCGGACGTCATCGACAACGCCGGTGCGGGCAAGATCGGCCTCGGCGCGATCATCGACCAGCTCGAGGACCTCAACGAGGTGGTCGACGCCCCGAACCTCGAGGGCACCACCATCCGTGACACCCTCTACGCGGGCGTGCTCGACGCCGGCACCGTCGACGGCAAGCTGGCCGAGCTCAACTACGTCCTGACCGTCTACGGCATGTGGTATTCCGCCTCCCTGTTCGAGGAGAACGGCTGGACCCCACCGAAGACTTGGGACGAGGCTCTCGAACTGGGCGCCAAGGCCAAGGAGGCCGGCAAGTACCTGTTCCTGTGGGGCAACGAGGCATCCAACTACTACGGCGAGATGGCCATCACGTCGGCCATCAAGGAGGGTGGCGACGAGGTCCGCATCGCCCTCGACAGCCTGGCGGAGGGCTGCTGGAGCCTGCCCGCGGTCCAGAGCGTGTTCACCAAGCTCAAGGAGATCATCGACGCCGGCTACTTCAAGCCCGGTGGCTCGGGCACGCAGTTCACCGCTGCCCAGTCCCAGTGGTCCAACGCCCAGGAGGCGCTCCTGTACCCGTCGGGCGCCTGGATCGAGAACGAGATGAAGGACCAGACGGCGGAGAACTTCCAGATGACCGGCTCCCCGGTGCCGACCGTCACCTCCTCCTCCGCCCTGCCGTTCGAGGCCATCCACTCGGCCGCGGCCGAGGCCTACATCGTTCCCTCGCAGGGTGCGAACGTTGCCGGTGGCAAGGAGTTCATGCGCGCCATGCTCTCGCAGGAGGCCGCGGCGAACTTCGCCGAGACCATCTTGTCCCCGACCATCGTGAAGGACACCATCCCCGAGGACGCCTTCGGCTCAACGGCGCTGGCCTCCCAGATCACCATGCTCGGTGACGCGGGCGACAACACCTTCACGTGGCGCTTCGACAACTACTACGGCATGGGCCGTGACCACGTCTCCGCCTGGAACACCTTCCTCGACGGCGGCATGGACGTGGCCACGTTCACCAAGACCCTGCAGGACCTGACCGATGCTGTTCGCAACGACGATGCGATCGACAAGTACGAAGTCTCGTGACCTCTGAACCAACGGCTGCAGTGGGCGGCGGGGAGACACTCCCCGCCGCCCCTACGGTGGATCCCCAACTCCCCGAGCCACCCTCGAAGCTGAAGCGGCGTCGTCGGCCGTTGTCGTTCGACAAGATCAGCTTCATGGTGGTCTTCCTCGGGCTTCCCCTCCTCATCTACCTCGGCCTCGTGATCTACCCGTTCATCCAGGCGGTGCACTACTCGTTCACGAACTGGCGCGGCTTCGAGCCGATCTCCCAGGCCGAGTACGTCTGGTTCGACAACTACAAGTTCCTGCTCGGCGACGACCGCTTCATGACGGCGCTCGGCAACAACATCATCCTCGCGATCTTCCTGCCGCTGATCACCATCGTGCTCTCGCTGATCCTCGCCATCGTCATCACGATGGGCGGACCCTCGCACGGCAACATCCGAGGGATCAAGGGCGCTGCGTTCTACCGCGTCGTGTCCTTCTTCCCCTACGTCATCCCCGGCATCGTCATCGGCTTCATGTGGCGGCTGCTGCTGGACCCGAGCTCCGGCTTCGTCAACGGCCTCCTGACCTTCATCGGCTTCGACAGCTTCGAGAACTTCGCCTGGCTCGGCAACGAGACCACCGCGATGCCCGTGTCGATCTTCGTGATCATCTGGGGCTTCGTCGGCTTCTACATGCTGCTGTTCATCGCCGCCATCAAGGCCATCCCGGCCGAGATCTACGAGGCGGTGCGCATCGACGGCGCCAACCGGTTCACCACTGCGGTGCGGGTCACCATCCCCCTCATTCGCGGCAACATCCAGACGGCCTACATCTACATGGGCATCATCGCGCTGGACGCCTTCATCTACATGTCCGCGCTGAACCCCTTCGGTGGCCCGAACTACTCGACGCTCGTGATGAGCCAGGAGCTCTTCCAGACCGCCTTCGGTGGCACGAACATGTGGGGTAGGGCTTCGGCCATGGGCGTGGTGCTGGCAGTCGTGACCCTGGTGTACTCCGCGATCATCTTCACCATCAACCGCGTGACCGGTGGAAAGGACACGGTGAGCTTCTGATGAGCACCGAAACTCTCCCCGAGAGCCGCACGATCAAGAGCACCACGGGTGACAAGGTCTTCGCCACCTTCGCCCACATCATCCTGATCGTCTGGGCCGTCCTCGTGGTCGGACCGCTGATCTGGACGTTCATGACGTCGTTCAAGACGTCCTCGGAGATCTTCGAGTCCGCGCTCAAGCTCCCCGAGGAGCTGCTGAGCGGGCGCATCTTCGAGAACTACATCAACGCGTGGAACGCCGGAAACTTCGGGACGTACTTCTTCAACACGATCATCGTGGTGGGCATCGCGATGTTCCTGGTGATGCTGCTGGGCGCCATGTGCGCCTACGTCCTGGCGCGGCACTCCTTCCCCGGAAGCAACCTCATCTACTACCTGATGCTGGCGGGACTGACGTTCCCGATCTTCCTGGCGATCGTGCCGCTGTACAAGGTCCTGCAGTCCATCCCCCTGCCGTGGAACCCGAGCCAGTCCATGCTCGGCACCCACGCCGGCCTGATCCTCACCTACGTGGCGTTCGCGCTGCCGTTCACGGTCTTCTTCCTGTACGCGTTCTTCAAGACGCTGCCGAACGAGATCGCCGAGGCGGCCGCCGTGGACGGTGCCGGTGAGTGGACGACGTTCTTCCGGATCATGCTGCCGATGGCGAAGCCGGGCATCGCCTCCGTGGCGATCTTCAACTTCCTCGGCCTGTGGAACCAGTACCTCCTCCCGGTGGCGCTGAACACCTCCGAACCGAAGTACGTCCTCTCGCAGGGCATCGCCCGGTTCGCCTCCCAGATGGGCTACTCCACCGACTTCGGCGCCCTGTTCGCCGCAGTCATCATCACGGTGGTGCCGGTCCTGATCATCTACATGCTCTTCCAGCGCCAGCTGCAGGGCTCGGTGTCCCAGGGCACCATGAAGTAGACCACCGACGCACAGTTCGGGGGCCGCGCAGTTCGCGCGGCCCCCGAACTTGCTTCTGTGGACTACTTGCGGCGGCCGGTGCCGAACAGGCCGCGCGCGATCTCGCGTGCCGCGGTGCGCATGAACTGCTTGAACGCCGAAGACTTGGTCACCTGCTCCACGAAGCTGGGTTCGGGCTTGCTGCGCCGCGACGACGAGGAGCCCGAGCGCGACGAGGACTCGGCCTGCTTGCGCCGGGCCTCGGCCTCCTTCTGCTCGGCCTCGGCACGGGCCTGCTCCTCCGCCGCGCGGGCGCCCTCCTCCACCTTCCTGATCAGGATCTCGTGGGCCGACTCGCGGTCGATGGCCTGGCCGTAGCGGGCCATCAGCTGCGACTGCGCGACGCCTGCCCGCAGGGCCTCGAGGTCAGTCGGCCCCATCATCGACTCGGGGGCCCAGATCCGGGTCCGGGCGACGGGGGTGGGGGCCCCGTCGGGGTCCATCACGGTGACGACCGCTTCGCCGGTCCCGAGCTGTTGCAGCACCTCCTCCAGGTCGTAGCCGGACTTGGGATAGGTGGAGACGGTGGCCTTCAGCGCCTTGGCCGCGTTGGGGGTGTGGGCCCGCAACTGGTGCTGGACCCGGCTGCCCAGCTGGGCCAGCACGTCGCCGGGGACGTCCTTCGGGGTCTGGGTCACGAAGAACACGCCGACGCCCTTGGAGCGGATCAGCCGCACCGTCTGCGTGATGGAGTCCAGGAACGCGTCGGAGGCGTCCTTGAACAGCAGGTGCGCCTCGTCGAAGAAGAACACCAGCTTGGGGCGTTCGACGTCGCCCACCTCCGGCAGGTCCTGGTAGAGGTCGGCCAGGAGCCACATCAGGAACGTGGAGAACAGGTCGGGCCGGCCCGCGAGGTCCGGCAACTCCAGCAGGGAGACGACGCCGCGGCCGTCGGGGGCCTGCCGGAGGAGCTCCTTCGGGTCGAACTCCGGCTCGCCGAAGAACACGTCCCCGCCCTGCTGGGACAGCGTGAGCAGGTTGCGCAGGATCACGCCGGCGGTGGCGGTGGAGACGCCGCCGATGCCCTTCAGCTCCGGCTTGCCCTCGTCGGAGGTCAGGTACTTGAGCAGCTCCGTCAGGTCCTTCAGGTCCAGCAGGGGCAGGCCGTTGCTGTCGGCGTAGTAGAACACCAGACCCAGCGACGACTCCTGCACCTCGTTCAGGCCCAGCACCTTGGACAGCAGGATGGGGCCGAACGACGTCACGGTGGCGCGCAGCGGCACCCCGATCCCCTGCCCGCCGAGCGCGTAGAACTCGCACGGGAACGCCCTCCCCTCCCAGGGCTGCCCGTTCGCGGCCGTGCGGGCCAACAGCTTCTCGCCGCCGGCTCCCGGGGTGGCCATACCGGAGAGGTCACCCTTGATGTCGGCCAGGAACACCGGCACGCCGGCACTGCTCAGCGCCTCCGCCATCACCTGCAGGGTCACCGTCTTGCCGGTTCCGGTGGCACCGGCGACGAGGCCGTGCCGGTTGAACATGGACACCGGGATCCGCACAGGTGCATCCACGACGGGACCGTCGGCCTCCAGCACACCTAGCTGGATCGCCTCCTCCTCGAACGCGTAGCCTGCCTTGACGGTGTTGATCACTTCTTCGTGTGTTGTGGGCTCTGTCACGCCCCAAAGCCTGCCACAAGCACGCGTCGCCGCCCCCGGATAGCGGGGATCACGGCTAGAGTGTGGGGGGTGATCTTCAAACGAGTGGGCGAGGGGCGCCCGTACCAGGACCATGGCTACAGCCAGAAGCAGTGGGCCGCCATCGCCCCGCACCAGGTCCGGCTCGACGAACTGACCACCACCAAGCGCACCCTGGACCTGGAGACCCTCCTCGAGGAGGACTCCACGTTCTACGGGGACCTGTTCGCCCACGTCGTCGCCTTCGAGGGCGAGCTGTACCTCGAGGACGGGCTGCACCGTGCGTTGCGGGCCGCGTTGCAGCAGCGCCAGACCCTCCATGCGCGCGTGCTGGAGCTGGGCTAGTAGATTTGACTCCTGACATGACCAACGACGAGCAGAGTTGAGCCCGAAGACGTGCGCATTTTCAGACTTATCGCCACCCCCGTGCTGTTGCTGGGGTTGCTCGCCTTCCTCGTGTGGGGCGCGTTCTGGGGCTGGCGGAACCTGACCGCGCCGCTGCCCACGCCCGAGCCCACGCCCTGCGTCGTGGTGACCCAGGAGCTCGTGACGGTCGAGGACATCTCCGTGCGCGTCTACAACGGCGGCTTCACCAGCGGACTCGCCCGACGCCAGGCCTCACGCCTGGAGGAGGCCGGGTTCAAGGTGATCCGGGTGGGCAACACCGACGAGCGGGTCTCGGGCACCACCATCCGCGGCAACGAGGCGAACGCACCCGCCAAGCGTCTGGTCATGTCCTACTTCAAGGACGCCACCTTCGAGAACGACGACAGGGTGGACGGCACCGTCGACGTGTTGCTTGGTTCGGACTTCGCGGGCGAGGGCGAGGAGCCCTACTTCCAGGTCTCCTCCGGCGACGACGGCACCGTCTGCGTCCCGCCGACCCCGGAGCCCACCGACTCACCGTCACCCACCGCCGCGGCCACGACGGAGCCCTGAGCCGGATCCTCCGCTCCCGGCCATGGCAGGCCACGAGCGCGCAACAATGGGAGCCATGAGCTTCCAGACACCGGAACCAGCCAGCGCGGACATCGGAATCGTGGGGATCGGGGTTATGGGCACCTCGCTCGCGAGGAACCTGGCCCGCCACGGCCACGCCGTCGCCGCCTACGACCTCTCCGACGAGCACGTCTCGAAGCTGGTCACCAACTACGGCTCGGAGGGCACCTTCGTGCCCGCGGCCACCCTCCCCGAGTTCGTCTCGGCACTCAGGTCACCGCGCGTGGCCATCATCCTCGTGCCGGCCGGCAACCCCACGGACTCGACGGTGGCCAGCCTCGAGGAGGTGATGGAGCCGGGCGACATCATCATCGACAGCGGCAACACGCTGTTCACCGACACCCAGGAGCGCGCCGCCGCCCTGGCCGACACCGGCATCCACTTCGTCGGCATGGGCATCTCCGGAGGTGAGGAGGGAGCCCTCACCGGGCCTTCGATGATGCCGGGCGGCAGCAGGGAGTCCTACGAGCGGATCGGACCGATGCTGGAGTCGATCGCAGCCCAGGTGGACGGCGAACCGTGCTGCACCCACATCGGCCCCGACGGCGCAGGCCACTTCGTGAAGACCGTCCACAACGGCATCGAGTACGCCGACATGCAGCTGATCGCCGAGGCGTACGACCTGATGCGCCGCGGCCTCGGCATGGAGGTGCTGGAGATCCGCGACGTGTTCGCGTCCTGGAAGCAGACCGAGCTGGACTCCTACCTGATCGACATCACCACCGACATCCTCGGTCACACGGACGCGGAGACCGGCAAGCCCTTCGTCGACATCATCTCGGACCGGGCGGCGCAGAAGGGCACCGGCGCCTGGACGGTGAAGGCCGCGCTCGACGTCGGCATCCCCGTGCCGGCCATCGCGGAGGCCACGTTCGCCCGCTCCCTGTCCGGCGCCGAGTGCGAGCGCGTGACCATCAGCCAACTCGACGTCGACCCAGCGGTGGTGCCCATCAGCGGTGACCGTGCCGAACTCGTCGACGCCATCCGCGACGCGCTGCTCGCCTCGAAGATCTCCGCCTACGCGCAGGGCTTCGACGAGATCCAGCAGGCCAGCACCGACGAGAAGTGGAACATCGACAACGCTGCGCTCGCCCGGATCTGGCGGGGCGGGTGCATCATCCGGGCGGGGTTCCTGAACTACATCTCCGACGCCTACGTCGCGGAGCCTGACCTGCCGTCGCTGTTGGGCGACTCCTGGTTCAGCGAGCGCATCGCCCGCTGCCTGCCCGCCTGGCGCCGTGTGGTTGCACTGTCGGCCACCTCCGGCATCCCCGCGCCCGCGTTCGGCTCCTCGCTGGCCTGGTACGACGGCCTGCGCTCCGAGCGGCTCCCCACCGCCCTCGTGCAGTCCCAGCGCGACTACTTCGGCTCCCACACCTACGGCCGCGTCGACAAGCCGGGCCGGTTCCACACCCGCTGGGAGCTCGACCCGCGCGTCGAGGAGCAGTGGGACTGAAAAAGAACTCCCGGCCTTGTCAGGCCGGGAGTCCGGTGGCGGTGACGGAGGGATTTGAACCCTCGGTGGTTTTACCCACACTCGCTTTCGAGGCGAGCACTTTCGGCCGCTCAGACACGTCACCGTGGACTACTTTACCGGCTGGTGGCGTGAGGCTCCAATTCCAGCCTCAGCGGCGATCGCCGAAGAAGTCCAGCAGTAGGGCCGCGCACTCGTCGGCGAGCACCCCGCTGGTGACCTGTGGGCGGTGGTTGAGCCTCGGGTCCCGCACCACGTCCCACAGGGACGCGACGGCGCCGGCCTTCTCGTCGAAGGCACCGAAGACGACGTGCCCGACGCGGGAGGTGACGATGGCGCCGGCGCACATGGTGCAGGGCTCGAGCGTCACCACCAGGGTGCAGTCCCCCAGGCGCCACTCCCCCAGCGCCTCGGCGGCGCGGCGGATGGCCACCACCTCGGCGTGCGCCGTCGGGTCACCCGTCAGTTCGCGCTCGTTGCCCGCCGATGCCAGGAGGGCGCCGTCGGGCCCGAGGACCACGGCCCCGATCGGGACGTCGCCGTGGGTCAGGGCCTGCCGGGCCTGTTCGATCGCGAGCCGCATCGGGTCCGCCCAGCGACTGGCCACCTCAGGCGTCGAAGGCCTCGACGGCGCGGTTGAACTCCTCGGAGATCTTCAGCTTGTGCGCGATCTGCGCGAGGAGCTCGTCGGAGTCCTCGTCGTAGTCGGTGGCGATGGCCTCGAGCTCGAAGGCGCCCAAACCGCTGGCCGAGAACATCTCCAGGTCACCCACGGGGGCCGAGTCGTCGTCGTCATCCGGGACGTCCTCACCCAGGTAGTCGAGGACGTCGCGGGCGATGGGCCAGTCGTTGCCGGCCGACGCGTCGCTGAGCAGCACCTCGACGGAACGCCCCCGCACCCGGCAGATGACGAAGAACTCACCCGCGACAGAGACGAAGCCGTCGGCCCCGGAGTCGCCGGGCAGGCGCGTCAGCTCCCGGATCAGCTCGTCGAGGTCGTTGGCGAGCTCGAAGTCCAGCGGGACCACCTGCGGCTCGCCGTCCTCACGGTAGGCGGCCACGACGAGGTCGACGTCGTCCTCCGAGGCGTCCTCGAGGTCGTCGTCCTCGTAGTCGTCCGAATCCTCCTCGTCCGACTCCTCGTCGTCCTTGAGGTCGAACGGCTCTGCGTCTTCGTCGAACACGTCCACGTCGCTCTCCCTTTGTTGCGGTGCAGCCTGATGCGGTGCACCCCCATGATTCCAGACAACACCCCACAAGTCAGCCCCGGGTTGCCCATCCCGGTCAGCGCCACCCGTTGTGATGTGCCAGAGTTGGGCTGTGGAGATTCGCGTCATCAAGCACCCGCTCGTAGATCACAAGCTCACCAAGCTGCGTGACAGGACCACGGAGCAGCCCACCTTCCGGCGGCTCGTGGAGGAATTGGTGACCCTGCTCGCCTACGAGGCGACGCGTGGCGTGCGCGTCGAGGACGTCGAGATCACCACCCCCGTGGCCCCCACCGTCGGCACCCGCCTGATGGATCCGGCGCCCCTCATCGTCCCCATCCTGCGTGCGGGTCTCGGGATGCTCGACGGCATGCTCCGCGTCGTTCCCACCGCCGAGGTGGGCTTCCTGGGCATGATCCGCGACGAGGTGACCCTCCAGCCCGCCACCTACGCCGAACGGCTCCCGCAGGACCTCTCAGGGCGCCAGTGCTACGTGCTGGACCCGATGCTGGCCACCGGCGGCTCGCTCGGTGAGGCCGTGAAGTTCCTGGTCGAGCGCGGTGCGGACGACATCACCTGCATCTGCCTGCTGGCCGCCCCCGAGGGCATCGAGAACTTCAAGCAGCTGCTGGCCCACCTCGACGTGCCGTGCACGCTGGTGGTCTCCGCGGTGGACGAGAAGCTCGACGAGCGCGGCTACATCGTCCCGGGTCTCGGCGACGCCGGCGACCGCCTCTACGGCCTGGCCGACTGAGGCCGAGGGGTCAGTCCAGGGACCAGAACAGGTCCGTGCGCAAGGTGGCGGGATCAGCGTCTGTCGGGTCGTCGGTGTAGACCTCGAAGACCGTCTGGCCGGCGGTGCGGCCCTGGTCCTTGACCCACCTGCCCAAGGCCTCCCAGGAGGCGCCCAGGCCGTCGTAGCCGCCGACGTGGGTGATGGTCGCGTACTCGCCTGCGGGGAGCTCCCCCGGTGCCACGTCCCCCGAGGGCTCGACCACGCCGTCGGTGGTGAAACCGATCTCGATGTCGACGGCACCTTCGTTCATCGCCCCGTACAACCCGAAGGCGGCCCCGTGTGACAGCCCCTGCTCGGCGAGAGCTGCTGCGAGGGCGGGGTAGGCGCGGTCGTAGAGCGCCGGCAGGTTCTCCATCCGCTCCCGGGCCCGCACGACGGCGGTGGCTTCGGCCTCCCGGTTGATGATGCGTGGGCTCTGCTCGGTGGTGTCCGTCATTGGTCCTCCTGGATGTCCCCGCCCACGCTAGTACCGGACCCGTTCACACGCACCAGTGATTCCCGGATCCCCTTCGCGCCACCGTCCCGGCGCCCGTGTCGCAGGAGATTTGCGCGACGGGCGGTGGACCGCGTGTTCACAGGGTGTCCGTGCAGGATTCCTGGAGCAGAAGGCACCGCCCGCATCGCCATTCTGACCACCCCTTGCCGCAATCCGGCGCACAGCCAACCTGGCAGTGACGCCAGCCACACAACCAAGCCCCACAGACACGTCAGCATCAGCCCTCGGCGACTCCGAACACCCACCCCGTGACGATTGGTCGATCGAGGCTGACCCCCCGGGCCAGCTGACTCCCCTCCCGATCGGATCAGTTCGTCTTGGTGTTAGTCAGATGGACGCCGATGTAGCCGATGTACGCCTTTTTCGTCTTGGCGATGTCGACCGCGTAGTACATCCGCGGTGCGTTCTGGTCACGATGGGTTGGGGCAAAGTGGGTCGCCATGAAGATCTCCCCCGATGGCTCGAATGCGACGGGCACCGGGAAGGTCCTCTCGCGCCGCATCCTCGCGTTGTTCTGCACAGTGTCGCTCTCACCTGCCTTGTGCCGCTGAGTCGGGCACTTCCGCCCGCGCACCTCTGACGAGTTCAGGTACATGTGAAGGTTGCCATTGAAGCCATGTTCGACGCACTCGATCATGTAATCCCGCAAGACAAGCACATGCTCCCAAAACGACGACGCGTATGTCCCACTCGGGTCCGCAGCATCGATCTGGTCCGCGCGATCGATCGCCTTCTCGACGTCGGTCAACTCGACGTACTTTATGATGTCCCCGAAATTCGCCTCGTCCGTCAGGCGTTCGACGATCTCAACGACACTGAGCGGGTCGGTCTCCCACGGCATTACTGGTTCGTCGACGTAGGTGAACTGGTCAGTACGCTCCGCACGCCACCGTTCCAGAGAGCGAGTCTTCTTCTCGGCCGCGCGGCGACTGTCCTCAGCGAGCGCGCGCTCGAGCTGCTCGGCTTCCAACTGCCGGCGCAGCTCGACGACTTGATCTTCAAGCCGTTCACGCTCGGATTGCAGCTTCTCGGCAGACTTGACCGATGCCTGAACCACCGTCTCCTGTTGATCGAACTTGTCGGCGATCCCTTGGAGCGCAGCGTCATCGACGACATTCCGACCAGCGATTCGACTGACGAGGCCCCTGAGTTTGTCAAGCCAAGAAGGCTGGAAAGTGTCCCGGGTCGGGGTCGCGGGGACCTCCTCGACGGGTTGAACGGGCGCTACGTCTTCGAGTCTGACCGTCTCCGGCTTGATCTGCTCACGTTGGAGGACGCGGATTGTCCGCGTCAGCTCAGCCGGCAGTCCCGCTTCGAGCAGGTTGACGCGAGGCGTTGTCGCAACGGCCCGGATCAGCCGCTCGGTGAACTTCAAGTTCGGCTTCAAGCCTTCACTCATCGTCTTCGCCGTCAGGATCCGGTGTCGACGAGCGTCGGCCCAATCGCCGAGTTCGACCCGCGGAACGAAAGTCCGGACTGCGCCCGTTGGAATCGAGTGGGTGGAACCCAGCTGCGCATTCAATGCCTCGGTGGCGTCCGAATCCAGCACGAAGAATGAGGCACACCCGATTGCATCGCGGGTCAGGGAACCGATCGCCTCAGCCCACCTTTGTGTTGAGACCCCAGGAACTGGGGCTGCGACGACGATGGACAATTCTCGGTGTTCGTCCTGGATGAACTCGATCAGTTCCTCCACACCGTCAGCTCTCACAGTGCGCGGATCACTCAGGACGGGAACCGGCCCGTCGAATGCGTTCACTGCCTGCAGCGTATTCCGGACGACCCGCGGCGTTGCCGGTTGAACTGGCGAGCCGTCTGGGCGCTCGCCCTCGCTCTCGAACCAGAGCACCTGCTTCAAGCGACGCGAGTTCGGGGCGGACGTCGCATAAAGCCGGGTCGTCCATGTCCCGTGTTCGTTGATCTCGACATACTCCAACAGGAGACGGACGAGTCCTTCTCCGCGCTGCTCCACGACAGTCAAGTGGGAATCCGGACCAAGCCGGAAGGTTCCCGGGCCGTCCCAGTCGGCCGTCTCAACGCTCTTGCGCGAGTCACGGACCATCTCCACAAGCCAGCTCCGGAACTGTTCCTTAGCGACTCTGATCGCATCCTCGCGATCGTCGAGACGCACAATCGAGCGGTACCCGACAGTCATCACGAACCTCCCTTAGCAACGTTGGACATGCCCGAAGCGAAGCTCGGCGCCATGCTTTCCATCTGGTCGATTACGAGGCGGATCGCCTCAGGCTGCTTGTCCGGCGGGTACTTGTACTTCACGAGCAGCCGCTTGATCGACGAACGGAGCTTGGCCTTGACGTCGTCGCGGACAGTCCAGTCAGTCTTGACGTCGCGCCGCATAACGCCGACGAGTTCCCGAGCGATCTCGGCCAGGATGTCCTCGCCCTGGAGTTCGACAGCGGACTCGTTGGCTGAGACCGCGTCGTAGAACGCCAACTCATCGGAGTTGAGCGGCGGCGTGAAGTGCGCGCCGCGGTTACCCTCAGCCGCGACTTCCTTAGCCAGCTCGATCAGCTCCGCGATGACCTCGGCCGAGGTCAACTGCTGGTTGGTGTACTTGTTCATCAACTCGCGGAGCTTCTGTGAAAACGCGCGGTGCCGCACGAGGTTCCGGCTCGTCGCCTTCGTGCTCTCCTCGGTCAGTAGATCGCGCAACGCCTCGATAGCAAGGTGCGGGTTCTCGGCCTGCAGGGTCTTGGCGACGAACTCCGGCCCGAGCTGGGACAGCGATGGCTTGGGCATCCCGGCCGCTTCGTAGATATCGATGACGTCGCCCGTCTCGGTCGAGGTGGCGACGAGGCTCGACAGCAGGCGTTGGATCTCCTCGGGGACCGGCCGGCCCTGTGCCTGCCGCTCCTGGGCATCGAACTTGCCCATCCAGACCCGCACTTCCTCATAGAACTTCGCCGTCGGGCGGAGATCTTCGAGGGTCTGCGAGCCAGCAGCCAGCGCCCATGCGCGAGCCAGCTGATTCGCAAACTTCCGGAACCGATCGACGAGCGCCGTGTCACCCTCGCCGGGTTGGTTGCCGGGCGTCGCGGGCGAGCGCAGGTAGTTGGTCAGGCCAACAGCCGCCTTAACCCAGCTGCGGGTATCCCCTTGGAGTTGCTTGCGCCACAGGTATCCAGCGCATACCTCGTCCAGAGTGGCGATCAGTTGGCGTGCGAGCACGGCCGCTTCGTCGATGTTGCGGCCGACCGGCTTCTTCGCCTGGTCGGTCTCGGTGTACTCGGCGAGCGCCTTGCTCAGGTTCTCGACCAGGGGCGCGTACGCAACCAGCAGGCCGTCTGGCTTCCCGCGGAAGGTGCGGTTTACGCGCGCGAGCGTCTGCATCAGGAGCGCACCCTTGAGCGGGCGGTCGAGGTAGAGGGTGTGGAGCGGCGGTGCGTCGAAGCCGGTGAGCATCATGTCCTTGACAATCACGATCTGGAGGGGATCCTCAGCGTCCTTGAGCCGCTTCTGGATGACCTTGTTCAGGGCCTCCCGCCGAACATGCTTGGCTACGACGCCCTTGTCGGACGCGGAGCCGGAATAGACGACCTTGACGACGCCCTTGTCGACAGCGTCGTCGTGCCATTCGGGCCGGAACTTGATGATCTCCTCGTAGAGGTTCGCACAGATCTCACGCGTCGCGCCAACGATGAACGCCTTGCCGGGCGACTCGATGAACGACAACATCGCTGCCGACCGCTTCTCCCAGTGGTCGACGATGTCCTTCGCCAGAGCCTCCAATCGCGTCGGTGCGCCGTACATCGCGTTGATGACAGCCACCGACTTCTCGACCCGCTCGCGCTCCACCTCGTCGAGGCCGGTGACAGCCTCGTCCGCCGCCGCGTCAAGCTCGTCCTCGTTCACCTCGCGGGCAAGCTTCACCGCGACAAGGCGGGGCTCGAAGTAGACGGGCACTGTTGCACCGTCCGCCACGGCGCGTGTGAGGTCGTAGGTGTCAATGACGCGCCCGAAGACCTCTTGTGTGTCCCGCTCCGCGGTCGAGAGAGGCGTGCCCGTGAAGGCGATGAAGGCTGCATTGGGGAGAGCGTCGCGAATGTGTCGCGCGAAGCCGTCGAGGTCGTCGTAGTGACTGCGGTGAGCCTCGTCGACCATCACGATGATGTTGCGGCGATCGGTGAGCAGTGGGTGGTCGAGGCCAGACTCGCGCTCCTTGGCTGAAAGACCAAACTTCTGCAGCGTCGTGAAGTAGATGCCGCCAGTCACCCGATTGGTGAGCTCCTCGCGCAGCTGCCTGCGTGTGGTCACGTTGATGGGGCTCTCAGCCAGAAGCTGCGAGCGGTTGAATGCCTCGAACAACTGACTGTCAAGCTCGGTGCGGTCGGTAACGACCACGAGTGTCGGGTTCTTCAGCTTCGGCTGGCGAGAGACAGCGTGGGCGTAGAGCTCCATCTCCATCGACTTGCCCGAGCCCTGCGTATGCCATACGACGCCGGCCTTGCCGTTCGACTCGAGAGCGTCGACCGTGGAGCCGACCGCCTTCGTCACGGCAAAGTACTGGTGTGGCTTGGCGATCCGCTTGGCATAGCCATCGGCGCCCTCGTCGAAGGCGACGAAGTCTCGCTGGAGTTGCAGGAAGCGTTCCTGATTGAAGATGCCCGGAACCAGGTCGAACATCTCGACGGTCACTGGCAGCCAGACTTCATCGGGGTCGACACCAGGCTCGACGAGGTCAGCCGGGTCCAGACGTCCGAGGGGCCTCCCGTCATCGTCGACGTTCCACGGCGAGTAGTGGTTCAGAGGCGTGAACGGCGTACCGTATCGAGCGTGAATTCCGTCTGAGACAACGGTGAGCACGACGAAGCGGAACGCCATGGGAAACTCGCGAAGGTACGTGGCCAACTGCGCGTGAGCCGACGCGATGTCCGCCGCCTCAGCGCCTGCCCGCTTGAGCTCAGCGATGACGACCGGCAGGCCGTTCACGTACAGCACAATGTCGAAGCGACGCACCACGTCCGCGGAGCGAATCGTGACCTGGTTCACCGCGAGGAACTCGTTGTCATCGACGCTGTGGCTGATGAACCTGATGGTCGGGTTCTGCTCGACACCATTGGAGTCAACGTAGGTAACGCCACGATAACCGTCAACCAGAATCTGGTGCAGACGGAAGTTCTCCGCAAGCGGGTCCTGCGACTTCGGCGCGCGGATCTCGGCGAGTGCTTGGATCAGATACTCTCCCGGAACGGTCGGGTTCAGCTTCCGCAGCGCGGCCAGCGTCCGGCCCGGCAAGACAATGTCGTCCCACGAGTCACGGCCATCATCGGTGCCGGGCGCGACATCCTTGCCCTGCCTCGGCAGCCAACCGTGGAAGGAAAGTTCGTCGAGCATCTGCTCTTCCCACTCAGCTTCGCTAACCATCACAGCACCCCTTCCAGAGTCTTCTCCGCGTCCTTGACGCGGACCTTGTGGGACATCAGCAGCGGCGACAGTTCATCGCGTGTCTCGACGAGTCTGAGATTCTCGACCTCTGCGGCGAGCGCCGCCTCCCACAGGCCAGTCATCAGCCCGTCCAACCGCTTGACGCCCGCATCACTCGGAATTCGCACCGGCTCGTCGAGGTGACGGCGCTGGATGTGGCCCATCGTCGTTGCCTTGTCAGCCGCGATGGCCTTGAACTCATTGAGCTTGGCGTGCACAGCTTGATTGACCAGCCACATCGGCCGTGTCTCAGCAGGAATCACCTTGAAGATGTGCTGATTTACGATGGCCTCCGGGCGGTACCAGCGCGCAGCGGTCAGGGACCCGGACCAGGCGAACAGCAGGTCCCCGGGTCGTGCAGTGTTGTCATCCGGAACCTCGATGTCGTTCCGGACGGTGGACCGGCCGATACCGGAGTTGAGTTCCGCGATCCGGACCACGACGCGCCCCGTCCCTGTGGCATCCTTCGTGAAAGCCTTGCCGTTGACGAACCGAGCAAGGGAAGACAGCGGTACCACTGCACCATCAGCGGACGCCGACTGGAAGTGGGCGCGACTGAGATCGTCGGCGGCGCGAATCGCCTCCACGTTGGTGGCGATCTTGTCATCGAGCGCACCGAGCACCTCTGCGATTGCCTGCTGAGACCTCATTGGGAGATTCGGAATCGTCAGGCGGCCAAGGATCCCCAGGTTGATGTGCGGTACACCTGTTGAGATGGCGTGGTCGCTGATCTGCTTCAAGAACTCGGGCCGCCGGCACGCGAAGTAGACAAAGCGCGGGTCGGCGATCTCGGAGTTGACCCGAAGCCTCATCTGGCTCTGCGAGACGACGTACTCGTCGAACTCGCCCTCAGGGACCATCGCGACCTGCCCAAGCGTGCCCCGCTGAGTGAACACCAGATCGCCAGACTTCGCAGTGTTGCGCGCAAGGTCCGCGGCAAACTTCTCGGGAGTGACATATGCGAACTCGCCTCCGACGAACCTCCCCGCCATGTTGCTGCCACGAATGACCGGAACACCTGTGGTCACATAGTCCGATCCCACCAGGCTGGAGCCGAACGGCCCACCCACCAGGCCCCGATCGACGGCGACATCGGAAAGCGCGAGCTCAGGCATCGACCCGCTCCAACTGCTTGCGCACGGCAGCGGCAGCCTGCTCGGTCGCGTCGAAGGCTTCGAGCAGCTCCTTCGTCAGCCGTTCGATCTTGACGTCAGTCTCCTCGCCATCACCATCGGACTCAGCAGTGCCGACATACCGGCCAGGAGTCAATGCGTAGTTAGCTTGCTTGATCTCGGCCAGCGTCACCGACTTGCAGAACCCCGGGACGTCGGCGTACTCAGACGTAGCGGAATTCGTCCCCCTCCACGCGTGGAAGGTGTCGCTGATCTTCTTGATGTCGTCCTCGTCATCGAGGTCGCGCGCGGCACGGTCGACCATGTACCCGAGCTCGCGGGCGTCGATGAAGAGCACCTGACCCGTCCTGTCGACCGAGCCCTGCTTGCCCTTGGTCTTGTCCTTGGCAAAGAACCACAAGCACACTGGGATACCGGTGCTGCGGAAGAGCTGAGTCGGGAGGGCGACCATGCACGAGACCAGATCGGCCTCTACAATCTGAGCGCGGATATCACCCTCACCGTTGGCGTTGGACGACATTGACCCGTTCGCCATGACGACACCGGCCTTGCCGCCCGGGGCGAGCTTGGACAGGATGTGCTGGATCCAGGCATAGTTCGCGTTGTTCGCTGGGGGGACGCCATATTTCCAGCGCGGGTCTTCGACGTTGCGCGCCCAGTCCTTGATGTTGAAGGGCGGGTTTGCCATCACGAAATCCATCTGGAGGTCGGCGTGCTGGTCTCGGGCGAACGTGTCACCCCAGCGGGCGCCGAGGCCCTTGTTCTCGATGCCGTGGATGGCGAGGTTCATCTTGGCGAGGCGCCAGGTCTCCTCGATGGACTCCTGGCCGAAGACCGCGATGTCCTTGGGGTCGCCGTCGTGCCCATGGATAAACTTCTCGGTCTGCACGAACATTCCTCCCGAACCGCAGCAAGGGTCGTAGACGCGCCCACGGTTCGGCTCCAACACCTCGACGATGACCTTGACGACCGACGGCGGCGTGAAGAACTCCCCACCCCGCTTACCTTCCGCACGGGCGAAGGCGCCGACGAAGTACTCGTACACCTCGCCCATAAGATCGCGGGCACGATGCTCGCCCTGACGGCTGAAGCGTGCATTGTTGAACAGGTCGACGAGCTCGCCGAGACGGCGCTGGTCGATGTTGTCGCGGTTGTAGATGCGTGGCAGGGTGCCGACGAGCGTCGGGTTCTCCTGCATCACCGCGTCCATGGCGGTGTCGATGAGCGATCCGATCGTCTTGGCTGCCTCCTCACCGATGGCCGGCCTGCCCTTGGCGTTCTCGGACAGGTACGCCCAACGGGCCTCCTCCGGAACGACGAAGACGCCATAGCCCTGGTACTCCTCCGGGTCGTCGATCAGGTCGCCGATCTGCTCGTCGTCGTAACCCTCGGCGAGCAGATCCGATCGGATGGCCTCGCGGCGCTCGTCGTAGGCGTCAGAGACATACTTGAGGAAGACAAGCCCGAGGATGACGTCCTTGTACTGACTCGCCGACAGCGACCCGCGGAGCTTGTCCGCGGCCTTCCAAAGCGTGTCCTTGAGCTCCTTCATCGTGGAAGGTGTTTTGGTGTCGGTCTTCTTGCGCGGGGGCATGTCAGCCTGCCTTCTTCTCGGTGTTGGGCTCGTCGAGGGTTACTGCCCCTGCGGCGACGCCCTGAATCAAACTAGTGACGAGGTCGGCCGCTGCCGCCTCGTGCTTGCGGATCTCAGCGAAGTACTCCGCGACATCGCCCAGCGCGGACTCAACGCGCTTCACCTGCGCTGCCGGAAACCTGGGGATCTGCCAGGTCTTCCATTCGGAGTTGCCACGAAGACGATTGATCGCGGCGGCGAGTGCTCGCGAGCCGATCCCAGCGCGGGCTGAGTCGGGTCGGAGGATCCGGCTCGGGGACGCGACGATCGCACCACCGGTCTCATCGACAACGGCCTTCGGCGGGTTTGTGGAGAACACGACGTCCCCCGGCTCGGTGTGAACAGCGGAGCGATAGCGGGCAGCTTCTACCAGGCGGTCGATCCAACGGGGGTCGCCGCCGTCCGCGGTGATAACCCGAACCGAACCTGCGGGGTCGAGATCCTCGTCCGAAATCCGTGCGCCGCTCTGGCGGATGATGACCCCTGCGTCGACCAGCTCACCGAGGGAGCGGGTTGAGCTCGGCCCCGTGGTGCTGGCCCTGGCTTGAGGGAGGTCGAAGCCGGCGACGGGCTCCTGAGTTACCAGCGTCGAACGGACCAATCGTTCGTGCGCCGACGCCGCTTCCAGCGCGGTCGCGGGTTGCGCTCCGATACCGAGCGGAACGACGGTGTCGCCGGTCCACACAGCGGCGTACGGCAATGCACGGCCATACCGATACGAGCGCGCACCTGTCTGCTCCAGCGCACCGAGCACGTCAGCAGCGAGCTCAGATCCATCGACCAGCGAGCCCGACAGATCACCGACGACTGCAGCCGTGGCCGCCGAGGCGCCCCGAAGAACCCACAGACCCAAGTTCTTCCGGTGAGCGTCGCGCCACAGACCGCGGGGCAGCTTGAAGGAAGCGACCAGAGCACAGCCGTGGTCCTCCGATCCGGTCCGGAGGGTGTCCTTCCGCGCGTCATACAAGTCCCCGCGGAGCCGATCACATAGGGCAGATGCAGGGCCGACTATGACGGCGATCTGGCCGGAGTCAAGGCCGACCGCGATCTCGTCGGCGGCGTCCAGAGTCGCTCGGTCCTCGAGGCCAGTCAACGCAATCACCTTGACCAGTGGCCCAGCCCCAGATTCGACCTGGCGTCCCTCGATCGCGTGGAGCCGCAGCGCTGCGCGATCGCTGTGATGACCTGCGGCCTCGAATCCAGTGGCCACGGAACGGGCCTGCGGGTCGAGCCGGAGTTCGATTGCGACGCCATCAGGCCCAAGGAATGTGCGGCACACATCGGCAATCTGCTGAAGGAGGGAGACAGCGGTGGCCGTCAGACCGCGACCACCCTGAGCAGCACGGGTCATGTACAAACGGTCGAGTGCGTCCGATGGGCCGTACGACGCCTCATGCAGGGCGTCGACATAATCTGCAAGATCATCGGCGGTCGAAAGCCGGATCACTTCGTCCAGCATGAAGGCGTCCTCGGGGTCAGCCTCTCGTGCCAACGCGATGCGCTGATCGGCTCCCAGAGGAGCGAGGTCCTGCCCGATGCTTGCCCGCAGCGCGAGCAGCACGACCGCGTCCTCAACGTCGAGGCCAACAGGAACGGCCACAGCCGGAGCGTCGAGCCGTGCGCTCACGTTGAGACCTCTACCAGTCGCCTCCAACCAGTCGAGCACTTCGTCGCGGTCGAAGTGCTCGACGGCAGCCAGGACCGACTTCGGGGAAGGGAACGGGGTGCTGGTAGGCCGCGAGCGCCAGTTGGTGACTGCCTGACGGGTGACACTTGCGATGCGGGCGATGTCAGACATCGTGACGAGCGATTCCATCTTTCTCCTCCTTCCTGTGTGGCTCCCCGGTTGAACCGGATGAAGATTAGGCTAGACCCTCACAGATAATTCTGCCCTTGTCAGTCGTTTAGTCCCCTAAACAACCGGTTGGTAGACCTCCCGCGTTCCGGGCGCGAACAATCGGAAGTGAGGTCGCCGTCCAGGTGGCCCAGAAACCCTGGAGGTACGGATATGCACAACGACACGAACGGGGCCCGCTTCGATTCGGCTGGCTCGACGGTGATCATCGATTCGGTCGCGATTTCGGAAGCCGACGTCGTAAACGAAGCTCGGCATTGGGTTACCGGCGAGCGCGGGCAGCGCTGTGACGATCCTGCTCAACTCGCCCACGCTGACGTGACGAAGTTCGCGACCGAGGCGTTGGTCCTCGGCGCCAAGGCCCTCAGTCTGACCGCACTGACGTCCGAGACGCGCGCTCTCGAGCGGATGCTCAGGGAAGTCGGCGACAAGACGTCGGACGCCACCCGTCGCGCGGCCGAAGCGACGGCCGACGCCACCAAGTCGGCGACCGAAACCGTCGCGAAGGCCGCCGAAGACGCGAAGAAGGCCATGGCCGAGGCTGACGAGACCACCCGCAAGCACCTCGCCGATGCTGTCGCGTCGACCAAGAAGGACCTGCTTGACGAGACGCATCGCCTGTTCGGCGGCGAGAACCCGGAACTGCTGGAGCGCCTCCAGCCGGTGCTCGTCAGGTTCGCGGTCACCTTGGAGAAGCAGGTGCAGGCGAGCACCTCCGAGTTGCTCGCGAAGGCCACGAAGCAGCTCGACCCGAGCGATCCGGCCTCCCCGATGGCCAAGCATGCGGCAACGCTCGCTCAGCAGCAGGCACAGTTCGCCAAGCAGATCGAGAAGAGCCAGGGGGAACTCGCGGCCAAGGTCGATGACCTGAGCACTGCCTTGAAGGTTCAGGACGCAAAGGCGTCCCTCGCGAAAGTGACTCCGATCAAGGGCGCCTCCTTCGAGGGCCGTCTCCACAGCATCATGAGCAGCATCGCCGCCGGCTTGGGGGACGAATACACGGATACGACCACAACCACTGGTCTCGTGCCCCGCAGCAAGAAGGGAGATGGCCTGCTCAGGGTAGCTGGCCAGGACGCACGGGTCGTCATCGAGATGACTGACTCCTCCCGAGCCAACTGGGGCGAGTACTTCGCGGAGGCGGAGCGGAACCGCGGCGCTGCGGCATCCTTGGGAATCGTCCGGACGGCCGACCAGAACGGCGGACACGCGATCCGCGTGCTCGGTCAGCGACGGGTCGTCATCGCGTTCGACCCCGAAACCGACGACGCCGAGGTCCTGCGTACCGTCACCTTGCTCCTGCGAACGGTCTCTATCGCAGCCTCTGTGCGCACCGGTGCGGCTGAGATCGACACCGCCGAGGAGAACATCGCTGAGGCCGTCGCCCATCTGGACAAGATCGACAGCATCAAGAAGGCCGCTGGCACCATCCAGAAGAGCGCCGTCAAGATCGAAACCGAGTGCACGTCGATTACGACCAGCATCCGCCGGCTTCTCGACCAGGCGCTCGTCTCGCTCGCTGGGCACCAGGATGGCGGGACGAACGAGTTGACCGTCGCGGTCGATGGCGCCGCGTGATCACCCTGATGGTGGGGTGGCATCGATCGCCCCGCCGCCAAGGCTTCAGCGCGTCCATCAGCGCCTGTTCGCGCTCTATCACCGTCACCGAAAGCGGTCGGTCCTCCGAGGACGCAGCGTCGTGAGGGATGATTGAGTCATGGACTGGAATAGCCCCGATGATCTCCGTGCTCTCGTGCAGCGCCTTGTTCGGCTTCCATCCGAGAACGAATGGGTGGAGTTCAAGGTCAGCAACGGAGACCCCCAGGCAATCGGCGAGTACGTCTCGTGCGTAGCCAACTCGGCGGCGCTGGCCGGTCAGGAGACTGGATACCTGGTGTGGGGAATCGCCGATGAGAGCCACGCCATCGTGGGCACCACCTTCCGGCCCGAACGGGCCAAGAAGGGCAACGAGGACCTCTACCCGTGGATACTGCGGCTGCTCACCCCACAGGCTGACTTCTCGTTCCACTCAGTCGATGTCGACGACAAGCCGGTCGTCATCCTGCGCGTTGCAGCAGCGTCGAAGCTACCGGTCAAGTTCCAGAACATCGAGTACATCCGAGTTGGCTCCTACAAGAAGAACCTGAGCCAGTACCCAGACCACCAGAGGCGTCTCTGGAAAGCGCTTGAGGCGTACAGCTTCGAGGACGGGACTGCGGCGGGTGACTTGGCAGTCGAGGAGGTCGTGCAGTTGCTCGACTACCCTGCCTACTTCAGCCTCCACAAGACGCCACTGCCCGAGAGCAGATCCGCCATCATTGAAGCACTCGAGGCAGCCCACCTCATTCGGCACACCGTCGAGGGACAGTGGCAGATCACCAACGGCGGTGCGTTGCTTTACGCCAAGGATCTGCGCGACTTTCCCAAACTGGCGCGCAAGGCTGCACGAGTTGTCCACTACGAGGGCACCTCGCGGAACAAGACAAAAAAGGAACAGGTCGGGCAACGCGGCTACGCCGCAGGGTTCTAGGGACTCATCTCCTACATTGCGGACCAGCTGCCCAACAGCGAAGTCATCCAAGACGGCCTCCGCATGGACGAGCTCCAGTTCCCGCGCATCGCCATCCGCGAGTTGGTCGCCAACGCGCTGATCCACCAAGACCTCACCATCACGGGAGCGGGCCCAATGATCGAGATCTTCGATGACCGGATGGAAGTCACCAACCCGGGCCTTCCACTTCTGGATCCGCTTCGGTTCATCGACCTCGCACCCAGATCACGCAATGAGTCCCTCGGGTCAGCGGTGCGACAGGTCGGCATAGCCGAAGAACGTGGCAGCGGTTGGGACAGAATCGCCTTTGAGATTGAGTTCCACCAGCTTCCAGCAGCGAAAGTCGAGGTCAAGGACGAACAAACACGAGTCACCCTGTTCGCCCCGAAGCCGCTGACCAAGATGGATCGGCCCGACCGCATCTTGGCGGTCTACCAGCATGCCTGTCTGCGCTACGTGAGCAACGAATCGACCAACAACGCCAGCGTCCGAGAACGGTTCGGCATCCCGGAACGGAACAAGGCGCTCGCCTCCCGGATCATCAAGGACGCCATCATCGAACGCCTGATCGTGGCCTACGACGCGTCGGCCGGACCTCGGTCCATCCGGTACGTGCCGTATTGGGCAGACCCCGAGCGCTGATTGTTGATGGAAACCTGCATCAGCCCCACCACAACTCCCAGAAGCGGCCTCTGACCTGCGGGAACAGGCACTCGTCTTTGTTGACGGAAGCGTGCATGGGTGCCCTGCGAGCAGCACTCTTGCCGGTCATCACCTCCGCAGCAGCAACCTCGGTGGCACCGAAACCGGACCAGCACCTCAAGCACCTGTTTGCTGATCAGGAACTCAGTAGTAGTACGGGAAATTCGACCAGTCCGGGCGGCGCTTCTCAAGGAAGGAGTCGCGGCCCTCGACGGCCTCGTCGCCCATGTAGGCCAGCCGCGTGGTCTCCCCGGCGAAGACCTGCTGGCCCACGAGACCGTCGTCGATCAGGTTGAACGAGTACTTCAGCATCCGCTGCGCCGTCGGGGACTTGCCGCAGATCTTGGCGGCCCACTCCAGCCCGACGTCCTCCAGTTCGGCGTGCGGGACCACCTTGTTCACCATGCCCATCCGGTGGGCGTCCTCGGCGTCGTGGACGTCACCGAGGAAGAAGATCTCACGGGCGAACTTCTGTCCCACCTGGCGGGCCAGGTAGGCGGACCCGAAACCGCCGTCGAAGGAGCCGACGTCGGCGTCGGTCTGCTTGAACCTGGCATGCTCGGCCGAGGCGAGCGTGAGGTCGGAGACGACGTGCAGGGAGTGCCCGCCGCCGGCCGCCCAGCCGTTCACCAATGAGATGACCACCTTCGGCATGAACCGGATGATGCGCTGGGCCTCGAGGATGTGCAGCCGGCCCAGCTTGGCCTTGTCGACGGTGGCCGCGGACTCGCCGTCGGCGTACTGGTAGCCGGCCCGGCCGCGGATGCGCTGGTCACCGCCGGAGCAGAACGCCCAGCCACCGTCCTTGGCGGACGGCCCGTTGCCGGTGATGAGGACGCAGCCCACGTCGGAGGAGGTGCGGGCGTGCTCGAGCGCCTGGCAGAACTCGTCGACGGTGTGGGGGCGGAACGCGTTGCGCACCTCGGGACGGTCGAACGCGATCCGCACCGCCGGCACGTGCTTGGCCCGGTGGTAGGTGATGTCGGTGAAGTCGAAGCCGTCGACGACGTCCCACAGCTCTGGGCGGAAGGGGTTGCTCATACCCGCAGGCTATCGAGTCCTGCGGCTGGCGCGGCGGGCGCGGTCCGGAAGGTTGGTGATGATGGCGTCCACGCCGATGCGGGTGAGGTGCTCCACGTCCTGGTCCTCGTCGGCGGTCCAGGCGTTGACCCGGATGCCCGCCTCGTGGCACAGCCACATGAAGTCGGGCTGGTCGAGCACCTTGTGGTACGGGTGGATGGCGCCGGCGCCGAAGTACTGCGCGTAACGCCACGGGTCGAACACCTGGGCGGTGTAGAGCAGTCCCAGGTTGGCAGCTGGCACCTTGCCGCGCAGGTTGGCGAGCCTGACGTGGTTGAAGGAGCTGATCACCACCCGGTCCAGGAGGTCCAGTTCCTGCACCAGCTCCAGGACCTCGGTCTCCATCCCTGGGTAGGGCTCGACGCCGTTCTTGAGCTCGATGTTGATGCCTACCCCTGCGGCGCCGAGCAGTTCCAGCGTCTCGCGCAAGGTGGGGATGCGGGTGTTGCGGAAGCCGACGAAGCCGTTGGAGAAGTCGCAGCGGCGCAGCTCCTCGAAGGTGAGGTCAACCACCTTGCCGACGCCGTTGGAGGTGCGGGAAATCTGTTCGTCGTGCACCACCACCAGCACGCCGTCGGAAGAACGCTGGACGTCGAACTCCACGCCGTCCACGCCGTGCTCGAGCGCGAGCTCGAACGACGGGAGCGTGTTCTCCGGCGCGTAGGCCGGTGCGCCCCTGTGGCCCCAGATCTCAGTCATTGCACTCCCTCTCGGCAGGAATCCTAGTCGTTGTGCGCGTGGAGCGTTCAGCACCGCAGACGGAGCCGTCCGTTCCACCCGGGTGGCGGCGTCTCGTGGTTGGAGCGCCAGCACCGGAGACGGAGCCGTCCGCTCCACCGGGATGCGCGAAGCAAACAAAACGCCCCCGGTCCTGGTGGACCGGGGGCCTCTGCGCGCTCGGAGGGACTCGAACCCCCAACCTTCTGATCCGTAGTCAGATGCTCTATCCGTTGAGCCACGAGCGCAGTGCCGTGCAGGCGATTGCCAACTATACGGCTCATTTCCCAGCGAGGCAAAACGACTGCCCCGAAGGGTGACGACCCGGGTCCGCGGAACGATCCCGGGCCGCCATGGTGCTTGCAAGAACACCGATCGGCGGAGGTGGCGGGATTTGAACCCGCGATGGGTTTTACCCCAAACCCGCTTAGCAGGCGGGCGCCATAGACCTGACTAGGCGACACCTCCACGTCCGCCCAAGGTTAGCCGAGCGCACAGTTCAGCGCCAAAACGCGGGTTGGGCGCGTTTCACCCCACGATCTACACTTGTGCACCGGAAGGGGGACCACCCACTGATGACCGAAGACAAGCCGTCGCGCCCACGCCGGGCGCTGCCGCCCACTGACGACGAGCTCCGATCCGACGTCGGCGACATCTACGGATCCGTTTTCCGGCCGGCCAACGCCCCCCAGCCCGCCCAGCAGCCGCCCGAGCCGCAGCGCTCCGCCCCTGAGCGGGAGCCCGAACGCGACGACTCCCCCACCGTCGTGCGCGAGGCACGGCCGGACAAGGAGTCTTCACTGCGCCGCAGCCTCGGCCTGACCGCCCTGAGCACGGTCCTGCCGGGCGCCGGCCTCCTAGGAGCGGAGTCCGGCGCCGCCAAGGCCGTCGGCGCCATCGTGCCGCTCGCGTTCCTGGGCACCATCGCCACCATCGGCTGGTCCGCCTTCAGCAACCTCGGCAACTTCGCCGGGTTCGCCGTCGACCCGTCACAGCTGCGCCGCATCTCCCTGGTCCTGGTCGCCGTCGGGCTGGTGTGGGTGGCGCTGATCGCGGGCACCCACCTCCTGACCCGCCCCAAGGGCCTCGGGACCTCGAAGCGCACCACCGGCGCCGTCGTCGTCACCGTCCTCAGCCTGGTAATCTCCGCGCCCGTCGCGGTGGCGGCCCGCTACTCCTTCGATCAGCAGAAGCTGGTGGAGACCGTCTTCGCCGACGAGGCGGAGGTCACCAGTTCCAGCCGCCCCAGCATCGACGCCGAGGAGGAGAACCCCTGGGAGGGGCATCCGCGGCTCAACATCATGCTGCTGGGCGCCGACGGCGCGAAGGCCCGCAGCGACGAGAACGGCATCCGCACGGACACCATCATGGTGGCCTCCATCGACACCACCACGGGCGCCACCGACATCATCCAGATCCCCCGCAACGTGCAGTACACGCCGTTCCCGGAGGGCTCCGAACTCGAGGAGTTGTTCCCGCGCGGGTTCCGCGGCGAGGGCGACCCGGCCGAGTGGTTCATCAACGCACTGTGGCACACCGTCGAGGACAGCCCCTGGTACTCCGACGTCCTCGAGGGCCAGACGTACCGCGGCGCGGAAGCCCTCAAGCAGGGCGTGGAGGGCATCACCGGCCTGAAGGTGGACTACTTCGTCCTCCTCGACATCGACGGCGTGCAGCGCCTGATCAACGCCATGGGAGGCGTGACGGTCAACATCAACGACCGGCTCCCCATCGGCGGCGACAGCTCCGGCCGCAAGCCCACCGGCTACCTGGAGCCCGGCCCCAGCCAGCACCTCAACGGCTACGAGGCCATGTGGTACGCCCGCAGCCGCCTCGACTCCAGCGACTACGACCGGATGGCGCGCCAGTCGTGCCTGGTCAACGCCATCATCCAGCAGGCCAACCCCGCGACGATGCTGACCTCCTACGAGGCCATCGCCGCCGCCGGGGCCGAGATGGTGATGACGGACATCCCGCAGCAGGTGCTGCAGCCGCTGGTGGAGCTCTCGCTGGTGGTCAAGGACGCCGAGATCGAGCGGCTGGTGTTCTCCCCGGGCAAGAACGGCTACGACTTCGCCAACCCCGACTTCGAGGAGATGCGCGACGCGGTGGCCGAGGCCATCGCCGACGAGCCTGCCCCCACCACCGCGGCCCCTACGAGCACGGCGGTGACCACGCCCAGTGACGAGCCGACCGAGCCGGAGCAGTCCGAGTCCCCGACGGCGAAGCCGACCTTCGTCGACGGCAGCCAGTCGGTCACCGACGCCTGCGCCTACAACCCGAAGTGACCGACGGGCCTCAGGCGAAGTTGGTGTAGCCCTTGGCGGCGTCGAGCCGCTTGGTCATGTCCTCCAGCAGTTCGTCCACGAGGCCTGCGTTGCCGGGCGCGAACAGCATCCGGTGCACCTCGTCGGGTCCGTTGTGGATGGTGACCTGGCGTCCGTCGTCGGACTGTGTGACACGGGTGACGCTCTCCCACCGGCCACCCTGGCGGCCGGCAGCGCCGACGAGGGTGTAGTCGTCGTCGGTGAAGGTGATCGCCACCCTGCCGCGGCCCATCGCCGCCAGCCCCGCCAGGAACAGCACGATGCCGGCGACGAGCACGAGGATGCTGACCGCGAGCACCACCGAATGCCACGCGTTGACGAGGGTCAGCACCACGAAGCCGGCGCCGAGGATCGCAGCGATCGCGGCGATGAAGAACGCCCTGAACGGGGGGCGCGGCCTGATGACGTAATGGGAGTCGTCCATGACGACACACTACCGACCCCCGTCACCCGAGCCGGACGCGGCTCGCCCATCCGCGCTTCGACCCGACACGCCGTCGATTTCGGGCGGGAAGGGAGCGGGCCACCTCGTCGCCGAAATCTGTCGGCGTGTCGGGTCAGGGCGGGGGCACACGGCCGGGCGGACAGGCACGGGCGGCGCGGCACGCTTCGGGGCAGGGCGGGTGCGGAACGGCCCGCAGCGGGGGCCGCGGTGGCGGCGAGGGTGGGATTCGAACCCACGGAGCGTTGCCACTCGGCCGCTTTCAAGGCGGCTGCACTAGTCCACTATGCGACCTCGCCACTGCCCGGAGACAGCCACCCCATGCTAGCGGGTGGCACCCGGATTGGCCCACGTCGAACCGGAGGCGGCTGATCCCCCTGCACGGCGACGGCGTGGTCCCGGGCGCTAGTCGGTCCCGTTGACCATCTCCTTGGCCGGACGAGGGTGCGGGGTCTGGTGCTGCCGGTCCCACTCGGGGTTGCCGGGCAGGCCGTCGAGCCCGGGGTTGGGCTCGGCGGTGCCCTTCAGGGCGGTGCCACGCTTGGAGGCGATCACCACGGCGCCGATGCCGATGACGGCGGCGACGAGGGCGATGGCGTAGCGCCAGGCGCTGGGGGTGGAGTTCAGGTCGGACATGGCCACGGCCGCGGGGGCGATCAGCACCGCCACCAGGTTCATCACCTTGATCAGGGGGTTGATGGCGGGACCGGCGGTGTCCTTGAAGGGGTCGCCGACGGTGTCGCCGATGACGGTGGCGGCGTGGGCGTCGGAGCCCTTGCCGCCGTGGTGGCCGTCCTCGACGAGCTTCTTGGCGTTGTCCCACGCGCCACCCGAGTTGGCAAGGAACACCGCCATCAGCGTGCCGCAGGCGATGGCACCGGCGAGGTAGCCGGCCAGCGCGGGGGCGCCCAGGCCGAAGCCGACGGCGACGGGCGCGGTGACGGCGAGCAGGCCGGGCGTGACCAGTTCGCGCAGCGAGTCCCGGGTGCAGATGTCGACCACCTTGCCGTACTCGGGGCGCCCGGTGCCCTCCATGATCCCGGGGATCTCCCGGAACTGGCGGCGCACCTCGAACACGACGGCACCGGCCGCGCGTCCCACGGCCTGGATGGTGAGTCCCGAGAACAGGAAGATCACCGCGGCGCCGATGATCAGGCCCACGAGGACGTTGGGCGAGAACACCACGGACTGGAGTTCGAAGTTCCGGAACGCCTCCGACTCGGTGAGTGCCTTGCCGATGGCGTCGGTGAAGGACCCGAACAGCGCCGTCGCAGCAAGTACGGCGGTGGCGATCGCGATGCCCTTGGTGATGGCCTTGGTGGTGTTGCCGACGGCGTCCAGTTCGGTCAGGATCTGGGCGCCCTCACCGTCGACGTCCCCGGACATCTCCGCGATGCCCTGGGCGTTGTCGCTGACCGGCCCGAAGGTGTCCATCGCGACGATCACGCCCACCGTGGTGAGCAGGCCGCAGCCGGCCAGCGCGATCGCGAACAGCCCCACCACACCGCCGCCGCCCAGCGTGAAGGCGCCGAGGACGGCGAAGGCGATGATCACGGCGGTGAACACGCTGGACTCGAGGCCCAGCGAGATGCCGGACAGGATAACCGTGGCCGGTCCGGTGACCGAGGTGTTCCCGACGTCCTGGACGGGCTTGTCCTCGGTGCCGGTGTAGAAGCCGGTAAGGGCAAGGATGATCGCGGCCAGCGCGATGCCGATGGCCACTGCGCCGATGGCGACGATCCGCGGGTCCGAGATGTTCGCGACGTGGTCCACGCCCATCTCGGCGAACGTCGAGGGCAGGTAGGTGAACGACGCCACCGCGGACAGCGCCAGCGAGATGGCGGCGGACAGGTAGAAGGCCCGGTTGATGGTGCGCAGCCCGTTCTCCCCGGCCTTGGGGCGGGTCAGGTAGACACCGACGACGGCGGTGATGACACCGATGGCGGGGATGATCAGCGGGAACACCAGGCCGTACTCGCCGAAGGCTGCGCGCCCCAGGATCAGGGACGCGACGATGGTGACGGCGTAGGACTCGAACAGGTCCGCGGCCATCCCGGCGCAGTCGCCGACGTTGTCTCCCACGTTGTCGGCGATGGTGGCGGCGTTGCGGGGGTCGTCCTCGGGGATGTTCTGCTCCACCTTGCCCACCAGGTCCGCACCGACGTCGGCGGCCTTGGTGAAGATGCCGCCACCCACGCGCATGAACATGGCCAACATCGCGGCGCCGAACCCGAAGCCCTCCAGGATTGTGGGGGCGTCGCCCTTGAACACCAGCACCACCAGCGCCGCCCCGAGCAGGCCGAAGCCGATGGTGGCCATGCCGACCGCGGCACCGGTGCGGAACGCGATCCGCATCGCCGGGTCCCGGCCCTCGGTGGCGGCGGCCGACGCCACACGGACGTTGGCGCGCGTCGCCAGCCACATGCCGAGCCAGCCGATCAGCACGGAGAACCCGGCGCCGACGACGAACGCCAGCGAGCGGGCGATCCGCAGCATCCAGGGGTCACCGTCGCCGTGGGCGGGCAGCGCCAGCAGGGCCAGGAAGGCGATGCCGGCGAACCAGCCGAGCGTGCGGAACTGGCGTCGGAGGAAGGCGGAGGCCCCTTCCTGCACGGCCTGGGCGATGGCCCGCATGTTGGCCGTGCCCTCCCCCGCCCTGAGCACCTCGGCACGGAACCTGAGCGACATCGCGATGGCCACCACGGCCAGGGCCGCGATCACTACGACGATTGCCAGGTTGCCGGAACTCAGCCCGACTTCCAGCGGGACGGGACCTTGCGTCATGGGGAAGAACCTCCAGAAACGTGTCAGCTGCCCAAGCAGCGGCACCGGACGACGTCGTCCGCGCTGTGAGAGCCTAACAGCCCACAGGGGTCCCCGGCACGAGTCGTGACATGACCGTGACCAGCGGCGGGGCCGTGTTGGCGCAGGCTCGGGGATGGGTTTGAATGGCTGCATGCCCCCGAAGTCCCCGCTCCCGCCCCGGCACGGCCTGCAGGCCGCGTGGGTGCGCACCCCGGACCGGGACCCCGCCAACGCCCTCCCTTGGCCGACGATGCGGGACTTCCTGCGGGACAAGCTCGGCCCCGCCCGTGACGACGTCGACGGCATGCTGGAGCGCGGCGCGTTCGTCGACGACCGTGGACGGCCATGGACCGGGCGCGAGGTCTACCGACCCCACACCTTCGTGTGGTTCCACCGGGAACTGCGCGACGAGGCGGAGGTGCCGGGTGAGATCGAGGTGATCCACCGCGACGAGCGGATCGTCGTGGTGGACAAGCCACACTTCCTGTCCACCATCCCGCGGGGCCGGCACGTCACCCAGAGCGTCGTGGTGAAGGCGCGCGTCGCCCTGGACCTGCCCGAGCTGTCACCCGCCCACAGGCTGGACCGTGGCACCGCGGGCGTGCTGCTGCTCACCACCGAACAGAAGTGGCGCTCCCGCTACCAGGACGTGTTCCGACGGCGGGAGGCCACGAAGGTGTACCACGCCGTCGCCGGGTACCGGCCGGACCTGGAGTTCCCACGCACCGTCACCTCGCACCTGGTCAAGCGCGTCGGCACGATGCAGGCCGAGACGCTGGACCTGCCGCCCAACTCGCGCACCGACATCAGCCTGCTGGAGGTGCGTGGCGAGCACGCGCTCTACGAGGTGCGGCCGGTGACCGGGAAGACCCACCAGATCCGGATGCACTTCAACTCGCTCGGCATCCCGTTGCTGGGGGATCCGCTGTACCCGGAGGTCTCCGACGTCGCCATCGACGACTTCTCCACGCCGCTGCGACTGCTGGCCCAGTCCCTGGAGTTCATCGATCCGCTGGACGGCCTGAAGCGGCACTTCAGGTCCGCCCGGGAGCTGACATGGTGATGTGACAGAGTGTCTGGCATGCGCGCCGTCCTCGTTGCCGAACCCGGTGGGCCCGAGACCCTCGAGGTAGGTGAACTCGCCCGCCCGGAGCCGCGTGACGACGAGGTCTTGGTCCGCACCGTCGCCTCCGGGGTGAACCGCGCTGACATCCTGCAGCGTCGCGGGCACTACCCGCCCCCGAAGGGCACCACGGAGGTGCTTGGACTGGAGGCATCCGGCGTCGTGGAGGCCGTCGGCTCCGCCGTCACGGACTGGCGCCCGGGCGACGAGGTGGTGGCCCTGCTGGCCGGCGGCGGCTACGCCGAGTACTTCGTGGCCCCCGCGGGCCAGCTCGTGGCGCCACCGAAGGGGGTAGACCTGGTCACCGCCGGGGGGCTGCTCGAGGTGGCGGCGACGGTGGTCTCCAACATGGACGTCGCCGGCCTCAGCGCCGGGGAGACGCTGCTGGTCCACGGTGGCGCCGGCGGGATCGGCACCTTCGCCGTCCAGTACGGCAAGGCCCTGGGCTGCACAGTCGTCACCACCGCCGGCAGCGAACACAAGCTCGAACACTGCCGCAGCCACGGCGCCGACGTCGCCATCGACTACAACACCGACTGGGTCGAGGGCCTGAAGGCCGAGACCGGCGGCCGCGGCGCGGACGTGGTGCTGGACATCATGGGCGCCAAGTACCTGGAGGCCAACACCCGGGCGCTGGCCCGCGGTGGCCGGTTGGTGGTCATCGGGCTGCAGGGCGGCGTCAAGGGCACCCTGGACCTGGGGATGCTGCTCGCGAAGTCGGGCACCGTGCACGCCACGTCGTTGCGCTTCCGCCCACCCGCGGAGAAGGCAGGAATCTGCCGCCGCGTGGCACAGACTGTTTGGCCCCTCATCGAGGAGGGCCGCATCCGCACCTCGCCCGAGACGCGGATCCCATTCGAAGAGGCCCGAAGAGCCCACGAACTGCTCGACGGCGGGGAGAACGTCGGCAAGATTGTGCTGGTGCACTGATGAACAGGACAACCCGCAAGTTCGCCGTGGCGCTGGCCGCGGCCCTGACCGCCACCCTGGCCGTGGTGCTGGGCCCACCGGCGCCCGCCGCCGCCGAGGTGGACGTCTACACCACCCCCGGCGAACACCTGGTGAACGGGCGCCGCTGGAAGACCGAGTGCCAGCAGTACTCCACCACCGTCGAGCGCTGCCGCACCGAGATCTGGGCCACCACGACGACGTGGAACGGTCGCGCATTCGTCAACACCTTGGGCTGGGCCTTCAACAACCTGACCTACAAGCCCAGCCCGCGCGCCAACTGGGTGGGCAACCCGCTGGCCACCCCCGGTGAGCACATGATCGATGGGCGCCGCTGGAAGACGGAGTGCGACACCGCATGGACCGGTCACGGCGGCTGCCGCTCCATGATCTGGGCGACGACGCCCGTCCACCAGGGCTCCGGCTACAAGATGGCCAACAAGTGGGTCTTCAACAACATGGTGGACTTCACCCGCCCGGCACCGGCGCCGACGAAGCCCTCCGGCCCCAACGTTCCCGCCGGCGCCACCGTCGCCGTCGCCGCCGCCAAGCACCCCGGGCACCCCAGTTCCGCGCTCTACCGCCACGTCGCCCCGATCGCGGTCAGCGGCAGCACGTCGGGTGCCCCCGCGGGCGCTGTGGTGACCGTGCAGCTGCGGGACCACGCCGGCAAGGTCTGGGACACCGCCTATGCGAAGACGAACTCCGACGGCGCCTACGCCGCCGAGATCGACGCCGCCTTCTCCGGCTACGCGGAGATCCGCGCCACCCTGGACAACGGCAGGCACGGCTCCGTGGAGACCACCATCCGCGTGCCGAGCGTGACCATCTCCGGTCCCGGCGAGATCGACCCCCTGTCCACGCCGAAGGTGACCGGGGCCGTGGTGCCGGCCGTGGCGGGCATCGTCGTGACGCCGCAGGTCTGGGCCAACGGCACCTGGACGGGTATCGGCCCGGTAACGACTGACGCGAACGGCAAGTTCAGCGCCACCTACGACTTCAACGTCGGCAAGCTCGGCGCCATCAGCGTCCGCGCCCAGGCCGCCACCGCGGCCGGCGGGCTCTGGCGCTCGGACAAGGCCGTCACGGTCACCCGGATGGCCTGGTCCAACACCGCCATCACGGCCACCACCCCCGCCGAGATCAACCACACCTACCGTCTGGGCTGCCCCGTGGGCGCTTCCGGCCTCAGTACCATCCGCACCAACCACTACGGCCTCGACGGCCTCGTCCACCGCGGCGAGATCATCGTGCGCAAGGACCTCGCAGCCGACGTGGCGAAGGTGCTCGAGCGCTCGCTGGCCAAGCGGTTCCCCATCGGCCAGATGGTGAACCCGAACCACTGGAAGGGCGACGACAAGGCGATGATGGCCGCCAACAACACCTCGGCCTTCAACTGCCGCGCCGTGGTGGGCAACCCGAGCGCCCAGTCGCCGCACTCCTACGGCATCGCCGTGGACATCAACCCCTGGCAGAACCCCTACCGCGACCCCACCGGCAAGTGGTGGCCCTCCACCGCCCACGTGAAGCGCACGCCGGTGGTGGCCGGGCAGCTGACCACCTCCGCCGAGCCCGTCGTCGCGTTCAAGTCCCTCGGCTGGTCCTGGTTCAGCGGCTGGGACTGGCACCACTTCGAGTACCGCGGCGCCCGCAAGACCGCCACCACGACGGCCACGTCGGAGCTGAGCCCGATGTCGGTGGGCACGGAGCCCTCCGCCACCACCGCCGGCACCCTCACCGCCGATGACCTCGAACAGCCCAGCGGCTGGGACGGCGCCGTCACCGACGGCTCGGTGGAGGAGGGCTGGAGCGGCAACGGCACCTTCGCCCACGAGGTGGACCCGCAGCGCAAGTCCGTGGACCTGTTCGCACTGGGTTGCGTCGCGCAGCCGGACATCGAGGCCCCCACCGCGGTCCTGGAGGGGACGCTGGAGGACGACGGCAGGCCCGGCGTGACCCTGGCGATGGAGTTCTCCTCCGACGCCGCGGCAGCCACCTGGCTGGAGACCTGGCAGGAGGCGAACCGCGGCTGCACCGACGTGACGGTGGCCACCGACGACGGCGGCTCCTGGGCGGCCCAGCGCCAACTGTCCGACGGTCTGTGGACCGAGACCGCCACCGTGGAGGGGGACGTGGTCAACGTCACCATGCTGAACACCCAGCCCTCCTGAGATGTCTCTCCCCGTCTCGATCCTGGACCGCGCCAACGCCCGCGAGGGGCAGTCCGACGGCGAGGTGCTGGCCGGGGTGGTCACCCGGGCGCAGCGGGCCGAGGCCCTCGGCTTCCACCGGTTCTGGGTGGCGGAGCACCACGGCGTGCCCGGGATCTTCGGATCCGCACCGACGGTGCTGATGGCCGCGCTGGCCGCCCGGACCGAGCGCATCCGGATCGGGACCGGCGGAGTCATGCTGCCCGCGCACCAGCCCCTGGTGGTGGCCGAGCAGGTGGCCACGCTCGAGGCGCTGTTCCCCGGCCGCATCGACGTCGGTCTGGGCCGCTCGCTGGGCTTCACCGCCGCGGTCAGGAAGTCACTGCGTCAGGACGCCGACGCGGCGGAGCGCTTCCTCGAGGACGTCCGGGAGCTCCAGGGGTTCCTCGGGGGAACGGCCCCGATCACCGCCCAGCCGCAGAACCACGCACGCACTCCCCTGTTCGTGCTGGCCAACAACAAGGGGCTCGAGCTCGCCGCCAGGGCCGGGCTCGGCGTCGTGCTGGGTGGGCCCGCCGTCCTGGAGGCCGGCGGCGGCGAGCACCCGGGCATCGCGACGTATCGGCGGGAGTTCCGCCCATCGCCCTGGGCCGCTGCGCCACACGTGGTGGTGGCGGTCAACCTCGCCGTCGCCGAAACGACGGCGGCTGCCCGCGAACTACTGGTCCCCGAGTCCTGGGCGCTGGTGGAGTCCCGCACCAAGGGCGAGTTCCCGCCGTTGGTCAGTGCGGCCCGGGTACACGCCGTCGAGAAGAGCGAGCGCCTCGCCGAAGGGATCGCCGCAGCCGTGCACGGCACCCCGGGAGAGGTGCGTCAGCGTCTGGAGACGATCCTTGCGGCCACCGGCGCCGACGAACTGCTCGCCACGGGCGGGATGTTCGACGCCGAGGCGCAACTGCGCTCCGACGAGCTGCTCATGGCAGCCCTCGGCTGAGCGACGGCGACGCCTCAGGCGGGGGTGACGTCGGTGGCGCCGAAGGGCCCCTCGGGCTTGGCGGGCACGAAGTTGGTCAGGCGGCCGAAGGCGGCCAGCAGACCCGGCTCGTTGCTCTGCCATGAGTACTTCTGCGCCAGCTCGTGCAGGTGCTCCTGCGGGACTGGGTTGGCCAGTGCGTGGTTGATCTTCTCGCCGAGGTCCTTGGGATCCTCGGAGGTGAACACCTCGCCCATGCCGTTGAAGCGGACGAACTCGGCCATGGTCTTGGCGTCGGAGGAGACCATCGGCAGTTCGGCGTGGAGGTACTCGAAGAGCTTGTTGGGCAGCGTCCGGTCGTGGTTCGGGGAGCCGCCCGGCAGGGGGTGGACCGCCAGGTCCGCGCCGTGCAGGTAGTAACTGAGGTTGGCCTGGTTGACGGGATCCAGGTAATGGATCCGGTCCCGGACCCCGAGTTCCTCGGCCATCGGGTCCAGCGTCTTCTGCATGTTGTGCGGCAGCGGCATCGTGACGATGGCCAGGTGCACCGCCTCGTCGACGTACGCCATGGACTGGACCAGCGTCTCCATGCCACGGGCCCAGCTCATGATGCCGGCGTAGACCGCCAGGGGGGTGTCCTCGGGCAGACCGGCGGCCTCGCGGACGGTGACGTCGCCCACCATCGGCTGGAAGACGCTCATGTTCACGTAGGTCTCGGGCAGCTCGTCGAGCTTGTACTTGTCCTTGAGGAGATCGGCGTGGGACTCCGTGACGGTCATCACGTAGTCCACCTTCTTCATGAACTCGCGTTCGGTCCCCAGCAGCGCCTGGTGGGCGGCGGGGTTGCCGATCTCCTTGGCGGGCAGCCCGGCGAAGTCCTCGCGGACGTCGTAGGACAGCTTCACGTCGACGCCGGCCTCGCGCAGCGCCTTGGCCGCCTCCCACGCCGCGGGCAGCACCAAGGGGTTGTGGGCGTGCAGCACGTCAGGACGCAGCTCGATGAGGAGGTCCTTGAGCGTGTACACGAGGTTGTGCGCCACGGGCAGGTTCTGGGGCAGGTCCAAGCCGATGAACGGGTCGTCGGAGCCCTGCAGCTTCGCGCGCACGGCCTTCGCCGCCGTCACGAGCCGGTCCTTCAGGCTGATTGCGCCGGAGACGGCGAGCTTGCCGTTGGTGACCACCCACTTGGCGGCGGACTTCGCGGAGGCCTTGTCGGCGCCCTTGATCCTGCTGGCGTGCACCTCGCGCTGGCGGCGCAGGCGGGCCGCGCGGGTGGCGTTCGGGTTCTCCTTCTTGGAGACCCGGGACTCGGCGGGCCACGGGGTCAGCGGCACCCGGATCACCCGGATGGTGCGTCCCAGCAGGAACTCCCCCGCCTCGCCGTCGATCGGTTCGGTGGAGATGATGATGGGCTCGAACCCGCCCCGCTGCAGCGTGGTGGCGATCCGCTTGATGCGGGAGTCGAAGTCGACGGGAGCGTGCCGGAACAGGACGATGCGGGGCTTGCGTGCCACTGTCAGTTCCCCTTTCCGAGGGTGATCAGGGTGGTGTCGGCGAAGCGGGCGGCGTCGAGCACCCGACGGCCGTCCACGACGACGTCGACGCCGGGCAGGTCGTCGGCCCCGAGCTCGCGGTACATCGCGTGGTCCGTCTGGAGGATGGCGACGTCGACGGGCTCACCGAGGCGGTGCGGCAGGAAGCCCATGCGCTTGAGCTCGGTGTCGGTGTACATCGGGTCGTGGACCGTGACCCGGGCGCCACGGTCCTGCAGGGCGCGCACGACGGGGAACACCCCGGACAGGGCCGTCTCCTTGACGCCGCCGCGGTAGGCGGCGCCCAGCACCACCACGCGTCGACCCGCAAGGGCCCCGGCAGCCTTCTCGGCGAGTTCGACGGCGTAGCCGGGCATGCCCGCGTTCGCCTCGCGGGCGGCAGTGACGATGGTGGCGTCCGGGTCCGTCCACAGGTACAGCTTCGGGTAGACCGGGATGCAGTGGCCGCCGACGGCGATGCCGGGGCGGTGGATGTGGCTGTACGGCTGCGAGTTGGAGGCCTCGATCACCTGGAACACGTCGATGCCGTTGTCGACGGCGAAGCGCGCGAACTGGTTCGCGAGTCCGATGTTGACGTCGCGGTAGGTGGTCTCCGCGAGCTTCGCCATCTCCGCGGCCTCTGCGGTGCCGAGGTCCCACACGCCGTTGGGGCGCGGCAGGTCTTCGCGCTCGTCGAATTGCAGCACGGACTCGTAGAACTCGCGCGCCCGCTCCGCACCGCCGGGCGAGACCTCGCCGACGAGCTTCGGGTACTTGCGCAGGTCCGCGAACACACGGCCGGTGAGCACGCGTTCCGGGGAGAACACGACGTGGAAGTCCTTGCCCTCCACGAGACCCGAGCCCTTCTCCAGCATCGGGGTCCAACGGTTGCGGGTGGTGCCCACGGGCAGGGTGGTCTCGTAGCTGACCAGCGTGCCCGGCTTCAGGCCCGCCGCGACGGCCGCGGTGGCCGCGTCCATCGCGGCGAAGTCCGGCGCGCCGTCGTGGTTTACGAACAGGGGCACGACGAGGACGACGGCCTCGGAGGCGGCGACGGCCTCCGTCGTGTCGGTGACGGCGCGCAGGCGCCCCTCGTCGACGGCGGCGCGCAGCTTCTCGGCCAGTTGCGCCTCCCCCGGGAAGGGCTCGTTGCCGGCGTTGACCATGTCCACGACGCCCTGGTTGACGTCGGAACCGATGACCTCGTGGCCCGAGTCGGCGAACTGCACGGCCAGGGGAAGGCCGATCTTGCCGAGTGCGACGACTGCGATCTTCAACTGGTGCCCCGGCTCAGAGTTCGACCGTGCGGCCGGTGGCGGCCGACTCGATGACGGCCTCGGCGACGCGGACCGTGTTCAGACCCTGTTCCAGCGTCACGATGTCAGCCGCCTTGCCGAGGACGGCGTCGCGGAAGTTCTCGTGCTCGGTGCGCAGCGGCTCGGGCTTGCTGAAGGCGTACTTGATGACGTCGCCCTCGCTGACGCCCTTGAACTGCGCCAGGTCCTCCCACGTGTTCTCGACGGTGCCGTTGGCGAAGTACGTCAGATCAGCGGTGAGGGTGTCGGCGATGAACGTGCCGGTCTCTCCGGTGATGACGGTCAGTCGCTCCTTGAGCGGCGACAGCCAGTTCACCAGGTGGTTCGCGACGATGCCGCCGTCCAGCTGGCCGGTGATGGCGATCAGGTCCTCGTACTCGCGGCCGGAGAGGTTGTTGGCCTCGGCGGCGACGTGCTTGTAGGTGGACTGCACCACCCAGGCCGTGAGGTCGATGTCGTGGGTGGCGAGGTCCTTGACGACGCCCACGTCGGCGATGCGCGCCGGGAAGGGGCCCTGACGGCGGGTGGCCACCTGGATCACGCGGCCGAGCTGGCCGTCGGCGATCCGCTTGCGGGCCTGCTGCAGCGCCGGGTTGTAGCGCTCGATGTGGCCGACGGCTCCCACCAGCCCGGCCTTGGAGAACGCCTCCACCAGTTGGAGCGAGGAGTCCACGTCGCGTGCGAGGGGCTTCTCGATGATGGCGTGGATGCCGGCCGCGGCCAGCTTGAGGCCCGTCTCCAGGTGGAACGCCGTCGGCGTGGCGATCATGCAGTAGTCGGGCTTGAGCTCGATCAGTTCGTCGACCGTGGCGAACACGGGACGGCCGCCGGAGACGCCGAACTTGTCACCACCCGGGTCTGCGATGCCGACCAGGTCCACCCCGTCGAGGGAGCCGAGGACGCGCGCGTGGTGGCGCCCCATCATGCCGATGCCGATCAGGCCTGCCTTGAGGTTCGCCATGGGTCAGGCACCTGCCTTCGCGAGGGTGTTGACGGCTTCGACGATGCGCTCCAGGTCCTGCTGGGACACCGACGGGTGCACCGGCAGCGACAGGCACTCCTTCGCGGCACGCTCGGTCTCGGGCAGCTCCACGGCCACCTGGAACGGCTTCAGGCGGTGGTTCGGGACGGGATAGAACATGCCCGAGCCCACCTGGTACTGCTCCTTCAACGCGGCCGCCAGCCCGTCGCGGTCCTCCGGGACGCGGACGGTGTACTGGTGGTAGACGTGCACCGCCCCCTCGGCCACCGGCGGCGGGGTGACACCTTCGAGGTTGGCCGACAGGAACGCGGCGTTGGACTGCCGCTGGGCCGTCCAGCCGTCGACCTTGGTCAGCTGCACGCGGCCGATGGCGGCGTGGATGTCGGTCATGCGGTTGTTCAGGCCGACGACCTCGTTGTGGTACTGCTGCAGCATCCCCTGGTTGCGGTAGAGACGCAGGTTCCGCTCGATGGTCTCGTCGGCGGCAGAGACCATGCCGCCCTCGCCCGAGGTCATGTTCTTGGTGGGGTACAGCGAGAACATCGCGAACTCACCGAAAGCACCGACGGGGGTGCCGTTCAGCGACGCACCGTGCGCCTGCGCGGCGTCCTCGAACAGCTTGAGGCCGTGCTTGTCCGCGATGGCGCGCAGCTCCGCCATCTTGGCCGGGTGCCCGTAGAGGTGCACCGGCATGATCGCCTTGGTGCGCTCGGTGATGGAGGCCTCCACCGAGGCCGGGTCCAGGGTGAAGTCATCGGCGGCGATGTCGGCGAACACCGGGGTGGCACCGGTCAGGGCCACCGAGTTCGCCGTCGCGGCGAACGTGAACGACGGCACGATGACCTCGTCGCCCGCGCCGATGCCGTTGGCCAGCAGCCCCAGGTGCAGCCCGGAGGTGCCGGAGTTCACGGCCACGCAGGCACGGCCCAGACCGAAGTGCGCGGAGAACTCCTCCTCGAACGCCTTGACCTCGGGGCCCTGCGCGAGCATGCCGGAACGCATGACACGATCGACTGCCTCCCGCTCCTCGTCGCCGATGATCGGCTTGGCCGGGGGGATGAAATCAGTCACTGCTGGACCTCCGAAAGTGTGTCGTTTGCTTCGGTGTACTTGGCGCCGGTCTGGGGGCAGACCCACTCACCCGGGGCCCCGCCCGCCTCGAGTGGGACACCGGCGCGTCCCACCCAGCGGATGCGCCTGGCCGGGACACCGGCCACGAGCGCGAAATCAGGAACGTCCTTCGTGACGACGGCGCCGGCGGCCACCATGGCCCAGCGGCCGATGGTGACTGGGGCGATGCACACGGCTCGGGCGCCGATGGAGGAGCCCTCGCGGCAGGTGACGCCCACCGGTTCCCAGTCGTCGCCGCGCTTCAGGTTCCCCTCGGGATCCACCGAGCGCGGGAAGTAGTCGTTGGTGAACACGGCGGCGGGACCGACGAACACGCCGTCCTCGAGCACTGCCGGCTCGTAGACGAGGGCGTAGTTCTGCAGCTTGCAGTTCTTGCCCATCTGGACCCCGGTGCCGACGTAGGCGCCGCGACCGACGATGCAGTTCTCCCCCAGGACTGCGCCCTCACGCACCTGGGCGAGGTGCCAGACGGAGGATCCCTCGCCGATGGTTGCCTCGGGTGAGACGTCGGCGCTGTCTTGGATTCGCACCATGTATTGGTCCCTTCAGATTGCTACGGGTGCGAGCATACCGCCCAGTGGTCTGCAGCAGCATCCGGGGCCGCCGCACGCTCCGGAGTCGCTGGGAACTGAGGCGCAGGAGCATCCGCGGCGGGGTTCCGAGGACTAGGATCGTTGCAGCCGGGACGGAGAGGGGAGGACTGCCTTGGACCTGATGGTCTCCGCCGCGTTCACGTTCCTGCTGGTGATGGATCCGCTGGGCAACGTGCCGCTGTTCCTGTCCGCGCTGCGCCGCACGGACCCCAAGCGCGTGCAGTGGGTGATCCTGCGCGAGTGCCTGATTGCGCTCGCGATCATGGTGGTGTTCCTCTTCGCCGGGAGTTCGCTGCTGCACCTGATGGGCGTCGACGACTCCGCCCTGAAGGCGGCCGGCGGCATCATCCTGCTGCTGATCGCCATCCGGATGGTGTTCCCCACCCCGGACGCCAACCGGATGGAACTGACCCACGACGAGCCGTTCATCGTGCCGCTCGCGGTCCCCTACGTGGCTGGTCCGTCGCTGCTCGCGGTGATCGTGGTCCTGGTCAGCGCACAGCCGGCCGAATGGCCCTGGTTCCTCGGCGGCATGGTCATCGCCTGGGTGATCACCACGGTGGTTCTGTACTTCTCCGGCTTCCTGCGCAAGGTCCTCGGGCGGCGCGCACTCGACGCCGTCGAGCGTCTGATGGGCATGATCCTCGTGATCCTCGCCGTCCAGATGACGTTCGAGGGGGTCAAGGAGTTCTTCCTCTGACCCGATCGTCAGGGGGTCGCCCGGCCAGCAGGTGACAGGAAGTCGCGACACGCCGGTCGGCCATCCCATCCGTGCACAGAAACCGATTGCTCGCGAGCCCTGGTCACCAAGCCCCACGAGCCGGACAGGTCAGAGCGACAGGATGCGGGCGGCGGCCTCGTCGTAGGTGTTGCGACGCGCCCGCGCCACCTCCCCCGCCTCCCGGGCCGCCTCGCGCAGCTGGGTGCGGAACGCGGGCTCGGCGGCGAATCGGCGCAGGGCCGTCGTCGTCTCCTCGACGGAGTCCACCACCACGCCGGCACCGGTGCGGTGCAGCAGTTCGGCCACCCGCGGCAGCGGCGTGGCCACCGTCGGCAGGCCGCAGGCCAGGTACTCGTAGATCTTCGACGGCATCGCCTCGGCGAACGCGGGCGTGTTGGCAAGCAGGCAGAAGCCGATGTCCGCGCCGTCGGCGATCTCCCAGGAGGTCCTGGGCTCTTGGCGGCCGTGGGCGACGACGTGGACGCAGTCGGGCTCGGCGAGCCGGGCCTCGAACCAGTCCCGGTCTGCCGCGGCGACGGGGCCGACGACGTCGAGCCGCCACGGCTCGGCGTCCCCGGAGGTGGCGGCGACGGCCTCCACCATGGTCCGCAGGCCGCGGGAGGTGCGGTTGTCCCCGATGTAGACGGCGCGCCAGGGCGCGTCGTCCGAGGGCTCCCCCAGTTCCGGCAGGAGCGTGAAGTCCGGCTCGTTGCGCATCACGAACCGGTCCCGGGCGGTGCGGGGCGGAACGTGCTCGTCGGCCACCAGCACCAGGTCTGCGCGCTGGATGAGTCGGTTGAGGAGGTGGACCGCCCCCTGCAGCACCTTGAGCAACGGCCCGGGCACCCAGCTGCGGTCCTTCAGCAGGGCGGCGTAGTCCTCGTGGACGTCCGCCACCCAGCGACGACGGCGCAGCCGAGCCGCCAGCCAGGCGGACAGCGAGGTGTCGGGGTCGATGGTGACGAGCACGTCGGCGCGTGCCCGGAACGGCCACGTCAGCGCCCGGCCGAGCCGGCTCAACTTGCCGGCGCGGGGGGCGGCGAACACGCGGCAACCCGCGGGCGCGAGCGAGGCGTCGCCGAGGCCGTGGACCTCCACCTCCGCCCCGGCGCGCAGCAGCGCCGCCACCGTCCGGTGCAGCCGTGCGTCGGCGACGTCGTGGCCGGTGGTGACGATGGCGACCGACGCGCTCAGAAGTCCTCCATGATGATCTTGTCGTCGCCCACCTTGAGGAACTCCAGGTAGCGCTCGCAGGTCTCCTTGGGATCGCCGCGGTGGATGAGCTTGCCCTTGTGGAGCCAGATCACCTCGTCGGAGAGTTCCTGGATGGTGGCGAGGGCGTGGGAGACGAGCAGCATGGTGCCGGCCGAGTCCATCAGCGAGGCCATCTTCTGGCCCGCCTTCTCCTTGAACTTGGCGTCGCCCGCGCTCAGGGCCTCGTCGATGATGAGGATGTCCGGGTGCATGTGCACGGCCACGGAGAACGCCAGCCGCGAGAACATGCCGGAGGAGTAGGTGCGCATCGGCATGTCGATGAAGTCACCCAGGTCCGCGAAGCCCGCGATCTCGTCGAACTTGTCGGTGACCTCGGCCCGCGTCAAGCCGGCGGCCATGCCGCCGAGCACCACGTTCTCGCGGCCGGTCAGGGCCGTGTTGAAACCGACGCCGAGCGCCAGCAGGGTGCTGACCTTGCCCCGGATCTCGATGCGGCCCTTGGTGGGCGGCAGGATGCCCGCCACCGCACGCATCAGCGTGGACTTGCCGGCGCCGTTGGCACCGATGATGCCGGTGCACTGGCCCTGCGGCACGTCGAAGGTGACACCCTTGAGGGCCTGCACCTCGCGGTAGTTGACCTTCTCCCCGCGGGCTCCCTTGACGAGGAAGTTCTTCAGGGAGTTCTTGCGCTCCAGGTTCACCTTGTAGGTGATGTGGAGGTCGTCGATGACAACCGCCTGGCCGCTGTGGTCGGTGTCCTGTGGGGGCGCGACGGAGGCGTCGGCCTCGGGCTCGGGCGCTCCCGGGTCCCGCTCCAGGTACTGGTTGGCTTCAGAGGCGGACAGCGAAATCACGCTCCCTAGAGATGAAGTAGAGGACCCCGACCACGAAGATGCCCACGGCCCAGGCCGACCCGATCAGGAGGTACTCCACCTGCGGGGCGTTGCCGCCGAGGATGTCGCCCCAGATGCCGAGGATCGAGAACAGCGGGTTCACGTTGGCGAACTGGCCGATGGCCGGCCCCACCCTGTCGAGGAACATCTCGGCGGTGAACAGCACCGGGGACAGGTACATCCAGATCCGGATGAAGTACGGCAGGAACTGCGCGGTATCGCGGAAGTAGACGTGCCACGTCGCGATGATGGAGCCGAGACCCACCGAGAACAGCGCGATCAGCAGCACGACGAACGGGATCCACAGCATGTGCCAGGTCCAGGCCCTGCCCGAGAGGGCGTGGATCACGAGGTAGACCAGCATCGTCGGCACGAACCGGCGCAGCGCCAGGTAGACGTTCGAGACGATCAGCAACTGCTTGGGGAAGTTCATGTTCAGGATCAGGGTGCCCGCGTTCGTGACCGACGTGGCGCACGACTGCACCGCACCCGACATCAGGAAGTAGAGGAACAGTCCTCCTGCGATGCCGGCGAAGGTGTCCATGCCGCCCGAGCCGCCGCGTCCGCTGATCACCATGATCAGAAGGAAGTACACCGCGGCCAGCAGCAGTGGGTTGATGATCAACCAGGCCTGCCCCAGCACGGTGTTGGTGTTGCCGGCGCGCATGTTGGTGTCGCTCAGCTCGCGCGCGAAGTCCAGCCGCTTGACCACCTCGCTGAAGTACTCGCGCAGGTTGGGCAGTCCCGCCTTGTGCGGCGTGTACACGCGCACGGCGGGCCCCTGCCCGGTCTTAGTCCTAGCCAATTTCTCGCCTCCCGAACCAGGAAGGGTGTGACCTGTTCACACCTACTCCTTCCCCGTCATCCGGATGATTTCGTCGTAGACCGTCAGCAGGCGGTCGGCGTCGGCATCCCAGCTCAGCGCAGGGCGTGCCGCTCTGACATTACTCACCAGTTTCCGATATCCACCCACCGCTTCGGAAATCGCGCGTACCAGCGAGTCGGGGTTCCCGGGTTCGTAGAGGGTCCCGAGGCCGTGCTCGCGGACCATCCGCCCGAGCTCCCCGACGTCGGTGGCAACCAGCGGGATTCCGAGGCTGACTGCGTGGAAGAGCTTGTTCGGCATCGCCAGTCGGTGGTTGAGCCACTTGTCGGAATGGGTAACGAGTGAAATCCCGCCGGCGACCAGCGTCTCCGAGGCCTCGGGCAGCGGCTTCGCGGGCAGCACCTCGACGTCGCCCCGGTCGAAGGTGCCGAGCCAGGTCTCGTCCGCGGGTCCCATCACGGTGATCGGAATGTCGACATAGCGGCTTGCGGTGGCGATGACCTCCAACTCGCGGAAGGCAGCGACGCGGCCCGCGTAGACGAGGGCCTTCGGCTCCTCCAGCGGCTCCGGGAGTTCCGCCGCCCGCGGGAAGCTGTTGTGGACGACGGTGACGTTGTCCCACCCGTACAGTTCGCGCAATGCGTCGGCGACGCCGTCGCCCACGGTGATGACCGCAGCGGCCCGGCCACCCCACTCGGCCTCCTCGCGCCGCTCGCGCCGGTCTGCCAGCGGCGTCGGGCGGTACTCCCGCGGCAGGCCGGGCCAGAATTCGTGCGAGTCGTAGACGAACGGGACGCCCCTCTCGGCGGCGAGGGTGTCAGCGGCGCGCAGGGCGGTGAAGTCGTGGGCGTGGACGACGTCGAACTCCCGGCCCCGCGCGTCGGCGATGGCGCCGTCGGCCCAGCGCCCGAACGAGGAACGGCGGTGCTGCGGCAGCAGGCCCCAGCGGGCGAACCGCACCGGCGCGGACAGCTTGCGTCCCTTCAGCGACGGCTGGCCCTCGGCTCGGAACACCGAGGACGTGCCGACACTGGAGACCGTGATGCCCTCACCTGCGTCGAAGCCCTCGGGGACCGAGCGGCCGATGACGTGGACGCTGTGGCCGGCGCCGACGAGGGTCCGCGCCTCCCGCAGCACGCGGGTGTCCGTGGCCACCGACGTGGCCACCAGCATCAGGATGCGCATGGAAGGCCACCCTGCCTTGCCCAGATTCCCTGAGGTACGAGCTTGCGAGCCTCGAAGGGGCTGGCGCTGGAGCCCTTCGAGGCTCGCCGCCGCTCGCACCTCAGGGAAACTGAGTGGGTCTGAGGCATGGACACTCAGAGTTCCATGAACTCGGCCAGCACCTTGGCGCTGTGGGTGCCGTCGTGCCAGATCTCGGCGTACTCGCGTCCCTTGCGGGAGAGTTCTGCGGCACCCTCGGGATCGGCCAGGACTCCCTCGAGCACTTCGCGGAGGTTCTGGGAGGTGGCCTCGACGATCGGGACGGCCCCGGGCAGCCGGTCACGGACGCGTTCGGCGACGTGCCCGATCACCACCTTGCCGCCGGCCATGGCCTCGACGGCTGTGATGCCGTAGTCGCCCAGGCGGACCTGGTCGATGACGATGTCGGCGCTCATCATGCGGTTGTGCATCTGCTCGCGGGTGAGGCCCTCGTCGCGGAGGTAGCGGATCCGCCCCTCGGCCTGCAGCTCCAAGCAGGTCTGGTCCACGGCGTCGGAGCCCTTCATCTTGTTCTTCGACGGCACGTGGAAGACCTTCGGGGCGCCGGATCCCGCCAGCGGGACGACGTCGCTGGACCACCACTGGGTGTCGACGACGATGGGCAGCCAGGCGGCGTCGGGCAGGTAGTCGCGCAGGTCCATCGTCGTGACGAACACGGGGCCGTCGAAGGCCAGCACGTGGGGCGTGATGGCCTCCACCTGGCGCTGCAGCGTGGCGGTGAGCTCGTCGGTGGGGTCCTGGAACGGCGAGTCGGGTTCCAGCGCGGCGTGCTTGGCGGGGTTGCGGATGTCCGAGCCGTGGAAGACCAGGCCCTGACGGATGCCCTGCTCGCGGAAGTAGTCGATCTCGTCGTGGAAGAACTTGCCGAACCTGGCCCCCACCATGGCGCGGGCGCTCTCGGTGAGGACGTGGGTCACCCGGTTCTCCAGCTTGCGGGACAGCGTCCGCTGCCAGTGCGGGGCCACCCACTGGTGGTAGGTGATGGTCTCGTCGACGGGGAACTTCAGCGGCCCCTCGCGGAACAGCCAGGCGGATTCGGCCATGGCGCGCGGGTGCTCCCGCATCAGGGAGGTGGCCCACAGCTGCGGCTGGCCGCCCGTGTTCGCGCAACCGATCCGGATGCGGGGCCGCGGCTCGAAGATCTCCGAGTCGGCCAGGGAGGCGCGCTGGCGCAGCATGTCGCGCCGGATCGCCGAGAGCTGGTCGTGCAGCCCGGCCGGGCGCAGGCCCTCCTTGGCGCGGGGCGAGGTGACGGACAGGCAGATCTCCTGGACGGTACCGGCGAACTCCTCGAAGGTGTGCTCGGCCACCAACTCGTCGGTGATCCTGGCGCGGTAGGAGTCCAGGTTTCCGAGCACCTTGCGCGTGGCCTCGACGATGGAGGCGGGGTTGGAGTGCTCGAAGACCTCGCCGATGCCCAGGCGGTTGATGCGCTCGGTGAGCCACTCCATGTTGGAGGTCAGGATGGGCAGCCGCGCCTGGACGGACTCGAAGTACTTGTTGGGGGCGGCCCAGTTGTGGTTGCCGACGGGCAGGAACGGGAAGATCGCCGCCGTCGCCGACGAGAGGTACTCGGCCACCTCGTGGGTGGGCGCGAACGGCACGAAGTGGACGCGGTCCCGGACGCCCAGGTCCTCGGCCTGCTTCTCCAACTCGATCACGTAGGAGCTGCTGCGGCGGGCGCCGATGGCCAGGTGGACGCCGTCCAGCTCCGGCAGCGCGGAGATCACGTCGTGGACGCCGCGGTGGTAGGACAGCCCGCCCGCGTAGACCAGCAGCGGGGCCTCCTCGTCGATCTCGAGGAAGTCCCGGATGGTCATCGGCTTCTCCACCGGCGGCAGTTGGCCGATCGGGGCGTTGGGGACCAGCGCCGGCTCCACGGGGAGGTCGTACTTCTCCTGCAGGAAGCGGGCGATGGGCTCACACACGGTGAACGTGGCGTCCAGCTGTCCGATGTACTCGCTCTCCAGCGCGGGGAAGCCCTCGGTGATGTTGGGGTCCTCGCTGGCGAGGCCGTAGACGTACTCGCGGGCGTCGTAGACGACGGCGGTGCGGTGCCCGCGGGAGCGGTGCACGGCGGCCACCTCGGTGGCCAGCGGCAGCAGGTGCACGTCGGTGACGATGACGTCGGGCTGCAGCTCGATCAGCTGGTTCTTCATGGCCGCGGTCATCACAGGCACCTGCGGCAGCGCCTTCTCCCAGAACTTGAGGGTGTCGTCCTCCTCCACCTTGGTGGGGGCCACCTTCTCCTTGAGCGCCTTCGCCTTGCGGCCGAGCGCGTCGGTGGCCGAGTCGACGCGGGCGACGACCTTGAGCACCTTCTGCGGCGGGCGGCGGCGCATGGTCAGGTGGAACGCCTTGCGCACCGCGCGATAGGTGAACGTGAGCGGCTTCTTCACCGCGGCCGGGGCGGCCGGCGTGCAGAGGATGTAGGGCATGCCCGCGATGGTCCCCGTCGGCGGGATGCCGCCGCCGAAGCCCACCATCGTCACCTTGTATCCGGCGGCGACCAGCGCCAGCCCGTTGCGGTGCGCGCGGGCGTCGATCTCGATGTTGTTGGGCAGGGCGATGACTGCATGCGGCTGCTGCATGTCTCTCCTCACTCGGCATGGTTCCCGCGGGGTCGGGATGGCGTGACAAGAGATCATCGTAGCCGCCGGAGGAACACCGCCCGCCCAACCACTAGAGTGGCCCCCGTGTCCAAAGTTCTGACCTCACTCCCAGTCGGCGAACGCGTCGGCATCGCCTTCTCCGGTGGCCTCGACACGTCGGTGGCCGTGGCCTGGATGCGCGAGGCCGGTGCGGTACCGTGCACCTACACCGCAGACATCGGCCAGTACGACGAGCCGGACATCGGCTCCGTGCCCGAACGCGCGCTGATCTACGGTGCGGAGCTGTCCCGCCTGGTGGACTGCCGCGTCGCGCTCGTCGAGGAGGGCCTGTCCGCGCTCGCGTGCGGCGCCTTCCACATCCGCTCGGCCGGCCGCGCCTACTTCAACACCACCCCCATCGGGCGTGCCGTCACCGGCACGATGCTGGTGCGCGCCATGGCCGAGGACGACGTGTCCATCTGGGGAGACGGCTCCACCTACAAGGGCAACGACATCGAGCGGTTCTACCGCTACGGCCTGATGGCCAACCCGGACCTGCGCATCTACAAGCCGTGGCTGGACAACGACTTCGTCACCCAGTTGGGCGGCCGCGACGAGATGAGCGTGTGGCTAACCGAGCGCGACCTCCCCTACCGGGACTCCAAGGAGAAGGCCTACTCCACCGACGCCAACATCTGGGGCGCCACCCACGAGGCCAAGACCCTCGAGGGGCTGGACGTCTCGCTGGAGACCGTCGAGCCCATCATGGGCGCCAAGTACTGGGACCCGGCCGTCAGCATCGACACCGAGGACGTCACCGTCTCCTTCGAGCAGGGCCGCCCCGTCGCCATCAACGGCAAGCGTCTCGACGCCGTCGAGCTCGTGCTGGAGGCCAACGCCATCGGCGGCCGCCACGGGCTGGGCATGAGCGACCAGATCGAGAACCGCATCATCGAGGCCAAGTCCCGCGGCATCTACGAGGCACCGGGCATGGCACTGCTGTGGATCGCCTACGAGCGGCTCCTGTCCGCCATCCACAACGAGGACACCCTCGCCAACTACCGTTCCGAGGGCCTTCGCCTCGGCCGCCTGCTGTACGAGGGCCGTTGGCTGGACCCGCAGTCGCTGATGCTGCGCGAGTCGCTGCAGCGCTGGGTGGCCTCCGCCGTCACCGGCGACGTGACGCTGCGCCTGCGCCGCGGCGATGACTACACCATCATGGACACCCGCGGCCCCGCCCTCAGCTACCAGGCGGAGAAGCTGTCCATGGAGCGCGTCGAGGACCAGGCCTTCAGCCCCATCGACCGCATCGGCCAGCTCACCATGCGCAACCTGGACATCGCGGACTCCCGCGAGAAGCTCGAGCTCTACGCCCAGCAGGGCACGCTGCTGGCCGGGCACGCCGAGCTGATCGGCAAGATCGAGCCCGGGCGCGCCCAGGCGATCGCCGAGCTCGGTTCGCCCGACGTGGACGACGACGTCGAGGCCGCCACCCTGCGCTCGGCGATGGACACCGGAACCGACTGATCCGCACGTGGCAGGTGGGGAGGTTGTTCCTCCCCACCACTACGCCGTCTGCTGCGGTTGGCTAGAGTGCCAGACGTGGAGGAACAGACGCAGCGTGGCAGTTCGGACCATCTGGCCGCACTGACGGCCACGGAGTTGACCGTGGCCAGGGAACAGCTGGCCCAGGCCGGACGGGTCATCGAGGAGTTACGGGCCGACGCCATCGCGCTCGCCACCCGGGTGGACGAGGCGCGCTCGGAGGCCGAGGCGCTGCGCGTGGAGGCCGAGACCGCCCGGCAGGAAGCGGCCGCGGAGTCCGACGAGGTGGACCGCCTCAGGGCACAGGTCACCCAGTTCGAGGCACACGTCGCCCGCCTCAAGCAGCAGATCCAGGCGCCCGGCAAGCTGATGGTGAAGAAGGCGCTGCGCCGCGGGCAGTTCAAGCCGGACGCCTCATGACGGAGCACCACCCCTCCCTCCCCGACGACGTGCAGGACCACCTCAGGACGCGGCACGACTTCGTGGTGCTGGCCGTCACCTACCCGTACCGCTGGCGGACCGGTTCCGAGTTCGTCCGGCGCCGGGTTGAGGCCTACGCCGCAGCCGGCCTGAACGGCATCGTCGTCGACTACTCCCCCCTGAACGTGGCCGCCCCAGAGGTGGTGGCCGACGCGGCGGCCCCCGTCGTGGCGATCCGCCCCTCCGACCTCCCGCAGGCCCTCGACGCGCTCGCGGCCTCGGGCTCACGGGTACTGGCCCACTCGCCCACCCCGGTGGCCATCGAAGAACTGCGGGCGCGGGTCCCGGGCGAGCGGCTGGCCACCTGGTTCCACGGCTACGAGGTGCGGGACTACCGCCGCCTGCACGGCAACAGCACCACGATGGAGATGATGGCGATCCGCCACATCCGCGACGCCCAGAACGCGGATCGGTTCCGCGCCGCAGGCCCCCTCTTCGCCGACGAGGCGATCACGAAGGTGTTCGTCTCCCGGACCCAACAGCGCTACTCCGAGTTCGACGTCGGCACAGCCGCCAGGAACGTCGAGGTCATCCCCAACGTCATCGACACCGATGTCTACCGGGCGCGTGTCCGCCAACCGGAGGAGGCCCGCAGGATCCTCCTGCTGCGGAGCTTCGCCACCCACAACTACGGCAGCGACATCGCCGTTCGCGCCATCGACATCTGCTCCCAGCGCGACGGCTTCCAGGACCTCGAGTTCACCGTCCGCGGCTACGGGACCCTGTTCGCCGACACGGTCCGGCCGCTGCGGCGGCTGGACAACGTCATTGTCGAGGAAGGGTTCTCCAGCCCGGCCCAGATGGCCTCCCTCTACGACACGCACGGCATCTCCCTCGTCCCGACCCGCTACGACACGCAGGGTGTGATGCTCGGTGAGGCGATGGCCAGCGGCGCGGTCACCATCACCAACCCCGTGGCCGCCGTGCCCGAGTTCACCGACACCACCTGCAGCCTGCTGCCCCGCGGCAACGACCCCTGGGCGTTCGCCGACGCACTGTGGAGCTTGGTGGAAGCGCCCGACCGGCTGCCCGACCTGTCCCGCGCCGCCGCCGAGCGTGCCGCCGCCCAGTGCGGGCCGACGGCGACGACTCAGCGGGAACTCGAACTGCTCGGGAGGCTGTCATGACGCTCCACACGCCGGTTGTCGTCACTGACGACGAGGCCGTCGCCGCCGCTGCCCGTGACCGCCACTGGCCGGTGGTCCGTCGGGTGGACGCCGCCCTCCGCCTGACGGGGGTGCGCCAGCAGGCACCGTTGCCGGAGGACCGCATGGACATCGCGTCGGGATCCCTCTCTGGCGCGAGTGCGGCCGGTTGGAAGTTCGTGCTGGACTGGATCGCCAAGCACGTCCACAAGCCGCTGCTCGTCACCGCTCCCGACTCGTGGGCCGCGGACCTGGCGCGCTGGGCCGGCGCGTCCCGGAACTGGCCCACCAGGTTCGCCGACCGCCTCGACGACCTCCCCTCGCAGGCCCTCCTCGAGGAGCCCCGTCACCCCGCACCGTCCACCTCGCCCCGCACCCCCGGGACGGTCCGCGCCCTGGTGGTGGCCCACGACCCGTCGTCCCAGCGGGCGAGGTTCTGGCTGGAGGCGTCACGCTCCTCGGAGTCGGTGGCGGTGGACCTCGTCGCCCCCGTCGCGTGCGACGGGGCCACCCGCGTCCACGTGGTGCCGGACTTCGGAGCCGCGAACCTGGCACCCGGCACGGGAGCCATCGATCCCGTCGCGGCGCTGGCGCTCGAGCGGGCGGCGGAGAGCCCCTACGACCCGCTCCTGACCGAGGCGGGCAGCTGGCAACTGGCCCTGGAGCGCTGGTTCGAGGGGAGGGACGACCACTACGACGTCGTCGTCATCACCGGCCCACCGATGGCGCCGTTCGGGTTCGCGGCCTGGGCCCAGCGGGTCTGGTACGCCAGGACTGTGCTGGACCACTCGAGCATGCGGGCCGACGCCCCGGACCCGGCGGTGCGTGAGCAGCAGGAGTACTGGGAGCGCGGCTGGAACCTGGCCGCCACCGTCGTCACCGGACCGGACGGAGGGGTCGCGCGACGTGTGGTCGCCTCGGGTCCCGGGGCGCGCGTCGAAGTGATCGACTCGCATCGAACCGCGCTCGACCTGCTCCTCGCCCTGGCGGACCACGGCAGGCCGGATGCGTCACCGTCCGGACCTGAAGCCGAGGATTAGGGTTCGCGCTCTCGAATCGCCGCGGAACCGTCCCCTAACCTGGCGTGCGAGCGGGCGCAGGTAGTATCGCGCAGGTAGTCCAACGGCATCCGGGCACTCCGGGCCCCGACATCAACTGGCGGTCTTCCCACACCATGAACACACGTCGCGCAAAACTGCTCCCACTCCTGTTCGCAGCCGTGCTCGGCCTGATAGGCGGCTTCGTGGCACAGCCCGTGCCCGCCTCGGCCGAGGTGCACCCGTACACCACCCCCGGCCAGAGATGGTTCAACGACCGGCTCTGGAACACCGTGTGCAACCAGTACTCCACCACCGTCACCAGGTGCCGGGCGGAGATCATGGCCACCCAGGCCCGGGTGGTGGACGGCAAGTACCAACTGGTCAACGAGTTCGTCTTCAACAACCTGACCTACCTGCCCTCCAACGGCGCCAACTGGCGGGACAAGAACACCGGCGAGATCAACCCCCTCGCCCGGGACGGCCAGTTCACCGGGACTGACGGCCGGCTCTGGAAGACCGAGTGCGCCACGGAGTGGACCGGGCAGAACGGCTGCCGTTCCTTCACCTACGCCACCGTCGTCAACGCCACCAAGGGCGCGGACGGCGCCTGGGTGTTCACCCCGGAGAACAAGTGGGTGTTCAACAACGTCGTGCAGTTCGTGCCCGGCACCAGGCCCATCCCGCGCCAGTACGACAACCCGTGCGACGCTCCCCCGCCGGCCGGCTTCACGTTCACCCGGGAGGGCCGTCCGCACGTCATCAAGCCCGGCTACGAGCCCGCGGACCACTACAACCCCATCTCGCTGGCGAACTTCATCAAGGTCTCCCTGCGCTCCACCACGCTTTCCGACGCCGACCGGCTGTGCTTCGCGCTCCTCGGCGCCGAGCACCTGATCGACGGCGGCAAGGAGCGCACCTACCAGGGCCGCAAGAGCCTGTGGTTCCCCTACCCGTTCGGCTTCAGCGCCAACCCCAGCCTCGAGCCGCTGGGCACCGGCTGGTACTCCGGCCTCGGGCAGGCCGGCGCCATGACGGCCTTCATGGAACTCGCCGACTTCACCGGCAACTCCAAGTGGTACGACTACGCCGAGCAGATCTTCGAGTCCTATTTCATCCCGTTCGACCAGGGTGGCTTCACCAACCGTGACGGCAAGGGATTCCTGTGGTTCGAGGAGTACCCCACCGAGCCCATCCCCACCACCGTCTACAACGGGCACTTCCAGAACGTGCTGGGCCTGTACTCGTGGGCCACCCACACCGGCAGCAGGAGCACCGGGGACCAGCGCGCCTGGAACCTCTACGACGAGGCCATCGCCGCCCTGCGCGTCGAGGTCCCGAAGATGCGGATCCCGATCGACGGCGGAACCATGTCCTCCTACGACATGGTCCGCGGCTACCCGGCCGCCCCGTTGCGCGCCGTCGCAGTGGAGCCGACCCCCGAGCCGACGCCGACCCCGACCGCATCCCCGACCCCCTCGGTCTCGCCCTCACCGGAGCCGTCCTCGACCCCCACTGCGGAGCCGACCCAGGAACCGACCGGCGAACCCACGCAGGAGCCGACGGGCGCAACCACCGGGGAACCCACGCAGCAACCGACCGGCGAACCGACCGAGGATCCCACCCAGGAACCGACCGCGACTGACCCCGAGGAGACCCCGGCGGGTGCGGGGGTTCGTTCGCTGGCAGGAACCAAGATCACAGACACGCTGCTCAATGGCAAGAAGCTCGGCAACAACCTGCCGATCGGTACGCAGGCGAACCTCTCGGGCAACCTCCTGCTGAACCACAACTTCGCCGACTCCAACAAGGACGGCACCCCGGACAGCTGGACCGTGATCAACCGCAACACCAGCGCGATCCGCTTCGACGGACGCTGGATGGGTATCCGGCCGCAGGGTGCCGGCAAGGGCTGGGCAGGCGTCGAGCAGGTCATCGACGTGAGCCCGGCGATCGCCGGCAAGACCCTCTCGCTGTCGTTCGAGTCCAGGCTCCAGATCACGGCGGGCCAGTCCGGCACCGGCGGCAAGGTGCCCGTCTACTCGATCTGCCCGGGACCCAACAACACCACTGTGAGCACCCTGATCCACGAGAACGCCAAGAACCGCACGAAGGACGCGGCCTGGTCGAGCACGTCGTTCAAGGCTCCGGCCGTCGGCTGCAAGATGCGGATCCAGTTCCTCACCTACAGCTACGCGGTGACCAACACCACCGCCTGGTACACCAACGCGGCCCTCCGGATCGCGGAGAACCAGGGCCAAACACTCACTCCGTCCTACGACATGTCGGTGCGCACCACGCCCGAGAACGTCCTCAAGCTGAAGGGCACCGGTGCCGTCGAGGTCCAGGCCTACGACGGTGGCCGCTGGCACGCCATCGACCGGGTCAACCTGTCCGCAGCAGGTGCGAGCGTCACCATCCCCGAGCAGTACACGGGCCGCAACGTGAACATCAACTACCACGACGGCCACATCTCCGAGTTGCAGCGCATCGCCTGCCACTCCGGGGTCCGGCTCTTCGACACCATCGCCGAGGAACTCAGCCACACCGCCACCAAGCCCTACGACGCCGGGCTGTTCGACCGCACGGTCAACGGAAGGCGCAGCTGCGCCCCCGAGACCATGGTCCTGGCGATGGGCGAGGAGGTCATCGAGGTGGCTGCGGAGGTGGAGCCGATGGAGGTCACTCCGGCGGCCGTGCCGATGTCCATGGAACACGATGAGGAAGCCCCCGAGGACCGCTGAGGCCCCACCCGCGTGGCGAGCCACGTTGGGTGATGCCGTGGGCGGGCGTTAGGCTGGATCGAATCAGTCGGCGCCGCACGGCATCACCCTGCGCGGACCCGCCCGACACCCAACTTGCAGGAGAACAGTGTGACGAACCCGGATGTATGTGTTGTCGGTCTGGGATACATCGGTCTGCCGACGGCCGCGATCTTCGCCCACAAGGGTTTGAAGGTCCACGGCGTGGACGTGAACCCCAGGACCGTCGAGGCCATCGCCTCGGGACGCGTCCCCTTCGTGGAGCCAGACCTGGGCGGCTACGTGGAGCGGGGCGTGGCCGAGGGAAGGCTGACCGCCTCGGTGGACCCGGTTCCCGCCAGCACCTACATCATCGCCGTCCCCACCCCGTTCAACCCGGACCGCAGCGCTGACCTCAGCTACATCGAGGCGGCAACCAGGGCCGTCGCCAAGCACCTCACCGGCGACGAGCTGCTCATCCTCGAGTCCACCTCCCCGCCCGGGGCCACGCAGCACATGGCCGACGTGGTGGCCGAGGAACGTCCGGACCTGACCGGCTCCTCGCTCAAGTTCGCCCACTGTCCCGAGCGTGTGCTCCCCGGCCGCGTGATGGTGGAGCTGGTGGAGAACGACCGCATCGTGGGCGGCATCACTCCGGAGGCGGCGGAAGCCGCGAAGGAGCTCTACGAGGTCTTCTGCAAGGGCGAGATCCTGCTGACCGACGCCACGACTGCCGAGATGGCCAAGCTGGTGGAGAACAGCTTCCGCGACGTGAACATCGCCTTCGCCAACGAGCTGTCGGTGATCTGCGACGAGTTGGGCATCGACGTCTGGGAGCTCATCGAGCTCGCCAACCACCACCCCCGCGTCAACATCCTGCAGCCCGGCCCGGGCGTCGGCGGCCACTGCATCGCCGTGGACCCGTGGTTCATCGTGGCGGCCGTGCCCGAGAAGTCCAGGCTGATCAGGATGGCCCGCGACGTCAACGACGGCAAGCCCCACTGGGTGATGGACCAGGTCCGCGCCGCCACCGAGGGTGCCGCCGCCCCCGTGGTGGCGATGCTCGGCCTGGCCTTCAAGCCGAACATCGACGACCTGCGCGAGTCCCCGGCGCTGGCGATCGTGCGTGACTACGCCGCGGACCACCCCGAGTCCCGCGTCCTGGCCGTCGAGCCGCACGTCGAGGAACTGCCGGCCAAGCTCGCCAACCTCAACAACGTCACCCTCACCCCCACCGAGCAGGCCATCGAGGAGGCCGACGTGATCGTGGTACTGGTGGACCACGACGCGTTCCGCGGCATCCCCGCGGACCGGCTCGAGGGCAAGCGCGTGGTGGACACCAAGGGCCTCTGGCGCTGACCCTCCCCCGAGGCCGGCGAGAAAGGTCGCGATCCATGAGACGAGTCACTCCCGTGGTGGCCGCCACCATGCTGCTGGTGCTGGCCGCGGCCGCGCTGGGAGGCGTCCAACTGCTCCTGCTGGACCTGCCACTGGCGGGTCTGGCCGTGTGCCTCGTCGGCGTGGCCGTCGTGGTCCTCACCTGGAAGCTGCAGGTCACCGCGAGCACGGCCAAGGACGTCCAGCGACGCCTCAAGTTGCTGGCCCACCAGCTGGACCGGCCCGTCCCGGCACCCCCGAAGCCCGCACCGGCGCCGCCGGCCGAGCCCGTCCGCACCGTTGCTGAAAAGCTGACCGAGGTGGGGACGTTCACCGCCGAGCGCAGCGTGGCGACCGACAGCACGGGGCGGGTGGCCGCAGCCACCACCACTGACGCGGACGCGCCCTTCCGGCTGTTCGCGGCGACGAACGGGATGGGCGCCCCCGAGGTCTCCCCCGTCACCCGCAACGCGATCGCCCTCGTGGGATCGGACGCGCTCGCCGCCCACCTGGCCGCGCACGGCACCGTCCACCGACTCCACCCCAGCATGAGCGCCGCCGAACTCGAGTACTCCCGCCCCACGTCGCTGGTGATCGAGGAGGACTCCCTCGCGTCGGGCCCCTGGGCCGGGGCCCTCGACCCGCACGGGGCGAGCCTGCTGCTCGAACTGCGCGTCGCGATGGCCTGGATGCGTCGCAACACCGGCTCCATCTACGTGCTCCCGGCCACCGGGATCAGAGGCGTCGCGGCCGACGCCCTGCGCGCGGACACCAACGTCATCGACGAGGCCCTCGTCGAGGCGCAGGGCCCCGACCCCGCACCCTCCCTCCTGACCGGGCTCCACGCCTACCGGCTGCAGGGTGACGCCTCGTGAGCGAACGCCAGGTCGTCCTCTACGGCGACGTGAACCTCAACATCATCGACGGCTCGGCCATCTGGCTGGTCTCCCTCGCGGAGACCCTCGCACTGACCAACTCCACCGTCCACGTGGTGTTGAAGGCACAGGTCTCCACGGACAGGTTGCTGACCCGGATCTCGGACCACCCCAGGATCGTCGTCCACCCGGCGGTCCCCACCGGGGGCATGGCGGCGATGTCACTCGACGACGCCGCGGCGAGGCTCGAGGACGTCATCACCGCCACCGGGGCCCGGATCCTGGTGGTGCGCGGCAGCGCCATGGCCGAACGGGCCACCCGCTCGAGCCTGCTGTCCGAGCGACTGTGGAGCTACGTCACCGACTTCCCCTTCCCCGCCACGCTGATGCCGGCCGAGCAGCTCGCCCGCCTGCGCCGGATCGCAGCCGGGTCCCAGCGGCTGTTCCTCCAGACCGAGGACACCCGCTCCTACGTGGAGGCCATCGTCCCCGAGGCTGCCGGCAAGTGCCTCCTGATGAACCCGACGGTGCCCGACGACTACTTCGTGGCCCCCCGCACCGACGACGTCGGCGAGGAACTGCGCCTGGTCTACTCGGGCAAGCTCCACCCGGAGTGGCGCACCTTGGACATGACGGCCCTGCCGGCGCTGCTCGGCGAGCGCGACTGCCCCGCCTCCCTGACCGTGCTCGGCGACAAGGTCCAGTCAGCCGATCCCGAGTGGATCACGGATATGCAGGAAACACTCGAGGCACCACCGGTGGGCGTCACGTGGCGCGGTGGCGTGCCCCGCGAGGAGGCACTGAAAGCCGTCGCCGCGCACGATGTCGGGCTCAGCTGGCGTTCCACGGCCATGGACTCAAGCCTGGAGCTGTCCACCAAGGTGCTCGAGTACGCCGCCGCCGGGACCCCACCGCTGCTGAACCGGACCGCCGCGCACGAGCGGCTGTTCGGATCCGACTACCCGCTGTTCGTCTCCGACGACGCCACCGACGTCACCGAGGTGCTGGTCCGTGCGCGCGAGCTGGTCCCCGGCCTGCGCGGGCGGGTGCAGGAGGCCGTCAGGAGCTACTCCAGCACGGCGACCGCCGAACGCTTCGAGGCGTACTTCGCGCGCAGCGAGCCCGAGCTCGACACCCACCCGCTGCGGGCGGCCCCCGTCCGAGTGGTGATCGCCAGCCACGACCTGAAGTTCACCGGCGAGCTGGTGGCCAGCCTGACGGCCCGCGCCGACGTCGAACTGCGCTTCGACCAGTGGGCCACCCTAGACGACCACGACGAGGAGCTGTCCCGGGAACTGCTGGCCTGGGCGGACGTGGTCCTGTGCGAGTGGGCCGGCCCCGTGGCCGTCTGGTACTCGCAGCGCAAGCGGCCGGGGCAGCGCCTGCTGGTCCGCCTGCACCGCTTCGAGCTGACCGCCCCCTGGATCACCGACGTCGACATCGACGCGGTGGACGCGGTCATCACGGTTTCCGAGTACTACCGGCAGCTGACCCACGAGACGCTGGGATGGCCGGAGGACAAGGTGCACTGCATCTCCAACGTCGTCGACCTCCCCGACTTCGACCGTCCGAAGGTGCCGGGGGCGGAGTTCGCGCTGGGGCTGGTGGGGATCGTCCCCTTCCGCAAGCGGCCGGACCGTGCCCTCGACCTGCTGGAACGACTGCTCGATCACGACCGCCGGTACCGCCTCCACGTCAAGGGTCGCCCACCGTGGGAGTACCCCTGGACGTGGCGGGACTGGACCGAACGGGACCCCTACCTCGACTTCTACGACCGCGTCGGCAGCACGCCCGGCCTGGCCGAGCGCGTCGTGTTCGAGCCGTTCGGGGCGGACATCGCCAACTGGATGCGCCGCATCGGCTGGGTACTGTCCCCATCCACCGACGAGAGCTTCCACCTGGCGCCCGCCGAGGGCATGGCTTCGGGGGCGGTTCCCCTGTTCTGGCCACGGCCCGGGGTGGAGACGATCTTCGGCCCAGACCACGTGTTCCCCGACGTGGACGCGATGGCGGAGTTCGTCATCTCGCTCAACGCGGACCCGGGGCTGAAGCTCTCACACCAGCGCGCCGTGCGGGAGTTCGCGCGGCGGTTCGACCCGCGAGCGGTCGAGAGGCAGTGGCTGGAGCTGCTGCTGGGCTGATCAGCCCAGCCGGGCGACGATCTGCGCGACGGTTGCGGCGATCGAGTCCTCGTCGTCGGCCACCGACTCGAAGTCGAAGTCCAGCTCCGACATCGGCGAGCCGGGCTCGACGAGGGCCCAGATGGGGCGCCCAGAACCGCGGTAGTCGCTGACCTTGGACGGCAGGTACGGGTTGACGCTCATGGCATCCCCGACCACCGTGTCAGCCACCAACAGTACGTCCAGCCGGGTGGTCATGTTGAGGAACTCGAAGTACGGCAGGTAGGGCGCGACGGTGACGTTGGCGGAGCTCGGCCGCGACGCGAGGGACTTGTCCGTCCCGGCCACGTCCCCGGTGAACACGTGCAGGTGGATGCGCGCCCGCAGCGACTCGTCCAGCGCGTCGAGGGCCTCCAGCACCGGCCCGAGGCCCCGGTTGGGGTAGAAGTTTCCGAAGTAGCCGATGTTGACCACACCGTCGGGCAGTTCTCCCTGGCTCCGGTGGGAGGTGTAGGCGGTTGGGCGGGGCTGCGGGTGAGGGGAAATCAGGGCCTTGCCCTCGACCAGACGCGAAAGGTCCGGGTCGTCCCAGCGCTCCAGCATGACCCGCATCTGGTTGGAGTTGGTGAACAGCAGTTCGTCGGCCAGGACCATGGCCACGGCCTCGACGAGGGCGAACGTGGAGGGGATCGTGAGGCCGCCGAAGCCACGGGCGGCCAGGGCAGCCCTGAGCTCGGTGGTGACCACGTCGTCGACGACCGGTGAGGGCCGCTCCCCGCCGTCGGTGCTGAACCTCATGGGATCGGAGAACTCGGCCGTCCACTCGACGCTCCAGTGGCGGAGCTTGAACAGGGCCGCGGCGGCGTGGGAGCCGGCCCACAGGGCCCGCGAGTACACCCGTCGGTACCCCTTGCGCCGGTGCTCCCGCTCCGCCACCAGCAACGCGTCGACGGCGAAGATGGACAGCGCCGCACCGGAGGCGAAGCTCACCGGGCAGGACAACTCATGGTGGGTGTCCACGACGGCCGCACTCAGTTGCGGCAGTTGGTAGTCCTTGTTGCGGACCCGCCCCATGTCGTTGGAGATCACGTCGGTGACCCGCCCGCGCTCCACCAGCCTCTTCGCGGCGACGACGGCGCTGGTGTCGCTGGCCGGCGCGAACGCGTAGAGGAACGCCAGGTCCTCCGCGATGCCCAGGTTGAACACGCCGTCGGGGAAACGCTTGAACTTGGCGTCGTGGACGGCCGTCAGCGCCTTCCCACGGCCCTCCGGGTTTGCGGCCACCCACCGCTTCACGGACTGCGCCTGGGAGCGCATCAGGTACTGCCTGGTGGAGTCGGCCTTGCCGCCCTCGGGCAGGTCGAGGTCGTCCAGGTGCTTGATGCAGGCCAGGCGCTGGGTGACCATGAAGTCGAACGACTCGGTCTGCCTGGACACGGAGCCGGGCCGCACCTGGCGCACGTAGTGGGCGTCGTCGCCGTAGACGAAGATCGCCTCCAGGTCCTCGCCCAGATAGCCGGCGAAGTAGACGAGGTCCTCCCCGCTGCGCAGCCCCGTGTCGTAGGAGTGGCGGAGCGCGACGGTGCGCGGGACCAGTTTGCAGGCGTTGAAGGAGAGCACCCAGGGCAGTGTGTCGAGAGGCGCCACCTGGCCCGCGTAGGCCTTCGTGTTGTTTCCGTAGCGGCTCGTCTCGTACTCGCCCGTTTCCTGGTCCTGGTCGATGAGCGGGAGGACCACGACGCGGTCGGGCGCCACCTCCTCGAGGCCGAGCCGGACGAACTCGGGCTGGAGCCAGTCGTCGTCGTCGAGGAACGTGAGGTACTGGCCCCGTGCCGCGCTCACGCCGTGGTTGCGTGCCCGGCCGGCCCCGGTGACGTCCAGGAACTCGACCCGCAATTGCAGTTGCGGGTGTTGGCCGCGCACCTCCTCGACGAGGGCCGCGTACCCGTCGGCGGGTCCGTTGACCACGACGACCGCTTCGAAGCGTCCGGGGTCGGCCGTCTGAGCTGCCAGGGACGCCAGCGCCGTCCCCAACCGTTCCGGACCCTTGAAGGTCGGGATGACGATGGAGAGTTCGGTCATCGGCGCAGTCGCCTCCTGAGGTTCCAGTACTTGATGGTGGTCCTGCCGAGCAGCGAACGGGAGAGGTTGCGGTAGCGGGTCCTGAGGTTGGCCAGTTCGGCCCCGCGCGCGTGGTGGTTCGCCTCCAGTGCCGCCAACTGACCCGAGAGGGTGGCGATCCGTGCATTCAGCTCTGCTCGCTCGGCATCTGCCGGGCGCGGCGCCGAGCCCCGTGCCGCGTCGGCGTGCAACAGGTCACGCTGGCTGCGGATCAACGGTTCCACACCGGTCCGCAGACCCGTCAGGAGCGGCCCTACACCGACGTCACCCGCGATCGGACGCCTGAACCCGGTGACGAACCGGCCGCGGCGGGTCGCCACCCGGTCCACGGACATCGCCGGGAGGTCGACCTCGGCCAACGTCTCCAGGACCACGAGGCAGTGCTGGGTGGAGATGATGGTCAGGTCCTCGATCTCCTCGCCCCCCAGGAACCGTTCAGCCGCGGCGATCCAGCTCTCGGGGCGGGTGTCGACGACGGTCACCCCACCCCACTCCACGTCGAGGGCGTCGAGGTCCGTGAGGGAGTCGACCACGGCCGCACCACCGGAGAACATGTGCTCCCCGAAGGTCCGGCGGTGGTACTCGTCCACCACGAACGCACGCCGGGCGCTGCCGCCCGGCACCGTGGCCGGCTCCACAGCGCTGAGCAGTCCGGCACGGGTCAGGTAGGGGGACAGTTCCGCGGGTTCTTCGCTCATCTCTCCTGCTCGACTCCGAACTCGGGCTGCCGGGCCCCCACCCCGAGCAGTTCGGCGATGGCGGCGACGCAGCGCTCGGCCGCACGTCCGTCGCCGTAGGGGTTAACAGCTCGGCTCATGCCGGCGTAGGCGTCCTGGTCCTCGATCAGTCGGGCGGTCTCCTCCACGATCCGCTCCTTGTCGGTGCCGATCAGCTTCACGGTCCCGGCGTCGACGGCCTCGGGGCGCTCCGTGTTCTCCCGCAGGACGAGGACTGGCTTGCCGAAGCTCGGGGCCTCCTCCTGGACACCGCCGGAATCCGTCAGGATCACGTCCGCCCAGCGCTGGGCGTGGACGAACTCCGGATAGTCGAGCGGCTCGGTCACCACGACGTTGTCCAGACCCGCGACACGGGGCAGGACCGCTTCTCGGACGCGGGGGTTCTTGTGCGCCGGGAACACGAACAGGTGCCCCGGGAAGCGTTGCGCGAGTTCGGCCACGGCCTGGCCGATGTGTTCCATCGGCTCTCCCCAGTTCTCCCGGCGGTGCGTGGTCAGCAGCACCATGGGCCGCTTCGCGGCCTTCGCCTCCGCCAGTCGGGGGTCCTTGAACTCGACCTCGTGCCGGGCCGTCCACTCCAACGCGTCAATGACGGTGTTGCCGGTCACGGTGATGATGGACGGGTCGAACGCCTCCCGCAGCAGGTTGTCCCGCGATGCGGCGGTCGGTGCGAGGTGAAGTGCCGTCACCTGTCCCGCGAGCAGTCGGTTGCCCTCCTCGGGGAACGGGGAGTTGATGTCCCCGGAGCGCAGCCCGGCCTCCAGGTGCACCACGGGAATCTGCGAGTAGAAGCAGGTGATGGCTGCCATCGCCACGGTGCTGGTGTCACCCTGCACCACCACGACGTCGGGGGCGAGATCCGCGAGCGCCTGCGGCAGTCGGTCCAGGATCCGCGAGGCCAGTTCGGTCAGGGACTGCCCCGGGTTGAACACGTTGAGGTCCAGGTCCGGGGTGATGCCGAACCACTCGTTGACCTGGTCCAGCATCTCGCGGTGCTGCCCGGTGGACACGACCACCGGCTCGAGAACGTCCGACGCCTCGAGAGCCTTGATCAGCGGAGCCATCTTCACCGCCTCGGGACGGGTGCCGTAGATGACCATGACGCGTCTCATGTTTGGTGTCTCCTCCTCATTGCTGCCCCGGGAATGCAGCCTAGCCGGTGATGCCTCCACAAGCTCAGGCCGGGGGCTCGACGGCGCGCTGCAACAAGTTCACGACAGTCGTCAGCTCCTCGTAGTCGCGCTGTTCGTACTCACCCAGCAGCGTCGGAGCGGTGATGGCATCCACCAACGGGGCGAACTCGTCATCCCTGCCCAGGGATCCCGCGGGGAACACCTTGAGGTAGAAGTCCAGGGACAGGTCCATCGCCACTTCCACTGCCTCGGAGGGAATGGGTGACTTGTAGATGGCCTGCACCTGCTCGATCCCGAGGTGCTTGATCATGAACATCGAGATGAAGTCCTCGGTGAAACTCTTCCCCCATGTGTACCAGGGTCCCGCCTTCGGCAGGTCCGGCCACGTCTCCAAGCCCTGGGAGGCCTGGTAGGCCCACAAGGACAGGATCTTGCGGGTGTACTTGCCCTCCTTCAGGTTCGCGAGGGACTTGAGGGAGTCGACCACCAAGTCGGGATAGTGCTTGACCACGAGGCCGGCAGTACCGATCTCGCTGAGTCCCTGCACGGGACTGTAGGGCGTGATCCCCAGGTACTGCTGGACCAGCGTGGCATGAGTTCCTTGTCCGGGCTGCGCATTGATCAACTGCTGCGCGGCAGCGCCGAAGATGCTGCCCATGGCGAGGTAATCAGTCCCGAAGACGTCGTGCAGGAGAATCGCAGCCGAGTACATGAACTCCCAGTGGAAGCGGTTGAATCCCTCGTCCACGAGATTGGTCTCGACGATGTGGGTATCGAAGCGCTCGAAGAACGGCCGCTCGCGGGCGAACTTGCCACCGAAGTCGAAGGAGTACAGCTTGCGTTCGGGGGGCATCATCAACAAGGCCGTCAGGGAATCGAAGCCTCCCGAAAATCCAAGGACCGCAGTGGTTCCCCGCTGGCGCTCGGGGCCAGCCCCCTCCTCCAGGTGAACCGAGGCCCCCGTGAGCTCCTCGATCGTCTGGCGACAGTCAGCAGGCGCCGCGATCCCTTCAAGGGTGATGTGCTCGAACTTCCTGCCGCACAGCATCCCGAGGGCGAGTGCTACAAGATCATCGGCCGGTTGATGAGCAACTCCAAGATCGAACCGGAGTTCGTGTGAGGCTCCGCCAACCTCCGCAGCAATCTCCACCAGCCCCGTCTTGCTACGTCGAACATTCGAGAACCTGATATCTGCCACGCTCTCCTCGATCCTGTTCCTGCGTCGATGCTGACGCTGTGATCAGGATAGTCAATCCGAGAGATCTCCCGGCGTCACCGAACGCAGATGGAATGACCCGGGCCCTCACTAGGGTTCGACCCATGAACTACAGCGTCGTGATCGAGCAGTTGCTCGACCACAGCCGAGAGGTTGCCGCAGCGGGCAACGAGGCTGCCTCGACGCTGGCCGCGGTCCGTCTGGACGCGGCGCAGACCGCCATGCCCGGTGGTCTGGGAGCGGCGGCTTCGGGCGCTCTGCAGGGCCGGTTCACCGCGGCCGGGGGCGAGCTGACCGACGCCCTCACTCGCTACGCGGACGCGGCGAGGTCGGCCGCGGAGCAGTACCAGCTGCAGGAGGAGCGTTCCACCAAAGCCATCGCCGAGTTCTTCGGGCAGCAGTGATGGCCGCTTGGGGCGACGCACTGCGCTGGGACGACGGTGCCCTTGCTGCGGCCGCCGGCACGCAGCGGACTCAGTCGGCGGCGCTGGTGTCCTCGATGCATCAGGTGGCCGCTTCCGATCCCGACTCCTGGAGCGGCGCAGCCTCCGCTGCGGCGAGGGCCCGCAGGGGCGTGCTGGTGGAGCAGGGTTCAGGTCTCGGGGAACAGCTCTCCGCGGCCGCGGAGGCGTACGCGGAGACTGCTGGGGCGGTGCGTTCACTGCGCTCCGGCATGTCCGCGGCCACCGCCTACGCCCAATCCCGTCGCTTCGGGATCACCGACGGCGGCGCCGTCGTCAGCCACGCCTCGGGCTGGTCGCAGCTGGACCCGCGACGTCCGTTCTGGCGGGTGCAGGTCTGGACCTCGGTGCAGACCCTGGTGTTCCGCATCAACGCCGTCGACGTGCGGTTCGCCGCACGGCTGGCGGTGCTCGCGGTCAAGGGCCGGCTGAGCACCTGGGGCACCGGCCTCGGCGACGCGCTGTTGTCCGGGGCGCAGTTCGCGGGCGACAAGATCGACGACGGTCTGGACTGGGCCAGCGACCGGTGGGAGGACCTCGGCGAACTGGCCGACGACGTCCGCGAGACCGCCGGTGACCACCTGGCCGCGTTCGGGGCCGGGATGGACCGCTTCCTCGACGCGGCGGGCGAGCGCCCCCGCTGGCTGGACGACCTCCTGACCGACGGCGAACTCCCCTCGGTCTCCGAGGTGCTGGCCACCGGCGCCTACCTCACCGGCCTCGGCGGCGGGGCGCTCGCCAACCTCGTCACCGGTGAGGACCACCACTTCTTCGACGACGGCACCCCATTCGTCGGTGACCCCCGCCACGTCAACGCCCTCGACGGCCGTCGGCTGGAGGACCCCTCGGACCTGATGCGCGACATGTGGGACGTCTACTCCACCCGCGACGAGCCGGGCGCCGAGCGTCCGAGCGTGCAGGTCACCGTCGTCGAGAACCCCGGGCAGCCGCCGCGCTACATCGTGGCCATCCCGGGCACCACCGAGTCGCTGGACACCTGGGACGGCTGGACCGGCCACCCCGGCGGCACCGACTGGGCGGCCAACCTGAAGGGCGTCGGCTACGGGACCACGTCGTCGACCCAGGCCATCATGGCCGCCATCGACGAGGTCACCGGCGCGCAGCCCGGCGGCGCGAGGCCGGAGATCATCCTCACCGGGCACTCGCAGGGCGGGATCATCGCGGCGAACCTCGCCTCCGACCCGTCGTTCGCCGGGCGCTACGACATCGGCGGCATCATGACGGCGGGCTCCCCCATCCAGTCCGCCCCCATCCCCCACGACATTCCCGTGATCAACTTCGACAACTCCTACGACCCGGTTCCCAAGCTGGACCTGGGCGGCGCGGGCGGCGTGGACCAACCCAACGTCGTGGACGTCGACCTCAGCAACGGCGAGGGCGAGTCCGGCCTGTTCGACTGGCACGGCCAGGAGACCTACGACACGAAGATCCGCGACATCATGGCTCCCGGCACCTCGCAGTGGCTCGAGGACGAGACCCCCGTGCACGACTTCAACGACACGATCCGTCGGTTCTACCCGGAGGGCTCCGGCACGATCCGCACGTACCAGGTGGAGGTGGGGCGCCAGTGAGCGACGAGTTCGCCGAACGGCTCCGGACGGCGGTGGCAACGATCGAGGGCACCGAACGGGTGGAGGCAACATTCCGCATCGGCGGTCCCGTCGGAGCCCAGTCCGTGGTCAACATCCACACCCCCACCACCGAGCAGACCGTGGTCACCGCCATCCTCGAACAGGCCATGGTGCGCTGCGCCCGCGTGCTCACCGACGCCCCCACGGGCAGGGGCAACCTCTACCTGTACTGCTACGACGCCGAGGGCATGCGCCACACCATGTCCGAGGTGGCCGAGGACCTCTCCGTGGCCATCAGCTTCAGCCGGCTGATCCTCCGCGTGCAAGGGGCGTGAACTGCACGGCCTGCCGGTCGGCGACGCTGCGGGGCATCACGACGGGGTGGCCGAGCAGCGGGTCGGGCGTCACGTCGGCATCCAGCCCGAACACCTCTGACAGCACGTCCGGCACCAGCACCTCGCCGGGTGTTCCCTGGGCGGCGATCCGACCGTCGCGGACGGCCACCACATGGTCCGCCACCCGGGCGGCGAGGTTCAGTTCGTGCAGCACCATCACGACGGTGGCGCGGCGCGACGGCTCGCGCGGGTCCGGCAGGCTGCGGACCAGGTCCATCAGGTCCAGCTGGTGCGCCAGGTCCAGGTAGGACGTGGGCTCGTCGAGCAGCATGACGGGCGCGCTCTGGGCCAGCACGAGAGCGAGCCAGGCCCGCTGCCGCTGGCCACCCGACAGCTCGGTCAGGCGGCGTTCGGCGAACTCGAGCATCCCGGTGCGCTCCAGGGCGCCGGCCACGGCGTCGGTGTCGTCGGCTCGCCGCCCACCGAAGAGCCGCCGGTACGGGTGCCTGCCCCGGTCCACGAGCTGCTCCACCGTCATCCCCTCGGGCGCGATCGGGGACTGCGGCAGCAGCGCCACCGTGCGCGCGAACTCCCGGGGTGACCAGCCCGCGGTGTCGCGGCCGAGCACGGACATGGAGCCGGTGCGCAGCGGCAGTTGTCTGGTGAGGCCGCGCAGCAGCGTGGTCTTGCCGCTGCCGTTGGCGCCTATCAGGACGGTGGTGGCCCCGTGGGGCACCTCCAGGTCCAGGTCCTCGACGACGAGGGTGTCGTCGTAGCCGATGCAGACGCCGCGCAGGCAGATGGCGGGTCCGGGCGAGGTGGTCGGGATCATGTGTTCCCCCTCCTGGAGTTGGTGAGCAGGAGCCAGAGCATCAGAGGCGCCCCGGCGGCGCCGGTCAGGACACCGGTGGGCAGCGTGACCGCCAGCATCTCGGCTCCCACGAAGTCGGCCAGCACGACGAGGCACGCCCCGCACAGCGCAGTGGCGGGCAGCGAGAACCGGCCGCGGGTGAGACCCAGTGCGATGGGGCTGGACATCAGGGCCACGAACGCGAGCGGCCCGGTGGCGGCCGTGGCGACGGCGGCGAGCGCCGCGCCGGTGAGGAGCGCCCCGAGCACCATCCGGCCGGGCCGGGAGCCGAGGCCGTGGGCGAGGTCCGCCCCGAGGTCGACGGGCGCCATGGACCAGTGGATCCAGCCGGCCACCGGGAGCAGCACCAGCAGGCACACCCCCAGCATGCCGATCCGCTCCCAGCTGGCGGCATTGAGGGAGCCGGCGGTCCAGATGGCGGCGGTCTGGAGGTCGTGCAGGGAGAGGCTGAGCATGGCGCCGGCGACGACTGCCTGCGCCAGCGCGGCGACCGCGATGCCGGCCACGATGAACCGGTCCCCTCCGATGCCGCGGGAGCGGGTCCCGCGCGGGCCTCCGGTGGAGAACCACAGCACCACGGCGGTGGCGGCGAGGCCGCCGAGGAGCGCGGCCGCGGCCATCTGCACGCCCCGGAGCTGCCCGAAGGCGAGCGCCGCGACGGCGAACGCGGCGGCACCGTGCGTCATGCCGAGCACGTCGGGGCTGGCCAGCGGGTTGCGCAGGCTGCGGCGGAACATGCCGCCCGCGGCTCCGAGTCCGAGCCCGGCCAGGGCCCCGATGACGGCCCGCGGCAGCTTCTCCTCCAGCACGATGAAGCTGGCGCCGGGGATGTCCGCGCCACCGAGGATGGCGAAGAAGTCGGCGATGGTGACGGTGTAGTGGCCCAACAGGACCCGGATGGCCATCAGCGCCAGCAGCAGCACCGCCACCACCGCCACCACCAGCCCCACCCGCAGCCCGGCGCGGCGTCGCAGGCGGACCACGACGTCGCGGGCCTCGGCCCCGACCGGCGCTGCGGCGTGGAAGTCGCCGTCGGGGGCGGGTGCGTGCAGGACGCGGATGGCGGTCACACGAACCGCCTCCGCCGCAGCAGGACCAACAGGAGCGGGGCGCCGAGGACCACGGTGCTGACGCCGACATGGATCTCCTGCGGGGCGATCACGAGGCGGCCGAGCAGGTCCGCGGCCACCACCAGGACGGCGCCCCACAGGGCCGCCGCGACGGTGAGCTCACGGTGGTTGGCGGGCGCGAACCGCCGCAGGGCGTGCGGCACCATCAGCCCGACGAAACCGACGGGCCCCGCGAGCGCGGTGGCCGTCGCGGACAGCACGATGACGGCGGCGAACAGCGACATCCGGACGCGTTGGGGATTGGCACCGAGCCCGTGGGCGAGGTCGTCGCCGAGCGCCAGGGCGTCGAGGCCGGGCGCGAGGACGACCACCGCGAGGATCGCGGCCAGCGCCACGGGGGCGAGCCAGAGGGCGTCGGAGAGTTCGGCCCGGGCGACGGAGCCGACGTTCCAGAACCGGAACCGCTCGAGGACGGCCGGTGAGCTGATCAGCAGTGCGGTGGTGCCCGCCATGGCACCGGCGGTGACGGCGGCGCCGGCGAGGATGAGGGCGAGCGGGTCGGGGCTGCTGAGGGTCACTCGTCGCAGCGAGAACCCGCCGAGGTTCTGCGACGCGGAGGCCACCACGTAGACGACGACGGCCGCGACGAGGGTCCCCACCACCGAGGACCCCAGCACCGAGGCGAGGCCCCCGGTCAGACCGAGCGCGAGCCCGACGGCCACCGCCAGCGAGGCGCCCGCGGTCAGGCCCAGCAGGGCCGGGTCGCCCAGCGGGTTGCGGGTGGCGCCCTGGATGGCGACGCCGGAGACGGCGAGGCTGGCGCCGACGACGACGGCGGTGACGGTGCGCGGGACGCGGGACGCCACGGCCGCGGCGTCGATGTCACCCTGGAGCGCTTCAGTACTCCCCGTGACCAGCGCCCAGAGCGCGTCGACGGTGGTCCCCAGATCAACGCTGCGGGCCCCGAGCGCGACGGCCAGCAGGCACACCACGACCAGCACGGTCAGGGGCAGCGCGAGCGAGAGCACCCAGCCGGAGGCGCGCCGGGGTCCCGGGACCTGTGGCGGTCCCGGGATCCGGTGCGTGGTGGTCGCTGTCATCGCCAGTCCCCGAGGGGTCGGGCTCACTGCCCGGCGCCCTCCACGGCCTCGGCGATCTCGGGCAGCACGTTCTCGAGCGCCCACGGGATGGACAGGGGGGAGGCGGCGGACACGGACAGCACCAAGTGGTTGTCGGTCTGGATCACGAGGGCGTCGTTGGCGACGGCGGGGATGGCCCCCAGCAGGGGATCGGCCTTGATGGCCTCCCCCACGGAGTCGTCCATGGCCCAGGTGACCAGGACGTCGGAGACCAGTTCGTCGGCGCGCTCCGGGGACCAGGTGATGTAGAAGCCGTCCTCGTCGGAGGAGTTCTCGGTGACCACCGGGGCCTGCGCCATGCCGAGGGCGTTGAGGAAGCGCGGGCGGTTGTCGACGTCGGTGTAGAGGTAGATCTGCTCGGCGGCGGCCGGGTCCACGGAGCCGTAGAGATAGGTCTTGCCCTGGATCCCCGGGTACTGCTCGGCGGTCTGCGCAACCGCGGCCTCGACCTCGGCGATCACGTCGGCGGCCACGTCGTCGAGCCCGAGGGCCTCGCCGATGATCCGGGTGGAGTCCTGCCAGGAAGTCCCGAAGGCGAGGGCACCCTCGGGCGGTGCGATGACCGGGGCGATCTTGCTGAGCTTGTCGTAGTCCTCCTGCGTGATGCCGGAGAAGGCCGCGATGATCAGGTCCGGGGTGGCCGCGGCGATCCCGGTGAAGTTGAGGCCGTCGGCCTCGGAGTAGGTGGTGGGCAGTTCGGCGCCCAGTTCGGCGAGCTTGGCGTCCATCCAGTCGGTGGAGCCGTTACTGTTGGCGCCGTACTCGACGGCCGCCATCGCGACGGGCACCACCCCGAGTGCGAGGGCCACGTCCTGGTTCACCCAGCTGACGGAGGCGACGCGCTCCGGCTTGGCGTCGATGACCGTCTCGCCGTACTGGTGGGTGATGGTGCGCGGGAACGCCCCGGCGCCTTCGCCACCCTCCTCCGCCGCGGTGGTCTCGGTCCCCGCTGTGGTCTCCTCGGGGGTGTCCGGCTCCGGCGTGCCCTGGTCCGTGGTCGGGCCGGTGGAACAGGCGGCGAGGGCACCGGTGAGCGTGACCGCGGAGGTGCTGAGCAGGAGTCGGCGGGAGATCTGGTGGTTCAAAAGCTGTTCCTTCAATATCGTTGGGTCACCGAAGTGGCGGCGCGGAAAAGGTCCCACCCCGATACGCGCCGCCACTGCCGGTCCGAGCTGTGGCCTTGCCCGGGCAGCCGAACCCGTGGATCCGGTGCGAGCATTAAGCAGCAGATGAGTTGCTTAATTCACGGTAAGGCTAACCTTACTGAACTGGCGTGCGCAAGAGGCGTTCCAGAATCCGAACAGCTACTGGGCCAGCAGGCGGGCGACGGTGTCCGCGAGCCCTGCCGCGACGTCGCCCGGAGCCACCCGGTGGAGTTCGTGGCTGCGGGCGCGCAGCCGGTGGAGGGCGCCGTCGGCCACGTACCAGGCGACGTCCTCGCTCGCCCCGGTGGCGGCGTCGACGGCGAAGACGAACACGCTGCTCCCGGCGGCATCCGCCTCGACGAGCGCCTCCGGCGTGGGCTCCAGCCGCTCCGGTTCCGTCCCGGCGCCCGCGGCGTCGGCACGCATTGCCCCCTCGGGCGGGAGCACGCGCCGCAGCAGCGGCCACACCGACGCCAGCGGCGCCCAGGCCACCTCGGCCTGGGGGTTGACGACGTCGATGCTGCGACCCTGCCCCACCGTGGCCCGCACCGTCACCGCCACGGCGCACTCCTGCTCCGGGCAGGCGTAGAGGTTGGTGAGGAAGGCGACGTCGCCGTGGCGCGCCACCAGCGTGAGTGCCACCTTGGCCCGGGCCTGCGCGTCGATCGCCCGCTCCCAGTCCGGCGCCAGCGCCGAGGCCTCGTCGAGGACCCCGGCGGCCCGCCACTGCAGTAGCAGTTCGTCCCCGGCCCCGGCGGCATCCCCGGCGGCGAGGTGCTCGACGGCGGCCTGCCACGCGGGCATCGCGATCCGCCCGACATGGAGGTGGTCCGCGGTGGCAACCATTGTGGGTTCGGGCATGGCTGGCAGCCTAGCCACGCACCGGGGCATCCCGGCCTCAGAAGTCCGCGCGCGCCCAGACCTGGTCCGGCCCCGACCCCAGCTCGACGCCTACGGGGGGTTCGCCCTCCACGGGCACCATCCACACGCCCGCGCCGCGGGAGCTGCCGTAGCCGTCGCCCAGGGTCCAGGACCCGCCGTGGGTGCGGCCGCCGGCGGCGTCGACGAGGACGCAGTCGTAGCTGGCGCCCGGCCGACCGGAGGAGATGCTGAGCATCACGTAGGGGCGGCCGCTGAGGTCGGTCAGGGCCGCGGTGCCCACCACGTCCCCGCCGCCGGTGACGAGCGTCGAGACGGCGTCGGCCCGCGGCGCGGTGGCCGGGGGCCCGTCGCGGGTCAGCAGCAGCGTGCCACCCACCCCGGCAGCCAGTCCGAGCACCACCGCGGCGGCGGCGGCCAGCAACGTGGCCCGACGGCTCCGGGCGCGCGGGGCACGGGCTGCGAGGACCCTGCCCGAGAACCCGGCCGGCGGGGCCACCGACGGCGCAGCCGCCAGCATGCTGCGCACCCCCGCGTCGAGCTCGCGATAGCGCTCGTGGCACTCCGGGCAGTCGGCCAGGTGCGCGGTCTCCGTGCCGTCGCCGGCTCCGAGGGCGACGTCCAGCAGTTCCTCGTCGTCGAGGTGTCGCTCGTCAGTCATGTTCTGCCTCCATCGCCTGCCGCAGCCGGAGCAGTCCGGTGCGGATCCTGGTCTTGGCGGTGCCCAGCGGGATCCGCTCCCGCGCGGCCACCTCCTTGGCCGTGAGGCCTCCGATCACTGCCAGCACCACGGCCCTGGCCTGTTCCTCCGGAAGGGACCGGAGCCGGTCCCGGGCCGCGAGCGTCTCCACCCGGCCCGCCGTCCCGTCGGGCAGTCCGCCGGCGAGGGTCCGTGCCACCAGCAGGTCCAGGTCCGCGCCGTCGACGGGGATGCTGCGGCGGGCGCGCAGGGCGTCGATCCCGAGGTTGCGGGTGATGGTCAACAGCCACGCGAGCACCGAGCCGCGCCTGGCGTCGAAGGTGGACGCGGCGCGCCAGGCGCGCAGGAAGGCCTCCTGTGCGATGTCCTCCGCGAGCGCGCGGTCGTGGGTGATGGAGACCGCCAGCCCGAAGACCCGTGCCTGGAACCGGCGCACGAACGCCACGGCGGCCGACTCGTCGTCGACCGCCATCCCGGCGACCAGCGCCGCGTCGCCCGCCCTGTCGGTCAGCGGAAACAGGTTCACGTCGCGTGGTACGTCCGTGCGGGCCGAAAGGATTGCGCCGGAGCGCCATCCCTGGAGCCTTTTCCTGCGTACCACCCTGTGACCACCTCTCGAGGTCAGGAGGAGACCATGGTGTCACTTGCAGGAACGCTCTGCGCCGCCGGCGCGACACTGACCGTCCTGGTGCTCGTCGGTTGCACCGGCGCCACCGAGTCCGGGACCCCACCGGCCACCGAGCCGGCACCACCCGCCACCACCGCCGCCGAGACCATGGAGGAGAGCCCGGCCGCAACCGATCCCGCGGAGTCACCGGCCGAGACCGATTCCGCCACGGACCCGGCCGAGACCGATCCCGGCACGGAGCCGGCCAGCCCCATGGGTGGCGTACTCGCGCTGACCATGGCCGAGTCCGACCTGGGCGAGATCCTCGTCGACGGCGACGGGATGACCCTCTACCTGTTCACCAACGACACCCGCGGCTCCGGAGCCAGCACCTGCGAGGGGCAGTGCCTCGTGAACTGGCCACCGCTGGTGGGGGTCCCGACGGCGGGCGAAGGCGTCGACGACTCCAAGCTGGGCTCGTTCACCAAGCCCGACGGCACCGTCCAGGCCACGTACAACGGCTGGCCGCTGTACTACTGGGTCCAGGACACCGAGCCCGGCCAGACCACCGGACAAGGTGTGCAGGGCGTGTGGTTCGTGCTGGACCGCGACGGCGAAGCAGTGGGTGGGTGATCCGGATGGAAGTATTCGGCCTGCCCCTCCACCCCCTCGTCGTGCACGCCGCCGTCGTCCTCGTGCCCCTGGCCGCGATCGGCGCCCTGGTGGTTGCGTTCTGGCCGGCTGCGCGGGAGCGGCAGGGGTGGCTGCTCGTCGGACTCGCCGTCGTCGCCGCGCTCGCCGCCCTGGGCGCCCGGATCTCCGGGCAGGACTTCATCGACTCCATGGGTGGCGGCACCCCTGCCGCCCAGGCCCACAGCCGGTGGGGCATGCTCGCGCCCTTCCCCGCCATCGCCCTGGCCGTCACCGTCCCGGTGCTGGTGTGGCTGGACCGGCGGCCGAAGCGGTCGCGTGCCCTCTGGCTGGTGACCGTGGCCGTCAGCATGCTCGCCGCGCTGGCGTCGCTGGTGCTGATCGGCCTGACCGGCCACTCCGGCGCCACCGCGGTCTGGGCCCCCTGACCGGGGCTCCCGAAAGGGTGGTGACCAGCTCCGCCGACACGCCGCGTGGCCTGCACTGCAGGCCAGTCCCGCGGCGTGTCACCGGCTCTGGTCACCACGGCCTCGGAGCACCGGCAGCGCGCCGGTGGCGGTCAAGGGCGAACGCTCCCCGACGGCCGTCACGCGGACAGCCGGTGCCGCTTCCAGACGACACTCCGGAGGAACTCGATGGTCTCCGCCTCGAAGTCGCGGATCTGGCTGGGGATGAATGCGTAGCTCCGCCAACCGTGCGCCAGGAAGGTGTTCAGGCGCGAGGCGTCCTGCTCCATCGCTTCCCGAGAGCTGTGGTGCTCGACACTGTTCACTTCGAACGCAATCTTGGCAGCATGGATGCTCGCATCCGGCACGAACTTGGATCCGCCGAGCCAGACGGCCTGGTTCCCCTGCCATCCCTGGATGCCTGCCTTGCGGAGCAACCGGTGGAAGTCCACCTCCGCCGGCGACCATGGGTTGCCGCTGAGGTCGAGGGCCACGGCACGCGCCGCCCGCCTGCTGCGCAGTGTCCACCCCTCTGCGGCATCCAGGATCTTCCCAGGAGTCGTGACACCCAGACGCAGGGCCTCAGTGCCGGGACGTAGCTGTCCCTCGAGTCCGGCCGTGAGCGCGGTGGCCTCCGGCCCGGTGACCTGGATTCCGTCCTTCCACTCGAGCAGGTCCGAATCCGGTTGGCCGGCGATGAATCGCAGTGGTCCACGATCGTCGATCCGATCCTTCACGTGGACGCTGACGGTGGTGAGCGGGATCTCAGTGTCGAAAGTGATGCTCGCCGCGGCGCATCCCGCGATCACCGCATTCGGGTTCCAGAGGTTGACGGCCCGGATCCACGCACGCGGGTCCTCGGCCAACTCCCTTACCATCGCGATTCCCGGCAGCGCCTGCACCAGCCTCCCCGACTTCAGGTTTCGCCAGAAGCTGGTTCGGAGGCTGCGATGGTCCTTCATCCGAACCACGCCCCGGGCGGCTGCCATCACCTCTGCTGTACTCACCCGCCCATCCCAACGGTGGGAGCGGCCGCGGAGCCACCGTAACGGACGATCTGCCAACACCAACCACGCAAGTGGCAACACCGATAGGGAGCGTGACAACACCGCACGGTCCGTTGACAACACTCGCGCCCCCGATCATCCTCAAGGACGGCCACGGCCGCGGTGTCGGCCGAGTCTCATCTGCGGGGGCCTGGAGCGCTTGGTGACCACCTCCACCGACACGCCGCTTGACCTGCGCTGGAGGCCAGTCCCTCGGCGTGTCGTCGGCTCTCGTCACCACCGCCCCGGGGCACCCGGGCGTGACCCCGGCCCGGAGGTCCGACCCGGGCCGGAATTCAGCTCAGCCGGCCCTCCGGGACGGTGGTCTTGGCCGGGTCGCGCTCCACGAGGTCACCCAGGACTCCGTCGATGCGCGCCAGCACGTCCGCGTCCAGCGTCGTGCCGCTGACCTCGGCGCTGGGCGCGATCTGCTCCGGCCGCGACGCCCCGATGATGGCGGTGGCGACGTTGGGGTTGGACAGCACCCAGGCGACGGCCAGCTGCGCCATGGTGAGGCCCAGGTCGTCCGCGATCGGCTTCAGGCCCTGGACGGCGGTGAGGACGTCGTCGCGCATCCAACGGGAGATCATGTTCTGGCCGCCCTTGGAGTCAGTGGCGCGGCTGCCCTCGGGGACCGGCTGTCCCGGGAGGTACTTGCCGGTCAGGACGCCCTGCGCCACCGGGGACCAGACCACCTGCGAGATGCCCAGTTCCTCCGACGCCGGGACCACCTCGCCCTCGATGACGCGCCACAGCATGGAGTACTGCGGCTGGTTGCTGATGAGCTGGATGCCCAGGTCTGCGGCCAGGGCGTGGCCGGCGCGCAACTGGTCCGCGGTCCACTCGCTGACGCCGATGTAGAGCGCCTTGCCCTGGCGCACGACGTCGGCGAAGGCCTGCATCGTCTCCTCGAGCGGGGTCTCGACGTCGAAGCGGTGGGCCTGGTAGACGTCGACGTAGTCGGTCTGCAGGCGGGTGAGGGACCCGTTGATGCTGTCGCGGATGTGCTTGCGGGACAGGCCGGTGTCGTTGGGGCCCTTGGGGCCGGTCGGGAAGTAGACCTTGGTCATGATCTCCAGCGACTCGCGGCGCTGCCCCTTCAGGGCCTCGCCCAGCACCACCTCGGCGGCGGTGTTGGCGTAGGTGTCCGCGGTGTCGAAGGTGGTGATGCCGGCGTCGAGCGCGGCCCGCACGCAGGCGTGGGCCCGCTCGTTCTCGACCTGCGAGGCATGCGTGAGCCAGTTGCCGTAGGTGACTGCGCTGATCTTGAACCCCGAGTTGCCGAGCTTGCGGTACTCCATGTGAGTCTCCTCTTCGATGACAGATTTCGTTGCCTCGTCGAATCTACTAGCCAGGACCAGCCCGACGGGTGGGTACCCAGGGGCCGGGAACCGGGTGAGTACCCGGCGGCGGACATGACTCGGAGAAATACCCGACATCAAGGACCATCGATGACCCCCTGACTAGGTACTGTGGCCCGAAGGTGAACGCAAGGTGAACATCTGCCCTTGTCGGGAGCCAGTCTGCGACACACCCTCCAATGAGTACCCGTACCTAAATCCATGGGTAATGAGTACCCAATCAAGACGGGTAGTTGCCCCCACGATTTCGTCTGCCCATCGCATCCGACTTCCGTCACTCTGGATATAGACAGTCCAATCAGGCCCTCGAAGGAAGCTCGGGGGATGGAAGGGAGCCTCTAGTGACAGTCGACACGGACCAGCAGACCACCGCGTGCGTTGAGTTCAGCAACATCTACCTGCACCCGCTTCTGGACGAGACCCAGAGCGTCAGCAGCCAGGCCAACCGGCGCGAGCAGGCGATGCTGCGCACCCAGGCCGAGAAGATGTGCGCCGAGTGCCCCCTGCAGGCCCAGTGCCTCACCGACGCCGTCACCAAGTTCGACGTGACGGGCTTCGTCGCCGGCACCACCAAGCGCCAGCGCCAGGAGATCCGCGCCCGACTCGGGGTCAGCCTCGACGACGACGACTTCGACTCCTACGCAGGCGTGACCTCCGGCCGCCAGTTCGACCGCGCCGAGATCCACCGCCTCCGCATGGCCAACCCCACCGAGCCACTGAGCGCCATCGCCGCCCGCGTCGGCTGCTCCGTCTCGACGGTGAAGCGCCACCTCCGCCGCATCGAGCGCGAGGGCCTTCCCGTCCGCCAGAGCGACACCCGCACCGTGACCCCCCAAGAGGTCATGGAAGTTGCGGCCGACGTCGTGCACGGCAGCCGCCGGAGCGCCGCTGCCTGACCCCAGACCCCCGCAGAACGACAGACCCCCGAGCCGGATGGGCTCGGGGGTCCGTTTCGTCCGGGGTCAGAACCAGCGGCTGAGTTCGGCCAGGGTGCCGCCGTCGTCGAAGCGACCCGTGACGTGGTCGGCCACGGCCTGCGTCTCCTCGGCGGCGTCCCCCATGGCGACGCCGCGGCCCGCCCACGTGAGCATCTCGTGGTCGTTGCGGCCGTCACCGATGGCCAGCACCTCGGCCGGGGCGATTCCGAGTTCGTCCACCACGCGCTGCAGGCCGTGGGCCTTGTCCACCCCTTCCGGGGCGATGTCGAGCCAGGCGGACCAGCCGATGAAGTAGGAGACCTCGTGGAGGCCGAGGTCGCCCACCTGGGCGAGGAAGTCCTCGTCGGTGCTGTCGGGGTCCCGGATCACGATGCGCGATACGGGGCGCGACGACAACTCCGCCAGCGGTTCCACCACCACCTCGCCCTGCAACTCCCCCTCCGGGAACTCCTGGCTGACCCGCCAGTGCAGGCCGTCCTGGACCGCGATGCGCGCCTTGGGCACGCGCTGGGCCACCTTTGCGAGCGTGGGCGCCGGGTCGAAGCGCTCCTCGAACACGATCTCCAGCGGCGGGCTGTGCACCACCATCGCACCGTTGGAGACGACGGAGAACTGCGGCGGCAGGCCGATGTGTTCGGCGATGGGCTCCGTCGCCAGCCAGGAGCGTCCCGTGGACAGCACGACGGGGACCCCGCCGTCGGCGATGGCGCGCACGGCGGCGCGCAGGTCCTCGGGCATGCGTCCGGTGGCGTCGACGAGGGTGCCGTCGATGTCCAGGGCCACCAGTTTGGGCGTGAAGCTCATGCGGCGACGGTGAGGAACTCGAGCCCTCCGAGGTAGGGGCGCAGCGCCTCCGGGACCCGGACCGAGCCGTCGGCCTGCTGGTGGTTCTCAAGCAGCATGATGATCATCCGGGTCATCGCGGACAGGGTGCCGTTCAGCGTCGCCACCGGCTCGGTGCCGTTCTCGCCGCGGTAGCGGATGCCGAGGCGGCGGGCCTGGAACTGGGTGCAGTTCGAGGTGGAGGTGATCTCGCGGTAGCGCTGCTGGGTGGGCAGCCAGGCGTAGCAGTCGTACTTGCGGGCGGCGGACAGGCCGAGGTCGCCCGAGGCGACGTCGAGCACCTGGAACGGGACCTCGAGGGCGCTGATGAACTCCTTCTCGAACCCGAGCAGCTTCTGGTGCCACTCCTCGGCGTCCTCGGGGCGGCAGTGGACGAACATCTCCACCTTGTCGAACCAGTGGACGCGGAAGATGCCGCGGGTGTCGCGGCCGTGCGAGCCGGCCTCGCGCCGGAAGCAGGGGCTGAACGCGGCGTACTGGCGCGGCAGGGTGTCCGCCTCCAGGATCTCGTCCGAGTGGTAGGCGGCCAGGGCTACCTCGGAGGTCCCCACCAGGTAGAGGTCGTCGTCGGGCAGGTGGTAGACGTCCTGCGCGGCCTGGCCGAGGAAGCCGGTGCCGGCCATCGCCGACGGCTTCACCAGCGCCGGCGGGATCATCTGCGTGAAGCCCCACTCCGTCGCCTTCGCCATGGCGAGGTTCAGCAGCGCGAACTCCAGCTGGGCGCCCACCCCGGTGAGCACGTAGAACCGCGAGCCCGAGATCTTGGTGCCGCGCTCCATGTCGATGGCGCCGAGCAGCTCGCCGATCTCCAGGTGGTCGCGCGGCTCGAAGCCCTCCGCCGCGAAGTCCCTGGGCGTGCCGACGGTCTCGATGATGGTGCCCTCGTCCTCACCGCCGCGCGGGACGCCGTCGAGGACGATGTTGCCCACCTGCGCCATGAGCTCGTCGAAGCGCTCACCGGCTGCATCGGAGGCCGCCTGCGCGGTCTTGACGTCCGCTGCCAGTTGCTTGGTGCGCACCAGCAGCTCCGCCTTCTCCTCGCCCTGCGCCCTCGCCACCGACTTGCCGAGCTCCTTCTGCTGGGCGCGCAGCGACTCGTAGGCGGCGATCCCGGAGCGGCGCGCCTCGTCGGCGGAGAGCAGTTCGTCGACGATCTCGACGGACTCGCCGCGCGCTTCCTGCGAGCGACGGACGAGGTCAGGGTTGTTGCGCAGCCACTTCGGATCGATCATGCGGCTTAGCCTACTCAGTGCGAGAATCAAGCATGAACAACTGGCACCGGGCGCGGTTCACGATTGGCTTCGCCGCTGCCTTCGCCGTGGCGTTCATCGCGTGGACCGCGCTGCTGCCGAACCTCGGCTCCCTGGACTCGCTGTGGCCGTGGGAACCGCCGCCGCCACAGCACTGGCTGGGTCAGATCGGCTCAGCCGTGTCGATCTTCACGACCCCCGTGCTGGTCTTCACCGTCATGCTCGGCCTGGCCTTCTGGGCCGCGCGACGCCGGCTCACGGGCCTGGCCGCCGCCCTGGCGCTGTGCGTCGCACTGACGTTCGGTGCGACAGCGCTGGCCAAGGAACTCGTGGCACGCCAGCGCCCCGAGTCACCGTATGACCACATGATCACCCAGCAGGGGTGGTCGTACCCGTCGGGGCACCTGGCCGCGGTCACGGCAGCCGCGATCCTCGTCGTGGTGGTGGTGACCGTCGCTCGCCGTAGTCCGGCGACGGTGCTGGCCGCGCGCATCTGCGGGCCGCTGGCCGTTGCGGTCCTGGCCGCGGACCGGGTGCTGATGGGCGCGCACCACGTCAGCGACGTCGTCGGCGGCGCCCTGCTGGGCGGCCTGACCGCATCGCTGGCGTGCCTCGTCTGCGGTGTCCAACAACCTCGCGGTGCACTCGCCGACGGCACTGGCCGCCGCGCCGTCGTCATCTTCAACCCCACCAAGGTGATAGACCAGACCATCTTCAAGGACCTGGTGGAGCGACGTCTCTCGGAGCGCGGCTGGGAGCCGCCCGTGTGGCTGTCCACCACCGTCGACGACTCCGGCCGCGCGATGGCGCGGGAGGCGCTCGCAGGTGAACCGGACCTGATCCTCGTGGCCGGCGGCGACGGCACCGTGCGGATCGTGTGCGGGGCCCTGGCCGGCACCGACGCGGTCCTGGCAATCCTCCCGTCGGGCACCGGGAACCTGCTGGCCGGGAACATGGGCATCCCCAGCGACCTGGACCGCGCCCTGGACATCGCGTTGGACGGCCGCAACGGAGAGATCGACGTGTTGTGCGTGCGCACGTCCGGCCGCGAGGACGACCATGCCGTCGTGATGTGCGGGGTCGGTGCCGACGCGGCGGTGCTGAACGACACCGACGAGGAGCTCAAGAAGCAGATCGGCGTGGGCGCCTACGTGGCCGCCGCCCTCAACCACATCAAGGTGAACCCGATGGCCACGACGGTCACCATCGACGACGGCGACCCCATCCGCGCCGACGCCTCACTGACGATGGTGTGCAACGTCTCCGACCTGCAGGCCGGGCTCACCCTCGTTCCCGAGGCGAGCGCCAACGACGGCATCCTCGACGTGCTCGTCGCCTCCCCAACCACCCGCCTCGAGCTGACGCAGATGGCCTCGGCGGTGATCACCCGGACCCGTGAACCCGAATCCCTGGTGCGCGCCACCGGCCGGCGGGTGCGCATCCAGCTGGAGACCGAGCAGCTCTACCAGCTCGACGGCGACGTCATCGGCACCGCGAGCGTCCTCGACTTCGAGGTCCTGCCCGGGGCGCTCAGCCTGCGGCTGCCGCGCTGACCCGTCGGCTGCGCTGGGCGTCGGGTGCCCGCGGGGGCGCCCTTCGAGGCTCGCTGCCGCTCGCACCTCAGGGCAACTCGGGGGGTGGGAAACCTCAGGGCAACCGGAGATGAGGAACCTCAGGGCAACTGGGGTGGGGAACTTCGGGGCATGGAAGAACGAGAAGCGGGGCCGGTGGTCGAAACCACCGGCCCCGCTTCCGGGTTCAGTCCGAGGAACTAGCCTCAGGCCTCCCAACCAACGTTCTCAACCGGCTGGACGCCGAAGAGATCCAGGCCCACGTAGGGCTCGGGGGTCAGGTTGGCCAGACCCTCCTTGGCCGTCGAGATCGACGGGCCGTTGTACAGCGGGATGATGCCCCAGGTCTCGGCGAAGATCTCCGCCTCCATCTCCATCGCCTTGGCGGTCTGCTCCTCGGCGGTGGGCAGGGTCTCCAGCTCGTTGTGGATGCGCTCGTCGATCTCCGGGGTTCCGGTGCCCGAGAGGTTCAGGCCGGAGTCCGAGCAGTACAGCTGGCAGAACCAGGCGGCACCGAACGGGTCGGAGGAGGTGAAGCGCAGGCCGACGACGTCCCAGTTCTTCGTGGTGTAGTCGTTCGAGAAGTCGGACGATGCACGCACGTCGATCTGGACGTCGATGCCGATGGCCTTCTGCTGGGCCTGGAGGGCCTTCGCGAGGGCTTCCTGCGTCGGGTCGTCGGAGAAGATCGGGTAGACGACCGACAGCTTCTCGCCGTCCTTCTCACGGATGCCGTCGTCACCGAGGGTCCAGCCGGCCTCGTCGAGGAGGGCGTTGGCGCCCTCGACGTCGTAGGACAGGCCGGCGTTCTCCAGCGAGTTGCTGAAGCCGGGCTGGAACGAGAACAGCGTGAACGAACCGGCCGGGGGCTCGGTGTAGTCGAGGCCGTTCCAGGCGATCTGCTTCTGCTGCTCGACGTTGATGCCCATGAAGAAGGCCTTGCGGACGTTGATGTCGGCGAACTGCGGCTTGTCGGCGTCCACCTGGATCAGGGTGTTGGCGGTCTGCTGGGCGCGGTAGGTGACGACGCCCTCCATGTCCGCCACCTGGGCCAGGCGGTCCTTGGTGCCGGTGCCGACGATGTCGATCTCACCGTTGAGGAACGCGTTGATCGAGGCGGATGCCTCCATGCCGCGGAAGGTGACCTCGTCGAGCATCGGCTCGTCGCCCCACCACTTGTCGTTCGGCTCGAAGGAGACGAAGTCGGTGTTCGGGTCGAACTCCTTGACCTTGTACGGGCCGGCGCCCCACTCGGGGTGCAGCTCGTCGATGTAGCCCTCGTTGAAGATCTCGGGGGTGTTCACGGCGGGGTGCAGGATGCCGGTCAGGAACGGCATCTGCGGCCATGCGAACTCACCGTCGAAGGTGACGATGGCGGTCTTCGGGGTGTCACCCTGCTCGACGGAGGCGATGGCCTTGTAGCCGTCGGTGGCGTTCGGGTTGAAGCCCTCGTCGTTGGAGCGGTTCGCCTTCCAGGTGGCGTCGATGGCGGTCCAGTCCATCGGGGTGCCGTCGTTCCACGTGGCCTCTTCGGTGAACGTGAAGGTCAGCACGGTGTTGCCGTCGACGATCTCGTTGGTCCACTCGTCGAGGTAGGCGTCGTGCTTGTAGGGGGTGCCGTCGGGCTCCTGCAGGAGGACCTGCGGCTGGTACCACGCAGCGATGCGTGCGGTGTCGGCCGAACCGTCGGAGTTGAACGGGTTCAGCTGGGCCGGGACCTCGTTGATCGGGAAGTTGACCACGCCGCCCTGCGCGAGAGCCTCGCGGGGCTGCGGGTTGTAGTCGGCAGCGGCAACGCTTTCGCCTTCGCCCTCGCCTTCACCCTCGCCCTCGTCGGTGGCGCCGTCGGTGGGGGTCTCCTCGGTGGAGGTGGCGGTCTCTTCGGGCTCGCCAGTGGTCTCGTCAGTGGGTTCGTCGCTACCGCAGGCACTCAGTGCCAGAACTGCGGCGGCGCTGAGGGCAACGGCCCTCAGCAGCTTTGGCTGCTTCATTTTGCTCCTTTCGCCTTTCGGCGCATGTCATGACCGGGAGCATAGTTCGCAACCTGTCCACATCTCGAACTATTTGGGGGCATCGAGGAAAACTGTTATCGGACGGTGATCGTAGGCGTGGATTTCTGCCCCATTGTGGCCCCTGAATAGGGGCGACGCCCGCCCCGGGATCGGGACGGGCGCCGCTCGCAGACGTGACTCAGATGTTGTCCGGGTCGAAAATGATCCGTTCCCGGCCGCGCTCGATGTCCGGGTCCGGCACCGGAATGGCGGACAGCAGCGACTGGGTGTAGGGGTGCTTCGGGTTGTCGAAGACCTCGTCGACGTCGCCGTGCTCCACGAAGTCGCCCTTGTACATGACGGCCACCCGGTCCGCGATGTGCCGCACCACGGAGAGGTCGTGGGCCACGAAGAGGTAGGACACGCCCAGCTTGACCTTCAGCTCGTCCAGCAGGTTGATGACACCGGCCTGGATGGACACGTCGAGTGCGGAGACGGGCTCGTCGAGCGCGATCAGCTTCGGGTTGGTGGACAGCGCCCGAGCGATGCCGATGCGCTGCCGCTGGCCGCCGGAGAACGCCTGCGGGAACCGGTCGCTGTGGGCCGGGTCGAGGCCGACGAGGTCCATCAGTTCGTCGACGCGACGGTTGGCCTCGGCGCGGTTGGTCCCGATGGCGTGCATCGGCTCCGCGATGATGTCGGCGACGGTCATGCGCGGGTCGAGGGCCCCCATCGGGTCCTGGAACACGATCTGGATGTCACGGCGCAGGAGGCGCTCCTGCTTGCCGCCCCTGAGCTCGTTGACGCTGGTGCCGGCGATGATGATGTCGCCGTCGGCCTGCTTCTCGAAGTCCATGATCTGCAGCAGCGTGGTGGTCTTGCCACTGCCGGACTCGCCCACGATGGCCATGGTCTCGCCCTCGCGTACGTCGAAGCTGACGCCCTTGACGGCGTGCACCTCGCCCACCTTGCGCTTCAGGAACGCGCCCTTGAGCAGCGGGAACGTCTTGGTGAGGTTCTTCACCTCGAGCACCACGGGGCGTTCCTCGCGGGGGGTGCGGGTGAGTTCGCTCTCCAACCGCTCCGGGATCGGGTAGACCGTCCCGTCGCCGATGCGGCCGCCGTCGGAGATCTCGTTCGCGCGGATGCACGCGGCCAGGTGGGTCCCGGCGCCACCGGTGGCCACCGGCAGGAGCGCCGGCTCCGCGGCGCGACACTCGGGCAGCGCGATCGGGCAGCGGTCCGCGAACGGGCACTCGTCCGGCAGGCCGATCAGCAGCGGCGGGTTGCCCTGGATCGGGATCAGCGGCTCCTTCTCCTTCTTGTCCACGCGCGGGATGGCGCCGAGGAGTCCGATGGAGTAGGGCATGCGGGTCTTGTGGAACAGTTCGTGGGCCGGAGCCATCTCGACGGGCTTGCCGGCGTACATCACCAGGACGTCGTCGGCGGTGCGGGCCACCACCCCCATGTCGTGGGTGATCATGATCATGGCGGCGCCGGTCTCGTCCTGCGCCTTCTGCGCCACGTCGAGGACCTGCGCCTGGATGGTGACGTCGAGGGCCGTGGTGGGCTCGTCGGCGATGATCAGCTTCGGGTTGTTCGCCATCGCGATGGCGATCACGACACGCTGGCGCATGCCGCCGGAGAACTCGTGCGGGAAGGACTTCATCCGCTTCTCGGGGTGCGGGATGCCGACGGCCTGCAGCAGTTCCACCGAACGAGCCCAGGACTCCTGCTTGCTCATCTTGCGGTGCACGGTGAGCGTCTCGATGAGCTGGTCGCCGATGGTGAACACCGGGGTCAGCGAGGTCAACGGGTCCTGGAAGATCATCGACATGCCGTTGCCGCGGATGGCGGAGAGCTGCTTGTCGGACTTGCCGAGCAGTTCCATCCCGTCGTAGACGATGGATCCGGTGATCTTGGCGTTGTCGTCGAGCAGGCCCATGATGGCCAGCGACGTGACGGACTTGCCGGAGCCGGACTCACCGACGATGCCGAGGGTCTTGCCCTCCTCGAGGTCGAAGGTGACGCCGCGCACGGCGTCGACCCGGCCGGCCTCACTCGGGAAGCTGACCTTCAGGTCCTTGACGGACAGGACGGGGCTCATGCACGGCCTCCTGCGGCAGAGGTGGGATCGAGGGCGTCACGCAGGCCGTCGGCGACCAGCGCCATGGAGACGGTCAGCAGGGTCAGCGCGGCAGCCGGGAAGTAGAACAGCCACGGGGCACTCGTGATGGTGTTCGCACCCGAGCCGATCAGGGCACCCAGCGAGACGTCGGGGATCTTCACGCCGAACCCGAGGAACGACAGGCCGGTCTCGGTCATGACCGCGGAGACGATGCCGAGGGTGAAGTTGATCACCAGCAGCGAGCCGATGTTCGGCAGCAGGTGGCGCAGCACGATGCGGAAGCCGCGCACGCCCATGTAACGGGCGGCATGGACGTACTCGCGTTCACGCAGGGACAGTGCCATGGTCCAGATGACTCGGGCCGGGAAGAACCAGCCGACGAAGATCATCAGGAAGGCGATCACGCGCCAGTCGCCGCCGGAGTCGTTGGAGATCATCGCGAGGATCAGGAAGCTGGGGACCACCATCAGGAAGTGGATCACGAGCAGGATGAGCCGCTCGGTCCAGCCGCCGAAGTAGGCCGCCGCCGTGCCGATGATCGCGGAGAGGGCCGTCACGCCGACGGAGACCACCACGGCGATCATGAGCGAGCGCTGCAGGCCGATGGCGACCTGGGCGAAGTTGTCGTTGCCCGAGGCGTTGGTGCCGAACCAGTGCTCCGACGAGGGGCCGGTGGACAGGTTCAGGAAGTCCATCTCGACGTGGTCGTAGGGGGTCATCATCGGGCCGACGATCGCGAACAGCACGAGCAGCACGAAGATGAAGATGCCGCCCACGGCGGGCTTGTTGCGCAGGAAGCGGCGCGTGTACAGCGTCCACTTGGACAGGCGCTTGCGGGAGCCGGGCTCGTTGCCAGGCTCGAACTCGAGGGCTTCCTCGTGGACCTGGGGGTCGATCATGTCGGACATGTGTCAGCTCACCCTCACTCGGGGGTCCAGGACGACGACGGCGATGTCGGCCAGCAGCGCGCCGATCGCGGTCAGGAAGGCGCCGAATGCCGCGATGGCGACGGTGCCGTGGATGTCGTTGTTGGAGATGGTCTCGATGAAGTAGCGGCCCATTCCGTTCCACGCGAAGATCGTCTCGGTCAGCACCGCACCGGTGAAGACCGTGGGGATGGTGAAGGCCACCTGGGTGGCCACCGGGATCAGCGAGGTCCGCAGCGCATGCCGGCGGATGGCCTGCTGCTTGGTGAGGCCCTTGGCGCGGGCGGTGCGGACGTAGTCGGCCTTGATGTTGTCCAGCAGCAGGGAGCGCTGCAGGAAGTGGATGCCGGAGTAGCCGATCAGCACCAGCGCCAGCGTCGGCAACGTCAGGTGCTGCAGGACGTCGATGACCTTCGGGAAGAACCCCTCCACCCCTCTGGAACTGGATCCGGTGACGTAGAAGATCCGCATGCCGACGGCGTCGTTCAGGGCGATGGCCAGCAGCACGATGCCGAGTGCCGCCACCACGATGTTGATGTTCATGGTCACGATCGACGTGGCCTGGCCGATGCGGTCCGCCAGGCGGTACTGGCGCGAGGCCGTGTAGACGCCGAGCGCGATGCCGAGGACGGTGGTGATGATCGTGGCACCCAGCACCAGCTCGGCACTGATCCACATCCGGAAGGCCACCTGCTCGTTGACCACCTGGCCGACGGGGCTCACCCCCCAGTCCCAGCGGGTCACGATGGCGGTGATCCAGTTCCACCAGCGCTCCCAGATCGGCACGGTGTCACTGAGGTTGCGGGGCAGGAGCTGCTGCACGATCTGCTGCTCGCTCAGCGGGGGCCGACGGCCGACGTAGTTGCTGCGCGGATCCAGGTAGCCCCATGCGAGGAAGTAGGTGAGGTTGGTTGCGACGACGATCATCAGCAACCAGCCGAGGAATCGGCGGACCAGATACTTGACCAAGGGTTCGGTTCTTTCTCTTCTACTTCAGGCGGCTTGGTTTCGCCGACGCAACAACGAGTCGGGCATTGGCGTTGCGGGCCACAACACCAGGACCCAGTTTGCCGCGAGGGCGGCCCTTTCGCGGGCATTCAGCGCCAACGGTGGGGTCCCAAGCATCCTCGGGAGCCTACACCGACGTTCACTCCCAACGAAATTCCTTGCTGAAAACTTGCGCCTACGGACCCCGGTAGACGTCGATGATGGTCGGCGCGTCGCCGGGGCGGTGCTCCATCACGATGGGGTCGCCCGCCTGGATGCGGCCCTTGTCGAGGACCCTCAAGTAAGGCCCCAGCCGGCGCGCGTCGGAGAACCGCTTCACCCAGCCGCGGGCGTCGTCGCCACCCACCCAACGGGCGAAGGTCTGGCAGGGCGTGCGGGGCATCGTGACCTCCACGCGCACCTGTTCCCCGATCCGCCAGACCTCCCCGACCCGGGCGGCGTTGACGTCGATGCCCTCGGTTCGCAGGTTCTCCCCGAAGAACCCCGGTGCGAGCTCGCGCCCCAGCCGGGCCTCCCAGTACTCGGCGTCCTCCTGCGCGTAGGCGTAGAGCGCCTTGTCCAGGCCGCCGTGGTGCTTGCGGTCTGCCTGCACGTCGGCGTAGAGGCCGTACGGGCCCACCTTGACGGGTCCGTCGACCGGGCCCTTGTCGATGGCCGTCACCCCCACCAAGCCCGGGTCGGGCAGGAGCTGGCGGACGACGCACACGGACAGCAGGCGGGACATGCCCGCCATGCTAGTCAGCCCGCGAAGCGGTCCCGTCCTCGAGGGAGGCCAGCCAGGCGGAGGCCTCGGCGAAGGACTTGTCGTCGAAGCCGCGGGGCAGGCTGGGCTCCTGCTTGTCCGCGCGGGGGTAACTGCCCAGGAAGATGACCTCGCGGCAGATCCGGTGCAGCCCCATCAGGGTCTCGGCCATCCGCTTGTCGTGCAGGTGGCCCTCCGCGTCGATGTTGAAGCAGTAGCTGCCCAGGAACGTCTTGGTGGGCCGGGACTCGATCCGGGTCAGGTTCACGCCGCGGCCGGCGAACTGCTCGAGGATCTCAAGCAGCGCACCGGAGTGGTCCTCGCGCATGTAGGCCACCAGCGTCGTCTTGTCCGCGCCGGTGCGCGCGGGCAGCGGGCCGGGCTGGGCGACGTGCACGAACCGGGTGACGGCGCCGGGGTTGTCCTCGATGCCGTGGACCAGTTCGCTCAACCCGTACATCTCGCCGGCGACGCGGGCGCAGACGGCGGCGTCGTGCCGGGAGTGCGGGTCGGAGACCTCCTTGGCGGCGCCGGCGGTGGAGCCGGCCTCCACGACGGTGGCCTCGGGCAGCATCAGCGCGAGCCAGTCGCGGCACTGGGCGGCGGCGTGCCCGTGCGTGAGGACGTTGCGGACGTCGTCGAGCTTGGTCCCCTCCCGGACGTAGAGTCCGAACTCCACCGGGATCACCACCTCGCCGACGATCCGCAGCGGGGCGCCGTTGCCGAGCTTGTCCAGCGTCGCGGTGACGCCGCCCTCCACGGAGTTCTCGATCGGGACCACGGCTCCGGCCACCTGTCCCTCGCGGACCGCATCAAGCGCCTCCGGGACGCTGGCGAAGGGCATGGCCTCCTCGTCGGTGATGGTGAGCAACGCCTGATGTGTGAAGGTCCCCGCGGGGCCGAAGTATCCGAGCACTCCCCCACGATATGGCACACGCTGATGGGGGCACTGGACCGTGGCCGGATATTCTGGCGTGCGTGAAGCGAGTCCTGGGAAGAATCGTCGCCGCCACCATGGCCGGCGTGGTGCTCGCATCCCAGTTGGTGGGCAACGCGGCCGCCAAGCCGGAGCTGTCGCCCTTCCGCTCCGAGGAGTGCCGCTCCTACGCCCCGACCAACGACGCCCAGGTGACCCAGGCCTGGCACCTGGAGCGGCTGAACATGACCGAGGCCTGGGAGATCGCCACCGGAAAGGGCATCACCGTCGCCGTCATCGACACCGGGATGTCCCCGCAGGGCAGTCCCTTCTTCGACGGCTCACGCGTGCGGACCTACGACTACCTCGGCGGCCTGTCCACGAAGGACACCGAAGCCGGCGGCGCCGACTGCGACCACGGCACCAAGGTGGCCTCCCTGATCGCCGCCGGCCGCTCCGGCGGGCAGCCCTACGACGTGCGCACCGACTTCTCCGGGGTCGCCCCCGACGCAAGCATCATCTCCTACCGGGTGCTTTCCACCTCGGGTGGCGAGTCCTCCACCGACGGTGAGAACGACAAGCTCGACGCCACCATCGAGGCCGTCCGCAACGCCATCGCGGAGGACGTCGACATCATCAACCTGTCCCAGGCCGCGGGCGGGGCGGACCCGCTGATCCCCGAGTACCGGGCGGCCGTGGCGGAGGCGCTGGCGGCGGGCATCGTCGTCGTGGCCGCCGCCGGGAACGCGGACCAGGGCATCAGCGGCGCCCCCTACCCCGCATCGTTCGACGGCGTGATCTCCGTGGGAATGGTGGACCGCACGGACGCGCCGCACCCGATGAGCTACCCGTGGCAGACCGTCTCCGTGGGCGCCCCCGGGGCGGACCTGATGGCGCTGCTGCCCTCCCAGCCGCGGCAGAACGCGCCCTACTCGAACCAGGCCTACGAGAGCGGCATCGTCGGCACCTCGTTCGCCGCCCCCATCGTGAGCGGCGTCGTCGCGCTGCTGCTGGAGGCCTACCCGGACCTGACCCCGGAACAGGTGAAGCAGCGGCTGCAGGTGACCGCCGACCCGCCGCCGAACGCCATCCCCGACAGCCGGATCGGCTACGGCATCGTCAACCCGATGCGCGCCCTGACCGGGGTGGCCCGCCCCCAAGAGCCCAACCCCGGCGCCGACGCCTCCACCAACACCAACGTCACGCTGCCCGACCCTCCGAAGCCCGACATGGTGCCGGCCTACATCGGCGTCGGCATCGGCGTGGGCGCACTGCTGGTCACGGGCCTGGGGCTCGTGGTCGCGTTCACCGTGCCTGCCGCCGTGAAGCGCAACCGCGCCACCCGCTGACCACCGCGGGGCCGACACCGACCGCGCCGCTGCCCCCCATCGTCGCCCCGACTGCAAACGCCCGCCTTATCCGTTGACGCCCGTCGTACTGGGCGGGCGTCAACGGATAGGGCGGGCGTTTCGTGAGATTGAGGCCCGACCTCGCCCGGCGGCGTCCCCGTGCCCCAGCGCGACGGCGCGGCCGTCACTCAGCGGCGGCGCTGGCGGGCTCCGGCGAGGGGTTGTTCGGGGACTCGCGGTCGTAGATCGCGGTCTGGATCAGTCCCTTGAACGTGCGGGTGATCAGCGTGCCGCGACCGGGCGGCATCGGCGAGGGCTTCACGTCGGACCAGAGCGCACCCTCGTCCTTGGTGCCGCTCATGATCAGGCCGGGGTTCACCGACTCCTTCATCTTGGTGATCAGCGGGTCGCCGAAGGCGGCACGTCCGGCGCCACCCATGCCCCGGGCGAGGATGATGTGCAGGCCGATGTCGCCGGCCTGGTTGATCAGGTCACCGAACGGGGCCATGGGGTTGCCGGACTGGGTGGCCACCAGCTCGTAGTCGTCGACGATCACGAACATCTCGGAGCCGGTCCACCAGGAGCGGTCACGCAGCTGCTGCTGCGTCACGTCGGGCCCCGGGAGGCGGGCGCGGACGGCCTCGGCGGCCTGCTGCAGCATGGGCGCGGCAGCAGAGGCGGACGGGTAGTAGCCGATGAGGTGCTCGGACTCGATCTCCCCCAGCAGCGAGCGTCGGTAGTCGACGATGATGATCTTGGCTTCCTTTGGCGTGTAGCGCTGGGTGATGCCGTGGACGATGGTGCGCAGCAGGTTGGACTTGCCGCACTCGGGCGCACCGAAGATCGCCAGGTGCGGCTCGTTCATCGGGTCCAGCACCACCGGAGCGAGCTCCAGCTCGTCGATGCCGTACGGGATGGTGCGGTCGCCGTTGTTGCTGATCTCCGGCAGCGCCTCGCGCAGGCTGAGCTGCTCGGGCAGCATCCGGACCTCGGCCGCCCGCGGGCCCTTCCACGCGGCGTTGACCGCGTTGATGAAGCCGCGCTGACCGGCGGAGACGTCGGTGGCGTCCTCCACGCCATCGATCCGGGGCAGCGCGACGAGCGTGTGCAGCCCACCGTGGGTGATGCCGCGGCCGGGCCGTCCCGTCGGGATGATGGCCTGGATCTTGCGGTCGATCTCCGAGTCGAAGGCGTCACCGAGCTTGAGCTCGATCTTGCTCTGTAGCGCGTCCTTCGTGGCGGCCCGGATCTCCGACAGCTTGGCGGCGGCCACCCAGATGTGGATGCCGAAGCCCAGCCCGCCGTTGGCGAGGGCCTGGACCTGGGGCTCGATGGCCTCGAACTCGGTCTTCAGGGTGGCCCAGCCGTCGATGACCAGGAACACGTCGGAGGGGAACCGGTCCGCGGGGATGGAGCCGTCGCGGCGGCCCCGTCGGTAGGTGGTCATCGAGTCGATGCCCAGTTCGGCGAACTGCAGCTCGCGGGCGGATCGCAGCGAGGTGATCTCGGCGACGGTGCGGCGCACGCGGTCGACGTCGAGGCGGCCGGTGACGGAACCGATGTGGGCGAGGTTGCGCATGGACGTGAGGCCACCGCCACCGAAGTCCAGGATGTAGAAGCCCACCTCCTGCGGGGTGTGGGTAAGCGCGAGTCCCGCGACTCCGGCTCGCAGCGCCATCGACTTGCCTGACTGGGGGCCGCCGGAGACGGCAAGGTTTCCGCCGGACCCGGAGAAGTCGATCCACCAGGGGTCGCGACGCTGCTGGCGCGGCTTGTCGATGAGGCCGACGGGCGCCCGGAGCGCACCGTGGATGGCCCTGTTCTCGACGGTGAGGCCCCGGCCCTCCAGCTCCACGAGCTCCCCGCCGAGGAGCTGGTCCATCGTCGGCGGGTCGTCCAGCGGGGGCAGCCACACCTTGTGGGAGGGCCAGCCGTGGCCCTTCAGCCGGCCGACCGCGATGGACAGGAGGGTCTCCTCCTCTTCCTCGTCATCCTCGTCCGAGGTGGGTGCGGGCTCGGCCCGGGTCTCCTCCGCGGTGGCCTCCGAGGCGGTGAAGACCTCCTCCTCGGGCTCGGGTTCCTTCACAGGCACGACGTAGTCGGCTGTGAACTCGAGGACGGGAGGCACCCAGCCCTTGGACTCCACGGGCAGGCCGAGGCCGTCCAGGCCCGGGTCACCCGAGTCGGCCGCGGGGCCGCTGGGGCTGCCGTGCCAGGGGCCGGATACGTAGGCCGCCTTGAAACGGGTCATGCCGGTGGTGTCGAACTTGAGGTAGCCGTTGCCGGGCGGCGTCGGCAGCTCGTAGGCGTCGGGAACACCGATCACGGTGCGGGACTCGGCCGGCGAGAAGGTGCGCAGCGCGATCCGGTAGGACAGGAACGTGTCCAAGCCGCGCAGCTTGTTCTCCTCGAGCCTCTGGGAGGCCAGCAGCTGGTGCACCGCGATGGATCGGCCCACGCGGCCGATCTGCACGAACAGGTCGATGAACTCCGGCCGCGCGGCAAGCAGCTCGGAGAACTCGTCGACGACGATGAAGAGACTGGGCATCGGCGGAATGTCGGCCCCGGCCTGGCGGGCGTTCTCGTAGTCCTCGCGGTTCTTGAAGTTGCCGGCGGAGCGCAGCACCTCCATGCGGCGGTCCAGCTCGCCGCCGATGGCGTCGGCCATGCGGTCCACGAGGCTGAGCTCGCCTTCGAGGTTGGTGATCACCGCGGACACGTGCGGCAGGCCGTCGAGGCCCAGGAACGTCGCACCGCCCTTGAAGTCGACCAGGATGAAGTTGAGTTGCTCGGTGGAGTGCGTCATCGCCAGGCCGAGCACGAGCGTGCGCAGGAACTCCGACTTGCCCGAGCCGGTGGCGCCGATGCAGATGCCGTGGGGGCCCATGCCGCCCTGGGCGGACTCCTTGATGTCCAGCTCCACGGGGCGACCGTCGTCGGCGGTGCCGAACGGGATCCGCAGGTGCTGGCGCAGTGGGCGCGGCCGCCAGGCGTGGCGGACGTCGAGGGTCAACGGGTCGCCGACGCCGAGCATGGCCGGGTAGTCCTTCGGCGGCTCGAACACGACGGCCTGGGTCTCGCCCTCCTCCTCGACACCACCGGCCGTGACCGGCATCCGGTAGGGGGCCATCGCCCGGGCCAGCATCTCGACGTAGACGGGCGTGACCTGGTCCGGGTGCCCGAACGGGGTGACGGCGTGGGGGGTCTTGCTGGTGCGGCGGTGCAGGGTGATCCTGTCCCCGCGCACCTCGAACACCGCGACGCCCTGCTCCAGCCGCTTGGGGAGCTCGGTCTCGCCGGTCACCTCCACCGTGATGGCCTTGGTGGCCGGGGTGGCGAACTGGTGCGCGTTGACCCCCTCGACGCCGTCGGAGACCACCACCATCAGCGAGGGGACGACGTCGGAGGCCTGGGCGGACACGGCCATCGGGGACAGGTCCGCCGCGCCGGTCGCGAACATCCGCAGCGAGCCGACGCCGTCGGTCTCGGTGGGGTGCTGCAGGTGCGGCAGCCACTTCACCCAGCTCCACGCGTCCTGGTGCGCCTTCGCGGAGGCCACCATCAGGGAGACGTCGGTGGGCGCGTGCCAGGTGACCAACTGGGCCACCATGCTGAACGCGAGCCGACGGCAGGCCTCCTCGTCGCCCACCAGCCGGATGCCGCGGAAGCCGCGCAGGTCAACGGCCAGCGGCACCGACTGGATGACGCGGTGGGTGCGGATGAAGCGGCGCAACGCACCGGTGGTCAGCGGTTCGAGGTCCTCGATCGGCTGCGACTCGGGCGGTGTGATCCGCTTGGCGGACTGCTGGGTGCCGACGGAGAGGCGGACCGAGCCGAAGTCCTCCGCGTCGGTGCGGCGCTCCCACATCCGCACCCCCCCGACGACGGTCCAGAGGCTGTCCGGGTCCGGGTGCCGGTAGGCGACGCTGGAACGCTGCTCCGAGGCGGTCTTGGCGAAGTTGCGCCGCGTCTGGGAGAGGTAACGGAAGTAGTCACGACGGTTGGCGTCCAGCTGGCCCGCCTGCTCGTCGTTGCCCCGGCCCATCTGGGACATCATCATGCCCATCATGGACACCGCGTAGAGGCCGGAGATGATGCCGCCCAGCGGGCCGCGGCCGGTCATGCCGCCACCCATGAACATCAGGCCCATGGCGAGGCCGCCTGCCACCATCGGCAGCATCCGCAGCACCGTCCCGAACGGCTTCGACGCCGTCGGCGGCGGGATCTCCGGGGGCGATTCGAGCAGCAGGTCACCGCGCGGCATCGCCGGTGGCGTGACGCGCTTGGGGCGGTTGAAAGTGATGACACCCATCGCTGAAGCAGGTCCCCTTGGTAGCTCGGAATCCGTCGCAAGCGAGACTAACCCACCAGCGGTTCCCGCGGCTCCGGCTGTTCTCGGTAACAATCCGGACACAACTTGCCGGAGGTCGTCGAACCTGCGCGACCCCCTGTCAGGATGGGGTCACCCCACAACACGCCCCCAGCGCCCGCCACAACTGCCCCCGCCGCGCAAGATCGCGCTCTCTCACATCGCGGATCCCTATTGACACAGGGAGCAACAATTGTCTAGTCTCGCAATCGAAGCGATTCGACAACCGGGCGACGAGGCCGGGACCACGAAGGAGTGCAGCATGAATCGAGCCCGCCACCCGTTGGGACCCGACGCCGCCATGCCCGCACCCGGAAGCGCCCTCGGATGACCTCCATGACCCAGCGCACCGACGCCGCGGACCCCCTCGACCCGGCCCTCGCGGCGGTCGAGGGATCCGCCAAGAAGAAGCGCGGCCGCAAGCGACAGGCCTCCCCCGGCCGGCGCAAGCAGTCGTTCCTGCTGTTCCTGTGCATCGTGCCTTTCCTCGTGCTCGTGTTCCTGTTCTCCTACTTCCCCCTCTACGGCTGGATCTACGCACTCTTCGACTACCGGCCCGCCCTCGGCCTGGGCGGCAGCGAGTTCGTCGGGCTGCAGTGGTTCCAGATGCTCGTCGGCTCCGAGACGCAGCTCAGGCAGATCCTGCAGGTGATGGCCAACACCCTGGGCATGAGCTTCCTGGGGATCGCGACGTCGATCCTGCCGCTCGCCTTCGCCGTGTTCCTCAATGAGGTCCGCGCGCAGTGGTTCCGCAACCTGGTCCAGACGCTCACCACGCTGCCCAACTTCATCTCTTGGGTGCTGGTCTACATGATCGCCTTCGCGCTGTTCACCACCAGCGGCCTGGTCAACACGGTGCTGCTGGACGCCGGCATGATCACCGCGCCACTGAAGTTCCTGGACACCGACTCCCACATCTGGTTGACCATGGTGGCCTGGAGTGTGTGGAAGGGCCTCGGTTGGGGCGCCATCATCTACCTCGCCTCCATCTCGGGCATCGACCCGTCGATGTACGAGTCGGCCCGCATCGACGGCGCCGGCCGCTTCCAGACCATGTGGTACATCACGGTCCCGCAGCTCATGCCCACCTACCTGGTGCTGCTGATGCTGTCCATCGCCAACATCCTCAACAACGGCATGGAGCAGTACTACGTGTTCCAGAACGCGTTCAACAAGACCTACATCCAGGTGCTGGACCTCTACGTCTACAACATCGGCATCACGGGCAACAGCCTCTCGCTGGCGACGGCGATCAGCATGCTCAAGAGCATCATCTCGGTGGCGCTGCTCCTGACAGTCAACGCCATCGCCAAGCGCGTCCGCGGCGAATCCCTCGTCTGAGACCGGAAGGAGACCACCCATGCCAAGGACCCGAGCGGCCAACCTCGAGCGCACCGCGGGCGACGTCCCGTTCAAGATCGTCAACTACCTGGTCTTCGCGCTGTTCGCCCTGATCTGCGCGTACCCGTTCTACTACCTGATCATCAACTCGGTCAGCGCCAACGACGTCGCGGCGCTCGGCAAGGTGCGGCTGTTCCCGCAGGGCTTCCACCTGTCCAACTACGCGCAGGCGCTCAACCTGCCCGGGCTCCCGCTGGCCGCCGTGGTCAGCGTGGCGCGCACCGTGATCGGCACCGTCGCGACGGTGCTGGCGTCGGCCTTCCTGGGCTTCATGTTCACCCAGGAGCACATGTGGAAGCGCAAGTTCTGGTACCGAGTGGTCATCATCACGATGTACTTCAACGCGGGCCTGATCCCGGTGTTCATCATCATCAAGAACCTCGGCCTCACCAACAACTTCTGGGTCTACGTGCTGCCGTTCATCGTGCAGCCGTTCAACATCATCCTGGTCAAGACCTACATCGAGTCGATGCCCAAGTCGCTGCAGGAGGCCGCCGAGGTCGACGGCGCCAGCGTGCTGCAGATCTTCTTCCGGATCATCCTTCCCAACACCACCCCGATCCTGGCCACCGTCGCGATCTTCTCGGCCGTGGCGCAGTGGAACTCGTTCCAGGACACGCTGCTCTACATCACGGACCAGAGCCTGTACACGCTGCAGTACCTGCTCTACATGTTCATCAACCAGGCCAGCAGCCTGGCGCAGGCAGCACAGGATGCGGGCGGCAACCTCGGCGCCATCGCGTCGGCCGCCACCACACAGACCCCGACATCCATCCGGATGACGGTCTCGGTGATCGTCGTGGCTCCGATCATCTTCATCTACCCGCTCTTCCAGAGGTTCTTCGTGAAGGGCATCATGCTGGGCGCCGTCAAGGGCTGACGTTGCGCTCCGCGATCCACCACCAGAAAGGGAAAACAATGAAGTTCACCAAGACAGTGGCGCGCGTGGTCGCACCACTGCTGTCACTGGCCCTGCTCGGGGCCTGTACCCCCGGCGAGGCCGACGACGGTCCCGAGGGCGGCGGCGAGGACAGCACCGCGGCCACCACCGGCGAGTTCCCGACGGAGTGGTCCGAGGAGATCACCATCGACGTCTTCGGCAGCCTGTCCAACTACATGGGCGTGCAGGAGGGCTGGTTCGGGGACCTCGTCAAGGAAAAGTTCAACATGAAGCTCAACATCATCGCCCCCAACGTGGCGGGCGGTGGTGACACCCTCTACAACACGCGGGTGGCGGCCGGTGAACTCGGTGACCTGATCGTCATCGACCAGGGCCAGCAGCTCGAGGAACTGGTCCAGGGCGGCCTCGTCGCCGACATGTCGGACTACCTCCCCGCGATGACCAACCTCGGGCAGTTCGACAAGGCCATCGAGCACACCAACTCCGGCTTCGACGGCCTCTACGGCTTGCCCACCGGGCTGTCGTCGCTGCTGCCGACCGAGTCCTCCGAGGGGCTCGAGCCCACGTTCGGCGCCTACGTGCGCTGGGACATGTACGCCGACGCCGGCTACCCCGAGATCTCCACCCTCGAGGACCTGCTGCCGGCCCTCCAGCAGATGCAGGAGGCCAACCCCACGGCTGAGAACGGCCAGAAGGTCTACGCCTTCTCCCTGTTCTCCGACTGGGACGGCAACATGATGGTGACCGCGAAGCAGCCGGCCACCTTCTACGGCTACGACGAGATGGGCTTCGTGCTCGCCAAGGCCGACGGCTCGGACTACCAGAGCATCATCGACGACGACTCGGAGTACGTCCGCGCGCTGCGCCTCTACTTCGACGCGAACCAGTTGGGCCTGGTGGACCCGGAGTCCACCACCCAGAACTACGACACGCTGTTCTCCAAGTTCCAGAACGGCCAGGTGCTGTTCTCCTGGTGGCCATGGCTCGGGCAGTCCGCGTTCAACACCGAGGAGCACATGGACGCCGGCAAGGGCTTCATGATGGCCCCGATCGAGGACCAGGAGATCTTCTCCTACGGCGCCTCGGCCTTCGGCGCCAAGCAGGTGTTCGCCGTCGGCTCCAAGGCGGAGGACCCGGAGCGCATCGCGGCCTTCGTCGACTGGCTGTACTCCCCCGAGGGTGTCTACAGCAACAAGGTGGGCGTCGCGGCGGCCCCCGGCCCGCAGGGCATGACCTGGGACCTGAACGCCGACGGCGAGCCGGAGCTGAACGAATTCGGCCGCGAAGCGCTGCTGCAGGGTGGCGGCACGGTTCCCGAGGAGTGGGGCGGCGGTGACTTCAACGACGGCGTCTCCGCACTGAACACGGAGGCCGTCCTGGCCACCGACACGGACCCGAACACGGGGCTGCAGTACAGCTATGTGTTCTGGCCCAGCTACCAGGAGTCCATCTCCAACCCACTCACCGACGACTGGTCCGAGCAGATGGGCGGTGCCACCAACTCGATGGAGTTCCTGGAGGCCAACGACCAACTCCTCGTGGCCCCCGGCGCCAGCTTCGTCACCCCGACCGACAGCTCCGAGATCGAGACCCTGCGCAACCAGGTGAAGGCCACCATCATCGAGTTCTCATGGCGCATGGTCTTCGCCTCCGACGAGGCCGAGTTCGAGTCGCTGCTGGACCAGATGCAGGAGACCGCGAACGGTCTCGGATACGAGCAGGTGCTCGAGGTGGACATGACCAATGCCGAGGCCCAGAACGAAGCCCGGATCGAGGTGGCGAAGCTCTTCGGCTGACGCCGCACTCACGCAACCCTCTGGACAGGGGCCGGCGCCTTCGGGCGTCGGCCCCTTCGCCGTCCCCGCCACGACCCGACCCGCCGACCCGATCACGAGGAAGGGGCACCGGTGCCCCTTGCGCCGATTTCGCTCGGCGTGTCGGGTCAGGTGGTACGCCGGTGGGGCGAGGCGGCGCGGCTGGCCCACCTCAGGCGACGGTGGCGTCCTCGCCGTGGCGGCGGAAGGCGCTTCGGAACATGAAGGCGCTGGCGTAGGCGCCGACGGAGAAGCCGATGGTGGCGACGATGAACAGGAAGCTGGGGAAGATCACCATCAGGCACGCGGTGGTGACGGGCAGCAGGAGGATCCCCAGCGTCAGGGCCGGCTCGACGACGGGGAACAGCAGGGCGTTCTTCACGGTCTGGCGGTAGCGGTTCCGGAAGGAGGCGACCAGCGCCATGCCGTAGAGGATGGCGGCGACGAGGTAGGCAACGGCCAGGAACGACAGGATGGCGGCGGCCCAGGAGAACCAACTGTCGAAGTTGCTCCAGAACAGGCCGCTGAAGGCCAGCAGGACAGCCGGCACCAGCAGGGTGCAGAAGACGGCGGTGGCGGGCGCGAGGTTTCGCCACAGCGCCACGAAGAAGTCCTTCAGCAGGTTGCCGCGCTCCTCGTCGGCGTAGCGGAAGGTGACCTCGTACAGCGCACTGGTGGCCACGCCGATGGTGACCAGCGGCAGGCAGCAGACCAGGTAGACGACGTTCAGGACGACGAACGTGATGAGGGTGGAGATGCCCTGGATGGTGCGGCCACCCGGGTCGATCCTCACTCGGCCGGCTCGCGCACGTTGTCCGGGTGGATGCTGAGCCGTGGCGGGATCAGCCGGACCGGTTCGGGGGACTCGCCGGCCAGCATGGCGCACACCACGTCCGCGGCCGCAGTGCCCAACTCCGCCGCCGGGATGTCGATGACGTCGACGGCGGCGCGCAGCGAGCGGGCGACGTCGGCGGGGCAGAGCGCCACCACCTCGACGTCGCGACCCACGCGCTGCCCGCGCTCGGCGAGCCGGGCAAGGAGATGCGGGAGAGCCTGCTCGTTGTGGATGACCAGGGCGGTGGGCGCGGCGGCGTCGTTGAACAGGTCGTCGACGGTGCCGGCGGCGGTGGGGGTGGCCGGGCAGGGGTGGACGCTGCCCTGGACGCCGATCTCGGCGCAGCCGTCGTTGAAGCCGCGCACGAGCCGGTCCGCGTAGGAGGTGTGGCGTTCCATGACCTCCTGCGGGGAGCCGATGAGTGCGATCCGACGATGCCCGCGGTCTGCGAGGTGGGAGACGGCGAGCCGCCCGGCCGCCTCGAAGTCGAGGTCCACGCAGGGGATCCCGCCCGGCGACGACGGCAGCCCGATCAGCGCGCTGGGCTGGCGCAGGCCGCCCAGGGTGGCCAGGCGGGGGTCGTCGGACTCGATGTCCATGGCGATCAGGGCGTCCACCATGGAACCACCCGCGGCCCGCTCGAGGCCGGAGGTGTCGTCGCTGGTGAGCAGCAGGACGTCGTAGCCGTGCTTCCGGGCGCCGGTGACCACGCCGGTGACGACCTCCATGACGACGTGCACGTCCACCCCCGTGCGCAGGGGCGCCTGCAGCCCGATCACGTTGGTGGCGCGCGAGGCCAGCGCCCGGGCGCCGGCGTGCGGGCTGTAGCCGAGGCTGCGGATGGCGCTCTCCACCCGAGACTTGGTGGCCGGGGAGATGGTGCGCTTGCCGCTCATCACGTAGGAGACCGTCGAGATGGACACTCCGGCAGCATCGGCCACGTCTGCGATGGTCACCATTGCCGCACCGCCCCTTCCCCTTCTGAAACGTCGTGGGAACCAAGTCCACCATATTTTGCCTTTGCATCACACAAATGCATGGACATCGGCTCAGAACCTAGTATAGGCTCAATTTGTTGAAGCGCTTCGAATGACATTGGAGTTCATACGGTCGGGCCCCCGGCCACCCCCGCGAGAAGGCGGGAGGTGACCGTTCGGCACGGCGCGCGCGACAGCCGAGACACACCCAGGAAGGCACCACCGACGTGAAGTTCACCGACGGCTACTGGCTCACGCGCCCCGAGTTCACACCGCTGTACGCGGTGGAGGTGGACGACATCCGCCGACAGGGCTCCGAGATGACGGTCCACGCCCCCACCCGCGCCATCCGGGACCGCGGGGACACGCTGAACCGGCCGATGCTCACCTACACGTTCTCCGCACCCCTGCCCGGCGTCGTCCGGGTCCGACTCCAGCACCACGTCGGGCGCACCGAGCGCGGGCCACGCTTCGCCACCGCCTCCCGCGAGGGCTTCGCACCCGAGATCCGCATCGACGACGAGGCCGGGGTGCTGGAGGCCGGCGGGCTCAGCGTGCGCGTGTACCGCGGGGAGGGCTGGCGCGTGGACTTCGAGCAGGACGGCCGGCTGCTCACGTCGTCGCAGCCGCGTTCGGCCGGCCACATGACCTCGGCCACCTCCACCTTCGTGCACCAGCAGCTGTCCCTCGAGCCGGGCGAGCGCGTCTACGGCCTGGGCGAGCGGTTCGGCGCGTTCGTCAAGAACGGCCAGGTGGTGGAGAGCTGGAACGCCGACGGCGGCACCTCCAGCGAGCAGGCCTACAAGTCCATCCCCCTCTACCTGACCAGCCGTGGCTACGGCGTCTTCGTCGACCACCCCGGCCACGTCTCCTTCGAGGTGGGCTCCGAGGTGAACTCGCGCGTGCAGTTCTCCGTCGAGGGCGAGACGCTGGACTACTACGTCATCGCGGGCCCCACACCGAAGGACGTGCTGCGCCGCTACACGGAACTGACCGGCCGCCCCGCACGCGTGCCGGCGTGGTCCTTCGGGCTGTGGCTGACGACGTCGTTCACCGCCGACTACGACGAGCAGACGGTGGCCGGCTTCGTCGACGGCATGGCAGAGCGGGACCTGCCGCTGAGCGTGTTCCACTACGACTGCTTCTGGATGCGCGAGTACCAGTGGTGCGACTTCGAGTGGGACGAGCGCACCTTCCCGGACCCCGACGGGCAGATCGGGCGCCTGCATGATCGCGGCACCCGGGTCTCGGTGTGGATCAACCCCTACATCGCGCAGCGCTCCAAGCTGTTCGCCGAGGCCGCCGAGGCCGGCTACCTGCTGCGCACCACCGACGGCGACGTCTGGCAGTGGGACCTGTGGCAGGCCGGGATGGGGCTGGTGGACTTCACCAACCCCGACGCCACCGCCTGGTACCTGGGCAAACTCGAGAAGCTGCTGGACCAGGGCGTCGACTCGTTCAAGACCGACTTCGGCGAGCGGATCCCGACGCAGGGCATCGTCTGGCACGACGGTTCGGACCCCGAGCGGATGCACAACTTCTACCCGCAGCTCTACAACGAGGCCGTGTTCCGGCTGTTGGAGCGGCGCCGCGGCGAGGGCCAGGCGGTGCTGTTCGCCCGCTCGGCCACCGCCGGCGGCCAGCAGTTCCCGATCCACTGGGGCGGTGACTGCGACTCCACCTTCGCCTCCATGGCCGAGTCCCTGCGCGGCGGGCTGTCCCTGGCCATGTCAGGTTTCGGCTACTGGAGCCATGACATCGGCGGCTTCGAGGGCACCCCGGACGCCACCTTGTTCAAGCGCTGGACCGCCTTCGGGATGCTGAGTTCCCACTCGCGCCTGCACGGCTCGGGCTCCGTCCGGGTGCCGTGGGCCTTCGACGAGGAGGCCGTGGCGGTCACCCGCAAGTTCACCCACCTCAAGATGCGGCTGATGCCGTACCTGGCGCGGATCGCGGAGGAGGCCCACACCGACGGCACGCCGATGATGCGACCGATGGTGCTGGAGTTCCCCTCCGACCGCGGCGGCTTCGAAGCCGACTGCCAGTACATGCTGGGCGACTCGCTGCTGGTGGCACCCGTGCTGACCGCCGCCGGTGAGGTGGAGTACTACGTGCCCGAGGGCACCTGGACCTCACTGCTGGACGGGTCCAGCGTCGTCGGTCCCCGCTGGGTGACCGAGGAGCACGCCATCGACTCGCTGCCCCTCCTGGTTCGCCCCGGCACGGTGCTGCCCGTCGGCGCCGTGCACGACCGCCCGGACTACGACTGGGCCGACGGCGTCACCCTCACCTGCTTCGAGCTGCCCGACGGCTTCGCCACCGACGTGGTTGTCCCCGGCACCGACGGCGCACCGTCGACCACCTTCCACGTCACCCGCGACGGCAGCACAGTCTCGGCCCGCAGCGACGACGCCCGCACACCCTGGGCGCTGCGCGTGGGTGACTGGGCCGCGCAGGCCGAGAACGCCACCACCATCAGCATCGGACTCCCGGAGGACCAGTGACCAACGCCGAGCACACGCCGCTGTTCCGGCAGCCGGACCAGCCCCTCGCCGCGCGCGCCGCGGACCTCCTGGGGCGGTTGACCGACGACGAGAAGCTGGCGATGCTGCACCAGGTCTCCCCCGCGATCGAGCGGCTCGGGGTGGGCGCGTTCCGCACCGGCTGCGAGGCACTCCACGGCGTCGGCTGGCTGGGCACGGCAACGGTGTTCCCGCAGGCCGTTGGCCTGGCGGCGACGTGGGACACCGCCCTGGTCGAGGCCGCCGGCGAAGTGGCCGGCACGGAGGTCAGGGCCAAGCGCGCCGAGAACCCGGAAGTCAGCCTGAACGTGTGGGCGCCGGTGGTCAACACGCTGCGGCACCCCGGCTGGGGCCGAAACGAGGAGGGCTACTCCGAGGACCCGCACGTGACGGGCCTGTTCGGCGCCGCGTTCGCGCGTGGCCTTCGCGGCGGGCACGAGCGCGTCTGGCGGACCGTGCCCACGCTGAAGCACTTCCTCGGCTACAACAACGAGACCGACCGCTCAGTCACGAACTCCAACCTGTCCAACCGCACCCTCCACGAGGAGGAGCTCCCGGCATTCCGAGCGGCGATCGAGGAGGGCGCGGCCGGGGCGATGATGCTGTCCTACAACCTGGTCAACGGCTCCCCCGCCCACGTGCAGCCGGAACTCGTCGCGGAGGCCCGCCGCTGGAGCGACGAGTCCATCGCCGTCGTCTCCGATGCCGGCGCCCCCAGCATGCTGGTCAGCGCGCAGCACTTCCGTGACGACACGATTGCCGGCGCGGCGGCCATGGTCCGGGCCGGGCTGGACTCGTTCACCGACGACGACGCCGACTCGGGCCCCACCATCGCCAACCTGCGCGGCACCCTCGAGGCCGGCCTTCTCGATTGGGCCGACATCGACACCGCGGTACTGCGCTTGCTGGAACTGCGGCTGCGCACCGGCGAGTTCGACGGCGACGCGGACCCGTATGCGGGCATCACGGCCGAGGACGTGGACCGCCCGGCGGCCAGGAAACTGGCCCGCGAGATCGCCGGGGCGGCCGTGGTGGTGCTGCGCAACGACGAGGCCCTGCTCCCGCTGGCCGCGCCCTCGCGGGTCCTGGTGGCGGGGCCGCTCGCGGACCTCGTCCTGACCGACTGGTACTCCGGCACCCCGCCGTACGCGGTCGGCATCGCCGCCGGACTCCGGGAGCGCTACCCGGACGCGACGGTGGAGGTGGTGACCGGCGCTGACGTAGTGGCCCTGCGTGCCACGTCCACCGGGGGGTACCTCGGCGCCACCCCCGACGGCGCCCGAGTCACCGCCCGCGCCTCCGAACCCGAGGACCGTTTCGAGGTGACTGACTGGGGCGACGGTGTGGTCACGCTGCGCTCGGCCACCAGTGGTCGCCTGCTCTCCGGCGGGCACTGGCCGGTGCGCGCCGACGCCGAACGCGTCGGTGGTTGGGTGGTGCAGGAGACGTTCCGACGGCACGTCCACGCGGACGGCACCGTCTCGTTCCTGCACCTCGGGTCCGGCCGCTGGCTACGAGTGATGGTGAACGGCGTGCTGGCCGCCGACGGGGTGGAACTGCGCCACGCCGAGCGCTTCCGCGTCCGCACCCTCTCCTCCGGGACGGCGGAACTGGCCCGGGCCGCAGCCGCGGCGGACGTCGTCGTGGTGGCCGTGGGCAACGACCCCCACCTGCTGGGACGCGAGACCGAGGACCGGCCGCACCTGTACCTGCCAGAGTCCATGGCCGAGCTGTGGCGCACTGTGCACGGGGCCAACCCCACCGCCGTGCTCGCCATCGTCTCGAGCTACCCGTACGTGCTGCCGGACGGCGTCGCCGACGCGCCCACCGTCGTGTGGAGCAGCCACGGCGGGCAGGAACTCGGACACGGACTGGCGGACGTGCTCTCCGGCGACTGGGAGCCGCGCGGACGGTTGGCGCAGTCCTGGCCCGCGCACCCGGGCCAGGCCGGGGACCTGCTGGACTACGACACCCTCACCCAGCAGGCCACCTACCGGCACCAGCCCGAGCCGTACGCGTTCGCCTTCGGGCATGGCTGCACGTACGGCGAGGTCAGCTACGACGTCGTCGAACTCGCCGGCGCGGCACCCACGGCACCCGTACCCACCCTGCGGCACGCTGCATTCACCGCCCGCGTCGACGAGGCGACGGTGACCGCGACGGTGCGCGTGAGCAACACCGGCGGGCGGGCGGCCGAGGAACTGGTGCAGCTCTACGCACTACCACCCGCACGGCCGGGCGCACCCCGTCGCCTGCTGGTGGCCTTCGAGCGCGTCCGGCTGGAACCGCGCGAGTCCCGTGCCGTGGAACTGGCGTTCCCGGTGACGCGGCTGTCGGTCTGGGACGAGTCCGCACGCGTCCCGGGCGCCCCCGACGGCGACCTGTACGCGGGTGCCCTGGTGGTGCACCCGGGCGACTACGTCCTGGCCGCCGGCCCCGACGCCGACCACCTCCTGGTGCGCTCGACACTGACGATCACCCCCGCCGGTTGAGGAGCGAGCGAAGCGAGCGTCTCGAAACCACTCTGTCCTCAGGGCATCGGGCAGGGCGCGCCCTCGCAGCACGGCCGGATGAAACCGCAGCCGTCGCAGCGCTCGTGGGAGGTCTCCCAGCGCAGCATCCGTCCGCAGTTGGGGCACGGTTCGGTCAGGTCTGCCATGGGCCGATCCTACCCAGCGACGCCGCGCTGCCAGACGCTACCGTTCCCGCTCGACGCTACCCGCGTCTCTCAACGCCCACCCCTGTGGCGGTAGCGAGTAGCGGGACGGGTAGCACCGAGCGGGAAGGGTAGCGCCCAGCGGCTCCCGCAGCAGGCCCAGGAACCCTTCGACGCACCGTCGCGTCTCGGATGGCGATTACAGTACGCAGACTTTGCGAATTGTTGAACGTGTGCCCTAGCCTGTAGTCGAAGCTTGGTAAGGCTTCCCTAACCACGTTCACGGCCCAGTTCCCCCGGGCCGACGACCAGAAGGACAAGATGGCTAACATCCGCACCGGAATCGCTGCCCTCGCCACCGTCGCCGCACTGGCGCTGGGCGCGTGCAGCACGGCCGCCGACGCCGATCCCGCAGACACCCAGGCCCCGGCGGAGGAGACCACCGCCGCCGAGGAGACCACGGCTGCCGAGGAGACGGGCGCGGCCGAGGCCGGCACCGTCGAGATCGAGGACAACAACGGCACGCTGACCGTCACCGTCCCGCCGACCTCCGTCGTCGCACTCGACAACCGCACCTTCGAGACCCTCGCCGACTGGGGCGTCGAGCTGTCCGCAGCGGCCCGCTCGCTGATGCCGTCGACCAACCCCTACGTCGACGACGAGACCATCCCGGACATCGGCAGCCACCGCGAGCCCAACCTGGAGCTCATCGTCGCCGCCGAGCCGGACCTGGTCATCAACGGCCAGCGCTTCTCGCAGTACTTCGACGACATCGCCACCCTCGCCCCCGACGCGGTCCAGGTGAACCTCGACCCGCGCGACGGCGAGCCCTTCGACACCGAACTGAAGCGCCAGATCACCGTCCTGGGCCAGATCTTCGGCAAGGAGGCTGAGGCCGAGGCGCTGACCGGCGAGTTCGACGCCTCCATCGAGGCCGTCAAGGCCGCCTACACCGAGGGCGAGACGGTCATGGCCGTCAACGTCTCCGGCGGCAACATCGGCTACATCGCCCCGAGCCTGGGACGCGCCATCGGCCCCCTGTTCGACATCTTCGGCTTCACCCCGGCCCTGCAGGTCGAGGGTGCCTCCGACGACCACCAGGGTGACGACATCTCCGTCGAGGCGATCGCCGACTCCAACCCCGACTGGATCCTGGTCATGGACCGTGACGCAGCCGTGTCCGCCGACGACGCGGAGTACGTCCCGGCCGCCCAGGTGATCGAGGAGTCCGCCGCCCTGCAGAACGTGACCGCGGTCAAGGAGGGCAACATCATCTACATGCCCGCCGACACCTACACCAACGAGGGCATCCAGACCTACACCGAGTTCTTCAACACGATCGCCGAGGCGTTCTCCGCGTAAGGATCTGGAACTGCACAGCAATCGCGTGACCGGGAGGGAGTGGGGATTCGTCCCCACTCCCCCTCGTCGCGTTCCGACCCCCACCGGGATGCCCAGATGACAACACCCACCCCGACGGCGACGCGCCCGTACCGGCCCGTGCCCGCACCGCCCTCCAAGGGCCGGCTCTTCGACTGGAAGCTGCTCCTCGGCATCCTCGGCGTCGCCCTCCTGCTGGTGATCTCCCTGTTCACCGGCGTCTACGACATCTTCGGCGCCGACGACGGCAACGAGATGTTCGCCATCACCCGCATCCCCCGCACCATCGGCCTCGTCCTGGCCGGAGCCGCCATGAGCATGTGCGGCCTCGTGATGCAGCTGCTCACCCAGAACCGGTTCGTCGAACCCACCACCACCGGCACGACGGAGTGGGCCGGCCTCGGGCTGCTGGCCACCATGATCGTGTGGCCCAACTCCCCGCTGATCGTGCGGATGGCCGTCGCCATCGTGTTCGCGTTCGTCGGCACCATGGTGTTCTTCGCGTTCCTGCAGCGCGTCACGCTGCGCTCGTCGCTGATCGTGCCCATCGTCGGCATCATGCTCGGCGCCGTGGTCGGGTCCGTGTCCACCTACATCGCACTCGCCACCGATGCGCTGCAGAACCTGGGGGTCTGGTTCGCCGGCAGCTTCATCTCGGTCATCAAGGGCCAGTACGAGGTGCTGTGGATCGTGCTCATCGTCGTGGTGGCCATCTTCCTGGTGGCCGACCGGCTCACCGTCGCCGGCCTCGGCGAGGACATCGCCACCAACGTCGGGCTCAACTACCGCCGGGTGGTGCTGCTGGGCACCGGCCTGATCGCCGTCGCCACCGGCGTGGTCACCGTCGTGGTGGGCAACCTGCCGTTCCTCGGCCTGATCGTGCCGAACATCGTCTCGATGTTCCGCGGCGACAACCTGCGCAGCAATCTGCCCTGGGTGTGCCTGCTGGGCATCGCGATCGTCACCATCTGCGACCTGATCAGCCGCACCATCATCATGCCGTTCGAGGTGCCCGTGTCCCTGATCCTGGGCATCGTCGGCGCCACGGTGTTCATCATCCTGCTGCTGAGGCAGCGTCGTCGCGGGAGCATGTGAGGAAGCCATGACCTACACCCCGAACCGCCCCAGGACCATCCGGCTCACCGTCGACGAGGACGCCTACGCCCTCGTCGACGACACCTCGCCCGAGGTCCAGTTCAGCCCTGCGGAGCCCCTCGAGGCGGCGACTGCGTCCCCGCACCTCGGGGAAGGTTCGACCGGCCCCAGTCGCCCTGAGGTGCGAGGAACGAGCCTCGACGGGCCGCCCTCCCACATCGCCGGGGAACGCCGCTCCGGCTCGTTCCACACGCGCAAGTCCCGCCGTCGCTACTGGATCATCCTCACTGTGCTGGTGGCGCTGGCCGTGTTGTTCTCGGCCGGTCTGCTCGCCTACGGCAACCCGATGGAGTTCGGCACCAAGGGGTTCTGGTTGATCGCGGAGCGCCGCGCCAACAGCGTGTTCGTGATGCTGCTGGTGGCAGTGGCACAAGCCATGGCCACCGTCGCGTTCCAGACGGTCACCCACAACCGCATCATCACGCCGTCGATCATGGGATTCGAGGCCCTGTACCGGGCCATCCAGACCACCACCGTCTACCTGTTCGGGCTGGGCGGGCTGGTGGCGTTCACGGGGATCGGGGCGTTCGGGCTCCAGACCGCGCTCATGATCGGACTGTCGCTGGCCCTGTTCGGCTGGCTGCTGTCCGGCAAGTACGCCAACCTGCAGATCATGCTGCTCGTGGGCATCATCATCGGCGGCGGGCTGAGCTCCGTGTCCTCCTTCATGCAGCGCCTCCTGACCCCCAGCGAGTTCGACGTGCTCGCGGCACGCACGTTCGGCTCGGTCAACAACGCGGACCCGAGCTACTTCCCGCTCGCCGTGCCCATCGTCGTGGTGGCCGCGGCGCTGCTGTGGCTGCGCTCGCGCCAGCTGAACACCATCGCGCTCGGCCGTGAGGCCTGCACCAACCTGGGCGTGAACCACAAGCGCAACGTGGTGATCGTGCTGATCCTGGCCTCGGCCCTGATCGCCGTGTCGACGGCGCTGGTGGGGCCGATGACCTTCCTCGGTTTCCTCGTCGCGACGCTGGCCTACCAACTGGCCGACACCTACGACCACCGCTACGTCTTCCCGATGGCGATGCTGATCGGCTTCGTGGTGCTCACCGGCGCCTACTTCGTCATGAACCACATCTTCTACGCCCAGGGCGTGGTCTCCATCGTCATCGAGCTGGTCGGCGGCAGCCTGTTCCTGTTCGTCATCCTCAGAAAGGGTCGCCTGTGATCACGCTCAGCGACGTCAAGAAGGCCTACAGCGACGAGGTCGCGATCGGGCCCATCGACCTCGAGATCCCGCAGGGCGGCATCACCGCACTTGTCGGCCCCAACGGCGCCGGCAAGTCCACGATGCTGACGATGGTGGGGCGCCTGCTCGGCATGGACCAGGGCGCGATCGAGGTGGCCGGCATGGACGTCGCCTCCACCAAGTCGCGCGACCTCGCCAAGGTGCTTTCCATCCTGCGCCAGGAGAACCACTTCATCACGCGGCTGACCGTGCGCCAACTGGTGGGCTTCGGCCGCTTCCCACACTCCCAGGGCCGCCTGACCGCCAAGGACGAGGAGGTCATCAGCCGCTACATCGACTTCCTGGACCTGCGGGAGCTCGAGGACCGCTATCTGGACCAGCTCTCCGGCGGGCAGCGACAGCGCGCCTACGTGGCCATGGTGCTGTGCCAGGACACGGAGTACGTGCTGCTGGACGAGCCGCTGAACAACCTGGACATCGCCCACTCGGTGCGGATGATGAAGCACCTGAAGCGGGCCGCCGAGGAGTTGGGCCGCACCATCATCATCGTGCTGCACGACATCAACTTCGCCGCCGCCTACTCCGACTACATCTGCGCCGTGAAGAACGGCCGGATCGCCCGGTTCGGCTCGCCGTCGGAGATCATGCGCGACGACGTGCTCACGGAGATCTTCAACACCGAGATCACCGTGGTCGAGACCCCCGGGCGGCGCCCGGTGGCGGTCTACTTCTGAGGCCCCTCCCCGCTGAACGGCACGGACCCCTGCGCGATCGGCTCGCGCAGGGGTCCCTTGCGTCGGGGTACTTGCCCCCTGGTGACCAGCGTGAACGACACGCCGCGTTCAGGCTCTGGAGAGCCGCGACGAGGCGTGTCGTTCACGCCTGTCACCACCGGGTCAGATGATGTCCTCGCCACGACGGCGGGCGTCGCGCCACTCCTTGTAGAACGCCCGGCTGATCACGGCCAGGACGATCGCCACGAGGACGGGCCACACCAGTACGTAGATGGTCATTGCGGTGGTTGTCATCATGACTCCTTGCTGGTTTCGGAGGTGGACTCGTCGAGAGCGGCCTCGGCCTCCCGGACGACGTCGGCCTCGTCGGAGGCCTCGTCGAAGTTTCCGGTGACGTCCTTGACGATGCTGAAGTCGAAGCGCTCCTTGTTGCCCACGGACATGGAGAAGCACACGATGGTGCTGACCGCGTAGGCCACCAGAGAGGCGCTCAGCGTTTCGTAGTCGTGCAGGAACCCGATCACGAACGGTGCCGACGCCAGTGCGGCCACCACGCCGACGATCCGGGCGACCTTCAGCCCGAAGAACCCGAAGCTCATCAGGCCGAGCACTACACCGATGCCCACCACCGACAGCACGTCGACGACGATCCCGACCGGGCCCACCATGGGGATCAGACCGAAGCGGACGGGGATGAACAGCGCGACGGCGGCGATCACGGCAGTGGTGAAGGCCTTGTTGGTGACCTTGTCCCAGTAGAAGCTGGCGAGCACCGGGAACACCAGCGCACCCCACAGCGCCCCGACGAACACCAGCAGGTCGAGGATGTTGAGCTGCAGGCTGGCGAACGCGATGGCGATCGCAGTCGCCACCACCATCGTGATGCGCCCCACGAGCAGCATCGTCTTGGGGTTGGCGTCCTCCTTGGTGGAGACGTTCTGGCCGTAGATGTCGGCCATCGCGATGGACGACAGCGCGGACAGGTCAGAGTCCGCGGTCGAGGAGAGCGCACCGATGATCATGACGAAGAACAGAGCCAGCAGCACGGGCGGCAGGTAGGTGGCCGCCATCTCCGGGATCAGGTTGTTCAGGTCGCCGCCGGTGGGCTCGAAGCCCAGGTAGAGGGCCAGCACGCCGAGCATGCCGACGCCGATCACCATTGCGCCGTAGCCGACGGTGGCGGTGATGAAGGTAGGCTTGATCAGGTCCTCGCGCACCGCGAACAGGCGCTGGGCGATGGTCTGGTTGCCGATGGCGTAGGCGAGGACGGCCGCGATGTAGGGGGCGCCCTGGCCGAGGAAGGCCTCGCTGGAGAAGAAGTTGCCCTGCTGCGGGGTCAGGTTGGCGGCACCGGTCTCGAACGCGGCGGGGAACCCGGCGGCGAAGAAGATGAACGGCACGATCACCGCGACGGCGCCCAGCATGGCCACCACCTGCACGAAGTCGGTGAGGACGGAGGCGCGGAACCCGGACCACAGCGTGTACAGCAGCACGCCGCCGGCCACGCAGAACACGCCTTGGATGAACGTGAACGGCGAGAGCATGGAGATCAGCACCCCCCCGGCGATGAAGTTGGACATCAGGGAGATGACCGAGCCGACGACGTTGGAGCCGGCCAGCATCAGCTGGCTGGAGCGGCCGTGGCGGGCGAACATCACCTCCGCGAGGGTGTGCGCGCGGGGCGCCACCTCACGGATCCGCTTCCCGAAGGGGTAGATGAACAGGATCATCAGCGCGCCCCACAGGCCGTAGTGGATGGGGCCGGAGATGCCGTAGGTGTAGCCGGAGGTAGCCGACGCGTACATGGACGAGGCCCAGATCCACGTGGCGGTCATGCTGGCCGCCGAGATCCCGAACCCGATGTTGTTGCCGGCAGTCATGTAGCCGTCGGCGTTCTCCTCCTTCTTCCCGATGCGGGTTGAGATGAGGAATGTGCCTCCATAGAAGAGGACGAGTAGAAGTACAACAACGACGGCGCTGAACTGTGCCGTGTCAAGGTCACCCATGGCGCCACCTCCCTTTCGACGTAGTCAAAGAAATCGCAGCGACACCGTCGTCGGTGTGCGCATGCTTTTGTCCTGCACGTCTGGCACCGCGGGGGCATTGCTCCACGGGCAATCAGATTTGACGCGCTCGAGCCCTCAGCCCAGCGACCACCCAACCTTCCTCACTCGGGCACCCGCGCCACGTCGGCCCTCCTGGGTGCGATTGGCGCACGCGGGCCCGTCGGTCAGAGATCGGGGTGCCGTCCCACACCGTTCGGGCGGGACAATCCTCGTCGCAGGCCAAGGGGCCCGGCAAACGGTTCCAGACCTTAACAGATCGACGCGGCGAATTCAGGTCGGAGGAGGCTGCGCTCAGCCCTCCTGAGCGATCCGACGGCGCGCGTGGCGGCCGTGCACGAGGTGGTAGAACACGCCGCTGAGCAAGGCCAACGCGGCCAGAACGGCGTACATCGTGCGGTAGTCGACGTGGCCCAGCAGCCAGCCCAGGATGATGGGCCCGGTGCCCATCCCGATGTCCACGAGCAGGAAGTAGGTGGCGACGCTGCGGCCCACCTGCGAGATGTTGGCACGGGACACGACGATGGCCTGGCCCGCGGACATGATGGTGCCCCAGCCCGCGCCGAGCAGCGCCGCGGCGAGCAGCAGCACCGCCCCGTGCCCCGCGAGCGACATGGCCAGGTAGCCACCCGCGCACAGCAGGACCGCGGGAAGGATGACCAGGTTGTCGCCGCGCAGGTCCTGCAGCCGCCCCACAGCCGGGCGGGTCGCCAGCACCACCACCGCGTAGACGAGGAAGAACACGGCGGCAGCGGCCGACAGCCCGATCTCGGCGGCATACGAGTTCAGGAACGCGACGACGCCCGAGTAGGCGATGGCGCACAGGGCCACGAAGCTGCCCATCGGGATGGCCGTGGGCTCGATCGGGGAGCGCGACGGCGTCACGGCCGGCTGCGACGAACGGGGCGGGAGGCGCAGGAAGAACGCCGCCCCCAGCGCCACCACCGAGAACACCAGTGCAGCGACGAACAGCCACACGTACTGGCCCGTGTTGAGCACCAGGACGGCCAGGAACGGGCCGAGCGCCGTCGCCAGGGTGGTGCTCGCGCCGTAGTAGCCGGTGCCCTCCGCTCGGCGGGACGCGGGGATCAGGGACTGGACGATCGCACTGGAGGCGGTGTGGCGGTACCGAAGGAGATTCCGTGGCAGAGCCGCACCACGAGCAGCATGCCCAGCCCGTCGACGGGCAGGTAGGCCAGGGCGGCGAGCAGCGAGACCACGAGCGCCACCAGCAGCACCCGGCGCTTGCCGAGGCGGTCGACGGCGATGCCCGCCCCCAGCCGCGCCACCACGGCGCCGATCACGAAGATCGACGAGGCCATGCCCGCCATCAGCTCGCCGGCGCCGAACTCGGTGGCCGCGTACAGGGCCATGGAGGTCATCAGCAGGTAGAACACCGTGGACAGCAGGAACCCGACGGCCAGCCCGAGGGCGTAGGTCCGGGTCCACAACCTGTCCTTCAAGGGGGTTCCTCTCCGTGTTCGGGGCCGCCCTGCGACGATACCTTTCATCCGTCCGGGCGATGGATTCCTTGGTCGGTGACCGCGTGGCCCATTACGGTAGGGGCCGTGAGCAGCACCACCGAGGAGGACCTGTCCCGGGTCACGATCATCTCGCAGTCCCGACGGGTGGACCTCGCGCTACCCGGATCCGTCAGCCTAAGTGAGTTGCTCCCGAGCATCCTGAGGTTCTCCGGGCTCGAGGCCAACACCCCCACCGACGCCGTCCACGCGTGGGTGCTGCAGCGGTTCGGGTCAGACCCGTTCGACCTCTACACCCCAGTCTCCAAGCTGAACATCCGCGACGGCGAGACGCTCCACCTGCGCCAGCGCGAGAACGCCATCCCCGACGCAGCCTTCGACGACGTCGTCGACGCCGTCGCCGGCGCCACCAACTCCCGTCCCTCCTGGGCCGCCCGCCACAGCCGCACCATGGGCCTGGTCCTGATGATGGTGCTGATGATCGGCGCTCCCCTGCTGACCGTCCAGGGTGCGATGGACGTGCAGGGGCTCCCGCTGCTGCTGGCGATCGCGCTCAGCGGCTTCCTCAGCTTCGCCGCCTTCATCGCTTCCGTGTCGCTGGCTCGCGCCGCCGGCGAGGCCCCGACTGCCACGTGCCTGGCCTGGGCCTCCGTCGCGCTGGGCGGCATCACCGGTTGGTACCTGCCCAACCTGATCAGTGTCGAGCCGATTCCCCTGCCCATCCGGATCCTGATCGCGGGAGCGTTGGTGCTGGTGACGTCGGCCGCCTGTGCGCTGGCCGCGCGGGTGCAGCCCATGGCCCTGTTCGCCGTCGCGCTCACGGCCGGGTTCATGCTGATCAGCGCCAGCGCCATGGCCCTGAACTACGGCATGGAGATCGAGGTGGCCGCCATCACCATGGGTGTGATGGCCGTCCTGACCGGCTTCCTGCCGGCGTTCAGCTACCGGCTGGCCGGGATCGCGATGCCCAACCTGCCCGTAACCACCGAGGCGATCCTCGCCGACGAGACGCCCGTCCAGTCCGACATCGTCGCCCGTGCGCTCCTCGCCGACAAGATCCTCGGCGCCCTGCTGGCCTCCACCACCGCCACCGCCGTGCTGTGCTCCCTGATGGTGCTGCAGCAGGGCAGCCTGTGGGCGCTCGGACTGTGCATCTGCACCGGCCTCGCGTTCCTCCTGCGGGCCCGCGCCTTCGTCGGCCTCGCCCAACGGATGGCGCTGCTTCTGGGCGGCACCCTCGTGACCGCGTTCGCGCTGTTCGCACTGGGGATCAGCGCCACCCAGTCCATCACCGGTGTCCTGGTGCTGTTCGGCTGCGTCCTCGGTATCGGGTACGTGTTCGCCCACTACTCCGCCGCCACCTACACCAAGATCATCTCCCCCACCTGGGGACGCTGGGGCGACATCTTCGAGTGGCTGGCCATCATGGGCATCGTCCCGTCCCTGCTGGGTGTCCTGGACCTGTACTCGTACTTCCGCTCGCTGTTCGGCTGACCACCCGCTCCCACCTCGCTAGGGTCTGGGCATGGAGGACATCGAGGTCGACATCCCGGAGGTCCCGCAGCAGCCACCCAACCCGGTACTGCGGGCAGGTTTGTTGGCCGCCTTGTTGATCGTCGTGGGTCTGGTGGGCTGGCTCGCAAGGCTGCAACTCCCCAGGTCGGACAGTTCGCTGTTGTGGTTCCTCTGGGCGGAGCTGGTATTTCAGGTGATGCTCTTCACGGGTGGCGTGTTCGGGGCCTTGGCCATCTGGGCGCGCCTCGCCACCGGGCGACGCGCCGGCCTGGGAGCAGCTCGGGGATTGATCTGGACCGGCCTCGTACTCGTGGCCTTCTACATCGCCTTCATCGGGACGATCCAGGCCATCGTGCACCAGCTGACCTTCGACGCCGTCTCCTACTCGCCACCGCCCTACCTCGTCACCATCATCCACACGATCGGCCAGCCGCTCGCACTGGCGATTCTGGGACTCGGGGCGGCCCTGTTGGCATTCGGGTCCTGGACACGGTGGACGAGCGCCGCGCACGTCCTCACCGGCGGGTCCGACGACGCCACCCCCGGTGACGAGGCGGGCGAGGTCCCCGAGCAAGACCCCCTGGACCCGGAGCAGAGCTTCCGTCCCGAAGGAGCACGGCATGGCTGACGACATCGACACGCGCTTCAACGACATCGTCGCCGATCGTCGGGACGGCTCGCTGGCCGCCGGCATCGCGGCGGTGGTCTGCATCCTGCTCGCTGCTGCCCTGCACGTCTGGCAGGGCTCCTTCGTGTCGACGCCCAGCGCCGCAGGACTGCAGGTCTGGGTGGCGCCGCTCACTTCAGCGCTGGTCATCGCGGGCGGTGTTCTCGGTGGTCTGGCCGTGTGGGAGAGGACAACGGGTGCGCGGGCCGCGGGATCACCCGCACGGCGTCGTAGTAGCGCCCGCCGACTGCTGTGGGTGGGGCTGGCGCTCGTGGCTGTGTTCGTAGCCTGGCAGGTGGTGGACTTCCTGCTCGTGGTCGCAGCGATGCAGGACCTGGGCAACCCTGCCGGGATCCACCCGGCGCTGCAGTGGCTGTCGCTGCTCACTATGTGGCTGCCGACGGTGGTGCTCCAGTTGGGGCTCACACTCGTTGCGCTCAGTCTGTGGGCGCGCTGGTCCACGTCGCTCCCCTGAGCGCTCCAGTCATACGAGGAGGCGCTCGGCGGTGGGCTCGTCGGTGACCAGCACGTTCAGGTAGCCACCCGCGACGGCGCCGCGGATGGCATCCACCTTCTCCTGGCCGGCGGCGACGGCGACGACGTTGGGCAGCGCGCGCATCTCTTCGAGGCGCAGGCTGACGGTGCGCTCGGACACGTCGCCGCGCACCACGTCGCCCCGGATGTCGAACCACTGGCCCAGCATGTCGCCCACGGCGCCGCGCCGGCCGAACTCGGCCACCTCGTCGTCGGTCACCATGCCGGTGCGCACCGCCGACGACCCGGGTCGCACGGCACCGACGCCGGTGAGGGTGATGGAGGCGCCTCTGGCAAGGTCGAACACGCTCGCGACGGGGTCCTCGGCCAGCAGGGCCGCCGCCGTCTCGGCGCTGGAGACGAACAGCGGCGCGGGGACGGTGCGCAGCCGTCGCACCGCCTCGGGGTTCTCGGAGACGAGGGTGGCGACGTTGTCGATGGTGCCGGCTGCGGAGGCGAGGGTGACGCCGTCGAGGGATTCGGCGGACAGCATGGTGAGCGCGCGGGCGACGCTGTCGGCCCAGCTCACGCCCACGACGACGCCGGGGTGCAGGTGGCGGCGGACGTAGGCGGCGGTGGCGGCGGCGACGCGTTCGTTGGTGCGCTCGCGGGACAGGGGGCCGTCGGAGGTGGGGACGACGACGGCGTCGTCGAGGCCGAGCCGCTCCCGCAGCCGGGTGGCCAGACCCATGGCGGTCAGGTAGCGCGCGTCCATCTCGATGCGCACGATGCCGTGCTGGCGGGCGGACTCGAGTAGCCGCCCGACGCTCTGCCGCGAGACGAACAGCCGCTTGGCCACCTGCGCCTGCGTGAGCCCGTCCTCGTAGTAGAGCCAGGCGGCGCGCACGACGATGTCGAAGTCGTCGCCCTGCGGTGTCAGCACCTCACGCCCTCCTCCCGACACCTGCCTTGTCCCCCGTCACCTGCGTTACAACGCAGCTGTCCGTGGACGACGCAGGTGTTCCGCGTCAACGTCTCGTGGGCCGATGCCCAGAGTTCTCCCGCCACCTTCTCACGCCGCAACCCCCGGGCCAGAATGGAGCCACGAACAACCGCAGGCATCGATGAAGGAGTCAAAGTGGCCGAGATCCCCACCACCCAGCACGCAATCCAGATCACCGGGGTCGACGAGATCCTCCACAACAAGTCCAAGCCCGTGGACCCGGTGGGCCCGACCCAGCTGCTGCTGCAGGTGGAGGCCTGCGGCATCTGCTTCTCCGACACCAAGCTGCTGCACGCCTTCGACTCCCACCCGCGCAAGGCCGAGGTGGTGGCCGGGATGGATCTGGGCGCGCTGCCCGAGATCCCCGGCTACAAGCCCGGCGCAGAACCGACGGTTCCCGGCCACGAGCCGGTCGGCCGCATCGTCGCGGTGGGTGACCAGGTCTCGCACTTCAAGGTGGGCGACCGTGTCCTCGTGCAGGCTGACTGGAAGCACCTGCGCACACCCAAGTCCAACGGCGCCTTCGGCTACAACTTCGAGGGCGCGCTGCAGGAGTACGTCGTCATCGACGAGCGCTGCGTCGTGTCACCGTCGGGCGAGGAGTTCCTGATCCACGTCTCCGACGGCCCGTCCGCGGCGGCCATCGGCCTGATCGAGCCCTGGGCCACCGTCGAGGGCTCCTACGCGTGGGCCGAGCGCAACCACCTCGCCGACGGCGGCCGCCTCCTGGTGGTCACCGACGGCGACGCCAACGGCCTCTCCGCCCTCACGGCCCAGCACCGGCCGGGCGAGACCGTCACCGTCGCTCCCGGCGACGTGGCCACCCTCGAGGGCACGTTCGACGACATCATCTACTACGGCGCCGACGCCGACGTCGTCGAGGCCCTCGCGCCCCTGCTCGGCACGCGCGCGACGTTCGCCGTCGTCCTGGACGGCAAGTCCATCCAGCGCAACGTGAAGCTGGACATCGGCCGCGTGCACTACGACTTCATCCGCTTCATCGGCACCGTCGGCTCCGACCCCGCCGACGCCTACGCCTGGGTGCCCGCCACCGGTGAACTGCGCAACGACGACAAGGTGGCCATCATCGGCGCCGCCGGCCCCATGGGGCAGATGCACACCATGCGCGCCGTGACCTCCGGCTTCGACGGGATCACCGTCGCCGCCACCGACCTGAGCGACGAGCGGCTGGAGCACCTGCGCTCCATCGTCGGCCCGGTGGCCGAGGAGAACGGGGTGCCGCTCGAGGTGATCAACACCGGCAACGAGGAACTGCAGCCCGGCTACACCCACATCAGCTGCATGGTGCCGGTGCCGGCGCTGGTAGCGCAGGCCGTCGACCTCGCCGCCGAGGACGCCATCATCAACGCGTTCGCCGGCATCCCGGCGGGCACCCTGGGCGAGTTCGACCTGCAGGGCATCGTCGAGCGCCGCGTCTTCATGCTCGGCACCTCCGGCTCCGACGTCTCCGACATGCGCACCGTGCTGGACAAGATCGAGAAGGGCATCATCGACACCCACATCTCGCTCGACGCCGTCACCGGCATGGCGGGGTTCCAGGACGCGATCGACTCCGTGATCAACCGCACCTCCGGCGGCAAGATCATGGTCTTCCCCATGCTGCACGACCTGCCGCTGACGAGGCTCTCCGAGATGCCCGAGAAGTTGCCCCACGTGGCCGCCAAGCTGGCCGACGGCGTGTGGACCAAGGAGGCCGAGGCCGCGCTGCTGGCCGGACCCACCGCCGGTTGAACAACCGGGCCGGGTCTCGACACGGGCGCCGGGCGCCCTACCCGACCAACGGTGGGACCTATCCGAAACCGCTGGTCGACGGTGGAGGGCAAGCCGAAACCGCTGGTCGAGTAGCTCGCCCAGCGAGCGTGTCGAGACCGGGCCAGCGACGTCACGACCGGTCTCGACACGGGCGCCGGGCGCCCTACTCGACCAACGGTTGAGTGAGCCTCAGCCCTTGAAGCGGACCATGTTGTTGAACACCCACTGGGTGGTCCAGCGGTAGGTGCGCTGGCCGTCGACCACGTCCGAGGTGACCACCGACGCCTCCACCCAGGTGCGGCAACCGCCCCGGCCGGTGGCCGCGGTGTCGCACTCGGTGCGCCAGCGGCGTCCGTCGGCGGCGGTCCACTCACCGGCGTGGCCGAGCGGGTTGGACGCCCACGCGGCACGCGACTGGTACGGCAGGTAGGTCATGTTGTTGAAGACCCACTGGTTGGCCTGCTGGAAGCCGTCCTCGCCCTGGACCACGGTGGTGGCCCAGATGCTGGTGGTGCAGCGGATGGTCTGCGAGTAGGGCTCGCACTCGGTGAACCAGCGCCGACCGTTCAGCTCGTGGAATCCCGGCACCTCGTAGGGTGCCTCGAGACCGCTGTCCGGAACACCCGGCCGCGACGGCGACGTGGTGGGCGCGGCCGTGGGCGACGCCGTCGCCGTCGGGGTGGGTGACGCGCTGGGTGTCGGCGACGGGGAGGCAGCCGTGACGCTCACGGTGCGGACCTCGCTGATGGCCTCGCCACCGAACCCGTCCCGGACGACGACGTACCAGCCGGCGTCGGCCGCGGGCTCGGCCCAGGTGGCGGTCACGGTGGATCCGGCGGCCACCTCTTCGAAGAAACCGATGACCTCGGTGGTGAGGATGTCCGCGGTGAACGAGGTGGTGCTCAGCGACTTCTCGGCCGGCTCGATCCCGAGGGTCTCGTAGCTGATCTCGAAGCTCTGGTGCTCGTCGTCCAACGTGGGGTCCTCCGCGTTGAAGTCGGACAGCGACGGCGAGTAGGTGCGGATCCGCAGCTCCCCGGCCTCGTGGTCGTAGTGCTGCAGACGCAGGTAACCGAGGCCGCCCTCGGGCAGGCCCTGGTAGTCGAACAGCATGGACACCACGGTGCGCTCGTCGACGCCGTCGCCGTCGTCGTCGAAGTTGTCGATGCGGGTGAAGGCGTCGTGGTAGTGCCCGGACTGCACCATCCGCACGTTGGGGTTGGTGGCGACCACCTCGTCGAGGATGCGCTGCGGCAGCGCCCCGAGGCCTCCGGTGGTGAGCATGTACTCGTGCAGGTCGACGACGGCGATGCGCTCCGGGTACGCCCCGAGCACGTCGTTCATCCACTGGATCTGCTCGTCGCCGGCGCCCCATCCCATGAACACGTGGATGAAGTCGATGCCGCCGGCGGAGAACAGGTCGTAGTGGCCGCGGTTGTCCAGGTGCGAGCCGCCGTACCAGGGGTTGTCGGCGAACCGCGCCTCGCCGAAGTGCTGCGAGTACTGCGTGTAGTCGTTGGTGGCCTGCGAGACGTCATGGTTTCCGGCGAGCACGCCGTAGGGCAGGCCCGCGTCGTCGAACAGTCCGTAGGCCGGGTTGGCGCGTTCCCACTGCACGGGGATCTCGTTGTTGTCCACGATGTCGCCGGTGTGCGCCACGAACTGCAGGTTCAGGTTCTCCCGCTGCGCCATCAGGAACTCGTTGATGGCCAGCTGGTGCGGGTGGTAGTCGCCGTTGGCGTTGTAGTACTGGGTGTCGCTGATGTGCGCGACGGTGAAGTCGTAGGAGGAACGGGCCTCCGCCTCGTCGTGGAACGCCTCGACGTCGTCGCCGCGCTGGGTGAGGTTGCCGCCGGCCCAGCCGTCGGTGTGCTGGATGAGCACCTCGATGCTGCCGTCGACGGCGTGCTCGGCCGCCGGGACCAGCGCCTCCAGCGCCACCTCCACCAGGCCGTCGCCGGCCGGGGCCACCTGCTCCGCCACGCGGTCCCAGGTGCCGTCGGTGGTGAGCACACTCATGCTGACCCGCTGGCCGGCGTTGAGCTCGCCGACCCACGCGAGGCGGGCACGGTAGTCGTCACCGGCGCCCTCGGGCACCTCGACGCTCACGATCTCGTAGGGCAGGAACTCGTCGCTGGTGACGGCCTCGCCGAGCTCGACGGCATCGGCGCTGCGGTCGGTGGCAGCGGCGTCGGAGGTGACGCCGCCGGTGAGGGCCACCTCGCCGTCGGCCGCGGTGAGGCGGTGCCCGACGTTGAAGGAGCCGGACAGGACGTCACTGGTGGGGTCGGTGACCAAGGCGGAGAGCTCGACGCCCGCTGCCACCTCCGCGCCGTCGGCCGGGCCCTCGAGCCCGATGCCCGGTTGCTCGTCGGGCGTGGTGAAGGAGACGGTGGTGACCGAGGTGTTGCCGAGCGCGTCGGCCGCGGTCACCTCGAGCACGTGCGAGCCCGCGGGCTGCAGCAGCGACGAGGTCTCGTACGGCGTGGTGATGACCGTGCCGTCGAGGGTGACGGTGACGTCGGCCACCCCGGAGCCCGCGTCGGTGACGGTGGCGTCGACGGTGAACTCGCCCTTCTGGTCCGAGCCGTCGGCGATGCTGGTGGTCACCTCGGGTGCGGTGTTGTCCACCACCACCTCGGCGGCGGCGCTGTCGTCCCCGAGGGTGGCGACGACGTCGTGGGCGCCGTCGGCCACGGCGGTGGTGTCCCAGGTGTGGCCGAGCCCGGAGAAGGCGTCGGCGGGAACGTCGTAGGTGGCCTCGTAGAACTCGTACTTGCCGGCGGAGTCCCCCATGCGCAGGACGGTTGCCGGGTCGACGAAGCCGGCGTCACGCAGGGTGCGGCCGTCGGGCAGGACCAGGCGCAGGTTGCGGACCTCGAAGTCGTCGTTGTTCTCGTCCGGGTCGATCTCCGGGGCCTTCTTGGTGCCCGCCCAGATCTCGACGGTGAGGTCCTCGCCCTGGGTGAGGTAGGCCTCGTCGACGGGGACCGAGACGGTCACCCACTCGCCGTAGAAGCCCTCGTCGAAGATGTGCAGGACGTCGCCGTCGACCAGGACGCCGTTCTGGAAGTACGCGTCGGTCTGACTGGCCTCGAACACGAAAACGGGCTCGCCCTCGAGGGCGGGTACCAGGGTTGCGGTGACGTCCTCACCGGCGACGGACAGGGCGACGCCGTCGGTGCCGTCCTCGGCCCCCACCACGATCGGGGTGGCGCCGGAGACGAACTGGCCGTCGGTGACGTTGAGGCGCACCGGATCCGTGTTGACCCCGTCGAGCGCCACGCGGGTGGGCTCGGTGGTGGCGGTGTTGGTGCCGTCGGTGGTGGTCAGCCAGTAGTCGTAGTGGCGCTTGCCGGTGAGGTCGGCGGCGGGGATGGTGAAGGTGTAGGTGTCCTCGGCGCCCAGCAGCAGGTTGTAGACCAGCGGCGCCGCGTCCACGTTGCTCTGTACGTGCAGCTCGGCAGTGCGCACGAGGGTGTCGTCGGTGATGGTGTGGACGATGTCGAAGTCCACGCCGGGTGCGATGACGTCGGCGGTCTCGTCGGTGACCTGCGGCGCGACGGTGTCCGCGGCCACGGGCATCAGGCCGGCGGGCACCTGCGTGCCGAACTCGACGCGGCCGGGCGTGGCGGCGGAGATCTCGAGGATGTCCTGGACGGCCTTGTCATCGGTGCCCGTGTAGTGGATGCCCAGGTCCGGCTGCGTGTGGTCGATGCCGGCGACGTGGTTGTAGAAGCTGCGGCTGATGGTGACGCCCGTGTTGGTGATCACGTCGACGCCACGGAGGCTGCCGTTGGCCATGCCGCCGGAGCTGATCTCCACCAGGTCGGTGCCGGCCACCAGGGAGGTGCCGAACTTGGCGTTGAAGTCGTCGGCGGTCAGGGCGTCGTTGGCGCCGTTCTTGATCCAGAGCACCAGCGTGCCGCCGGCCGGGACCACGACGTCGGCGGGCTCGGAGGGCCACAGCGCGGAGCTGCCGATGCTGAGGTCCGCGTTCGGGTAGAGGTAGTTGATCTTGAAGTCGGAGAAGTCGACGTCGGCGGTGGTGGGGTTGTAGAGCTCGATGAACTCGTACGCGTCCGAGCCGCCGACGTTGCTGCTGTCGGGCAGCAGTTCGGTCACCTGCAGCAACGCCACGTCGAGCGCGGGGTCCGGGGTCGGCGAGGGCTGCGGCGACGGCTCTTGGGTGGGTTCCTCGCTGGGCTCCGTCGACGGGTCCGGGGACGGCGCGGGAGCGCCGAGCTGGGCCGGGTCCACGACCCCGGGAGTACCGGGCGCGTCCGAGGCGAACAGTGCCTGCGACTGCCCGTCGGTGACCGCGAAGTGGGCGGTGCCGGAGGTGGAGACCGAACCGGGCGGGTAGTGCGACCACACCATGGAGCCGTCGGGCGCGGTCAGCCGGATGCCCCGGTCGCCGCCGTTGGCCATGCCGTTCTGTCCGGTGGCGTCGAGGATGGTGTAGGTGCTTTCCGCGTCGCCCCACTGGGCGCGGAAGTCCGCGTCGTCGAAGACGGAGGTGTCCACGTTTCCGTTGGTGTAGCGCAGCCAGACCGCGACGGTGCCGCCGACGGGGATGACGGCGTCCTCGACGGTGAGGGCGACGTCGCGGCTGGTGTCGTCGGAGTCGGAGTAGGTGTAGGCGACGTCGTAGCCGGCCAGGTCCACGGGGGCGTCGGTGGTGTTGGTGATCTCGAAGAACTCGAAGTTGTCATAGCTCGGGTGGTCGGACGCGATCTCGGTCACCACCAGCGCCGGCACCTCCGCGGCGCTCGCCGGGACCACCATCGCCGCCACTGAACCGACGAGCATCGCCGATACTGCGGCGATGACACCTGTCTTCCTCATCCTGTTCCTCCATGATCTGACCCCGGACACCGATGGTCGGGTCACATCCAACGCCTCCCCGGTGACGGATCGGGCAACTGTGGGCCAACAACGGGTTAACGGGAACTGAACGTGGGTCGTCGGAGTTTGCGCTCCCAGCCCTTGTCCGGCCCAGGAGCGAAGTACGCTTGCTGGCATGAGTGATTCCAACGACACAGCAGCGCCGCTGGACCCGAAGGAGGCCATGCGTCAGGCTCTGGAGCGCAAGAAGGCTGCAGAGCACGAGGGACGGGCCCGGGTCGACGCGGAACGTGAGACCGGTGGTCACGCCCACGGACCGGCGGGCGCCAAGCGCGTCTTCCGCCGCAAGTCCGGGGGCTGACCGCACAACCTGGAAGGGACTCGCGGGCCCGGTTCGTCGCCAGACGGCCGGGCCCGCGTCGCGTCTCCGGGAGGGGTGGTCCCGGGCGACCTTGACGGGAGGGGTGGTGACTAATTCCGGCGACACGCCGAGTGGCTGGCCTCCAGTGCAGCTCCCGAGGCGTGTCGCCGGAGCTGGTCACCACCCACCCCGGGCCCCTCGCCAGAAGTGCCGACGATAGGCTGGCCACGTGCGCAATCTCAGTGTGGAAGAGCTGGCGGAGAAGGTGGCGGAGGGGTCACGCGGACACGTGGCGCGCGCCATCACGCTCGTGGAGTCCACCAAGCCCGAGCACCGGGAGCGGGCACACCAACTGCTGAAGCTGCTGGCACCGCGCACGGGCGGCGCGTTCCGCGTCGGCATCTCCGGTGTCCCGGGCGCGGGCAAGTCAACGTTCATCGACGCCATGGGCGTGAAGCTGATCACCGAGCACGACCACCAGGTGGCGGTGCTGGCAGTGGACCCGTCGTCGTCGCGGACCGGCGGTTCCATCCTTGGCGACCGCACCCGGATGGCGGACCTCGCCAACCGCCCCGAGGCGTTCGTGCGGCCCTCGCCGTCCGCGGGACACCTGGGTGGCGTCGCCCGGGCCACGCGGGAGTCGATGCTGGTGCTGGAGGCCGCGGGCTACGACGTCGTGCTGGTGGAGACCGTCGGGGTCGGGCAGTCCGAGGTGGCGGTGTCCGGGATGGTGGACACGTTCCTGATGCTGCAGGTGGCCCGCACCGGCGACCAGTTGCAGGGCATCAAGCGCGGCATCCTCGAACTCGCCGACGTGATCGCCATCACCAAGGCCGACGGCGACAACGAGACCGCCGCCCGCGTGGCGGCGCGCGAGCTGAGCATCGCGATGAAGCTGGTCACCTCGGACAACGAGAAGCGCCGCGCCCCGGTGCTGACCTGCTCGTCCTACACCGGTGCCGGGCTCGACGAGGTGTGGGACGCCGTCGTCAAACACCGTGACGAGCTCGACGCCGACGGCGGGCTGGCCGAGCGTCGCCTCGCACAGCAGCGCGACTGGCTGTGGAACATGGTGCGGGAGGAACTGCTCGAGTCCCTGCGGACCTCGCCCGAGGTGCGCGGGGTGGCGGCCAAGGTCGAGGCCCGCGTGGCCGACGAGTCGTTGAGTGCACTGGAGGGGTCGCAGGAGATCCTCGCCGCCTATGCGCGCGCCATACATGACTTCCCTTGGGCGACGCTCAACGCCTGAGCTGCTCGCCCTTCCGGCGGAAGTCGGCGAGCGGTCTACTCGGTGATTCCCTGCTGGTGCCGCATTCTCTCCCTTAGAGAGCGCTCTCTTCGCGATCAGGTCCAACGAGTGCTCTGATATCAGGGAAACGTCGTTTCCCTTGGTGCGGTCCGACAGGCCGGAGTGTCCGAAGCAGTATGAGCCGGCGGATGGGCCACCGGAGCTGGACACCGCGCCGCCGTGGCGGGATGACCGCCCACGCAACACTTCCCTGATATCAGAGCGCTCATTGGACTTGACGCCACCGAAAGCGTTTGCGGAGCCGCGAGATTGCGCCATAAGCAGGGAATCGCCAAGTAGAGCCATCCGACGAACAGCGGGGGGCTCAGTCCGTCAGGGGCAACGCGTCGTCGATCTCCAGGGCCGCGACGGCGATCCGCTCGATGTCGGCGGGACCCGGGACCTGGCTCCCCGGCAGGGAGACGGCGGCCGACCCCCACGCCACTCCGCGGGCGATCACCTCGGCTGGAGGCAGGTCCGCCGCCAGCGCGGAGAGCACCCCGGCCAGCAGGCAATCACCGGCACCGACGGTGGACAGCGGGTTCTCGACGGGCGCTTTGGCCAGCCAGGCGCCGTCGGCGGTGGTCAGGAGTGCACCGTCGGCTCCGAGGCTGGCCACCACGACGGCGATGCCACCGGCCACCAGTTCCCGGCACGCCGCCCGGACGTCGCCGAGTGTGGCCAGGCTCCGCCCGACCAATTCCTCGAGCTCCTCCCGGTTCGGCTTGACCAGGTAAGGGGAGGCGGCCACGGTGGCGGCCAGCGGCGGTCCTGAGGTGTCCACCACCACCCGGCCCCGATGACCGGCCACCAGGTCGGTGAACAGCGTCACGTCGGTGCCGCGCGGCAGGCTCCCGCACAGCACCACCCACTCGGCGTCACTGGGGATGGCGGCGCGCAGCGCGGCCACCTCCACCTCGCTGAGCTCTGGCCCCGGCTCGTTGACCTTGGTGGTGCGGCCGCGCGGGTCGACGATCGCGACGTTGGTGCGGGTGTTGCCGTCGATCCCGACCGCCGCGTGGGCCAGGCCCGCGGCGTCGAGAAGGGAGCTGTGGAGATCGCCGTCGGGACCTCCCAGGGGGAGGATGGCCAAGGTCTCGGCCCCGTTGGCGGCCAGGGCGCGCGAGACGTTGACGCCCTTGCCGCCCGGGTCGATCAGGACGGAGTGGGCGCGGTTGACCTCGCCGACTTCGAGGTGGTCGACGGCGATGGTGCGGTCGATGCTGGGGTTGGGGGTGAGGGTGACGATCATGCTCTGAGCACCTCCGCGCCGGCGTCCTCGAACGCGTCGACCGTTTCGTCGTCGAGGCGTTCATCGGTGATCAGGAGTTCGATGTCCGACGGCGTGGCGAACCGCTGGAAGTGCACCTGGCCGGCCTTGGTGGCGTCGGCCAGCACGATGGAGCGGCGCGCCGCAGCCACCATGGCCCGCTTGACGTCGGCCTCCACCTCGTCGGGGGTGGTGAAGCCCCGGTCCAGGGTGAAGCCGTTGGCGCCGAGGAAGACGACGTCGATTGCGAGGTCCGCCAGCGCCTTCATGGCCCACGAGCCGACGGCGGCACCGGTGCGGCCCCGGATCCGGCCGCCCAGCACGTGGACGGTGAGGTTGGCGCGTTCCATCAGCGTGGCGGCGATGGTGACGGAGTTGGTCACCACCGACAGGCCGTGGCGGTTGGGCAGCACCCGTGCCAGGGCCAGCGTTGAGGTGCCCGCGTCGAGCAGGATGACGCCCTCCTCGGGGAGCTCCTGGACCGCCTTCATGGCGATCCGTTCCTTCTCCGCGGTGCTGCGCCCCAGCCGTTCGGTGACGGTGGGTTCGTGCTCGGTGAGCGTCACCGGCAGCGCACCGCCGTGGACGCGCCGCACCAGGCCGCGCCGTTCGAGGAGGGTGAGGTCGCGCCGGACGGTCTCCGGCGTGACCTTCAGCCGCTCGGCCAGCCCGCTGACGTCCACGCGCCCCTCCGCGCGCGCCTCGGCCACGATCCTGTCGTGCCGCTGCGCCGCGTAGAGGTGGCGGATGTTGCTGGAGCTGGTCATTTGCGCTGCCTTCCCTTGTCAGGGCTCGACGGTCACCTTGATCGCCTCGCCCTTTGCAACGATCTCAAACACGTCCATGACTTGCGAAAGCGGGACGCGCTTGGTGATGAGGTCGGCGACGGGCACCTCCCCCGAGGCGATGTAGGCGAGGGCCCGCTTGTTGTGCTCGGGCGCGGACCCGTTGGCGCCGTGGATGTGGAGCTGCCGGTAGTGGACGACGTTGGAGTCCAGCGAGATGATCGGATCCGTCTTCGGCAGGCCGCCGAAGAAGCTGATCCGGCCGTTGCGGGCAGCCATGGCCACGGCCTGCTCCTGGGTGACGTTGGCCGGCGTGGCGGTGATGATGACGTCGGCGCCGCGGCCGTCGGTGAGCTTCATGACCTCCTCGACGACGTCGGTCTCGGCGCTGTTGATGACCACGTCGGGCTGCACCGCGTCGGCGCTCATCTGGAGCCGTTCGGCGTTGATGTCGACGAGAATGACCCGCCCCACCTTGTGCACGCCGCGGGCGATCCGGACGTGCATGCAGCCGATCGGGCCGGCGCCGAAGATGACGACGGTGTCGCCCTCCTCGATGCCGAGCTGCTCCTGCGCGTTGATGGCGCAGGCGAACGGCTCCGCGGCAGAAGCCTCGGCGAAGCTGACGCCGTCGGGGATGCGGTTCATGCCGTCCACCTTGAGCACCTCGCGGGGGACGATCATGTACTCGGCGAACCCGCCGTCGTACTGGTAGCCCACCGAGGTCTGGTTCTGGCACACGGCCATCCAGCCCTTGCGGCACTCGTGGCAGTCACCGCACGGGACGGCTGCGATCACCTGGACGCGGTCCCCCACGTTCCAGTCGCCGGCGACGTCGGCGCCGATCTCGGTGATCTCACCGGCGATCTCGTGGCCGATGGTGCGCGGCGGCGAGAGGTTGGGGTGGCCGTTCTTGCGGATCTTGACGTCGGTGCCGCAGGTGGAGCAGTTGCGGACCCGGATCTTGACCTCGTCGGCGGCGGGTGTGGGCTCGGGGACGTCCTCCAGCCGGAGGTCTTCTGGTGCGTAGAAGCGCAGTGCCTTCATGACTCAGTCCTCCGATCCGATGCCGCCCAGCAGGCCCAGCACCTCGTCGACGCTGCCGGAGCTGCGGAGCTTGGCGGCCTTGTCCGGGTCCATCAGGACCTCGGCGAGGGCGGCCAGAATGTCCACGTGTTCGTCGGAGTTGCTGGCGATGGGGATGCAGACGTTGACGGTGTTGCCCGCCCAGTCCACGCCGTCGGGGAACTGGATGAACCCGAGGGCGGTCTTCTTGATGTGGAGGCGGGACTCGTTGGTGCCGTGCGGGATGGCCACGCCCTCGCCGAGGAAGGTGGAGACCTGCTTCTCGCGGTCGAACAGGGCCTCGGCGTACTCCTGGGAGGCGGCGCCCAACTCGACGAGGAGGGCTCCGCACTGCCGGATGGCGTCGTCCTTGTCCGTGGCGCTCTGGCCGAGCCGGATGGACTGGGCGGTCATGACGTCATTCAATGTTCTCTCCGTTCTTGATCTGCTCTTCGAGCCTTGCGAAGGCGGGGTCTCCGACGAACTGTTCGAAGGGGACCACCACGGCGTTGGGGGCGATGCCGCGGACCCGGTCCACCAGCCCGGACTGGCACATCACCAGTTCGGTGTCCGGCGGGAGGTCGTTGACCGGTGAGTGCCGCACATCAATGTCGTAGGGCTTGAGCCGCTTCTTCATGGCGCCGGTGACCATCACCGACGAGCCCATGCCCGCGTCGCAGGCCACGACGAGTTCCTTCACGTCCTTGCCGTTGATGGAGCGGGTGGCGGTGGTGGTGGCGGCGTGTGCCGGCTCGACGTCACCGGAGGCGGCGGCCGTGGCGGAGGCTGCGGCGGCACCGGCGGCCTCAGCGGTGGCGGCGTCCACCTCGTCGTCGCCCTTGCGGCCGAACCCGAGGAGCAGCGAGGCCACCACGAAGGACACGATGGCGGCGGCGGCGACGGCGGCCAGGACCGGCACGAATCCGCCACGCGGCGTGACTGCCAGGTAGGCGAGGATGCTGCCGGGCGAGGCGGCCGAGACCAGGCCCGCGTTCAGGATGCCGCCAACGAACAGGCCGGACATGCCACCGGCGATGGCGGCGACGATCAGGACCGGCTTGGCGAGGATGTAGGGGAAGTAGATCTCGTGGATACCGCCGAGGAAGTGGATGATGATGGCGCCGGGGGTGGAGCCGCGCAGGGCCTTGGGGCCGAACACCAGGAAGGCGCACAGGATGCCGAGGCCGGGGCCGGGGTTGGACTCCACCATGAACAGGATGGACTTACCCAACTCCTGGGACTCGGCGGCGCCCAGCGGCGTCAGCACGCCGTGGTTGATTGCGTTGTTGAGGAACAGCACCTTGGCGGGCTCGACGAAGATCGACGCCAGCGGCAGCAGGCCGTTCTCCACCAGGAAGCCCACGCCCGAGCCCAGCCAACCCACGAGGGTGTTGACGACGGGGCCGATGCCGAGGCGGCCGAGGATGGCCATCAGCATGCCGAGGATGCCGAGGGAGAAGTTGTCCACGAGCATCTCGAAGCCGCTGGCGATCCTGCCCTCGATGAGCTTGTCGAACTTCTTCAGCAGCCACGCCGAGATGGGGGCGATGATCATGGCGCCGAGGAACATCGGCACGTCCGAGCCGACGACGACGCCCATGGTTGCGATGGCGCCGATGACGGCGCCGCGCTGGCCGTGGACGATGCGGCCGGCGGTGTAGCCGATGAGGATCGGCAGCAGGTAGGTGATCATCGGGCCGACCATCGTGGCCAGCGTCTCGTTGGGCAGCCATCCGTCTGGGATGAACAGTGCCGTCAGGAGGCCCCATGCGATGAAGGCGCCGATGTTGGGCATGATCATGCCGGCGAGGAAGCCGCCGAACTTCTGGACGCGGGCGCGGAAGCCCCTGCCCTCGAGGTTCTTGTTGACTCTCGCATCTGGCAGTACGTCGGTGGGTGCCATTGCGCTCACCCTTTCTGAACTTCGCTGTTCCGGACTGGTAACCGCCCCCACATCGGAGCGATACGGACATCCTCACCTTTGTTTGTGTCCGTGTCAAGGGTTTCTCGGACTGATTCAGACATGAACCCACATTTGCCTTTGCGTGACCCTCCGGCACCCCGCGACGGGGCATGCCCGCAACGCGCAACCCCACCGTCGCACCAGCTTGACACGACTCGCCGAGTGGAATCGTCGGAAGGGGCACCGGTGCCCCTTCCGCTGGAAATCTTCGGCGTGTCGGGTCGGGCCACTGGGCGACGGCGCGGCCGCAGGCACCGACCCACGCCGTCGGACCGAGGTCCACGAGCAGGGAGACCTGCGTCGTGGCGACGGCGGGGGCAGGCACGACGCAGGGGCCACGGCACTGGGAGCTGCTCGGTCGCGACTAGGACTTATGCGCTGTGGGCAGAACCTCGACCAGTGGTTCAGGTGACGGCGCGTCGCGTGGCTGATTCCTGTGCGAGGCAGGGGTCTGGGTAAGCTGAAAGCCGGTGTGACCGCTGGAAGGGGGTCAGGATGGGTGTGTTCGACCGCGCCGAGAAGAGGATCGGCGCCGCTGTCGACAAGGTGTTCGCGCGCGCTTTCAAGGGCGACGTGCAGCCGGTCGAGATCGCTGCCGGCATCCAGCGTGAGCTCGACGCGGAGGCGAAACTGCTGAGCCGGGACCGTCGCTTGGTGCCCAACGACTTCACCATCTCCCTGTCGCCGCACGACTACAACCGGCTCTTCCCCTACTCGAAGACGCTGAACGCGGAGATCGTCCCGGGCCTGCGCGAGCACGCCGCCGAACGGCAGTACGTGTTCAACGGCCCGATCTCCATCAACTACGAGCTCGACAAGTCGCTGCCCACCGGCCAGTTCAAGGTGGCCAGTGAGGCGGTCTCCGACTCATCGGGCGACGGCGCCGGCGCCGGTGAGCGCACCCCCGCGTCGCTCCACCGTCCCGCCCGCGGCCTGGTGCTCGAGGTCAACGGCGTGCGCCACCCGCTGCGCCCGCCGGGCCTGGTGATCGGACGCGGCTCGGAGGCGGACCTGCGCATCAACGACCCGGGCGTGTCCCGTCGCCACGCGCTGGTGACCGTCACCGGCACCCCCGACGCACCGTCGGTCTCCATCGAGGACCTCGGCTCAACGAACGGAATCATCGTCAATGGCAGCCGAATCCAGGAGATCCAGCTCTTCGACGGCTCGCGGATCGAGATCGGCAACACAAGGATGCTGGTGCACTCTCCGTCGGAGCAGTGAATGAGTGACCTCATCGTCGCGGCGATCCGAATCGTCTTCCTGATCCTCCTGTGGCTGTTCATCCTGTTCGTCGCAGACGTCATCAGGCGGGACATGTTCGGCAAGCGGGTTAGGGCGGACACGCTCAAGGCCCATCCCGCCGACGGCCCGGGCCACGGCCGGCGCTCCCGCACCCCCACCCGGTTCGCCGTGACGCAGGGCACCCAGCAGGGCCTGTCCGTGCCGATCGAGCCCACCATCAACCTCGGCCGCGCCGCAGACAGCACGTTCAACCTCGACGACGACTACGCCTCGGCACGCCACGCCCAACTGGTGCAGGCCGACGCCATCACCTGGGTCCTGACGGACCTGGGCTCCACCAACGGCACCTACGTCAACGGCCGCCGCGTGAGCGAACCGACCCCCGTGACCGTCGGTGACGTGATCCGCATCGGCAAGACCCTGATGCGGCTGGAGGTCTGAGCCAGTGGCATTCTCCCTCGACTTCCGCGCCCACTCCGAGGTGGGCAGGGTGCGCAAGAACAACCAGGACGCCGGCTACGCGTCACCGAACATGCTGCTCGTCGCCGACGGCATGGGCGGCGCGGCTGCAGGTGACCTGGCCTCGGCGGTGGCCGCGGTGGAGGCCAGCCGCTCCGACGAGCGCCTCGAGGGCGACGCGATGGTGGACCACATCAAGGACGTGGTCACCCGCGCCAACGCGAAGCTCGCCGAACTGGTGGAGGCGGACCCCACCCTCGACGGCATGGGCACCACCTTCTGCGGCGCCATGTTCTCCGGCACGCAGTTGGGCATGGCCCACATCGGCGACTCCCGCTGTTACGTCCTGCGCGACGGCGAACTCACCCAGCTCACCCACGACCACTCCTGGGTGCAGTCCCTGATCGACTCGGGCCGCCTCACCCCCGAGCAGGCCGCCACCCACCCGCACCGCTCGCTGATCCTCAAGGTCCTCAACGGGCACGCGACGATGACCCCGGACTACTCGACGGTGGACGTCGAGCTCGGGGACCGGTTCCTGTTCTGCTCCGACGGTCTCAGCGGCCTCATCGACGACGACGAGATCGCCGAACTGCTGGCCCTCGATGACCTGGACCGTGCCACGGCGGACTTGGCGGAGGCGGCCAACAACGCCGGCGGCCACGACAACATCACCGTGGTGCTGGCGGAGGTGGTGGACGTCGACGAGGCCCTCGACGCCGTCGCCCCGCTGCTGGTGGGCTCAGCGATCGAGCGCGACATCCCCGATCCCGACGAGCTGGCAGACGAGTACCGGCACACCGCCTTCCCCGACTCCCCGTCCCCGGAGGACTCGCCGGCGGAGGCCGACGATGACGACGACCACGACGAGTCCGAGCGCGCCCGCTACGCCCCCGACCCCACGCCGCACCGGCGCTGGCCCGGGATCCTGGCCGCGGTGCTGGCCATCGCGCTGGTGCTCGGCGGCGCGGCCTGGGGCGTGACCGCCTACGCCAAGTCCCGCTACTTCCTCGCCGACGCCGAGGGCTTCGTCGGCATCTACAACGGCCTGCCCGGCTCGCTGCTAGGGCAGGAGCTGAACGTGCTGGTGGAGGTCCGCGACACGCAGGTGGCGGACCTGCCGACGTTCTACCAGCGCGCCGTCGCCAACACCATCGGCGTCCCCAGCCTGGAGCGGGCGGAGGCCACCGCGGACCAGCTCGCCGACTTCGCCGCCCGCTGCGTGGAGGCCCGTGAGGAGCGCGACAACCGCCCCGACCCGACGCCCAACCCCGAGCCGCAGCCCTCGCCGTCGGGGCTGTCGACGGGACAGCCGAACTACCCCACCTACCTCGCGCCGATCACCCCGACCGCCACCGAGGAAGCCGATCCGGAGGCCTGCCGGTGATGTCCGTCACCAAGCAGCCGGCGGCCACGGGGGACGTGGTGGTGCACCGCCAGTGGCGCAACGCCGAACTGCTCCTGATCCTGTTCGCCCAGACCTTCGGCCTGGGCGGCTGGGTGGTGACCCACCTCACCCTCTACAGCGCACTCCCCGAGAACCTCGCCGTGGCCGCCGGCATCTGGTTCGGCATGGGCATCCTCGCCCACCTCGCGGTCCGGATCCGGCTGCCGTGGGCGGATCCGTTGATCCTGCCGTGCGTGTTCCTGCTCAACGGGCTGGGCCTGGCCATGATCGCCCGCATCGACCAGATCCCCGACGTCATCCGCCACGACGCCGAGCAACAGCTCGTGTGGACCGGTCTGGGCGTCGCCCTGTTCATCGGCGTGCTGGTGGTGCTGCGCGACCACCGCCGCCTCCAGCGCTACCCGTACCTGCTGTTCATCGCCGGCCTGGTCCTCCTGCTGCTGCCGCTGGTGCCGGGCATCGGGCGCGCCTCGGGCGGCGCGCAGATCTGGATCAACGTCGCCGGGTTCAGCTTCCAGCCGGCCGAGGTGGCCAAGATCGTGCTCGCCATCGCGTTCGCCGCCTACTTCTACGAGAAGCGCGACGTCCTGGCGCTGGCCGGCAAGCGGTTCGCCGGGCTGGAGCTGCCGCGTGCCCGGGACCTCGGCCCGATCGCCGTGATGTGGCTGCTGGCGCTGGCCGTGATGGTGTTCCAGAACGACCTCGGCACCGCCCTGCTGTTCTTCGGCCTGTTCGCCGTGATGATCTACATCGCGACGGAGCGGCCGGCCTGGCCGATCCTCGCCGGCCTGGGCTTCGCCGTCGCGGGAGTGCTGGCCTACAACTTCACCCACCACGTGCCCCGCCGCGTCAACGCCTGGCTGGACCCGTTCAGCAACTACGACGCCAACCTGCAGATCATCAGCGCCCAGTTCGGGTTCGCGTGGGCCGGCCTGTTCGGCCGTGGCTGGGGCAACGGGCGCCCGGGCCTGACCCCGCTGCCGAAGAGCGACTTCATCGCCGCCAGCCTCGGCGAGGAGATCGGCATCGTCGGCTTCATGGCCATCATCATCGTCTACGCCCTCATCATCGCCCGCGGCATGAAGGCGGCCCTGACCTGCCCCGACGGCTTCGGCAAGCTGCTGGCCGGCGGGCTGGCGTTCACGTTCGCGCTGCAGGTCTTCGCCATCCTCGGCGGCATCACCCGCCTGCTCCCCCTCACCGGCCTGACGACGCCGTTCATGTCCCAGGGCGGCTCAAGCCTGGTGGCGAACTGGATCATCGTCGGCATCATGCTGGTGATCTCGCACCGGGCGCGGATGCCGCAGGCCGCCACCGCCACGCCGCAGGAGCTGGTGGGCGACGACTCGACGATGGTGATCGCCAAGTGAACGGACCCCTGCGCAAGGTGAGCATCTTCGTCGCCCTAATGATGGCGGCGTTGCTGCTGAACATGACCTACATCGCCGTCGTCGCCAGCGACGACCTGAACGCGCACTCCCGCAACCGACGCGTCCGCGACGCCGAGTTCGCACAGAACCGGGGTGCGATCCTCGTCGGCAACATGCCGATCGCCATCACCAGTCCCTCCGACAACTCCTCCTTCCGGTGGATGCGCGAGTACCCCGAGCCGGACCTGTGGAGCTCGGTGACCGGTTGGTACTCCTACGACTACGGCCGCAGCAACCTGGAGCAGCAGTTCAACGAGGAGCTGTCCGGCACCGGCTCCGTGCAGGCGTTCCAGCGCATCCTGGACATCCTGGCCGGCCGCACCCCGCAGGGCGCCAACATCTCCACCACCCTCGACCCCGACGCGCAGGCCGCTGCCGTCCGGGCGCTGGGCGACCAACAGGGCGCCGCCGTCGCCATCGACTACACCACCGGCGAGGTGCTCGCCCTGGTCTCCACCCCCACCTACGACCCGAACCTGTTGGCCTCCTTGGACCGCGGCGCCGCCCGCGATTCGTGGAACACCCTCCTGAACGCCCCCGACGAGCCGCTGAAGAACCGCGCTGTGCGCGAGGTGTTCCCGCCCGGGTCCACATTCAAGCTGGTGACCGCTGCGGCGGCGCTGGAGAACGGCTGGACCATCGACTCTGTCCTCGACGCCCCCCAGTCGCTGCCCCTGCCCAACTCCACTTCCACGATGGGCAACTCCACCAACTGCGGCGGCACCGAGGTGTCCCTCGAGCAGGCCATGAAGACCTCCTGCAACACGGCCTTCGGCACCCTCGGCCTGGAGGTGGGCGCCGACGCGCTGCGCGACACGGCCCGCGCCTTCGGCTTCGACTCGGACCTGGGCATCGACATCCCCTCGGCCTCGTCCCGCTTCCCCGACGAGCTCGACGAGGCGCAGACCGCGCTCAGCTCCATCGGCCAGTACGACGTCGCCGCCTCGCCGCTGCAGATGCTGATGGTGGTGGCCGCCATCGCCAACGACGGTGCCATGATGCGCCCGCACCTGGTCCAGGAGGTCACCTCACGGGACCTGCGCGTGCTGGAGTCCGTGGCACCGGCGGAACTGACCCGCCCCATCTCGGAGAGCACGGCGGTGCAGCTGCAGCAGATGATGCTGGCCACCGTGGCCGACGGCACGGGCACCCCGGCCCAGGTGGACGGAATGACGATCGGCGGCAAGACTGGCACGGCCCAGTCGAGCCCGGACCGCCCCAACTACGCCTGGTTCGTCGGGTACGCCGAGGAGCCGACGGTCGCCGTCGTCGCCTTCGTGCAGAGCACCGACGTCCAGCCCGACGACATCTCGGGGGGCCGCGTGGCCGCCCCGATCTTCACTGCAATCATGGAGGCGCTCCGATGACGCGTTTCCGCGAATGACGGGTACATGGGAAACAATGGACCCTGACCTGATGAAAGGACCCAAGCGATGACAGAGCGAGGCACGGTGCTCCAGGGGCGCTACGAGCTCGACCAGATCATCGGCCGAGGGGGCATGGCCGAAGTCTGGCGTGCCCGTGACCGCCGCCTCGTCCGCGACGTCGCAGTCAAGCGTCTGCGCGTGGACCTGGCCAGCGACCCCACCTTCCAGGCACGGTTCCGCCGGGAAGCCCAGTCCGCCGCAGGTCTCAACCACCCCAACATCGTCGCGGTCTACGACACGGGCGAGGAGGTGGACCCGTCCTCGGACGTGTCCGTTCCCTACATCGTGATGGAGCTCGTCGAGGGCGTCACCCTGCGTGACGTGCTGCGCGACGGCCGCAAGGTGCTGCCCGAGCGGGCGCTGGAGTTCACCAAGGGGGTCCTCGACGCCCTCGCCTACAGCCACCGCGCCGGCATCATCCACCGCGACATCAAGCCCGCCAACGTGATGCTGACGCCGTCGGGATCGGTCAAGGTGATGGACTTCGGCATCGCCCGCGCCGTCGCCGACACGTCCGCGACGATGACGCAGACCGCCGCCGTGATCGGCACCGCGCAGTACCTCTCCCCGGAGCAGGCGCGCGGCGAGAAGGTGGACAACCGCTCCGACATCTACGCCGTCGGCTGCCTGCTGTACGAGCTGCTCGTCTCGCAGCCCCCGTTCAAGGGCGACTCGCCCGTCAGCGTCGCCTACCAGCACGTCCGCGAGATCCCGGTGCCGCCAAGCCAGCTGGACTCCGAGATCACCCCGGACATGGACGCCGTCGTGATGAAGTCCCTCGCCAAGGACCCGGGCGACCGCTACCAGGACGCCCGCGAGATGGCCGCCGACGTCACCCGCGCCATCAACGGCGAGTCCGTGCACGCGCTGCTGGCCCCGGTCGGGATGGAGCAGCAGACCGCGGTGCTGGGCAACCACTCGGATGCCCCAACGCACGTGGCCCAGCGCGCCGCCGTCGCAAGCGCCCCCAGCCCCACGCCCACCCCAGGCGAACTGGAGGAGGACGAGGAGGAGCCGAAGTCCCGCAAGGGGGTCATCATCCTGGCCTCCCTGGCCGCCGTGGTGGTGATCGGCATGGTCATCGCGCTGATCGCGCTGCTCAACCCCGGCACGCCGCGGGTGGAGATGGTCACCGTCCCCAACGTCATGGGTGCCAGCGAGGTGTTCGCCAGCGGTCAGATCGAGGCGGCCGGGCTGGTCCCGGTGGTGGAGCGGGAGCCCGGCACCGAGGACAACGAGGGCGAGGTCATCCGGCAGAGCCCCGAGGGCGACACCGAGGCCGAGAAGGGTTCCGAGGTGGTGATCGTCGTCAGCACCGGCATCGAGCTGTTCACCGTTCCCGACAACCTCGTCGGCATGCCGCGCGCCGACGCCGAACGCGTGCTCGGGGACGCCGGCTTCACCAACGTGACCGTCCGTGATGCCGACCCCGCCAACCGGCAGGAGGAGCCGGTCGACGCCGTGGCCGGCACCGTGACCGTCGTGGACCCGGCCGAGGGTGCCGAGATCCCCGCCGACGGTGAGCTCGAACTGGTGATCGCCACCGGCCGCTCCCCCATCCCGGACCTCACCGGCCGCACGCTCGAGGTGGCCATGGACGAGGCCAAGGACGCCGGCTTCACCGAGCCGCTCGAGGTCACCTACGAGGAGACCAGCGAGGTCTCCCCCGGCGTGGTGTTCGACCAGACCCCGCAGGCCGGTGACGCCCCGGACCGCAGCACGGTCATCCACGTGAAGGTCGCCGAGGCCGTGGACACCACCATCCCCGTGCCGAACCTGGTGGGCAGCACCCTCGAGGAGGCCCGCGCCATCGCGTTCGACGCCGGGTTCACCGCCGCGCTGACCGTGACCGAGGAGCAGACCGACGAGGCCGAGCCCGGCACCGTGATCCGGCAGGTTCCGGTCGAGGGCGAGCGGATCGAGCCCACTGTCGCCATAGAGGTGGTCGTGGCAGTAGGGCCGCAGCTGAACGAGGTGCCCAACCTCCTCGGACTGTCCCAGGACCGTGCGTCCGCGGACCTCGACGAGGCCGGGTTCACGAACTACCGCTTCGTCGACGAGCAGACCAACTCCGAGCCCGCGAACACGGTGATCGAGCAGAGCGTCGCCGCCGGAGAACAGGTGGCCCCCGACACGGAGATCGTGGTCACCATCGCCCGAGCCCCCGGCAACCAGCCGACCAGCAGCGAGACCCCCGACTGACCCCTCGCCGGTCCCCGTCGGCCACCCCCGCCGGTCGAGTAGCGCCGTGTCTCCGCTGGTCGAGTAGCGCCCGCGAGGTACGAGCGGGCGCGTGTCGAGACCACGAGCATCGAGAGCACCCCACCCGCCGAGCAGTGGCGAATTGACGGAGCGGTGGCGCAATGGGCGTGACAGAATTGGCCCGTGGCAAGAATCCTCGTGATCGACAACTACGACTCGTTCGTTTACAACATCGTCCAGTACCTGGGCGAGATCGGCGCGGACGTGGAGGTCTGGCGCAACGACGACGCCCGCTTCGGCCATCCCGAGTGGCACACCGGCTTCGACGGCGTGCTGTTGTCACCCGGCCCCGGCACCCCCGAGCGCTCCGGGGTCTGCATCGACGTGATCCGCACGCTCGGCCCGTCGAAGCCCATCTTCGGCGTCTGCCTCGGGCTGCAAGCCATGGGCGTCGCCCTCGGCGCGACGGTGGACCGCGCTCCCGAGCTGCTCCACGGCAAGGTGTCCCAGGTCTTCCACGACGCTACCGGCATCTTCGCCGGGCTGCCGTCACCCATCCGCACCACGCGCTACCACTCGCTTGCGATCGTCGCCGAGACCCTGCCCGACGAACTGCTGGTCACCGCCCGCACCGACTCCGGCGTGATCATGGCCGTCGAACACGCCGAGTGGCCGATGGCCGCTGTGCAGTTCCACCCCGAGTCAGTGCTCACCGAGGGCGGCTACCAGATGCTCGCCAACTGGCTGGTCCGCTGCGGCGACGCCGACGCCCCCGCGCGGGCCGCTCACCTGTCACCCCTGGTGCAGGCGAACATGTCGCGCGCCTGAGGGTCTCGACGCGGGTGGTCTCGACACGCGCCCACTCGTACCTCGCGGGCGCTACTCGACCAGCGGGGGGGAAGCGCGGGCGCTAATCGACCACCGGGAAGCTCGAACGCCGCTCCACCGCCTCACCGCGTGATGGTGGCCTCGGAGACGTTGAGGGCACCGACGAAGGCGGGAAACTCGGCCCGCTCGAAGGTGGACTGGGCGAACCCGAGGCCGTAGGCCTCGACGTACTGCAGGTAGATCTGCACCGCGCGGGACTCGTCCAGGGAGGTCTCCATCGCCTCGGTGGGGCCGATGGCCTCGATCACGTAGGGCGGTGCGTACGGGACGCCGTGGAGGACCACGGAGTTGCCCACGCACTTGATTCCTGTGGTGGCGATGACGCGCTGGCCCTGGATGGTCATGGCCTCGGCGCCGGCGGCCCACAGTGCGTTCACCACCGCCTGGATGTCCTGCTGGTGCACCACCAGCGCGTCGTCGGCCACGCCGGCCGGACGCACGTCGAGCGGCGCGTCGGTCAGCACCACCCGCACGCCAGGGCCCGCGACGGGGAGGGTGGAGGCGACGTGGCCCGCGGCGGTCAGGCCCCGGGTCAGTTCCTCGTCGACGCCCTGCTCGGCGGCGAGCCGCTCGACGTCGGCACGGAGGGACTCCGCCTCGTCCCGCAGGTCCTCGTTGGTCATGGCCTGGGCGGCGACCAGGTCCTGCAGGCTGGCGTTGCGCTCGGAGCGCAGATCGGTGCCCCGGGCCGCGACAGCCGAGACGGTGATCATGAAACCGGCCAGCACGAAGATGCCCACCGACGTGAGCCGCCCGAAGCCTCCCCCCTCCTTGCGGGGGGCTGCGGGGGTCTCGTCTGCGCTCACATCCCCAAGCCTACGCGTCCCAGAGGTGTTCACCACGCGTCCCGATGGTGCTCTTTGCCGCCGCCTCGATTAACCTTGTTCACCGATGCAAGGAGTGTGATCGTGCCCGAGTCCAAGGTTCGCGACAGCGCGAAGAAGAAGAAGCAGGCCAAGCAGGCCGGTGAAGTGGCCGAGCGCCGCCAGGAGAAGGACGCGCTCGCCAGCACGCGCAACTGGGTGCCGTGGCTGTTCATCCCGGTGGGCCTGCTGGGTGTGCTGTGGATGGTCGTCTACAACCTCGCCGGCAGCGCCATCGGTTTCATGCGCTTCCTGGGCGACTGGAACGTCGTCATCGGCCTCGGCCTGATCATCGCCAGCTTCTCGTTCATGACACTCTGGAAGTGAGTATCGCGGGGAGCCCACTGGAGGGCAGGATCTTCGACGCCGTCATCTTCGACCTCGACGGGACCCTCATCGACTCGCACGCCGCGATGATCCGTGCCTACTCCCGCTGGGGCGAGGAGTTCGACGTCGACCTCTCCGTCCTGCCCGGCCTTCTGGGCATGCCCAGCCGCGTGACCGCGGAGATGCTGCTCGACGCTGCCCGGGTCGAAGCCGGCATCGCGCGGATCGAGGAACTCGAGGTGACAGACACCGACGGCGTGATCGCCCTCCCCGGCGCCGTCGAGTCGCTGCAGTTGCTGGGCTCCCGCGCCGCTATCGCGACGTCGTGCACGGCCCCCCTGCTCAAGGCCCGCGGCACCGCCGCCGGGCTGCCGTTCCCCAGCGTCCTCGTGACGCGGGACCAGGTCACCGACGGCAAGCCCCACCCGGAGTCCTTCCTGCTCGCCGCGGAACGCCTGGGCGTGGACCCGGCGCGCACGCTGGTGGTGGAGGACGCCCCGGCCGGTGTCGCGGGTGCCCGGGCAGCAGGCGCCGCCGTGCTCGGGATCCTGAGCACCAAGACCGCGGCCGACCTCGAGGCCGACGCCCACGTCGCCCACCTGGCCGACGTCACCTGGGAGGTCACCGAAGAAGGCGTCCGCCTCCACTGAACCGGTCCCGGGGCCACCGGCCGCAGGGCCGGGACAACTGAGCCCGGACACGGCAACCGGGAGCTCCGCTGTCGGAGCCCCGGTCGGTCGGGGAACGTCAGGGCACGACGACCACCTTGCCGGCGGCGTGCCCGCCCTCCACCTCCGCGATCCCGGCGGCAGCCTCCGCCAGCGGGTAGCCGGCGGTGACGGTGGGATCGACGATGCCGTAGCTGACCACGCCCGTGATCTTCGCCAGGCCCTCGGTGGTGCGCTCCACGACCCGCGCCCCCACCTCGCGCGCCGTGTCGACGTCGGCCGCGGTGATCACGAGGGACGGCTCCTTCGCGATCGGGGCGACGGCGCGCAGGGCATCGCCGCCGACCAGGTCGACGACGAGGTCGGCACCCTCGGGCAGGAGCTCGCGGAGGCGCTCGCCCACGCCGTCGCCGGACTCGACGAACTTCACGCCGAGGGACTCCACCAGTTCCCGCTTCCCAGCGCTGGCCACGCCCACGACGTCGAACTTGTGCACCTTGCCGATCTGCGCGGCCATGCGGCCGATGCCGCCACCCGCACCGATCACGACCATCGACTGCCCCTCCTTGAGCTCGACCTGGTGGGTCAGGTCGTAGGCGGTGGCGCCGGCGACGGGGAGAGTGGCCGCGTCCTCGAACGAGATCTCGGCGGGCTTGGCCACCGTCTGGTCCGCGGCCAGGACGGTGCGTTCGGCGAAGGCGCCGTGGCCGGCGGCGACCAGACCCAGGACCTCGTCGCCCACCGCGAAGCCCTCCACGCCGTCACCGACTGCCGTCACGACGCCGGAGGCCTCGCGCCCCATCGGCATCGGCAGGGGCCCGTGCTTGCCCAGCAGCCCCTCCCGGATCTTCCAGTCGACGGGGTTGACGCCAGCGGCGCGGACGTCGATGGCGATCTCGCCGGATCCCGGGGCTGCGATCTCGCTCTCGATGAGCGCCTGCTTCTCCGGGCCGCCGAAGTCCGTGAACGCGAAAACTCTGGTCATGCTTCTCCTCCTGCATCAAGTGTGTGGTGGTGGGGCCGGCGACGGCGTGGCGCCGCCGCCGGCCCGGTGGCTCAGGCGTGGCTCGCCTGTGCCTGGGTGTGGGGCTCGGGGACGGCCCGGACCCTGCGGGGCCTGCCGGCAGTTCCGCCGGGGTTGCGCAGCAGCCGCATGGCGTTGGCGATGACCAACAGCACGGATGCCTCGTGGACCAGCATGCCGAGGGACATCGTGACGCCACCGGCGAAGACGCCCGCCAACAGGGCCACCACCGTCACCAGGGCAACGGCGATGTTCTGCTTCATCACGCCGACGGTGCGCTTGGCCAGGCCGATGGCCTCCGGCAGCTTCAGCAGGTTGTCGCCCATCAGGGCGATGTCCGCGGTCTCGACGGCGACGGCCGAGCCAGCGGCCCCCATCGCCACGCCGATGTCGGCGGTGGCGAGCGCCGGGGCATCGTTCACGCCGTCACCGACCATCGCGACGGTGTGGCCCTGTGCCTGCAGCGCGGCGACGGCCTCGAGCTTGTCCTCCGGAAGGAGCCCGGCGTGGATCTCGTCGATGCCCGTGGCCGAGCCGATGGCCTCGGCCACCAACCGCGTGTCACCGGTGAGCATGACGACCTTGCCAACCCCTGCGTCGTGCAGGCGGCGGACCATCTCGGCGGCGTCCTCGCGGACCTGGTCCGCCACGCCGATGATCCCGATGACGCGGTCCTCGACGGCGACGACCATGGGCGTGCGGCCCAGCGCGGCCAGTTCCCTGGCGCGCTCGGTCGAGCCCGCGTCGTCGGCGATCCCGTAGCGCTCCAGCAGCGCCGCATTGCCGATCAGGACGCGCGCGCCGTCGACATGGGACACGATGCCCATACCGGGCACGGGGGTCACGTCGGTGGGCAGGTCGGTGGGGGCGACGCCCTCGTCACCGGCGGCCTCCAGGATCGGGCGGGCCAGTGGGTGCTCGGAGCCGGCCTCGGCGGCGGCGGCCCAGCGCAGCACCTCGCTGCGGTTCGACGCAGGGTCGAGCACGATCACGTCGGTCAGGCGCGGGGTGCCCTCGGTGAGGGTGCCGGTCTTGTCGAGTGCGACGGCCGAGATCTTGGCGGAGGTCTCCAGGTACTCGCCGCCCTTGATCAGGATGCCGTTGCGGGCCGAGCGGCCGATGCCGGCGACGATCGCCACCGGGATGGAGATGACCAGGGCGCCGGGGCAGCCGATCACGAGCAGCGTCAGCGCAAGCACGACGTCGCCGGTGACGAGGCCGGCAACCAGTGCGAGCAGCATGACGCCGGGCGTGTACCACTTGGAGAAGCGGTCGATGAAGGCCTGGGTTTTCGCCTTGGCGTCCTGCGCCTCCTCGACCCGGTGGATGATCCGGGCGAGCGTGGTGTCGGCGCCCACACCGGTGGCCAGCACCTGCAGGAACCCGCCGCGGGAGACGGTGCCGGCGAACACGGCGTCGGACATAGACTTCTCGACCGGGATGGACTCGCCGGTGATGGACGCCTCGTCGATCGCGCCGGTTCCGGCGACGACCTGTCCATCGACCGGGACCTTGGCGCCGTTCTTGACGAGCACGATCTCGCCCATGCGCACCTGGTTGGCCGGGATCTCCTGCTGCTGCCCGTCGCGCATTACGACGGCGACGTCGGGGGCGACGGCCACCAGTTCGGCCAGTGCGGAACGGGTCTTGTTCAGGGTGGCTGCCTCGAGGGCGTGGCCGACGGAGAACAGGAAGGTGACGGCTGCAGCTTCCCAGAAGTTGCCGATGATGATCGCGCCGATCGCGGCGACGGAGACCAGCAGGTCGATGCTGATGTGCTTGACCAGCAGCGAGTTGACCGCCTTCACGACGATGCCGTAGCCGGCGACGATGGCCGCGGCGAGCATGAAGGCGTCGGAAAGGGCGAAGATGGCGTTTCCGGTGGCGTGGGCGCCGGCGTCGACCCACCACTGCGGGGTCAGGGCGGGGTTCCAGGCGCCTCCGATGCCACCGACCACCCAAGACGCGACGATCAGCAGGCCGGAGATGACGGGGACCGTCCACCTGCCGTGCAGCCGACGATGCAGTCGGTTCATTTCAGTTCATTCCTCTCGGGGATCATTGTTGAAGGGGTGGGCGCCCGCCCGGGTGGGCGGGCGCCGCGGCTCAGAAGGCGGCAGGGGTGGCGGTGTAGCCGGCCTTGGCCACTGCCGCGATGATGTTGTCGACGGAGGTGACCGACGCGTCGTGGTCGACCTCGATGCGCGAGGAGGCGAACTTCACGTCCACGTTCTCGACGCCCTTCAGCCGGCCGACCTGCTTCTCGATCTTGGTGACGCACGAGGGACAGGAGAAGTCCGTGGCGCGCAGGACGGTGTGGGTGGTGGTGGCTGAGGTGCTCATGATGATCCTTTCTCGGCGCCCTGGGGGCGCCAGTGGTACTTCGATGACTCGAATGTACGAAGGATCGACTCTTGCTTCCTTGACGCAGGTCAAGTCCTGCGATGTGTCAGGATTCCGCCGAGAGGGCCATCAGAGCGTCCAGGTCGGTGATGACGATGCGGCCGCGTGGGAGTTGCTGGATGACGCCGGAGTCGGTGAGGCTGCGCAGCTGGCGGCTGAGTGACTCGGGCGTGGTGTCGAGCAGGGAGGCGATGTCCTTCTTGGGCAGCGGCAGTTCCACGCCGAGGCCGCCGGGCCCGCGGCGCGCGGGAAGGCCCAGAAGGTAGTCGGCCAGCCGCGAGGACACGTCGCCCGCGATCACCGACGCCAGTCTGGTCTCGACCTCGCCCAGGCGGGCGCTGATCTCCTGGAGCATGTGCATACCGATGCTGGGGTGCTGCCCGATGAGGCCGCCGACGTCGGAGTGGCGGAACACGCACATGCTGCCCGCCTCGAGTGCGACGGCGTGGTGGTCGGGGCGCTCCCCCGTGAGGAGGGCGGACTCACCGACGAAGTCCCCCGGCTCCAGGATCCGGACGATCTGCTCGTGGCCGTCCGCGCTGATGCGGCTGATCTTGAGCCTGCCGGTGTGCACCACCAACAGCTGCGACACGTCGGAACCGGCGGTGTAGACGGCCTCGCCGCGCCGGGTGCGGATCGGACGCGCCAACTCTGCGACCTGCTCCTGCTCCGCGCGGCTCAGCCCACGAAACAGCGGGACCCGTGCCACGCACAGGTCGTCGGACAGCACCGGCAACGATTCCACAGTTCCCCTCCTGCCGTCAGCTTATCCCGGGCCACTGGCGCCAACCCCACCACCCCGAGCCTGTGCCGCCTAGTCTGGAGGACGAGACCGACGAAGGAGTGGCACATGACAGACCGACTGAAGGAACTGAGCCGGGCCGGGGTTTCCATCTGGCTCGACGACCTCTCCCGCGAGCGCCTCGAATCCGGGAACCTCGCCGAACTGACCCGCACGCACAGCGTCGTGGGCGTGACCAGCAACCCCAGCATCTTCGCCAAGGCGCTGTCCGAGGGCGACGCCTACACCGCGCAGCTGCGCGGGCTGAAGGCCGCCGGCGAGACGGACCCCGAGGACGTCATCACCTCGCTGACCACCGACGACATCCGCAACGCCTGCGACCTGTTCCGTCCCATCCACCACGCCACCTCCGGCTTCGACGGCCGCGTCTCCCTCGAGGTGGACCCGCGCCTGGCCCACGACCTGGACGGCACCGTCGCCCAGGCCAAGACGTTGCACGCGCTGGTGGACCGCGAGAACCTGCACATCAAGATCCCCGCCACCGAGGCCGGGCTGGCGGCCATCACCGCCACCATCGCGGCCGGCATCAGCGTGAACGTGACCCTGATCTTCTCCGTGCAGCGCTACGAGCAGGTCCTCGACGCCTATCTCTCGGGTCTCGAGCAAGCCCAGCGCGACGGCCTCGACCTCAGCCGGATCCACTCCGTCGCCTCCATCTTCGTGTCCCGCAACGACGTCGAGGTGGACAAGCGCCTCGAGGCCATCGGCTCCGACGAGGCCCTCGCCCTGCGCGGCAAGACCGGCCTGGCCATCTCCTGGCTGAGCCACGAGGCCTACGCGAAGGTGATCGCCTCCGAGCGCTGGCAGGCGCTCGCTGCCGCGGGAGCCAACGTGCAGCGTCCGCTGTGGGCCTCGACGGGCACCAAGAACGACGCCTACAGCGACGTCCTCTACGTCGAGGAGCTCGTCACGCAGGGCGTGGTGAACACCATGCCGGAGGACACCCTGCAGGCGTTCGCCGACCACGGCGAGGCCCGCGGCGACACCGTCGTGGGGCGCTACGAGGAGGGTCGTCGCATCCTCGACGCCGTCCGCGCCGCCGGGGTGGACCTGGACGACGTCACGGCCACCGTGGAGTCCGAGGGCGTGCAGAAGTTCATCGACCCGTGGGTGGAGCTGATCGCCACGATGCAGCAGCAGCTCGACGCCATCTGATCCCCAGGTGCGAGTTCCCTCAGTTGTCCTCAGCGGGCGAGGATGACCGCCGTGCCGTAGGCGGTCACCTCGGTGACTTCCTCGGAGACCCGGCCGCCGTCGAAGGTGAGCCCGATCACGCCGTCGGCGCCGGCCTGCCGGGCCTGCTCCACCATCGCCGCGACGGCGTCCTGCCGCACAGAGGTGTTGACGAACGCCATCTCGGGGTTGTGGGCCAGGTCACGCGGCCGGGTCACCACCCCGAATACCACTCCCACCATGCGCTCGATCCCTATGCCCGGCAGCTCCCCCGTTGTGGACACGGGCATCGCGAACTGGCGGAACTCGGGATCACGCGGCTCGACGTCGCGGCCAGCGGTCGGGGGGATGGGCTGCGACGGCGGCTCGCTCGGCGCAGAGGGGCCGGAACCGTCGGGGCGGCCGGGCCCGGGGGTCTCGGGCCTCGGCGGCGGTGCCGATGGCTGCGTGGAGCCCTGTGGCGGCCCGGGGCGCCGAGCCGGCGCGGGCTGGATGGGGCGCGGCGGACCGCCGGGACGCGACGGGGTCCCCGGACCGGGCCATGGGCCCGGCATCCCCGAGGACTGCTGCGGCTGGGTCATGTGGTGAAGCCTACCGAGCCGCCGCGGGGCCCCGGACGCCAACCGGTAGGATTCGGGGCGTGACTGAGCAGACTCCCACCCCGACCAGCAGCGATTCCGAACAGACCGCCATCCGCAAGGAGAAGCGCGAGCGGCTGATCAGCGAGGGGCACCAGCCCTACCCGCCGGACCTGACCCGCAGCCACACGCTGCGCGAGGTCCGCGAGCAGTGGGGGCACCTCGAGGCCGGGGTAGAGACCGACGACGTCGTAAGCATCGGCGGTCGCATCGTGTTCGTGCGCAACACCGGCAAGCTCTGCTTCGCCACGCTGCAGGACGGCTTCACGCTGGACCACAACGGCGAGCGCCTGCAGGTGATGCTGTCCCTCGGCGAGGTGGGCGAGGAGAAGCTGGCGGCCTGGAAGTCCGACGTCGACCTGGGTGACCACGTCTGGGTCACCGGGCGCGTCATCGCCTCCCGACGCGGCGAGCTGTCGGTCATGGCCACCGACTGGCGCATGGCCAACAAGGCGCTGCGCCCCCTGCCGGCGCTGCACAAGGACCTGTCCGACGAGGCGCGCGTGCGTCGTCGCTACGTGGACCTGATCGCCCGCGAGGAGGCCCGTGAGATGGTGCGCACCCGCGCGCTCATCAACCGCTCCATCCGCGAGACCCTCCACGAGGAGGGCTACATCGAGGTGGAGACGCCGCAGCTGCAGCTGATCCACGGCGGCGCCGCGGCGCGCCCGTTCGAGACGCACCTCAACGCGTTCGACCAGAAGATGAGCCTGCGCATCGCGCTGGAGCTGCACCTGAAGCGCACCATGGTGGGCGGTGCGGACCGCGTCTACGAGATGGGGCGGGTGTTCCGCAACGAGGGCATCGACTCGTCGCACTCGGCCGAGTTCACCATGCTCGAGGCCTACATGAGCTGGGGGGACCAGAAGACCATCGCGGACCTGCTGCAGCACATCATCGTCAGCGCCGCCGACGCCGTCGGCACCCGCCAGGTGACCACAGACAAGGGCGTCATCGACCTCGACGGCGAGTGGCCGTGGCTGCCGGTGTTCCCGGCACTGTCGGAGAAGGTGGGCGAGACCGTCACCGTCGAGACCTCCGTCGCGGACCTGCAGCGGATCGCGGACGCCAACGAGGTGGAGTACGACCCGAAGTGGGACGAGGGCAAGCTCGTCCTGGAGCTGTTCGGGGAACTCGTCGAGCCGGACCTGATCCAGCCGACGTTCGTCTACGACTACCCCGCCATCGCCCAGCCCCTGGCCCGGCAGCACCGCTCCGAGCCCGGCAAGGTGGAGGCCTGGGACCTGATCATCGGCGGCATGGAGCGCGGCACGGGCTTCACGGAGATGATCGACCCCGTCATCCAGCGCCAGGTCCTGACCGACCAGTCCATGCGCGCCGCCGCCGGCGACCCCGAGGCGATGCAGCTGGACGAGGACTTCCTCGAGGCCCTCGAGTACGGCGTCCCGCCGATGGGCGGCCTCGGCCTGGGCATCGACCGGCTGGTGATGCTGTTCACCGGTGCCGGCATCCGCGAGACCATCCTCTACCCGCTGCTGCGCCCCCAGGCCTGACTGCCCCGGGCAGGGTCTCGACACGGGCGCAGGGCGCCCTACTCGACCAGCGCAACACCCGTTGGTCGAGTAGCGCCCGCGAGGAACGAGCCGGCGCGTGTCGAGACCCCCCTGACGCGCCTGGAGCGGACGGCTCCGTCTCCGGCGCCGTCCGCTCCAGCCACATGCCCCGCACAGATGAGTGGAGCGCTCGGCTCCGTCTCCGGTGCCGAGCGCTCCACTCAACTGTTTCTCGCCCGTGTCATCAGCGGAAGCGGACGATGTTGTTCACCACCCAGTCGGTCTTGACCGAGTAGCTCCAGGTCCCGTCGGCGGCCTTGGCGGCGGCCACCAGCTGGGACTGGACGAACGAACGGCAGCCGTTGCGGCCCGTGGCAGCCGTGTCGCACTCGGTGCGCCACTTGCGGCCGTCGGCGGCGGTCCACTCACCCGTGTGACCCAGCGGGTTGGAGGCCCACTGCGCCCGCGTCATCAGCGGCAGGTAGGTGAGGTTGTTGAACTGCCAGCCGTTCTTCTGCACGAACCGGCCGTCCTCCTGCGCCACGGTGGTGCCCCAGATGGTGGTGGTGCAACGGATGGTCTGCGAGTAGGGCTCGCAGGTGGTGTGCCACCACCGGCCGTTGACGTTGTGGAAGCCAGGCTTCGAGTAGAGGTCACCCTCCAGGTTCGGCACCGTCGGGCTGGTGGTCACCGTGGGCGACGGCGAGGGCTGCTGGGAAGGCGTCTCCGACGGCTCCTGCGAGGGCTCCTCGCTGGGTTCCTCGGAAGGCTCCTCACTCGGCTCCTCCGAAGGCTCCTCACTCGGCTCCTCCGACGGCTCCTCGCTCGGCTCCTCCGAAGGCTCCTCACTGGGCTCCTCCGAAGGCTCCTCACTCGGGTCCGTCGGCTGCACCACGGTCAGGGTGAGCGTGGTGGCGACGGTGCCGGCGTCGCTGACGTAGAAGGGCAGGACCAGGTCACCGTTGATGGTGTACTCGCCCGGGGTCTGCACCACGGACTCGTCGAAGTCCCACTCGACGCCGACGGCCTGGTTGTCCCGGGAACCGTCGTTGTAGGAGACTTCCACCTTGGTGGGCAGGTGCGGCAGCTCGCCCACCTCGACGGTGATCTCGAACGACTCCGCGCCCTGGATGGCGATGCCACCCTCGGACAGCTCGGGCCGCACGTAGACCTTCGCCTCGGCGATCAGGCCGTAGGTGGAGTTGGTGCCGAACACGGAGAACGGTTCGACGTTGGTCTCGGCCACCATCTCCGGCGTGATCTCCTGCCACTCGAACGGCAGGGTGCCGCGCAGGCCGCTGGTGTAGACGACGTCCAGCTCGGCCGGCAGTTCGGGAACCGTACCGGTCTGGGTGCGGATGATCACCGGCTCGTCCACCTCGTTCACGAGGTCGCCGTTCACGCGCCAGCGCAGCACTCCGGTGCCGCCGGCATCGCCCTGCACGCCCCAGACGCGGAGGCGCAGTGCGCTGGCCTGGACCGGTTCGAACGCGAGGTGGTTGTACTGGTTGCGCACCAGCGCGTCGGCGTAGGAGGAACCGTCGGTGAGGGTCACCGGCTCCCAGGTCTCGCCGTCGGTGGTGTATTCCAGCGCCCAGGTGTCGGCCTGCGGCATGCGGGTGCCACCGTTGTCGTCATACCAGTAGATGTCAGTGGAGGCCACCAGGACCGACGAGTCCCACGTGTACTGCAGCCAGGCCTGGCGGGCCTCGCTGGTGCCGTTGGCCTCCTGGCCCCAGTTGCCCCAGCCGTGGCCGGCGCCGGGCGCCGAGGATGCCGGGGTGTCGGGGGCGTTGACCTTGGTCGGGTCCTCCCAGCCGGCGGCGCCGCTGGTGCTGATGTCGGCGCTGGCGCCGAACTCGGCGGACATCTCCTGCTCGGCCAGTTCGACGACGAGCTCGCGCTCGGTGCGCAGTTCCCCGTCCTCGGCCCAGAAGGTGAGCGTGTAGCTGCCCGCGACGGTGCCGGTGACGGTGGTCTCGAGCGAACCCGGGGAGCTGAGGATGACGCTGGCACCCTCGGGCGAGGAGGTCACCGTCCAGCCGTGGCTGAGGGCGCCGTCCTCGGGCAGGCCGTCGTCGACGGCGGTGGCACGCACGACGGCGGACAGGTTGCCGGCGCGCTCGGCGTCGGTCTGCACGCTGACGATCGGTGCCTCGTTGACCACGGCGGGAACCTCGCGGCCGGAGTTGAACGCCTGGATCTCGGAGATCGCGGTGTACTTGCCGGGCGCGTTGGTGAAGGCGACGCGGATCCGGTCCGTGCTGACGGTCTCGAAGAGGGTCTCGTTCAGCTTGTCACCGGGGATCTTCGGGGTCTTGTGCACGTCGGTGAGGGTGGTCCAGCCACCTGCACCGTCGGGAACCTGCAGGGAGTAGCGCTGCGGCTGCGAGTAGCCGCCGGCCTGGCGGTCGCTGACGAAGAAGATCTTCAGGTTGTCCAGTTCCACCTGGGACCCGAAGGCCAGTTCGATCCAGCCCTGCTCCTGCGTGGTGCCGTGGTTGCCCCAGAAGGGCTCGTTGGCGGTGATGCCGTCCACGACGGCGTCGGTGCTGACCTCGCGCTCCGTGGTGGCGATGGCACCCGGGGTGTGGTTCATCGAACTGGTGGACCAGCCCGGGGTGTGGAAGTTGCGCCACGGGGTCTCGCGCGGGCCTTCCTGGGTGAAGTCGGCGGTGACGGTGGCACCCTCGGCGAGGTTCGCCGTGGTGTGCTCCAGGTCGATGCCGACCTTCTTCAGGTAGTCGACGACGCGGGCGTCGGTGATGGCGGTGTCCACGGCCGTCGGGAACGCGGTGCCGGACTCGGCCTGCACGGTGACGGTGATGTCGTCGTCGGCTTCCACGACGGTGTTGGCGTTCGGGTCGTAGACGAACCGGCCCAGCGCGTCGGCGGAGGCCTTCAGGTCACCGTTGATGAACAGGCTGTACCCGGCGCCGAGGCCGTAGTGGGAGCCGTCGGGGTCCCACACGATGGTGACGTCGTTGCCGTGGTAGCGCAGGTTGTTGACCATGAAGTGCTCGTAGCCGAAGTCGATCGGCCACAGCTCCACCAGGTCGTCGGAGCGGGTCTGCAGGCCACCCATGTCCTCGACCATGATGTAGTTCATGTTGCCGAGCATCACGTGGTTGGGGTTGTTGCGGTTGAACGACTTGTCCGCCGCGTTCCAGTTGGAGTAGTACTCCGCCTGGTTGGCGATGGCCGCGTTCCCGTTCGGGTAGATGCTCCACGCCATCCAGTCCAGCAGGCGGGCGGCGTAGTCGCCGTCGAGGTACTTCTCCTGCGGGTCGTAGTGGCGCAGGCCGGCGCGCACGCCGCGGTACTGGACGGTGAAGTTGATGTTGGAGAAGTTGTTCGAGCCGCCGATGCCGAACTTGGCGCGGTCGTACTGGTTGGCCGTGTAGAACGGGAAGATCGGGAAGTTGTCGCCGTAGCGCAGGAAGCGGTAGCCGTCGACGTAGGTCTCCCAGTCCTCGTAGGGGATGAGCTCCTCGGCGTAGATGTCGTAGAGGTTGGTCTCCTTGGCCGGGATCAGGTCCCGCTCCGCCTCGGACAGCGGGTTCTGGCTGCCGCCGGAGGTGGCGCCGTGGGAGGTTCCGGTCAGGAACATCCTGGTCTCCTCGCTCCACAGGCGGTCAAGGATGGAGTCGCGGATGGCGTCGGCCTGCTCACCCATCTCGGCCACCTTGGACTCGTCGGCGCCGGCGATCTCGTAGAGCTGGCGGGCGGCGTCGAAGTCACCCCAGACGTAGGCGGACTCGGGACGCTCGATGGTGCGGGCACCCGGCGCGGACGCGTTGTCCTTGGGGTAGCCGAAGCTGATGGCGTCCGAGTCGTTGCCCGGCATGTAGTTGGTGTCGTAGGCGATCAGCAGGTCGTCGTTGCCGTCGTAGTGCTCGAGTTGGCCCACGCCGTCGTACTCGAAGTAGGTGGCGAACTTCTCGGCGAGCTCGGGCCCGCCGCCGTGCACCTGGTAGGCCTCGAGGCCGGCGGTTCCGAGGTACTGCGAGTAGTGGTTGTTCCACGACGTGTGGCCGGGGCTGTCCAGGAACGCCGAGGAGCCGGAGAGCTCACCGACGTTGAGGACCTGGCCGTAGCCGAGGTAGGGGTTGCGGATCCACTTGGTGTCCTGCAGGTGCATCGGCTGCGTCAGGACCACCGAGTTCTGGTACAGGTTCACGCCCTCGATGGTGGTCGGGAACTGGTAGACGTAGCCCGACTCGTTGGCGTCGAGCACGTTGTAGCGCTCGCCCCACCAGCGGTACACGATGGCCTTCTCGAGCGCCGGGTCCGGCACGTCGATGTAGGGGATGTCCTCGGCCCAGCGCTGGTTGAACTCGGTGACGCCGGTGCGGAACGCCTCGTCGGGGCTGAGCGCGGCGTAGGCCTCGAACTCCTCGACGGACTCGGGCATGGTGGCCGAGTACAGCACGCCCACCACGGACAGGTCGACGGAGCCGCCGGCCGGGACGGTGACCTCACGGACCAGAGCGCCGTCGGCGACGGTGAAGCCGGCAGCCTTCAGGCCGACGGTGATCTTGCTCCAGGCGGTGTCCACCAGGCCGTTGTTGGAGCCGCTGGTGAGGTTGCGGCTGCCCACCAGTTCGTCGTCGGCCTCGCCGAGGGCGGTGGCGATCGGCGACTCGGCGCGCAGCGTGAGGGTGACGTCGGAGCCTCCGGGGTTGGTGAACTCCAGTGCGGCGACGGCGACGTTGTCGTGGGTGATGAACTTGCGCTGCTGCGCGGTCACGCCCGTCTCGCCGACGGTGTAGCTGGTGCGGGCGTGGCTGGGCGCGTTGAAGCGCTCGGAGCCCACCTCGCTGACCTGCTGGTCCGCGATGTCGATGGTGAAGAAGTCACCAAGGTTGTTGGGGCCACCGGCGTAGGCGGTGCCCGCGAACCCGAGGCGGTTGAAGCTGGCGTTGTTGGCGCCGCGCATGTACAGCGTGCGGCCGCGGGTCTGGAGGACGTTGTTGGACTGGGTGCCGGTGACGCCGAGCACGCGGTCCAGGTAGTAGTCCGTGCCGCCGGCGGCGACGTCGGCGTCGAAGATGCTGCCGTGCATGCTGTCCGCGGTCCAGGCGACGCCCGGCTCCAGTGCGGCCTGGACCTGGTCCAGGTTGGTGTAGACCGGGTCCCCGATCTCCATCACGTCATGGAGTCCGTCGGTGTAGACACCGACGTCGGACTCGTTGCCCGGGATCACCTCCGCTCCCGCCGGGGCGGTTCCACACACGAGCAGTGCCGCGCTGGTGAGCGCCACAGTCGTGAGTCTGCCGAGTCGTTTGATCATCTGCCTTCCCTCTCCATCGAGCTGTTGCCTCGTCGGTTCCGCGCAGCTCATCGCGCGCCACCGAAAGCTTTCGCAAGCCTTTTCAGTGATCCTAGACGCGTATTCAGTGGATGTCGACACCCGAGCCTTCGAAAGACTTTCGAGCCGCGCCGGGCAGAGTTCACCACGGGAGCTTGATGAGTGAGTGCTCACTCATTACACTGGCCCGGTGATGCGCGCACGACCGATGCCCCCGGACCAACGGCGGGCGGCCATAGTGGAGGCCGCCCTCGCACTGCTCGAGGAGCACGGCCCGGAACTCACCACCCGGATGGTCGCCGAGGCCGCAGGGGTGGCCGAGGGCACCATCTTCCGGGTCTTCCCCAGCCTGGCCGACCTGATGGCGGCCACCTACGTCGAGTACCTCTCCGAGGAGCGGCTCGCGGCCCGACTGGCCGCCGTCGACCCGGGTGAGAGCCTCGAGGACGCGACGTCGGCCGCACTGCAGGCCCTGTCCGGCTACATCGAGTCGGTTCACTTCGCCCTGCACCCGCCGCAGCGCCCGGACATCAAGCCCACGGCGCACGTCAAGGAGGCCAAGGAGCAGTTCAAGGCCCGGTTCCGCGACCTCCTGGACTGGCTCGTGCGCACCTTCGAACCGCACGCCGCCGACATGACCATCACCCCGCAGAGCTACGCACACTTCCTGTTGACCCTCTCCCTCGGCCGGCACATGGGCCGCCCTGCGGGACTGGAACTGCCCGAGATCACCGAATTCGCGCTCAACGGCGCCCGACGAAGGACCACCAAATGATCGGTCAGCTTGCCAGGTTGATCACCCGATACGTCCGCCCGTACTGGGCCCTGCTCCTGATGGTGGTGGTCCTGCAGGTGATCGCCACCCTGATGTCGCTCTACCTGCCCACGCTCAACGCGCGGATCATCGACGAGGGCGTCGTCACCGGCGACGTCGACTTCATCTGGGGCACCGGCGGCATCATGCTGATCCTGTCCCTCGTCCAGGGCCTGGCCCAGGTGGGCGCCGTCTACTTCGGCGCCCGCTCCGCCATGCTGTTCGGACGCGACGTCCGCGGCGCCATCTTCGGGCGCGCCCTCAGCTTCTCCGCGAAGGAACTCAACCAGTTTGGAGCCCCGTCGCTGATCACCCGCACCACCAACGACGTGCAGCAGGTCCAGATGCTGGTGCTGATGGTCTGCGTCATGCTCGTCGGCGCCCCCATCACCATGGTGGGCGGCGTGTTCATGGCGCTGCGCGAGGACGCCGGCCTCAGCTGGATCATCCTCGTGGCGGTGATCATCCTCGCCGCCGGGATCACGGTGCTGCTGGTCAACATGGGCCCGCTGTTCCAGGTCATGCAGACCCGCATCGACAACCTCAACCGCGTGCTGCGCGAGCAGATCACCGGCATCCGGGTGGTGCGCGCCTTCGTCCGCGAGCAGCACGAGAGCGTCCGCTTCGACAAGGCCAACTCCGAACTCACCGACACCACGCTGACGGTGGGCCGCTGGATGGCCTTCCTGTTCCCGTTCGTCGGCTTCGTCATGAACATCTCGACGGTGGGCGTGATGTGGTTCGGCGGCCTGCGGATCGATTCCGGGGACCTCCAGATCGGGCAGCTGACCGCCTTCATCTCCTACCTGATGCAGATCCTCATCTCGGTGATGATGACCACGATGCTGATGGTGATGGCGCCCCGCGCGGCCGTCTGCGCGGACCGCATCATGGAGGTGCTGAACACCGAGACCTCCGTCGTCGTCCCCACCAGCCCCGTCACCCCCGGCGACGAGCGCGGTCACGTCGTGTTCGACCACGTCAGCTTCGCCTACCCCGGCGCCGAGGAGCCGGTCCTCAAGGACCTCAGCTTCGAGCTGCGGCCCGGCCGCACCACCGCCGTGATCGGCTCCACGGGTGCCGGCAAGACCTCGCTGGTCAACCTGGTGCCGCGCCTGTTCGACGCCACCGGCGGCACGGTCACCGTCGACGGCGTGGACGTGCGCGAAGTGGCCCCCGAGGAGCTGTGGGAGCGAGTGGGCCTGGTGCCGCAGAAGCCGTACCTGTTCAGCGGCACCATCGCCAGCAACCTGCGCTACGGCAAGCCGGACGCCACCGACGCCGAGATCTGGCGGGCGCTCGAGATCGCCCAGGCACGTGACTTCGTCGCCGAACGCGACGACCAGTTGGAGTCCGCCATCGCACAGGGCGGCACCAACGTCTCCGGCGGCCAGCGGCAGCGCCTGGCCATCGCGCGGGCCCTGGTGAAGGACCCCGAGATCTACATCTTCGACGACTCCTTCTCCGCCCTCGACGTCGCCACCGACGCCCGCCTCCGGGCGGCGCTCGAGCCGACCATCAACGACAAGGCCGTGCTGGTGGTGGCCCAGCGCGTCACCACCATCCGGAACGCAGACGAGATCCTCGTGCTGGACCACGGCGAGATCGTCGGCCGCGGCACACACGACGAGTTGCTAGCCGGGTGCACCACCTACCAGGAGATCGTCGAGTCCCAGCTGAGCGCGACGGAGGCAGCATGAGCGAGAACGAAGTGGCCGAGAACCAGGCCCCCGGCACGCAGCCGGTGAAGGCGAACGAGCGCCCCGACGCGCCCCCACCGTCCCGCGGTCCCGGCCACGGCCCCATGGCCGGCACGGGCGAGAAGGCCGCCAACTTCAAGCAGTCGCTGAAGCGGCTGCTGGGCGAGTTGAAGCCCGAGCGGGTGGGCATGATCAGCGCCATCGTGATCGGCGTCATCTCCGTGGCGCTGAGCGTCGTGGGCCCCAAGATCCTGGGCCGGGCCACGGACCTGCTGCTGGCCGGCTGGATCAGCAAGGACATGCCCGAGGGCATGACCCGCGAGCAGGTCATCGAGGCCACCATCGCCTCCGGCAACGAACAGTTGGCCGAGCTCCTGCGTCGGCTGGACTTCGTGCCCGGCCAGGGCATCGACTTCGGCGCCATCGCGATGGTGCTGTTCCTGGTGCTCGGCCTGTACGTGGCCTCGGGACTGTTCTCCTTCGTGCAGGGCTGGGTCCTGAACACCGCAGTGCAGCGCACCGTGTACCGGATGCGCCAGCAGGTTGCGAGCAAGCTGGAGCGGCTGCCGCTGTCCTACTTCGACAAGCAGCCGCGCGGCGAGATCCTCAGCCGCGTCACCAACGACATCGACAACGTCTCCCAGACGCTGCAGCAGACGCTCTCCCAGATGCTGAACTCACTGCTGATGGTGATCGGCGTGCTGGCGATGATGTTCTGGATCTCCCCCACCCTGGCGCTGATCGCAGTGGTCAGCATCCCCATCGCGATGGTGTTGGTCGGCATCATCGGCAAGCGTTCCCAGAAGCTGTTCGCCCAGAACTGGAAGTCCACCGGCGAGCTGAACGCCCACATCGAGGAGGCCTACACGGGGCACTCGCTGGTGAAGGTCTTCGGCCGCCAGAAGGAGGTCGAGGCGGAGTTCGCCAAGCGCAACCAGGAGCTGTTCGAGGCCGGCTTCGGGGCCCAGTTCATCTCCGGGATCATGATGCCCGTGATGATGTTCGTCGGGAACCTGAACTATGTCGTGATCGCCGTGGTCGGTGGCCTGCGGGTGGCGTCGGGCACGATGAACATCGGCGACGTGCAGGCGTTCATCCAGTACTCGCGGCAGTTCACGCAGCCGCTGACGCAGGTGGCCTCGATGGCCAACCTGATGCAGTCCGGCGTCGCCTCCGCCGAGCGCGTGTTCGAGCTGCTGGACGCCGAGGAGATGTCCACCGAGCCCGAGGGCCGCACGCTGCCGCCCACCCGTGGCCACGTGCAGTTCAGCCACGTCGACTTCTCCTACTCCCCCGACAAGCCCCTGATCGAGGACCTGAACCTCGAGGCCCAGCCCGGCCAGACGGTGGCGATCGTCGGCCCGACGGGTGCCGGCAAGACCACCCTGGTAAACCTGTTGATGCGGTTCTACGACCTCGACGACGGAGCCATCGTCCTCGACGGCGCCGACATCTCCCGGGTCCCCCGCGGCGACGTGCGCAGCAAGATCGGCATGGTCCTGCAGGACACCTGGCTGTTCGGCGGCACCATCCGCGACAACATCGCCTACGGCCGCCCCGACGCGACGGAGGCCGAGATCATCGAGGCGGCCACGGCCACGTTCGTGGACCGGTTCGTGCACTCCCTGCCCGACGGGTACGACACTGTCATCGACGAGGAGGGCAGCAACGTCTCCGCCGGAGAGAAGCAGCTGATCACCATCGCCCGCGCCTTCCTGGCCGACCCGGCGCTGCTGATCCTCGATGAGGCCACCAGCTCCGTCGACACCCGCACCGAACTGCTGCTGCAGCAGGCGATGTCCGCCCTGCGCACCGGTCGCACCTCGTTCGTGATCGCCCACCGCCTGTCCACCATCCGCGACGCGGACCTGATCCTCGTCATGGAGGAGGGCAGCATCGTCGAGCAGGGCACGCACGCCGAACTGCTCGAGGCCGAGGGGGCCTACTACCGGCTGTACCAGTCGCAGTTCTCGGCCCCGGCGACGGAGGAGGCCGCCTGAGCGCGCCTTCGCAGGGCAATCCACCCCGGAACGCCCGCCCCACCACCGCGGTGGGGCGGGCGTTCCGCGTCGGTGGCTCCGACCCGTTCGCAAGAGACTTGCGTTGGGGTCGGTAGACCGACCCTTTTGCAACACTCTTGCGAACGGGACACCGGCCCTTGCGCAACAGTGTTGCGTTGGGCGCGGCAGACGGCCGCTTTCGCAACAGTGTTGCGCTGGCGTCAGGGGGTTGGTGCGGCCCCGAGGTCAGAATCCGGGCCTCAACGTCCGCGCACCCGAGCGCGCATGGGCGGCCTCCGCGGGAATCGGCCCGTCGTTCGCCTCGAAGGTCAGCTCCACCCGGACGACGTCGTCCTCGACGGTGATGCTCGAGATCCGTTCCGACTCCAGACTGTCAGCGTAGTCCTGGGCGCCGTCCGGGACCCAGACACAGGACCAGGCATGACCCTGCGCGTCCTCGTCGACCCGCGCTGCCGTCGCGAATGCGTTCTCCACGAACGGGGGTGATGCAGCCAGCATCGAGACCACGTGCGCACCTTCCAGACAGGGAAGCAGCGCCTGGGCCGTGGGCGTGTCCAGCATGGACTCGTCGACGGCAGGCTCCCAGGCGACCCCACCGGTCTGGAGGACGATCAGCTCATCGTGGAACTGCAGGTTCCACCCCGAGGACGAGGTGTGTTCGCGCGTGGCCTCGTGCATCTCATCGGGAGCCTTCATCACGCTCGCGTTGAGGCCGTGGTAGACCCAGTCGACGTTGGTGCTGGGGATGATCCGATCATCTGCGGACCCGGAGGGGACCACATCGAGCACCACGCCTACCGCCCAACGGTCGGCCTCGTCCCAGGACTCGGTGTTGAGGGACTGGGTGAGGTCGACAGGCTCACGTCCGACGGTCTCCCGGATCCCGCGTGCGTCGACGAAAGCCATGGCGACGTACCCCTCCATGCCGATCAGTTCACTCGCGAGAGCCTCCTCCACGGGAGTGGGTCCAGCGCCGGCGGAGCAGGCGGTCAGCAGCAGCGTCGTAGCGACGCCGATGGACAGCAGGGGTTCGCGCATGACGGAAGATTAGCCAGCGGCGGGGTCGGTGGCTGCCGGTGGCAGGCAGCGACGCCCCGACGCCGGCTGCCGGCACCAGGGGTCAGGAACTGAGCCGATCGCGTAGCCACGCCAGCGCCACCTCACCCTGCGCACGCTGGTAGGAGCGCAGGTGCGGGATTGCCGGCGGCGGGGGCTGCACACTGCTGTAGACGAAGTAGCCGGTGATCCCGGCCAGCACCTTGGTGGCCGCCTCCTGGTCGGCCGCTTGGCCGAGCGGGTGCTCGGACCAGAGCCGGGCGGCGGAGCCGGCACCCTCGAGTTCGGCACTGGGCAGGAAACCCAGCAGGTCCACCCACGCCGCAGCACCGACGGCGAACGGCCAGTCCACGAACAGCAGTCGGCCGCCGCTGCGGACCATGTTGTCCGCCCGGGCGTCCCCGTGGCTGAGCCGGTCCCCGGCCGCGGCCTGCGCCCAGTGATCGGTCAGCGCGACGAGGCGGGGCAGGTTGCCTGCCACCCAGGGGTCCCGCGAGGACAAGTCGGTCCCCTCGTCGGCGACCTGCCGCCAACTGGGCATCCCCGCCAGCGAGTCCACCACGGAGCCGTAACCGTCGGGCACAGGGATCCGGCCGATCTCGTCGAACGCCTCAAGCGCGGCGCTGAGGTCAGCCGGTTGCCATGGCACCTGCACCGACGAGTCGGCTGCGTCGAAGGCGAGGACGATCCACTCGCCGTCGTCGAGGCTCCACCGCATCCGCGGGGCCGGTGCTGTCGCCGGCAGCACCAGGTTGACCTTTGCCTCCTCGCGGTACATCTCAGCACTGCGCTCGTGGAACGACGTTGAAACGGCCTTGACGAAGAGTCGGCCACCGTCGGCGGTGGTCAGCGTGGCCGCCATGCCCGGCGAGTAGCCGCCCTCGTGGCTCGTGGCGGCGACGACGGAGCCCGCGCGCTCCTCGATCCCCCGCCTGATCTCGTCGGGGAGTGCCGCCCATGCGAGCCTCGAGCGTCCTGCCATCTGGGTCCTCCTCTTGCGTCTGCGGTGGCCCCCAATGATGCCGCGGACTCGTCCAGCCAGACCCCGCGGCACAAAAGCCGAAAGCTGTCCCACTTGGCTGCACCCATTCCCACCCGACACTCCTTGATGGTATTCTGGACTCATGGACATCGGATACAGCACCACGCTGGGAGACAGGGGTCGCCTCGTTGTTCCACAGGTACTGCGCGAGCGCCAGCACTGGGAGCGGGGAACCCCCTTGCTCTTCCTCGAGACCGAGCACGGCGTCATCCTCACGACTCGCACCCAAGCCAGAGATCTCCTGCGGGAACAATTGCGAGGAGAGAGCCTGGTGGCGCAGCTCCTCGCCGAGCGCCGTACTGCGGCGAGCAGTGAGGACCGAGCGTGACGGTGGTGCTCGACGCCTCAGCGGTGCTGGCGTTCCTGCAGGGTGAGGAGGGCGCCCAGGAAGTGGAGACCCATCTGGAGACTGGCGCGGTGATCGGGGCCGCGAACTGGTCGGAGGTGGCACAGAAGGTCATCGCCCGCACCGGCAACTGGACGGTGGCGAGCACTCTCCTGGACAGCTACCAAGTCGAGGTGGAGCCGGTCACCCGGGCAGACAGTGAACTGGCCGCTGCGATGTGGCAGCGTGGGTCCGGACTGTCCCTCGGCGACCGCCTGTGTCTGGCTCTAGCCTCGCGCTTGGCACTCCCCGTCCTGACGGCAGATACGCAATGGGCTGACGGTGGGGCGCTCGGCCCGACGGTCCAGCAGATCCGTTAGGGACAGCCGTCAGAGCTGTTCTACCCGACGAAGGGGTGTCTGGGGCCGGTTCGTGACACTTCGCCCGCAGGCATCCTCCCCGATGGAAGAATGAACCACCCGATTCCTCCGGAAAGGCACCCCATGGGCAAGAGCAACCAGTGGAGCGACGACCCGCGGACACTCCTGCGGCCGGGCAAGGACTTCGACCTGGCCACCTTCGACCGGGGCGGCACGCCGGGTTGGGAGGGTGACAAGGCCGAGGCGCAGGAACTGATGGACGCCCGCGGCGCCCTGCTGTACGAACTGCAGGAGCGGCTCTACGCCGAGGGGCGCTCGGGCGGCAAGCGCTCGGTGCTGATCATCGTCCAGGGTCTGGACACGGCGGGCAAGGGCGGCATCGCGCGACACGTGATGGGCTACGTCGACCCGCAGGGCGTGCACCTGCGCTCCTTCGGCGTGCCAACCGAGGAGGAGCGCAGCCACCACTACCTGTGGCGCATCGAGAAGGAACTGCCCAAGCCGGGCCGCATCGGACTGTTCGACCGCTCCCACTACGAGGACGTGCTGGTGGTGCGGGTGGACGAACTGGTGGAGCAGAAGGTGTGGGAGCCCCGCTACGACGAGATCAACGAGTGGGAGAAGAAGCTGGTGGACTCCGGCACCATCGTGCTCAAGTTCGCACTGATGGTCTCCCACGACGAGCAGGGCCTCCGGCTGATGGAGCGGCTCGACCGCCCCGACAAGCACTGGAAGTACTCCCCCAACGACCTCACCACCCGCGCCAAGTGGGACCAGTACCAGGAGGCCTACCAGGCCGTGTTCGAGCGCACGGACACCGAGCACGCGCCCTGGTACGTGCTGCCCGCGGACCGCAAGTGGTACTCGCGCCTGGCCGCCACCGAGATCATCACGCGCACCCTGATCGAGATGGAGATGACCTGGCCGCGCGTGCGGTGGAGCGACGACGTGCAGCGCCGCAAGCTGGCCGCCACGATGACGACGGCGTCGCTGGCCGAATCGCTGGAGGCCACCGAGGAGACGGTCCGCTCGGCCATCGAGGAGAGCATCGAGGTCAAGCTCGAGGCGGCCGAACTCGTCGGCCACGACGACGAGACCACGCGTGAGCGCGCCGACAGCAAGCGGCAGGAACTGCTGGCCGAGATGGAGCAGAACATCGCCCACAAGCAGGAACTCCTGGCCGCCCGCGACGACGCGCCGACGTCCACGGACGCAGACCCGGACGCGGACGACTCCAAGCCCAAGAAGTCCAAGAAGAAGGACAAGAAGGGCAAGGACAAGAAGAAGTCCAAGGGCAAGAAGGGCAAGAAGTGACCCGGGCCGGATGAGGGCTCATGCCCCCGGCCGACCCCGACCCGAGTGGCGCGACGCTCAGGCCACCGGGTCCCCCTGCACCGGCCCCTGGGTGTTCGGCACCCAGCCGATCTCCGGGGCCACGTGTCGGGCGAAGTTCTCCAGGATCTGCAGGTTCAGCTCGACGCCGACCTGCGACGGGATGGTGAGCATCAGGGTGTCGGCGGACTGCACCGCGGCGTCGGCCTGCAGCAGTTCGACGAGCTGGTCCGGGGAGCCGGTGTAGGTCTTGCCGAAGGTGGAGCGGTGGCCGTCGATGACACCGATCTGGTCGCTGCCACCGCCGGCGCGTCCGAACAGCATGTGGTCCTGCTGCGTGACGATCGGGAACACGCTGCGCGAGACCGACACCCGCGGGGCGTGGGTGTGCCCGGCGTCGCGGAAGGCGGTGCGGAAGCGCTCGATCTGCTCGGCCTGGAGGTCTGCGAACGCTGCGCCGGTGGCTTCGGTGAGCAGGGTGGAGCTCATCAGGTTCAGCCCCTGCCTGCCCACCTGCTCCGCGCTGTCCCTGGAGCCGGCGCCCCACCAGATGCGGCGCACGAGGTCCGGCGAGTGCGGCTCGACGCGAAGGCCGGAGCCGGGGGTGACGGCCGCACCGTAGGGGTGCTCCGCGGCGCGCGCCATCGGCTCGCCGTGGATGGCCCGCAGGAACAGGTCGAACTTCTCGCGGGCGATGTCCGCGCCCCGCGGGTCGGTCGAACCGGTGTAGCCGAAGGCCTCCCAGCCACGTTCGGCCGGCTCCGGGCTGCCACGGGAGATCCCCAGCGCCAGCCTGCCGTCGGCGATGAGGTCCAGCGCCGCGGCCTCCTCCGCCAGGTACAGCGGGTTCTCGTAGCGCATGTCGACGACGCCGGTGCCCACCTCGATCCGTTCCGTGCGGGCGGCCACAGCCGAGAGCAGCGGCATCGGGGAAGCCGACTGCGTGGCGAAGTGGTGGACGCGGAAGTAGGCGCCGTTGACCCCCAGCTCGTCCGCACCGACGGCGATGTCCATCGCGTCGTGCAGCATCTGGCGGGCGCTGAGACCGCCCCGCCCGGGGCTGCCGCCATAGTGGCCGAAACTGAGGAATCCGAAGGCTCGCATGCCACCACATTACTCGATGATTGAAACCTGAACTAGTGCCCCCGGCGGGTCCACCCCGGGCCCACCACGCGCTCCGACCACGGGCTGACGCCCCTCGGGCACCCCGTTCGGTACAGTGACCACGTGACCAGCCACTTCTCACCCGGTGCGTCGTCGCGTCGGCTCAAGGTGGCCCAGTTCACCGACAACTACGGTCCCGGAAGCAACGGCCTGATGTTCGCGGTGCAACAGCTCGAGGGCAACCTGCTCGACGCGGGCCATGAGACCGTCGTCGTCGCTCCCCGCGCCAAGGGCCCCAACCCGCACTTCGGGCGCGAGGGCCGCACTGAGATCCGGCTGCCGTCGGTGCGGGTCCCGAGCCTGCCGACGCGCGTGGCCAATGGGCGGCACTTCGAGCGCACCATCGAAGAGATCGGCCGCATCAAACCGGACGTAATCCACGTCCACGGCTTCGGGCCGGTGGGGGTGCTGGGCGTGTGGGCGGCCAAGCGCCTGGGCATCCCGCTCATGCTGACCTGGCACACGGACTTCGACGCCTACGCCAACCACTACGCAGCTATCCTGCCGCTGCTGACGCAGGTGGTGAAGGCGTTCATGGGCCTGTCCCGCGGCGAGCTGTTCGACTCGCAGGACCTGCGCGCCGCCGTCATCCGGTTCGAGGACCGCGGCAAGTCCACGGCGTCGCTGCTGGGCATCTGCCAGAAGATGCTGGAAACCGCGGACCTGATCACCTCGCCGTCGCCGAAGACCGCGGCGCGCTGCCGGGAGATCGCGCCCGGGGCGAACGTCGTCGTCGTGCCCAACGGCGTGGACGCGCTGCCGCCGGGCCCGCCCCCGATCCCGAAGCCGGACGGTCCGCTGGTGCTCTACGCCGGCCGGATCGCCCCGGAGAAGGACCTGCCGCTGCTGGTCAACGCGTTCTCGCTGGTGGCCACGCAGCGTCCCGACGCGCGTCTCATGGTGGTGGGCGACTGGCAGCAGCACCCCCGCGTGAAGCGCGTTCTGGCCGACGCCCGCGCCACCGGCAAGGTCATCCTGCCGGGCGAGCAGCCGCGCGACCTGCTGGGCGCGTTCTACCAGATGGCCGACGTGTTCGCGTTCCCCAGCCAGACCGACACGCAGGCGCTGGTCCTGCACGAGGCCGCGCTCGCGGGCCTGCCGATCGTCTCGGTCGACCCGGGCCTGACGCTGGTGATCGAACCCGGCGTCAACGGCGAACTCGCACGCCCCACCCCCGCCTCGATGGCTGCCGCCCTGCTCCGCGTGATCAACCGCCTGGACGACGAGGAGTGGCTGGCTGGGGCGGCCGCGACGTCGAAGCGGCTGGCCTCCCAGTGGAGCATCGAGTCCCAGGCCGCCGAGATGCTGCGGCTCTACGGTGAGGTCGCCGTCATGCGGGACGCCGTCGCCGCCTAAACGCTTTCGCGCAGCACCGCCGTTCACTTTCCAGCGGCAGCATGCCCAATTCTTCCGGAGTCCCCCGCTATTCACGGACAGCTCCTTAGAGTGGCGTTGCGGATTCCGTGCGGCACCTCGTCGTCGAGCGTGCCTCCCAGCTCTCCCAAGGAGATCCCAGTGACTGAGACCCCGACCAAGCACAACCGCTGGCGCCCGCTGCTGGCGCTCGCTGCATGCGCTTCCCTGGCCCTTGGCGGCATCGCCGCCCCCGATGCCTCCACCCCGGCTGCCGCAGACCCACCGGGCGAGGCGGTGGAACCTGCCGTGTCCCCGGTGCCGCAACAGGCCACCTACTCCGGTGCCACCCTCCAGCTACCTGCCGAGGTGCTCCTGACCACCTCCCCCGACGTCGACGGACCCGCGCTGGCCGAGCTCCGAGCGCTCCTGGGGGACCATGGGGTGACAGTGCGGGAAGCCACCCGGTCCCCAGCGGCGGAAGACGTGCTGGTGGTGCTGGGAGACCGCGGTGACGATTCCGTCGCCGCCGGACTGGATGGGCTGCAGCTTTCTGTTCCCGACGCTGACGAGGCCTACGCACTCGGCGTCGACGCCGACAGCCGGACCATCGTCGTGGCTGGCAGCGACGGCGCCGGCCAGTTCTACGGCGTGCAGACGCTGCGGCAGCTGTTGGCAAGCGGGGACGACGGCGCGGCCACAGCCACAGAGGCCAGGATTCAGGACCACCCGGCAATGCCGCTGCGTGGCACGGTCGAGGGCTTCTACGGCCCCCGTTGGAGCCACGCGGGCAGGCTGGACCAGTTCGAGTTCTACGGCGACACGAAACTCAACACCTACATCTTCGCCCCGAAGAACGACCCCTATCACCGCGCGCAGTGGCGCGACCCGTACCCGGCCGACCAGATCGCCGAGATCGGCGAGTTGGTGGCGGCGGCGGATGGGAACCACGTGCACTTCACGTTCGCCCTCTCCCCCGGCCAGTCGATTTGTTACTCCTCCGAGAGTGACTATGAGGCGCTTGTGGCCAAGCTGGACCAGGCATACGCCGTGGGCGTGAGGTCCTTCTCCGTCCCGCTCGACGACATCACGCTCAGCTCCTGGCACTGCGACGCGGACCAGGAGGCCTTCGGCAACCCGTCGGCCGGCACCCACGGTGCGGCCCAGGTGCAACTCCTAAACCGGCTCAACGCCGAGTTCGTGGGGACCCGCGATGATGTGGAACCGCTGCAGACCGTGCCCACCCAGTACAACAACGTCACCGAGAGCCCGTACAAGACTGCTTACCGCACGGGTCTCGACAAGGACGTCGTGGTGATGTGGACCGGCACCGCAACCGTCCCCGTCCACATCGGCGTCGACGATGCACAGGACTTCCTCGACGTCTACGGCACGCAGGCCTTCCTTTGGGACAACTACCCCGTCAACGACTTTAAGCGGGCCGCCGGCCGGCTCCTGCTCGCCCCCTACCAGGAGCGCGAGGCGGGGCTCGGGAAGGTCCTCGACGGCATCGCGTCGAACCCCATGAACTACCCGGCAGCGAGCAAGCCGGCCCTCTTCACCATCGCGGACTTCACCTGGAACGACGCCGCCTACGACCCCGCCGCCTCGTCGCGCCGGGCCGCCGAGTACCTGGCCGCCGGTGACGCCGCGACGGCGGACGCGCTGATGCTGCTGTTCGACCTCAACTCCTTCGGTCCGGGCTGCACGCCCAAGTGCGCCGACGCTGAGGGACCGGGCTGGCTGCCACCGGCACCGGAGCTCACCCGCAAGATCGCCGAGTTCGAGGACGCTTGGGCACGGGGCAGGCACGCCGAGGCCATCGCAGGACTGCGCACCGTCGCGGCCGCGATGCAGGCCGCCCCCGTCACCATCCGGGCCGGGGTCTCCGACCAGTTGTTCCTGGAAGAGACCGCACCCTGGCTGGACGCCACCAATGGGTGGGGACTCGTCCTGGAACAGGTACTCGACGCCCTGGCCGCAGCCGTGGACGGTGACCTCGACGCCGCCGCAGCAACCGCCGATACCGCCGAGGCAACCATGGTGAGCGCCCAGAGCACGGTGATCGGCAAGGACCAGTTGTTCTACGCCGGCCGCCTAAAACTCGCCGACCAGGTCCTGGACCGCTTCGCCGTGGATGCCCTGCTGCGGGTGCGCAACTGGGACCTGTTCGACGGGAACGTCCGCAACCTGGCCGCTGGATCGAACGTGTCCGCGTCCAGCGCCTACGGAGACCAGGACAAGTTCCGCCCGGCCAACGCGATTGACAGCACGTGGCTGCCGAAGGGCGTCATCGACGAGCGATGGGGTTCCCAGTACACGAAGAGCGACCCCTCGCTGCACGACGACGAGTGGCTGCAGGTGGAGCTGGCCGAGCCCAGCGTCGTGCCGCGGGTGGAGATCCGCTGGGAGGGTGCCTGTGCCACGACCTTCCAGATCCAGACCTCGCTCGACGGCGCCGACTGGACCAGCACCGAGTTCTCGGGCGTGGACGAAGGCAACGCCTGCATCACGCCACAGGTGATCGACATCCCCGCGGACGAGCCGGTTCTCTTCGTCCGCATGCAGGGCGTAGAGGCCAGGACGAACTACGGGTACTCGATCTTCGAGTTCATGCCCATGGGTGTGCCCGCCGTCGAGGACCTCGCACGGACGGCCAGCAGCACTGCTGCATCCTCCGTCGAGTACGACAGGGTCGACTTCCAGCCGCAGTACGCCATCGACGGGGACGTCCACACACGTTTCTCCTCATGGCGCAGCGACGACGAGTGGCTGCAGCTCGAGTTCGACAGGCCGATCCGTGCGGACCTGGCCCGGCTGTCCTGGGAGGTCGACGGAGCCTGCGCCGCGGCCTACAAGATCCAGACCTCCAGCGACGGCCAGAACTGGACCGACGTCGCCGACGTCTCGGAGTCGACCTGCGCCACGGACGTCGTGGCCCTGGAGGAGACCGGGCCGGTGCAGTACGTGAGGATGCAGGGCGTGGAGCGTGCCAGCAACTACGGCTACTCCGTCTTCACGTTCTCGCTGTTCGCGATGCAACCCGTCGTCGTGACGCCGGCAGCCCCGGAGTTCGTCGACGAGCCGGGACGCGGCCAGGACCGCTACGTCATCCCCGCCACGCAGGGCGTCGAGTACCTCGTCGGAGGCGAGGTGGTCGATGCCGGAACCTACCGGAGCAAGGAGGACGTCACGGTGACGGCACGCACGTTCGACGGCTGGGTCATGGACGAGGCTGCCAAGAGCGAATGGGGATCCGAGTTCTCCACGGGCCGGCCGGGCGGCTGGACCCCTCCGGGCCAGCGCTGACCCGGCACCGCTGCCCCGGCGACGGTCCCCGCGCACCCAAGTGGGGCTGTCGCCGGGGCAGCGGCGTCCTTGCACCGTGGGAAGCGCCCGAAACGGGCAGCCAGCGCCCCTGTTGTCGCCCGGCACACCCACCATGAGATCGTCGCCGTCGGCTCCGGCGCCGAACGCATCGCCGAGTCCGCCGTCCGCTTCGGCAACATGCCGAACTCCAACTTGCTCCCCCATCGAGTCAGACTCAACTCCTAGAGTGGTCGTACTGAATCCCCGCGACACGCCTCATCGTCGAGACGTACCTCTCCGCCGTCCTAAGGAGGCTCCAGTGCGCACGACCCCGGCCGAGCACCGCAGCCGGCCCCGGACACGCGCAGCCTCAGCATGCGCCGAGCCCCTCGACCCACCCGTGGCCCGTCTCGTAGACGGCCTCCCGAGGAACCCGCGACAGATTCTGCGGGCCCACTCGTTTGACTGGTTGGAGGAACCAGATCCCCTTGGGCGCGAGCCCTCCTGGTTTCCCCGCCCGACGACGGGTCCCCGGACCACCCCCGGGGACCCGTCCTCCACCGGTCCGGCAATGCGGCCGGGCCCGGTGCCGCCACGGACGAGGGAAGTGACATGACCAGCGCCTCCGCCGACGTTCCCGAGGAGGACCAGGGACTCCGACGGCACCCGCACGAGTGTGCCGTGGTGGATCCTGCCGCTGCTCGGCGGCAGCACCGCCATCCTCCTGCTGGCACGGCCCCGGCGGGCCACACGGACCCCGCGGTGACGCCTCGCCTTGCGAGGGCCGGAGATCCCGTTTGGTGGGCACCCTGCCCGCGTCCACGAACACTGCATAGTCTCGTCCCATGACTCTTCCGCTGCCCCGCACCCCGCACCCCTCCGAGGCGCCTGCCATCCGCTGGGGCATCCTCGCCCCGGGCGGGATCGCGAACGCCTTCGCCGACGCTATGCGCAAGCACACCCGACAAGACATCGTCGCCGTCGGCTCCCGCTCGGCGGAGCGCTCGGCCGAGTTCGCGGCCCGCTTCGAGATCCCACGCCACTACGGCTCCTACGAGGAACTGGTGGCCGACGACGCCGTCGACGCCGTCTACGTCGCCTCCCCGCACAGCCACCACGCGGAGCAGGCGCTGCTGGCGATCGCGGCCGGCAAGCACGTGCTGGTGGAGAAGGCGTTCACGCCCACCGCGGTGGAGGCCCGACGGGTGGTGGAGGCCGCCCGCGCGGCCGACGTCACGCTCATGGAGGCGATGTGGGCGCGCTTCCTTCCCCACTACGACATCATCCGACAGCTGTTGGCCGACGGTGCGTTCGGCGAGCTGGAGGTGCTCACCGCGGACCACGGCCAGTACTTCCCCCTGGACCCGCAGCACCGCCTCTACAACCCCGCGCTGGCCGGCGGCGCGATGCTGGACCTCGGCGTCTACCCGGTCTCGTTCGCGTCGTTCGTCCTGGGCACCCCGGGCAGGGTCAACGCGACCGGCACCCGGGCCGAGACGGGCGTCGACAGGCAGGTCTCGATGGTCTTCGACGGCTACGCCGACCACCCGCACGCCCACGCGCTGCTGAACACCACGCTGCACTCCCGCACTCCCACCCGCGGGGCGATCAGTGGCTCGGACGGCACCGTCGAGCTGGCCAACGGCTTCTACGGGCCCTCGCCGATCCGCTGGGTGCCGCGCGAGGGCGAGCCCGAGTGGTCGGCCGAGCCGGAGATCCGGGGACATGAGGGGCTGGCGTTCCAGGCAGCGCACTTCGCGCGGCTGGTGACCGATGGACGCCGCGAGTCGGACCTGCTGCCACTGGCCGAGACCATCGCCATTGTCGAGACGATGGAGGAGGCCCTGCGGCAGGTGCCGTGAGGCAAACAGGAAGGCACTGCACCACTTTCGTGGGCAGTGCCTCCTCCGCACTCTCGTACGGATAAGCCGGGCCCCGACGGTGCGGGGGAACACTCGCCGGGGCCCGACAGCTCAATTGAACCGCGAGATGCGGTCAAAAACCATGGTGGTTTCCTCAGGCGCAGCTCCAGGGCTGGGTTCCGCGCTTGGCGTAGAGGCGATTCGCGACGGTGATCTGCTCGGCGCGGGTGGCCTGGTGCGGGTAGGCGGCGAAGTCCTGGCCGTTCACGGAGCGCCAGGTCTGCAGGTCGAACTGGAGGCCGCCGTAGTAGCCGTTGCCGGTGTTGATGTTCCAGCGGTTGGTGGACTCGCACTGCGCGATCCGGGTCCACATCGCCTCCCGGGACAGGTCCAGACCGGCGCCGGAGGACGAGGACGACGAGGAGGAGCTGGTTGCGGCCGGGGCCTGGACCACCTTCGTCCCCACGGTGGTCACCTGGTGCACGGGCTGCACCGAGACGACCTTCTCCGCGAGGGTGGAGTCCACCAGGACGCCGTCCTCGTAGGTGTCGGTCCAGGTCTCGCGGAAGGAGCCCTCGACGCCCTTGGTGGTGACCTTTTGGGTGCCCTTGGTCAGCTCGTCGGACTTGACCTCGTGCTTCTCGAACGCGATCGGGGTCATCTCCGTGCGGGCCTTGGCCTCGACGTCGACGAAGACGATCTCCATGCCGTCCTCGAGCACCGTGTCCGCGGCGGGGGTGAGCTTGTCGTCGTCGTCAGGGGTGATGCCGGCCTCGGCGATCACGTCGCCGACGGTGCCCGCGATGGTGAGCTGCGACGGCTGCCCGGCGACGGTGAGCGTCACGTCCTTGGCGGTGGCGATCTCCACGGACAGGCCCTCGCGGCCGATGGCCGAGGAACGGGAGGTGGAGTACTTGGAGTCGTCGGCGTTGAGGTTCAGGTAGCTGAGGGCCTCGTCGAGGGTCTGCGCGGTGGTCCAGACCTCGCGCTTCTCACCGTCGACGGTGACCTCCAGCGGGCGGCCGTAGTTGACGGTGATCTCCAGGTCCTGGGTGACCTTGGAGTCCTGCGCGGGCAGGACGACGTCGTGCTCGCCGATGGTGATGCCCTCGAGTTCGAGGACCTGGGCGACGGTGTCCTCACGGACGGCCATCGAGGTGGCGACGCCGTCGACGACGAGGACGACGTCGTTCTTGTGCAGAGCCGTGGCGACGCCGGCGGTGCCGACGAGCGCCAGCGCTGCCACGCCGGCTGCCACGGGGATCCAGATCTTCTTGGCCATACGGGTACTACTCCAGTGAATCTGAGGGGGTGCCGGAGTCGTCCGGCCGTATCAGGTTAACCCGAACCTGAGGGATTCCCAAACTCTTTCTGAGAATCTCTCAGCATCACGCCCCGGGTGCAGACGGAGCCGAGCGCCCCATCCGCAGGCCAGGCCGGCGGAGGCTACCGCTGCTCGGCGCGGAACGCCTTCAGCCGGAGGCTGTTGAGCACCACGAAGACGCTGGAGAACGCCATGGCCGCGCCGGCGATCATGGGGGTCAGCAGGCCCACTGCCGCGATCGGGATGGCCGCGACGTTGTAGGCGAACGCCCACACGAGGTTGGACTTGATGGTGCGGTCCGTGGCGCGGGAGAGGCGCACGGCATCGACGACGGAGGCGAGGTCGTCGCGCATCAGGGTGATGTCGCTGGCGGCGATGGCGGCGTCGGTGCCCTGCCCCATGGCGATCCCGAGGTCGGCGCTGGCGAGGGCGGCGGCGTCGTTCACGCCGTCACCCACCATGGCGACGTTGCGGCCCTCGGCACGGAGCTCGGCGATCACCTCCGCCTTGCCCTGCGGGAGGACGTCGGCGTGGATGTCGGTGACGCCCGCCTCGTCGGCCACCTTCTGCGCGGCGTGGCGGTTGTCGCCGGTCAGCAGCACGGGGCGCAGGCCCAGTTCGCGCAGCCGGGAGACGGCGGCGGCCGCGCCGGGCTTGAGCTCATCCCCGACGACGATGCGACCGAGGTAGCTGCCGTCGAGGGAGACGAGCACCTCGCTGCCCACGACGTCGCTGGCGGCGGCTTCGGCGTTGGTGACGAGCCGGGAGTTGCCCACCCGAGCGTCGCCGGTGCGGCCGTCGATGGTGACCCGGGCGGTGACGCCCTGGCCGGCGATGATCCGGAAGCCCTCGGCACGGGCGCCGTCGGCCCCGGAGGCCCGGGCATGCTCCACGACGGCGCGTGCAATGGGGTGCTCGGAGCCGGCCTCGACGGCGGCGGCCACGGCCAGGAGTCGTTCGGGGGCGACGTCTTCGGCGGGCTCGGTGGCCAGCACGGCCATGGTGCCGGTGGTGAGGGTGCCGGTCTTGTCCAGGACGATGGTGTCGATCCGGCTGGCCTTCTCCAGCGACTGCGCGCCACGGATGACGGTGCCGAGCTGGGCGCCGCGGCCGGTGCCGGCCAACAGCGCGGACGGGGTGGCCAGCCCGAGCGCGCAGGGACAGGCGATAATCAGGACGGCGATGGCGGCGGTCAGCGCGAAGGTGAGACCGTTGCCGAGGAGCAGGTGCGCCAGGAAGGTGACGGCGGCGACGCCGATCACGGCGGGCACGAACCAGCCGGTGACGCGGTCCGCGATGCGCTGGGCGTTGGACTTGTCGGTCTGCGCCTCCTCCACCAGGCGTGCGATCTGCGCCAGCTGGGTGCCGGCGCCGACGGCGGTGGCACGCACGCGCAACAGCCCGGTGGTGTTGAGGGAGCCGCCCACCACCTGGGTCCCCGGCGCCACCTCCACGGGCAGCGACTCCCCGGTGATGATGGACGCGTCCACGGCGGAGTGCCCCTCGACCACCTCGCCGTCGGCAGCGACCTTCTCCCCCGGCCGCACGACGATGACGTCATCCACCGCGAGCTGGTCGACGGCGACGGTGACCTCGGCACCGTCGCGCAGGACCGTGGCCTGCTTGGCGCCCACCTCGAGCAGGGCCCGGACCGCAGCACCGGCCTCCTGCTTGGAGCGGGCCTCGATCCAGCGCCCCAGCAGCAGGAAGGCGATGATGGCCGCGGCGGCCTCGAAGTAGATGGCTTCGAGGGGGTCGGTGCTGCCCAGGGACAGGGTGAACTCGTGGCGCATCCCGATCATGCCGGCGCTGCCGAAGAGCATCGCAACGAGCGACCACCCGAAGGCGGCGATCGTGCCGATGGACACCAGGGTGTCCATGGTGGTGGAGCCGTGGCGCAGGTTGTTCCAGGTGGCGGCATGGAAGGACCGGCCGCACCAGAACACGATCACGGCGGTGAACACCAGCGCCGCCCACTGCCAGCCCGGGAACTGCAGCGGCGGCACCATCGAGACCGCGACGACGGGGATGCCGAGCGCGAACGCCAACAGCATCCGGGGGCGCAGGACCTGCGCCTGGTCCGGCCGGACGACGTCGGGGGCGGTGGGCCTGGCGTCGTAGCCGGCGGCGCGCACCACCTCGACGAGTTGCTCGGTGGTGACGCCATCCGCGGCGCGGACGCTCGCCCGCTCCGTGGCGAAGTTGACGGTGGCCGTGACCCCACCCACCTTGTTGAGCCGCTTCTCGATCCGGTTGGCGCACGACGCGCAGGTCATGCCCTCGATGTCGAGCGAGACGGGACTGCCCGTCGGCTTCTCTGTGGTGCTGGTCACAACTCTCTCCTAAGTGCGCCGCTGGAGGCGCGAAGGTCGTTCCTGTCAGGCTTGGGCGACGACGTACTCGCCGGCCTCCTCGACCGCGGCGACGATGTCGGTGAAGGCGATGGGGGCCTCGGACTCGACGGCCATGGTGCCGCCCTCGAGCTTCACCTCGACGTTGTTGACGCCGGGGATCTCGGAGACCTCCTCGGTGACGTGGTTGACGCAGTTGCCGCAGGTCATTCCGGTGACGGTGTAGTTGGTGATCATGCTCTGGTTCCTCTCGTCGGGGTTGCTGGGGGCCGGCTGGGTCCGGGACCCGTTGCCGATGGTGCCACCTCTCAAACCAACTATACCCCCAGGGGGTATGAACGCAAGACGGCCCGCACGCCATCAGGTTCTCCACACCCGCCCGAGACCCTGTGGAGAAACCAAGGGTGGCGAAAGTGGCAGCGAAACCGCCATGACAGGCCCTTCAGCCCCGGCCCCACAGGCTCCTATGCGCAACGACGGATGGTTTATAACGATTCGGTAACGCTGGTCCCGGCGTGTCGGGATCTTCTTTCCACAGCCCCCACGCCTGCGAATCCACCGCTTCCCACAGCGCTTCAACAGACTAATCCACGCCGCCGGGCAGGTTGTCCCCAGCTTGTCAGTGGTGACAGGTAGACATGGGGGAGGGTCGCCGGGCGTGGACTAACGTGGGCCTTTTCCGGCACACGTGGCCCGGATAGAACACGACTGATCAGGAGGGTCACGCAGGATGTCGGTACAGCACATCAACACTGGTGGCGGCGGCGCGGCGGTCAACGAGCTGGACCGCACCCCACCCCAGGACCTCGCCGCGGAGCAGAGTGTCCTGGGCGCCATGATGATGAGCAAGGACGCCATCTCCGACGTGGTCGAGGTACTGCGCGGCGTGGACTTCTACCGGCCCAACCACGAATCCATCTTCGAGGCCATCATCAACCTCTACGGGCGCGGCGAGCCCGCGGACCCGATCACGGTGGCCGGTGAACTCGGCAAGCAGGGCGAGCTCAGCAAGATCGGCGGCGCCGTCTACCTGCACGACCTGCTGGCCTCGGTCTCCATCGCGGCCAACGCCTCCTACTACGCCGAACTCGTGCGCGAGAAGGCCATCCTGCGCCGGCTCGTGAACGCCTCCATCCGCATCGCCCAGCTCGGCTACATGGGCCAGGGCGAGGTGGACAACATCGTCGACGAGGCCCAGCAGACCCTGTTCGAGGTCACGGAGAGCAAGTCCTCGGAGGACTACAAGAGCCTGCGCGAGTTGATGGAGCCGACCTTCGACGAGATGGAGGCCATCTCCAACTCCGGCGACGGCCTCTCCGGTGTCCCGACCGGGTTCATCGAGTTCGACCGCATGACCAACGGCCTCCACGGCGGCCAGATGATCATCGTCGCCGCCCGCCCGGGTGTCGGCAAGTCCACCTTCGCCCTGGACGTGTGCCGCTCGGCGGCCATCCACCACGACATGGCCACCGCGTTCTTCTCGCTCGAGATGAGCCGTACCGAGATCGTGATGAAGGTGCTCTCGGCCGAGGCCTCGGTGCCGCTGAAGAAGATCCGCGGCGGCAAGATGGACGAGTCGGACTGGCAGCGCATCACGGACAAGTCGGTGCAGATGACGGACAAGCCGTTCTTCATCGACGACTCCCCCAACCTGACGATGATGGAGATCCGCGCGAAGGCTCGCCGCCTCAAGCAGCGCCACGATCTCCGGTTGATCGCCATCGACTACATCCAGCTGATGACGTCGGGCAAGAAGGTCGAGTCGCGCCAGCTCGAGGTCTCCGAGTTCTCCCGCCAGATCAAGCTCCTGGCCAAGGAACTCGAGATCCCGGTGATCGCGCTCAGCCAGCTGTCCCGAAACACCGAGCAGCGCAAGGACGGCATCCCGGCCCTCTCGGACCTGCGAGAGTCCGGCTCGCTGGAGCAGGACGCGGACATCGTGATGATGCTGCACCGGCCCGAGATGTACTCCCAGAACCCCACCGACGAGGAGCGCGGGATCGCGGCCTTCCACATCCCCAAGCACCGAAACGGCGAGACCGGCAAGATCGACGCCCTGTTCCAGGGCCACTACTCGAGGTTCACCAACCCGCCGTTCTGACAAACTGTCAAACTTCACGGCACTGACTGTCAATTGACTGTCAAAGTCACACACTTTGACAGTAGAGTGGGTGGATGGTTTCTCAGCCCACCACTCCCCCGAACTGGCGTGCACTGCTGCAGACGACGCCCGGGCCGTTGCTACTCCAGATCATGGAAGCCGGCAGGGGTGACGGCGACTACGCCCCTTGGGACAAGGTTCGCCGTCGGAGGGCTCCCGACGGACTCACATCCGAGCAGTGGTGGCTGGGGATCAAGCTCAGCCGGACACAGCAGTACCGGGAGGTCGAGTTCAGCGACGTCAAGGGCAATCCCTTCGTCTACGGGCTGCCCGACACCGTTCTCTCTGCGCTTGACGACGTGAGTCGACGCGCAGGCGGCACGGTGATGGCACCAGAGTTGGTGGCGAACCACGCGACCAGGGATCGCTACCTGATCAACTCCCTGATCGAGGAGGCCATCACGTCCTCTCAACTCGAAGGTGCGGCCACCACCCACCGCGTGGCCAAGGACATGCTGCGCACGGGCCGCCCCCCGCGAAACCATGGCGAGAGGATGATCGCCAACAACTTCAGAGCCATGCAGTTCGTCCGCGACAACGTCTCCGAAGAGATCACTCCTGCGATGGTCTCGGAACTGCACAGGATCGTGACCGAGGGCACACTCGAGAACCCCTCCGACGCCGGGCGGCTCCAACTGCCGGGCGAGCCACGGGTCGGGGTGTGGAGCAACACGGACGACGTGCAGGTCCACGTGCCGCCACCGGCCGAGGAACTCCCAGCCAGGCTCGACCGATTGTGCCGGTTCGCCAACGGGGCTGGTGACCACCGGTGGATGCACCCCGTCCTGCGGGCCATCATCGCGCACTTCATGGTGGGCTACGACCACTACTTCACAGACGGGAACGGGCGAACGGCGCGCGCCCTGTTCTACTGGGTCGCTCTCAAGAACGGGCTCTGGCTCATGGAGTTCGTGGCAATCTCACGCATCCTTCGCGACGCACCAGCACGCTACGCCCGCGCCTACCTGCACACGGAGAGTGACGACGGTGACTTGACGTACTTCGTGCTCCACCAATTGGGTGTGATCCAGCGATCGATCGACGACCTCCACGAATACCTCACTCGCAAGGCACGCGAGGTGCATGAAGCCAGGCAGCTGGTCTCCGGCCTCTCCCTGAACCACCGACAGATCGCCGTGGTTGAGGGATCCCTGCGGGACCCGTCGCTCGTTGCGACAGCCGCCTCGCACGCTGCCAGCCACGGTGTGGCACTCGCAACCGCCCGCAGCGACCTCAGGAGCCTGACCGAACTGGGTCTACTGGAATCCCACCATCGGGGAAGGGCTGAGGTCTGGCGGCCCGTGCCGCACCTGGTCGCCGTTCTGGAGCGGCGCCGCTCCCAGCGGTGACGGGGCCCTCACCCCCGGTCGCCGTGGAGGATCGAGGTGTCCATCGCCAGTTCCTCGGCGTCCAGGCCCCTGAGCACCTCGCGCATGACCTCCTCGTCGATGGTTCCGCTGTCCCGTTCCCGCACCAGGACCTCGCGCTGGTGGCGGATGAGCTTGCGGCGCAGTTCGGAGATGTCGGCCACCGCGGGCCGTCCGAGGGCGTCGTCGGCGACCTCCTGGAGTGCGTCGTCCTCCTGTCGGTCGGCGCGCGTGTGCATCAGCTCCAGCATCCGCTCGATCCGCTCGGCGCCGAACTTGGCTGTCAGCCGTTCGCGCCCGGACTCCAGGAACTCGATCCCCTCGGCCGCGGTGATCCGCATCACCTCGCGCTCCTGGGCGCGGTCGCGACGCTCCTGGTCCGGGTCGCTGACCCCCAGCGACTTGATCACCAACGGGAGCGTGAGGCCCTGCAGCAGCAGCGTGCCGATGGTGACGAAGAAGGCGACGAAGACAATCAGGTCGTGTGCCGGGACCGGGATGCCGGAGTCCGTGATGGCGGGCACTGCCGCGGCGGCGGCAAGGGTGACCACGCCCCGCATCCCGGTCCAGGACACCACGAACAGTTCGCGTGCCGTCATGGGCGGTTCCGGTCTCAGCAGGGTGCGACGCCCGCGCCACCGGACGTCGAGCGTGCCGTCGGCCTCGGCCTGCGCCCGCCGCCGCAGCATCCGCTGCCGGCGACGCTCCTGCGCGTCCCCCTGGAGCCGGGAGAAGTAGTAGGTGGGGTAGATGAAAGCGGGCCGGACGAGGACCACGACCGCCAGCACCACCGCCGCCACCCCCATCGGCACCCAGACACCGCGGCCGCCGTCGGCGAGGCCTTCCGCGATGGGCTTCATCTGGAGCCCGATGAGGGCGAAGACGAATCCCTCCAGCAGCAGGTCGACGGCGGACCAGACCGGCCGCTCGGTGATGCGGGCGGCATAGCCGGTCTTGGGCGAGTTGTAGCCGATCCAGAGGCCCGCGGCGACGACGGCGAGCACGCCCGAGCCCTGCAGTTCCTCGGCACCGATGTAGGCCAGGAACGGGACCAGCAGCCCCAGCAGGGTCTCGACGACGGGGTCCTGGATGCGCATCCGGATCCAGTGGAACACGACGCCCAGCACCAGCCCCACTGCGATGCCCACGGCGACGGCGAGCGCGAAGATCCCCAGGTCCTCCCAGACCGTCAGCGACGCGCCGCCGATGACCAGCAGGAACACCTTGAACAGGGTCAGCGAGGCGGCATCGTTGATGAGGCTCTCGCCGGAGAGCACCGTCATCACTGGCCGCGGCAGGCCCAGCTTGCGGCCGATCGCGGCGGCCGAGACGGCGTCGGGAGGGGCGACGATGGCGCCCAGCAGGAGCGCGGCGGGCAGCGTCATGTCCGGCACCAGCAGCCACGCCACCAGTCCCACCACGCCTGCGGTGACCACCACCAGGAAGATCCCCAGCCGCGTGATGTGTTTGCGGCTGCGGGCGAAGTTCAGCAGGGAGACGTCCAGGGCAGCGGAGTAGAGCAGCGGCGGCAGGACGAGAGTGAGGATGACGTGCGAGTCGATCTCGAACTCGGGAACCCCCGGGATCGCGGCGACGACGAGCGCCACGCCGGTGACCAGCAACGGCGCCGGCCAGCCCTTGTGCCTGGCCACCGCCGTGAGCCCCACGCAGGCGGTGAGGAGCAGGATCATGGGTAGGAACTGCACTGGCGCTCCGATCTGTCGGTCGATCGGCGCCCGCACCAACTCGTCGCCCGTTTGGGCACCGAATCGATCCTACGACGCCTCCCACCGCTGCCTGCGGCGTAGCGTGGAGGCATGTGCCGAAACATCCACACGCTCCACAACTTCGAGCCCGCGGCCACCTCCGACGAGGTGCACGCCGCGGCGCTGCAGTACGTGCGCAAGATCGCGGGCACGACGAAGCCGTCCAAGGCGAACCAGGAGGCCTTCGACAAGGCCGTCCACGACGTCGCCCACGCCACCCAGCACCTGCTGGACGCGCTGGTCACCAACGCGCCGCCGAAGAACCGCGAGGAGGAGTACGCCAAGGCGCGGGCGCGGGCCGAGAAGTCCGGCCGCTACGCGACCGCCCGCTGAGGACCGGCCGCGAGGGCGACGTCGATGATCCCCGCGTGCGGCAGGCCGGGGAGGTCTGCGATGGGGATCCACCGCGCGTAGTCCGTGGTGCCGTCCACCTCGGTGGTGCCGAGCTCGCCCCCGACGACGGTGGCGGCCAGGACGAACCGCTGCGAGCGGAAGGGCTTGTGGCTCAGCACGGAGCGTTCCAGTGTGAAGTGGTCCTCCGCGATGATGGGCCCCACCTCGACGTGGTAGCCGGTCTCCTCGTACACCTCGCGCACGACGCCGTCGTGGAGGGTCTCGTCGAACTCGATGCCGCCGCCCGGCATGGTCCACGTCGGCTCGGAGCCGCTGACGCTGCCGTTGAACCAGCTCAGCAGGATCTCGCCGGCGTCGTTGGTGATCAGCGCGTAGGCGGCCAGTCGGGTGTCGTACTCGGTGAAATGCACCCCACGACGTTACCCCAACAGCCGCTCCCGTTCGGCGGCGACCACCTGTCTGGCCAGTTCGGCCTCGGTGATGTCGAACGCCTCGGGGGCGCTGTGGGCGAGTTCGCTGACGCGGGCGAAGTCGTCGAACACAGCACGCTTGTCGGCCAGGAGTTCGGTGATGCGCTCGTCGACGCCCTCGTCGGAGAGCAGTCGGTGCACCTGGACCGTCTGCAACTGGCCCATCCGGTGGGCGCGGGCGATGGCCTGCCACTCGGTGGTGGGGGCGAGCTGGGGCTCGCAGATGACCACCACGGACGCGGCCTGGATGTTGAGCCCGACGCCGGCGGCGACGATCTGGGCCACCAGCGCCGCACCGCCGGGAGCTGCGGCGAACTGGTCGATGATCGTCTGCCGCTCGCTCGGCGGGATGGAGCCGGTCAGCGGCCCGAAGACCGGTCCGGGAAGCAGCTCGGCCACCTGGGAGAGCACCTCGCGGAAGTGCGAGTACACGATCACCCGACGGCCGTTGTCCTCCGCCTCCGCCACGATCTCCAGCAGGCGCCGCAGCTTGCCCGACGCCTCGCCCTGCGTGCAGGCGGCCTGCCGCATGGCCATGAAGTTGCCGTCCTCGACGGCGCTCCGGTAGACGGCCTGGTCCGCCGCCGACATCGGCACCCATTCGTCCACCTCCACCAGTTCGGGCAGTTCAGTGAGGACGTCCTCCTGGTTGCGCCGCAGGTAGACGGGTGCGACGGCCTCCCGGAATTCGTGCGCCGTCGGCAGCTCACCCAGGCCCTCCAGCAGGTCCGGCCGGGCGTGGGCCACCAGGGCGCGGAACTCGTCGAGCCGGTTGGCCAGCGGGGTGCCCGTCATGAGGACGACGCGTGGCACCTGCCCCAGGATCTCGGCCGTGCGGCGGGAGCGCTTGGCGTCGGGGTTCTTGACGTAGTGGGCCTCGTCGACGACCACGCAGCCGATCCGCTCCAGCGGAGGTTCCTGCCGCATCACCCAGCGCAGCGTGCCGAAACTGGTGACCGCCACCCCGCCGTCGCGGCGCCACTGTTCGAGGGCCTCGCGCCGACCGTCCCCGTGCAGCCGGTGCACGGCCAGTTTGGTGTGGACCGGCACCTCCCGGACCCAGTTGGTGACGACGGCGGCCGGGCTGATCACCAGGAAGTGGGTGTCCCCCTGGGCGCGCAGGTGCGCCAGCGCGGCGAGCGCCTCGACCGTCTTGCCCAGCCCCATCTCGTCGCCGATGACCACCCGCTCCTGCACCAGCGCGAACTTGGCGGCGAAGTCCTGGTAGCCGCGCAGCGAGGCGTCGAGGTAGGTGGTGTTCAGTTCGAAGGCGCGGATGGAGTCGACGACGTCGGATGGGACGTCGCCGGAGAACTTGCCGCCGTGCTCGGACAGGAACCCCAACTCCGAGAGCAGGGCGTAGTAGTGCGCGGGGCGGGCGAGGAAGTCGATCCACGGATCCTCCGGAAGCTCTGCCACCGCAGGCACCCGGGCTGCGGCGGCCCGTTGCGCCACCGTCGCCAGCTCCTCCCCGAGTTCCGCGACGGTGTGCTCGCCGGAGCAGAACACCGCCAGTTCGGTGTCCCCCGGCCCGACGGCCCCGAGCACGCGGTTCATCGCCTCGGCGCGGGCCAGGTCCGCAGCCGGGTCGGTGCTGGTGCGGGCACCGTCCCAGGCGGCGAGCCGGCTGAGGAGGGCGGTGGTGTGGGCGGGGCGGGCGACGGCGTCGATGTGGACGGGCGTCGTGTCGTAGGTGGTGTCCCACAGCGTGGTGGCGGCGGCTCGGATGCGGTTGGCCGACATCTGTCCCACCCCCGGGAACTGCTCGAGGTCCGGCAGCCGGGCGTGGACGTCGAGCACGGTGCTGATCCCTTGGCTTGCCAGGGCACCGACGGGGATCCGTTCACGGCTGGCCTGTCTGATGGCCTCCACGGGCATGTCCGCCAGCACCGCGCGGGCCTCCGCCAGCCGGATGTCCTCGCAGGCCCGGCGCGCGGCGTCGCGGAACGCCATCTCCGTGTGCAGCGCGATCAGGAGCGTGGCCACCGCGGACCGCAGGCCCGCCAGCTCGCTGACCGGCAGCAGGCTCTGCTCGCCGTGGTGCGGCTCGATCCGGGCTCCCAGCCCGATGCGCGGCCGTAGTGCATCGGCGACCAGCACCGACGGCGCCCCCGCGTCCTCGGCGAGCCCGGGGAGCTTCGTTATCAGGTCCGTCGCAGCACGCACCTCCTGGTGGAGGCCCTCCAACTGCTCAGCGGCCACCCGGGCCCGCTCCCTGGCGCGGCGGCCGGTGAAGAAGCGTCTCCAACCGGTGAGGTTGCGCACCTCGTCGAGTAGTGGTGGAGCCTGGCGGTGGATCCGTTGGACCATGTCATCCTCGTGCGCCGCCAGTGCCGGGAAAAGTCGTTCGCGCAACAGCGCGCCGAGGGCGGGTTCGTCGTCGGGTCCGAGCGGGAGGACCGTCCAGGCGTGCTCACCGTTGAGGGGGACGTCGACGGAGTCCTCCCGGAACCGTGCCGCCGCGGCGTCGGCGTCGGCCATGATCGCCTCACGGTGCGCGACGACGCGCCCGACGAGTTCCGTCATCGCCTCCACACGCGTGGCGATCCGCCGGAGCTGCTGCCGCGCGTCGGAGTCCATGGGGACGAGCCTAGGGGCGACCCGGGGCGGCGCGGACGGCAGGCGTCTGGACCGGTGGTGACCAGCTCCGGCGAGCAAACGCTTTCTCTGCTCTGTAGTGCAGAATCATCGGCGTGTCGCCGGCGCTGGTCACCGCGGCCACAGCGACTACTGCTCCACCAGCGCCCGCGCCGTGTTCGAGTCGGTGATCAGGACGTCGCACCAGCCGCCGAGCAGGGCGGCGCGGATGGCAGCCAGTTTGCGGGGCCCGCCTGCCACCCCGACACGCCGTGGCACCGCCTTCAGCGTCTCAGCGTCGATGCCGAGCGTCCTGCCGACCAGGTCCGAGTCCACCAGTACCCCCTCGGCGTCGAAGAAGTTCAGGCAGACGTCACCGACGGCCCCCTGGTCCGCGAGGCGGTGGAGGTCGGCGTCGGGGAGGGTATTGCCGGAGGAGACGAGCAGCGGTGAGGGTTCGGCGCTGCCGATTCCCACCAGCGCCATCGTCAGCTCGGACCACGAGTCCCGCACGGAGGAGATCTGCGGGTCGGTGAGCAGGGAGTCACGTACCTCCTGGCTGGCCACCACACCGGGCGCCGGGAAGTACTTCACGGAGGCGCCGGTCACCCGGCCCAACCGCTCCGCGAGGCGGGTGGCCTGCACCTGTGCGCGAGGATCACCCACACCGCCGATGACCTGCACGATGGACTCCGCCGTGCGCATCGAGCGAGGCGTCATCGCCTCCACCAGCGCCAACAGTGAGGTGGACCACGATGAGAGGCCGACGTGGTCCGTGGGCAGCATCGTCGACTCGAGGTAGCGTGCACCGGCGGCACCGATCGCACTGAGCACCTGGGGGTCGTTGCCGGCATCTTCCACGGCCACGCCAGCCACGACGACATCGCGCAGGCCGTAGGCCTCGCGGACCTCGTCCTCCAACGCCGAGAACAGTCCCGGTGGCTCGACGACGATGGTGCGCACGATCCCCTCCGTCGCGCCCTCCTTGAGGAGGCGGGAAACCCTGGACTGGGACATGTTCAGGCGCGCCGCGATCTCGGGCTGACGCAGCCCCTGCTCGTGGTAGAGACGGGAGACCTTGACGATCAGCGGGAGACGCTCGGAGTAGTCACGTGTTGGCATCACCCGAAAGTTAGCACCTGAATGGCTATTCATGGCAGCACCAAGGCTGAACCGGTCACGCCCCGTACAGCGCCTGCTGCACGAGTCGGTTGGCAGTCACAGCGTCCTGGGCTTCCTGCGCGGCGGCCAGCGCGTCCTCGTCAAGGCGGTCGAGGGCGACGTCGACGCGCTTGAGGAAGTCGATGGCCAGGTTGGCGGCGTCCACCGGGTCCTCGCGGAACGGGAACTGGTCCAGCTGCCAGACACCCTCCCAGTTGTTGCGACGCAGCACGTGGAAGAACTCCATCAGTTCGATGGGGTGGACGGTGCCGGCGATCATGTCATCGTCCCATGCGCGCAGGTTGTCGTTGACGTCCATGCCGAACAGGCGGCCGTAGTCGATGGCGAGCTGAGCGGAGTCCGCCGGGGACTCGCCACCGTAGAGCGCGTGGCCGAAGTCCAGCAGGATGCCGATGTTGGGCAGGCCGATCTTCTCCAGCGCGAGGAGGGTGCGCGAGACCGAGTCGAAGGCCATGTGGACGCGGGGTTCACGGGGCTTGTACTCGACGACGAACTTCAGGTCCGGGTTCTCCGAAGCGACGGCGCCCAGCCCGTCGAGCGACAGCTGCCAGTGCTTGCCGTGGTTGACCTGGAACGGGTAGTCCCAGCCGTCCTGACCGGGCCACAGCTTGACGTAGTCGGCCCCGAAGAAGCGCACCACGTCGGCGGCCTCGTTGATGAGCTCGTTGGCGAGGCGACGCACGCCCGGGTCCGGGTTGGTGAAGGCGCCCTTGCGGAAGACGTTGGTGTACATCTCGGGCGTGATGCCGATGACGGAGAGGTCCTGGGCGTCGAGGGCAGCCTTGACCTGCTCGTTGCTGAAGTCACCGCCGAAGAAGGGGTAGTTCAGGTCGACGACGGACAGGTCGTCGACCTTGCCGGCCAGTTCGATGGCGTCGAGGATGCTGCGGGGCTCGCCGTAACCGTCGGTGGCGTAGCGATCGACGTAGGTGGCGAAGTGCCAGATCCCGGCACCGAAACGAGGGGTGGACATGTCAGTTCTCCTTGCGTGTGAGGTTGAGTGCGCGGGACCACCGGGCACGCGCTGCCCGGTGGTCGCGTGCGGGGTTGAAGTTGGTGGACTCGACGTCGCCGAAGGAGCCACCGAGCGATTCGGCCGCCAGCTGGGCCGCGCCCCGGGCCGACAGGCCCGTGAGTTCCGGGCGACGGACGGCGCGCGCGGCGACGTCGGCCTGGAGTTGCATCAGGAAGTCGTCGGCGGCGGGTGCACCGTCGGCGAGGATGACGTCGATGGGAGCGGCCGCCGCGGCCGCGTCGAGGACGTCGGTGATCTGGTGGGCGATGGCCTCCATGGCTGCACGGGCAAGGATCGCGGGATCAGTGCCGAGGTCGAATCCGTGCAGCACGGCACGGGCCTCCGGGTCCCAGTGCGGCGCACCGAGTCCGGACATGGCCGGGACGAGCGTCACACCGTGCTCCGCGGGGACCTCCCGCGCGAGAGTGGTCAGTTCGGCCACCGGGCGCCCGAGCAGCCGGGATAGCCAGGCCAGCGTGGCGCCACTGGCGAGGATGTTGCCCTCGAACGCCACCTGGGTGACCCCTCCCCGACGCCAGGCGACGGTGCCGACCAAGCCCGCCGGGATGCTGCCCGAGTCCGCCGTCAGCCCCATCACGGAGGACCCGGTCCCGTAGGTGGCCTTCACGGCCCCGGGGTTGCGGACCCCGTGCCCGAACAGGGCGGCGTGGGAGTCGCCGAGCACCCCGTGGATCCGCCTGCCGGGCAGGTCGTGCAGTTCGGCGCTGGGCTCGTCGGATGCCACCACCGGTGGCAGCACGGCGGCCGGGATGTCGAACAGCTCACAGAGCTCGTCGCTCCACGCCCCGGTGGCCAGGTCGAGCAGCTGGGTGCGCGACGCGTTGCCGGCCTCGATCCGGTGCTCTCCGGTGAGCGAGGCCACCAGCCAGGAGTCGACGGTTCCGACGGCCAGTTCGCCGCGCCGGGAGCGGGAGCGGTCCGGGTCCACCCGGTCCAGCAGCCACGCCAGCTTGAGGGCGGAGAACATGGGGTCCAGCGGGAGCCCCGTGATCTCGCGCACCCTGGCGGCGTGCCCTGACAGCTCGGCGACGCGGGGTGCGGTGCGACGGTCCTGCCAGCCGAGCATCGGCCCGACCGGCTCCCCCGTGGACCGGTCCCAGACCAGCGCGGACTCGCGCTGGGTGCTGAGCGCCACGGCGTCGACCGGGTGCGCTGCGGCCACCTCGTTGATGACGCCGCGGACGCCGTCGAGGATCTCGGAGGCGTCCTGCTCCACCCAGCCGGGGCTCGGGTGTCTCTGGCCGAGCGGCACCGAGGCAGTGGCCACGGGCGCGCCGGTCTCGTCGAAGAGCGTTGCCTTCGTGGAACTGGTGCCCTGGTCGACGGCGAGGATCACAGCGATTCCCGCGCGACCCTGGCGATGTTGTCCCCGGTGAGGCCGAAGTGCTCCAGGAGCCAGTCGGTGCTGCCGGTGGGTGCGAACTCGGTGAGCCCGATCGGGATCACCTTGGTGGCGATTCCCAACTGTGCCACCACCTGGGCGACGGCGGCGGACAGCCCGCCTGCGATGTTGGCCTCCTCCGCCACGACGATGGCCTTGGTCTCCTCCGCTGCGGCGACGATGGCGTCGTGGTCAAGCGGCGAGACCCAGGCGGCGTTGAGCACGCGGGCGGTGAGACCGTCGGCGGCGAGCAGGTCAGCGGCCTCGATGGTGCGGGAGACCGTGGTCCCCAACCCGATGAGGGTGACGTCGTTGCCATCGCGCACGGTGCTGAACCTACCGCGCTCCCAGACCGAACTCTCATCGGTGACGGCGGGAACCTTGTGGCGTCCGATCCGGAGGTAGGTGCCCCGGGGCTCGGCCACGAGCGCCTCGAGGGCCTGCCGGGTCTGGCGGGGGTCGGCCGGGACGGCGACGTCGAGGTCCGGCAGTGCCCGCATCCAGGACAGGTCCTCCACGGAGTGGTGGGTGGGGCCGAGTTCGCCGTAGGCCATGCCCGGGCTCATGCCGCACAGGATGACGTTGTGGCCGGAGTAGGCGACGTCGGCCTTGATCTGCTCGGTGGCACGTCCGGTGAGGAAGGGGCCGGCGGAGCACACGAACGGGATCAGGCCCGTGGCGGCCAAGCCTGCACCGACGCCCACCATGTTCTGCTCGGCGATGCCGACGTTGATCAGCCGGTCCGGGAAGGCCTCCTTGAAGCCACCCAGGTTGGACGAGCCGACGGAGTCGTTGCACACCGCCACGACTCGTTCGTCAGCTGACGCCAGTGTGATCAGGGTCTCGGCGAATGCCTTGCGGTTGTCGAACGTCTCGGTCATGCGAGCTCCTCCAGTGCCAGTGCGACCTGCTCCGCCGTCGGCACCTTGTGGTGCCACTCGACACGGTCCTCGATGAATGAAACGCCCCTGCCCTTGGTGGTGTTGGCGACCACGGCGACGGGCTTGCCCGTGGTGGACGGCCCGAAGGCCTCCAGCAGCTGCGCGATGTCGTGTCCGTCCACCTCGCGGACCTCGCACCCGAAGGCGGCGAGGCGCTCCGGCAGCGGGTCCAGACCGTTGGTGTCCTCGGTGCGGGCGCCCTGCTGCAGGCGGTTGCGGTCCACGACCAGCGTCAGGTTGGCCAGCCCGAAGTGACCGGCGGCCATGAGCGCCTCCCAGTTGGAGCCCTCCTGGAGCTCGCCGTCACCGGTGGCGACGAAGACGCGTGCGTCCAGCCCCTGGATCCGCAGCCCGATGGCCTCGCCGACGGCCACGGGCAGGCCGTGGCCGAGCGGGCCGGTGTTGGTCTCGATACCCGGGACTTTGTTGCGGTTGGGGTGGCCGTTGAGGGCGGAACCGGGGGCCATGAAGGTGGTCAGTTCGTCCTCGGAGAAGTAGCCGACGCGGGCGAGGGTCGAGTAGAGCGCTGCCGCGCAGTGCCCCTTGGACAGGATGAAGCGGTCCCGCTCCACCTGCTCACCGTGGGCCGGGTCCAGGCGCAGGACGCCGAAGTAGAGGGTGGCCAGCACGTCGGTGATGCTCAGGTCTCCACCGATGTGGCCGGCGCGGGCCGCGTCAATGGTGGTGATGATGTGGCGGCGGATGATGCGGGCCTGGTCTGCGATCAGAGCTTCCCGCTCTGGGGTGCCGGCGGCGTCGATCTGCCGGCGGAGTTCTCGCCAGCCCTCGGCCCGGGTTTCGTCTGTCTGGAGCATGGAAGTCCTTTGCATATCCATTCAGTAGTGAATGTTTGCCTCCAGTCTACCCGTGGCTGGCCACGTGTCAACACCGGAGAGAGGCGGTTGGAGAGAGCGGGGAGGCGGCCGGGAACGGCTCGCCTCCCCGCCCCCTCGGGGTTCCGAGGTCAGCCCTCCATGCCGAACAGCGTGTACTGGTCAGCGTTGGAGGCATCGATGAGGATGCAGTCGACGGACTGCTTCTCGGGTGCGCCGGTGTCACCGGTGCGGATGTAGGAGTCCGCCTGCTCGACCGCCATCTGGGCGATCTGGACCGCGGGCTGCAGGCCGGTGGCCAGGAGGGTGCCCTCCTTGATGGCGGCGGCGGCATCGGGGGCACCGTCGAAGCCGGCGACGATGATCTGGTCACTCTTGCCGGCGGCGGCGACGGCGGCTACGGCACCCAGGGCCATGGTGTCGTTGCCGGCGATGATCCCGTTGAGGTCCGGGTAGCGCTGCAGCAGCGTCTCCACCTTGGTGAAGGCCTCCTGCTGGTCCCAGTTGGCGGTCTCCTGCGCAACCATCTCCATGTCCGGGTACTGGTCGAGGATGGCGTGGTAGGCCTCGGAACGCACCGCGGCGTTGGTGTCGGTCTCGCGGCCGAGCAGTTCGACGTAGGTGCCCTGGCCCTCGAGCGCGGCACCGAAGGCCTCGCCGACGAGGCCGGCACCCTGGGAGTTGTTGGCCACGATCTGGGCCTTGGCGATGCCGGTGGCGTTGATCTCACGGTCGATGAGGAACACCGGGATGCCTGCGGCCTCGGCCTTCTCGACGGCACCGATGGTGACGTCGGCGCCCGCGTTGTCCAGGATGATGGCGACGGCGTTGTTGGAGATGGCCGAGTCGATCAGCTGGGACTGCTTGTTCGGGTCGTCGTCGTGCGAGTCCGAGGTGGTCTCGTAGCCGAGTTCCTCAGCCTTGGCGACGGCGGCGTCAGCCTCCGCCTTGAAGAACGGGTTGGAGTGGGAGGGCGTGATGACTGCGATCAGGCCGCCCGCCTCGGCGGCCGGCTCGGTCTCCTCGGGAGCCTCCTCGGTGGTCTCCGCCGGGGTGGTCTCCGGGGCCGCCTCGGTGCTGGGATCCGGCGTCGGCTCCGCCTCCGTGCCGCCGGAGCAGCCGGTGAGTGCGAACGCGCCGACCACCATGGCGATGATCAGTTTCACGAACACGTTGTTGCGCATGATTCTCCTTCGAATGTGATGCTGTTTGGTTGGTTGTCTCGGGGGATGGGGGTTCTGGGGGGAATGGGGGCGATCAGGTGGATTGGGCCGCCACCTCCTTCTCCTTCCTCACGCTCGCCGCGGCCGCGGCCGCCGCCCTGGCGGTGGAGAGCCGTTCCTGGACCTGGTCCAGCATGACTGCGAGCACGATGACCGCACCCTTGATGAACACCTGCCAGAAGCTGGAGACACCCACCAGGACGAGACCGTCGGAGAGGAAGCCGATGACGAACGCGCCGATCAGGGTGCCCTTCACGCTGCCTCGGCCGCCAGCGAGCGAGGCACCGCCGATCACGACGGCCGCGATGGCGTTGAGCTCGAACGTCTCACCGGCCTGCGGTGCGGCCGACGTCAGTTCGGAGGCGATGATCAGACCCGCGAGGGCCGCGCAGGCACCGGAGATCATGTAGACGCGGGTGGTGACGCGCTTGACCGGGACGCCGGAGAGCTCCGCGGCGCGGGGGTTGCCGCCGGTGGCGTAGAGCCAGCGCCCGAACGGCGTCCTCGCCACCAAGACCCACACGAGCAACGCGACGATGACCATCAGCCAGATCTGCGTCGGCACGCCGAGCGGCCGGCCGGTGCCGATGAACGAGAACCCGGTGTTGCCCAGCGCCTCGCTGCCGCGCAGGTTGGGGAAGGTGGAGCCGTTGGAGATCAGCAGGGCCGCGCCGCGGGCCATGTAGAGGGTGCCGAGGGTGGCGATGAACGGGGCGACGTTGAACCTGGTGATCAGGACCCCGTTGATCCAGCCCACGAACGTTCCGACAAGGACTGCGACCAGCACCACCACCAGCACAGACGGGTAGGCGGTGACGTTCAGCAGGTCCCCGAGGCTGAGGTTCATGCCCTTGAGCATCACTCCGGCGACGATTCCGGAGAGACCGACGATGGAGCCCACTGACAGGTCGATGCCCGCGGTCAGGATCACGAGCAGCATGCCGAGCGCGAGGATCGCGTTGTAGGCGACGTGCCTGGTCATGGTCACGAGGTTCGAGCCGGACAGGAAGGTGTCCGAGAGGCTGGCGAACACGACGATCAACACGATCAGGGCGATGAATGCCCTCTGGTCGAGGATGAACTCGCCCACCGAGCGGTTGCCGAGGATCATCTGCGCCGCCCGGTTACGGGTGGGCTGCTGGGCTGCAGCGCTCATTCGGCTGCTCCTTCCATTTCCATCTGCTGGTGTTCGAGCTCCACGAGCTCGGAGTCGTCTGCTGCGGCGAGGACGGCCTCGCGGGTTGCGTCGCCGGGCGAGAACTCGGCGACGATGCGGCCCCGGGACATGACGAGGATGCGCGTGGTGGAGTTGAGCACCTCGGCCACCTCGGAGGTGGCGAACAGCACCCCGACGCCGCTCTCGGCCAGTTCGGCCATGAACTTGAAGATGTCTGCCTTGGCTCCGATGTCGACGCCGCGGGTGGGTTCGTCGAGGAGGATCAGGCGGGGTTCGGTGAGGAGCGCCTTGCCGACGACCACCTTCTGTTGGTTTCCGCCCGAGAGCGAGCCGATGGGGGCGCGCTGGCTGGCGGCCTTCACTCGCACCGAGGCGATCACGTCGTCGTTGCGACGGCGTTCCACCTTGTCACGCGTGAGCCCGGCCCGGGTGCAGCGGGTCACGGAGGCGAGTGAGAGGTTGGCGCCCACGGACTGGCCCTGGACCAGGCCGTCCTTCTGGCGGTCCTCCGGCACGAGGTACATGCCTCGGGAGATCCGTTCGCGGATGCTGGCGCCGGTGACGTCGCGCCCGAAGAGCTGCACCGCACCGCCCTGGGAGCGGTTGCGCCCGATGAGGGTCTCGAACAGTTCGGTGCGGCCGGCGCCCATGAGCCCGTAGATCCCGACCACCTCACCGGCGCGGACGCTCAGGGAGAGGTCGTCGACGGCGAGCCGGCCGGGCTGGGTGGGGTCTGCGACGGTGAGTTTGTCCACCTCCAGCACAGTGTCCCCCACGGGGGCCTCGATGACGGTGAACATGTCGTCGGCGGAGCGTCCCACCATGGCGGAGACGATCCACTTCAGGTCGATGTCTGCCATCTCGGCGGTGGCGACCAGTTCGCCGTCACGGAACACGACGGCGTGGTCTCCGATCTCGAGGGTCTCGTCGAGGTGGTGGGAGATGTAGACGATGGCGACACCCTTGGCGGTGAGGTCGCGGATGACGCGGAACAGGACCTCCACCTCGGTGGCGGAGAGGGCCGAGGTGGGCTCGTCCATGATCAGGACGCGGGCGTCCTCGTCGAGTGCGCGGGCGATTTCCACGAGTTGCTGCTGCCCGAGGCGCAGGTTCCCGATGGTGGCGCGGGGGTCGATCGGCTCCTCGAGCCGGTCCAGGACGGCCTGGGTGCGTCGGACCTGCTCCTTGTTGTCCACGAAGCCGAAGCGCTTCAGCTCACGGCCGAGGAAGACCGATTCCGCCACGGTCATGTTGGCGCTGAGGTTGAGTTCCTGGTGGATGATGGCGACGCCGCGCTCCTCCGCCTCGGAGGGGCTGGCGAAGCTGACCTCCTCACCGTCGAGGGTGAGGGTGCCGGCGGTGGGGGTCTCGACGCCGGACATGATGCGCATCAGCGTGGACTTGCCGGCACCGTTCTCGCCGTAGAGGACGGTGACCTTGCCGGCGCGGATGTCGAAGTCGACCCCCTTGAGGGCGCGGGTGCCGCCGTAGACCTTGGAGATGTTGCGCGCCGACATCACCACGTCGTCGTCGGCGGGCAGTTCCTCGGCGGTCACTGGTCTGCCTCGATCTGGATGGGAGTGATCGTGATGTGGGCGGCGTCGTCGTAGGTGATGGCGCCCAGCACGGTGATCTCGGATCCCATGAGCGCCTCGAAGTCCGTCTCCGCGAGCACGGTGGCCTTGACCTGGTTGTTCAGCTCGGTGGCCACTGCGGCGAAGTCGATCTGGTTCAGGAACATCTCGAAGGTGACCAGACCCGTGGCGTCGCGCACGGCGGTGCCGGTGATGGCCGGACCGGTCTGCACGCCGACGGTGACGTCGCCCGTGTCCTCCACCTCCAGACCGGCCTCGCCGAAGGCTCCCTCGACGACGGTGCCCGTGACCCGGACCGGGTAGGAGAAGGGCGAGTCGCCGTTGCGGTGGCCGTGCTCTGCCCCTGCCTGCTCGGGGTCCGCGGCGATGGCCTCCAGCAGCGTGACCAGGTCAACGGCGTTGTCGGTGATGTTGGGCACCACCTGGGCCTCGTAGATCTCCTGCGCGTAGGCGACGGGATCCACGATGTAGTTCTGCTCCCCGGCAGGCTCGTCCGCTGGCTCGGTGCCCGGGGCGTAGAAGCGCGTGCCTCCGATGATCACCGCGACGACCGCGATCCACATCAGCGACTTCCACAGCAGGGTGCTCTTCCAGAACGGGCGCCCAGAGGCTTGGCTCATCTTTGATCCTCGTCATCCTTGACCGATGCATATTGATTCAGCATCGCACTGGTATGCAGCGAATGTACCGTTCAGGTTCCGCAGAAGTCAATGCGGCGCTGAATCGTTATGAATCAGTGATGCGGCCGGAGGGACTGTCCTGCCCCCGGCCGACCCGACTCGCCGACGATTTCGGCCGGCAAGGGTGCGGGCCACCCCCTCCTCGACGATCTTCTCCGGCGTGTCGGGTCGAGCAGGCCAGCCTTGGCGATTCGGGTACCCGCTCGCAGAGGCCGGACTAGGGTGGATTGTCCAACCGAACCAAGGAGGACCAATGGACCTGCTGAATCGGAACGACATCCAGGCCCTGGCCACATCGAGGGCCGAGGGCATCCACCTCTCGCTGTTCATCCCCACCCATCGCGTCGGCCCTGAGATGCAGGGTGACCAGGTGCGGTGGAAGAACCTCGTCAACGGTGTGGAGGCCATGCTGCTGGAGGAGATGAGACGTCCCGACGTGGAGGCGCTGCTGGAACCGGCACGCGAACTCCTCAACAACTCCCCGGCCTGGCAGCGAATGGGCGACGGCATGGCCATGTTCCTGCGCCCCGGCTGGCACCAGACCTACCGCATCCCCGCATCGCTGCCGATCCTGGCCACCGTCGGGGACCACTTCGTGACCGGTCCGCTGATGCGGCTGCTGTCCGGCGACGAGCACTTCTTCCTGCTGGCCATCAGCCAGAGCAAGGTGCGCCTGATGGACGGCAGCCGCCACACCGTCGAGCAGGTGGAGCTCGGCGACGTCCCCACGGCGGTGGCGGACGTGCTGGAGCCACCGGACCCTGAGAGCGGCGCCCTGGTGCGACCGATGAGCGGCAACCGTGGCGGGCTGGCCGTGTTCCACGGGCATGGCGCCGCCGCCGAGGACGCAAGGAAGGACGACCTGCTGTTCTTCCTGCGCCAGGTCTCCTCCGGCCTCGACGAAATCCTGCGCGGGCAGTCGGCCCCCTTGGTGCTGGTGGGGCTGGAGCAGAATGTGGTGGCCTACCGAGAAGTCGACAACTATGGCAACACCCTGGCCGAGGCCGTGCACCACAATCCCGATGACCTGTCCGTACAGCAGTTGCACGACCTGGCGTGGCCCATCGTCGAGGCCCGACTGCGGAGCGAGCGCGACGATGTGATCGCCCGGGCGCGCCAGCTCGACGGCACCGGCCGGGTCTCGAGCGACCTCACGTTCATCCGCGAGGCCGCCCAGCAGGGACGCGTGGAGACGTTGTTCATGCGCGCCGACCCATGGTGCTGGGAGGAGGCCACGGGAGACACCGGCGCCGACGTGGTGCGGCTCGGCGGCGACGACCGCTACGTGGTGTGCGAGCACGTGGACCAGTCCGCCGCCGACACACTGGCCAACGGCGGTTTCGTCTACGCCACCTCGCAGGCCGTCGTGCCCGACAGCCCCGTCATGGCGATCCTGCGCTACTGACTACTCGCATGAGGGGTTGGACCTGCACGCCGCAATCGAAGCACCGATATGAGTGGAGCACCTTGTGCCGACCCAGTGGAACTGGGCCGGCACAAGGACTCTGCAGGGCTGGAGGTCAGCGGAAGCGGACCTGGTTGTTGAACACCTCCTTGTTGACCCACTGGTAGCCGTCACCGACGCGCTGGATCACGTCGGCGGTGGCGTAGGTGCGGCAGCCACTGCGACCGGTATTGGCGGTATCGCACTCGGTGCGCCACTGGCGACCGTCGTCACCGGTCCAGGAGCCGGCATGCCCCAACGGGTTCGTGGCCCAGGCAGCACGGCTTCCTCCGACGTAGGTGAGGTTGTTGAAGTTCCACCCGTTGGTCTGCACGAACTTGGAGCCAGCCTGCTGCACAGAGGTGCTCCAGATGTAGGTCCAGCACCTGTCCACCACGGTCGAGTACGGTTCGCAGACGGTCATCCAGTCACGGCCGCTGCTCTTGTGGAATCCGGGGGTGTCATAGATGTCGCTGCCGTTCGGCGGTGTCACTGTCACCGTCGGCTGCGGCGAGGGCTCAGCCGTGACCGTCACCGTCGGCGTCGGCTCGGGAACAATCGGCGGATCATTCTGCTCAGCCACCGTGACGACGACGCGCTTGTAGTTCATCAGCGCCGGCTCGGCATCATCGGAGACCTTGGCGATGATGTGGATGGTGCTTCCGATGGGCGCGTCGGCCGGGACGACGAACGTCGTGCTCAGGCCGGCGGTCGCGGACAGGTTCACCTTCCCTGAGTAGGTGTCCGCCTCCTCGTACTGCCACCACGAGACGTTCGTCTTGTCACCGTCCGGGTCGACGACGCTGGCATCCAGGGTGACAACGCTGCCGGGCCGACGGTCCAGGTCCACGCCCTGCTCGATCGTGATCTCCGGGTGGTGGTTGGCGTCGGCGTACTCGGAGGTCACGCTCCACTGCAGACGGGTCGCGAAGTCATTCTGGAAGTCTGAGAACCAACGCGCAGCTGCCCAGTCATTGCGGGGCTGGCCGTCCGGACCGATGTCCTGAACTCCCCGGTTGGTCCAGGAGACCGGATCGTCGCCGCTCTGCTGCTGGCGGCCTCCCCAGCCACCCCAAGTGGGATCCTCCCAGTTGCGCAGGCCGTTCTCGATGAGGAGAGCGAAGTTGGACGAGTCACCCTCGGAGATCCACGCGCCCTTCGGTTGCGGCGCGGTCCAGACGAAGAACCCCATCTCCTCGAGTTCCTCACGTGTCATGTCTGCGTATCCGAAGTAGTCCTCATCGTCGAATCCGTCAGCCATGAACTTGCCGTCGCCCCAGACGCGGTACTCAGCTCCGATGGGACCCACGTCCGAGACGTTGGCTGCAGTCCACTCCGGCGCCAACATGAAGGCCTCCGCCTCCAGGACCGAGCCTCGAGCGCCGTAGCCCCAGATCGACGTGGCCACCTCGCGGTTCTCCAACTCCGGCCAGTTCGGCTTCACGTAGTCACGGAAGGTGGTGTCCTGCTGGCCCCAGCTGGTGATCACTGCCTTGTCGATGACCTTGTCGTAGATCGCGTCCCAGTCGTCGGTTCCCTTGTACTCGTCCTCGATGGACTTGAGCGCACGCGAGATGGTGTTCGGTCCGCCCCACGCCTGCAGGAAGACCTGTCCGGGTTCATCATCCAGGAGGACTTCCTTGATGAAGTCTGATCCCTCCGTGTCAGATGCCATGTCACCGACGTTCTCCACGTTTCCCCAGTAGATCTTGTCGCGGAGCTCATCCGGGGTCGGATAGTTGGGGTCGTGCTTGACGAGGTTCGGGTAGACCTCCTCGTAGGCGTTCACGGCCGTGTCGATGTGGAACACGTCATCCGGCGCGGGCCAACGGTGAGGTTCGACGTCGTCACCGTTTCCGGAGTAGTGGTGCTGGCTGGCGGAGTAGACCAACCCCTCGATGTCGATCTCGTTGCTGTAGAGCAGCATCCGCAGGAGTGAGTTCAGGTCGTCGAGCTCAGGGTCGGTCGTCACGATCGTGCGTGGACCGTCGGGTTCCTGCACCCCGGGGTCTGCCGCTGAACCTCCGGCCGCTACCACCGAGAGCACCAGGGCACTCGCAGCTGTCAGTCCCCCCAACCGTGCGGCGAGACTTCTTGGTTTCGAACTCATCTGTGAGCCTCCGTTCATTCGCATGCGGCAACCCATCAACCTTGATGAATAGCTATGCGTGCATGCATGTATATGACTGCTCCATTGTAGTTCTCGCAGATCAGAACGGTCAAGGGTTGGACATCATTCCCCCCCCGGCGTCAGACGAGGACTGCCCTCCCGGGACAGCGGAGCCCCTTGCCAAGTGGCGCGTACGCTTGCACCCATGGATGGTGAGACCAGGGTCATTGCAGCTCTGCAGGAACACGGCATCGAGCACACGATGACCCGGCACGGCCGGGTGAGCACCCTCGAGGAGGCGGCCGCGGCACGCGGGATCGAACCGCGCGACCTGATCAAGACGCTCGTGGTCCGCCGCGGCGACGACGACTACCTGTTCGTCCTGGTCCCCGGCGACCGTGAGTTCTCCTGGCCCAAGCTGCGCGCCCTGCTGGGCGTCAGCCGCCTCTCCATGCCGGACGCCGACACCGCCCGCGACGTCACCGGCTACGAGCGCGGCACCATCACCCCTTTCGGCGCACTGCACCCGTGGCCGGTGATCGCTGACGAGGCCATCGTCGGGCACACCATCTCCATGGGAGGCGGCGCACACGGCGTGGGCGTCACCGTCGCCGCCGACGACGTCATCCGCGCCTACGAAGCCACCGTGGCGGACGTCTCGGACGCCTGAGCCGACCCGTACGCCGGTTGAGCCGGTCCGAGGCACCTCCCCCCCCCGGTCGAGCCGCCGCGAAACACCTCCCGCCGGTTGAGCCGCCGCGAAACACCTCCCGCCGGTTGAGCCGGCCGCGCGAGGGACGAAACAGACTTCCCCACCAAGTCTCCCTGAGGTGCGGCGACGCAGTCGACGCCTCGAAGGGCCTGGTGACGGTTACCGGGGACTCTCGCCAGGCCCTTCGAGGCTCGCTGCCGCTCGTTGCCTCCGGGAGACTGCGATGGGTTTGCCACCAACAGTGTTCCCGGGGCTCAGGGGATCTGGGAGCCTCCGACGCGGACGCGGAGCGTGACCTCGCCGTCGCAGACCAGGTCCTGCCAGGCCGTGGCCGGGATGCGGACGCCGCCGGGGCGGTAGCGACGTGGCGCCGGTTCCGTGGGCACGGGCACACCGTCGGCCTCGATCGCGGTGACGCCGTGGCCGGGGGCCGTGACGTCGTAACGGACGTCGACGCGGACACCGTCGAGGTACACCGTCGCCTCGAGAGCACCGGCCGGCAGGACCGGGTCCATGACGACGCCGTCGCGAGTGCCACGCATCCCCAGGAAACCCTCCGTGACAAGGCGCAGCACCAGACCGGGCCCTGAGGAGTAGACCCGCCAGCCACCTTCGAAGCCGAACTCCGGGTCGAACATGGATTCCGCGTTCGCCTCGGCGTCGGCGCGGTCCCGGAACGCGGTGTCGACGGACGAGAAGTAGCAGTTGGACTGCCGCGGCCGGGCGCCCGGCACGTGGGCCGTCAGCCCATCGGGGAGCACGACGTCGAGGGTCCGCCAGGCGCGGTCGGCCTCCCCGAGCCGCAGCAGCGCCTCGATCCAGCGCAGGTGCGCGTGCGTGTACATCAGGCCGACCTCCCGGCCCCAGAACGACGCCGCCTCGGCCCGCAGGAAGGTGTGGGTCTCGCCGCCGTGGTAGTCGACAGGGCGGTCGAACAGGTAGATCCCCACCGGCCCGTCGAGGTGCTCGTCGATGACGCGGACGTGCGCCGCCGCCTCCTCGGGGGTGAGCTGTTCGTCGGCGATGGCGTGGATCATCTGCAGGGAGCCGTGGTGGAGACCGGTGCGCCCGTCGTGGGGGTGCACCAGCGGTTCCACGCCGTCGGGGGTGACGACGGCATAGCCGCAGAGCTCACCGTCCACCAGCAGCGAGTCGTGCACCGCCTCGGATGTGGCGCGGGCGATGCCGCGGAGGCGTTCCACCTGCTCGGGCTCCGCGTCGCCCAGGCCGATGGCGAGTTCCTCCAGCGCCTTGATCTCCAGGCCGGCGGTCCAGGTGGAGACCAGTTGCGCGGCGAGCTCGGGGCTCGCCGGCTGGAGCGAGTCGTTCCAGTCGCCGTGGCCGTAGGCGGGCAGTCGGGGGTCGGCGCTGCGGGCGCCGAGCAGGTGGTCGACGGCGGCGACGACGTGGGCGCGCACCGCGGTGCCCGGCAGCAACTCCTCGGCACCAACCCAGCCCACCTCCTCGTCGAGGATGGTCAGGTCGCCGGTGGCCTGCAGGTACTCCCCCAATGCGAGCAACGGCCAGTAGACGATGTCGCCGTGGCTCTCCCGGTGGCCGGGCGCGCGGTGCGCCTTGAGGTAGTCGAACCACTGCGGCCAGTCACCGTCGTCCTGCTGGGCGGCGAACACCTCGAGCAGGACCTGGCGCACCACGTCGAGCCGGCCGGTGGCCACCAGCAGCCCGATCGGGCCCTGGCAGACGTCGCGCGTCCCCCACGCACCGCCTGTGAACTGCTCGAGCCCGCGCGGGGCGAGGTAGTGGACGTAAGCGTCGTGCTCCAGCCAAGGCAGCAGCGCGGCCAGTCTGCGGGTGGTGGCCGAGGCATCGTCGGTGGAGCGGACGGCTCCGTCTCCGGTGCTGTCTGCTCCGCGCACCTCGGGGCGGCCTGAGCGTGGAGCGGATGGCTCCGTCTCCGGTGCTGTCCGCTCCAGCGGGATCGCACGGACCAGGGACGAGGCACTGGGGACGACTTCCGCGCGCCAGTCGCCGTCACGGGTCACGCCGTCGGCGAACAGCGGCGCGGAGTCACCGCCGAAGCCCTGCTCGCCGGTGGTGACCACGAGCAGGTCCAGCGGGTCGCCGTCGACGGTCACCTCGAGCTTGAGTTCGGCGAGTGCGAGCGACGTCGTGGCCCTGATGGTGCGGCCGTCGGTTCGGTACCACCACGTCGCCGACGTCTGGTCCACCGCCCACGCACTCGGAACGCCCAGGAGGCGCCAGTCCCGGGGTTGCGACGGCGCGGCGCGGCGTGCGGACGGGTTCGGCTGCGAGGTCGCGATGGTTTCGACGACGCCCTGACTCGTTCCTCGTCGGGGCTGCTCAACCGACGGGGTGGGGGTGCGGACCAGGATGCGGACGCCGTCGGCCTGGGTGAGGCCGAGGTAGCTGCGGCGGACCGAGAGCAGCGGGTGCGCCGAGGCGTGGCCCGCGGTCAGTTGCGAGGCAAAGTTGCCGTTCATCCAGGCGGTGACCGCGACGGTGTGGTCCTGCGGGAAGGGACCCTCCGAGACGCGGATCACGTGGCCGTGGGGTCGGAGCACCGCGGCTTCCTTCGCCGCCGCGACGACGTGGGTGCCGTCGGCTCTGAAGGACCAGACGTCGGCGTCAGGGCCGCGTTCCACCTGCTCCGGTGACGGGAGCAGCGCGAGGAGTTCGTCCTCCGGGAGCGCGTCGCCGTGGACGAAGTGCGCCGGTCCGAACACCGTCGGCACCGCGGGCTGGCCGGTTGCGGCGGGGCCCTCGTCCCCGACGCCAACTCCTGGCGCCAGCGACGTTCGGGAGGTGTCGGCGGCCACACCCCTGGTGCCGTCCCCACCCACCGAAGAGTTCCAGCCATCGATGAACGCGTCCCGGAGGCGGGCGGCGTCGTCGTCGGAGGAGGCGGAGGGATGGTCGGCCTCGACGATCCCGCGGAATCCCACCACCCCCTCCTCGCCGGGCGCGAGCATCCACGCCTCGGCCTGCAGCCCCGCGAGCGTGTGCTCGTGCTGGAGACGCTGGGAGGGGAGGTCGGAGGTGAGGTCGAGGCCGGTGCCCGGGACGCTGGGGCGCAGTTGCAGCGCGTCGGTGCACCAACCCACCACAGGTCGGGTGGCGCCCAGTGCCAGCCACGGGTTCACCACGCCGGGCATGTTCTGGCGGACGGCCAGGCGTAGGTCCTCGCCGTCGCGGATGGGGGTCAGGTCGAGGTACTGGGAGACGTAGAACTCGTTGCGACGCAGCGCGTCCCACTCCGTCAGGGCTGCGTCCACCGTCCAGACCGCGTCCAGTTCGACGGGGTCGTCCCCGGTGTTGGTGAGCTTGAGTTCCCAACCGAACCGGCCGTCGCCCGGTTGTTGCCAGCGGAGCTGCCAGCCGATGTTCCAGCGGGTGCCGGTGATGACGGGGCCTTCGAGACTCGCCCCGCGAGTGGTCTCGACACGCACCTCCTCGTCCCTCGTCGCCGCTACTCGACCAACAGACGATGCGGTCTCGACACGCACCTCTTCGCCCCTCGTCGCCACTACTCGACCAGCGGAGGAGGGACCGAGGAGGGGAATGGCTTCGTGGCCGGTGGGTGAACGACGGCGCAGCCAGACCTGGTGCGGGCCGGGCTCCAGTTCGGAGGCCGGGTACTGCAGCAAGCTGAGGTCTCCCGCGAACAGACGCGCCAGCGCCCCGGACGACGTGAACTCGGCACGGATGGGCAGGGGGGACACTTCGATCACCTCAGGGGGTTGGTGGTTGCTCGGTACTGCCGTTTTCGTCAGTGCTGCCGTTGTCGTAGGTGCTGCCGCTAGCTGTCAGTGCTGCCCCTGTATGGGCAGCATTGACAGACAGCGGCAGCGTTGAGGCGCGGTGGCCGGCGGGGAACAGCGGGTCGGCGTCGCCGGCCACGTCCGCGCGGCCGGCTCGCACCGCCGCCATGGACCTGGGGAACGACACCGGCAGCCGGCCCTCCGGCGGCACCTCACCAGTCACGGCCAGCAGCCAGGCACCGTCGCTGACGCCGAACGAGGCCGTCAGCGCCCGCGCCACAGGCAGCAGGGGGGTGAGGACGGCAGGCCGGTCGGAGCGCACGTCCACCAGCAGCGGGCAGGGGATCCGGGCCAGGCGGTGCGCCAGTCCGGGCTGGAACTCGAGGCTGCCCTGGTGGAACCAGGCCTCGAGGAACAGGTCGTCGCGCGGCTCGAACGGCGCGTGCAGGCGGACCAGGCCGACGTTGGCGTCCTCCGGCCGATCCACCACTGTCAGCCCCGGGCCCACTGCATCGGCGGCCACGCCGTCGAGCCAGACGCGGGTACCGGGCCGCAGCGGCAGCAACCCGTCGTCGGCGCAGACGACGACGGAGCGGGCCTGCGTCCGAACGCCCAACTCCACCGCCTCGGGCGTGCCCACCAGCGAGGGCGCGGCGTCCTCGTCGACGAAGGGGTCGTCGAACAAACCCAGCTCGAACTTCACGCGCAACAGTCGTCGCGCGGACGCCTCCAAGCGCTCTCGACCGACCCGCCCCGAGTCCACCAGTCCCAGCAGCAGGTCGGTGCACTCCTCGCCGCCGAACTGGTCGATGCCGGCGTCGAGCAGCTTCAGCATCCGCTCCTCGGGGCCGAGGTCCTCGACGCCCCAGGCGCGGGCGGGCAGCACCTGCTCACCGACGAGGTTGTCGTTGACCAGTTCCCAGTCCGAGAGGATCACGCCGTCGTAGCCGAGGCGCTCCCGCAGCAGTCCGATGAGGACCTGCCGGTTGTACCCGAAGCCCACCTCCTCCACGGGTTCGCCGTCGAGGACGAGGCCGACGGGGCGGCCGTAGTAGGGCATGATCGCAGCGGTGCGTGCGGCGATGGCGGCCTCGAAGGGGCGCAGGTGCTCGTCGAAGCGGCCGCCGGGATAGACCTGGTCTCGCCCGTAGGGGAAGTGCGCGTCCTCGCCGTCGGCCTGCGGCCCGGCGCCGGGGAAATGCTTCGTGGTGGCGCTCACCGAGTCCGGTCCGAGCCGCTCCCCCTGCAGCCCCTCGACGGCTGCGACCGTCAACCGGGAGGCCAGCTCGTGGTCCGCCCCGAACGTCTCCCGCTGCCGGGCCCAGCGCGGTTCGGTGGCCAGGTCCGCCGTCGGGTGGAGGGCGGCGCGGATGCCGACGGCGACGTACTCGCGCCGGACGACGTCGGCGAACCGCCGGACCAGGTCCTCATCGCCCAGCGCGGCGAACCCGAGCGCGTCGGGCCACTGCGAGAAGAACCCCGAGGCCCAGCTGGTGCCCGCGTTCTCGGCGGCGGCGTGGCGGGGGTCGGTGGAGATGGTCACGGGGATGGAGTGGGGCGTCTCGCAGGCCAGAACCTGGAGCCGGTTGGCCCACACCGCAGCCTCCCGCGCACCCGCCAACGCGTGCACGTTGAAGTGGTTCATCGCCTTCCCAACGACCACGCCACGGGTGCCGGACTTGGAGATCCGGCCGGGCCCGGCGAGGAGTTCCCCGCCGGGGCCGGCCTCGATCACCGTGTGGAACATCAGACCCGCCAACTCCTCGAGGGAGAGCCTGGGCAGCAGGTCCTCCACCCGCTGCGCCACGGGCAGCCGGGGGTCCTCGAACGGGTCGAGGCGGCCGTCGTGGTTCAGGTCTCGGAAGGCCACGCCGTCGGATTCCAGGAGCTGGGTGCGGGTCATGTCAGGCGCCTGCGTTGAACTCCTCGAGCGCCAGCACGGGCTTCAAGGTGCGGGCGACGTCGCGGCTGGCGAAGTAGCGCTGGACCCGCGAGTCGAGCAGCACGTTGCCGAGCGAGCCCATGATCATCGCCTGGTCCAGCGAGAGGTGGCGGTGGGCCACCTGCCCGCTGCGGACGGCGACGGCGTCGTGGAAGCCGCCGGGGCCGTAGCAGTCGAAGTCCTCCTGCAGCTTGGCGAGGTTGGCGGTGGCCTCCTCCGGCTCGTACATCATCCCGAGGAACGCCGCGTGCGGGGTGACCACGCCGTCGCCGTAGCTGGTGGGCGGGTCGTCCCAGCGGTAGTCGGTGTTCTCCTGGTCCGAGAAGTAGCCGTCAGGGTTCAGACCCAACGCGTCGACGCCGTACTCGCGGTAGCCGCCGGCCGGGTTGGAGCAGGGCGAGAAACCCCAGTAGCCGTAGGCGGCGTCGTCCAGACCGTGCTCGCGCTGCGCGCGCACGTGCAGCGGGTGCTGCTTGCCCCAGGACTTCGGCCCCCACTTCGCCTCGGGGACGAAGATGTCGGGCATCAGTTCCTCGAACATGGAGCCGCCCCAACCGGGCACCACCTGGAAGCCGCGGTAGGTGTAGGCGCCCTGGTAGACGGGGACGCCCAGGTGCCCTTCCCACTCCCCCACCGGCGGCATCTCCTGCCAGTCGTACTCCGGCGGGAACGTGCGGAACGTGGAGAAGTACGCCTTGGCCGGGATCTGGCCGCGGATGATGCCGAGGTAGGTGGCCATCCGGGCCTCGGAGATGGCCGTGTCGTAGTGGTGGTTGACCGTGTAGTACAGGTCCGGGCCCTCGCCGATGGTGGGCGGCAGCAGCCCGACGTCGTCGCGGCCCGGGTCCTCGACGTAGAAACCACCGTAGAGCCCACCGCCGTCGCGGAACGCCTCGTCGTAGAAGATGTCCCAGCGCAGCCCCTCGTAGAGGCGACGGGCGCGGCGCCGGTTGGACGGGTCGGCCTCCGCGACTAGGTGCAACGCGGCCCCGAGCCAGCCCATGTCCACGCTGGAGACGAACGGGACGACGACGTCGCCGCTGTCCGGCCAGACGCGCAGCACGTTGCCGGTGGCCTCGTCGTACCAGTTGAAGTACATGCCGCTGGCGTCGTGGCGTTCCATCCGCTCGAGCGTGCGCAGGGTGCGGTTGATGAGGTTGCGGCAGTGGCCGGGGTTGATGATGCGCAGGTCGCGGGCAACGATGGCGCTCCACAGCAGCCCGCCGATGTTGGTTGGCGAGGTGTAGCCGCTGCGGGTGGTGAGTTCGGCGTCGATGTTGTCGGCCACCAGGCCGGTGTCCTCGTCGGTCATGGCGGCCAGCGAGGCCCAGGTGTCGCGCGCCCAGGTGAGCAGTTGCTTTTCGTGGCGGCCAGGCTTCCCGGGCTTGCCGGGCCGGCCACGTCCGTCGTCGCGCCGGTCATCCCGGCCGTCGGCGACGGCGGGGAGGCTGCCTGCGACGGCGAGCGCTCCGGCGCCCGTGGCCGCACCCAGCAGGGCTCGGCGGGAGAGGTTGTCGTGTTGCATTTCGAACTCCTCGGGTTCTGGCTCGCGGCGGGGGTACCGCGGGCTCACTTGATTCCGGTGGTTGCGATGCCCTCGATGAAGTAGCGCTGGAAGAACAGGAACACCAGCAGGATGGGCAGGACGACGACGCACGCGCCGGCGAGCAGCAGCCCGTAGTCGGTCTGGTTCTGTCCGGTCGACACGAGGGCGAGTGCGACGGGCAGGGTGTAGGTCTTCTCCGTCGAGGCCACCACCAGGGGCCACAGGAAGTTGTTCCAGGACCCCAGGAAGGTCAGGATCCCGAGCGTTGCGAGCGCGGGCCCGGCCAGGGGCAGGAACAGGCGGAAGAAGATCCCGAGCTCGCTCGCGCCGTCGAGGCGTCCGGCCTCGAGCAGGTCGCGGGGCATGCCCAGGAAGAACTGCCGCATCAGGAACACGCCGAACGGTCCGGCCAGGAACGGCAGGAACAGCGCCGGCAGGGAGTCGGCGAGGCCGAGGTTCACCACCAGCACGAACTGCGGGATGAACGTGACCAGACCGGGGATCATCAGGGTGCCGAGGACGGCACCGAAGATGATCTTCTTGCCGGGGAAGCTGAGGTGCGCCAGCGCGTAGCCGAGCATCGAGCAGAAGACCAGGTTGGCGACGGTGACCACCACGGCCACCACCGTCGAGTTGAAGAAGTAGCGTCCGAAGTCCAGGCGCTGGAACAGTCGGACGAAGTTGTCCCACGACGGCGCCTCGGGCAGGAACGTCGGCGGGACCTGGAGCAACTCTCCCTGCGACTTGAAGCTGCCGAGCACCATCCAGATGAACGGCATGATCACGATCAGCAGCAGGATGGAGAGGATGACGTAGAGCACCGCCATCGAGCGTGACTGCTTCATCACTTCTCCCTCGTCACTCGGAACTGGATGACTGTGACCACGAGGATCGCCAGGAACGTCAGGTACGCCATCGCGCCGGCGACGCCGTAGTTGCCGAAGCCGAACTGCTGGTAGGTGTACATCGACGCGGACAGGGTGCTGTTCAGCGGCCCGCCCTGGGTCATCACGAACGGCTCCTCGAAGAACTGCAGGTAGCCGATCGTGGTGGTCACCATCACGAACAGGACGGTGGGCCGCAGGATGGGCAGCGTGATGTGCCAGAACCGCTGCCACACGGACGCACCGTCGATGGCGGCGGCCTCGTGCAGGCTCCACGGCACGGCCTGGAGCCCGGCGAGGAAGATGATCATGCCGGTGCCGAAGTTGCGCCACACGGCCATCACCACCAGCGAAAGCAGCGACGTGCGGGTGTCTCCCAGCCAGTTGGGGCCGTCGATGCCCACCCAGCCGAGCACCGTGTTGACCAGCCCGGAATCGGGCTGCAGCAGGAAGCGCCACACGACGGCGACGGCGACGATGCTGGTGATGACCGGGGTGTAGAAGCCCACCCGGAACACGCTTCGGAACCGGGTGATGCCCTTGTTGAGGGCCACCGCCGCGGCCAGCCCGCAGGCGAGCGTGAGCGGAACTCCCAGGACGACGAACACGCCGGTGTTGAGGGCGGCGCGCCGGAACACGGGGTCGCCGAGCGCCTTGGCGTAGTTGTCGAAGCCGATGAAGTTCACCTGGAACGGCGTCCGGATGTCCGTGATGCGGGTGTCGGTGAAGCTCATGAACATCGACTGCAGCACCGGCCACAGCGTGAACACGGAGAACAGCACCACGAACGGCAGCGCGAGCAGCAGCCCGGCCCTGGCCTCGGCGGCGTTCCGCTTCCCGGAACGCCGCCGCTGCGCCGTTGGTGCGGGGGCGACCTTGGTGGTCATGGGACTAGCCCAGACCGATCGAGGTGGCCTCCTGCTGGATGGCCGCCATGGCCTCTGCCGGGTCCAGATCGGCCTTGGCCACCTGCTCCACCTGGGAGTCGAACGAGTTGGCGATCTGCTCCCACGTCTGGATCGACGGCGGGGCGAACGCGGTCTCGAGCTGCGTGCCGAACTTGGAGAGCTTCTCGTTGCCGGAGAGGGCCTCGTCGTCCCAGGCGGCCTGCACCGACGGGAGGTCCGTGGTCAGGCCGAACCAGTCCACCTGGGTCTGCCCCTGGGTGAGGAAGTCGACGAACTTCCACGCGGCGTCGCGGTTCTCGGTGTTCTTGAACACGGCGAGGTTGGAGCCGCCGATGAAGGAGGCGCTGATCTCCGCCGTCGGCATGGGCATGACGTCGTACTTGTCGGCGAAGCCCTCGCCCCCGGCAGCCTCGACCGCGGCCATCATCCAGGGACCGGAGATGAACATCGGCACGGCGCCCGAGGCGAAGTCGGACTCGGTGGTGCCGTCCACCGGTGCGGTGTTGGCGATGCCCTCGGTGAAGTAGGACTGGAAGTAGGTGAGCGCCTCGATGTTCTCCTCCGAGTCGAAGGTGAACTCGGTGACGTCCTCGTTGGTGATGGTGCCGCCGTTGGACCACATGAACGGCAGGACGGTCTGCCACGAGCCGGTGCCGCCGGGCTGCAGGTTGATGCCCCACTTGGCGCCGCCGGCCTGGTAGGCCTTGGCCATCTCCTTGAGGCCCTCCCAGTCATCGGGGAGGTCGGTGATGCCGGCGGCCTCGGCAAGGTCCGTGCGGTAGAACACGAGGCGGGTCTCCACGTACCAGGGCACGGCGTAGGAGGCGCCGTTCACGACGGTGGTCTGCTGCGCGCCCTCGAAGAACTTGCCGGGATCGATGAGCGACGGGGTGGGGTCCAGGGCGTCGAGGGCGACGAACTCGCCCATCCAGGTGGTGCCCACCTGCGCCAGGTCAGGCGCGGTGCCGGCGGCGATGGAGGCGGTGAACTTGTCGTGCGCCGAGTCCCACGGGACGGGGGTGACGTTGATGTTGACGTCGGGGTTCTCGGCCATGAAGGCCTCGGCCAGTTCGGGAAGGGCCTCGCCCTCCGCGCCCATGGCCCAGACCTCGAGGTCGCCGGTGGCGGGACCCTCTGCAATCTCGGAGGCCTCGCCGCCGGGGTTCTCGCCTGGATCGGTGGTGTCGTCGCGACCGCAGGCGGCGACGCTGAGCAGCGACAGTGCTGCCGTGAGTGCCACTAGGGCACGTTTCCTCGTGAACATTTTGATCCTCATTCCCTTCTGGGGGTGGTGGTGAGGGGGCTGCCGGGGGGACAGCCACAGGACTCGCGGTGGACGACGTCGGCCGCCAGGACCGTGACGCCGTCGACGGAGTCACCGGAGAGCATCCGGTGCAGGAACTCGGCCGCCATCGCGCCGAGTTGTGCGACGGGCTGGCGCACCGTCGTGAGGCCGGGCCTCAGGTAGCGGGAGACGCGGATGTCGTCCCAGCCGACGACGGCCACCTGTTCCGGCACCTCGACCCCCAGTTCCTGGAGTTCGAAGACGACGGCGGCGGCCACCTCGTCGTTGCCGCAGACCAGTGCGTCGTGGGGCAGCCCTTGGTCGAAGAGTCGGCGGGCCAGGCTGCGGCCGGCGTCCTCGTCGAGTTCGACGTCGATACTGGGTGGGACCTCGAGACCGGCCTCGGTGAGGGCGCGGGCGAAGCCGCCGTAGCGGGCGGCGATGTCCGAGCCGTCGTCGGTGGGGCCGACGAAGACGAGCCGCCGTCGGCCGTGCTCGATCAGGTGTTGGGTGAGGGCGTGGGCCGGTTCCTCGGACTCGGCGTAGAGGGCCGGGTGGCCGGAGACCCGGCCACGGGCGACGGTGACGGTGGGGCGGCCCTTGCCGACCTTGACCACAAGGTCGTCGGGGATGACGCTGCGGGCCATGAACGCGAGCGCGTCCACCTGTCCCGCGAGCCGGCGGACCGCGGAACGCGAGTCCGCCGCCGGGTCAGCACGCAGCAGCAGGACCGAACAGTCCAACTCGCTGGCGCGAGACTCGAATCCGACGGCCAGTTCGGCGTAGTAACTGCCCCGCAGGTGCGGGAGCACCATCCCGAGGGACCTGGTGGCTGAGCCGGCAAGGGCTTGGGCGGCTGCCTTCGGTACGTAGTGGAGGTCGTCCGCTGCCTGCAGCACCTTCTCCCTCGTGGACTGCGTGATTCGGGGGTCATCACGCAGCGCTCGCGAGACCGTCGCCGTGGATACTCCCGCACGGCGGGCCACTTCGTAGATCGTTGCAAGCATTCCGGAGGTCCTCCTCGACCTGTGCAACCGCTTAACCAGACTCTAAACCGGATCTCGTCCACATGCAAGCGCTTGCATGAGATTGGTGGTGGGCGGGGCGCGTCGGCCGCCGGCAGAGAGCGGGCCCTGGGGGCTGGCTAAGTGGGGTTGATCTGCGGGTACACCAACACAACGACCCCAATCAGGTGCGACTCGGGTCGGGGTCCGCCCCCGCGTCGCGACCCCGAGCGCTGATTGTGGAGATTCCGACGGTGCTCCAGCACAATCACCACACCGAGCGGGTCGGCCCCGACGCCCCACGCCCCACGCCCTGGCTGAGTGGGTCGATCTGCGCGTACACCAACACAATGACTCCACTCAGGCACCACCCGGCTGGCGGCCGGCCACGCACCGGCGACGTTCTCCTAGAGTGGGTGCGTGATCGACCTCCCCGCACTCTCCTGGGTGGTGCTCGTCGCCGCGTCGCTGCTGATCGGGGTGGTGAAGACGGCACTGCCGGGCGCAGGCACCCTCGCCGTCGCGGCCTTCGCGGCGGTGCTGCCGGCACGTGAGTCGACGGCGGCGCTGCTGGTGCTGCTGATCGTCGGGGACCTCACCGCAGTCTGGGCGTATCGCCGCGACGTCGACTGGCGGGCGCTGTGGCGGCTGTTGCCGACGGTGTTCGTGGGCCTGGTGGCGGGCATGGCGTTCCTGGGTTGGGCCGACGACGACACCATGCGGCGCACCATCGCGATCATCCTGCTGGTGCTGATCGCCCTCACCCTGTACCTGATGCGACGGGGGACGCTGTCCGCGGAGGACACCCTCACCAATCCACGGGTCAGGGGTGTCTACGGCGTCCTGGGCGGGTTCACGACGATGGCCGCCAACGCCGGCGGGCCGGTGATGAGCATGTACTTCATCGCCGCCCGGTTCGACGTGCTGGCGTTCCTCGCCACCCAGGCGTGGTTCTTCTTCATCGTGAACGTGATCAAACTGCCGTTCTCCATCGGGCTGGGACTGCTGCGCCCCGAGATGCTGCCGATGCTCGGCCTGCTGGCGCCGCTGGTGCTGGTGGGGGCGCTCGCCGGGCGGCTCTGGGTGAAGCGGCTGGACCAGAAGCTGTTCACCCGGATCATCATCGCGCTCACCGTCGCCTCGTCGCTGTACCTGCTGCTGGGCTGAGGGGCCTTCGAGGCGGCGACTGCGTCCCCGCACCTCAGGGAAACTGGTTGGCCACGACTGCGTCCCCGCACCTCAGGGAAACTGGCTGGCCACGACTGCGTCCCCGCACCTCGGCAAAACCGGGGTCAGTCCACCTGGTCGAAGCCCGTGACGACGGCGCGGATGCTGTGGTGCGGGGCCCAGCGGAGGGTGGCCAGCACCCCGTCGTCGGTGCGCTCCACCCGTTCCAGGAGCACCGACGCTCCGCGGTGCAGCGGCAGCAGCAACCGGAGCAGGGCGCTGCCCTCCGGGGAGTGGGCGATGACCGAGAGCCCGTCGGCGAACCGCAGCCGGGCGGTGTCCTTGATGGGCGAGGCGCCGACACTGCGCAGCGGGCACTGTCGGTTCAGGACGGTGACGAGACGGCACACGAGGAGAGCATCGAGGTCGCCGCGCAGTTCGACCTCGATCTGCTTGAGGGACCGCTCCAGTTCGTCCACCTCGGGGTCCCAGGGGGTAGCCCGTCCCATGCAAGAAGTATCCCCCAGATGGCGGGGCAGCAAAAGGGCTTGGCGGCCTCAGCCCTTGTCCCGTTGCTCCCGGCGGACGCGGGCGACGTGGCCCCGAGCCACCTGCTGGCGGGACTTACCCTTGCCCGCGCCCCCGTCGTCGCGCGGCGGTGGTGACGCCTGGGAGGCGGGGTCGGCATCGTCGCGGTCGGCCCATTCCAAGAGGGTCTCGAGGCGGAATGCCTCGTCGTCGATGCCCTCATGCAGGTCGCCGAGTTCGGCGAAGCGGGCGGGCATGCTGGCGAGGTTGAGCTCCGCGGGTTCGACGGCGTCGAGCTCGTCCCAGCGGATGGGGGCGGACACCGTCGCGCCGGGGACGCCGCGAAGGGAGTAGGCGGCGGCGATGGTGTGGTCGCGGGCGTTCTGGTTGTAGTCGACGAAGACCGCGGCCGGGTCCCGGTCCTTGCGCCACCAGGCGGTGGTGACGTCCTCGGGAAGGCGCCGCTCCAGTTCGCGCGCGAAGGCGTGGGCGGCGCGGCGGACGTCGTCGAACTCCCACTCGGGCGCGATCCGGACGTAGACGTGGAGGCCGCTGCCGCCGCTGGTCTTCGGGTAACCGGTGATACCGAGTTCGTCAAGGAGGTGGTGGGCGGCGTCGGCGACGGTGCGGACCCGGCCGAAGTCGGCTGCCGGGCCGGGGTCCAGGTCGATCCGCCACTCGTCGGGCCGGTCGACGTCGGCGCGGCGCACGTTCCAGGGGTGGAACTCGACGGTGCTCATCTGGACGGCCCACAGCACCTGGGCGGGTTCGGTGACGCAGAGCTCGTCGGCGGTCAGCTCGTAGCGCGGGAAGAACAGCTCGACGGTCTCCACCCAGTCCGGGGCGCCGCGCGGGATGCGCTTCTGGTGGACCTTCTCCCCCGCGAGCCCGTCGGGAAACCGGTGCAGCATGGTGGGCCGCTCGCGCAGGGCGCGGACGATGCCGTCGGCGACGGCCAGATAGTACTGCGCCACGTCCAGTTTGGTGTGCCCCGGCTCGGGGAAGTACACCTTGTCAGGGCTGGAGAGGCGGACGGTGCGTCCGCCCACTTCGAGTTCGACCGCCGGCTTCTTCGCACTGGGCATGGGCCCCATCCTCGCACTGAACGCGTCACTCCATCAGGTACTGGTTGACGTTGGTGGCGTCCACCCATTCGGCGCCGGGCACGAAACTGTTGGCCTCCACCGGATCACCCAGCACCAGGGCCGAGGCCACCTCGACGGCGCGGATGCCCAGTTCGTGCTGGCTGGTCCACACGGTGCCGCCGGGGGCGCCCTCGAGCAGGGCGTTGAGGGTGGCGTCGGTGGTTCCGATACCGACCACGCCGATGTCGTCGCGGCCCTCCTCGGCCAGCACCTCGCGGGCGGCGTCGGCCATCAGGTCGTTCTGGGCGACGATGAGGTCGAGTTCCGGGTCCTCGGTCTGGTTGAGCCAGCCCCGGACGTCGTCGGCGGCCTGGCTCGGGCTGCCGTTGGCCGCTTGCGTGAAGACCACCTCCACACCGGTGTTCTCCCACAGCACCTCGTCGTAGCCCTCCTCGAACGCGTAGTAGAAGGGGGTGCGCGGCACGACGGTGAGCACCGCGATCCGACCCTCCCCCTCCAGCAGCGAGACGACGCCGTTCATCTGGACGCGGGCGAGTTCACCCGGGTCCGGCCCGACGTAGGAGTTGGCGTCGCCGAGGGCATCGGCCTGCCGGCCGACCAGGACGAAGGGGACGCCCTCCTCCTTGGCCTTCTTCGCAACACCCTCGAGCCCGTTCCAGTAGAGGGGTTCCACCAGCACGGCGTCGAAGCCGGCCTCGATGGCCGATGCCACCAGGTCCGGCAGGCGGTCCTCGTCGCCCTCCGCGTCGAAGGTGGCGATCTCCACCCCGAGCGTCTCGGCCTGCTCGATGGCGGCGTTCAGCAGCTGCACGGAACCGGCCGCGGAGGCGTCCACCAACATCAGCGCGAACCGGGCCCCGGCCACCGACGGCGAGGCCGACGGGGAGTCGGATTCAGTCGGCGAGGCGGTCGGCGTGGTGGGGTCAGTCGTCGGCGTGCACGCCACGAGGAGGGACCCCACGGCCACGAGGACGCAGATGATCAGCTTGCGCATGGATGCAATTGTTCCATCGACGGGGGCCGGACCCCAGACCCCGCGGGTCCGAGTGGGTTTTCCACAGCTGCGGGGTCGGGGGTGACGCGATGTCACCGGGACGTGACAGGGTTGGGCCCATGACTGATCGAGCGTTCTGGGACGACGAGCCGCCGCCGGAGGAGTGGGAGCTGCCGCCGGACCCGTTCGACGACGCTCCCGCGCCCGCCGACGACGCTCAACCGCCCGCCGGCGCGGCACCCGCAGAGCCGACGCGGCCGGCTCCGGTGGTCGAGCCCGCGCGCCGGATCGAGCGCGGCGCCGAGGGCCTGCGCGAGGAGGCGGAGGCGGTGCTGCGGGACCTGACCGGCAATCCGGAGGCGCAGTTCCACGCCGGCCAGTTCGAGGCCATCCACGCGCTGGTGGCGGACCATGAGCGGGCGCTGGTGGTGCAGCGCACGGGGTGGGGAAAGTCCGCGGTGTACTTCATCGCATCGTTGCTGCAGCGCCGGGCGGGGGCCGGGCCGGCGCTGATCGTCTCGCCGCTGCTGGCCCTGATGCGGGACCAGGTGGCTGCCGCGGAGCGGGCGGGGGTGCGGGCGGTGGCCATCAACTCGGCCAACGTGACCGAGTGGGGCCAGATCGAGCAGTTGCTGGCCGACGACGCCGTCGACGTGCTGTTCGTCTCACCGGAACGCCTCGTCAACCCGCGGTTCCGGGCCGAACAGCTGCCCCGGCTGCTGTCTGTCATGGGGCTGCTGGTGATCGACGAGGCGCACTGCATCAGCGACTGGGGCCACGACTTCCGGCCGGACTACCGCCGCATCCGGGACCTGATCGCCGAGCTGCCGTCGACGGTGCCGGTGCTGGCCACCACCGCGACGGCCAACGAGCGGGTGGTGGCCGACGTCGAGGAGCAGATGGGTGCCGGCGGCCACGAGGTGTTCACTCTGCGCGGGCCGCTGGCGCGGACGTCGCTGCGGCTGGGCGCGCTGGACCTCAAGACCACGTGGCGACGGGTGGCCTGGCTCACCCAGCACTTGGACTCGCTGCCGGGCAGCGGCATCATCTACTGCCTGACGGTCTCGGCCGCCGAGGACACGGCCGCGGCGCTGGCGAAGGCCGACCACCGGGTGCTGCCCTACACGGGGCGCACGGACGCTGCCGAGCGGCTGGCGGCGGAGGAGGCGCTGAAGGCCAACGAGGTGAAGGCGCTGGTGGCCACATCGGCGCTGGGGATGGGCTTCGACAAGCCGGACCTGGGCTTCGTCGTGCACCTGGGCGCCCCCAGCTCGCCCGTGGCGTACTACCAGCAGGTGGGCCGCGCCGGCCGCGCCACGGACAACGCCGACGTGCTGCTGCTGCCGGGCCCGGAGGACCGTGACATCTGGCACTTCTTCGCCACCAACGCGATGCCGACGCAGGCGCGGGCGGACGCGGTGATCGGCGCGCTGGCGGCCTCTGACAAGCCGCTTTCCGTGCCCGCGCTGGAGGCGCGGGTGGACCTGAAGCGGGGGCAGCTGGAGCTGCTGCTGAAGGTGCTGGCCGTCGACGGCGCCGTCGAGTACGTGCAGGGCGGCTGGGTGGCCACCGGCGCGGAATGGACCTACGACAAGGACCGTTACGAGCGGATCGCGGAGGCCCGCCGGGCCGAGCAGGACGCGATGCTCACCTATGAGCGGGGCGAGTCCTGCCGGATGGCGTTCCTCACCGAGCAGCTTGACGACCCGCACTCGGCACCCTGCGGCCGTTGCGACGTGTGCGATTCCGCCTGGTACCCCACCGAAGTGGCGGTGGAGCAGCAGGAGTCCGCGCAGTCGACGCTGGACCGGGTGGGCGTCCCACTGGCGCCTCGGGCGCTTTGGCCCAGCGGCCTGGACCAGTTGGGGGTGCGCGCCGACGGCAAACCCGTCAAGGGCAAGGTGCCGCCCGGCGAGCAGTTCCTGGAGGGTCGCGCGGTGGCACGCCTGACGGACCTGGGTTGGGGCGGGGCGCTGCGGGAGCTGTTCCGAAGCGACGCCGACGGTCGCCCCGTCGACGCCGAGGTCCCCGCCGAGCTGGCCCGCGCCGTCGTGCGGGTGCTGAAGGAGTGGGGCTGGGACGAGCGGCCCGCGGCGGTGGTGTGGCTGCCCAGCCTCTCGCGGCCGCAGCTGGTGGAGTCGCTGGCGACGGGGATCGCCACCGCCGGACGGTTGCAGCCCCTCGGCCCGCTCGAGCTGGCACCCGGCGCCGGTGAGCTGACCCGCTCCACCAACAGCGCCTTCCGGGTGCGCGACGTGTGGGACCGGTTCGTGGTGCCGCCCGCCATGGCCGACGTGCTGCCCTCGCTGGCCGGGCCCGTCCTGCTGGTCGACGATCTGGCCGACTCCCGCTGGACCCTCACCGTCGCCGCTCGGCTGCTGCGCCGGGCCGGGGCGCCGTCGGTGCTGCCGTTCACGTTGGCCGCCGCCGGCTGATTCGCGGGGCGCGCGTCAAGGAATTCCTGAACCGGATGTATCAGGAACGGGCCCGGGCGCTCATGAATGTCGAGAACCCTGTGAAGGGGGCTCATCCACGAGGAAGCGTGACGAGCAGGATCCTGCCGTCCACCGCTGCGGGTCCGAGGACCTGCGGCCCGACCGTCGGATCGGGGGACCGACCGGTCGGGGCGGTGGCCGCACCGTCGCCCGCGAGGGCTCGACGCTAGCGTCACCTCCGCTTGGAGCCGGTCCGCCGATCGGGGGACGGTTGGGCCGGGAGTCATCGGTGGGGCTGCGCGTCAGCCCCACCGATGATGTCTGCCCCGGGCTCACTCAGGCTCGACGTCGGGGGTGCCGGCCGCGGCCAACCGGAGTCGGCGTTGCTTCGCGAACCACCACGCCGCCACGGCCACGGTCATGCCGACCACCGCGCCGATGGTGGTCTCGATCAGCCGGTCCCACAGGAGGTTCCAGCCGATCCCGCCGGCCAGGCCGACGCCGATGATGGCCATGGGCGTGACGAACATCTGGCCCAGGAAGTAGTTGCGGGCGATGTAGGTCTCGGCTCCCACCTGTCACAGGCCGATGATCAGCACCGCCACCCACAGGCTGGGGTCGATCAGGATGATGACCACGATGAACCCGAGCCCGACGTAGGTGCCGAGAATCCTGTGCACGCCGCGGGCGAGGCGGTGCCGGGTGGTGTGCCCGACGAGCGGGACGACGGCCGCCACCATGGCCCAGTACTGGTGCCCGGTGGAGAACAACGGCTCGGCCACGATGGCGATCGCACCCGCAGCATCCGCCGCCACCAGCGTCGCGAGCGAGTCCAGCCAGATGGTGCGCTGCTGCTCCCTGCTCAGCGGCTGGTTCTCGAGGCGTTTCCACTCGGTGCGACGACGGGGCGAGAACCGGCCGAGCTGCCCGACCACGATGGACAAGACGATGGCCAGGAACGCCGTGAGCATGCCCTCGGCCACCGGCGGCAGCGTCGGCGAGGACGCGATGGCGGCGTAGGCGAAGATGTGGAACAGGGAGCCGCCGGGCCGCAGCCGCAGGTAGCCGGCGAGCACCGAACCGATCCAGGCGACGAAGGTGGTCAGCCCCACCACCGTCCACAGTCCGGCACGGGTGCCGTGGTCCACCAGCTGCGACGACGTCAGCCTGGCCGCCAGGATGACCACGAAGAACAGCGCGCCGCACCGGGTCTGGGCGACGAGCCTGTCGAGGTGGCCGCGGTTGCGGCCGTAGATGCCGGTGAACGCGCCGAAGATGGCGAACACGGCGAGGTCGAGGCGATCGATGCCGCGAGGACGGCGAGCGGCAGCAGGACGCCGACCCCGGCGCGCAGGCCGAGCCAGTGGTACTCGTCATTGGGCCCGAGGCGGAACAGCTGCCGCCAGTGCAGCGGGCTCTCGGCGGGCCGGGTCGTCAGTGCTGCCCCTTGCCCTTGTACAGCTGCGAGTGGGCGACGTTGACGCCGACGATGGCGGCCAGCGTCACCAGCAGCGCGAGGAACTGGCCGTTGACGCCCAGCGCGATCGAGATCGGGATGAACGACACCAGCGAGATGATGCCGAGCGCCAACTGCTGGCCACCGCCGACCACCGGGGCGGGGCCCTGTCGCAGGGGCACGGCGCCGTGGCCGTGCTGGGTCTGGAAGTGGTACTCCCCCGGCTGCTGGGAGCCGCCCCGTCGGGCCAGTTCGGCCGAGACGCGCGCGTCGATGGCGGCCTCCACCTTCTCCGCGAAGTTGTCCAGCAGCGCCGGCTCGTAGTCCGCTCCCAAGTCACTGCGCGTCGCCGCAAGCGCCTCGATGTCGCTGCGGCTGACGCCGTCGTCAGGGGCGCCTGCCGAGGCCTTGCCTGTGCTCATCGGTGTCTCCATCCAGTCAGCGCAAGCCTATACCGGGGTGTGCTCGTCCCACTACGACTCCGTGGGGCCGAGCAGGTCGTCGGTGATGGGGTTGTCGTGCCACACGACGATCGACCACGGCTCCACGATCACGCCGTGGCGCACCACCATGCCCTCCCCCTCGGGCCAGAAGTTGTGCGCGGGTTCGGCCCAGGTGGCGGTGTCGATCAGGAGCCGCCACACGCGTCCCTCCTGCGCCTCGGGGACGTCGAACTCGACCGGCTCGGAGGCCATGTTGACCATCAGCCAGAAGTCGTCGTCGGGTGAGTTGATGTGCACCGACAGCGCGCGGTCGCCGTCGACGGGGTGGCCCTGCATGCTGGGCGTGTGGAACAGGTAGGAGACGTCCTGGTTGTCCGGGATCAGGTCCCCGTAGCTCTCCTGGCGCAGCGACTCGTGGCGGCGGCGCAGGTTGGACACGAACGTCGCGAACCGGAACAGGCCGTTGACGTTGGGGGCGTTGTGGAAGCGGCCGAAGTTGTCGTGGTACTCGCCCGCGACCTGGGGTGAGATCATCACGCGGTGCGGCGTCGACTTGTTGATCATCGCGTAGTTGTTGGTCATGGCGACGCTGTCCAGCGCCCACGGGTTGTTGTTGCCGTTCTGGGTGCGGCCGAACTCGTCGCCGGCCACCACCATCGGGACGCCGCGGGAGAAGAACAGCAGGGTCCACAGGTTGCGCACGCGCTGGCGCCGCAGCGCCCGGGAGCCGCCGGAGTCCCAGGAGAGGTTGTCGTCGGTGCCGCCGTCGGAGGGCCCGAACGGGTAGGGCTGGTCGTTGACCTTCTCCTGGTAGCTGACCAGGTCGGCCATGGTGAAGCCGTCGTGGGCGTCGACGAAGTTGATGGTCTTCTGGGCGCCGTCGTTGTCGTGGAAGTGGTGGTGGTCACCGTTGAGCATGTCCAGGAAGGCCGACGTGTTGCCGTCGCCCTTGGTGAAGCGGCGCACGGCGTCGCGGTAGCGTCCGTTCCACTCGCCCCAGCCGCGGGGGAAGTTGCCCACCTCGTAGCCCCACAGGTCCCACGCCTCCGCGATCACCTCGACGTGCTCCTTGCGCGCCCACTCCGCGATCCCCGTCAGCAGGGGGTGGTCGGTGAAGAAGCGCTTCTGGTGCTGCCAGTCGTCGGGATCGGCCTCCTCGGGCTTGCGGCCGAGCACGGTGGCGAGGTCGAAGCGGAAGCCGTCGACCCCCATCACCCGCGACCAGTAGGCGAGCGAGTCCAGCACCAGCTGCTGGGCCGCGTCGGAGGAGAAGTTGAGCTGGTTGGAAGTGCCGGTGGCACCGTCGACGAGCATCTTGTCGCCAGTCATGACGTAGTAGTCCGACGCCGCGAACCCGCCCAGGGTGGTGAAGCCGACGGTGTCGACGTCGCCGTTCCAGTTGCCGCCCTCGGCGCTGTGGTTGTAGACGACGTCGAGGTAGACCTCGAGCCCGCACTCGTGGAACGCGTTGACCATCTCCTTGAACTCGCGCGTGGGGCCGCCGACGCTGCGGTCCGACGAGAACCGCCGGCTGGGCGCGAAGTAGGACAGCGTCATGTAGCCCCACTGGTTGGTGAGGCCCGCGCGGCCGGACTCGGACACGTTGGTCTCGTGCACGGGCAAAAGCTCGATGGTGGTGAAGCCGAGCGCCTTGAGGTATGGCGCCATCATCCCGGCGCCCTTGTATGTGCCGCGCAACTCCTTGGGGATGTCGACGACGTCGCCGTAGCCCGGCTCGTCGGCGAGGATCTCCGAGAGCCGGCTCACCGACGGGTGGCCGGTGAGCTGTTCCACCTGCACCTCGTAGATCGCGGACTCCTTGCCCTTGATCCGCGGCTTGGCCACCAGCGGCGTGGTGTCGGCCATGACCACGCCCTTGGGCGCGTACCGGCCGGTGTCCCACTGCCGCCGGGGACGCCCGCGGTAGTCGTCGCCGCCGGTGCCGAAGATGCCGTTGTCCATGCCCTCGTCCGCGATGACGTCGGAGTACATGTTGTGGGTGATCTCGTAGGCGTACGGGTCGAACAGCACCTTGTTCGGGTTGAAGCGGTTGCCGTGCTCGTCCATGTCCGCGACGAAGCCCGCCTCCGAGCCCGGGGTCCAGTCCGGGTGGTGGGTCCAGTTGGCGCCCCAGACGCGGAAGGCGTAGAGGTCGCCGAGTCCGACGCCGGTGAACTTCGCGCGCCACGTGCCGTCGGCGCCCTTGGCGAGCAGGAAGCCGGCCGCGGCGTCGGTGCCCGTCGCCGCGGTGTAGAACTCGAGCTGGACCCTGGTCGCCAGGGGTGCATGGACGGCGAAGGTGGTGCCGTCCGGGCGGGGATGGGCACCCAGTTGCCAGTCGACGCCGCCCCACAGTTCCTGCTCGACGGGCAGGATCGATTCCACGTTCATGCCTGAATGGTCGCACGTGGCGGGCGGGCCGCTAATTTCCGACGGCGTGTCGTGCAGCCGGGTCATGGGATGACCACGGTGATCGCGGAGGTGGTGGCGCCGAACTCGTTAGAGTACTCGGCCACCAACTCGTAGCTACCGGCCGCGAGGTGCCCGAGGGCCACGGTGACTTCGTGGCTGCCCCATGGATCCTCGGCGAAGCCTCCGGACGTGATCTCGACACCGTCCTGGAGGATGCGGTAGCTGGTTGCCGGGGTTCCCTGGTAGAGGTTCACGTAGAGGATCTTCGCCGAGCTGTCGTACCGCAGCGTCGGCGTCCCCGGTTTCGCCTCGGTCACTGTGATGACCAGCGGCTGGCTCCTGCGGACCTCGCCTGCGCTGGTGCGCACGAGGTAGGTGAACTCGTAGGTCCCGTCGGGGAGGCCGTCGATCTGCACTTCGGCGTAGGCCCTGTCCGGGTCGACCCGGACCATGCCGAGCGAGGCCCCGTCCTGGCAGAACTCGACCTCGCCAACGGCCTGGCCGCTCCACTGGTGGAACATCAACGTGAAGTGGCCGTCCTTGATCTGGCCCCATCCGAAGGTGCTGGAGAGTTGTCCCGGGGGCAGTTCGCCGGAGGTCGGGGACTCGCACGTGCCGGACTCTGCCCATGTCCCCACGCTCACCGAGGCCTCCGCCGTCGATTCCTGGGCCCAGAGGGCCGCGGCGCCACGCCAGCCGAGCCCCACGCAGAAAACCACCAGGAAGACGACGACGGCGGCTCGCCGGGTCCGTGGCGTCCGGGCGCTGGCAGTCACCGGCTGCCTCCATTCCCACGCGAGGACTCCCCGGCGAGTCGGCGACCCCTGGCCCCGAGACCGACGGTGATCGCTCCGTATCCGATGAGGGCGAACGCCACCACGTTGAGCAGGGCACCACGGTCAGTCCGTCCGAGCGCGTTGGCGAGGTAGCCGGCGTACGGCACGGCGTAGAACAGCGTGCCGCGCACCTGCACCTCCCGAACAGGTTCGGGATCCGCGACGTCGTTGTTGTCTCCCTTGGTGACGAGCATCCGGTTGCCCGCCTGGTCCGAGGCGAAGCCGGTGATGCGGTGCGTGATGACGGCAGGCTTGCCGGACTCGAGCTGGTAGGTGACGACATCTCCCACCTCGAGCGACTCGTAGGGCTGTGGCTTCACCACGATCAGGGTGCCCGGCGGGTATCCCGGTGCCATCGAGCTGGTCAGGACGGCGTAGGTCTGGGATCCGGTGGCGAAGGGGACGACGAGCAGCACCAGTGCCGCGAGCACGCAGGTCCACAGCAGCAGGTGGGACAGCGCGGTGCCGACGAACCGAACGGGGGCCGGCAGCCTGCGCTGCGCGCGTCGTGCGTGTGAGCGGGGTGGCTGGAGCATGTGCGCCTCCTACTGCGTCTGGGTGACCGATACGGGAATGGCGATGGTGGCGGTGGCCCCCTGGAGACTCTCCGGCGCCCCGGGCAGCATCTGGACCTGGACGCAGAACCCAGCTGCGCCTCCCTTGCCGATGGTGGCGGTGGCGGTGGGCGTCCAAGCAGCTACATCGGCACACTTGCCGGAGCCGGGGGCCGGGGCCACCTGGAACCGGAGGTGGTCCGGCAGCGCGGCCACGGATGCCTGCTGCACCTGCGGCGAACCCACGGTGGCCAGGACGGTGAACTCGGCCCCGGCGTCGGTGGGTACGGTGGCGTTGACCGCGGCATGGATCGTGGCCCCGGGCGTCAGCGTCCCGACGTCCCCGAGGGAGACCGTGACGGCCGAGCCGTCGACGATCGTCGGGTTGCCGTTGAGGTTGACCTGGAAGTCGGCGGCCCGGACGCTCTGGGCGCCACTGGCCACTGCCGAGTTCCACAGCGCCCAGGTGCCCTGGACCGCCAGCACCCCCGCCAGCACCGCGATGACCATGACCGCCGTGACGCGGAGCACGTTCCTGGCGGTCATGGTTCAGTCCTTTCGCGGTGTGGTCGGGCAGGTGTTGGTCAGTTCTCGGTGGGGGCCTGCTGCTCGAGCAGGAAACCGATTCCGGAGAAGTCGTACGTGGCGGTCACGCTGTCCCGACCGGAGGTGGTGTCCTTGAACACGAAGCTGACGCTGGCGGTGACCTCGTCGGGCGACTGCTCGGTCAGGACGGTGGTGGGCAGGACCTCACCGGCGGAGTTGGTCAGCGTCGGCTCGGAGACCTCCACGTTCTCGGACTTGAAGTCCTTGTTCACGCCTGTCCCGGTGACGCTCAGCACGGCCTCCAACTCGTCACCGACCAGGACGACGTCCAGGACCTGGCTGTAGGTGAGGGTCTCACCCGGGATCACTCGGTACTGCGCGATGTCGGCGACGACGCCAGAGAGGTTGGATTCCCACTGGCCGCTCCCTGCGGTGACCTCGAGGTCGCCGGCGACGATGGCGCCAGCATTGGACTCGGCGGCGTCGTTCCAGACTGCGAGGGTGCCCGCTCCGCCGAGGAGCAGCGCAACACCGAGTCCGGCCACTGCGGCTCCCTTGATCATCTTGTTCATGGTTCTCTCCTCTTGTCGTGGGACCACATCCCTGGCTGTTGTTGAACAACTAAACCACTTGATTCCCAAGAACCTGTAAACGGTTACGCAAGATTGCAGAAGCTTTACGTCAACTGGAATCTGTATGTATGGGAAGGGGCCGATTTCAGCGCAGGCGGTCAGCCCGCGACGCCCCGGAATCGCAGCTCGCACACATGACAAAACACGAACAGGCCGGTGACGCCATCCCCACCCGTTGCACCTGCAATCCGCAGGCAACACCTGGTGCTCATTTCCCCCGAAACTTGGGGCGTCAACCGGTCTGCTCGTGTCCTTGGTGGCGGATGGAACCCGGGATTTCCCCCGAGATCCCGGGATTCCTCCGACATCTGGTACTCAACCGTGGACGGCTCAAGGTCCGCGTCAGGTCTGCCAAAAGGTTGCGACAATGTTCACGGCAGACATCAGATGATTTGAACTTGAGTTTAGGTTGAGCCTTGGTAGATCTTGAGGCTCACTTGAGGGGAACCTTCGGGATTACGGGGGCGAGACTCGCGTCTGGGCATCGATCATTGCCCTATGAGCACTGTGCCCGTCCTCGATGCACGAGTACTGGGTCGCCTGGGAGACGATCTCGGCGACCCAGTTCTTCTGTGCACCTTCGTGGACCGGTACGCGGACCTGCTCCAGACTCGGATCGCACGCGTCGAGCACGCCCTCGCCGCCCACGACCTCGAGGACTGGCACGACGCCGCGCTCAGCCTGCGCACGTCGTCGACGATGGCGGGTGCCGCCGCGCTGGCGGAACTTGTCAGCGAACTGCAGCAGACCGTCGAGGAGAACCCCCTCGCCGACGTGGTGTGGCTGTGCAACGACAAGCTGTCCGCCGCGATCCTGGACCTGAAAGTCCTCGCCGAGGAGACCAACGCACGGCTGCGCGCATTTGTGGCCAGTGTGACAGAGCGCACCAGCCGGGGTCAGAGCCCCTGGTCCCCCGCCTGAGGCAGACCGGCCGATCGGTAACCGACGCCGCGGAGGGTCTCCACCCAGCGAGGACGACGCGGGTCGTCGCCCAGCTTCCGCCTCAGGTTGCCCATGTGGACCTCGATGGTGCGCTCGTCGGCATCCGAGACGAACGTGCCGGCATCCGGCTCCTCGTCACGCAGGGTCCGGAACAGCTGCGCCTTGGAACGCACCATCCGACGCGAGGTCAGCAGCGTGCGCAGCAGGATGAACTCCGTGGGCGTCAACTGCACGTCGTCGCCCTCGACCGTCACCCGGTACAGGTTGGGGAACAACTCGAGCCCGTCGAGGCGGTAGGAGATCTCCTCGCGCCTGGTCGCCTGCTCCGACGCCGTCGCCGCCGAGTAGGGCGTGGGAGCGGCCGAGGCCGCGGTGCCGGGGGTGCTGATCGGAGCACCCGGCACGCCGTGGGCGACCTGCGTCGGGGGCGACGCGCTGCTTGGGGTCCACAGCTCGCCGTTGACGGCGGGCCCGGCCGGCCGCTGCACGCGGGGACGCCGCAGCATGGCCTCGATCCGCGCCCGCAGCTCGCGCGGGCGGAAGGGCTTGGTGATGTAGTCGTCGGCGCCGGCGTCGAGCCCCATCAGGGTGTCGATCTCCTCGGTGCGGGCGGTCAGCATCAGGATGTAGGCGTCGGTGACGCGGCGGATGCGACGGGCCACCTCGAAGCCGTCGATGTCGGGCAGTCCGAGGTCCACGGTCACGATGACCGGGTCGTGCTCCATCACGGCACGCACGCCGTCGGTGCCGTTGGAAGTTTGGTGGACTTCGAAGCCGGACTGCGTCAGCAGCCCAGCGAGGAGTGTCCGAATGTCCGCGTCGTCCTCGACGACGACGGCGGCACCACGCTCATCCACTCCGACCTCCAGCTCCCCCCGACGTACCCCGCAAACTTGCGTGTAGTTTACCCCGCGTGGCCCCGTGGCGTGAAGCCCGCCCTGTGGTAGTGCACAACTGGGTGTCCGGTGGACCGCCGGAGGACGTTAGAATCGGCCCACGAACGTCGCACGTCGAAAGGCATCATGGACCAGCCGTCCCAACCCGAGCCCCCGTCTACCCGGGGGGCCCAGAGATGAAATCCCATAGTCTCAGGCCCCCGAGGATGGGGGCAGCCCGATGACACCGGTCGTGTCACTGCTCGTGGGCCTGGTGGTGGTCCTGCTGATCACCGTCGCCACCGGATACTTCGTGGCCCAGGAGTTCGCCTACATGGCGGTAGACCGCTCCAAACTGCAGGCCCGCGCCGCCGCGGGTGATGCAGCCGCCGCACGCAGCCTGGACATCACGCGGCGCACCTCCTTCATGCTCTCCGGGGCCCAGCTCGGCATCACCGTGACAGGCCTGCTGGTGGGTTACGTCGCGGAACCGCTGATCGGCCAGGCCCTGGCGGAACTGGCGCCGGGCGCCACCACCGCGATCGCCGTCGGCATAGGCGGCGTGCTGGCGATCGCCTACTCCACCTTCATCCAGATGCTGTTCGGCGAGCTGTTCCCCAAGAACTACTCCATCGCCAACTCCACCAAGGTGGCCGGCTGGCTGGCCCGCAGCACGCAGATCTACCTGGCGATCTTCGGACCGCTGATCTGGGTGTTCGACCGCGCCGCCGAGGGGCTGCTGAAGCTGTTGCGCATCCAGCCCGTCCACGACGTCGAGCACTCCGCCACGGCCCGTGACCTGGAGCGCCTCATCGACGCCTCCCGCGAGACGGGCGACCTGTCCCCCGAGCTGTCCATCCTGCTGGACCGCATCCTGGACTTCCCCAACCGCGACGCCGAGCACGCCATGATCCCGCGGCCGCGGATCGACGTGGTGCGCGCCGGGACGCCCACCTCCGAGGTGCGGGAGCTGATGGCCACCGGCCACACCCGCTACCCCGTCGTGGACGACGACGACAAGATCATCGGCATCATCCACCTCACGCACGTGCTCTCCGCCGGCGTCGGCCAGGACCGTCCCATCGAGGAACTGGCCGACGAGCCCCTCGTCGTGGCGGAGTCGATGGCCCTGCCCGACGCGCTGACGCTGATGGACCAGGCGGGTGAGCAGCTGGCCTGCGTCGTCGACGAGTACGGCGGCTTCGCCGGCATCATCACCATCGAGGACCTGGCCGAGGAGGTCGTCGGTGACATCACCGACGAGCACGATCCCAACCCGCCCGAGGAGCTCGACGAGATGGGCGACGGCGTTTGGCAGGTTGGCGGCGAGGTGCACGTCGACGAGGTCGAGCGCACCATCCACCAGGGCCTGCCGCGCGGCGACTACGAGACCGTCGCCGGGCTGGTCATCCACAACTTCGGCGGCCTCCCCAAGGAGGGCGACACCACCGAGGTGGAGCTGCCGCCCTCACCCGAGGACCTCACCGAGTCCGACCCGGAGCCCCGCTTCCTGACCGCGAAGGTGCTGGAGATCGACAACCACGTCCCGTCCCTGATCGAACTCACCCTGCCCGCGACGGGCGAACAGGAGGTGGAGTCGTGAGCGGCCTGTGGGTGACCGTCTGGACGGTCGTGATCATCTTCCTGTCCGCGTTCTTCGTGGCCGCCGAGTTCGCGCTGATGTCAGCCAAGCGGCACCGGCTCGAGCAGGCCGCGAAGGAATCTGCGGCCGGGCGGGCGGCGTTGAAGAACTCCGCCGAACTGACGCTGCTGCTGGCGGGTTCCCAGCTGGGCATCACCGTGTGCACGCTGGCGCTGGGTGCCATCACCAAGCCCGCCGTGCACCACGCCCTGATGCCGCTGCTGGAGGTCACCGGGCTGCCGGTGGCGGTGGCCGACGTCGTCGCCTTCGTGCTGGCGCTGTTCATCGTCACGTTCCTCCACCTGGTGGTGGGCGAGATGGCGCCGAAGTCGTGGGCGATCGCGCACCCGGAGAAGTCGGCCATCCTGCTCTCCCTGCCGATGCGTGGCTTCATGGCCGTGACCCGCCCCCTCCTGAAGGGCCTCAACGGCGCCGCCAACTGGTTGGTGCACAAGACCGGCTCCCCCGTGGTGGACGAGCTGTCCTCGGGTCAGGACCCGGACAGCCTGCGCCACCTCGTGGAGCACTCCGCCAACGTCGGGGCACTCGACGCCGGCTACCGCGCCACCCTCGCCAACGCCCTGGACCTGCGGGAACTGACTGTGGCCGACGTCGCCATCCGCGGCGACATCACCGCCGTCGGCCCGGAGGCCACCGTCGCCGAGATCCAACGCGCCAGCATCAACAGTGCGCACCGTCGCATCCTCGTGCGCGAGGACGGGCGGACCATCGGTGTGGTGCACGTGCGCGACACCCTGGACGCCGCCGCCCAACTCGAGACCGCCGGTTCCCTCGCACGGCCCGCACTGAGCCTGGACGCCGGCACCCTGCTGGCCCAGGCGCTGCGCGAGATGCGCGAGGGTCGCACGCAGCTGGCGCTGGTCTGCGAGGACGGCGTGGAGACCGGACTGCTGTCCGTGACCGACATCATGCTGCGGATGCTGCCCCTCGGACAGGCCCAGGCCGCCGCAGCCGCGCCCGCACCGTCGGTCAAGAGCGCCCACCCGCACCCGCAACCGTGACGTCGGCGCAACAGTGTTGCGGTGGAGCTCTGACTGTGCCTGCTGCGACAGTGCGGTGGCGCGCGGCGGCGCAGGGGTGCGGAGGCGCGGGGGTGCGTCGCTACCGCTGTTGCTCCGTGCTACCCCTGTCGTGGGTGCTACCGCTGTGACGGTAGCACTGAGCGGTTCGGGTAGCGTTGAGCGGTTCGGGTAGCGTTGAGCGCGCTCCGGGGCGACGTCGTCGGCCCGCCTCCCGCGGCCGTGTTGGGCGTAGAATCGAGCCCATGTCGGACGAGCCGTTCCAACGGCCGGGCAGCCATCCCGGCGGGACCGACGTGCGGCTGCGGACCTCATCCGTGTGGGACCAACCCGACGACGACGCGCCCCCGCTGCTGGAGCTCGGCGACCCGCAGGCGCCACCCGAGGAGCCGCCCCGACGAGGACGCGTGGACGTCGCGCTGGCAGCGGCTGCCGGCATCGCGTTGGGCGTGGCGGGCACCGGGTTCGCACTCAACGCCGGCAACGGCACTGGTGACCCGCTGGAGATCACCCCGGACACCTTCCCGCGCGAGGTCATGAACCTGCTGCGCGACGACCTCCTCCCCCGCGACCTGCAGGACGCCGAGGCCATCACCCGCCTCGACGAGCACTTCGCCCAGCAGGTGGAGAGCTACCGGTTCGCCTACGGCGGCGAGGGCGCCTCGATGTACTACTCGGTGGGCGGCAGTGGGGTGGAGTACACCATCGTCAACGGGATCCTGCCGCCGTCGCTGCCGTCGAGCGGCCCCGGCGACGGAACCCTCGCCCCCGTGCTGGTCTCCCACGAGTCGGACCTGGTGGTCTGCACGGTGCAGCGGGGCGGCATCACCGTCGACGCGGAGACCGGCCTGCCGGTGGAGACCGACCTGGACTCGGTGACCGGCTGGACCAGCTGCATCCTCACCGACGGACCCCGCAATCTCAGCCTGCGCCTCACCGAGGTGGGCGTCCAACGCAACAACGCCGTCGCCAGTGCCGAGCAACTGAGCACGGAACTCGAGAGACTGCACGACGACCTGACCAGCTGACCGTCCTACCGGCCGCCTCCCACGCGAGCGACTAGGCTGGGTCGACGTGAGTACCAACGGTCGCATCCTCTTCGTTCATGCGCATCCCGACGACGAGTCCAGCCAGTCGGCCGGGTCCCTCAGCCGGTACGTGGCAGAGGGCGCCCAGGTGACGCTGGTGACGTGCACGCTCGGCGAGATGGGCGAGATCCTCGTCGACGACTGGGCGCACTTCAGCCCGGCCGAACTCGGCAAGCACCGCATCGAGGAACTGGCCGTCGCGCTGGGGATCATGGGCGTGACGGACCACGTCTGGCTCGGCGGCCCGGGCCGCTACCACGATTCCGGGATGGACCGCGACGAGTTCGGCAACGCCTGCCCGCCGCCCCACGAGAAGCTCCCCGAGGGCGCGTTCTGGAGCGCGGACCTGCTGGAGGCCGCCAACCACCTGGTCGAGGTCATCCGCGATCGCCGCCCCCACGTCGTCAGCAGCTACGACACCTTCGGCGGCTACGGCCACCCCGACCACATCCAGGCGCACCGCGTCACGATGTACGCGACGCTGTTGGCCGGCGTCCCGTCGCACCGGCCCGACCTCGGCGAGGCCTGGCAGGTGCCCCGCCTGCTGTGGAGCACCCACAACACGCTCAAGTGGCACGAGGCGGTGGTGGCCGCGAAGGAGCAGGGAATCACCCTGTTCGACGACGAGCAGGAGCAGGAGAGCCGCCGCGACCGCAGCGCCGACCCGTCGCAGATCGTCGCCGTGGTCCCCTACGGCCAGTACGCCGCCCAGGCCAGCGAGGCGCTCTTGGCGCACCGCAGCCAGGTGGACCCCGGCAACGAGTTCTGGCAGTTCTTCGAGATCATGCGCAGGCTCGACGGCGCGGGCGAGGCCTACCTGTACGCCTCCGGTGTGCCGTTCCCCAAGAGCGACGGCCCGGCCGAGGACCTGTTCGCGGGCCTCGACCTCGCCGACTGACCGCGCACCCCATCCCCTCGTGTGGGTCAGACCACCTGGCCCCGGCCGCTGAGTGGGGTCGTTTTGCGGCCCGAATTCAGGGGGCGGTCGCAACACCCGAGTCTTCTGCGATGAGTCTATGGAACTCTTCACGGGGTGTGTGGAAGCCGAGTCGTTCGGGGTCTGTCGTTGAGTTGGTCCTGGACGAATTGGAGGTAGTCGGCGGAGTGGATGGACAAGTCGGTGCCCTTGGGGAAGTACTGACGCAGTAGCCCGTTGGTGTTCTCGTTCGTGCCGCGCTGCCAGGGGCAGTAGGGGTCGGCGAAGTAGACCTCCAGCCCGGTGGCCTTGGTCAGGTTCTTGTGGCTGGACATCTCGTTGCCCCGGTCCCAGGTCACCGACTTCAGGAACGCCGGCGGGTACTGGTTCATCGCAGCGGTGAGCTGGGCAACGACGTGGGCGGTGTTGCGGCCCTGCGGCAGGTGGACCAGCGTGGTGTAGCCGGTGACTCGTTCCACCACCGTCGCGATCGCCGAACTCGACTCGGTGGACCCCACGATCAGGTCACCTTCATGGTGACCGGGAACCTGTCTGGTCTCGACGTCGACGGGCCGTTCATGGATGGAGACCAGATCGGGGATCGTCTTGCCCTTGCGGTGTTGTCTGCCCTGCCGGCGCCGCTCGCTCCGCCGGGACCTCAAATCCGCTTTGAGTAGGCGTTCCAGCCCTCCGACGGGTTTGACGTAGATGGCTTGGTAGATCGACTCGGGACTGATGCGCATGTCACCATCGTCGGGGAAGTCCACCTTCAACCGGCCACTGATCTGCTCAGGTGACCAGTTCTCGTCCAGCCCGGCCCGCACCACCCGACGTAACCGCGGCCGTTGCTGCAGCTTGCGTTCCTTCGGTCTGGCCTGCCTGACAACCGCCTGCCGATGAGCCTCCCACGGCACATACCTGAGCCCGGGGCCGGCGCTGCCGGCGGCGGCGTTGCGGCGCAACTCACGACTGATCGTCGAAGGGCAACGCCCCATCATCCGCGCGATCTGACGGATCCCGTGACCGGCGTGGAACAACTCGCCGATCTCGAACCGCTCCGCCATCCCCAGATACCGCCCCGAGTACTGCCTCACACGCTTGAACATGTCACCAGCCTGTTTGTGGAGCAGCCACATCCACGACTTCGACACACCGAACTCCGCAGCGATCGACTCCACCGGCTGACCTGCTTCCAACCGGCACCACACCTGCTTGTGCAGCTCCAACGAGTACTTCGGCCTCCTCTGGAACCAACCCCTCATCACAACCTCCCTCGCCAAGGGGTGTTGCGACAATCGTTGGATCCTGACCGGGAACTCGAACACATCAGCCCCACTCAGGCCCCGCGGCGGGTCCGGAGGGCGCACTACGGGCCTTCCGCACCGGCAGAATTGAACCCATGAGCAGATTCGACGACGAAGCGAGCACGTGGGACGACGAGCCGAAACTGCAGCGCGCCAGACGCGTCGCGAAACTGCTCAGGACGCGGCTGACGCTCCGCGGCGACGAGCGCGTGCTGGACCTCGGCGCGGGCACGGGCCAGTTGAGCCTCAACCTGGCTGATGCGGTGGGCGAGGTGGTGATCAGTGACGCGTCGCGCGGCATGGTCGAGGTGGCGGCCCGAAACATCGACGCGGCGGGACACCAGGACAAGATGTCGGCACTCCAACTGGACCTCACCACCGAGGAACCGCATCTGGCACCCTTCGACGGCGTGTGGAGCATGCTGGCGCTCCACCACGTCCCGGAGTTGGACCGGCTACTGACACGTGTCCACGCGCTGCTCCGCCCGGGCGGTTGGTTGGCCGTGGTGGACCTGGACAAGGACCCGGAGGGCGCGTTCCACGCCCACGTCGGCGACGACTTCGAGGGCCACCACGGCTTCGACAGGGACAGCTTCCGCCGCCGTTTGGAGGGCGTGGGCTTCACCGACGTCACGACTGAGGACGCGGGCCAGGTGGACAAGGAACTGGGAATCCACGGCGGCCACACGCAGGCGTTCCCGATGTTCCTCGCAACCGCGCACAAACGCCCTGCCTGACGCCTCATCGGCCCCTCACAAGCCACTCCACGCCGATTGGTTTCTGGGATCGCCCCCCGCAGCCGTCGTGAGTCCCTATATTTCGCCCCGGGACAGTCGTTGCATGGACATTGGGGAGATGATGGGGAATCACCGAGGTGGACCACTGGCGCCACGACGTGCATTGATGGGGCTGCTGGGGCTGGTGCTGGCACTGATGGGTGGATTGGCGGCGGTTCCTGCCGCTGCGGACAGCCCAATCATCGTCACACCTGCCACCTACGACTGGGGATCGGTCAAGGTGGGCGAGACGGGCCCATGGGTGGAGTTCGCCGTGGACGCGAACGGCTACACCGGCCCGATGGGGGCCTCCGCCGACGAGGGCATCGAACTGGACCCCAGCGGCAACTACGAATGTCAGGACGGCTTGGTGTGCGTCCGCTTCCGGTTCGCCCCCACGCAACGCGGCACCGTCACTCCAAGCCTCCGCATCCACGCCACCGCTCTGGGCACCTGGACCAGCGTTCCCACCACCGGCGTCGGGCTCGACCACGAAGCCACCCTGACGCCCAGCACGTGGGACTTCGGCATCGTCGAGCCGAACTCGGCCATCAGCAGGGACTTCGTGATCACCAACACCGGCGATTACGACGTCCGGGCGCGCATGATCTCCATCTCGTCCACGAGTCCTACCACGGCTTCGTGCATGGACCCCATTGCACCGGGTGACTCGTGCACCTTGACCATCAATCCGCTGACCGAAACAGCCGGGCCGGGGGAGGGGTTCCTGGCAGTTGAGTTCTTCCACGGCACAACTCTCACCTCCCACTACACCTGGCTCGTCGCCAACCGGTCGGCCACCGTCACCGCCGCCGACTTCGGGACCGTCCACGTGGGGGCGACCGCATCGAGGACCGTCACCCTGACCAACACCGGGAACGTCCCCATGTCCGTCGAGAGCATCGACCCTCCCGCAGGCGTGGCGGTGTCCTCCGCATGCGAGGACAACATCCAGCCGCAGGCCTCCTGCACCCTCACCCTCCAGTGGGTTCCCCACGCCGCCGGCCAGCTCGACGCTGAACTCACCGTCAACACCAGCAACGGCCCGGCCACCGCGAGTGTCACCGGCCTCGCCGAACTCCACGCCGCGACGCTCGCCCCGCTGTCGGTCGACTTCGGCACGGCTGCCGTCGGTACCACGACCGATCGGGTCCTGGTGGTGGAGAACACCGGCAGCGTCCCACTCACGGTCACCGCAGCCACCGCACCCGGCGCCATCACCGTGGACTCGACGGCCTGCACCGCCGCCGCCGTTCCCGTCGGCAGCACCTGCGCCCTCTCCCTCACCTACGGCCACTCAGTCCCCGGCAACATCACCGGTGAACTGGCACTGGCCACCAGCGCAGGCAGCCTCACCGCCGAGCTGACCGGCGTGGGCGAACCCATTCAGGTGGACCGCAGCCTCGTCGACTTCGGCGACGTCACCGTAGGTCACACCGCCACCCGGTCCTTCACCGTCACCAACCTGGCCGACGTCGCCGTGCCGCTGACACTCGACGTCGCCACATCCTTCAACCTTGGGGGCACCTGCGGCACCGAACTGGCGGCGAACGCCACCTGCACCGCACAGGTCACCTTCACGCCCTCCGCGGCAGGGACCAGCACCGGTGCGGTGAGCGTCGAAACCACCAACAATGGGGCAACGCAGACGCTGGCCGTTGACGTCACGGCCGAAGGTCGGGCAGCAGACGTGCTCGTGGGTGCACTCGACTTCGGCGAGGTCGACCTCGGCACCACCAGCACCGCCTCGGCCACCATCACCAATCAGGGCGAGGCTGATGTCACCATCGACGACGTCACCACCGACGCCCCGTTCGACGTGACCAGTTCGACGTGCGACTCCCTTGCACCAGGCGACTCCTGCCGGGCCGAGGTCACCTTCGCCGCCACCACCGCGGGAGCAACCACCGCTGACTTGATGCTTCACCTCCCGGGAGGACTCACCGCCACGGGGGCCCTGTCCGGTTTCGGGTCCGTTCACGGCATCGCGGTCGCCGGTGACGGGCTCTCCGACAACGGCGTGGACTTCGGCGAAGTCCTCGCCGGCACCCAGTCCGAGCCCTTTGAGCTGGTGGTGACCAACACGGGCAACGTCTCGGACGAGATCGCAGCCCCCGTCTTGGAGGGCCCGTTCGAGGTGCTCGGCAACACGTGCGCGGACGCCCCCGTCGAGGCGAGTGCCACCTGCACGCTCAGCGTCGTCTACTCCCCCGGCGCCGACGCCACCGGCGAGCAGGCCGGCAGCATCACGATCCTCCAGGCCAGCACGGGCGTCCCCGGCGAGACCGGCCCAGCGGCCCGGAGGGCTGTGGCTCCGATGGCCGACGACGCCGCAGCAGTCCTGGCCGACGGCCCGGCCGCCACCTCCGTGACAGTCGCCCTGACCGGCTTCGCGGCCGCACCCGCCGTCGCGGTGGACGTCACGGACCTGGACTTCGGCACCGTCGTCGTCGGCGACGAGCCCGCAGTCCGCTCCTTCGAGGTGACCAACACGGGCAACCTGCCGCTGCTGGTCTCACTGCTGGCCGACGACGTCGCGGGCCTGACCCTCGACGCGGACGCCTGTGCCACCGTCGCGCTGGAACCCGGAGTGACGTGCGCGGTGACCGCGACGTTCGGACCCTCAGCCGCCGGCGTGCTGGACATCCCAGCGACCCTCGCGGCCACGGCCATGGTTTCCGGCGAGGAGGTCGTCCTCGACCCGGTGGCTCTGGTGCTGACCGGCGTGGCCGAGGAGCCCGCCCCGACACCCACGCCGTCACCGAGCCCGGCACCCACACCGTCGCCGTCCCCGAGCCCGGCACCCGCACCGTCGCCGACCCCCAGCGCAGCACCCACTGCCACGGCGGCTCCCACTGCCACGCCTGCACCGACCAGGCCCGGCCTTCCCTCAACGGGCGTCTGACGGTTGCCACTGCCCGGGGTGGCTTGGCCAGTTGGCCGCCCCGGGGTCAGCCGATCCGAACCCGACCGTTCGGCGTGTCCAGCTCCACCGCGATGCCGGCCTCGCCGGACTTCACGGCGCTGACCGGGCCGAGGGCATCGACGGCGGCGAGGGCCGAGCGGACGCCGTCGACGTCGGGGTGGGTGATGGTGAAGCTGCGCAGGCTGACTTCTGGCAGCCCACCGGAGGGGTGGGTGGTGTCCAGCCAGTCGATCAGGAACGGGATGACGCCGTCGAACCCGCCGGTGGGTGGGGTGAGGCGCCAGGCGACGAGATCGCCGGCCGGGGTGCGGCGGTCCATGTCGCGGACCTGTCCCGGGTCGTAGCCGGCATCGCGGGCGGACCGGACCAGGGCGTCGAGGTCGTCGGGCCGGGCGGCCCAGCCGGTGACGGTGGCCTCTGACACCTCGTCGACGCGCAGGGGCCGTGGCTGGGTGGGGTCGGGCTGCTCGGGGTCGGGGCCGATGAGCTCGATGTAGCGGCCCTCCCCCAGCCCGACGAGGTAGTTCGCGGTGCCCTGGCCCTCGTGACTGCCACCCTTGACCGGCCTCACCCCGGTCAGGTCACGGAAAGACGCGACGAGTGCCTCCAGGTCCGGTCCGGCGATGGCGATGTGATCGAGCTGCGACATGACCCGAACTGTAGACCTGCCCCATGTCAGGCGGAGCGGGGTCCACGCCTCCTGCTGAACGTCAGGTGCGTCACACCGCTCGGAGTGGAGACGGTCTCGACGGCGCCTCCGCAGTCTGCGGCTCGCCCGTGGCGAAGCCGTCCAGGGAGATGGAGAGATTGTGAATCCGTACTCGCGGCATCGCGACTCCTCGGTTGTCCCCGCCGACTGCCTGCGAGGCAAACGCGGGGCGTCTCCGAAGATCCTACTCGCGACGCCCCGCCGCTACCGTATGGTCTGGCCCATGGATCCCACCACTGCAGCCACAGGCGGTTTCGGCTGGTTCACGCTCGCCTGCATCAACGCGGGACTGGCCGAGTTCAAGGGACGCAGCCGGCTCAACTGGTTCCTGCTGTCCATCTTCCTCGGCCCCATCGCAACCATGCTCGTGGTGGTGATGGGACCTCCGAACCGCTGACCTAGACCGCGTCACACATAATAGTTCGTCAGCTCGGCCCGGTAGTCGGCACCCAACTCCTCCTTGGTCCCGGAGTAGACGGTCTCTCCCCGGCGCAGGACGACGACGTGGTCGGTGGTGGCCATCGCCACCTCGACGTTCTGCTCGATGACCAGCAGCGTCAGCCCCGACGTGGCCAGGGACTTGATGCTGTCGACCACCCGCTGCACCATGATCGGCGCGAGTCCGGCCGTCGGTTCATCCAGCAAGAGCACGTCCGGCTGGGTGAGGAGTGCACGGCCGATGGCCAGCATCTGCTGCTCCCCACCACTCAGCGATCCCGCGGCCTGGCTCATCCGTTCCTTGAGGACCGGGAAGCTCTCGAAGACGGCGTCCACGCTGATGTCCCGGTCCCGGCCCCTGGATGCGATTCCTCCCAGCACCAGGTTCTCCTCGACGCTCATCTGGGGGAACAGGTCGCGGTTCTGGGAGACCTGGGCGAGGCCACCACGCACGATCTGGTGGGAAGTGGCGGACGTGATGTCCGAGCCCTTGTGGAGCACCCGGCCGCCGCGCTTCTTCGCGAGACCACAGATGGCGTCGACAGCCGTCGACTTCCCGGCGCCGTTGGCCCCGAGCAGGCACATGGTGCCACCGACCGGCACCTCGAAGGACAGTCCGCAAAGGACCTCGACGCCGCCGCGCTCCGCGGAGAGCCCCTCGACGTGCAGAGCGATGTCGTTCATGCGGATTCCTCCTCGGTGGTTCCCAGGTAGGCGTCGATGACGCGCTGGTCGTTCCTGACCTCCTCGGCCGAGCCCACGAGCAGGACCGTTCCGTGGTCGAGCGCAAGCACGGTCTCGGCAGTGCCGAGGACGAGATCGGTGTCATGGTCCGTGATGAGCACGCTGGACCCCTGGTCGGCCAACTTCCAGACCAGTTCCTTGAGGAACTCCCGATCCGGCGGTGTGAGACCGACTCCCGGCTCGTCGAGGAGGATGAGCTCTGCCCCGGAGGCCACGCAGCGCGCCACCTCCACCGCTCGCTGGGTCCCGGACCCGATCGCGCCGGCCTCGAACTCCGCGTAGTCGCTGAGCTGGAGGTCGTCGAGGATCTGTCGGGCTTCCTCCAGCACTTGCTTGCGCTTCACAGAGGCGAACCGACGCCCCTGGATCCGCGTCTTGTGGTCGATGCCGAGCACGACGTTCTCGAGGACCGTGAACTCCTTGATCAGCCCACCCAACTGGAAGGTGCGGGCGACGCCGGTCCGCATGCGGCTGTGGGCGGGCAGCCCGGTGACGTCGTTGCCGAACAACTCGACGCGACCCTCGCTGGTCCGGACCACCCCGGTCACGCTGTTGAACAACGTGCTCTTGCCGGCCCCGTTGGGGCCGAGGAGCCCGAAAACGGTGCCCTTGTCGATGGTGAAGGAGACGTTGTTGACCGCCAGGAGGCCACCGAAACGCACGGTCACGCCCTCACAGCGCAGGACTTGCTCGCTCATCACGCCCACTTCTCCCTGGTCCGGGTGATCTTCTCGATGACTCCAGCGATACCGCGACGCATCAGCAGGACGGCTAGGAGCAGCGTGGCCCCGTATACGATCTCGCTGATACCCGCGAAGGAACGGATGTACTCCGACGCCAAGGTCAGCACGATGGCGGAGACCCATGCCCCGATCGGGGACTTGACGCCTCCGACGATCAGGAAGACGAAGTGCGTGAGCATCATGCCGAACCCGAACGTGTGGGGCTGGACGTACTGGTTCACGACGGCGTACCAAGCGCCTGCGAGTCCGATGATCGCGGAGGCGATGATGAATGCGATCAACCGGGAGCGGTACGGGTTCACGCCGACGGCCTGGCCGAACTTCTCGTCGACGCTCAGCGCCGCCCAGCCACGGGCGAGGGAGGTGCGGCGCAGCCACATCACGAAGGCGAGCACGATCACCGTCAGCGCCAGGCCGATGTAGTAGGTGGACACGCCCCGCAGCGGGTTCATGCCCAGCACCAGCACCGGCGGCGCCGAGATCAGGAACCCGTCCACTCCGCCCGTCACCTCGCCGCCCTCACGGGCGACCATCTCGACGACGAACATGAACGAGACCGTGACCACGGCCAGGTAGTAGCCCTTCACCCGCACGGCCAGCGCACCGAAGGCGAGGCCGATCAGCGCGCCGGCCAAGCAGCCGAGCACCAGGCCGACCTCGAGCGGCAGGCCGTCCACCACGTTGAGCAGTCGGCCTCCGGTGTAGGCGCCGATCGACATGAACGCGGCGCTGATGAACGCGAACTGCCCGCTCCAGCCGAGCAGCGGCACGAGCCCGAGGACGACGATGCCGTTGATCAGCATCATGTTGGCCAGGAGGAGCCGGTAGTCGCCCAGCACGAGAGGCAGCGCGATGAGCGCCACAACAGCCAGCACCATGATGGCGATCTTGGCGGGGACCGGAACGCGGGCGCTGACCGAGAGCTTGGGTTGTGCCCCGGCCTCGACACCCCCTTGGACCCCCTCGTGGCGCTCCTCGGTCTCGACGTCGACGGTTTCGGTCGGTGTGCTCATGCTCTGGCTCCTGACGGTGTTCCGAGGATTCCCTGGGGACGGACCAACAGGACCAGCATGATCAGCAGGAAGCCGGCGCCGTCGCCGAGGGTGGTTGAGATGTAGGTGGATGCCAGCACGTTGGTGACCCCCACCAGGAGGCTGCCCAGGACCGCGCCGGGGATGCTGCCGAACCCACCGAGGGCCATCCCGACGAATGCCATGTTGGTGGCCCGTGCCCCCATGTCGGCCGAGACCAGGTAGACGGGAGCCGCCAGCAACCCGGCCACGGCCCCGAGCACGGCCGCGACCGCCCAAGTCACGAGGAACACCCGCTTGGTGTTGATACCCACCAGGGATGCACCCCGCACGCTCTCGGTGGTGGCCCGCAGGATCCGTCCCGTCGAGGTCCGCTGGAACACGACGACCAGTGCGATCAGGCACACCACCAGCACGGCGATGGACAGGAGGTACTGGGGGTTCAGCGCCACCCCGCCCACCCGGAGGACGGCGTCGCCCATGATCGGCGCGACGCGCTGGGGCACGGCGACGAGACTGCGGACGATGCCCTCGCCGATGAACAGCACGGCCACCGTCGCGAACACCTGGGGCAGGTGCTCCGCGTTGAACAGGGGCTGGATGGTGAGGCGCTCGATCAGGAGACCGAGGATGAAGACTGCCGCCAGGGCGATCGCGCTCGAGACCAGCAGGGGCAGCCCTGCCTTGGTCAGGAAGAGCACGAGCACCGGAGCAGCCATGAAGTTCACGGCGTGGCCGAAGTTGAGGATCGTGGTGGCCCGCAGGACCAACACCATCCCCAACGCCATCAGGGCGAAGATCGAGCCTTCGGACAGGCCGGCGACGAAACTCTGGATGAAGGTGGTCATCAGCGGTTGACCCACTCCGCCCAATCGGGCGCGATGACCACGATGCCGCTGTCGGGGTCCTCCTCGTTCAGGTAGGCGAGGTTGCAGGTCTTGACCGCCAGCCGCGTGCTGGGGTCGGACTCGTCGAACGCGGAGAAGGAGATCGGCTGGGCCGCCCCGGCCTCGAAGTCCTTGATGGTCTCGGCCTGCGCGATCCAGGACTCCCACGTGAGGTCGTCGCCGAGATCGGTGAGGATCTGCTCGTTCACCGGGACGCCGGTGGCGCCGAGCATGGAGCTCAGGTCGAACTCGTCGTTGGGGTAGAACTCGGCAGTGGCTTCCTTGAACGGTGCCAGCGCCTCGGAGTCGAGGGTGTCTGCCATGCAGTAGGCCGAGAAGAAGGTTCCGACGGTCTCAGCGCTGCCCAGTCGGTCCAGTTGGTCTTCGGGGAATGTTCCCTGTCCCGTGATCACGGGGATGTCCAGCCCCTGCTGGGACTTGTTCCGCAGGAACACCGACATCGGGTCCGGGTAGGCATAGACGACGGCGAGGTCGACTCCCGCCGACTTCACGTTCTGCACCTGTGCGGTGGCGTCGGTGGTGTCGGGGGCGAGGTCCATCTCGGTGACGATCTCCACGGAGTCCGCCTTGCCGGACTCCTCGAGCGCAGTCTTGAAGCTGTCCGTCCAGCCCTTGCCCCAGTCGTCGGCCTGGGTGACGATCGCGATTTTGGCGGAACCCCCGTTCTGCTCGGCGTAGCTCGTCACGAATGCGGCGTCCGCGTTGGTGCCTCCGGTGTTGTCGGCCCAGCCGTGGAAGACGTTGACGGTGGGCGGGTCGACGAGCGAGTGCGCTGCGGCACCAGCGATGATGTAGGGGATGCCGGACTCAGCGATCAGGGGCATCGCTGCCGTGACGGCACCGCTGCACTCACCGCCGTGGAGCATGAACACCTGGTCCTGCTGGATGAGCTTGGTGATCGCGAGCCGTGCGGTGTCGCCCGCGCACTCGTCGTCCTCGATGATGAGTTCGATCTGGCGGCCGTTGATGCCGCCGTCGGCGTTGATCTGTTCGTACATCGCGGCGATCGTGTTGATCCCCTTCCCGAAGACGGCGGAGGGTCCGGACATGGGTCCGAACAGTCCGATCTTGATGGTGTCGTCGGTGACTCCCTGCGCTGTTTCGCCGCCGTCGCCGTTGGTGCCGGTCGAGGAACAGGCTGCGAGGGTGACTGCGAGTCCGGCGGCGAAGATGGTGCTTGTGATCTTGCGTCGAGACATCAGTGGCTCCTTGTGTGTTTGTGGACCGCGGTCCAAGGTTCTGGTTCGGGTCTGGGCCGTCGTCGGCTCAGGACCTGGTTGGGTTGGACGGATTCTCATTGACTGCGTTGCGGCCGGCGATGCGGCCGAAGGTGATCGAGCGCATGACGGAGGTGGATCCGGCGTAGGCCTCGAAGTACAGGCCGGTCATCTCGCCGGCCCCGTAGAGTCCACGGATGGCGTGCCCGTCGGAGTCGACCACCCGCGCCTCGTTGTCCGTCCTCACCCCACCGAAGGTGAAGACGTTGGCGCAGATCTGCGGGTAGGCGAGGAACGGCCCCTCCTCGATTCGGCGGGCCCAGTTGCTCTTGCGCGGTTGGTCGGCAGGTTCGGCGGCGAGGCCGTCGAGGCTGGTGACCCGGAAGCTGCTCTCGTCCCCGGGACAGGCGGCGTTGTACTGCGCGACGGTGGCACCCAGCGCTTCCGCGTCCACTCCGATGGCGAGCGCGAGTTCCTCGATGGTGTCCGCCCGGATCGGCTCGACGTCGGTCTTCACGGCATGCTCCCAACCCTCGATCCGCGGCGCCCGCTGGTCGAAGATGGCGTAGGCGATGCTGCCCTCCTCCTCGAGGATGGTCCGCGCGACCTTCTCGTAGGTCAGGTCGACGGTGTTGCTGGCCTCGTCGATGAAGCGGCGCCCGGAGCTGTTCACGAGGATGCCGTAGGGGAACATCATGACCACGGCCTCGGCCACGGCAGTGCTGCGGGGGTCCTTGGGCTCGGCGTGGAACAGGTCGAACTGGCCGTCCGTGTCGGCCCCCACCTCGAGGGCCATGAGCAGGCCATCGCCGCGGTTGTGTCCGCCACCGATGGAGATCGGTGGGATCCGGTAGGCGTTCCGGCCGACGTAGCGCGTCATGAGTTCCGGGTTTCCCTGGAACCCGCCGGTGGCGAGGACGACGGAGCGGGTGCCGAGGACCCGGCGGGTCCCGTCCGGGCCCACCACCTGGACCCCGGTCACCGCGCCGGAGTCGTCAGTGAGCAACCGCCTTGCGGCGGTCTCGTACTGGACCTCGACGCTGGTCTTCTCGAGCTCGGCGAACAGAGGCTCGACGATGCTGATGCCACCGCCGACAGGCTGGTACCTGGGCGCTGATGCGGTGACGAAGATGGTGGGCAGCTGGGCGAGTTCCACTCCGCGCTCCTGTACCCACTGGAAGGCCTTCGGCGCTGCTGCCACCAGGGCTTCGTAGTAGTCGCGGCGGGCATTGCCGCTCGAGGCAGCCATGCCGTAGTCGACGAGCGTCGAGACGGGGGTGGTGGGTGCTTCGAGCCTGAGGTAGGCGCCTGACCAGCGCGTGTTACCGCCCCGGAGGTCCTTGGTGGCGCGCTCGAGCACGACGACCCTGGCGTTCGGCGCCTCCTCGATGGCGGTGAGCGCAGCGGAGAGGCCGGCAGCGCCCGCCCCGACCACCACGACGTCGTAGTCGGTCTGTGGATTCTGGTTCATGCGTTGGCTCCAATCGGGAGTGAGGTTTCGACGTCGGTGCCGTTCGTCCGGGCGGCGGCGCTGCTCCCGGCGAGGAATCCGTATCCGAGGGCTGCGAGGAGGCCTGCCCCGGAGATGTATCCCCCGGCACCGGCCGTGCCGACGATGGTCTGCGCGGTGCCGCCGGCCGCGTACAGCCCGGCGACGGGGTGGCCGTCGGCCCGGAGCACGCGTGCCTGGTCGTCGACCACGAGGCCGCCCAGCGTCGTGAGGACGGCGGGCTCGGAGCGCGCCACGTAGAGCGGTCCCTCGAGCGGCGCCCAACCGAAGTCGCGACGCCCGAACTCGTCCTCGGCCTCACCCGCAGCCGCGCGGCCGTACGCGGCGAGGGTGTTGCGGAGCGTGGCCGCGTCCAGTCCGAAGGGCGGGTGGTCCGGGTCCAGGGGACGGATCGGCGACCCCTCCCGCTCCGCCAGCAGCCGGAAGCGCTCCTCCCACTTGCTGACGGAGTTCAGGATCCGCTGGTCGAAGACCACGTGGACGGTGCCACCACCACCCGATTCGAGGATGGTGTCGACGAAGGCCGAGTAGCCGCTCGACTCGTCCCCGAACCGTGCCCCGCTCGGGTCCACGATGAATCCGCCGTTCTCGACGGCTGTCCAGGACACCATCGTGGCCCAGGCCGAGGGTTCGTCGTCGGGGAGGCCCATGCTGGCGAACCCGAGGACGGCAGTCATGCTCGCGGTGTGGCCGCCCAGTCCGGTTCCGAGCCGGATGCCGTCGCCCGTGTTGCCCTCCCCTCCCATGTAGGACAGGCCGGCGTACTGGGGCGCCACCTCGTGCAGCATCTCCCGGTTGGCGCCGAACCCGTCGGTGGCGAGGACCACGTTCCGGGCGCTGTAGGTGTCGGTGGCGGTCAGGACCGCGAAGGTGTCCTCGTCGGAGTGCTCGACGGTGGCCACCCCGCTGCCCGTCTGGATGCGGACGCCGCGGGAACGGGCGAAGTCCGCGAGGTGCTGGACCAGCACCCTGCCCTCACGTCCGGGCGGGTTGTGGAGGCGATTCACGCTGTGCCCGACGTGGCGGTAGTCCTCGGTCAGGGTCAGGGGGATGCCCACCTCGTCGATCAGCCAGTGGACCAGGCTCGCGGACTGTTCGGACAGCAGCCCGAGGCCACGCTCGTTGAACGAGCCTCCCGTCTGCGCGTCGACGTCGGACATGAACTGCGAGGGTGAGTCCGTGATGCCGGCCTCCGCCTGCAGCCTGGAGCCGGCTCCGGGGATGGAGCCGATGCTGCGCGCGGTGTTCCCGCCCAGTTCCGGCTGCTTCTCGAGGAGCAGCACGGAGGCCCCGTCGAGTGCCGCGGAGATGGCGGCTGTCAGGCCTGCGCCGCCGCCACCGACGACGATCACGTCGTAGGTTCCGGTCATGATGTTCTCCTGTCGTGGTTCGTGAGGCGCTCCGGGCCGGGCCAGTCAGCCCCGTCGAGGGCGCGGAAGATGTCGGTGGCCAGTTCGGACACGTCTGGTTGGTGGCGGCGGTCGAGGAAGTCGAGCATCGTCGCCCGATCCCGGAAGAAGGACTCGCGGGGCGCGTCGTCGGCCCGCGCCGAGACCTCCCCGTCCTTGGTCCGGACGCAGACGCTGCCCTCCAGGTACCCCAGGGCCGCGTCCGGTTCGATCCGGGTCAGTGAGACCAGGCGCAGCAGGTCCTCGTCCTCGAGCAGCTCGGGATACTGCGAGTACTGGAACGGCCCGTGCAGCAGGACGGCCGCGACTCCGAAGGCAGTGCTCGCGATGCCCTGCTCCACGCGTTCGAACGGGCCTGCGTACTGGGTGCCGGGGTACTCGGCGAACTGCGCGTTCATGCCGATGGTGATTTCCTCGACCTCCTGCGCCGGGACCTTCCCCGTCAGGGTGGAGGCGGCGACGGCGGGGGCCATGTTGTCCCCGAGGATGGGGTAGGGCTTGAACCACACCTCCAGGAGGGCGTCGAAGCTCGGCGGCCGGTGCCAGCCCTCGGGCACCGCACCGGAACCGTAGGTGGCGAGGAATCCCTTCGGCCCCATCAGCGGATGCTCCGGTCCGCGGACGCCGCGACGGGCGGTCAGGGCCGCCACGAGCCCCCGCTGGGCGGCGAAGCCGTTCTGGAGGCGCCAGTCCTGGGCCCCCGAACGGACCGGCTCGAGCGTCCCGCCGAGCGAGTCGGCGGCGATTCCCAGCGCGGACCTGACCTGCTCGGGGTCCAGCTGGAGCACGGTGGCCGCGCCCATGGCCGCGGCCATCGCCCCGAGAGTCGGGCTGGCCCGGAAGCCACCCTCCACCAACTGCCGCGCGATCTCCTCGTGTGCGGCGAGCCACGCCATCGTCGCGTAGCCGACGGCCAGGCCCTGAAGGAGGGCCCGTAGGTCGCGGCCAGCCAGTTCCGCGGCTGCGGCGACGGCCGGGATGACGACCGAGGCGGGGTGTCCCCAGGTGTTCATGTCCGTGTCGTCCTGGAAGAACGCATGGATGGCCACGCCGTTGACGAAGGCCGCGTCGGTGGCGGAGAAGCGCTCGCCGGTGGGCCAGCTGGTGGCGGCGTAGATGCGGGGAAGGCCGACGACGTCGTGGACCGCCAGGACCACTTCGTGCTGTGCTGCCGCCTTGGCCAGGGAGAGACCGTCGAGCAGGCACAGGGCCGCCTTCTCGAGGACCTCGGGGGACGGGTCCTCCTGCCGTGCCCGGGCCACGAACTGGACCAACCGGTCTTCGGGGGTCGTCACGGGATCCTCACCTCTTCCTGTGCGTGGGCGGCGGCACGGCTGCCCGCCTCGATGCCGAAGAACGCGGCCTTGCCCAGCGAACTGCCCGTCATGTAGGCGGCTCCGTGGAACCCACCGGTCACCTCGCCGACGGCCCACAGGCCGGGGATGGGGGCGCCGGAGGCGTCCAGCACCCGTGCGGTGGCGTCGATGCTGAGTCCGCAGTAGGTCGCGATCAGTGCGGTGGTGCTCGGGTAGGCGTAGAACGGTGCCTGGCGGAGAGGGACCAGCTCCCCGGTCCCGTTCACCAGGCCCGCCCGTCCGAAGTCGTCGCGGGCGCCGCGGGCCACGGCGTCGTTGTAGCGCTCGACGGTGCTGACGAGGGCGTGCACCGGCACGCCTATGCGTCCGGCGAGTCCCTCCAGCGTGTCCGCCTTCAGGATCTTCCCCTCCTCGACCATCGGCCGGGGATCGAACAGGGCCACCCCTTCGGGTGCGGCGTCGAGGATCGCCTGGTCGAACACCTGGTAGGCCAGTGGGGCGGGAAGGGCGACGCAGGCGTCGCCGATGAGCTTGTAACTGATGGACTCGTCGACGAACCGGCGGCCGCTGCCGTCGACGATGATGGCGCCGAGGTAGTAGGCCAGCAGGAACTGGTGCTCGTCGGTGGTGGTGCTGGGGTGCGTCCCGAAAGTCCCCTTGATAAACTCGAAGTCCTTTGCGGCGGCACCGACGTCGAGGGCCATGCGCAGGCCGTCGCCCGTCGATCCCACGCCGCCGACTCGGACGGCGCGCACGTTCTGCGGGGAGTACTGCTGGAGGAGTTCCTCGCTCCGGGAGAAACCACCGGTGGCCAGCACCACTGCCGGGGCCAGGATCTCGCCTTCGGAGGTGTTGACGCCCACCACGCGGCCGGCTTCGAACGCGAGCGATTCGACCTTCGTGTCGGTGCGGAGTTCGACTCCCAGTTCGACACCCTGCGAAACCAGTGCGGCGATGAAGTCCCTGGTGCTGGATCGGTGGCTGCGCGCAGCGGACTGGCCCGAGCTCAACTCCACGTCGAGGGGCTTCCAGCCGTGCGTGGTGAGCCAGTTCCAGAACTCGGACTGCCCGGCGGCGTAGGCATGCACGAGTTCCCTGTCATTGCGGTACTCCCCCACCTCCAGGAGGTCCTGCTCAAGCAGATTCTCGTCGTCGTGGATGCCGAGGGCACGCTGCGCGGGGGTGCCCGCGAGGGCGAAGAACCCTCCGCTCAGCACCGTGCTCCCGCCGACCTTCGGGGTCTTCTCCAGGAGGAGGACACGTGCGCCCGACTCAGCTGCGGAGACCGCGCCCGTCCAGCCGGCCAGGCCGCCACCCACCACGACGACGTCGAAGCTCATGCGAAATCCGCCCCCGACAGGACATCGGCGGTGCTCACGACCGTCGCGAAACTCGGGATGGTCTTGCTGACGGCATGCTGGTGCAGTTCCGGGACGGGGGTGGCGCAGGCGTCCTCGACCACGTAGACATCAAGTCCGCGGTCGGCCGCGTCCCGGGCTGCCGACTCGACCGCCAGGTGGGTCGCGAGTCCCGCGATGACGAGCTTCTCCGTCCCCCGGGCGAGGAAGGCCTGCAGCAGCCCGGTGGACGCGAAGGGGCTGACGGAGCCCTTCGCCACGACGTGCTCGCCCTCGACGGGCCGCACTTCCCCACGGATCTCGCTCTCGACGCTGCCGGCGACGAATCGTCGCGCCTCCTCGTGGCCCTCGAAGCGTGCCGTCCTGTTGGTCCGGTTTCCGTAGGAGGGATCGAACGCGAGGTGGACGTGCGTCACGTCCCAGTTCCGGGACCGGGCCGCCGCCAGGAGTTCGGCGGCATGCTCCAGCACCTTGCCCTCTCGCACGGCCGCGGCGAGTCCGCCTGCACCGGCAGGGCCGTCGTCGTCGCACATGCCGCGCTGGAGATCGACCAAGACCAGGGAAATGGGTTGACGGGACGCAACGTGTGGCTGCATCTGCTCCTCCATCCACTTTGACGGAAAGTGATTGACAACTGCCAATCCTTAGGATGTGATGATCACACCCTAACTGCCAACTGTCAACAGTTGACGTGGAAGAAGGAAACGCCGAATGAGTAGCCGTAACTCGGGAAGAGTGGAGAGGGCGACGTACGCCACATTGGTGGAGCAGACCGTGCGAGGAATGATCCTCGACGGAGAGCTCCCCGCCGGCGAACGGATCAACGAGGTGGCCCTCGCAGAATCGCTCGAGGTGAGCCGAGGCCCGCTCCGTGAAGCGCTCCAACGCCTTGCCAGTGAGGGTTTGCTGGAAGTCAAGGCCCACCGAGGAACCTTCGTCAAGAACTTCGACGACGAGGAACTCGGGGACCTCTACTCGCTCCGCATCGCCCTGGAGACCTGGGCGGTCCGGCAGGTCCGCGAGGACCAGCTGGGCGAGCTCAAGGACATGCTGGAGGAGACTCGGACCGCACTGCGCAACACCGCCGCCAGCTACCCGAGCGATCGCGACTTCCACCGGAAGCTGGTCAGTCTGGCCCACAGCCACGCGGTCACCGAGGCGCACGAATCGGCACTGCGCCGCATCCAGCTCGCACGCCTCCGCTCGGCCCGCGTGCCGGCCCGTGCACAGGCGGCCCTCCAGGAGCACGAGCAGGTTCTCGGCGCCCTGGTGGAGCACCGGACCGAGGATGCCGTGCGTCTCCTGGAGGAGCACCTCTTGCAGTCCTACCGAAATGCCGCGTCAATCATGGTCGGAGGCGACGATGCCCCGCCCACCAACTCAAAGGAGAGCTAGATGGAAGGATCCCTCCGGTCACGCGTTCAGCGGGGCCAACCCCCTCTACTCCTTCCGGGGGCACCCAACGCGTTGACGGCGAGGGTGATCGAGGAGCTTGGCTTCGAGGCCCTCTACGTCAGTGGCGCGGGAGTGGCCAACACCTTTCTGGGCGCGCCCGACATCGGGCTCGTATCCCTGTCCGAACTGACCCAACACGTGGCGGCCATCCGCGACGCGGTGGACCTACCGGTCTTCGTCGACGCGGACACCGGGTTCGGGAACGCCATCAACATGACCAGAACCGTTCGGGAACTGGTCCGCGCCGGGGCCAACGCCCTCCAGATCGAGGACCAGGTCACGCCCAAGCGGTGCGGCCACTTCGAGGGCAAGGACATCATCACGGCAGCGGAGATGGTGGGCAAGATCCACGCCGCCACCGACGCCCGGGATGACCACGAGGTCCTCATCATCGCCCGCACCGACGCCCGCAGCGTCGCGGGTCTGGACCATGCCATCGAGCGGGCCAACTTGTACCTGGAGGAGGGCGCCGACGTGGCGTTCGTCGAGGCCCCGATCTCCACCTCGGAGCTGCAGGAGATCCCCCGGCGGGTGGACGGCCCCGTGATGGCCAACATCGTCGAAGGGGGCAAGACCCCCCAACTCCCGCTCGCGGACCTCGAGTCCTTCGGGTACTCGATCGTCCTCTACGCCAACGCCGCCATGCGTGCCGGCATCTCCGGCATGACCAAGGTCCTCCGGTCGCTGAAGACCGAGGGGGACACGTTGTCCGTGCTGGACGATCTGGCTGACTGGAACCTCCGCCAGAGCCTCGTCCGCAAGCCCGCGTACGACGCCCTGGACAACCGGTACGCCGCAGAGAACTTCACCCGAGACACCACCACTACAAGGAAGCAGTGATGAACAATTCCCCTGAAACCTTCGGCCTCTACATCGACGGGGAGATCACCGTCCCAGCCGGGCGCGACCTGATCGACGTCGAGAATCCCGCCACCGGCGAGTGCTGGGCACGCGTCCCGGACGCGTCGGCCGAGGATGTCGACCTTGCCGTCCAGAGCGCCAAGCGCGCCTTCACCGGGGAGTGGGCCGACTGGCGGGCCGCCGACCGGGCCAAGTTCCTGATCGACTTCGGTCGGCTCGTCGGCGAACACGCCCAGGAGCTGTCCGAACTGCAGGTCAGGGAGAACGGCAAACTCCTGCGTGAGATGGTGGGGCAGTCCAAGCTGTTGCCGGAGTTCTTCAACTACTACGCCGGCCTGGCGCAGATGCCGACGGGGACGACCAACCCCCTCCACCTGCGCGGCATGATGAACTACACCGTTAGGGACCCGCTCGGCGTCGTCGCCGCGATCACCCCCTTCAACTCCCCCATCCTGCTCCTGGTGTGGAAGCTCGGACCGGCGCTGGCCGCCGGGAACACCGTCGTGGCGAAGCCCTCCGAGGTCACGCCCGTGTCCACCATCAGGTTCGCCGAACTCGCCACCGAGGCCGGCCTGCCACCGGGCGTGTTCAACGTCGTGACGGGTTGGGGCAGCCCGTCGGGCACCTCACTGACCTCCCACCCCGACGTGGCGAAGGTTGCGTTCACGGGAGCCACCGGCACCGGCCAGGCCATCGCCCGCACCGCGGCCGACACCCTGAAGGGCGTCACCCTGGAACTGGGTGGCAAGTCACCGAACATCGTGTTCGAGGACGCCAACCTGGAGAGCGCGATGAACGGGCTCGTGGCCGGAATCTTCGGTGCGAGTGGGCAGACCTGCATGGCGGGCTCCCGGATCCTCGTGCAGGAGGGCATCTACGAGCAGGTAGTGGAGGCCCTCGGCAAGCGGGCCGATGCCATCAAGGTGGGCGACCCGATGGCTGACGACACCCAGATGGGAACCATCGCATCCCGCCCCCAGTACGAGAAGGTCCTGTCCTTCTTCGAGGCCGCCAAGGGCGACGGCGCCCGGCTCGTCGCCGGCGGCGTCCCCACCACGGTTCCCGGGATGGACAAGGGACTCTTCGTGCGCCCCACCGTCTTCGCCGACGTGCACAACGATATGATGCTCGCCCGGGAAGAGGTCTTCGGTCCCGTCGCGGCAGTCATCCCGTTCAAGGACGAGGAGGACGCCGTCCGGATCGCCAATGACACCAAGTTCGGGCTCGCGGCCGGGGTGTGGACCGGGGACGTGGCCCGTGCGCACAGGGTCGCTTCCAAGCTGCGGGCAGGCACCGTGTGGATCAACAATTACCGCAAGACCGGGTACTCCACCCCCTTCGGCGGCTACAACCTGAGCGGCGTCGGACGTGAGAACGGACCCGACGTGTTGCGCGAGTACACCGAGGAGAAGAGCGTCTGGGTGGACATGGGACAGGGCGTCAAGGACCCGTTCAACCCCCGCGCCTGAGCGGGCCCGACTCGGCCAGGTACACGCTCGGCTACGCCACAGCAATACAGCGCTCCCACTCCTGGCGCACAGCGGAGCGCTGCGCTCCGGACCTGCTGGCCCGCCTGGGCCCCGGGGACCACGTGCTGGACGTGGGCTCCGGGGTCGGAACCATCACCTGTGGTATCGCGCAGGTCGCGGGTCGAGTCACCGCCGTGGAGGTCACAAAGGAGGCCGCGGCCCTGACCCGTCGCCAGGCAGCCCAGCGAGGAATGACCAACATCGAGGTGGTCATAACCGACGCCACGGCCCTCCAGTTCGAGGACGACACCTTCGACGCCGTGCACATGCACCAGGTCCTGCAGCACCTCGGAGAACCGGTCGCGGCGATCGGCGAGGCCATCAGGGTGGTGCGACCCGGTGGTCTCGTGAGCCTGACAGAGGCCGACTTCGGCGGGTTCCGCTGGTACCCGCCCATGCCCGGGATCTCGCAGTGGCTCACGATCTACCGCGAGGTGGTCCGCCGAAACGGAGGAGAACCGGACGCGGGCGTCCGGCTGCGCCACTGGGTCAACGCCAGCGGCGCGGAGCCGGCGTCGGTGCAGTACCTGTCCCGGGCTTGGGCGTTCTCCTCCCCGGACGACACAGCCTGGTGAGGAGGCACCTGGGGTGAACGAACCACTCACTCCTCGCTCGCGGAGAACCTCCTGCAGGAAGGGCTCGCCAGGCCTGATGACCTCATCTCCCGGCGCGAGGCCTGAGAAACTTGGTCCGTGCATCCGGATGCGTTCTTCCACGTGCCGCACGGGGTGGCGTTGATCGAGAAGTAGGGCCCCAGTCGCTCGGCGTGGTGTTTCCGATGGTGAACCCGCAGAATCACCACACCGTGCGCGCCTGGCCCCTGAGTCTGCTGCCGCGCCGCCGACCCGACCGCTCAGCGTGGCGTTTCCGACGGTGAACCCTCGGAATCTCCACACTGGGCGCCCTGGTGGGAACTGCCTGGACGGTCGACTACGCCTCGAGGAACCGGCGCGCGACGGCGTCGGGCGCGAGGTCCAGCCGGCGCAGTAGTTGCGCGTTCAGCGCTACGACGACGGTGGACGCGGACATCAGGATGGCGCCGACGCTCATGGGGAGCACGAACCCGACCGGCGCCAGCACTCCGGCGGCCAGCGGCACGGACAGCAGGTTGTAGCCTGCGGCCCACCACAGGTTCTGCTTCATCTTCCGGTAGCTGGCCCGCGAGAGTTCGATGACCGAGAGCACGGCGCGCGGGTCGGAGCTCGCGAGGATCACTCCGGCGGAGCCGATGGCGACGTCGGTGCCGGCCCCGATGGCGATGCCGACGTCGGCCTGGGCCAGCGCGGGGGCGTCGTTGACGCCGTCGCCCACCATCGCCACGCGGCGCCCCTCGGACTGCAGTTCGGAGACCTTGGCGGCCTTGTCCTCGGGCCGGACGCCGGCGAAGACGCGGTCGATGCCGAGTTCGCCGGCGACTGACTCGGCGACGGCGCGGGCGTCGCCGGTGATCATGGCCACCTGGACCCCGGCTGCGTGCAGCGCGTCGACGGCGGCTCGGGACTCGGGCCGGATCTCGTCGGCCATCCGCAGCGCCCCGATGGCGGCACCGTCGGCGAGCACGTGGAGGATGATTGCGCCCTCGCGACGCCACTCCTGCGCGACGGGCAGTTCCTCGAGGCCGTGCTGATCGAGCAGGCCGGGGCCACCGACCTCGACGACGACGCCATCCACGCGCGCGCTGACACCGACCGCCGGCGAGGAGGAGAAGTCCGTCGACGCGGGCGCCTGGACCCCACGCTCCCGGGCGGCAGCGACGATCGCCTTGCCCAGGGGATGCTCGCTGTCGGCCTCTGCCGCCGCGGCCAGGGCGAGCAGCTCGCCCTCGGTCCGGCCATCGACGGGGGCCACACCGGTGACTGCGGGCTCGCCCTTGGTCAGTGTGCCGGTCTTGTCGAACAGGACGGCGTCCACGCCGCGCATGGACTCGAGCGCGAGCCGGTCCTTGACGAGGACCCCGGCGCGGGCGGCGCGCTCGGTGGCGATGGAGACCACCAGCGGGATGGCCAGGCCCAGCGCGTGGGGACAGGCGATGACCAGGACGGTGATGGTCCGGACGACGGCGGCGCCGGGCATCCCGAGGACCGCCCAGACGACGGCGGTGACGGCGGCCGCGCCGAGCGCGAACCAGAAGAGCCACCCGGCGGCCCGGTCCGCGATCCGCTGGGCGCGCGAGGAGGAGTTCTGCGCGTCGGAAACGAGCTTCTGGATGCCGGCGAGCGCGGTGTCGTCGCCGGTGGCGGTGACCTCCACCCGCAGGCCGGAGTCGGTGGCGACGGTGCCCGCCACGACGGACTCGCCCACCCCTCGGCGAACGGTGCGGGACTCGCCGGTGACCATGGACTCGTCCATGCTGGCGCCGCCGTCGACGATGCGGCCGTCCGCAGGCACGGCCGAACCGGGCCGCACGAGCACGACGTCACCCACCACCAGTTCCGACGGCGAAACCGGAACCACCGCGTCGCCGTCGACCCGCTCAGCCTCGTCCGGCAGCAGCGCCGCGAGGGAGTCCAGCGCGGAGGTGGTCTGCGCGAGGGAGCGCATCTCGATCCAGTGGCCAAGCAGCATGATCACCACGAGGAGGGCGAGCTCCCACCAGAAGTTCAACTGGTGGTCGAGGATGCCCAGCGACGCGCCCCAGGAGGCGACGAAGGCGACGGTGATGGCCAGGCCGATCAGCAGCATCATCCCCGGCTTGCGGGAGCGGATCTCCGAGACCGCTCCGGACAGGAACGGCCTGCCACCCCAGACGTAGAGGACGGTGCCGAGCAGCGGGGAGACCCAGCGCTGCCACGCGACATCGGGCAGTTCGTAGCCGATCAGGGAGGCGAACATGTCGTTGAGCGCCACCACCGGGACGGCCAGGGCGAGCATGATCCAGAACAGCCGGCGGAACTGGGCGACATGGTTGCCGTGACCACCGTGACCCGCATGGTCGCCTTGGCCGGAGTGGTCCCCGTGACCCGCATGGCCGCCTTGGCCGGAGTGGACTTCGGACCCGGCGTGCGAGTGGCCACCCGGCGTGGCGTGGTCGGCATGTTCATCGTCGCGGTGACTGCTCTCGGCCCGGGTCATGTGCTGTCCGTGGGTGTCCATACCGTCACCCTATACCCCCTGGGGGTATATTCCAAGGGTGTGGCCGATAGATTGGCAGCGTGACAGTCTTGACAGTTCGAGCTGGGAGTGGACGCAGGGCAGGTCTGCGCCCACTCCTGCTCGGCGGCCTGCTGGCGATCGCCGTGACCATCGGACTGCTGACCATGTGCACGTTGAACGCCACGGCCGGCTCGCACGAACCGTCCCCCGCCGGGGCCACGGCAGTGCACCACGGCGCCGACGACGTCGGAGGTCAGCACACCGCCAGCCCCGTCGTCGTGGACGGCCACCATCCCGGCCACGCGATGGCGATGGCGTGCGTGATGGCCCTGCTGGCCTTCATCATCGTGCTCGCACTGCCACGCGGCTCCGGGCGGCGTGCGACAGCCCGCTTCGTCGCCGATCCCCTCCCTCATCAGCGCGCCATCGCCAGACGCACCCCGCCATCACCACTGGTCCTCTGCATCAGCCGCACGTGAGAGTCGAGTGCCGCGGCCCCGACGTCGGTGGCCGCGGGCACCGAACCACCACGCAAACACTCGAACAGAAACCAGGAACCCCATGAAGAACCGTTTCGCGGCGCTCGCTGCTGCAGCCCTTGCCACCACCCTCACCCTGACCGCCTGCGCCGTCACCGAACCCCAGTCCCCCAACACGGCCGAGCACTCGACGTCGGCCACCTCCTTCGGAACCGACACCGACGCCTTCCTGGCCGCCCACGGCCTGGCCGGGCTCGACGTCACCCAGATCATCGAGCGGCTGGACACCACCCCGCTGGCCGATCGCTCGACGGAGCTGATGGTGTCGATCCGCCCGAATGAGGTTGTGTTCGCCGACACCTCGAGCGAGGTCGCCCTGCCCATGCCCGAGGACAGCTTCTACCTCTCGTTCGCGCCCTACGTGTCGCAGACCCACGACTGCCACTTCCACAGCCTCACCACCTGCACCGGCGAGCTGCAGAGCGCCGACGTGCACGTCACGGTCACCGACAACCAGACGGGCGAGACCGTCGTCGACGAGTCCACCACCACCTACGCCAACGGCTTCCTCGGCCTCTGGCTGCCGCGGGATCTGGACGCGACCCTCACCGTGACCTCCGACGGCAGGTCCGCCAGCGCGCCCATCTCAACCGCCGGCACCGAGGACCCCACCTGCCTCACGACGCTGCAACTGGTCTGAGCGGGTCACCGCGGCCCCCGAAGTGCGCGCCCGTCCGTTCGCGTCGGCGTTCCAACGTCGGTGCGAACGGACAGGCCTGCGGCACGCCAGAGCGGCGCCGCGACCCAGAATCGGAGTATGTCTTGACAACCAAACGGACCCGGGACTAGCGTTTACGCGTTGTCGATTCGGAGGAGGTGCGCAGCATGTTGAGCATCATCAACACTGTGATCCTCGGTCGGCCGCGCACGTTCGCAGGCTGACCGAGCCGCGCCGGGCCATGCCCACCTGACGCCCACGAGCGTCCCAACTCCTCCATCGCTTTTCGCGTCGAGAATCGACGCCGTCCGTCAGGACCCCCACTCATGCTTGCACCGCAGCGCGGCCGCTTCGACTTCCCGCCCGCCATCCCTGCCGACTCACGCCCGGATGTCCGCTCCCCGAGCCGGTTCCTGTTCTGGCTGATCCGCTCCTACGGCTGGGTGGTCCCGGCCATGACACTGGCCGCCGCCACCTGGCTGATCCCCGCCTCGGTCACACCGTGGCTGCTGGGCCGCGCCATCGACGCCGGGGTGGCCGGCGGCGTCCCGGCCGCCCTCGGCTGGGTGGCGGCCCTGCTGGGCGTCATCGTCGTCGGCGTGGTGGGCGGCATCGGCTTCCACACCTTCGCGGTGCGGATGTGGCTGCTGGGCATCTACGGCCTCCAGCGTCGCGTCTCCCGGCAGTCGGTCCACCTGGGCCACGTCCTGAACCGGCGCGTCCCCACCGGCGAGGTGCTCAGCGTCTCCGCCTCGGACAGCGACCAGTTCGGAGCCACCATCGACGCCTTCGGACACGTCATCGCGGCCGCCGCCAGCTTCCTGCTGGCCTCGGTGCTGATGCTGACGACGTCGCCCTTCCTGGGTGCGGTGGTGCTGGTGGCGGTGCCGCTGCTGATGACGGCGTCGGCGCCGGTGCTGCGTCCCCTGACGAGGGCGCAGGCCGACGAGCGCACGGAGGGCTCCACCCTGACGTCGCTGGCCAGCGACATCGCCACGGGGCTGCGGATCCTCCGCGGTGTCGGTGGTGAGCGCACGTTCGCGGGCAACTACGAGCGGCAGTCGCAGAAGGTCCGCCGCCTCGGTGTCCGCCTGGGCACGTGGCAGGCGGTGGTGGAGGCCATCAGCATCCTGCTGTCCGGTCTGCTGCTGGTGGCGCTGGTATACCTCGGCGCGCTGCAACTGCTCGACGGCACCCTGAGCGTGGGCCAGCTGATCAGCTTCTTCGGCTACGCCGTGTTCCTGACCTCGCCGATGCAGACCTTCTTCGACTTCGCGCAGAAGTGGGTGCAGGGCCTGGTGTCGGCGGGCAAGACCATCGCACTGCTCGGCGCCGACGTCCCGTGGGCCCCGGCCACCGGCAAGCTCGGGCCCGCCCCGGTGCTGCACGACGAGGCCTCCGGCGTCACCGTGCACCCCGGCCGGATGCTGGGCATCGTCTCGGAGGACCCCGACGCGTCGGCCGCGCTCGCGGACCGGCTCGGCCGCTACCTGCCCGACGGCGCCCAGGAGCAGGGCGACGACGAGGAGCTCAAGGGCCGCGCCAAGCGGAGGGCCCGCAAGGAGAAGCTGGCCGACCGACGTCGCCGCGCCCGCGAGGACGCCGAGGCCGCGGCCCGCCCGTGGGGTGTCACCGCCGACGGCGTGGACTACGCCCAGCTCGACGTCGCGGACCTGCGGCGCCGCGTCATGGTCTCCCACACCGGCGCCATCCTGTTCGCCGGCACTCTGCAGAGCGCCGTCGACCCGTGGGGAACCCACTCCCGCGCCGAGGCCGAGGAGGTCCTGCGGGTGGCATCGGCCGAGGACATCTACGCGTCACTGGCCGAGGGCTGGCAGGGCCGCATCGACGAGAAGGGCCGCGGCCTGTCCGGCGGGCAGCGCCAGCGGGTCATCCTCGCGCGTGCACTGCTGCTGGACCCGGACGTCCTGGTGCTGGTGGAACCCACCTCCGCGGTGGACGCCCACACCGAGGCCCGGATCGCCGAGCGGCTGCCCGGCCACCGCGCGGGCCGGACCACCGTCGTCGTGACGGCTTCGCCGCTGCTGCTGCGGCACTGCGACGAGGTGGCCGTGCTCAGCGAGGGCCGCGAGGTGGCGCGCGGCAGCCACGCCCAACTGCACGAGAATCCCGACTACCGCCGCGTGATCGCACGCGGCATGGAGGAAGACGATGAGTGAGCAACTGCTCACGGCCACCTCCGCCGACACCTGGCGTGAGGGGCCCGCCGTCGCGCGCCTGCCCGAGGGGCTGGAGGTGCCCGTCGGCGCCGGACCGCGCCGTCGGTGGGCCGCGTTCCGGCACCGGCACGAGGTCCGCTCGGCCACGGCCCGCGAGGTCTACGACGACGCCCGCGCACCCAAGCGCGGGTTCCCCGTCGCCACCTCCGGGCAGGCGGCCGGGTTCCTCGGCCAGCTGCTGAAGACCCGACGGGCCGCGCTGGCCTGGGCGATCGGACTGAACGTCGCCGCCGCCGGCGCCGGCCTGGTGGCCCCGCTGCTGCTGGGCCAGCTGGTTGACGACGTGACCGGCGGGGCACTCGGCCGTTCCGGGCTGACGACGATGGTGGCACTGATCGCCGGCGTGGTGCTGGCGCAGGCGCTGCTGACGTTCGGCGCCCGGCGTGCGTCGGCGGTGCTGGGCTACGACCTGCTCGCGGCCGCCCGCGAGGAGGTGGTGCGGATCGTGCTGCGTCTCCCCCTCGGGCACGTGGAGGCATCCGGCTCCGGTGACCTGCTGACCCGGATCACCTCCGACGTCAGCAAGATGGCGGGCGCGGCGCGCTGGGCGTTCCCCAACCTGATCGTGTCCGCGGTCATGATCGGCGCCACGCTCACGGCGATGGTGGTGAACTCGTGGCTGCTGGCGCTGCCCATGCTGGGCACCGCGGTGATCATGTTCTTCGGCGGCCGCTACTACCTGGCGCGCGCCACCGCCGGCTACATCACCGAGTCCGCCTCGTACTCGGTCATCAACTCCACCACCACGGAGACGGTGGAGGGTGCCCGCACCGTCGAGGCCCTCGGCCTGGGCCGGCAGCGCAACGCGCAACTGGACGAGGACACCGAGGTCTCTGCGCAGGCCGAGCGCTACACCATGACCCTGCGCAACATGCTGTTCGCCATGGTGGACTCGTCGTTCCAGCTGCCGCTGGTGGGCGTCGTGCTGCTCGGCGTGTGGGGGCACTCGCAGGGCTGGGTGAGCATCGGCCAGATCACGACGGCGGCGCTGTTCGTCTCGCAGCTGCAGGGTCCGCTGGACCGCGTGATCGCGGTGCTGGACCAGCTGCAGCTGGGCATCGTCGCGACGGCGCGCCTGATCGGCGTCGCCCAACTCGAGGATGACCGCACCCCCGGCCAGGCCCAGCCCGACGGCGTGAAGCTCACCGGCAACGGGCTGCGGTTCGGCTACCGGGAGGGCGTGGACGTGCTGCACGGCGTCGACGTGAACCTGCGTCCCGGCGAGCGGCTCGCCATCGTCGGACCGTCGGGTTCGGGCAAGTCGACGCTGGGCAGGCTCGTCGCCGGCATCAACCGGCCGCGCACGGGTGACGTCACCGTCGGCGGCGTCGACGTGATGGACCTGCCGCTGGACCGGTTGCGCACCGAGGTGGCGCTGGTGACGCAGGAGCACCACGTGTTCGTCGGCACCGTGCGCGACAACGTCGTGCTCGCCCGCGAGGCCAGCGCCTCCGACGCCGAGGTGCAGCAGGCGCTCGTGACCGTCGGCGCCTGGGGTTGGGTGTCCCGCCTGCCCGGCGGGCTGGACGCCGAACTCGGCCACGGCAAGGCCACGCTGACGCCCGCCCAGGCGCAGCAGGTGGCCCTTGCCCGGCTGATCATCGCCGACCCGCACACGCTGGTGCTGGACGAGGCGACGTCGCTGATCGACCCGTCGTCGGCACGCAGCCTGGAGGGTTCGATGGCGGCGCTGCTGGAGGGTCGCGCGGTCATCGCCATCGCCCACCGGCTGCACACGGCGCACGACGCGGACCGGATCGCCGTGGTCGACGGCGGCCGCATCGTTGAGCTCGGGGACCACCACGAGCTCCTCGAACTCGACGGCCAGTACGCCCACCTGTGGCGCACCTGGCGCGACTGACCGCGCTCAGTCCAGTCGCCCTGAGGAGCGAGCGGCAGCGAGCCTGGAAGGGCCAAGCTCAGCCAAGCGCCCCGCGGACGGCCGCCTCGACCACGGGTCGGACGTCCGCGTCGTCGCCCCGTGCGATGCGATGGAGGATCAACCCCTCGGCACAGGCCATCACGGTCTGGGCGCCGACCCGCGGATCGGACGCCCCCAGCACGGCCAGGACCGGCTCGAGGACGGCCGCGAACTGGGCGCGACCAGCGGTCAGCCTCTCCCGCAGCGCGACGTCGTGGCTGGCCTCCATGAACAGCGCGAGCCGGGCGGATGTGAGGACTCGCTGCTCGCCGATGGTGCGGTCCAGCAGCGCCACCACGCCGTCGACGAACTCGTCCGCGCTGCGGGGGACGAACGCGGGACCGGCACCTGCCATCTCGCGCTGGAGGATGGCGTCCAGCACACCGGCGACGAGGGCTCCGCGGGTTCGGAAGTAGTTGGAGGTGGAACCTGGCGGCAGTTCGGCCTGCTGGTCGATGCGGCGGTGGGTGAGGGCCTTGAGCCCCTTGGTACCGAGCAGTTCGATGGCGGCGTCGAGGGCGCGGTCTCGCAGCGAGGGCATGGGGAAACTATAAAGGTAGTGACTCCGTAGCCGGCGCACTCGGCACCGGAGACGGAGCCGAGTGCGCCACTCAAACAAGGTGGCGCACTTGGCTGGCGCAGTTGGCACCGGAGACGGAGCCAAGTGCGCCGGCTCAGCGCGTCCGGCTGACCCGAGCGCTGACCTGCCCTCCTCCTACCCTTGACAGGTCTACGAAGGAGATGAAATGGCACTGGACGTCTCACCGGACGCGGTCCGGGCGCAGGCCGGCAAGGCGGCGGAATCAGCCGACGCGATGCGGCAACTGACGCACGAACTCCACTCTCCCGCGGGCGGCACGTTCGCCGTGGACCAGGTGGTGGCGCAGCTGTTGCCGCACCTGCAGGAGCAGGCCGGCAAGCTCGCCGCGAACCTGGACGAGCTGTCCGAGGGCATGAAGGCTTCGGCCGACTCGATCACCGAGGTGGAGGCCCGCAACACGGCCGCGGCCGCCCAGTTCCCGTGGCTGGGTGGCGGCGCGTGACCATCACGGTTCCCGAGCTCGAGGGCTTCAACCGCATCGTCTGGGACACCACCGCGACGTCGCTGCGCACCACCGCGAGCCTGTCCGACGCGCAGGCGCAGTCCCTGCGCAACATGGCCGCGGCCGTCCGGCAGGCCTGGCGCGACGACATCGGCGCGATGATCGCGCAGCGCTGCGAGGAGCAGGCCGACGACGTGGAGCGCTTCGGCGCGGCGGCGCCCGGCCTGGCGGACATCCTGAGCGGCGCAGCGGACCAGATGACGAAGCTGCAGGCGCAGCTGGCCTCGGTGCTGGCGATGGCGGCGAGCAATGACCTCGTGGTCTCCGACTCCGGCAACGCGCGCCCGAAGCTCGGCGTGATCCTCACCGACCCGATCAGGGCGTTGAAACTGCGCTCCCTGGCCAACGCTGTCTCCGCCCACGTCAAGGCCCTGTTGCAGGCCGCGACGGTGGTGGACCGCACGGCCGCCACGGCCCTGGCCGCGGCCCTGGGGCTCAAGGTGGACGACTTCGACCTGGGGCCGCTGGACCTCAGCCCGGAGGGCCTGCAGGACCAGGCGTTCAACACCTCACAGGGGTCGGTCGGGTTCTGCGCGTGGCTCACGCCCTTGATGAGCATGTCGTCGTCCCACCCGGAGCACCTGGCCGAGCACATGGTGTGGGACCCGGTCACACAGACCTACGAGGTGACGCTCTACGACCCGGAGACCGGTGAGAAGGTGGTCACCAACGTGGACCCCCGCACCCTGGGCCCGAACTTCGGCGACCCGAGCGAGGCCGTGCCCCGCCACACCTACACCGACGACCCCACCTACCTCTCCATCTATTCGCAGGCGCTGCGGCAGGTCTACCCGGACATCACCAGCAGCAACTTCGAGCTCACGGCCAAGATCGTGCTCGGCCCCGGCAACTACGTCGAGACGCAGGCCGCCAACACCAGTTTCGACAGCATCCGCCAGACCCTGGAGGCCAACCCGCCCGGGGCGGTCATGGTGGCGACGACGAACGCGCCGGAGCAGCAGCCGGACAACATGCCGGATGACAAGAAGTTGCAGGGCGGCCACGCCTACAGCGTCACCGGTTTCACGCCGGACGGCCGCATCATCCTCAAGAACCCGCACGGCCCGGGCGCGGCGGACCACACCATCATGTTGACTGAGGACGAGTACCAGCGCTGGCTCAACGGCGTCATGCAGATCCCGGGCGAGTGAGGAGGACACCATGAACGACGACGTGTTGCAGGACTGTTCCCGACGCTACGGGCCGGTGCTCGACGAGCTGCAGGACCTGATCGAGGCCACCATCGGCCCGCTGCTGTGGAAGGAACGAGCGGACACCGCCCTCACCGACGACGAGCTGGCGGTCCGCGTCGGGCCGATCTTCGGCAGCGGTGTGGCCCTGGCCGTCATCGACGCCCCACCGCTGGTGCGCCGCATCAACCAGTTGCTGCGCAACAACGGGTTCGAAGAGGTGCCCGGCTTCGACGTGAAGGAGTGGGCCGAGTGGCGCATCGAGTCGCCGCACGGCGACGGCGCACTGCTCACGCTGCACCTGGCCGGCTACGCCAAGGCCTACGTCACGGTCCGGGCATGACGCTCACCCGGTGGCTGGGCGTCGCGGCCGCTGCGGCGACGGCCCTGGCCCTGGCCGGTTGCTCGCCTACCCCCGCGCCGTCGCCGTCACCCACGGGGGCGGACAGGGTCCCCGAGTGGGACCCGCCGGCGGGGACGGAACTCGGCGTCGGCGTCGACGAGGCCGTGGACCAGTTCTCGGGCCTCTTCGCCGACGCGCGGACGGCGGCGTCGGAGGTGAACGGGCAGGAGCTGACCTGGCAGGGCCTCCTGCAGGAGGTCTCGCTGCTTCCGACCGCATCGGGTGAGGTCTGCGCGCTGTACCTCAGCGACACCAACAAGGAGTTCATCGAGGGCGGGTTCGACGTCGATGCCGACGTGTTCCTCGCCACCTACGCAGCGACGCTCGAGGGCCACGACCTCCCCGCCCCCGAGCAGGTGTTCAAGGATGCCGGCGGCGGCAACGTCGTCGTCTCCGACCGGGACGGGATCCGGTTCCGCGCCACAAACGCCACACGGGCCACCCTCACCCTCCTGGCCCCGCTGCCCGACGAACTCTGCGAGTCGGCCGACTCCTGACCCGCCCGGCTGCAGGGACGCGGTGTTTCCACATCCCCGCGCCGCCACCCCGGCCGTGCCTACAGTGGGGAAATGACCCCAGTCACCCTCGCCATCCTGGGAGCCTCCGGCGACCTGGCCCAACGACTCCTCATGCCGGGCCTGGGCACGCTGCTCAACACCAGACCGGACTACGAGGTGACGCTGGTCGGGTGCGCGGTGGACGAGTTGTCCCACGACGAGTGGGTCGCCCGGGTTCGGGAGGCCATGGGCGGCCAGTGCCCCAGGGCGAGCATCGAGAGGGTGATCGCCACCACCCGCTACGAGAAGGTGGACCTCACTGACGACGACGCGCTGCACACGTTCGTCCGCGGCCTCGGGGAGGCGCCGGTGCTGTACATGGCACTGCCACCCCGGATCACGATGGAGGTGTGCAAGGCCCTCAGGAGCATGGCGGAGGTGCCGGCAGGGCTTCGGCTGGGGCTGGAGAAGCCGTTCGGCTCCGACCTCGAGACCGCCCGCGAACTGAACCACCTACTGGCGGACCTGGTGCCGGAGAACCAGGTCTTCCGCATCGACCACTTCCTCGGCAAGTCCGTGGTGCTCAACCTGCTCGGCCTGCGGTTCACCAACCGGGTGTTCGAGCACGCCTGGAACAACCGCAACATCGAGCGCGTCGAGATCATCGTCGACGAGGCACTCGCGCTGGAGGACCGAGCCCGCTACTACGACGGCGCGGGCGCGTTGCGGGACATGATCCAGAGCCACCTGCTGCTGGTGCTGGCACTGTTCGCGATGGAGGAGCCGCCGTCGCTGGGCGAACGCGACGTCCGTGACCTGATCGCGCTCATGCTGCGCCACACCCACCTGTGGGACGACGACCCGGTGACGTCGTCGCGCCGCGCCCGCTACACCGCGGGCACCATCAAGGGCGAGGCCATCCCCAACTACGTCGACGAGCACGGCGTCGACGGATCCCGCAACACCGAGACACTCGCCGAGATCACCGTCCGCATCAACACGGACCGCTGGGCCGGCGTCCCGTTCCGACTGCGCAGCGGCAAGGCGCTCGGCGACGCCCGAAACGGCATCACCGTCGTCTTCCGTCCCGTGGACCACGTGCCCGAGGGCTTCACGAACGTCCCGCCCAACGTGCTGAGCATCGGCATGAAGCCGGCCAACATCAAGCTGGGGCTGTCCACCAACCTCGAGGTGGACCGCTTCGAGCTCAGCCGCTCCGTGCTGTCCACCGAGCTCGCCGAGAGCCCGCTCAAGCCCTACGGCGAGATCCTGGACTCCATCTTCCGCGGCGACCCGCTGCTGACCGTCCGCGGCGACGTCGCCGAGGAGTGCTGGCGCATCGTCGAACCGGTCCTGGAGGCGTGGCAGCAGAACCTGGTGCCGATGGACGAGTACACCGCCGGCGGCGCGGGACCCACCAACTGGAACGCCTAGCGTCGGACATTCGGCCGGCGTTGGCGGGCAGCCGACAAAGGAGATTTTTGAAACGTATTGCTTCTGCCTCTGGGATCTGAGAAGCTACTTGCGCGCGCAAGTAACTGACTGACGAAGGAGTCCAGCGGATGTTCGCAGCCACCGGTGTGAATGCACACTTCATCACTTCCCGGCGCCCGTGCGGCGCCGCCGAGGATCCCGCGTTGTACGTCCGGCGCGAGTTCGCGGTCGCCGACGGACTACGACGCGCCACCCTCCGCAGCACCGCCGTCGGCCTCGTTGAGGTCCACCTCAACGGTCAGCGTGTGGGCAGCGAGGTGCTGGCACCGGGCTGGTCGTCCTACAGGCACCGGCTGGTGGTGAGCACGCACGACGTGACTGACTTGGTGACCGACGGCGCGAACGCCATCGGCGCGATCGTCGGGCAGGGCTGGGCGGTGGGGCGGATCGGCTGGGAGGGCAAGTCCCACCACTGGTCAGAACAACCCGCAGTGCTGTTGCAACTCGAACTTGACTACGGTGACCGCACCGAGGTGATCGGCACCGATGAGTCCTTCCTCACCGGCACCGGCGGGGTGCGCGCCAACAGCATCTACGACGGCGAGACCTACGACGCGACGCTGGAACAGCCCGGCTGGTGCCGGCCCGGCACGACCGGGGGCGAGTGGACCCCGGCGGTCCGCTTCGACTGGGACCACGACGCCCTGGCCCGCCCCACCACCGCACCCATCACGCGGACGGAGGAGATCTCCCCGCGAGAGATCGTGGACAAGGGCGACGGCAGGTTCGTCGTCGACTTCGGCCAGGTGCTCACAGGCTGGCTGCGGCTCACGGTCCGTGGGGAGCAGCCCGGCCACCGCATCACACTGCGGCACGCAGAACTGCTCATCGACGGGGAGCTGGACCTTCGCACCCTGCGCACGGCGAAGGCCACCGACACGTTCGTCGTCGGCGGTCCCGAGGCGGCCACGTTCGAGCCGCGCTTCACCTTCCACGGCTTCCGCTACGCCGAGGTGGCAGGCCTCTCGTCCGGGCTCGAGCCCGACGACGTCCTGGCCGTCGTCGTCCACTCCGGTATGCGCCGCGCCGGCTGGTTCGAGTCCTCCAGCCCCGAGCTGGACCAGCTCCACGAGAACGCCGTGTGGTCCATGCGCGGCAACTTCGTCGGAGTCCCCACCGACTGCCCGCAGCGCGACGAGCGCATGGGCTGGACGGGCGACATCAACGCGTTCGCCCCCACCGCGGTCCTCCTGCACGACGTCCGTGACTTCCTGTCCACCTGGCTGCTGGACGTGCGGACGGAACAAGCCGCGTCCGGGTTCGTCCCGTGGGTGGTCCCCGACGTCAGCAGCGCACCCTCCTCCCCGACTGCGCTGTGGAGCGACGTGGCAGTGAACCTCCCGATGGTGCTGCACGCGGAGTACGGCGACGTCGCAATCCTGGAGCAGTCGTACCACTCGATGGCCACCTTCACCCGCAGCGTGGCAGAGCTCCTCGATTACGAGGGCCTGTGGAGCACCGGCTTCCAGTTCGGTGACTGGCTGGACCCCGACGCGCCGCAGGACAACCCCGCCGGCGGCAAGACCGACCGCCACCTGGTGGCCACCGCGTTCTTCGCCCGGACCGCCCAACAAATGGCCGAGGCCGCGAAGCTGCTCGGCCGCGACGACGACGCCGAGGAGTTCCTGGCCCTTGCCACGCGGGTCCGGGACGCGTTCCGGCGGGAGCACGTGACGGCCTCGGGTCGGGTCACCGGCGAGTCCGCAACCGCCTATGCACTGGCGATCTGCTTCGACCTGTTGGACGCGGACCAGGTCGCGAAGGCGGGCCAGCGGCTCGCGGCCCTCACCCGGGAGGCCGGGAACACCATCTCCACGGGCTTCGCGGGCACCCCGTTCATGCTGCCGGCGCTGGAGCGCGCCCGTCAGCTCGAAACGGCCTGGGAACTCCTGATGGAACCCAGGTGCCCGTCGTTCCTATACCCGATCAGCATGGGCGCCACCACCATCTGGGAACGTTGGGACGCCATCACCCCCGACGGTGAACTGAATGACCACGGGATGACGTCGCTGAACCACTACGCGCTGGGAAGCGTCGTCGCCTGGCTCTACGGGACTGTGGCGGGGCTCGCGGCAACCGAGGCCGGCTGGCGTCGGATCCGGGTCGCACCGAAGCCGGGCGGCGGCCTCACCCACGCCCGCGCCAGCCACGACACCGTGCTGGGGCGGGCCGAGGCCGGCTGGCGAATCGAGGCGGGCCGGATCACCGTCGACGCCGTCATCCCGGAGGGCGCGGAGGCCGACGTCGTGCTTCCGCTGAGCCCCGAGCCGTCGGTCACGGTCGGGCCCGGCAATCACACCTGGACCTACGACCTCCCGGCCGACCACGACGTCCGGCCCGAGTTCACGATGGACACCCCGCTGTCCGAACTCGCCGCGGACTCGAAGACCTGGCAGGCGCTCACCGCGGTCTTCGCCACCCATCTCCCGGGGATCCCCATCGACGGGAACGACCCCCAGGCCAGGTCCATCTCGCTGAGCACGATGCTCGACTTCGTGCCCGGCGCCACTGATGCGTTCCGCTCGGACCTCGAGAACACCCTCATCAACAACTCCTGACACCCTTCGGCACCCACACGGAAAGAACAGGCAAAGCCATGGCAAAGAAGCCACTCGGCCTCGACACGCAAGGCATCCAGAAGACGATGCGAGCCCACAACTACCTCGGCGACGGCGCCGCGCAGCTGGGCCTCAATGCACTCACCGGAATGGTGGGCATCCTCGTCTACTTCTACACGGACAAGGTTGGGATCGCGGCGGCTGCCGCGGGCACCGTCATGTTCGTGGCACGACTCCTCGACGCGTTCACGGACCTCGCCATGGGCTGGGTCATGGACCGCACCCGCTCGCGGTGGGGCCGGGCCCGACCATGGCTGTTGTGGATGGCGGGCCCCACCTTCCTCGCCGTCGTCCTCATGTTCACCGTTCCGGCCGGAGGCAGCGACGGCACGAAGTTCGCCTACGCCCTGGCGACCAACGCGTTCGCAACGGCGATCGTCTACACCGCAGTGGCCATCCCCTTCGGCAGCATGCTCTTCTACACCACCCGCAGCACGGAGGAGCGCTCGAAGATGGGCGTCGTCCGGGCCGTGTTCGGCTACCTGCTCGGCATGGTCATCGTCATCGGCTACATCCCCATCACCAACGCGCTCGGCGGTGACCAGCGGGCGTGGGTCATCTTCGCCGTCTGCATCGGCGCCGTGGGTGCGATCGGGCTGGTCGTGGCGTTCCTCGCCAACCCGGAACGCAACGCCGACACTCCTCAGGAAGCCCAGCAGCGCGTCCCCTTCCTCGAGGGACTGGGGATGCTGTTCCGCAACAAGTACTGGGTGATCATGCTGGGCGTGATGGCCCTGGTCAACATCGTCTACGGGCTCGCCGCCGGCTCCAGCATCTACTACGTGAAATGGATTCTGGGCGACGAGAACTTGATGGCCATCCTGGGTGCCGTCGGCCTGGTCCCGGTGGTGGTCGGCTTCGTCCTGATCGCCCCCATGGTCAAGCGCTTCGGGGCGACCGGCACGGTCCGCATCGGCCTCCTCATCGGCATCGCCGCCAGCGTGGTCCGCGCAGTGTTCCCCTACGACCTCTGGGCGCTGCTCATCTTCGGTTCCCTGGTCACCTTCGCCACCATCCCGATGATGGCCATCGGCGGCGTGCTGGTCACCAACACCATCACCTACGGCGAGTGGAAGCAGGGCAAGCGTCTGGTGGGCATGGCGAATGCGGCGAACAGTTTCGGCATCAAGGTGGGCACAGGTCTCGGCGCTGCCGGCGTCGGCTGGATCCTCGCCCTCGGTGCCTACGACGGCACCGCCGCCGCCCAGTCGGACTCAGCCATCGCGAGCATCCTGGCCGTCTCGATCTGGGTGCCGGGCATCATCCTGCTGGGCATGTACGCCCTGCTCCACTTCTACGACCTTGACGCCAAGTACCCGCAGATCGTGAAGGAACTCGACGAGCGCACCAACGCCGCCGAGGCCCAGCGCACCGCCCAGATCTGACCCGGCCCTACGCTTGGGGAGACGCCTACGGAGGAGACAATGCCCAACCAGCTCAAACGCGTGACGGCCGCCGATGTCGCCCGCGCGCTCGGCATCTCCCGCGCCACCGTCGGCTACGTCCTGAACGACACCCCGGGTCAGAAGATCTCGGAGGCCACCAGGCGCAAGGTGCTGGAGAAGGCGAACATCCTGGGCTACCAGCCGAACCGGGCTGCCCGGGCGCTGGCCAGCGGCAGCAGCCGGATCGTCCTGCTGCTCCTGCCGGACTGGCCCCTGGACCACAGCATGCGGGCCCACCTCGACGAGACCTCAATCGCCCTCGAGGAGGCCGGGTACTCGCTTGTCACTTTCACCGAGCACCCGGGCAGCCGCGCCAGGCCGCTGTGGGAGACCCTCGACCCCGACGTCGTCATGGGCCTGTCGGACTTCACCGAGGAGCAACTGGCAGCGATGCGGGCCTGCGGGGTCCGCCGTATCGTGGAGCACGGGCCACCCAGCAAGGGACAACTCGGGTACGCGATGGGACCGAAGCTGCAGGTGGAGCACCTCCTGGAGCGGGACCGACGCAGGCTGGCGTTCGCGGGCTCCACCGACCCACGGCTGGCAGAGCTGGTGGGCCAGCGACGAGAACTCGCCGAGGACACGCATCGCCAACTCCTCGGGAGCGGGCTGGCCGCCGCCGCGGACGTCGACCCCGGCAACGTCGCGGCCACGCTGGCCGAGTGGATCGCCGCGGGCGTCGACGGAGTGGTCGCGTACAACGACGACGTCGCGGCCCTCGTCGCTGGCACCGCGCTGCGGATGGGCGTGGGGGTCCCTGACTCGCTGGCCGTCGTCGGGCACGACGACTCCCCCGTCGCGCAGCTGTACTTCCCCAGCCTCACCAGCGTCCGCGTCGACTACAAGGGCATGGGCCGCTACCTGGCCTCACTGGCACTCGCAGAGCTCCAGGAGCAGGAGAGCCGCCCGACAGAGGTCGAGTTCAGCGCCAGCATCGTGCCACGAGAGTCCAGCTAGAACGCCGGACCAACCAACACTTCCATCCCCAACGAACCGGAGAACCTCCAAATGGATGACATGGCCTACCGAAACCCGTCGCTGCCCGTCGAGGAAAGGGTCGCGGACCTGCTGGGCCGGATGTCCGTCGAGGACAAGGCCGGCCAGCTGACACAGTTCTTCTACTTCGGCGGCATGTTCGACCTGCCCGAGGACTTCAACCTCGACTCGCTGCCGCCCGAGCACCGGGCCTTCGTGGAGCAGCCGGCCATGGTGAAGCAGGCCGTGCGGGCCGGCCGGGCAGGCTCGCTGCTGTTCGTGAAGGACCCCGCCCTGGCCAACCAGCTGCAGAAGATGGCGGTGGAGGAGACACCCCTGGGCATCCCGCTCCTCTTCGGCTACGACGTGATCCACGGTTTCCGCACCGTCTTCCCCGCGCCCGTCGCAGTGGCGGCCAGCTGGGACCCGCAGGTGGCCGAGGACGGCCAGGCCGTCGCCGCCCGCGAGGCCCGGGCCGCCGGCATCCACTGGACGTTCGCACCCATGGTTGACATCACCCGTGACGGCCGTTGGGGCCGCATCATCGAGGGTGCCGGCGAGGACCCGTGCCTGGGGTCGGCCATGGCGGCTGCCCAGGTACGTGGCTTCCAGGGGGACCTGGGACCCGAGAATGTCATCGCCGGGCCGAAGCACTTCGCCGGCTACGGCGCCAGCCTCGGCGGGCGTGACTACGACGACGCGGACATCTCCGACGCCGAACTCCACAACGTCTACCTGCCACCGTTCAAGGCGGCCATCGACGCCGGCGCCGGCAACATCATGAGCGCCTACATGGACCTCAATGGTGTCCCGGCAAGCGCGAACAGGTGGCTGCTGACTGACGTGCTGCGTGACGAGTACGGGTTCGACGGCTGGGTGGTCAGCGATGCCAACGCCGTCCGCTCGCTGGAGGTGCAGCACTTGGCGAAGGACCTCACCGACGCCGGTGCCCGCGCCCTGGCGGCCGGGTTGGACATGGAGATGGCCATGTTCGAGCCAGCCTTCGACAACCTGCCCGCAGCCCTCGAGCAGGGGTTCATCACCGAGGAGGCCCTCGACAAGGCAGTGCGCCGGGTGCTGGGGGCCAAGTTCCGGATGGGCCTGTTCGAGAACCCCTGGGCCGACGAGGCCGAGGCCGCCACAGTGCTCGGGCGCGACGACCACCGCGACGCCAGCCGGAACGCAGCGGAGCGCAGCGTCGTGCTCCTGAAGAACGACGGGGCCCTGCCGCTGGCCGCCGGCACGAGGCGCATCAGCGTCTCCGGCCACCTGGCCGATTCCGCCCGCGACACCCTCGGGCCCTGGGTCTTCGCGCACCACCTGGACGAGACCGTCACCATCCTCGACGGGATCCGGACCCGCGCCACCGACGCCGAGGTGGACCACGTCTCCGCCACCGCAGTGCCGCAGCGCCTGACGACATCGATCTTCGACCAGCAGGAGACCAGCCCGCTCCCCTCCACCCCAGAGGACTTCGACGCGGCCGCCGAGCTGGCGCGCGCCGTCGAGAGCGCTCGGGGGGCCGACGTCGCCGTCGTGGTGCTGGGACAGCCGCAGAACATGATCGGGGAGAACGCTTCGACGTCCACGCTTGACCTGCCGGAGGACCAGGTCGAACTCCTGAAGCACGTTCACGCCACCGGCACCCCCACAGTCGCGGTGGTGATGACCGGGCGGCCGGTGGACCTGCGCTGGGCCGAGGAGAACGTCGACGCCATCGTGCAGGTCTGGTATCCCGGCACCTGTGGCGGCGAGGCCGTGGCCCGCGTCCTGTTCGGCGACGTCTCCCCCGCCGGCCGGCTGCCGTTCACGTGGCCTCGCCACGTGGGCCACGTCCCCATCCACTACGCGCACCACCGTACGTTCGCCCCGCAGGACCAGGACAAGCGCTACTGGGACGAGCCGAGCACACCGCTGTACCCGTTCGGGCACGGCCTGACCTACTCCACATTCGAGTACTCCGGTCTGGAGGTGACGGAACAAGTCGCAATCGGGAACACGGCCGAGGTCCGGTTCACCGTGACCAATACCGGCGAGATGGCCTCAGACGAGGTGGCCCAGCTCTACATCCACCAACGACACGGCACCTCCGCCCGCCCTGTGCGCGAGCTCAAGGGATTCGAGCGACTGCACCTCGAGCCCGGGGAGTCGCGCCAGGTCACGCTCCCGTTGGGTCCGGACCAGCTGCGCTACTGGAGCGCCGTCACCCGTGACTGGATCCAGGACGCCACGACGATCGACGTCTTCGTGGGCGGTGACTCGACGGCAGAGTTGACGGCCTCGTTCGAGGTGACCGGTCCCGCGCCCGCCGCTTGAGCGACGCCGAATGCGAGCACGTTCGGCCTCGGCTGGGTGACTACGAAAGTAGTGACTTCACACTACGGGAGTAGTAGGATGGCCTCCTCGGCACCATCGTCGGGAAGGGGGCACACCATGGCAGCAGCACTGGTTACGGGAGCGAGTCGGGGCATCGGGGAGGCCATCGCGCTGCGCTTGGCGGGCGCGGGCTGGCAGGTGTTCGCGGGAGTGCGGGAGCACGCCGACGGTGAGCGCCTCGTCGCGCGGGACGCCCGGATCGAGCCGATGGAGTTGGACATCACGAATGAAGCGCACCTTGCCGCACTCCCCTCCCGGCTGCCGGAGCGGCTGGACGCCGTGGTCAACAACGCGGGCATCGGGGTGCTCGGCCCGGTGGAGGCCGTGGCACCGGCGGACTGGCGGCTGCAGTTCGAGGTGAACGTCGTCGGGCAGGTGGCGGTCACGCAGGCGGTGCTGCCGCGGTTGCGGGCGGCGCGGGGCAGGATCGTGTTCATCTCGTCGTCCGGTGGTCGGGCGGCGGTGCCGATGGAGGGCGCGTACTGCGCGTCGAAGTTCGCGCTCGAGGGCCTGGCCGACGCGCTGCGGCTGGAGCTGCGCCCGTGGGGAATGAGGGTCTCGGTCGTGGAGCCGGGCCCCACGGCCACGGAGACCTGGACCGACGTCGGCACGTTGATCGACGACGCGGAACGGCGCATGTCGCCAGCCCATCGCGACCTGTACGCGGGGCACGTCGCAGGCCTGCGGAAGGTGGTGGGCAGCCTCGACTCGCTGTCCATGCCGCCCGACGGCGTCGCCAAGGTGGTGGAGCGCGCACTGACGGCCCGGCACCCGCGGGCGCGCTACCTCATCGGACTGCCGGCCAAGTCCATGGTGGCGATCCAGGCCGTCCTGCCGACGTCGGTCAACGACGCCATCGGCGCACGGATCAACGGACTGAAGCCTCTGCCCGAGCGGACGGAGCCCAGCTTGCTTCCGTAGACTGGGGCCATGGCGCCCGAGGTGGAGCATCCCCCCACCGCCCTGGACGAGACCAAAGCCGCGCTCGTCACGGCGGCCACTCGGCACGCGACCGCCCCGTCGATCCGGAGGGGGCGACGGACGTGATCACGCTGATCTTCGACTGCGACGGCGTGCTCGCCGAGACCGAGCAGCACGGCCACCGGCCCGCGTTCAACCAGGCCTTCCGCGAGTTCGGGCTGCCCGTGTACTGGTCCGAGCAGGACTACGCGGAGAAGTTGAAGATCGGCGGCGGCAAGGAACGCATGGCGGGCGACCTCTCGACGGAGATCTGCACCGACCACGGCTACGCCGGCCGCAGGGGCCGCAAGACTCTGATAGAGCGGCTGCACGAGCGCAAGGTGGCACTGTTCCAGCAGCGCGTGCAGGCCGGCGAACTGCTCCCCCGGCCGGGCATAAGGCGCCTCGTCACGGCGGCCCTGGCGAAGAAGTGGACGGTGGCCATAGCGTCCACTGCGACGGAGTCCTCGGTGCGAGCGGTCCTGGCCAGCACCGTCGGCGAGAAGGCGGCCGGCGGGTGCAAGGTGTTCGCCGGGGACATCGTCGCGCACAAGAAGCCGGCCCCGGACATCTACCTGAAGGTGGTGGCCGAGCTTCGGCTGGACCCGGAGCAGTGCCTCGTCATCGAGGACAGCGCCCGCGGCTGCCAGGCGGCGATCGGGGCGGGGCTGACCACCGTCGTCACCCCCAGCGTCTACACCATGGGCCAGGACTTCACCGGCGCCGCCAGGGTTCTCCCCCACCTGGGCGACCCCGACAACCCCATCCCCGAGACCGCCGACGCCGGGGACCTGGCCGGCCGCTGCGTCGAGCTCACCGACCTGCGCAGCATCCTGCGCCACCACGGCCACGGCCACACCTGACCGGCCGGGCTCCCCCCAACTGGACTTGTCAGTGGTCCCTGCCATACTCCTGGGCAGGTCAAGAGTTGCGGCCAGAACTCCTCGGGGTGGTCGCACAGCAACCGGAGCCGCTCCGGTGCTTCCCGAGGAAGACCCGGCCTCCGCAGACCGCGAGAGGTCAAGCGGCCTCGTTCCAGCGAGGCTCGGAACGAGGAGTTCTCCCATGTCCCCACAGCCCATCCCCGGCAACAACTCCGGCACCGTCCCGGGAGACCAGATCCCCATCCCGGTGCCCCCGCGCCGTGGCAACCCCGACGGTGCGCGCCGGCTGCTGCAGGCGGTCAGCAGGTCCCGCTCCTACAGCGAGAACGTGATCCGAATCTGGCCCGGCGGGCTCGAGCAGCCGGCAGTGGACCTGGTCCCCTGCCCCGGCGAGGAGGCCCAGCGCCCAGGCGTCGTCTTCCCCGGGAACGAGGAGGTGTTCGTCGTAGCCGGGGTCGCCCCGCCGGGCAGCCCCGCCACCCGCATCGAGGCCGGCGGACACCTGCTCCGCCTCCAGCAGAAGCTGGACGAGCTCGGCTGGGACTGGCGCCCCACCGTCGCCAGTTCGCCCGACCGGCAGTGGGTGGAGGGCGGCGCGCTGGTCCTCGGCGTCACGGCGAGCGACGTCGCCGGGCTGGCCGCGCTCCAAGGCCAGCCCGCGGTGCTGTGCTGGGACGAGACGGGCCTCACACCCGTCCCCACCGCCCCGGACCACGAACCCGACCCGACGCCGGTTCCGGTCCGACTCACGCCTGCGCGGACCGGCTGCCCGCTCCGCGGGGGCGGCGACGACGTGTGCCAGGTCTACGGCGGGGATTGGACCAGCGCCTCCCGACTCGCGCTCTCGCCTGGCAGGAGCACAGGGAACTGCTGTTGGCCGCGTTCGGGTGCGGCGTCTGCCACGGCGAGGGAGGCGCGAGAATGGTCGGGGTGACCTGTGCACCCCGTCGCGCGACGGTGGCTGGGCTCGGGCAGCACCGGGGCCATCCGGGCGACCACGGGACTGAGCCACCCGCGCCGCCGGTGGCCAGGTGCAGGTGCCGCAACCACACGGACACCGGGGGCCCATCCGGAAAGCTCGGTTCCCGGATGCGCCCCCGTGCGTCACCACAGGCGTCGGCGTCAGCGCGATTCCTCCGCCACCGCGTTGCGGCCAGCGATGCGGCCGAAGGCGATGCGCTCCGCGAACAACCTGATCCTCACCCGCGGTCCCGGAGCACCGGAACCCGGACAGCCCTGGCGGCGGCCGCAGGACTCGGCCCGGCGGGAGGTACCGGATTCCGGACTCCCGTCCGGCGCTGGCCGGCGGGGCCAGAATTGTCGGATGGTACTGCGAGGACTGGGCGCCACCCGCGCGGGCGCCGGAGCTGCCGAAGCCCTGCGAAGGTTCAACGCCCGACACCCCTGGAGCCACAACGACCACTTCCACAGCTGGATCGTCGCGAACCTGCCGGAGGGCCGCTCGTCCGCGTTGGACGTCGGCTGCGGGCGCGGTGAACTGGCGTGGAGGCTCTCGTTCCACTTCGAACAGGTGCTGGCCGTCGACGTCGACGAGGACATGCGCGCCGCGACATCCGGGCGGTGTGCGGCCGTGGACAACGTGGCGGTCCGCGCCACCGAGCTCAGGGACCTCGAGGGCCCCTTCGACCTCATCACGATGGTGGCGGTGCTGCACCACCTCGACGTCGAGGCCGCCCTGCGCCATGTCCGCCGGTTGCTCGCACCCGGCGGCAGGTTCCTCGTCGTCGGGCTCGCTGCGGCTTCCAGCCGCCCGGCGGACCTGCTGTGGGACGCCGCCGCCATCGTCACGAACCCGTTGATCGGCTACGTGAAGCACCCTTGGCCCCAGCCGGTGCTGGATGCCCCTGAGCCCTTCCCCGTCAAGGATCCCGAGCTGACCTTCGACGAGCTCCGCGTCCTGGTTCAGCGAGTCCTACCCGGCGCCGAGATGCGGCACCGGCTGGGATTCCGGCACACCATTGGTTGGACGAAACCCCTCTAGCTCCCCGCACCGACCGGGAGTCGGCGCACGGGGCGTCGCCAGCGGCTGGCGGTGCCGGGGGCGCTCGAGGCTGCCGTGCCGGCCGGGATCATGGACGCTTCGCGAGTTCACCCGATTCGCCGGGACAACTCGTCGGCCAGGTCCCCGACACGGCGACGCAGCGGGGCTGCCAGTTCCTCGTCAGCCGCCAGCGCCTGCACTTGGGTCAGGAAGTCCCGCTGCAGCGCGATTATGGGGAAGAACGCCTCGGCGACGTCGGCGAGAACCCAGCCGGAGAACACCCCGGCGGTGGCCGGCAGTTCGTCCAGGTAGCGCTGCACGTACGGGGCGGTCAGTTCCTCCTGCCCGCGCTGCCAGAAACCCTGGCCGATGGCCTTCAGTTCGTAGTTGGAGGCGGCCTCCTCCCCGGTGAACCGCTGCCAGGCCCATGCCTTGTGCTTCGGATCGGGCAGGCTGGCCCTGGCCCGTGCGTACTCCACCCGTGCGGTTGCCGTGGGTTCGGACTCGAACTCGGCGAGGAGTGCAGCTTCGTCGGTCTCGCCGAGTTCGGCGAGGCGAACGTTGATGCGCCAGCGCAGGTCCTCATCCAGTTCGAGGCCCGACGGCAGGTCGTCCTTGCCGAGCCAGCGGCGGAGGCGGTCGGCTTCGCGGCTGGACGAGACGAGCGCACCGAACGCGGCGAGCTGCAGGGTGCTGCCGGCCAGGGCGGCGTCGAGGATCTGGGCGGCGGATTCCTGGACGACGTCCTCGACGGCAGCCGGTTCGGCGACGGCACGCAGGCGTCCGAGGGCCCATCCGCTCAGCACGCCCACCGCGTCGTCGTCGCGCTCGCCGGGCAGTCCGGCTGCGAGGACGGTTAGGGCGTCGTCGGCGGAGACGGCCCCGGCGTGGACGCCGCTGCGCACCGCGTTCCAGATTCCGGCGCGGAGCATGGGGTCGTTGGTTTTCGGGAGCAGCGCGGGCAGTGCGGCGAGGGTGTCGGCGTCGGGGACGTTGCGGCTCCAGGAGTCCTCGAACGGGTCGACGATGACGGCTGCACCCGGCGCCACGTCGAAGGGCGTCGGTTCGGCGCCGAGGCTCACGGTCTGGGTGTTCCACTGCTCGCCCGGGGCGGCGGTGGCGACCCGGACGGTGTGCTGCCGGTCGGCCGGGTACTCGTCGGGGGTGCGGCGCACGAGGGCACCGGTGGCGCGGTCGTAGGCAAGCTCGTCGACGCCCGCGGTGCGGAGCCATCCCTGGATGAAGCCGCTGAGGTCACCGGCGCCGGCGCGCTCCCACGAGGCGAACAGGTCGCCCATGGTGGCGTTGCCGAAACGGTGGCGGGTGAAGTGATCGACGGCACCGGCAAGGAAGACCTCGTCGCCGAGACTGGCGGCGAGCTGCTTCAGCACGCTGGAGCCCTTGGCGTAGGAGATGCCGTCGAAGTCCTGGAGCGCGCTGGCGGCGTCGCGTGCACCGTTGCCGGCGACGGGGTGGGTGCTGGGGCGCTGGTCCGCCACCAGTCCCCACTGACGACGGCGGTGCGCGTTGTGCACCCAGGCGTCGCTGAACTCGGTGACGTCGGCAGCCACGCGGTTACCCATGTACTCGGCGAACGACTCATTGAGCCACAAGTCATCCCACCACACCGGCGTGACCAGGTTGCCGAACCACTGGTGAGCCATCTCGTGCGCGATGGTGACTGCCCGCTGGATGTGTGCGCCGCGGGTGGCGCGGCTGGTGAAGACCATAGGGTCGCGGAACGTGACGCAGCCAGGGTTCTCCATGGCGCCCGCGTTGAACTCCGGCACGAAGGCCTGGTGGTAGTCGCCGAACGGGTAGCGGATGCCGAAGAGCCGGTGGAACTCGTCGAAGCACTGCTTGGTGACGGTGAGGATCTCCGGGGCGTCGGCCTCGAGGTTCTTCGCGATGCTCTGCCGCGCCGACAGGCCCAGCCTGATGCCGTCGTGCTCGTCGGCGATGTGGTGGTACGGGCCGGCCACCAGCGTGACGAAGTAGGTGGACAGCGGCTGCGTCTGCTCGAACTGCCACACACCGTCTCCGATGTGGGCTCCCGGCGCGTTGCCAGTGACGGTCCAGTCCTTCGGGGCCTTCACCGTGAAGGTGTAGGGGGCCTTGAAGTCGGGCTGGTCGAAGCACGCGAAGATGCTCGGGGCCGCGTCCATGAAGCTCATGCCGTAGACGTAGCGACGCCCATCGGCCGGGTCCACGTGGTGGTGCAGGCCTTCTCCGTCGACGCGGAACGGCATGACCGCCTCGACAACCAGTTCGTTCTCCCCCTCGCTGGCCGGCACCGGGAACCTGCCCCGGGCCAGCGCTGAGACGTCCATGTCGGACCCGTTCAGCCGCACCCTCCTCAGCGAGACCGGCTTCACGTCCAGGAATGTGTCTCCACCCGTGTTGCGGAACCGGATGGTGCTGCGTGAGGTGAATGTGTCGTCGCTCGAATCGAGGTCGAGGTCGACTGCGTAGTCGAGCACCTCCAGTTGCGCGGCCCGCGCCTGCGCCTCTAGCTGTGTCAGGGACTGCACTGAGTTGCTCACGGCATCCAGACTAGGCGCCGGCCACGGCTCAGAAGGGGTGGGCCGCCGTCGCCAACGGGTCGGCTCCGGTGAGGGAGACCTGGCGCCAGTCGAGCCGCGCGGCACCTGCGCGGGGCTCGAACTCCACAAGCATCGTGTGCGGAGTCTCGACCAGCCGGAGTTCAGCGATGAAGACTCCGTCACGCCACCCGCCGCTGGCGGCGACGGCCACCTCTGCTCCCCGCTTGGTGGGCCAGTTCGAATCGAGCTGGCGCCCGTCACCGAACCGGGTGACCAGTCCCCCATCCGGGTGGTCAAATGTGAGGACGTGACCGTCGTCTCCGGGTTCCTGCGTGGCGGAGCTGAACGCTGCGGGCAACTGCGACGCCGGGTCCCTCGGGAGTGTGAGGGCGGTCCGTCGCTCCTGTCCGGCCAGGGGCGGGTGCTGGAGGTCGGCCAGACGGCTGGCGAGTTCGACGTCGGCGTCGGGGTCCGGTGCGGCGTCGATTGCTGGGATGAGGTGCTGCCAGAGCAGGTCCAGCACCTCCGCCATGTCGGAGACCTCGGAGGTGATGGCCACCGCCACGTCGTGCTCCGGGAGCACGATGGCGAACTGCCCGAAGGCGCCGTCGCCGCGGTAGCCGTGGCGCTGGCTCCAGAAGGAGTAGCCATAGCCTCGGGACCAGTCGCCGACGTCGTCGCCTCTCCAGAGCTGCTTGCGCATCTCCAGCCACGTTCTCAGCACACCCGACCAACGGTCCGGCGAGAACTCGACCCAGCCGAAGACCGCCAGCCCCGCCGCCGGATGGCCAGAATCATCGGCGTAGATCATCCGCTCCAGGCTCGGCACCGACTGTCACTCCTCTCGCCCCGCCCCGGGGCCGCGGTCCAACGCTGGCGAACGGTCATGCTTGTGAGGCTGATCCATCAGCAGCCCGCGACCACCGCCTGGATCTCGCCGCTACGGACAGTGCTCGTGACGGCAGCCAGACATCGGCTCGACACCGCAGCGAGGGTCAGCCGATCAGGCTGGGCGCCAGGTCCCGCATGGTGCGACGGCGGACCATGCGGGCGACTCCCAGCATCGTCAACACCAGGCCGCCCAACAGCCAGGCCAGGAGGACGGCGTAGTCTGCGGCGACCCGGCCCAAGTCCCCGCCGTACATGAACTGGCGCATGGCGTCGACGACGAAACCCATGGGCAGCACGTGGTGCAGCGCGGCGAGCGGCTCGGGCAGCGTCTGCCAGGGGAACGTGCCACCGGCGGTGACCAGCTGGAGCACCATGAACACCAGCGCCAGGAACTGCCCGACGCTGCCCAGCCACACGTTCAGCGCCATGATGATGGCGGTGTAGGTGAGCGAGGCCAGCACCATGGTCCCCAGCGTCTCCCACGGTTTCTCGAAGCTGAACTGCAGCACGAAGGACAGCACCAGGAACAACCCCACCATCTGCAGGGCACCCAGCGCGGCGGGCGTGGCCCAGCCGCTCAACGTGATCCGCACCGGCGAGCGCAGGGCGGTGATGGCGCGCTTCGAGACGGGCTTGACGATCAGGAACAGGGCGTAGATGCCGATCCAGCCGGCCAGCGCCGCGAAGAACGGGGCCAGGCCCGCGCCGTACTGGCCCGCCGCGGCGAGGTTGCCGGTGTTGACGTCAACCGGGTCCGCGATCACGCCGGCCTGCAGCTCTCGCAGTTCGTCGTCGGTGAGCGGGATCTCGGAGGCGCCCGCCACCAGCCCGGAGTGCAGCGCCTCGGCGCCGTCGGCCAGCTCCCCCAGCCCGGTTGCCAGCTCGCCGATCCCGTCGCCCAGCGTGACCGTCCCGTCGGACAGGGTGAGGGCACCGTCGTGCAGTTGTCCGACGGCGTCGTCGACGGTGACCGCGCCGGCACTGACGTCGGAGGCGCCGTCGGCCACCTGCTCGGCGCCGTCGGAGAGCTGGTCGATCTGCGAGACCGCCTCCTGGATGCGCGAGTTGCCGTCCTTCAGGTCCGCGTCGAGGGGGTCGAGGAGGGCCACCACCTCGGCGGCCTCCTCGGGGGTGAGGCCACGCTCGAGGAGGCGGTCGGTGATGTCCTGGCGGATGGTGGGCAGGGCATCGATTGCGGTCTGGGAGGCGCTTCCGGCGGTGTCGGCGTAGCCGCGGATGGTGGCGACGCCGTCGGCCACCTGGCGCGCGCCGTCGGCCACTTGGGCGCTGCCGTCGACGAGGGTCGCGGTGCCGTCGCCCAGCTCGCCCAGTTTGCCGGCGAGGGTGGCGGCGCCGTCGGAGAGGTCGGTGGCGCCGGCGGACAGCTGGGAGGTGCCGTCGATGGCGGAGGCAACCCCGTCGGAGAGCTGCGACGCGCCGTCGGCGGCCTCCGCGATCTTGGTGCGCACGGTGCCCAGGCCGGTCAGCATGCGGGAGGCGGCCTCCTTGTTGACCAGCTCCGTGACCTCGCGGCGGATCTTCTCCACGGCCTGCGAACCGATGGTGGAGGCGAGGTAGTTGTTGGCGTCGTTGGTCTCGAGCGTAATCTCGGCGCGGCGCGGGTTCTCGGTGCTGCCGGAGACGAGGGCCTCGGAGAAGTCGGCGGGGATGGTTACGGTGAAGTCCACCTCTCCCTCATGGAGGGCCTGCGCTGCGACGGCGGCGTCCATCAGCTGCCAGTCGAAGGCGTTGCCGGCGAGCAGTTCGTCGGCCACTCCCTGGCCGTAGTTCTGCGCCTCGGTGCCCTCGGTGGCGGCGACGCCCTCGTCGGCAACCACGAGCGCTACCGGGATCTCGTTCAGGCGCGCGTACGGGTCCTGGTTGGCCCACAGGTACAGCCCGCCGTACAGGACGGGAACCAGCATCAGCGCCAGGAGCGCGAGGACGGCCATGGGGCTGGCGGTGAGGCGGCGCAGCTCGGCCGCGATCATGGCTGGGGTCTTCATCGCGTCAGGGCCTCCTCGTCGGAACGGGCACGGCGCGGGCGCGCCGTTGGTGGGGTGCCGTCGTCACCGCCGGCCTCGGCCCGGGGAGCGACGCCCTCCAGCACCGAAGCCGACGCACCGCCAGCGATCACCAGCACGGCCAGGCCGCGCTCGCCGAACTCGGCGGCGATGTCCCACCACTCGAACGGGGTGCCACCGTGCCGGTCGGGCGAGACCAGCACGATCCCCTCCACGCCCTTGCGCAGCGCGGCGAGTTCCAGCAGCAGCCGCACCCGGTCCCGAGGGCCCACGTCGGCGATGCTGCGGTTGCGCAGGCCGGACATGCCGAGCCCCTTCAGGAACGCACGCGCGGCCACGCGGTTGGAGAGACGGCCGGCGAACATCAGCTCCTCGGCCACCACAGCCCAGGTGGCGACGTCCGGCGCCGGGTCGCACACCGCCGGAGCGTCCACCAGTGCCACGCGGCGCCGGATGCGGGTGCGGGCGTCGTCGACCTCGCCGTCGACGAGGATGCTGCCGTGCTCCGGCGCCATCCGTCCCGACGCCAACAGTCCCAGCACCGTCGGCCGCTGCTCCGTCTCCGCCGCGGCCAGCCGGGCCGTGCCCGACTCGAACGCCAGGCTCGTCGCCGCGAAGCTGCTGCCCTTGGTCACGTCCCGCAGTTCCACCCTCATGCCCTGCAACCTCCCAGTCCCTGCCGTCGCGAACGGCGCCGACGACTTTACCTGCCCGCCCCCCCCCAGGACCCGGTTCGCGGCGTTCGACCGTCGGCAGAACCAGCAAGCCAGCGCGCTCGTTGCACCACTTCAAGAGAATGAAGTGGCAGTCGGATTCGGTGCGGGCCGGGCGTTCACCGTCGGGCAGGACGAGGTCCCGTCCGAGGAGTACGACGTCGTGTACGAGTGCTCCGGGGTGCCAGCGGCCATCAACACCGCGCTGCTGGCAGTGCGTCGGGCAGGGGTGGTGATGCAGGTGGGCATGCTGCCGAACGCACCCGTGGGAATCAACCTGGCTCCGCTGGTGAGCAAGGAGGTGGCGTTGAAGGGCAGCTTCCGGTTCAACGACGAGATCGACGAGGCCATCACGTTGCTGGCCCAGCGCCCGGAGATCACGTCGATAATCACCCACGTCGTGCCGGTGACGGACGTGGAGAAGGCATTCGCACTTGCCAGGGACTCCCAGGCGTCCGGGAAGGTCGTGGTGTCGCTCTGGCTGGATGACTGAGCGACGCTGGGTCTCGAGGGTCCGGCTCCCTCCCCGGGGCTCCCGACATCGTGGTGACAGGTGTGAACGACACGCCTCGTAGAGGAACTGGCGATCCCGGGCGAGGCGTGTCACTCACGTCTGTCACCAGGCCTGTTACGAGGTGCGGGCACCCCGACGGTTGCGCGGCTCCACCTCGGCTGCATCGAGGAATGCCCGCGCCACGACGCTCCCGTCCGAATCCTCGGCCCAGATCAACAAGCGGCCCGCCCCGGTACGGGCGGGCACAGTCAGCCCGACGGTCACCGAGAGCCGGAACGGCTCGACGAGGACGGCGTCAGTGCTGGAGCTGGCCGTGACATCGGAGACCGCCATCGTCACGCCTGCACGGCCCCAGACGCAGTGCACAGTCAGGGACAAGGGAGCCTTGCCGTGGTGCGAGACAGCCACTCCCAACTCGAACTGGCTGACCGGCACGGCAATGTCGGCGCCGGCCTCACTCGGCACCATGTCCAGTACCAACACCGTCTCGGCGTTCACATCGGCGGGGTTGCAGCCTCCCCAGTCCTTTGCCCGACGGTCGGCTGTGAGCAGTCCCGCACACTCGTGCTCCACATCGGCGAACTCCGTGTAGACGTAGCCCGCGTACCGGTCGTGCCGGCGCAGTTCCTGGGTTTCCCAACGCAGGTGCCACGCCCGTTCCAGGCTGGTGAATCCCTCGCCGTACTCACTGTTGAGGATGGGCACGCCGGTCCGGGGAAAGTCATCTGAACCGTAGAAGGACTTGTCCACCACGAAGTCGGGCCCAAGGCGAACGGGGAAGGTCTCGCGTTCCCCGCTCGCCAGGTCCGCAATCGTCTGCTTCCAAACGGCTAGGTCAGGTTCGTAGTAGTGCCAGTCCACCAAGTCGCTCTCCACGTGCGCCCAGCCAGAGTTCTCCACGATGGGGCGGGTGTCATCCAGGGCTCGCAGCACGCGATAGGCCTGCGCGGCCACCGCAGCCCTTTCCGGGCTGCCGGGGATGTCCCAGTCCAGTCCCCACTCCTCGTTGTAGAGCCCCCAGATGACGATGCTGGGGTGGTTTCCATCACGCTCCACCATGGGCTGCAGCTGGGCCTCGAACGCCGCCACTGCCTCCACGGAGAATCGGCTTGGGCATGCCGGTTCCGCCCACACCAGCATCCCGGCCCTGTCAGCCTCGTTCAGCCAGATGGGATCCTCGAACTTCAGGTGCTTGCGCATCAGGTTGTACCCCAGACCGTCAGCCAGCTCGATGTCCTTGCGGAGCGCGTCCGCTGTGGGGGCCGTCAAACCGGACTCGGGCCAGTAGCCCTGGTCCAGCACCCCCCGCACGTACAGGCGTTCACCATTGAGGAACAACTCCTCACCGCGCGTCTCGATGCGACGCAGGCCAGTGGTGGCGACGACGCGGTCCGCGGCCTCGCCGTCGCCAACGGTGACCTCAACCCGGTACAGGTGCGGGTCCTCCGGGCTCCAGAGCCGAGTGTTCTCAAGTTCTAGCCGCCCGGCGCGGTCACCGTCACCAATGGCCGTCAGCTCGACAGTGACGCCATCCACCTGGGCCTGCGCCACGGCGTTGGCGACGTCGTCGCCCTGAAGCCGGACCATGACGTCGATGCCGGTCAGGGAGTCACCACGAAGTTGGACGGACTCTGCGTAGGTTCGGCCTCGCGCCTCCAGCCACACGGACTGCCAGATGCCGGAGGTGGGGGTGAAGCAGACGCCGTCGTAGTCGGCGCGTGGGATCGAGCGCTGCTTGCCGTGGGCGATGCTGCGCTTGTCAGCGGGCGCAGTCACCTCGACAGCGAGCTCAGCCGGGGTGCCGGGAAGGAGGTGCTCTGTCACATCAATCTCGAACGAGTCGTAGCCGCCCACGTGCTCGCCGACTTCGAGGCCGTCGACGCTGACCGTGGCATGATGGTGGACAGCACCGAAGTTGAGCACGACGCGTCGGCCCTGCCAGGAGGTGGGTACGGTGACCGTGCGGCGGTACACGGCGTGCTCCAGCCAGGTCCAGCCAATCCCGGACATGGGGGTCTCCCAGGCAAAGGGCACGGTGATCTCGGCCCGCTCCCCGTCAGCCTCGAAGTTCCACTGGCCGTTGAGGCTCAGCCACTGCTCGGAGCGGTCACGGTCCGGCCGCGGGTACTCCGGGCGAGGGACGGCGTCGAGCTCGTGCGCCGGGACGGAGGAGTTGGTGTGGGATTGGTACACGTTCAGCCTTTCACGCTGCCGGCGAGGATGCCGTTGATGAAGTGACGCTGGAGCACGATGAAGAGCACCAGCAGGGGGATGAGCGCCACAGAACTGGCGGCAAGGAGCTCGCCGGTCACCGTTGCGTAGTCAGCTCCGACGCGGTTTCCGGTGATGTTCTGGGCCAGGGTGGAGAGCACCACCTGGAGGGTGGCCATCTGCTCGGAGCTTGCGACGATGACTGGCCAGACGAAGTCGTTGTAGATGTTCATGATGGTCAGCACCGCAAGGCCGGCCAGACCCGGCCGGATCACGGGCACGATGACCCGCCAGAAGATGCCGAACTCACCACAGCCGTCCACACGGGCGGCATCCAGCAGTTCATCGGGCACGGCCGAGATCACCTGCCGCATCCAGAAGATGGCGAAAGCGTCGACGGCGCCCGGCAGGATGAGAGCCTGGTAGGTGTTCACCCAACCGAGCGCCTTCATCTCCAGCAGCAATGGGATGATCAGCACAATGGTTGGCAGCATCAGCGTGACCAGCACTGCTCCGAAAATGATGTTCTTCCCGACGAACTGGTACTTGGCGAAGGCGTAGGCGGCCAGCGGCGCGCAGAAGAGCGTGATGGCGCCCTTGAACACCAGCACGATTCCGGTGTTCATGAACCCATGCCAGATGGGGACGTCGGCGAACATGTTGATGAAGTTGTCGAGGGTGAGCGTGGTGGGGTCGAAGCCCAGCGGATCCCGGATGATGTCATTCGGGTGCTTGAACGAGGAGACGATGGCCCACACCACGGGTGCGAGGAAACCCACCAGAAGCGCCATGAGGAAAACGTGTGCGCCCAGCTGGAGGTGACGAGCTGGCCTGCGCCCACTTCCGGCAGCCACTGACGTCGCCGGTTGCGTGGGCGGGGATGAGATGGTCATGGCTCAGTCCTGCGCCTTCAGTAGTCGGACGAAGAACAGCGAGAGCACCATCACCAGGATCACCAGCAGGAACGAGTTGGCGGCGCCGGTGCCAAGATCCCCACGGGTGATGTGGTTGTACAGGTAGTAGCCGGCGGTTGTCGTGGAGTTGTAGGGGCCGCCTTGGGTGACAACGAACGGTTCTGCGAACATCTGGAAGACAGCCAACGTCTGCAGTACGACCGCGAACATCATGGTCCGACGGAGCAGCGGCACGGTGATGCTCCAGAGCTGCCGCAGCCGGGATGCGCCGTCGAGTTCGGCTGCCTCATATAGCGCGGCGTCGATGGACTGAAGTCCCGAGAGCAGGATGATGACGATGAATCCAGTGGTCTTCCACAGGAACAGCAGTGCCAGCGTGGGTTTGGCCCACAGGCTGGTGGTGAGCCAGCCGATCTCCGGGATCCCGAATATCCCGAGCATTGCGTTGACGGCGCCGTAGCGCTGGTCGAACAGCACCACCCAGATCTGGGCCACTGCCACCAATGGGGTGACGAAGGGAACGATGAAGGAGATTCGGTACAGCCCTGTCAGCTTCAACCGGGCCGAGTTCAGAAGCACGGCCACCACTACAGCCAGAACGATCTGGATGGGGACGATCAGTAGCCACAGCACCGCGGAGTTGCCCAGCGAGTTCCAGAAGGCATCGCTGGTGAGCAGGTAGCTGTAGTTTCCCCAACCCACCCACTCGGCGGCACCGGAGCCACGCCAGTTGGTGAAGCTGAGCCGCGCGGTGAAGATCAGCGGGTAGACGCTGAACGCCAGGAAGACCAGCACGAACGGGAGGACGAACAGGTACGGGGCTCCCAGCCGTTTCAGTCTTGCTCTGCTCATCCGGCGACGCGTGGGCGCCGGTGCCGCGAGCGGGAGGGTTGTGGAAGTCATGCCGTCGGGCCCGTCACTGCCTGTCGATCAGGTTGGTCTGGATTTCCTCAGAGGAGTTGCTGATTACCTCCGCGGGAGTCATGTCGCCGTCGAGCATCCGTTGGATGTCGTTGCCCAGGTAGTCGACGGCGCCGTTCCACCACGAGGGGATGGCGGTACCGGCCGGGATGCCGGCTCCTGCGGACGTAGCGACGGCCCAGAGATCCTGTCCGCCCAGTGCCTCGAGCGGCTGGAACAGCGGCTTGGCGGGATCTGCGGCGGGCAGGTAGGCCGGGATGGAGGTGTTCAGGCCTGTGGGGTAGATGTCGTTCTCTCCCCAGACAGCGGTGTAGCCAGCCTCGTCGTACATCAGGAACTCGTAGAACAGCCACGCCAGTTCCGAGTTGGCACCGTCCTTGGGCAGGACGAAGGAGGCACCGCCCATGGCACCGCCGCGGGCGCCGCCGGCCTCCCAGGCTGGCAGTTCCATGGCACGCCAATCGCCGCTGGTCTCTGGGAGTAGCTGCTGAGGGGCGAAGTCGAACCAGATGGCCCACGGGTAGAACACCTGGCTGCCGTTCTCCAGTTCCGCGATGTCGGTTGGACCGAGGTACTCCGCACGGGTGCCGAGGTTCTCTGCGCGGACCGTGTCAAGGAAGGTGAGGATCTGCTCGTACTCGGGGCTGTCCAGCCTGAGCTGCCCCTGGGCGTCGCCGATGGAGGTACCCAGTTGGCTGGCATACATCTCCAGCTGGAGCTGGCCCAGGAACGGGCTCTGCTCCAGGTGGATCGGGCCGGATTCCGGCTTGAACGCCTGGTAGGCGCGCGCTGCCTCCAGCAAATCGTCGTAGGTCTCGATCTGCGTGGCGTCGATGCCAGCAGCCTCCAGGGCCGTGGCGTTGTAGAACAGCAACCCAGGGTTCAGGTCATACGGCACGCCGTGCAGCGCGCCATCGACGGTGGTGGCGTCAATCTTCTGCGGTGCGATGTCAGGAAGGTACGGGGCCAGCACGTCACTGAGGTCCCACAGGTGGTCCGCATAGCTGCTGACCAGGGCGTCGTCGAGGAAGACACCATCAGGTACGTCGGTTCCGGTGATGAGGGTGTTCTGCAACTTCGCGTTGATGTCCACGGCCTCGTGATGGACGGTGATATCCGGGTACTTCTGGTTGAAGTCGTCGATCACGCCTTCGAACACCTCATAGAGGTCACCGGAGCGGTCCCAGATGGTGATCTCTCCGGACGGGTTCTCTGACGATGGTGCCTGCAGGCGGTCCGAACTCGGCTCGTCGCCGCCAGTGATGTCTGGGCCGCAGGCCGAGAGCAGCAGTGCGGAAACTGCACCGACCGCGACCAGGCGGGCACCCCGCCGGTTCCAGTTGCGTTTCATGGACACTCCCTTGTGTGCTGGGCTGGCACTCATTTGCCAACGTATGCAAAAGCGTACTCGACAATTTGCCAACGTTGCAAGGCCTATGATGGAACGCATGCCTGCAACCCTGCGTGACGTCGCTGAGACGGCTGGCGTTTCCGTGCGCACCGTCTCGAACGTGGTCAGCGGCTACGCGCATGTCAGCGACCGCATGCGCGAGCGCGTCCTCAAGGCCATCGCCCAGCTGGACTACCGTCCCAACCCCGTCGCCCGGACCCTCCGGACTGGCCGGACCGGCATGCTGGCCCTCGTCGTCCCGGAGATCGACGTCCCGTACTTCAGCCAACTGGCCCGCAACATCATCGACGCCGCCGCCGAGGAGGGCTACCGAGTGATGGTGGACCAGACCGGCCATGATCATGAGCGCGAGAAACAACTCCTTCTGGGTGGGGACCGCACCATGCTCTTCGACGGCATCCTCTTCAGCCCATTGGTCACTCGCGCCGAACTACTGGAACTGAAACGCGCCACCACCATGCCGTTGGTGCTTCTGGGAGAACACGAGTACGACGGCAGGTTTGACCATGTCACCATCGACAACGTCGCCGCAGCCCGGGATGCGGTGAACCACCTCCTCGCGTCAGGACGGACGCGGATTGCAGCCATCGGTACACAGCCCAAGGAGGAGTACGCAACCCCGCGCCAACGCACCGCTGGCTATGAGGAGGCGCTGCGCTCAGCCGGCCTTGCGGTGGATCCAGAGCTGATCCGCCCCTCGTCAAACTACAGCCGCGCCGGCGGCTACCAGTCAGCCCAGGAACTGCTGCCACTGCGCCCCGACGCCATCTTCTGCTACTCCGACCTGTTGGCAATGGGCGCCATCCGCGCCATCTTCGACGCCGGATTGAGCGTGCCCGAAGACATCGCAGTGATCGGGATCGACGACATCGAAGAGGGGCGGTATGCCAAACCGTCGCTGAGCACCGTCGCCCTTGACACACCTTTCATCGCCCGAGAGGCGGTTCGAGCTATCTCCGCACGAATAGCCGATCCCGAAACCGAGCCGAGTCAGCGCATTGCGCCACATCGCTTGTTTCAGCGTGAGAGCACCGCCACCTGATCCACCCGCTGGTTCCGGGCGCAATGCTCACTGTCGCGACCTCGGACACCCCGGAGTCCAGACCTCGTGGTGACAGGCCTGAGAGACACGCCTCGTGCGAGCCATCCAGTGCCCGGTAACGGGCTTCCGTTCACACCTGTCACCAGACCTTCGCCTCAACGCTCAAATGCCGTGCAGCCGCCACCGAATCCACCATCGATGGTGGAATTCTTCCTATAAGGTTGGGCCATGGCGCTCAACATCAAGGACCCGCAGACCGACGCACTCGCCCGCCGGTTGGCAAATGAAACTGGTGAGAGCATCACCGTGGCCGTGCGCATAGCCATGGAGGAGCGGCTGGACAGGATCCAACGGGCAAACCGCGTGAAGAAGCGACGTCCCGGGCTGGACCGCTACATCGAACGCGCCCGGGCCCGGAGGATCCTGGATGACAGGTCGTCCGACGAGATCCTCGGCTACGACCAGAGCGGACTGCCCACATGATCGTTGACACGTCAGCCCTGATGTCAGTCATCCTCGGCGAGCCAGACGCGGAGCACCTACTGTCCTTGATGAGTGGCGCCAATGAGCTGGCTGTCTCGGCGGCCACGCTGGTGGAGGCCGGGATCGTCGCCGAGGCCAAGGGTGGCCACGAAGCCGCCGACGACCTCCAGGCACTGCTCGCGGACCTGGAATGCTCGGTGGTCCCGCTGGACCAGGAGCAGTCCCTGGCCGCACTGGAAGCGTGGCGACGCTTCGGCAAGGGCCGCCACCCCGCCGCGCTGAACCTTGGTGACTGTTTCGCCTACGCGGCGGCGAAGGTGGCGGGTAGACCACTGCTGTACAAGGGGCAGGACTTCAGCCAGACCGACATCGCCGCGGCAACCGGAATGTGATCAGTCGAGCTGCTCCGGCTCCACCGGATCTTCATCGTCCTCGTCATCCTCGAGGTCCACGGGGATGGACGTGTGCTCGTGGACGAGCAGCCACTGCTCCTCGAACCGCTGGAGGACGAAGGTGGCACGGACCTCCAGCTCGACCTCCTCGTCGGCGCCGAGGATGGTGCCCTCGTACTCGAGGTGGGCGTTGATGACGGCAAGATCCTCCGACTCGATGATCTCGACGTCCTCGAAGTCGCACTCGGCCTCGCCGTCGCGCTCGAGGGAACCGAACCAGCCCTCCACCTGGATGCGCCATGCGGCCTTGTCCGGGTACTCGTCGGGGACGGCGGCGTCGAAGACACGGACGTCGTCGGCGTAGAGCGCAAGGAAGGCCTCGACGTCGAGGGCCTCATAGGCGGAGATGTAGGCGTCGATGAACTCGCGAGGGGTGGACATCTTCTGCTCCTGGGAGTGCGGGGTTCCCGGCCGGGAACCATTGCACGAAACGCTATCCCGGGCAGGCCTGACAGGCAGCCGAACGCATTGCCGGCACCCAAGCATTCACCAGCTGTTCACCTTGCAGCTCTCGGGCGACGTCGCCTCCAGGGTTGCCGACGCCGCCCGCGGGCATCCGACTCCTCACTGCTGCTCGCCGCCCCAGCCCGGGTTGCCTCCGCCCTGGCGGCACGGCGCTCGGGACATGTTGACACCGCAAGACGCTGTGCAAGCACTAAGCGACTACTTTCGGGAGCATCCTCCGCGACTGAATGGTGAACTGCATTTCACGGGAGCGTGGTCGGAAGATGATCGCGACTACATGCCCGTCTGGGGAAGCCGAGAGTTCCTCGTCGAGGGACGTGAAGCGTTCGCGAGATGGGACAACCTGGCCTACTTCGTCGACAAGCAGACCGGCGAGGTTCGCGCTGAGGTATTCAGCGCGAGCTTCGACAAGATCGGCGACATGACCGACTTCTCTGCGGAGGGCACGAAGGCGTGACGATCTCTGCCGGGGTGGACGAGTTCCTCGCCGCCGTTCCTCGACTGACCGGAGCCGATGTCGGCGCGATTGCTGGAGGCCAGGGTGCCTGATGCGGTGATGCCTGCCGGGCTCTACGTGCGCATCGGTGCCGCGGAGTACCGCGTCATCCGAGCCGGCGGGTGGGCGCTGTGGTCACCGAAGCCGGCGACCGGCTTCGCGAAGGTCGCCGGTGTCCGCGGATACGTACGTTCGATCGCTCCTGGCGAGCGGCTCGACTGCTACCGCGTCGCGCAGCGCGGCACGTACCGCGACGTGCCGGTCACGGTGTATCCGAGCAGTGAGGGTCGGGTCATGGTCACCTCCCGCGACCCCAGAGCGGTCGGCTTGGGATTCGACCCGGCGGAGCGGCAGGAGTGGGTGAAGGTCGCGCAACCGTCCGATCCGCACCTGCGCTTCACGACGACCCGCACACCGGAACGAGCCCCGTGGGCTGACCGGGAACCCGGCGGCTAGCCGGTCGGGCAGGACGGCTGCTCCGCGCGCTGCTCGCGATCGACGGGCTCACCCACGCCAACCAAGAGGAAGTGCAGACGGATGACAGCTCATGCTGAAGAGAAGATCCTGCGAGAGCTGATCAGTGGTTGGGTCAGTGTCGGATCGGAGTACGTGCGTGGCGTTGAGGAGATCGACGCGCTGTACTTCTACGCTTCCTCTGAGTCCGGCGTGACCTACGCGAACCTCTATGTCGAGCAAGCCGGCGTGGTGAAGTTCCCGGGCGATCTCGACGGGCTGGCGGCCGACACATCCCGTGTCAGGGCACTCCATGACGCGGTGTACTCGGATCTGCGCGCCGCCGAGGCTGCGTTCGCGGCAGTAGACGTTCCGGCGCCGACCGAGTACCGGGTCTCGTATGTGCTCGAAACGGGTGCACTCGACGTCGAGCTGTCTCGAGCGAGCAAGTTTCCCCCGGAGGGGGAGAAGGACCCGATGGAGGACGGGATCTTCGAGTGGCTGGGCAACCGCGCCCCCAGACTCCCGTTCTGAATGAGGACCGAAACATGGACTTGACCCCCGAGCAGTCACGTTTGGCTGAACTCGCGAAGGCGGTGCTTGCGCCTCGCTTCCCGGATGCAGAGCTGAAAACGGTCGCCCTCCCCGACGATGGAGCCGTGTACGTATATCCCGAGATGCGCGGCGGTGGGGTGCTCATCGTCGGCCCGGACGAATCGATGCTCTTCGCGGCATCGTCGATTCCGGTCGAGACTGCGCTCGCTGAGTATCGGAACGGGCGGCGCAGCGTATCCGTCCTTTCGAGAACCGCTCATGATGTCGTCCGCATCTCGCGGCGGATCCTCTTGACACCGCAAGATGCTGAGCGCGCGCTGCGCGAGTACTTTCGTGAGCATCCGCCGAGCCTGAACGGGCAGTTGCATTTCACGGGTGCGTGGTCGGAGGACGATCAGGACTACCTGCTGACCTGGGGGAGTCGAGAGTTCCTCGTCGATGGTCGCGAAGCATTCGCCCGCTGGGACAACCTCGCCTATTTCGTCGACAAGCAGACCGGCGCGGTGCGCACGGAACTGTTCAACGCGAGTTTCCGCAAGATCAAGCAGATGACCAAGCACTCTGCGGACGAGGCGAAGGCGTGACGATCTCTGCCGGGGTGGACGAGTTCCTCGCTGCCGTTCCTCGACTGACGGGTGCCGATATCGGTGTCGTGAGGGCGGCGGCGCTGGAGATCGGACCACCCGCGCGCAAGGAAGCCCGACGCGCATTGAAGCTCTCAGCTGCGGAGAAGAGTTCGCTCGAGAAGCGCGCACGCGATGCTGTCAGACAGATGGACCTCACCGGTGGCGTGGCAGCTGTTGGCGCCGATGCGGTCACGTCGGTGCTTTCGGCCACGAACGCGATCGCCTCGCGTCACAGCCTCACAGCCGCGCAATACGCCGCGTTGACGGGACCGTTCGCAGGCTTCGACGTGCCGATCCCCGCGTTCGACGCCTGATCGAGCCACACACCTTCCTCATCTCTCACAAGGAGCCCTGATGCCCACGTTCATCGAATTCACCCCGGTCGCACCGATCTCCGAGGAGACGATCGCGCGGTTCGCGCCCCAGGTGCCCGACAAGGTGGTTGCTGCGTGGCGTGAGCACGGGGCCGGATTCGTCGGTTCCGACGGGTACGTCCGCTTCGTGGACCCCGCGCGGGCCGCGCAGATGCTGGAGGGCGTGTTCGGCCTGCCCAAAGGTGCGACGGTGCTGTTCGCGAGCGCGCTCGGAGATCTCATCGTGCATGCCAAGGGGCTGTACCTGGTCATCAAGGCACGGTGGGGCGCGATCGACATCGTCGCCGATCACGCGTTCGAGCAGCTCGTGCAGCGCTTGGAGGATCCCGCGGTGCGGGCGACCGCACGGGAGTGGGAGCCGTATCCGGATGCCCGAAAGCGAATGGGCGTGCCGGGGTTCGAGGAGTGCTTCGGCTTCGTGCCGCTGCTCGCGCTCGGCGGGCGGTCGTCGGCCGACAACCTGCAGCCGGGCGGCCTCTACGAGCACCTGGCCGTGATCGCGAGCATGGCAGGGATGCCGCAGACTCGACGTATCCTCACCTTCGAGCCGACGACCTGACCGCCGGGTCACCACGTTTGCCGGCCCGATGACGCCGAAAGATGCTGGGCGCGCGAGTTCCTCGCCTCCGTTCCTCGACTGACCGGAGCCGATGTCGACGCGATTGCCGGGGGCCAGGATGCCTGATGCGGCACCATCGTGGGCCAGTCAGTGCTCATGCCCCGGACCGTAGGCGACGGCGAGTTCGCGTCAGTAGCCGCGACTCGAGTCTGTCACCTCCGCGCCGGAGAGTTCGGCCACGAACTCCTTGCCCGTCATGGGGCGGGAGAACATCGGGTAGTCGTACTTGATGGCGTTGGCATGCTCCTCGTTGCTGGTGGCACCCACGCAGTCGGTCAGGGTCACGACGTCGTAGCCGCGCTCGTAGGCGCTACGCATGGTGGACTCCACGCAGCAGTTGGTGAGGAACCCACCGAGTGCGATCCGGTCGATCCCCTTGCTGCGCAGGATGAAGTCCAGGTTGGTGCTGCCGAAGGCATCCAGTCCGCGCTTGCCCTCGATGATGATGTCCTCGTCGGCCGGCTTCATCTCCTCGGTGATCTCCGCACCCCAGCTGCCGGCGACGAAGGCGTTGGACTCCACCACGCCGGAGAGGATGCCGTAGGGGTGGTTGGTGATCTCCTGGTAGCCCTCCTTGAAGCTGATGGGGATGTGGATGATGGTTGCGCCAGCGTCGCGTGCGGCCTGCATCACCTCGCTGGAGTTGGCCAGCATGTTGGTCTCGGCCATGTTGGCCTCCACGGCGCCGTGGAGTGCGCCGCCGCTGGTGGTGAAGTCGTTCTGGTACTCGATCAGGAGCAGTGCGGTCTTGCCGTTGGCCATCGGAGATCCGTGGCTCGTCGTCGAGGCCGTCATCCGGGGAGTGCTGCCACCGGGGGCCGGGTGATCCTCCCGGCCCAAAGCCCACTGCCATTTGTTGGCAGCCTCGTGAAGAGGCTACTGACCGAGTACTCACAAAGCACCGAGTTCCTGATTCACGAGGTGGGGTACAGCAATGCCGAGGGCTCACGTGCTGACCCGCAGGTAGGTCGCCACGGGGGCCCCGGTGTGGGGGGACGGCTCGACGACGGCGGTAACGCCGTAGACGTCGTCGATCAGTTCGTCCGTGATGACGTCCGCGGGCAGCCCGGCCGCACGGACCGTGCCCGCCCGGAGCACGACGACGCGGTCGCAGAAGCGCGCGGCCAGGTTGAGGTCGTGCAGCGCCGTGACGACGGTGGTGCGCTCGCGGCGGAGCAGTTCCAGCATCTCCAACTGGTAGCGGATGTCCAGGTGGTTGGTCGGCTCGTCAAGGACGATGACACGCGGCTGCTGCGCCAGCGCCCGGGCCAGCTGTGTGCGCTGTTGCTCTCCACCGGAGAGCGTGTGCCAGCTGCGGGAGCGGTACGCCGCCATGCCGGTCCCGTGCAGTGCGTGCTCCACCGCCTCACGGTCCTCGGCGCGGAGGGGTTCGAACGTGCCGCGGTAGGGGGTGCGTCCCAGGTTGACTGTCTCCTCGACCGTGACGTCCTCATGCACCTCGAGGGATTGTTCGACGATGGCCAGGCCCTGCGCGAGTTCACGCCTGGGCATCTCCCGCACGGGGACGCCGTCGAGATGGACGGCGCCCGCATCCGGACGGCGGAGTCCCGCCAGAATCCGCAGCAGTGAGGTCTTGCCGGCGCCGTTGGGTCCAAGCACACCCAGCACCTCGCGGGGGCGGGCCTCGAGCGAGACGTCGTCGAGGATGCGCCGGGAGCCCCTCACCCAGGTGATGCCCGTGGCCGTGAGCGCGCTCATCGGGCGGCCGCCTTCCGGAGCACGAGCGCGAACACCGGAGCACCCAGGAGCGCCGTGACCACCCCGACAGGGATCTCGTGCGGCGAGAATGCCGAGCGGGCGAACGTGTCCACCCAGATCAGGAAGATGGCGCCGCCGAGCGCCGAAAGGGGCAGCAGCATACGGTGCCCCGGCCCAGCAAGGAGGCGGACCACATGGGGCACGAGCAGGCCGATGAAACCGATCGCGCCCGACGCCGCAACGGCCGCTGCCGTCACGAGCGCGGCCAGGACCATCAGGGACACGCGGGCGCGGGTGACGTTGATGCCGAGGGAGGCTGCGGTGTCCCATCCGAACGCGAAGGCGTCGAGGGCCGGGGCAAACAGCAGGCACAGTCCGGTGCCGACGAGGATGACCGCTCCAGCGATGAGCAGCGGCTCCCACCGGGCCCCGCTGAGGGAGCCGAGCAGCCAGTAGGTGAAGCCGCGGGTGGAGTCCGCGTCGCCGTCGAGCATGAGCACCAGCGACGTCACGGCCGAGAAGAACTGCGAGACCAGCACGCCGGTGAGCACCACGCGGGCGGGGTTGGAGACCCGGCCGCCACCGACCAGCACGAGGACGATGGCGAAGGCGACGACGGCACCTACGAAGGCCCCCGTCGAGAGACTGACCGCGCCGGATCCCAGTCCCAGGATCATCACCGCCACGGCACCGGTGGAGGCGCCGGAGGACACTCCCAGCAAGTACGGCTCGGCGAGCGGGTTGCGGGTGATGGACTGCAGCACGGCGCCAGAGACCGCCAGCCCCATGCCGACGACGCCAGCCAGTAGCACTCGCGGCAGCCGCGACTCCCAGATCAGGGCGTCGGTCAGCGGCGACGCCTCGGGCCCGGGCGCGAGCACCCCCAGGCCCAGGTGCCGCACGAGGATCCCGTAGACGTCGGCCGGCCCGATGTTCGCGGTCCCGATGAACCCGGCCGTCAGCACCGACGCCACCAGGCCGGCCGCGAAGACCACCAGCACCAGCCCCGCTCTGAGTCGTCTGCCCGGCCTGCCGGGAGGCGACGACGGGGTGCTCGGCGTCGACGCGTCCGGGCGGGTCCTTTCCGCCGGGATGGTCGCCGTGGTCATCGTCGGGCCAGCACCACGAGGTCGTCCCAGTAGCGCCAGAGCACGCCCGCCTCCGCGAATCCCGCCGTCCGCAGCGCGGCCAGGTGCAGTTCGAGCGGTGCGTCGGCCGTCGGGGGTCGGTCGGCGAACCGGCGCTCCCTCTCCACCCGGAGCGCTGCGAGTTGGGGTTCGGCCGAAGCCTGTTCCCACCACTGGTCCCAGTCGGGCACGCCGCGCTGGTGGGCGTCCCGCTGCGTGCGGGCGTCGTCCTCGGCGGCGCCGGCGGTGAGGAACGGTTGCGTCCCGGGGTGATAGCGGAGGTGGTCGGCGTTGAGGAACAGGCCGCCCTCGGGCAGCACCTGTCCCAGCTGCTCGTAGAGCGCCACGAGCTGGTGCGGGGCCAGCCAGTGCAGCGCCGTCGAGGAGACTGCCGCCTGGATCGGGGCTCCGGCGAGCGCTTCTGACCAGCTGCCGGCCAGGTCGGCGTCGACGGCCATGAACCGCCCCGGGTGCCGTTCATCGAGCCAGGTGCGGGCGATGTGCAGCAGCACCGGATCATGGTCGACGCCGATCACCCGGACGGCGGGGAACCGGTCGAGCAACCGCTGGGAGAGGCTTCCCGGGCCGCAGGCGAGGTCCAGCACCGTGAGGCGCGCGCCGTCGTCACCGAACTCGCTGGAGGTTGCGAGCAGGTGCGCGATGGCGTCGCACATGATGGCGAACCGCTGTTCTCGGTGGGTGATGTAGGCGGCCTGCTGGTTGTCCCAGTCCTGCACCAGGGCCGCGAGGGATTCGGCGCTCATTCGATGTCTCCAAATCCCACCAGGCCCTCGGCCACCGTCGGGAGGGCCTCGACGGTGTGGATGGAGGGGTCCATGTACTGCCCGGGGACGATGATGAACCGCTCGTTGACCACGGCGTCCATGGTCCTGGTCAGGGGGTCGCTCTTGAGGAAGTCGATCTTCTCCTGCGCCGTGTCACCCGGGTAGCCGCGGGTGAGGTCGCCGAGGATAATGACGTCGGGGCCACGCGAGGCGATCTCGTCCCAGCTGACCTCGGGCCACTTGGTGTCCGCGTCGTCGAAGAGGTTCTTGGCGCCGAGCATCTCCGTGACCGTCTGCGGCAGTCCACCGGGTCCGGCCACCGACGGCGTGGCCGCGGAGGCCGCCGTCGAGTAGAACCAGACGAGCTTCGGCGTGCCCTCGATCTGCTCCGCCGCGGCCAGACCCTCGTCTATGATCCGCTGCTGGTCAGCCACCACTTCCGCCCCGGCCTCGGGGACGTCGAAGATCTGGGCGATCGTCTGGATCTCGTCGAGCAGCATCTCGAACTTCGCGCCGCCATCGACGGCCTCGTGGTAGGTGCAGTCGAACTCGGTCAGGTAGGTCGGGACACCCAGCTCGTGCAGCTCGGCGCGCTCGCCCGCATTCACCGCGGTCAGGAACGACGCGAAGGACGAGTAGACGAAGTCCGGCTCCGCCTCCAGGAGGGTCTCGTGCTTGAGTATCCCGTCGGAGAGCAGCGGGATGGCCTCGTAGGCCGCGGCGATGTCGTCGGCCACGGGCTGGTTCTGGTAGGCCGTCCCGACGACGCGGTCCTCGAGTCCCAGTGCGATGAGGATCTCGGTGGCCGACTGGTTCAGCGAGACGGCCCGTTCGGGTGGGGCCTCGAACACCACGTCCGTGCCGCAGTTCTGGATGGTCATCGGGAACGTGCCGTCGGCCACGCCCTGGGCAGGTCCGTCGATGTCCACCTCGGGCGCGGTCCCGCCACAACCGGCCAGCATTACTGCGGCACCAAACAACACACTATTGGTAACGATTCTCATCTTCATGCCGCGAAGCTACAGCGGCCCGGGAACGGGAGTCAAACCGCGGCGCCGGAGAGGCAGCCCTAGTCAGTGCGGGAGTTCGTCGACGCCGGCGCTCGCAGGTCTGGATGAGCCCGGCGGAGATCCGGTCCGGTGGCCAGTGGTCGGGAGCGGCGAGGACGACGCTGCCGGCGAAGGGTCTGGAGGTGAGGCCGCGGGCAAGCCACCTGAACGACGCGACGTCGTCGCGCAGCCACACCCGGTAGCCAGTGGGAATCTCCCTGCCCCCCCCACGGCGGGCAGCGACGGCGACGTCCCGGCTGGTGAGCCAGCCGCACATCGGCCGCCACGCCTCTACGAGCGTCTCGAACATGGCGACGGCGAGAGCGGGCTCCACAGATCCGCGCTGCGAGTGCGTGAGCGTGCCGGTCAGGTTCTGCCGGGGCAGGCGCCGGCCGAGCTTCGGGCCGCCCACGTCGACTCCCCCGGACAGCACCACCGGTTCCCGCCGGGGTTACAGGGTGAAGGCGCACCCGTCGCTGGGGCCGGTAGGCCGGTGGCGGTCGTGGAGGGCTGCCACCTCAAAACGCCATGCCCGGATCTACCCGTGCACCACGTGCTATGACAACGCCCGGCGCTCCGTCCACGCCAGCGGCACCAGCCGAAACCAACCCGGCGGGTCAGAAAGGGTGGGCTGCAGTCTTCAACGGGTGGGGGCCGGTGAGCGGAATCTGACGCCATACGAGCCGTGCCGCACCAGTACCCGGGTCAAGGTGCACCAGAATCGTGTGTGGGGTCTCGGCCAGGCGGAGTTCGGCGTCGAAGCAGCCGTCCCGCCAGGCCCCACTGGCGGCGACGACAACCTCCAGCCCACCCGGCGCGGGCCAGATCGACTCGACCCATCGCCCGTCACCGATCCGCGTGACCAGACCGCCATCCGGGTGCGCCAGCGTCATGACATGGCCGTCATCGGAGGGCTCAAGCGTCACCTCAGCGAATGCCGGGGGAAGCTGCGACGACGCGGCCAGCGGGAGCGTGAGTGAGGACCTGCGTTCCGACCCACCAAGTGGAACATGCTGGAGCTTGGCCAGCCGGTCGGCGAGTTCGGCGTCGGCACCGGGGTAGGACGTGCCATCCATCGCTGGGATGAGGTGCTCCCAGAGCAGGTCAAGCACGGATGCCATGTCAACGGTCTCGGATGTGATGGCCACCACCGTGTCGTGTTCCGGCAGTACGACGGCGAACTGGCCGAATGCGCCGTCGCCGCGGTAGCCGTGGCGCTGGTTCCAGAAGGAGTAGCCGTACCCTCGTTCCCAGTCCCCGGCTCCACCAGCCATCGAAGCCGCGGTGGGGATGGGGGCTTCCGTGGCATAGTCGACGGGCACGATCCGCCTGCCCTCCCAGACGCCGCCATCCAGCCAGGTCTGGGCCAGCGCCAGGATCGACGGCGTGGTGACGTGCAGTCCGCTGAACCCCAGGTCGCGTCCCTGGTGGGTGCGTTGGGCCTTCGCCGGGGCGCCACCGAACGGGTCCAGCAACAGCCGGCGCACGTGCGCCGAGACCGGCTCCCCAGTGGCTGCGGCAATAGCCTGCGCAACCAGGTAGGTGCCCACCTGGTTGTAGGCCCAGACCTCGCCCGGTTCGCCGTCGGGTTCGCGCTCAAGGATCAAGGAGAGGAGTTCGTCGTCACCGTCGTCATCCGACCGCGGCGGCTCGTCGTCCCCGCGCCAGTCCCACGCGTCCTCGCTGTGCCCGACTGTCATCGAGATGCAGTGACGCACCGTCACCCGGCGCCACCGCTCCGGGACCGAGTCGAGATCTGACAGGTAGGACCACACCGGCGCATCCAGCGAGATGACGCCCTCACCCACAAGGTGACCCAGCACCGTCGAGGTGAAACTCTTGCTCAACGAGTACCCCAGATGCACCCGTCCACGCTCGTAGGGGGACCACCAGCCCTCCGCGATCACTTTTCCGTGGCGCGCAATCATCAGGGAGTGCAAGCCGTGCCCGGGAGTCTCGAGGGCGTCCAACAGACGCAGCAGCCCTCGTGCGTCGACTCCTTCGGCGGAAGGCGAACTGGGTGACATTGCCATCCGGTCACACTATCCCGCGATCGACCTTCACAGGCAGCTGTTCGTCGAGCCCTCGGCCTACACTCACAGGATGGACTGATCCCTTACCTACAGCTCCCAGGACAAGCTGCCGAACCGTTCGAGTTCTATGCATCCGTCTTTGGCGGAAAGGCGAGGCTGTTCACTTACGAGCAGGCGGGGCGCACCGACGGCCCGGCCGACGCCATCACGCACGGCATGCCCCTGGATGGACCAGTCGAGATCGCGGGAGGCGGATGCCGGCGCCGGCAACGACACCGTGCACATGGCGGGCACGTTCTTCTCACTGATCGGCACAGCCGAACCCTAAACGCTCGAAGTCTGGTTCGACGCGCTCGCCGAAGACGGCAAGGTGATCGACCCGTTGCGGAAGCGGTCATGGGGAGACCACGTCGGCACGCTGGTGGACCGGTACGGGGTGCGCTGGCTGATCGGACACCAGGGCTGACTCCGACGCTGCGGCGCGGTCCCACCTTACGCGTCTTGGCCCTTGTCCCTACCGAATGGTGGAGTAGGGCAGAATTTGTCAAGGCACTCGCGCAGGATGAGGTGGGGGAAGTATGCAGGGGTCCGGGTTGCGCACAATGATCTTGGTCGCCGTGGCGACATTTGCTGTAGCTGGCTGCAGCGGCCCTGAACAGCCGGCGCCCACGGTCACTGTCACAAGCACGGCAACAGTGACTACCCAGAGCAGCCCTTCCATCGCTCCCGCACCGGCAACTTCTCCTTCTTCCCCCCAGCCCCAGACTTCCGAATCCTTTGATGTCAAGCCCGAAGACTTCGTCATCACCCTGCACATCACCAAGAAGAAGTGCTTCGGCTCGGCAGGATGCAACCTCGAGTACCGGGTGGCCACGCCTGAGTACCGAGGTACATCACCGCTTCCTGACACAGGAGAAATAGAGGTGATCTACGAGATCCGAGGGGGTGAACACGGCCCAGCCATCGACTCGTTTACCATCCAAGGGGATCAGGTTTGGTGGTCAGACGAAGGAGACATCTCAACGGCATCATCTGCTGACGAATTGACCGCAGTGCCAATGTCGGTGAGCTACGAGAACTACTTCATCGAGAGGCAGGCGCCAGCTCCGGATTCACCTGGCACAGGGCAACGGCCATCCGAGGCGGTCTCACGAACCGTGCAGCTCGGTGAGACCGTGTCGCTGCGCTACTTCGATGTCTCGGTGATCGAGCTTGACACCACGAGTGACTCTGCCGGCTTCCTCGCACGGGTCTGTTACGCGGCAGCGCACCCCGACGCCAATGCTGATGGAACCACACGCGTCAGCACCAACCCGTGGTCAGTCGGACTCGGCGGCTCCGGGGCCAGTGCACTCCAGTTCTGGCGGGTGGACGACTTGAGCACCATTACTTGGCCCCAAAGCTACGGGGAGACCAAGTTGCGGGTAGGTGAGTGCAACGAGGGTTGGGTGGCCGTCAAGACAGACCCCATTTCAGCGGTGAGATACGCGCCTCGCGACTTCGGCGACGTCATCATCTGGGAGCCATGACACCCCATCCCGTGAATCGGGGGTTTCACCTCCAGTACGGTCTGCACCATGGGTTTGAAGGACGTCACAGATCGCGGGGCCGTACTACTTGCTCTTGAGGAGTTCGACGCTTGCGGGAGGGACGCCTTTCTGGAGAAGTACGGGTTCGGACCAGCCCGCAGCTACTTCGTGGTGCATCAGGACCGTCGGTACGACTCGAAAGCAATCGTCGGCGCCGCTCACGGCTTCCAGCATGGCAACCCTCTCGGCCCCAAGGACTTCAGCGGTGGCGTGCAGACCGTGGTTCCTGTACTGGCTGCACTGGGATTCGACATAGTCGCGGACAGCCACATCGCAGGACAACGATCAATCTGACTTGTCGCCGTTCACACACCCAACCGTCCACTAGTCTCAGCGGCACGCTCGCAAGGAGGAGGTCCAACTCAGGAGCCAAGCCCAACACTGAGGAAGCCCACCAGTTAACCACTGCAACCATTGGCAGGCAGGGTTGCGGGGCAGGCAGCAGGTCTATCCGCTCCCGCAGACTTCGCCCCCTACCCGGCCCACAAGATGCCGTACCTGGAGGCGCTTCAGCGGTGCTGTCTCGGCATACCCTTTCCCGTTCTAGGCGGCCCGCATCCCGCTCAACTCACCGCACTTGACTCCTGCAGGATCTCAGTCGGCATCGGACGCCTGAGTCTCCACGTGATCGCGATTGGCTTCTCGCCGCGGTGGTCCACGAAGTCGAGGTCGCCCAGGAGCGTGTACGGGGCGCCCTTTCCGAACTCCCAGGCACCCGTCGACCGCACGAACAGGACCGCCTCCGTACCGTTCGTGCGCTGGTTCAAGTAGCGCTGTCCCGTAGGGGAGTCGACGGACGTCCGCGACTGAGATTCCCAGTGGAACAGCGTCGAGTTGATGGCGTAGTCGCGGTACATCGTCGTCGGGGAGAAGTGCTTCTCTGACTTCACCAGCGTCACCAGAAGTGCGTCGACGTTCAACTCCTGTCCAAAGAACACGCCTTCCCTCAGGTTGGCTGGAGGCCGCTTCAACTTCGCGTACTGCAAGGCAGCGGCGAGTTCCTCTCGCGTGTAGCGAGCGTGAGACCGAAGCGGCGTCTCCACCAAACGGCCTTCCAGAGGACGCGCTACGTGCCCGGCTCGTTCAAGCGCCCAATCGAGCACTTGGGTTGCCTCGGCTCGGAACGCCCGCTCGTTTCGCAAGGCCTCCAGCCCCTCCTCAACGCTTTGGAATCCCCCACCATTCGGCCAGAGGGAGAAGAAGAGCATCCTGGCCCACGTGCCCCATTCCTCATCCAACTCACCTCGCCTGGGGGCAGTGTCACTCAACAGGGTTCGGTACGCGCTGTGCCTGTCGACGTCGTCGACGTGAGCCAGTGCTTTCAGCCTCCCGAGCAAGTGCTTCTCATGCTCACCTCCGGGGTGAGTCTTGAGTTGTGCCTCACGCCGGAGTTGTGAGAAGGAGCCCTTCTGGAGGAGATCAGCCAACTCGATGTCGGTCTGGCTGAGGAACGAGTTGAGATCCACGTCGCCAACAGCCCTCAGTTCCTCGAGGAAGTGCTTCCAGCGAGTTGCGATCTGAGACCTGATGTTCTCCAGCACCTGCTGCTGTGTGACTTCATCGAGGATGATCTGAGACCCCGCGGGCAGGTATGGAAAGCCTCGCTCAACCTGTTCCTTCAGCGCCTTACGGGATCCTCCAACGACAGCTCGGTACCTCTGCGCAAGGTTGAACTCCTTGCGATGGTGGCCGACAAAATCGAGGACGGTGAGGACCGGCTTGTCTGCGGTCCGTCGCAGTCCCCTGCCCAACTGCTGGAGAAAGATCATGGAGCTCTCGGTCGGGCGCAGGAACAGCAGCGTGTCGACGTCGGGGATGTCGACACCTTCGTTGAACAGATCAGCGGTGAACAACGCCACGACCTCCCGCCGCTTCAACCGCTCGACGGCCAACTTACGTTCTGCGGCCGGAGTCTCGCCGTGGACTGCCTCAGCGGGAAGCCCAGCGCCCTTGAAGACTTCGGCCATGTACTGGGCATGCTTCACATCGACGCAGAACCCCAGCGCACGCATGCGGTGAGGCTCCCCAACCTTCTTCTTAAGCTCCTGGAGGATGATGCGTGAACGGGCGTCGTTACCCGTGAACACGCCTGAGAGGTCACCCACTTGGTATCGGCCTCGCGCGAACGGGACCGCGCTCAAGTCCGTGGTGTCAGCTATCCCGAAGTAGTGGAAGGGACTCAACAGATCCGAACTCAATGCATCCCAAAGGCGGAGCTCGTATGCAGAGCGCCCCCCGAAGAAGGAGCGCACGTCTACGCCGTCGCCACGCTCAGGCGTTGCCGTGAGGCCGAGGAGTTCGCGCGGTTCAAGGTGATCGAGGATGCGACGGTAGCTCGCAGCTTCGGCATGGTGGAACTCATCGATGACCACGACGTCGAAGCCCTTGGGATCGATCGAGGACAGCGTGTCTTCGTTCAGGGACTGAACCGACGCGAAGACGTGTTGCCAATGGGTGGGTCGGAATCCTCCGACGAGCAGTTCGCCAAAGCCCCCGTCGGCGAGCACCTCGCGATATGTCCGCATCGACTGCTCAAGGATCTCTTTGCGATGCGCCACGAACAGCAAGGTCGGGCGATCACCGAGGAATCCGCCCAGTCGCTTGTAGTCGATGGCAGCGACTACTGTCTTACCCGTTCCCGTTGCTGCTACTACTAGGTTCCGGTGCCGATTGTGGACGTAGCGCTCAACGTCCAGCGCCTCGAGAATGAGCTCCTGATGCGGCCAGGGCTGGACCTCCAGCCCAGAGACAAGATCAGCGGTGGTCTGCCGCTCCCCTCCCCTGGCTCTCGCAAGTGCGGCATCGAGGCGATCGCCGTCGGCTGGGGTGTAGGGCTCAAAGGCCGGGTCGTTCCAATAGGTGTCAAAGGTCGCGGCGAACTTCCTCAGCAGGTCGGGCGAGCCACCCGACGTCAACCGCACATTCCACTCAACTCCGTCAAGCATTGCCGCGCTGGATAGGTTGGAGGAACCGACGTAGGCCGTGTCGAACCCCGTGTTGCGCACAAATCTCCAGGCCTTGGCATGCAATCTCGTGCGCTTGTTCTCATAGCTGATCCGAACCTCTGCCCCGAACTCGTTGATGAGCCGGTCCAGCGCGACGCGCTCAGTTGCCCCCATGTAGGTGCTGGTGATGACGCGAAGGGGTACGCCCCGATCTCGCAAGCTCCGGAGCGGCTTCTCTAGGGTCCGGATCCCGTACCACTTGATGAACGCGCACAGGAGTTCCACCTGATCAGCGGAGCCCAGTTCCGAACCCACCTCATGCCCCATCGACGGTTCACCCTGGGCATTCGTAAGAAGCGCCAGGTCCGCGAGCGGCGTCTCGGGCGGGTTGAGGTATCGCTGTGGCCTTCCCGGCTCAGCAGCCGCAAGGAGGGAATGGAGGACTCGCGGTTCGTCATCGGCGATGAACTCACCCTCGTCACCGATGACGGCGAGGAGATCATCCACCAACGGACGTCGGTCCCTCTCCTTCAGCTCTCGCAACCGTTGGCCCAAGACCGTACGGAAGTGCTCTGATAGTCGGTCCGCCAATTCATCGGCGTCAATCTTGGAGTCGGATACCTCGTAGCCCGACTCCTTGATCCGCTGCGCCAACGCTCGAGTGATCAGCGCGTCGTAGAAACCCTCTGGCTGCCCAATGTTCCCCACATGGCCCAGGATGGCAGGGTTACGTCAAGGTTGCTGTGATCAACTCAACCGCGGGCACGTCTGCCGGGGCCCACTCCAAGGTCAGGAGATCGCCCGGGGGAACCCATCTAACCTCGGAGTGCTCTGTCAGCTGCGGCGCTCCAGCAACCAGTTCACAGTAGAAGGTGGTCAGCGTCACGACGCCGAAGTCGTACTCATGCGTAGTGGTTGTCACCTCGTCACCGACCCGGATCTGGCATCGGAGTTCCTCGACGATCTCCCGCTCCAGCGCCTCCCGCGGCGTCTCCTCAGGCTCGACCTTCCCGCCCGGGAGCTCCCACATCCCCGGCAGGGCTCCACCCGGCCCCCGCTGAGCACAGAGGACCAAGCTGTCCTTCACGATGACAGCACCGACGACCACGATCGACTTCTTCACAGCCCCAGTGATTCCCCACAGTTGGCACATTCATCACCCTGCGGAGTGCGCAGGTAGCAACTGGGGCAGACGACCTCCGGGGCACGTGACCGATTGCGGCCGCTGCCTCCGCTGCCATCCTCATTGGGAAGGTGTTCGTCACAGAAGAACCGAGTCTGGAAAGAGTCCCCCCATTCACGGCGCATCATCCAGAGATCCGCCCTGGAGCGGCGAGCCGAGTTCTTGCCGCAGGGCGAGCAGTACATGCCCTGCCCATAGTCGCGATATCTCTCTGGTTGGACGGCGAGGGCCGACACCGGCAGGAGTTCACCAAGCGGCAGGTCATCGAAGGATTCGTACTTCTGCTCGGTCACGCAACCATCATGCCGGATCCACCAACGTGGCACCTGCGCTCCGGTTGCTACCGTTCCCCGCATGAGTGATCTCGTCGCCGTCGCGGCAGCGCAGGAAGCCAAGTACCTCCCGTCGGATGTGAACGTGGTGCTGACGGGGATCGGCATGGCGCAGGCCGCCGTCGCCACCACCCGCGCCATCCTTGAGCGCCAACCCACTCGTGTGGTGAACCTGGGCTCGGTGGGTTCACTCGACCCAAGTATCCACGGCATCCAGCGCCCCTCCGCCGTGATCAACCGCGACCTCAACGCCGACGCCCTCCGCGCAGCAGGCCTCACCCCCGACGAGCGGATCGAACTCAGCGGCGACGGTCCGGTGCTCGGCACGGGTGACTCGTTCGTGGCTGGCGGACCGGAACGCGACGCACTCCTCGGGCGATGCCAGCTGGTGGACATGGAGGGGTTCGCCATCGCCCACGCCTGCCGGGTACTGGGCGTGGAACTGGTGATGGTCAAGCACGTCTCGGACCCCGCCACGGAGGAGTCCCTCGGCTGGAAGGAACTCGTCGACGTCTCCGCCCGAGCGCTCGCCGAGGCCTACGCGGCCATCCGTCGGTGACCAGCGGCTCCCCAGCCAACCGCGCGTTTGGCATCGGCCGCCGTCGACGCATATGGTCTTGTGCATGGGTAACTGCATGATGTTCGTTCGGATCCGCCGCCACTGACGGCGCGGACCCGCAACCCTTCCTCAGAATCACTGTCGCGTTCGCGCCGCACGGCCTCCCGCCGGGCGGAGGTTCCACCCTGCCCGGCTCCCTACCCTTCTTGGCTCAGGAGCCCCCATGCGCGCAACCCAACCCGGCCGACACGAACTCGGCCAGAACTTCCTAACCGACACCGCCACCGTCAACCGCATCACCGAACTGGTCGCAGCCGTCCCCGGACCCATCGTCGAATGGGGCACCGGCGACGGCGCAATCACGCTCCCTCTTGCGACCCTCGACCGCCCGCTGGAGGGCATCGACCTCGACGAACACCACATCCGACGCCTGCGGCCGCGCGTCGGCCCACGGGTCAGCATCAGGCAGGGCGACATCCTCAGACACGCACCGCCCGTCGGCTCAGTGGTGGTCTCCAACGTCCCCTTCCACCTCACCACGCCCGTCATCCGGCACCTGCTGGGTTCACCCGGCTGGCACCACGCCATCCTGGTCACCCAGTGGGAGGTAGCCCGCAAACGCGCCGCAGTGGGCGGCGCCACCCAACTGACCGCCCAGTGGTGGCCCTGGTTCCGCTTCAGGCTGGACCGACGCATCCCCGCCCGCGCGTTCCGCCCAGTGCCATCGGTGGATGCCGGACTGCTGACCATCGACAGACTCCAGGACCCCCTGCTGCCGCCCGCCCGTCGCAAGGACTACCAGGCCTGGGTGGCCCGGGTGTTCACCAGCAGGGGCCGCGGACTCCGCGAGATCCTCGTCCGCAACGGCGTCCCCGGGCGCGTGGCGTCGGGGATCGCAGCGGAAGTAGCTGGACGAAGACGCATGCCGCTCCCCCGGGACATGGGCGCGGCCGACTGGGTCCGCGCGTTCACGTCGCGACCATCCGACGCCCGGTCCAGCCGGACCCCGACCCAAAGGCGCTCCCGGTAGCGTGCCCACCCCCCAGCTCGTTGGGTGCCGGGGGCCCCAGGTGGCAGGGGGTACCGAAAGTTGTGCCTCAAACCACGGGCAGGCCGGTGGGGAAACCGTCGATGCTGAAGTGGTTGTTCGCCTGCTGGTAGTCCACCACGCCCTCCCCCTTCTTCTGTGACCACTTGTCCATCGTGTCGCGGTCCTCGACGAAGTCCATGAACGGAACACCGAAACCGCAGGAGGTCTGCACCAGGTCGACGTCGACGTCGAAGATGTTGCGGGATCCCTTCATCGGCGGGAACAGGGGCAGCAGTTCATCCCAGCCCGGCTCGCCTACGTGGATGGCCTTGGCCGTTCCGTAGAGCCGCAGGATCAGCGGCTTGGTCTCGAACGAGCAGAACATGATGGTCATCCGGTTGGTCTCCAGGATGTGGGCGGCGGTCTCGTTGCCACTGCCCGTGCCGTTAAGCCACACCACCCGGTTGGGGCCCAGCACCCGGAGGGAGTCCAGGCCCTTCGGAGAGACGTTGACCCGGCCCGTGCTCGCCGCCGTCGCCACGAAGTAGATGTGCTGGGCCTCGATGAACTTCTGGAGTCGGTCGATGATCTCCGGGAACTGCTGTGCCATGGGGTCCAGTATTGCCGGTAGGGAAGTAGCCCGGCTTCCTTCGGAGCATGGGTGAGCCTCGAAGGACGCTGGTGTGCGCCCTTCGAGGCTCAGGTGCCGGCAGGTCAGCTCACCTTGAAGCGGACGATGTTGTTGAACACCCAGTCCTGCTTCACCGAGTACGACCACTTGCCGTCCGCGCCCTGCGTACCGGCAGCGAACGTGGCCCACGCCCAGGAACGGCACGCGTCCCTGCCCGTCTGGGCCGTGTCGCACTCCGTCTTCCAACGCCGCCCATCCGACGCCGTCCACTCACCGGCCACGCCGAGGGGGTTGTTCGCCCACTGCGCGCGCGTCATGAACGGCAGGTAGGTGAGGTTGTTGAACGTCCACCCGTTCGTCTGCACGAACCGGCCACCCTCGTACACCACTGTGGTAGCCCAGATCTCCGTGGTGCAGCGGATGGTCTGCGAGTAGGGCTCGCACTGCGTGTACCACCAGCGTCCGTTCACGTTGTGGAAGCCAGGCGTCGAGTACAAGTCACCGGGCTTGGCGGGCGCCGTGACCGTCACCGTCGCAGTGGGCGACGGCTCCACACTCGGCTCCTCCGACGGCTCCACCGGCTCCGAGGGCTCCGGTTCCGGCGCGCGTGCACCACCGACCACGAACGGCGCGATCGCCAACCAGTCGACGTCGGGCGCCATGGCGTAGCCGGGCAGAATGACGTCGTCATGCGTGCCCCACTCAGTGCCCTCGTCGATGTACAGCGTCGAGCGGGTGTTGCCGAAGGTGATGGCACCCGCGTCCGTGCTCAACGTCAGCGGCATGACCGCCTCCCAGAAGTTGAGCTCGCCGTAGGTGTAGCGGAACGTCGTGCGTCCCGCCAACCCCTCGGTGCCTGCCTCGCTGGCCTGCAGCCCGAGGTCAACCACCTGCGGGTTGTAGTCGTGCGTGCCCTCGATGTCGTCGTTCGAGTAGTGGACGACGACGTCGTACTCCCCGGCCTCGGCGAACCCGTCGAGCCTGGGGATGGTGAGCGTGCCTTCGTTGGCGGGGTTGGCGTCGGTGATGCCCAGGCCCTGGACGAACCCGTCACCGCTGCCGGTGGTTAGATCCGAGGAGAACTGCGCCACCCGTGCGGTGCCGCCCAGTTCCACGACGTCCAGGTCCTCGGCCTCGATGCGGACGATGTTGGCGTCAGCCGCCTCGTTGCGCACGGTGCTGAGCGAGGACACATTCGCGCCCTGGGCGGAGAAGAGCTCCACCTCAGTGATGCCCTCCGGCAGATGGACCGTGACCGTGGACTCGCCGTCGGCGAAGATGGCGGCGGTGCGGCCGTTGACGCGCACCTCCAGGTCAGTGCCCTCCCAGTCCGCGGTCAGGTCGTAGTAGCCCGACTCGTGATTGGACAGGTACACGTCAGCGCGCTGCCCGTCAGCGAGGGTGGCGCTGCCAGCGGCAAGGCCCGCACCGTCGAACAGTCGGAAGGTGCTGGCCGGGTAGGTCAGCTCCTCGGTGTTGGCGGCGTCTCCGACGCGGACCAACTCGAAGCGGTCCAGGGTGACTCCCCCGGCCTCACCAGCGCCGGGCAGGAACGTGGTGCCGTCGCGGCTGGTGCGCAGACTCAGGGTCTGCTCACCGGCCTCGAGGTCCACGTACACCTCGGCGCTGCCACGGGCCACCGTCGCGACGTTGCTGGGCATCATCGCGTTGGCCCCGTAGGTGACGGTGGCGGCGAACTCGTCGTCGACGAACAGCGCATGCTGCGCGACGATGCCCGGCGTGGCACCCAGCACCTGCAGCCGGTAGCGGGCGGCTTCGGCGACGTCGACGGTCCAGTCAGCGCGCGAACCCACCGCGGCGAAGCCTGCCACGTCGCGGTTGTTGGAGGCGCGGTAGCCGCTGGGGGTGCGGACCTGGGCGTCGGTGAGGAACGCCTGCTCGGCCTCGAGGAGGAAGCGGCCCGACTGCTGCGCGAGCGCGGCCTCCGGGTCGGCGTCGCTGGCTGGAGTGATGATGACCTGGTAGGTGCTGCTGTCGTTCCGCGACGGGATGCGCAGCTGCAGCTGGCCGTCCGTCAGCTCGACGTCGTTGCCGGCAGCCACCAGTCGCGGCGCGGCGGCGATGCCGTCGGTGCCGCTGACCAGGTTCTCACGAACCTCGAAGTCCACCGCGGAGCCGAACACACCCGTGTCCAGGCCGGTGAGCCGTAGTCCACCGTCGTTGCCGTTGGCGAACCCGCCGACGATCACCTGTGCCCGGCGGGCGTCCGTGTCGATGGCGGCGATGGCGTTCTGCTCACCGGTGGTCACCTCGACGGTCTCGGACCCGGTGAGGTCGCCGTACCACTTGAACAGCCACCAGCCACCGTTGCCGGCGTTCACCTTGGCGTAGTTGTCCGAGAGCGTGCCGGAAGCGGTCCAGTACGCCGTCTGGGCGTCCACCTTGGCGGCCTCGAAGCTGGCGAACCAGCGCAGGAGGTTGGCGGGCGAGCTCATGTCGCCGGAGGCGCCCCACTCGGTGATGTTCACCTCAGGGATCTCCTCGCCGGTCAGCCCCACGTCCTGGGCGTACTCGCGGAACAGGCCGGCGCGCTGCGGCAGCCACTGGTAGCCGCGCAACTCGTGCCAGACGTACACGTCGGGAACGGTGTCGGTCTCGATGGCCATCTCCAGGAAGGCCTTGATGTTGCCCTCTCCACGCCAGGCGGCATCGCCCGGTCCGGCGATCTTGGGCCGCTCCAGCCCGTACTTGGCGTAGGTGTCCGTGATGACGTTCCACGCCGCCTCCCAGTCGGTCTCGCCGTTGGGGGTGTAGCTGTCCGGCTGGCCGCCCTGGTGCATGTAGCGGTCATACAGCGAGTCGCTGTTGAGCCACTGCAAGTCCACCTCGTTGAACGGGATGAACGCGTACTTCTCCGGGTTGTCGGCCTCGCGTGCGATGGCGTCGACGACTATCTCCAGCACCTCGAGGTAGTCCCACACCCCGTTGGACTCGTTCGTGTACTCGCCGGTCAGGATACCGTCGTCGCCGCGGACGTAGCTGCGGTCGTCACCGGGCCGCTGGCCACGGTTGTAGGGCCAGTCCGGGTAGTAGTCCTGGGTGTAGACATAGAGGTCCTGGCCGTGCTTCTCGAAGAAGGTTTCCTCGATGTTGAACGCGTCACCGCCCGGGTGCTGCGTGCCGTACGGCGGCTTCTGCGAGACGTTGGTCATGGCCGCGCCGTTGACGATGGCACTCGTCGGGGACTGCTCGTCGCCCAGCCCGTACAGCGTGCCCGAGGCACCGCCGCGGAAGGCACCGGTGCGCTGCCCGAAATCGACGACGACGTCCTGCAACGGACGTGCCTCGACGGTGATCCGCGCAACGAGGGGCTCGTCCCAGCCGGCAATCCAGCCCTGCACCTCGAAGGTGTTGCCCGGGGTGGCCAGGTCCGCAGCCGGGATCTGGTCCCAGACGATGGGTGCCGTGGTGGTGAACCCGGTCTCGGTGACCACGGTGGTGGTGTCCGGCAGCTGCGGGCTGACCGAGGCCGGCGTCGTCACGTCGAAGGTGCTGTCCCCGACGGAGGCGATGGCGCCGACGTAGTCGGTGTACAGCTGCGCGACCTGATCCGCCCCCAGTGCGGCGTCGTAGACGGCGAAGTCATCGAACTCGCCGCCGAACGGGGCGGCCCACTGCGGCGCCCATGGGACGGTGCCGATCAGGCCGGAGCGCGTGCTGTTGGCGTTGCCCAGCTTGGTGAAGTCCAGCGGCACTGCCACCTTCGCCACCAGCGCACCGTTCATGTAGTACGAGAGCGACTCCCCGTCGGCAACGCTGGTGATGTGCACCCAGGTGTTGGAGGCCAGCGGTGACTCGGTGACCGCCTTGACCTCCTGGCCGGAGTTGGCCACGGCCTTGGACTGGCCGTCCTCGTTGGGCTGGTAGTAGACGCCCCAGTTGTTGTTGGGCAGTGCATCGCTGCCGACGATGTAGGCCCACGGCAGCTGGTTGGCGTTGGCGCCGTTCCAGTTGATCCAGGTGGAGACCGTGATGGCCTCCATACCGTCGAAGAGCCCCTTGGGGATCTCGAGGTACGGTTTGCCGTCCATGGAGGTGTTCTGCGGGCCGCCGGGGAACTTGCCCGAGGCGCCCAGTTCGGCGGTGGGGCCGGTACCGCGCGGCAGCGTCGGGGCGGAGACGACGCGGGCGTCGAATGCGCTGCCAAGGCTGCCCTCGTTGGCGACGGCGCTGGCATCGGCGTTGTCGTCGAAAGTGTAGAGGAGGAGCGGTTCGGGGGTCTCCTCGGCCACGGCCATGGGCGCGTGGACAAGGTGGGCCCCCACCATGGACAGGCCCAGGGCGGCGATTCCCGCCGTCAGAGCCCTTGGCCTCCGGGAGGAGGTTCGGCGTGTCATTGGAGGTAGAACCTTTCTTGTCGGAACTGCACTGTTTCGGCTTGGGTGAGGCCGCTCTGGCGGCGGCGCGCAGCCACCCCCTGCTGTGGGGTGGATGTGGGATGGCGGGACTGCGGCAAGCAATCTTGATAACGCTTTCAAGCTACGTTACAGGCAGCCGCGCCACGGGGTCAAGGGTTTTTTGAAAGCGTTATCAGAATTCTTGGGCGGGACGGTGCCCGCGGGCCGGGCTGGGGGCCGCGGCGCTGTCCCGGATGAGCACATCCGGGGTGGACGAGACCAGCGGACGGTCCTTCGAGCCTTCGATCTGCTGCTTCAGCAACTCCCAGCCGCTGCGCCCCATGTCCGCGAAGTCCTGGCGCGCCGTGGTCAGCGCCGGATCCCACAGCGAGGACAACGGATGATCGTCGAAACCGACGACGCTGACGTCCTCCGGCACACGAAGGCCCTTGTCACGCAGGCCTGCGATGACGCCCATGGCGATCTCGTCGTTGCCGCAGAACAGTGCGGTGACGTCGTCGCGCGCGGCGACAGCGTGGCCCACGTCGCGCCCGGACAGGGGGTCCCAGGTGGCCTCGAACACCGGCGGCACCTCGCGGCCCGCGTCCTTGAGCGCCTTGCGCCAACCCGAGGTACGTCCGTCCTCCCGGCGCGACGGCGGAATCCGCACGTGGTGAACGGTGCGGTGCCCCAACTCCAGCAGGTGCTCCACCAGGTGCCGCGCGGCGACGGCCTCCCGGATGACCGCCTGCGCGTAGGCCCGGTCACGCACGCCCGAGAGCGCCACCACCGGCATCCAGTCCGGGATGCGCTTGATGGCGGCCACGCCCGGGGGGTCGAACTTGAGGACCGCCACACCAGCGATGGCCTGCGAGAGCACCAGAGAGATACCCGCGGTCAGCGACTCCTCGTCGGCATCCTCGATCACGGTGAACGTGACGACGTAGCCGTCGGCCCGGGCAGCCTCCTCCAGCCCACGGATGGTTTCCGCGTAGCCGTAGCGCGACGTGTTGCCCACCACGGCGGCGATCACCTTGGGCTTGCCGCCCACCAGCACCCGCGCCGACGCGTTGGGCGTGAAGTTCAGCTCCTGGATGGCGGCAGCCACCCGTTCCCGCTTGTCAGCACGCACATTGGCACTCCCGCTGAGGAACCGGGACACCGTCGGCACCGAGACGCCGGCCAATTGGGCGACGTCCTTCATGGTGGCCGGCACGCGGGCAGCGGCCACGGGATCGGTCCCATTGGCGGCTGCACTCGTGTTCATGTCCCCGAAGCGTAGCGGGGCCGCGGGTGTTCTGGTGACCATCACTTGACGGCACCGCCGGTGATGCCGGAGACGATGCGACGCTGCGCGAGGATGAACGTGACCAGCAACGGCAGGCTCATCAGGATGATGAAGGCGAAGATCAGGTGCCAGTTGTTCAGGTAGAGCCCGGCGCTGGCCACCTGGAACAGGTTCAGCGGCAGGGTGTCCACGCGGCCGCCGATCACGAACAGCGCGTAGAACACGTCGTTCCAGATGTAGAGGCAGAGCATGATGGTGGTGGTGGCCAGCACCGGCACCAGCAGCGGCAGGATGATGGTGAAGAAGATCCGCAGCGGCTTGGCGCCGTCGACGCGGGCCGCCTCCTCCAATTCCACCGGGATGGTGCGCACGAAGCCGGTGATCAGGAAGATGGCCGTGGACAAGTACATGCCCATGTAAACGCCCACCATGCCGGGCACCGTGCCAGCCAGGCCCAGCTGGCGCAGCAGCAGCACGATGGTGACCACGGCGGGCGGCAGCACCACGCCACTGATGGCCAGTGTGTAGAGGATGGCCATCCAGCGCTCGGCGCGGCGGGCCAGCACCCATGCGGCCAGCGAGCCGAGCAGCAGCACGCCCACCACCGACGGCACCATGATCAGCAGGCTGCCGAAGAAGCCGGCCAGCATCCGGCCCTCCGAGAACACCGTCGCGAAGTTCTCCAGCAGCTGCCACTGGCTGGGCAGCGCCAGGTTGGGGTTCAGCGCCTCGGCCTGGTTCTTGCCGGCGGTGACCACCACCAGCCAGAACGGGACGCCCAGCAGGAGCGCGGTGACGGCCACGACGGCCAGTTGGTGGACCAGCCGGCCCGGCTTGAGGCGTCGGCGGGTGGCCACGGGGGCCTGGGTCTGGGTCTGGGTGGTCACAGGACTTCCTCCCTCTTGCGGAGGTAACGCACCACGGGGAACGCGATGATGGTGACGGTGAGGAACAGGATCAGGCTCATCGTCGTCGCCTGGGCGAACAGCCCCTGCCCGAAGGTGCGGAAGATGAAGATGTTGAGCAGTTCGGTGGTGCCGCCGGGGCCGCCCTCGGTGAGGGCCTGCACCACGTCAAAGCCATTCATGGAGCCCAACAGGGCGGTGGCGACGTTGAACGTCACGGCCGGCGCCAGCAGCGGGAACCGGATCTGGACGAACGTCTGCCACCAGCTGGAGCCGTCGATGCGGGCCGCCTCCAGCACGTCCTCGCTGATGGTTTTCAGACCGGCGAGGTAGATCAGCATGGAAAGGCCCATCCACTTCCAGGCGTGCACCAGGGCGGTGACGACGATGGTCCAGGTGGTGCTGCCCAGCCAGGCGATGCTGACGTCGGTGCCGGTGATGAAGGACAGGATGCCGTTGAGGGCGCCGTCGGGCTTCAGGACGGCTCGGAAGATGTAGCCGACGGCCAGCGCCGACATGATCACGGGGATGAAGAACAACACGCGGGCGGTGCGGTTGAGCCAGGTGTCGCGTTCCAGCAGGAGGGCCAGCACCAGGCCGAACAGGTTCTGGAAGATGGCCACCAGGGTGGCGTAGACGAGGGTGACCTTGAGGGCGTTCAGCAGCGAACCGTTGCCGAACAGCGATTTGAAGTTGTCGATGCCCGCGAAGTTGATGGCCGATTTGAAGCTGGACCAGTCGGTGAAGCTGTAGACGAAGTTGAACAGCGTGGGAACGAAGAAGAACACCACGAGGACAGCCAGCGCCGGCACGAGGAACACAGCCGGGTGGTCCGTGCGTCGGCCGCGACTGGTGGCCTGTCCCGCGCGGGTCGGCTCGGCGAAGAGCGTTGACATGGGGTTTCCTTCCGGGGAGGCCGGGAGGGCGGCGCGGTTGCCGCCCTCCCGACAGGGATCAGAATCCCTCGGCGCCGAGGGCCTTGGCCAGTTCAGCGAACTGCTGCTGCGTCGCCTCACCAACCTGCTCAGGCGTCTTGGTGCCCTGGATCATGTCGGCCAGGTTGATGTAGAGGTCCGGGTTGGCAACAGCGAGCGACTGCATGGAGCCCACCGAGTCGGCCAGCGACGCGTGCACGTCCAGCAGGGCCTGTGGGACACCGTCGGGGTTGGCCACCTCGGGCTGCAGGGAGATGGTGTTGGCGGCCTGCACGAAATCGCCGTAGCCGTCGCCCAGCCAGTAGGACAGGAACTGCTTGGCGGCAGCCTCCTGCGTGGCGTCGCCGGTCTTGAACGCCACCAGCGCGTTGGACTGGTCCGGGATGGAGGTGCCGACGTTGCCCTCGGGGCTGATCGGGAAGAAGCCGATCTTCTGGTCCAACTCGGCCGTGTCAGCCTTGGCCTGCAGCTGCCCGAAGAACGAGTTCACCTGGACCACCATGGCGGCGTCGCCGGCCAGCAGGGCGTCGCCCTGGTCCTCAAAGGTGGCGGTCTTGATGTCGTCGTTGAACAGGCCCTCGTCGATCCAGCCCTTGTAGTTGGTGATCGCCTGCATGATCGTCTCGTCGGTGAAGTGCTCCTCGTTGGCGTTCACGCGGTCCCACAGGCCGTCCCTGGCGGCGTCGGCCAGCTGGATCTGCACCCACCACTGGGTGCCCCAGCGGTCGGCGGCCATCTCGTAGAAGGGCGTCACGCCGTCGGCGTCGAGGCTGCGGGCCAGCTCGATCATCTCGTCGATGTTGCCGGGGGTCTCCGTGATGCCTGCTGCTTCGAAGACCTCCTTGTTGTAGTAGACGCCCTGCACGGCCGGGGTGGAGATGAGGGCGGCGTAGCGGGTGTCGCCGACGAAACCGGTCAGGTCCTTCAGCGCCGGGTCCATGGCATCCAGCCAGGGGGCACCGTCGAGCGGAAGGAGGTTGTTGCTGGCGTTGAGCGCGTTCAGCTGGGACTCGGTGGGCTGCCAGAACGCGAGGTCCGGCTTGTCACCGGTGGCCACCTTGGTCTGGATGCCCTGCTCGTAGGGGTCGGGGATGGTGACGACGTCGACGGTGGCGCCCGTGAGCTCCTCGAACCCGGCGATCACGGACTCCGCGGTCTTGTTGGAGTTCTGCGCCGCCCAGATGGTCAGCGTGACGCCGTCGAGGTTGGTGTCCTGCGCCGGCCACTCGGCGACGGCGCCGCCGTCACCCTCCGGGGTGGTGGGGTCCTGGACCCCCGGGTCGCTGCAGCCCGTGAGGGCAACTCCTGCGGTGAGGGCGACAGCAGCCGCCCGTACCAGGGACTTCTTCATTGGAATCTCCTTCGGTGCGCTCGCCACTACGCGAGCTCTCGGGGGCCGGATCCGCCCTTGTGACTGATCCGGATGAGCCGTGCCGACGGAGCGGTCCCCGCATCCACGCGGAGCACTCCTTCCGCAGGGCTCCACGCCATCTGCCATGGCGTGAGGTTATTGGGGAAGGCGGTCTCGATCTCCACGTCCGTGCCGGCGAAGCGGGGAAGGTGGAGTCCCACCGGCGCGGCGTCGGAGCGGCGCCAGACGAACAGCAGCGTGGCGTCGTCGACGTCGAGGCCGAGGGCCACCCACGGGTCCTCCCAGCCGGGCAGGCCGAGCGGCCAGTGTGGGGTGGCGCGGCGGATCTGGTGGCGCAACTGCTTGGTCAGGGCGACGGCCTCGCGCACCAGTTCCAGTTCCGGCTCGGTCATGTTGTTGAGGTAGCCGGACAGGAAGAACCGGCCCGGCAGGCCCGTGACGAGGCAGAACGCCGACTCCTCCGGCGTCATTCCCGGCTGTGGGTAGGCCCAGCTGGCCGCCTGCTCGGGGAGCATGCTCATCGGCGCGGAGGCGGTGACGGGCGGGTAGAGCAGCGGGTCCTGCTGGTCCGAGGTGGACTGCAGCTGGAGGCGGGACAGGAGTGCACCGTCGGCGCGCATCGCCCCGGAGCCGCAGTTCTCGATGACCAGTTGCGGGTGGCGGTCGAGGAGGGAGTCGAGCCAGGCCAGGTGGGCGCGGTTGTGCTCGAGGAGGCCGTCGCCGACGCTCTGGCTGGCGTGGTCGGTCCCCGGGCCCGGGTTGATGTTGTAGTCGAACTTGAAGTAGCCGACCCCGAAGTCGGTGACCAGGCGGTCCACGACGGCATCGACGTGCGCGACGGCCGCCGGGTGCCTGAAGTCCAGGTGGTAGCGACCCTGTTCCATCAGGCGCTGGCCCCCACGCTGCAGGAAGGCCTCGTCGGGGAGCTGGTCCGCGAGTGGGCTCCGCACGCCGATGACCTCGGGCTCGAGCCAGAGGCCGGGGACCATGCCGTGCTCGACGATCTTGTCGACCACTTCTCCCAGGCCGTTCGGGAACCTGGTCTCCGACGGCTGCCACGCCCCGACGGAGTCCCACCAGAAACCCGAGTCGTCGTACCAGCCGGCGTCGATGCAGAAGATCTCCGCGCCGACGGCGGCTGCTGCGTCGACCAGTGGAAGCAGCTTTTCCGTGGTGGGGTCCCCGTCGAGGGTGTTCATGTAGTCGTTGAAGATCACCGGCAGCCGGTCGTTGTCCGGGTGGCTGCGACGGGTGCGGCGTCGGAGTTCGGTGATGGCGGCGACGGCTTGCGTGGTGTCGCATCCGACGGCCACCGCGGCGGGCACCGTCGTGAACGACTCCCCCGGCTGCAGGGTCCGCGACCAGCCGTGGTCCATGTGGTTCGGGCCGGAGACTGCCACCTCGAAGTCGCGGTACTCCTCGCCCAGTTCCACGCGCCAGGCTCCGTTGTGCAGCACCTGCCACACCCAGGCCACCTGCTGGTCCGCCGAGCTGGCGGCCACCACCGGGGTCCACTGGCCGCTGGACCAGGTGCCCGTCGAGACCATGGCTTCCTGGCCGCGCGGCCTGTGGCCGGTGAGGTGCTGTGAAATGCGGGGGAACAGCTGGGAGAAGGGGACCTGCTCCCAACGGTTCTCCGCCAGCCAGTCGCTGCGCGCCCGGTGGAGGTGCCAGTCGGTGTTACCCAAGGGGCGGTCGTCCCGGTTGCCGAGCGGGGCCGACCAGCTGGTGACCGCCAACAGGGTGACTGGCTCGTCCGCCGTGTTCGTGACGGTGGTCTCTGCGGTGAAGGCGGCCACGGCGTCGTAGGTGGCCAGACGGGTCACCACGTCGAGGCCGGCGGTGCGCATGGTGAGCTCGAGTTCGTGGCGGGCCGCGTCGGAGCTGCTCCGGTGGTCCACGAGGCGCAGCTCCCGCCCCAGTTCGGTCATGCCGAGGCGGGAGCTCGCGAGGGAGTGGCCGTGGCCGGCCGTCAGGACCTGGACCAGGGGGACGACGTCACTCGTGCTCATCCGGGTCCTGCCGGAGGTGGCCGAACTGAGCACCACAGGCTGGTCCGCACCATGCCCGATCTCGAGCACCAGCGCGTCGTGTCCCCAGCGGATTGCCGTCAACGATCTCTCCCTTGCGATCTCTACCCCGTCGTGTCATGAGTAGTGAAGCACAAGTTTGATAACGCTTTCAAGCTTGTTCTGAAATCGTTATCAAGATTGGTGGTGGCCGCCCCGGAGGTGCGCGATCCCCTCCTCCACCGCCTTCGCGACGGCGTCCGCCTCGGCCTGCGTGAGGGTGCCGTCACTGACAGCCTCGTCCAGCACTGCCCGGTCCTGCTCGGCACGCTCGGCCTCGCGCTCGACGGCCAGTTCCTCCATCGCCTCCGCCACGTCGGCCTCGTCCAGCCCGAGTTCTGCGGCGACGGCGGCAGCGAACTCCGTCCGCTGCTCCTCCCGTGCGGCCTCGCGTTCCTCGTCGGTCTGTTCACCCGGGTCAGCCGGCCTGGCTTCGTGGTCGAGCGAGTTCCGCGCCGCCTGCACCGCGTCCGCCAGCGCATCCTCCGTCACCTCGAGCTTCTCGGCCAGCGAAGCCAGGTCGCCACCCAGCCAGCCCCCGCCCCTGCCCTCACCGTGGCCGGGCCCCGGCCCGTGGGCACGGCCGGATGCGTCACTCCCGGTCGACGGCGTGGCGTCGCCGTCACTCGCGGTGGCATCCGGCGTGGGCGTGGCGTCGCCCTCGGTCGCGGTCGCGCTGGGCGTGGGCGTGGCTTCGTCCTCAGCACTGGCCAACTGGCCCATGCCGAGCCCCAGCCCTGCCGCCATCGCCGCCGCGGAGATCCCGATGATCGCCTTGTTCCTCATGGTGTTCCTCTCGGTTGGTTCCGTCGGAGGTGGTTCCGACGTGTCCACACTCGAGGCGCTGGCTGGCAGGAAACTGTGAATCCGCTGGGCGCGCGCTGGGAGTCCGGCAGGGGTGGGGCACCGAGGCTCCCGTGACAGGCGTCCGCAGCACGCCGCGTTCAGGCTCTCCAGCGCCAGAAACCGATTGCCCACGGACGCCTGTCACGCCTGCCCATTTGAAGCCCGTGGTTGCCCGGAATCCGGCAGGATGGGTCCATGAGTGAACCCGCTGACCTCGTGTGCCGCATCGTCGCGGGCGAAGTCGAGGCCGAGGTGGTCCACCGCGACGAGCACGTCGTCGCTTTCCTCGACCACCGACCGGTGTTCAAGGGCCACGTCCTGGTCTGCCCGACGATGCACGTCGAAACGCTCGAGCACCTGCCGGCCGACCAGTTGGAGCCACTGTTCAGCGCGGTCCAGCGGTTCGCCGTCGCCATGCGGGAGGGCCTGTGCGCGCAGGGCAGCTTCACGGCGGTGAACACCGTCGTCAGCCAGTCAGTGCCGCACCTGCACGTGCATGTGGTGCCGCGCACCAAGGGCGACGGCTTGCGTGGCTTCTTCTGGCCCCGCACCAAGTACGGCGACGGCGAGGCAGCCGAGTACGCCGCCCGCCTGCGGGACTCACTCGGGCAGTAACGCGGAGGAGGTCACGCCCGCGATGGGGACAAGTTCGCCAGTGCGCGTCTCTTGGAACATTTGTGGATCCACAATCCAACTCTGGGACAGTTGTGGCGAATTTCAGCCGTGTGATTTCGCACACCGCAAAGCTTCGTGGATTGCCCGGGCGGACTCACAGCCAGAGTGGGCAGCCCGCCCACGCGTCACTCGGGCAGGGGAACTGAGCTCCGTTGCTGCAGGTCCAGTTGCTGCTGGACGATCGAGCGCACGCCCACGAGGACGAAGCCCGCGATGATGCACGTCGCGCCGACGATGCCGAGGCCGATGCCGAAAGCCAGGGCAAGGGTCATCGGGGCCTCGCTGCTGCCGCGGGAGCCGAAGGAGTTGATCTGCCCGAGGAACAGGAAGACCACACCAGCGAGGAACAGTAGCGTCGACATCCAGGGCCATCGGATGCGAGTGACCGAGGGGGCCGACGGGGCGGAAATGTTCGGGTCTGCCATGCGAGGAGTATGTCATTGGGCCCGGCCGAACCGTTGACAATTGGTAACCATTGGGTTACCAATGATGCATGGACACGTTCGCCGCCATCGCGGATCCGGTGCGCAGGGCATTGTTGCGCCGGCTCGCGACGGGCACGACTCGCGTTGCGGACCTGGCCGAGGACCACGAGATCAGCAGGCCCGCCATCAGCAAGCACCTGCGGGTCCTCGCAACGGCGGGACTCGTAGAAGCGGACGACGTGGGCCGCGAGCGGCACTACCGCCTCGTCAGCGAGGGTCTGGCCCCGGTCCGAGAATGGCTCGAAGACATGTCCACCCCTGCCCCGCGGGTTCCGGAGCACGCCTTCGACGCGCTCGAACTCGAGGTCAGGCGCGCAGGCCGTGACCGCCGTCGGGCTGCCACTGAAACCCAGCACAAGGAGACAGGATGACCACGCCAACTTCACAACGCGGCACCAAGCAGGTCCACGACGGCCAACTCTTCGTCGAGTTCGAACGCACCTTCCGCGCCCCGGCGGAGGACGTCTGGGCCGCAGTCACCGAGCCGGGTCGACTGGCCCGCTGGATCGGTTCCTGGCGCGGCGACCCCGCCGACGGAGTCGTCTGGTTCAGGATGCTCTTCGAGGGCGACGAGATCCCCGAGGAGCACATGGCCATCCACGTCTGCGAGGCGCCCCACCGGCTGCGCGTGACGTCGACGTCGCCCTCCGACGACGGGCCGCAGGTCTGGGACTTCCGGATCGACCTCGCCGAGGTCAACGGCGTCACCACCCTCACCTTCGCGCAGAGCGTTCCCGACGCGCAGCTGGCCGAAGGGGTTGGTCCCGGCTGGCAGTACTACCTGGACCGCCTGATGCTCGCCGAGACCGGTGGCGACCCCGCCGACGTCGCCTTCGACGACTACTACCCCGAGCTCAAGGAGCACTACCGGGAGTTGTTCGCCTGACCTCAGAAGGGCAGCAGGGAGAATCGGCCCACGGCGACGAACACGGCCAGCGTCAGCAGCACCAGCGGCATGCCCAGCGCGGCGAACTCCTTGCGGGCGGCGTGAACGATCACGGCACCCACCATCGTCACGGCCAGGCACACGGCTGCGATCGGGACGAGGATCGGCGCGATTCCCAGCAGGCCCGGGAGGATGACCCCGACTGCGCCCAGGACCTCCGCGCAGCCGATGGCCCGGAGCGCCGCCGGCGGCCAGGGCTCCACCCAGCCCATGCCGGACTCCCGCAGCTGATCCTTGGACTTGAGCGCTTTCGTCAGTCCGCCGAGCAGCATGCCCGCGGCCAGGATCCCCGCGGCGATCCACAAGACGGTGTTCATATGGCTCCTAGGTAAGAGTTGATCGGCGACAAGCACCGGGGGTGACTAGCTGGGGCCAGTTTGCGCGAACTCGAGCAAAATGACCCCACTTTGGCCCCGTGGGAACCCGGCTGGGCGGTGGCCGCCGCCCGGTCGGCTAGGTGGGGTCGTTTTGCGCGTACTCGTGTATAACGACCCCACCCAAGCGCCACAGGGGCGAGCTCCGACCGTCCACCCTAGTCGGCGGCCTGTCAGAATGGCTGCGCCGACGACGTAGTCCCCCAGATTGGAAGCCGCATGCCGCAGGACCACATCGATGCCCGCATCCAGACCTACTACGGCACCCAGTTCTCCGAGGACGCCCGCCTGACCACCCGCTCCGCGCAGGGACCGTTGGAGTTCACCCGCACCCAGGAACTCATCCGCGCGCACGTCCCTGGCGGCAGGGTGCTGGACGTCGGCGGCGGCACCGGCGTCCACTCCCGGGCGCTGCGGGACCACGGGTTCGACGTCGCGCTCGTGGAGCCGGTGCCCACCCACGTGGAGGCGGCACGCGCATCCGGGATCGACGCCGTGCTGGGCGACGCGCGCCGGCTCCCGTTCAACGACGACACCTTCGACGCCGCGCTCCTGCTCGGTCCGCTCTACCACCTCGAGAGCCGCGACGACAGGCTCGCGGCCCTGCGCGAGGCCGCACGCGTGGTCCGGAGCGGCGGGTTCGTGTTCGCGGCAGCCATCCCGCGGTTCGTCGCGTTCGCCGCCGCTTGGCTGGGCAGGCCGACGGGGCCGGTGCCGCCGGAGTTGCTGGCCCTGCTCGAGCACGGCACGCCGTCACCCGGCCTCCGATTCCCCGCCGGCCACTTCCACACCGCCGAGGAACTCGCCGACGAGGCGGCCGCGGCCGGGCTGGAGGTGGTGGAAGTCCACGGCATCGAGGGCCCCGGTGGGCTGTTCCTGGAGCAGCGCGACGTCGCGGAGACCGAACTCGTCGACGCCGGGCTCACGCTCGCCCGGGCCGCCGGCGACGCACCCGGTATCCGCGACATGAGCGGCCACCTGCTCGCGGTGGCGCGCGTCGCCTGAGGCGCCGTCGTCGACGATGCGCCCCGCCTCGCTCGGACGCCGACCCGGGCGCGGCCCCCGTGTTAATCTCGAACTGAGTCAAGCAGTCGGCTCTCCCTTTCGGGGGCTGGGCTGCGCCGTGCTCAACCTCCCCTTAACCGGACGCCAACGAGGGCGTCCCTCGACGGAGGTTCGATGCGCACGTTCGGAGTACAAGAAGAGCTCATGGTGGTCAGCGCCCGCACGGCTGCCCCACTCCCCCTCGGAGAAGACATCGTGCGCCGCTTCGAGCAGGACTTCCTCGCCTTCGAGGTGTCCGAGGACGACTCGGGGGCTCCCGCCACCGTCTCCCCGATGCGGCACGTCCTGCGCACCGGCCTGCACCGGGAGCAGATCGGGGTGGCCGGCCCGCCGCTGATGACCCTGGAGGAGCAGTTGGAGTCCATCAGGTTCGGCCGCGCCCTGGCGGACCGCGCCGCCAGCCAGCTCGGTGCACGGGTGGTGGCGCTGGCCTCCCCGGTCTCACCGGAGCTGCCGCACGTCTCCGACGACCCGCGCCACCGTCGCATGGGCAGCGACTACGCCGTACTCACCAAGACACTGCTGACCTGCAGCCTCCATGTGCACGTCTCGGTGGCGTCGCGGGAGGAGGGGGTGCAGGTCCTGGACCGCATCCGGGGCTGGCTACCCGTCCTGCTGGCGATGAGCGCCAACTCGCCGTTCTGGTTCGGGCGCGACACCGGCTTCGCCAGCTACCGCCACGCAGCCTGGAGCAACTGGCCGTCGGTCGGGACGACGGAGCCCTTCGGCTCCGTGGCCGAGTACGACCGGCGCGTGCAGGCCGTGACCGACTGCGGCGCCGCCCTGGACGAGCAGATGGTCTACTCCGACGCCCGCGTCTCCAGCACCCGCCCGACGGTGGAGGTCCGGATCACTGACGTCTGCCTCGACGCGCGCCATTCCGCCGCGATCGCGGCCATGGTGCGGGCACTGGTGGAGACGGCCGCACATGCCTGGCGAGACGGCACTCCGCCGCCGCAGTACCGCAGCCCCTACCTCCGCGACGCCACGATGCTGGCCGCCCGCAACGGCCTGGGCGACACCCTGCTGAGCCCCGGGGCGGGCGAGCTGCGGCCGGCCAGCCACGTCGTGACCGAGTTCCTGCGCCAAATCCGGCCGGCGCTCGACGAGAACGGGGAGTGGGACCGCGTCGACGCCGTGGCCCTGGAGCTGCTGACCTTCGGGACCGGCGCCACCCGCCAGCGCACCGCATACGGGGCCAGGAGTGATCGCGACGACGTCGTCCGCTCGGCCCTGGACCTCACGCATGCCGCCGCCTCCGACGACGGGTTCCCGGCAGCGCCCGGCGGCCACCCGAGCATCCCCTGACCGGCACCTACCAGCACCCTCCCCGGTTGCTCCGCATCCGGCTTGGCTAGGCTCGATGGCAACCCCGAGCACAAGGAGGAAGCATGTCCTACAACGCCGCCAAGGACAAGGCCGGCCAGCAGGTCCGTGAGGCCAAGGAGCGCGCAGGGGTGACCTGGGCGCAGCTCGCGGAGGCGATCGGCCAGCCGCGCGAGTGGACCATCTCCGCCCTCCTGGGCATGCACCCGGTCCCCGAGGCTTTCGCTAAGAAGGTCGGCGAGCTGCTGGACCTCGACGCCGACACCGTCGCCGCCCTGCAGCGCCAGCCCTACCGCCCCGGCCTGGGCGAGCTCGCCAACGACCCCACCATCTACCGCTTCAACGAGGCCATCGCCGTCTACGGCGCAGCCATCAAGGAGGCCATCCACGAGGACTTCGGCGACGGCATCATGAGCGCCATCGACTTCAACGTCTCAGTCACCCGCCGCGAGGACCCCAAGGGCGACCGCATCGTCGTCACCTTCGACGGCAAGTACCTCACCTACCCGCCGCGCGACTGACGGAGATCGGGTCGGCGTCAAGGATGCCGCCGACCCTTCACCGCCGCTTGAACCGCCCCTGGGCCCAGATGCCCCGCAGGGGTCGGAGGCCCTCCTCGACGTAGTGGGCGATGGGGCGCACACCACCGTCGGTGTGCCACGTCTCGAGGGCGGCGAAGTAGCCGAACGTGAGGGCGTTGGCGGCCACGCGCGCCTGTGCTGCGGTCATGCCGTGTTCGGCGAAAGTGGGTGCGATCCGCTCCGCCGCGCGGTCCAGCGTCGCCAGGGCGGCGGCCCGCACCGAGGGCTCGGTGAAGAAGTACCGGATCCGGCGCGCCGCAGCGCCGGCGTCGGCCGCACCGTCGCCGGGTGACTCGTAGCGCTCGACGGCGGCCACGAGGCTCCCCACCGGATCGGCTGGGTCCAGGATCTCGGCCAGCCGTTCGGCACTCATCGTCTCGAACTCGTCCGCGGCGAGCAGTCGCTCCTTGGTGCCGAAGTACCGGTAGATCGAGGACGCCGACACTTCCGCCGCCGCCGCAATCTCCTCGATGGTGACGGCCGCGAAGCCGCGCTCGTCGAACAGATCGAGGGCCTTGTCCTGGATGACGCGCATCGCGTCCCGACGCCACTGCTGCCTCAGTCCTGCCATGTCCCAGACCCTACCAGTTTGGAGCAAGCCTCTTCCGTGTATACAGTGGCCCTCTGTCTGACAGTCACTTTCAGATAGGAAGTGCGTATCGCAGAAGGGAACTGACATGACCGCACACGCATCCACACGGGGCCTCACCAACCGCCCGGCTGTCCAGCCCTTCCTCTGGGCCGGACTGCTGCTGACGGCGGTGGCCACGATCTTCCCGTTCGTCGACGACGCCACCACCGGCTTCATGGCCGACCACCTGGCGGCCTCGTACCCCGGCTACTCGGCCGCGGAGATCGGGACGGCCACCATGGCCTACCTCGTGATCCTCGCCGTCGTCGGCCTCGTCGGTGCCGCCGGGTGGGTGGTGACGGCTTGGGCCGTGCGCTCTGGCAAGCGCTGGGCGCCCGTGCTGGCCACCGTCGCCCTCGTGGCCGGCGCCGGCATCGCGGCGAGTGGCCTCAGCGTCGTCGACACCTCCGGCGACGTCGGCCTGGCCCCCGTCCTGGGCTGGCTCCAGGTGCTGCCGGTGGTGGCCGGCGCCTTGGCCGTCGTCCAGCTGTGGCGCGGGCGCGCCCGCAGCGACACAGGAGGTGGAGGCCGATGAACCAGACCGACACCTCCGTTGCCGACTCCCCACCGAGGGGGAGGCGGTGACCCCGTGGCGCCGCCAGGTGGCGCTGTTCCTGTCCGGCCAGACGGCCTCGCTGTTCGGCTCGATGCTGGTGCAGTACGCCATCATGTGGCACCTCACTCTCGAGACCGGCTCCGGGTTGGTGCTCGCGCTCGCCGGGGTCTTCGGGTTCCTGCCGCAGGCAGTGGTCTCGGTCTTCGGCGGCGTCTGGGCGGACCGGATGAACCGCAAGTTCCTGCTGGTGGCGGCCGACGCGAGCATCGCCGCCTCCACCCTGGCGCTGGCACTGCTGATGCTCGCCGGGCACGACGGGCTGTGGCTGGTCTACGCCACGCTCGCGGTCCGCTCGGTGGGCGCGGGCCTCCAGATGCCGGCAGTCTCCGCGATGATCCCGCAGATCACCCCGGGCGAGCAGCTGATGAGGGTCAACGGCACCAACGCCACCATCCAGTCGGCGATGATGCTCGTGGCACCGGCACTGGCGGCCGTGGTGTATGCCAACCTGTCCATCATCGGCATCTTCCTAGTCGACGTCGTCACCGCGGTGATCGGCATCGGACTGGTGCTGCCGGTGCGCGTCCCCACCGTGGAGCGCACCGACGAGCCGGCCTCCTACTTAGGGGACCTCGTCGCCGGTGTGCGCTACATCGCCGGGCACGAGTTCATCCGGTGGTTGCTGGTGCTGTTCGCCCTGGTCTACGTGCTGGCGGCCGCGCCCTCGTCCCTGATGCCGCTGCTGGTGACCAGGCGCTTCGGCGACGACGTGTGGTTGCTCGCCGCGGTGGAACTCGCGTTCAGCGTAGGGATGCTCGCCGCGGGGCTGCTCATCTCCGTGTGGGCGGGGAGCCGCAACCGGGTGGCGATGATCGTGGTCACCTCGATCGCGTTCGGCGTGTTCACCCTCGGCACCGGCCTGAGCCCGAACGTGTGGGTGTTGGCGGCATTCATGTTCGCCGTCGGGTTCAACGTCCCCTACTTCTCGACCCCGTCCATGACCCTGATCCAGGAGTCCGTGGAGCCCGGGATGCAGGGGCGGGTGTTCGGGTTCATGGGGATCGTGATGGCCTTGGCCATGCCACTTGGCATCGGGATCTTCGGCCCGCTGGCCGACCGGTTCGAGGTGCAGACACTCCTCGTGGTGGCCGGCTCCCTGATGCTGGTGGTGGCCGTCGCGGCCGTCACCCTCCCGGCCGGGCGCCGGGCGATGGCCGCCGGTCCACGGGCGGCCACGCCGTCGGCACCGGTCCGGGAGGAGACTGCGACGGCCGGGTGAGTCAGGCCGTGGCCTTCTTGACCAGCTCGCGGATCCGGTCCTCCACCTCGGAGTTCACCTCGACGACGGCGAACGACGTCGCCCAGATCGCGCCGTCGTCGAGGTTGGCCGCCTCGTCGAAGCTCACGGTCCCGTAGCGGGTCTTGAACTTCGACGCCGGCTGGTAGAACACCACGTTCTTCCCGTCGCGGGCGTAGGTGGGGAACCCGTACATCGTCTTGGGGTTCAGGTCCGGGGCCACCTCCATCACGACGGAGTGCAGCAGCACCGCCGCCTGCTGGTCCACGCCGTCGAGGGCGTCGATGGCCTTCATGCAGGCCTCCACCTCGCGGGCCATCTTCGCGGCGCCCTTGAGGCCCTTGGTGGCCCGAAGCTCCTCTGCCCGCTGCTGCATGGCTGCGCGCTCGTCCGCGGTGAACCCGGTCTTCGTGTCAGTCATGACAATGCTCCTTCGTTGTTGTCATCGGGGTGCTCCCCCTTGCATGACCCTCACGCTACGGAGCCGTGAACGAGATGGCTTCTCCATTCCTGCTCACTGTGGTGGTGCTCAGTTGAACTGGACGCCCTTGATCTCGTAGTAGGAGTCGCCGCGGTAGAACTGCGCGTCGGAGTTGAAGAACTGCTTCTCCCCCTCGCACAGCATCCGCAGGCCGACGGCGAGCGCCTCGCCCTTGTCACCCGAGCCCGTGAGCACCGTGTAGGCATCCAGCATCCGCGGCTCGTCCGCGAGGGGCTCCTGGCCGTCGAACCAGACGGTGAAGCCGGTGAGCTTCGGCTCGTCCTGACCCGCTGTGGAGACTGCGCCCATGATGGTGCCGCGGCCAGGGCCCTCACACGTGAAGGTGGCCTCCTCGTCCTCGCAGAGCCAGTCCAGTTCCTCGAGGCCCGCGATGACGCCGGCCGGGTCGTCGGACAGCGGGATGGCGGCCATGAAGTCCGTCGACGAGTTGCCGATGTCGAGGCTGCTGGTGTCGGTGCCGAAGCGGTAGCTGAAGCGGCCGGTGATGTCGTCGCGCCACTCGGTCTCGCCGTCGACGTTGGTCTCCGTGCCGGTGACGGCGGCGAGGAACGCCTCGCGGTCCGCATCCGAGATGGGCAGCGTCGGCAGGATCGGGTCCACGAGCGCCACCAGTTCCTCGGAGCGCTGCTCGGGCGTGGTGTCGTTGTGCAGGAGGGTGAGGTTGAACTTGTCGATCTCCGCGCCGTCGGTGATGCGGAATCGCAGCGTGATGAGGTGGCCGGGCTCGTGCAGGTAGCAGCCCTTGACCTGCACCCCCGTGGACGCCTCGTCGTGGCACGTCAGCCCCGCGGCCTCCGCCACTTCGTCGATCACCTCCGGCGCCTCGATGACCGGGTTCTCCGGCAGGTCGCCCTGCGGGACCTCGCCTTCGGTGGACTCCGTGACCTCGTCGGTGGGCTCCTCCCCCGCCAGCAGGTCACGCCCGAACAGCGCCCAACCGCCCGCGAGGAGCGCGACCACCACGACGACGATGCCGACCGTGAGCCAGACGCGATTCTTGCGCCCCTGCGCCGGTGCTCCCGGGTGCTGTGCGTAGGGCTGCTGGCCGTACTGCTGAGGCTGGTACTGCTGGGCCTGGTGCTGCTGCTGGAACTGGGGACCCTGGCCCTGCGGCGCGGCCTGGAACTGCGGGCCCTGGCCCTGCGGCGCGGCCTGGAACTGCGGGCCCTGGCCCTGCGGCGCGGCCTGGAACTGCGGGCCCTGGCCCTGCGGCCCCGGCTGGTTCTGGGATGCCTCCTGGAACTGTGGCCCGCTCTGGCGCGGTGGGGTCGTGGGCTGTTCCGGGGCCGGCTGGAACTGCGGTCCCGGCTGCTGGGGAGCGCCTGACTGGGAGAAGTCCGGGCGTCCGTCGGGCTGGGATCCGGGCCCGTTGCCGGGGCCCTGAGGGTGCTGGTTCACAGAGTTCCTTCTCGCGGGAAGACGTCATTCGTGGCTGAGCCATTGTTTCAGGGGAGGGAGTCACCGCCTCGGGGTGCCGTGGCACCGGTACCCACGGCGGGTGTGACCAGCGCTCGCGAGAAAACGCTTCCACTGCCCTGACCGACATACCGACCGGCGTGTCGCGAGCCCCTGTCACACCCCCGCCACGGCACCCGCTCCGCCCCAAGAATCCCGACGTTTCGGAACCGACCGAGGTCCGCACCGATTACGCTCACGCCATGGCCGACGAACCCACCCAGATGTCCGACGAGCAGATCGAGCTGGCCAACCAGCTCTTCGACTTCGCACGAGCCGGTGAGACGGAGAAGCTGGCCGCCTACATCGACGCCGGGGCGCCGCTCGAGATGCGCAACGCCAACGGCGACACGTTCCTCATCCTCGCCGCCTACAACGGCGCACCCGAGACCGTGGCCATGCTCATCGAGAAGGGCGCCGACCTCGAGACCCAGAATGACCGCGGCCAGAACGCTCTCACCTGTGCCGTGTTCAAGCAGGACGTCGAGGCGGCCACCCACCTGCTCAAGGCCGGCGCCGACCCCGATGCCGGCACCCCCACTGCCCGCGACACCGCCAAGATGTTCGGCTTCACCCAGTTGGACGACCTGCTCTGACGCAAAGCCCTTCGAGGCTCGCTGGCGCTCGCGCCTCAGGGAGACTGGGACGGCGGCCCTTCGAGGCTCAGGGAGACTGGAGCGGGGTCACGTGGTCCGCGACCAAGGCGCGGGCCTCGGCCAGCAGCACCGCGTCCGGGCGCGACTCCACCAAACCGAAGCGGTCGTCGTAGGCGCCGATGAAGGCCTGCTCCAGGACGTCGAGGGTGATCCCTGGCGCCTCGGTGGCGACGGCGCCGACGGACGCGGGGTCGAACGGCAACTCGAGTGCGGCGTAGACGTCGGCCAGCAGCGGACGCAGCCGGGCAGCGTCGTCGAAGATCACCACGGAGCTGAACAGCCAGGCGTCGCGCACCATGCGCTGGGCGGTGCCCACCAGCTTGACCGTGCCGCTGGCGTTGATGGAGTGGGCGCCGGGGCAGTACTCGCCGGGCACCTCGCCCACTCGGGCGTCGATGCCGAAGTCCGCCAGCACGTCGGCGAGCATCGCACCGAAGTCGCGGAAGCGGGCCTCCATGCGGCCGGGCGAGGTGGGGTCGTGCTGGACGTGGTCCAGGACGATCGTGTTGGCGGTGCATGCGACGGCGCGGCCGCCGGAGGCGCGCACCACCGGCGTGAACCCGGCGCCCCGGCAGGCCACGGCCGCGCGGGGAAAGCCGGCGCGGTTGGCGTCGCGGCGCCCGAACGCCACCATCGGCGTCGGCCGGAACACGCGCAGCGCCGACGCGACCCCACCCGTCGCGGCCCGGCGCAGCAGCGCGGTGGTGGCGGCCATCTCGAGGGCCGGGTCGGCGTCGGCGACCCGGCCGATCAGCAGGTCCATGCCTGGGCCGGTCAGCTGGGCTCGGGGTCGTCGGTGCGCGACCAACCGATGGCCACCAGCCGACGCAGGACGTCCAGGTCCACGTCGTCGAGCTTCTTCACGTAGACGCAGCCGGCGCCCTCGGTGTAGCCGCCGAGTTCGGGCAGCAGGGCAGCGCCCTCGGGGAGGTCCTTGAGCCCGTACAGCACCAGTTGCGCCTTGCGGGGCGAGAAGCCCACCTTGGGCCATTCGCCCTTGGTCCGGCCGTTGGGCGAGACGTAGCGGTAGCTGCCGTAGCCCACCATGCTGGGCCCCCACATCACCGGTTCCGCGCCGGTCACCTCGCGGAAGATATCCGCCACGCGGAGGCCGTCTTCGCGGCGGCGCGCCGGGGTGGCCGCCTGCAGGAAGGCCTGCACGTCCGCGTCGGTGGGGAGGGTCTTCTGCTCGCTCATGGACACATCGTAGGGCCGTTCCACCCGGGGGATCCGACGGACTCAGCTGCGCCCCGCCTCGTACGCCGCGACGACATCGCCCACCACTTCGCCGGGGCGCTCGGCGTCCATGACGGCCCGCACCACGGCGACACCCGCCACGCCCGTACCCGCGAGCTGTGCCACGTCAGCGGGGGTGATGCCGCCGATGGCGACGACGGGCAGCCGGGTTGCGGCGACGAGCGCCCGGTAGCCCTCGACTCCAAGTGGCGTGCGCCCGGAGTCCTTGGTGGGGGTGGGGCGGAACGGACCGGCGCCGAGGTAGTCCACCAGGTCCGCCAGTTCGTCGGCCCGGCGGACCAGCTCGAGGGTGCCGGTGGTGAGCCCGATCACGGCGTCGGCCCCCAGCAGCGCCCGGGCCGCCGCCACCGGCAGGTCGTCCTGGCCCAGGTGGACGCCGTGCACGGCCGCGCCGCACAGTCGGGCCGCGAACGCGACGTCGCACCTGTCGTCCACCACCACCCGGGTGCCGGACCCCACCGCGGCGACGGCGTCCGCGACGGCAACCGTCAGCGCCAGCAACTCCGCGGTCGAGGCTTCCTTGGCGCGCACCTGGATGGTGCCGGCACCCGCGGCGGCGGCCTCGGCGGCGGTCTCGACGGTGGCACGGCTGGTGCCAGACGTCACGAGGTAGCAGCGCAGGTCAAGGTTCATCGGCCCACCTCGTCGAGCACGTCCAGCAGGTGCATTCGGAACGAGCCCGGCCCCGGGGCGCGCCCGGCCGCCACCTCTCCCGCGACGGCGAGCCACGTCGTCGCCGCCAGGGCGCCGGCGAACCCGTCGTCGGCAACCGCGACGCAGGCCGCCGTCAGCGCCCCGAGCAGGCAGCCGGTGCCGGTCACGCGCGCCAGCATGGCGGTCCCGCGCGCGAGGCCGACCAGCCGTCGCGAGTCGAGCACCACGTCCGCCTCCCCGGATACGGCCACGACGCCGCCGGTCAGCTGCGCCACCCTCGCGGCGGCCGGCATGGCGGCATCCGAGGTCACCGTGGCGTCCGCGCCCCGTCCGCCCCGACCCTCACCGGCCAGCGCCAGCACCTCCGAGGCGTTGCCCCGCACCACCGCCGGGCGCGAGGCCAGCAGCTCGCGCGCGAGCGGGGTACGGACGGGGGCGATGCCGATGGCCGTCGGGTCCAGCACCCACGGCCGCGAGTCCCGGACCGCCGCCTCGACGGTGGGCGGGATGCCGGCCGCGCCGTCGGTGCTGAGGGTGCCGAGGTTCACCAGCAGCGCGTCGGCGACAGTGGTGAGCGTGGGTGCCTCACCGGCTGTCTCGGTCATCATCGGCCGCGCACCGGCGGCGAGCAGACCGTCGGCCACCAGACCCATGGAGACGGTGGCCGTGATGCAGTGCACCAGCGGCTGCCGACTGCGCACGGCGTCGATGACCGGTGCGGCGCGTTCCACGTCCGGGTCACTCATGCCTCCACCTGCTCCGAGGTGGCGACGTTGGCGGCGACGTCGTCGATGTCCGCGTCGATGTCCCGGGGCGACAGGCGCGGCCCGAGCAGCGCCCCGACCACCACCAGGCACCCGCCCAGCGCCACCATCACCATCACCGACGTGCGCTCCCCCAGCACGGCGGCCACCGCGGGCAGGTAGAACGGGTACAGCGCGGGCAGCACCAGCGAGAGGCTGTAGCCCATGCCGTAGCCGGTGGAGCGGACCTCGGTGGGGAACCGCTCCGACAGGTACGCCGAGACCGGGCCGTAGGCGCAGACGGTGATGACCTGCAGCAGGGCCGCCATCAGGGCGGCGCGGCCCAGCGACTCCGAAGTCACGGCCAACCACCAGACGACGGGCCCGAGCGTTGCCGCTCCGACCCCCCACACCACGAAGAGGTTCCGACGGCCGGTGCGCGAGGACAGGTGGCCGGCCAGTGCCATGACGACGGCCTGCGCCACCGACGCGACGCCCATGGCGACGGACACGCCCGTGGCGGGCAGGCCGGCGTCGGTGGCGAGCCGGGCGGTGAGCAGCAGGACCGTGCTGTTGGTCAGCAGCCACAGCCCGGTCATGAGCACGAAGACCTGCCAGAACGCCGGTGACCAGCGGCCCCACAGCAGCGCGCCCAGCCCGGCCCGTGGAGCCTTCGAGGCCTGCCGCGCGCGGCGGTGGAACACGGGGGCGTCGGCCACCTGGCGGCCGTAGTAGACCAGCATTCCCACCGACGCCAGCGCCCCCAGCCCGAACAGCAGGCGCCAGCCCCAGGCCGCGTAGGCGTCGGGGCCGAGCAGGACCAGCAGCCCGGCCACGGAGAAGGCGATGGTGGCCTGCGCCCAGGGCGCCATGGAGAGGATCAGCCCGCTCATCAGGCCCCGACGGCGGGGCGCCGACCACTCCATGGCCAGCGGGATGGCGGCCGAGTACTCGCCGGCCACGAAGATCCCGCCGAGGAACCGCAGCACGAGGATCAGCGCGACGGTGCCCGCGCCGAGCACCTCGTGGGTGGGGATGACGGCGATGGCGACGGCGCAGGCGGCGGTTCCAGCGATCGCGATCCGCGTGGTGCGGGTGCGGCCCAACCGGTCCGAGATGCGGCCGAACACGATGCCGCCGATCGGGCGTCCGAGCAGCATCGCCACGACGATCAACGCACCCGTCGACGCCGCGGCCGCCGGGCCGGCCAACACCAGCATCGCGGGCGCCAGCGCCGTCAGCGGGAGGAACATGTGGATGTTGTCCACCCAGTTGCCCACCACGCCGGCCCGCAGCGCGGCGCGGCCGGCGGGCGGGAGGGACTCGACGGCGGGGGCGGCGGTGACCGGGGCGCTCACGGCGCGACCGTCCCGGCCGTGGCGAGCTCCCGTCGGGCGGGGGCCTGTTCCCGGGGCGGCGTCGGTTCCAGCCGCAGTGCCTGTTCGAAGAACTCGAGTTCGTGCCGGCACGCGATGAGGTAGGCCCGGGCGGCCTCGGCGCGGGTCGTCGGGTCCGCCGTCGCCAGCGCCCGCTCGACGTGGACCAGAGCGGTACGGACGGAGTCCACGAATCCCGGCGCCCGGTAGGTGCCCAGCCAGCGGGCGTAGGGGTGGTCCTCCGGGACGTGGGGCAGGGTGGCGCCGGTCTGGGCGTAGAGCCAGTAGCAGGGCAGCACGGCGGCCACGCCCACGGGGTGCGGCTCCCCGAGCGTGGTGGCCAGGAGGAAGTCGGTGTAGGAGCGGGTGACTGGGCCCATGGCCCTGCCCGCCCGGTCCCCCAGCCAGGTGCGGTGCATCCCGGTCTCGGCGGCCAGGGCGGTCTGGGCGCTGCCGGCCCAGAACTCACGGGCGTCGGGCCGGTCCGCGGCCACCGACAGCGTCGCGAGCGCACGGGAGTACCGGCCGAGGTAGAGCGCGTCCTGCGAGAGGTAGAACATGAACGCTTCCTCCGGGAGGCTGCCGTCCACCAGCGAGCGCACGAAACCGGACGCCGCGATCGCCTCCGCGGTGGGCTGTCCGGCCCGCCACAGCGCCCGGGTCCAGGGACCGACCGGTTCGACGGCGGGGTCGGGTTCGCCGTCGGGGAGGTCGGGGGCGAGGTCGTCAGGCCGGTGGAGGGCGGGGGCCACCGCGTCGTCGTCGAGCCAAGGGTTGGATGCCGCGGCGGCCTGGAGGCGTCGGGAGCGGTGCGAGTGGTCCACCGGGCCGTGGCCGGAACCCACGGCCAGGGCATGGCCGTGGGCGATCGCCTCGTGCAGCCACGCCGTCGCCCAGGCGAGGGCTGCGGCCGGGTCGTCGCCGCGGCCGAGGCGGGTGGCGAGCGCTGCCGCGAGGGAGCAGCCGGTGCCGTGGGTGCTGTCGGTGTCCAGCCTGGTGGCGGGCACCGGGATACGCGTGCCGTCCGGCGAGACCCAGGTGTTGGTGACCCGGCTGGAGGCCAGGTGGCCGGTCTTGACGACGACGGCGACCCCGACGGCGCCGGCCCAGGCGGCGGCCTGGCGGAGCGCCTCGGCCTCGTCGGCCGCGGGCGGGTTGCCGGTGAGGCGGGCGAGTTCCGCGATGTTGGGGGTGACGACGGTGGCTCGGCGGCAGAACTCCACCATCGCCTGCTCCGCCTCCGAATCCAGCAGGCGGTCCCCGCTGGTGGCCACCATCACCGGGTCCACCACCAGGACCCGGGGCGGGTTGGCGTCGAGCCATTCGGAGACGGTCTGGATGTTGTCGACGGTGCCGAGCATGCCGGTCTTGACCGCGTCGATCTCGACGTCGTCGCTGACGGCCAGGAGCTGCTCGCGCAGGAACCTCGGCGCTGGGGTGTGGATGGCGCGCACGCCGTGGGTGTTCTGGGCCACGAGCGAGGTCACCACCGTCATTCCGTAGCCGCCGGCGGCGGTGATCGACTTGAGGTCTGCGGCGGTTCCGGCGCCGCCGCTGGGATCGGTTCCTGCGATCGAGAGCACGCGGGGAACGGGGGCATGGGAGACAGAAGTCACTGAGGACATCCCTTCGCTAGTACTAGCTAGATCAGGTTCCACGGGTGTGATCTCAGCGCCACATCGGGTGACGCACCCCGTGTCCAGGCCGTCAGTATAAGCAGATGCCCCGGCCCCGCCGTCGGGTCCGGGAGCGGTGGTGAGACAGGCCGGCCAGCTGCCTCCCACACGCGGCCAGCGGGTTTCGGCCCGTTCCGCAGCCGGAAACTACTGACCGGCCACGCGGTAGTGGTACTCGCCGAGCGGCTCGAACCCGAGGCCGCGGTAGAGGGCGATCGCGGGCGCGTTGTCCCGCTCCACCTCCAGCAGCACGCGCTCCACCCCGTGGGCGGCCGCCACCGCCAGCAGCGTCTCGGAAACCGCCCGCCCCAGCCCCTGCCGGCGATGCTCCGGGGCGACGGTGATGACGTTCAGCACTGCCACGCTCAACTTGCCGACCTCCGCCAGCGCGGCCCGCCCGACGGCCACCACCTCGTCGGGCTCGGCGGCCTCCGCTCCTGCCGGGCGCAGCATCACCTGGACGGCCGGGGTGGCGGCCATGATCGAGCGGGTCGCCTCCCGGGCACCCTCCCCCTCCCGGGGCGCGAGGTGCCAGGCGGCGTCGAACCAGTCGTCGTCCAGTTCCCCGGCGCGGATCTCGGCCGAGGTGTGCGGGACGAACTCGCGCGCCCCTGTCAGGGACAGGGACAAGATGGTGCTCTGGCCGGCGACGGTGTACCCGCGCCCAGCCAGGAGCGCGTCCAGTTGCGCGGGGCCGTGGGTGCTCATGATCCGGAAGCAGGCCTTGTCACCGGCCATCTCGCACAGTTGCTCGACCCGCCCGATGGCCTCCAGCAGCGCCTCGGCGTCCTCGGGTGCGTCCAGCGCGACGGCGCTGTTGGCGCGCTTGGTGACGCCGCCGGAGCGGAACAGCGCGAACCCGGCCACCTCGAAGCGCTGCAGCGGCCGCCAGCCGGCCACCAGCGCGTCCGTGAGGCGCACGCCGGTCAGCGCACGCGACGCGGACGCCTTCCCGGGGTTGCGGGACGACTTCTTGCCCGAGCTGCGGCGCGACTTGTTCACCCGCCAAGCCTACGGCTCCGACACCCCCGGGCCGGGCGGAACGCCGGTCTCAGCTGCAGCGGATGACGTAGCGGCCCAGCACCATCAACCAGCCGGAGACGTAGGGCTCGCGGCGGGCGGCGCCGTCGGGGATCTGGTCCCAACCGGAGTGGACCAGCCGCACGAGGGTGCCGTCGCCGTCGGGGGTGAAGGTGACGGTGATGCGGGTGGCCTCGTCGGCCCCGCGGGTGGGGTGCCAGGTGAAGGTGAGGGTGCTCGGCGGGTGGTGTTCCAGGACCTCACCCCAGACACTGACCTCCCGGCCCAGCCGCTCCACCACCTCGTCGCCCTCGAACGCGACGGTGGCCTCCTCGCCGAACTCGCCGTGGCTCTCCAGCGGCCACCACGAGCCGAGGTGCGCGGTGAAGTAGCGGTGCGCCGCCTCCTGCGAGCAGGGGACGTGCACCTCGTGGACGATGGGCTCTGTCGACGCTGACATGCCCCCATTATCGACCCGGTAGCCTCGCAGACGTGAGGATCGCCACCTGGAACGTGAACTCGGCCAAGCAACGGATGCCTCGGCTGCTGCCGTGGCTCGAGGAGCGCAAGCCCGACGTCGTGTGCCTGCAGGAGACCAAGCTAACCGACTCCGCCTTCCACGACCTGTTCTCCGGTCCGCTGACCGAACTCGGCTACGAGGTGGCCCACCACGGGCAGGGCGGTTTCAACGGGGTGGCGCTGTTCTCCCGCGTCGGGCTGGAGGACGTCGAGGCCAACTTCGCAGGGCAGCCCGACTACGAGGACCGCACCGAGGCGCGCGCTCTCAGCGCCACCTGCGACGGCGTGCGCGTGCACTCGCTGTACGTGCCGAACGGGCGCGAGGTGGACTCGCCCCACTACAACTACAAGCTGGCCTGGCTGGACGCGCTGGCGGCCGTGGTGGCCGACGGCCCCGCCGACGTGGCGCTGTGCGGCGACATCAACATCGCCCCCTCCGACCAGGACCTGTTCGACCCCGCCGCGTTCGCCGGCCACACCCACGTCACCGCCGCCGAGCGGCAGCGGGTGGAGGGGTTCGGACTGGTCGACGTCCTGCGCGCGCGCTGGCCGGAGCACGACAGGCTGTTCTCCTACTGGGACTACCGCGCCGGCATGTTCCACCAGGACTACGGCATGCGGATCGACCTGGTCCTCGCATCGCAGCCGGTGGCGGACCGGGTGGCCGCCGCCTGGGTGGACCGCAAGGCGCGCAAGGGCAAGCTGCCGAGCGACCATGCCCCCGTCATAGTCGACCTCGACATCGCGCCCGACGGCGACATCGGCCCCGTCGTGCCCCCGCCGTCGCGGCCGGGGCGTCGCGGCACCGGGAAGGTGAAGCTGCCGCACGCGGTGGAGTGACGCAGGTCACTGCCACCCGTCGCGGGCCCTCGGCCCACAGTCGACCCCTCAGGGGGCGACGCCGGCGACCGCCGGCTTGAACCCCGCCCGCACGTTCTCGCAACACCCCGGTCGGCAGACGTCGAACCACGGGCCCATCGACGTGGCCGCAGGGCGATCCTCGGGAGCAGTCCCCTCGAGCCGCTCCTGGACCAGGTCGACGATCCCGGACACGAACGCCGGTGCCACACCCGGGGTCGCCGATCTTGCCGCGCGGAGACCCGCCGCCTCAGCGGCCTCCAAGGCTTCGGTGTCCAGGTCCCACAGGACCTCCATGTGGTCGCTCACGAAACCGATCGGGGAGATCACGATCGCCTCGACGGACTCCGCCGGGAGCTGCTCGATGCGGTCACAGATGTCCGGCTCCAGCCACGGCTGGGAGGCAGGCCCGGAGCGTGACTGGTAGACCAACTCCCACTCGATCGCGCCGAGCCGCGCGTCCCGGCTCGCCACCCGCTCCATCACTGCGGCCGCCACGGCGAGATGCTGCGCCGCGTACGCCCCGCCGGGTCCGAAGTCACGCTCCCGCGGTCCGGAGCGTTGCGCGTCCTCCACCGGGATCGAGTGGGTGGCGAAGAGCACGCGCAGGCCGACGGCCTCGATGCCGTCGTCCAGGAAGCCCAGCAGTGATTCGACGATGCTGTCCACGTACGAGTCGACGAAGCCCGGGTGGTCGAAGAACTGGCGGATCTTGTCGATGGTGACCTTGCCGGCCAGTTCAGTCTCGGCGAGCGCGCGGGCCAGGTCCTCACGGTACTGGCGGCAACTGGAGAAGGAGCTGTAGGCGCTGGTCGCGAACGCCAGGAGCCGGGTGTGCCCCGCGTCGGCGGCCTCCCGGACGGCGTCGGGAAGATACGGCGCCCAGTTGCGATTCCCCCAGTACACGGGCAGTTCCAACCCACGTGCGGCGAGTTCGGCCTCGAGCGCAGACTTGAGGGCCCGGTTCTGGGCGTTGATGGGGCTGACGCCACCGAAGTGGCGGTAGTGCTTGGCAACCTCCTCCAGGCGCTCGTCCGGGATGCCGCGTCCCCGCGTGACGTTGCGCAGGAACGGGATCACGTCCTCCTGGCCCTCCGGGCCTCCGAAACCCGCCAGGAGCACGGCGTCGTAGTGCTGCGGACCGTTCGCGTAGGGCTCTCCGCTTGCGCAGGCGGGCGAAGCGTTCGGTACAGGTGTCTCAGGTGCCATCTCGATGTCCGTCTCTGTCAGTTCGGGCCCGGGGCCATTGTCATCCCCCGTGCAGTTGTGTTTGTTCCGCAGGTCATTTCAGCTTGTTCTCGGCCGTCGCCGTGATCCGAGCCGCCATTCCCGCGAAGATGAATCCGTGGAACGGCAGCACCGCGAACCAGTACAGGCGGCCGGTCAGTCCACGGGGGAAGAAGATCGCACGCTGCACATAGCGTGCACCGTCGGGTTCGGGAAGCGCCCGAAGTTCCAGCCAGGCGGAACCCGGCGCCCGCATCTCCGCGCGCAGCCGCAAGAGGCTTCCGGACGCATCGGACTCGGCCACCTCCACCCGCCAGAAGTCGATCGCATCCCCTACCCGCACCGAGCCGCGACTGCGCCGCCCCCGACGAAGCCCGACTCCACCGGCCAGACGGTCCAGCCAGCCGCGCGCGGCCCACAGCAGCGCCGATGAGTACCAACCGTTGTCACCTCCGACACCCACGATGACGGACCACAGCCGTTCTGCCGCGGCGGAGGTGTGCAGCTCTCGACTGTCCGTGAAAACGGTGCGGCCGGACCATTCGGGATCGCTCGGAAGCGGGTCGCTGGGTGCTTCCGGCACTGCGGCGTCCTGCCAACTGGTCTCCACCACGTCAGCGTCCAACCGTCCCAGCGCCAGGCGCACGGCGTCGCGATAGGCAGTCAGGCCCCCCTCGGGCGGCGCCACGATCTCGTCGATGTCGCGGTCCCTCATCACGCAGTCGTTCTGCAGCGACGCCACCAGTGGGCGCGCGATAGAACTGGGGACCGGGGTGACCAGATTGACCCACAGCGATGCGAGCCTCGGTGTCAGTACGGGCAGCGCCAGAATGGCCCGGCTCGGCAGGCCCGCCTCGGCGGCGTAGCCATTCATCATCTCGGCATACGTGAGGACGTCGGGTCCGCCGATGTCCAGGGAGCGGTTCGGGAACCCATCGACTCGCGTGGCACCCAGGAGATAGTGGAGCACGTCGCGCACGGCGATCGGCTGGATGCGATTGCGGACCCACTTGGGGGCCGGCATCCAGGGGAGGACGTCGGTGAGGTGCCTGATCATCTCGAATGAGGCCGAACCGGAGCCGATGACCACCCCGGCCTGGAGCACGAGGGCAGGCACCTTCGAGCGCAGGAAGATCTCTCCCACCTCGACGCGCGAGCGCAGGTGCGGGGACAGGTCGACCCCGTCGGGGTGGAGCCCACTCAGGTAGATGATCCTGCCGACCCCGTGTGCCTCTGCCGCCCTGGCCACCACAGTCGCCGCCCGCCGATCCTCCGCCTCGAAACTCGCGCCCGCACCCATCGAGTGGATGAGGTAATGGACGACATCGACGCCACGCATGGCGCGATCGACTGCGTCGGCGTCGGTGGCGTCACCTTCGACGACCTCGCACTGGTCACCCCAAGGAAACGATCGGGTGCGGACCGGTGACCGCGACAGCACGCGGACCCGGTAGCCGGCGTTCAGCAGCCTCGGCGTCAGTCGGCCACCGATGTACCCGCTAGACCCGAGGACGAGGACCCGTGGGGCCTCTCCCTGCTCCGACCCCGTTGCCCCCAACGCACTCTCGCGCCCCGTCGGATACGTGAGTTCGCTCATCTCAAGAGCATACGCGACGCTCGCGCTCAGGCCCTCTGACGACCGACCATTTCGTTGATCCAGGTCGGCGCGAAGGGTGACGTGCAGCCGGGCGAAGTGGGGTAGTCCTTCAGCACCTCCAGCCGCTCGCCGATCTCCAGCGCCCGGGCGCGCAGCGGTTCGTGGGTGATCCCGATCTGCGCCAGCGTGATGTTCATCTGCCACTGCAGCCGCTCCGGTGCTTCCTTCATCTCCGTCTCGACGACGTCCAGGAGCGCAGGGAGGTCAAGGCCGTCGGGCGTGCGGACGACACGGTCGGCGGTCAGCGCCCAGCCGGCGGCGGCCACCACCGGGTCGGAGTCTTCGAGCCACACCAGCCGCAGCTCCTCCACCTGCGGGTGCTTGCGCACCACGTAGTTGACGAGCCAGTCGTGCACCTTGGGGGCGCGGGCCTCGCGGAGCATCGCGTCCAACTGTTCCGGCGTGAACTCCTTCGGCCTGCAGATGAGCAGCGAGACGAGGCGGGCGGCGGTGTCGCCGGTGGCCCAGAGCTCCACCGCGAGCGGGTGCTGCGTCTTCAGCCGCTTCGCGACGGCACGGAGCTTGGTGAGGTTCACGCCGTGGTCGTCACCGTGACGCTCGTTCACGGCCCGCATCCTCGGGTCCTCCAGCTCGGCCAGTTCAGCGAGCACCTCGTCGACGGTCATGCGGCCTCCTTCTCCACCGCCAGCCTACGCCGGGACGGGTACGATTCTGCGGTGACCCAGATCCCGCTCGCCGCCCAGTTGTCCTACGCCTCCGTCGACCGTGGCGACGGCACCGACCCCCGCCCCGACGCACTCCGCATCCTGCGGGAACTGCGCGTCCTCTCCGCCCTGCGCGACGCCCGCGCCGAGTGGTCCCAGGACGACGAGGAGGCCGTGGTGGTGGTCGCGCTCGACGACCAGGGGCGCGTGCTCACCCTTACGGACCAGGACACCATCGCACCGGGACCCCGCGTGCCGGAACTGCGTGAGCAGTTCGAGGAGGCCGGCCTGGCCCTCTACCTCGACGACCCCGACGACGAGTACGAAGAGTTCGGCGAGGGCGAGGAATCAGACGAGGGAGAGGCTGCGTCCGAGGACCTCGACGAGGACGAACCGATCGAGGATGATTCCCCCGACGACGACAGGGAGCTGTCCGAGGAGGAACTGGCCGAGCTGTTCAAGCCCGTGCCGGTGCGCGTGCGTGAGCTGTCCCACCGCGGCCCGCTGGCCTCCCGCCTCCGCGCCACCAGCACGGGTGTGGAGGTGGCCCATTCGGAGGTCGGCGACTGGTCGCTGGCGGCGTACGAGACCACCGAACCCACCCCCGGCCTGATGTCCCCCACCCGCGCCGAGCTCCCGCTGGTGGTCCTGAACCTGCCCGCCGACGGTGGCGCGTGGTTGGAGGTCACCACTCACGGCTCCCAGCTGTTCCCCGCCTCGTTCTGGCCGGACTCCGAGCGCGGCACCGAGCTGGTGCTGGACCTCGACACCATCACGGTGCCCGCCACCCGCGAGGTCTACCGCACCCTCTTCATCGAAGGCGACGGCGTGCGTGCGGAGCTGGAGGAGGTGGCGCAGCGCTGCATCCTCGATGTCGAGCGCGCACACCTGGCGCTGAGGGCCGAGGCACTCGGTGGCGTGGTGGGGGCCGACGAGCGGCTGCAGGAACTCCTCGGTGCGTTCGGCATCCCACGCGTCCTGGTGGCGGCTGCGCTCTCCGACTCCGGCGTCGACGGCCTTGACCAGGTCCGTCGTTTTTCCCCCAAGGGCTGGCCGCGCACCGTCGCGGATGCCTTGGTGGCCGGGACGGCCGATTCCACACCCCTCACCCGACGCTCCCGCCCACTCGCGCGCGCCGCCCGCGTGGTCCGTCACCGACCGCTGCTGGGCACCGCCATCGCCGTGGGCGAGCTGGCCGCCGGCCTCCTCCTCACGCGGGTTCTTCCCGGCGGCTGGAAGGCGGTCGGCGTGGCCGTCGTCGTCGACGCCACCGTGGACCTCGGCATCTCCCTCGCCCGCACGCGCACGGACAAGACACTTCCGCCCACCGCCGGCTGACCCACCCGGTTGAGCCGCCCGTCGGTCGAGCCGCCCCGCCGGTTGAACCCTGCCCCCGGTTGAGCCCCGCCCCTCGATTGAGCCGCCCCGCCCCCGCCGGTTGAGCCGCCCCGAGCGGTTGAGGCCAGCCCCCGCCGGTTGATGCCCCGTAGGTTCACCGCCCCCCGTCGGTTGAACCGCCCCGGCGAGCGAAGCGAGCAGGGCGTGTCGAAACCACAACCCGGAGACGCCTGGCGCTCCTGATGCCCATAGTCGTGATCCGCAATTGTCAGAGGGTCCGCATAGTGTCATCGGCATGGACGCGACGAAGCGCAGTGACGGGGCCGACGGGGCCGGCTCCCGTGCTGCGCGCGGCGTCGGTGCCGCCATCGGCGCCGCGCTGCAGGCGCTGGAGCAGGTGGACCATGACCGCGAACACGCGTCGGACGCCGAGCGGCTCGAATGGCTGCTCGCGGCCCAGCAGCTCGCCCGCCGGACGGAGGCCCTCCATAAACAACTGGTGGCCGAGGCCGACGCCGCCGGCTCGTCGATGCGGCTGCACGGCACCCCCACCACATCTTGGCTCGCCCTCGACGGGAAGCTCTCCACCCGGGAGGCGGCCGGCCTCGTGAACTCGGGCAAGAAGATCTGCAGCCACCCCGAGGTGATCAAGCAGTCGCTCTCCGGCAACATCACCCCCACCCAGGCCACGGCCATCACGAAGGTGATGGACGAACTGCCAGTGACGCTGACCCCGGAGGAGGTCAAGCGCGCGCAGGACATCCTGATATCACGAATGCTGGGAACACTCCCGCCGAGGACATCCGCAAGTCCACCGGCGCCATCATCGAGCAGGTTCGCCCCTCACCCACCGAGGAGGAGCGGCTCGCCGCGGAGCAGATCCGCCTCGCCGAGCAACAGCAGCGTGCGCATCGACGCCGCAGCCTGTTCATCTGGGAGGACGGCGACGGCTCCACCAAGTTCAAGGGCTCACTGCCCACCCTGGAGGGCGAGTCACTGCGGCGGCTGATCGCCGCCTACGTCGAGACCGACCGTCGCCGCGGCCGGGACCAGGCAGACCCACGCGCCGAGGAGCGCACCCAGGAGCAGCGCCGCGCCGACGCGCTGGTGCAGTTGCTGGCGAACCACCAACAACACCGAGGGGCGCCCGGAGTCGCCGGTGATCGTCCTCGCGTCGTCGTGGTCATGCAGGAGGATTCGCTGCGCCAGCGGGCCGAGCAGGCGGGCAGGCTCAGCACCGGGCAGGCCATCCCCGCCGGCGAGCTGCGCCGCATCGTCTGCGACGCCGAGCTCGCGCCGGTGGTGCTGGGCGGCGCCTCCGAGGTACTCGACGTCGGGCGGTCCAGCCGCTTGGTCACCCCACCGGTGCGCCGGGCGCTGACGGTGCGAGACGGCAGCTGCCAGTTCCCGAACTGCGACGTCGCCGACGAACGCTGCGAGGCGCACCACATCCGCCCATGGTGGGCCGGCGGGGAGACGTCACTCGCCAACTTGGTGCTCCTGTGTCCCCATCACCACAAACTCATCGAACCCGAGCGGTTCTGGACCAACCCACGCGCGGACAGTTGGCAGGTCCGCATCCGCGACGACGGGGCACCCGAGTTCCTGCCACCCACCCGTGTCGATGCCACCCGCACCCCCATCCTCGGCAACACCAGCCGGAAGCAGTCCCCCACAGCAAGTGGGCGAGGAGACCCTGTGCAGCAGGAACTCGTACCCAGCGGCGGCGGAGGACCTCCCGACTCGGCCGGACTCCGGGACGACGCAACAGTCCTCGACGTCTGGGAGGGAGACCCGGACCTGACGGTCGGCGAGAATCCGCACGAAGGGCCGCTTCCCAGTGCCCGGAGCGCCTGAAACCACTCGCCACAACCGGTTGCAGGAGGTCGTGGGCGGGTCTAGAGTCGGGGCAGTCTCGCGAAGGAGCTGGCCGTGGCAAAGGTGACCATCTACTCAATAGCCGAGTCCCTTGGGATCGCGGCGTCGACGGTCTCCCGCGCCATGACCCGACCTGAACTGGTGAAGCCGGACCTGCGGGACCGCATCCTCGCCCGCGCCGAGGAGCTGGGCTACCAACCGAATCGGACAGCCCGCCGCCTGGCAACCGGCCTGACGGGCGCCATCGGACTGCTGGTCCCGGACATCACCAACCCGTACTTCCCACCGCTGGTCAGGGCCATCCAGACCGCAGCTGCAGCAGACGACGCCGCCACGGTCATCCTCGTCGACGCGGGCGGTTCGGCCGACGACGAGGAGGGCCTGATCAGGAGGCTGAGGACGCAGGTGGACGGCATCCTCATCGCATCGCCCCTGACCGGCGACGCGGACCTCCTCGAGGCCGTCGGAACCACCCCCGCAGTGGTCCTGAACCGCGAGATCGAAGGCATGCACTCGGTCATCGTCGACGTCACGTCGGCCCTGCACGAGGCCGCTGACCACCTGGTCTCCCTCGGACACGAACGCGTCGCACTGCTGACAGGCACCGTCGGGTCCTGGGCCGCCACCCAGCGCCGTGACGCCATCCGGGGCTGGGCGGCCGCCACCGGAGTTGCCCTTGATGAGCTCGGTCCCTTCGACGCCTCCTATGACGGTGGGGTGGAGGCGGCGCACAAGCTGCTGGAATCGGACGCGACCGCGGCGTTCGCCTTCGACGACCTGACGGCGTGCGGCGTGGTGGCCGGGCTGTCCGAGGCCGGCTGGCGGGTGCCGGAGGACCGCTCCGTCGTCGGCTGCGACGATGTCCTCCTCGCACGCGCGCTCACCCCCAACCTGACCACGGTCAGCACCCCCAACAAGGAGCTGGGCGAAGCGGCCATCGCCGCACTGCACGCTCTGATCGCAGGCGATACCCCTGCCTCCACGCCGCTGACGGGCAAGTTCATCGCACGTCGATCAACCGGCCCTGCGAACGTCGGAGGGCTCCGAGCGGTCTAGACCACCCGCTGCCCCAGCACCGTCGCCCGGACGACCCGCAAGCCACCATCGCCCTGCTCGAGCAGCACCCGGTCCCCCGAATCGGCGACGCGGTCCTCCACACCGAGAATCCTCGCGGGGTTCGCCGTTGCCATGTCCACGAGGTGCTGCTCCTCGAACGGCAGGGATCCGAGCGCCCATGCCAAGCAGTCCAACAAGCTGCTGCCGGACCCGGCCAACAGCTCGGACCCATGGAGCAGCAACCGGCCGTCACCGGTGACCTGGACGCGACCGCCCACCGGCGTCTCATGGACACCGGGATCCATCCCGGCCAGCGCTGCCGAGTCGGACGTCAGCAGGACGCGCCCCGGGCCCTTCGCACGCATCATCACGGTGGCGGTGTCGGCGGGCAAGTGGTGTCCGTCCGTGATCAGCATGGCCGTCAGCCTGTCATCGGCCAGTTGGGCCCAGATGTGGTTGGGGTGGCGCGGCAGCAGTTGCGGCGCCCCGTTGCCGAGGTGGGTGGACAACGTGGCGCCGGCGTCGATGGCGGCCAACACCTGCCCCGCGGTGGCGGCGGTGTGTCCGAGGGAGGCCAGCACCCCGCGTTCCACGGCCCCGGTAACGAAATCCACCGCCCCCGGCAACTCGGGCGCGATGGTCACGATGCGGACCAGTCCGCCGGCAGCGTCCTGCCACCGGTCGAGCTCCGCAAGGTCGGGTGCGCGCAGCGAGTCGGGGTCGTGCGCCCCCACCGCTCCCGGTTCCCCGCTGATGAACGGTCCCTCGACGTGGATGCCGGCAACGGAATGCGCCACCAGGGGATCCGCCTCGCGGGCCGAGACCACCGCACGGATCGATGCGAGGATGCGCGGCTCCGGGGCCGTGATGATCGTGGGCAGGTAGGTGGTGGTTCCCACCTCCCACAAGGCTCGGGTGAGCGCGCCGACGGTCCCGGCGTCGACGTCGGGAGCGTTGACGTCGATGCCGCGGTAGCCGTTGACCTGCAGGTCGACCAGTCCGGGTAGCTCCACCCGGCTCATCCTGCCTTGGCCTGCGCCACCCTCGTCAACCTAGAGGCAGCCACGTCGTCGAGGAACCAGTGGACATTGCCCAACTGCTGCAGACCGCTGGCGGGACAGGTCGTGGTGACCGGCCCCTCCAGTGCTGCTGCGACGGCCTCCGCCTTGTGATCACCCACGACGGTGCAGACGAGGTGCTTTGCCCTGGTGAGTGCGGAGAAGGTGAGCGACAGCGCCTGCGTAGGCACCTCGTCGACGGTTGCGAAGAGTCCCTCCTCCACCTGCTGCAAGCGAGAGGCCAGCTCCAGTTGCACGAGGCGCATCGCGGTGGGGTCATCGAACTCGACGTCGCCCGGCTCGTTGAACGCCACGTGACCGTTCATGCCGACGCCAAGGCAGGTCACGTCCAGCGGGGCGGCCCCGAGCAGTGTCGTGTAGCGCTGGATCTCGGCCTCCGGGTCCGCCCCGGCGTCGATCCGCTGCAAGCCGGGCCGTGCCTCGGCCGGGAGTCTGTCGGCCAACCACTGCCCGAAGGCCCGTGGGTGGGAGGCGGGCAGGCCGAGGTACTCGTCGAGGTGGAAGGAGTCCACGCGGCTCCAGTCCACCCGCGGGTCGGCGGTGAGGGTGGCGAGCATCTCCTCCTGCGAAGGGGCACTGGCGAACACCACCCGTGCGCGGCCCCTGCTCTCGACGGCGGACGCGATCGCCGCTGCTGCAGCGGCTCCTGCGTGCGCCCCGGGGTTGGGTGCGATCGTCACGTTGGTCATCAGTACTGCCTGCCTTGTCTGGGTTGTGGGTTGTTGCTCATCCCTTCACCGCCCCCTTCATCCCCTCCATGATGTTTCGCTGCATGAAGAGGAAGAAGATGACGATCGGGACGATGGAGATGATGGATCCGGCCGCCAGCGAGCGTTCGTCGGTGCTTCCGATTCCGGCCAGGTAGGCCACGCCCAGGGCGATCGGGTACTTCGACTCATCGTTCAGGACCACCAGTGGCCACAGGAAGCTGTTCCACACGTTGATGAAGCCGAAGATGACGACGATGGCCACCGACGGCTTGACCACCGGCAGCATCACGTTGAAGAAGATTCGGCCCTCGTGTGCACCGTCGATGACGGCGGCCTCACGGAGCTCCTTCGGGATGCCGGCGAACGCCTGCCGCATGATGAGCGTGCCGAATGCGGTCAGGAGGCTCGGCAGGATGACGCCGAGGTAGTCGTTGGCGATGCCGAGGTCACTGACGACGATGAACCGCGGGATGAGCATGACCTCGTCGGGAAGGAACATCGTCCCGAGGATGAGCATGAACATCACGTTGCGCCCCCTGAACTGCAGCGCACCGAACGCGTAGCCGGCGAGGATGCAGGTGATGGCGCTCAACGGCACGATCGTCACCACGTAGAGCAGCGAGTTCAGCAGGTACTTCAGGAGTGGGACGGTGGTGAAGGCCACCTTGTAGGACTCAAGCGAGATGGGCCACGGCAGGATCCTCGGCGGGAAACTGAAGAGGGTCTCGCCGATGGGCGTCAGGGACGTGGTGAGCAGGATCAGGAACGGCACGGCGAAGACTGCCGCGATGGCGATGAGCACCAAATAGTTGACGCTCAGCCCGGCGATCCGGCGAGGCGTCATGGGACGGCGCGCGGCCTTCTGCGCCCGACGGGTGCGCTGCATTGTCTGTGTCATGGGATGCCTTCCCTACGCCTGGTAGCGCGCACGGGTGACGCGGTAGTTGAGGATGGCCAGCAGCACCAGGACGATCCAGAGCACCATCGAGATGGCACTTGCGTAACCCATCTCGAATCGCTGGAACGCCAGGGACCAGATGTAGTAGCCCAGCGACATGGTGGAGTCCGACGGACCGCCGTTGGTCAGCACGAAGACCGAGGTGAACACCTGGGTGGCCCCCTGCATGACCAGCACCATCGTCACGGCCACGTACGGCACCATCAGCGGGACCGTGATCTGGAAGAACCGCTTCGTGGCGGAGGCGCCATCGACGCGTGCCGCCTCGTACAGCTCGCTCGGAATCGCCTGGAGTCCCGCCAGGTAGATGAGCATGTAGGTGCCCATGGACTTCCAGCCCTCGACGACGATCAGGGCGGGCAGCGCCCAGGTCTTGTCCAGCAGGAACTGGATCGGTTGGTCGATGATGCCCAGGCCCTGGAGGAACCAGTTGATGACGCCCGCGTCGTGGAAGACGTAGCGCCAGGCGATGGCCACGGCCACCATCGACGTCACCACCGGCAGGTAGTAGAGGAACCGGAACGCCCCCATGCCGCGCAGCTTCTGGTTGACCAGGACCGCCAGCACCAGCGGGATCACGACGGTGAGGGGGATGAGCCCCACCAGGTACCCCAGCGAGTTGAGCGCCGCGCGCCAGAACCGGGTGTCGCCCAGCATCCGCGTGAAGTTCTCGAACCCCACCCAGACGGTCGGCTTGATGATCGAGTAGTCGTAGAACGACAGCTGGACGGCAAGTACCGCCGGCCACACGAAGAAGACCGCGAACAGCGTCATGATCGGCAGGACGAACAGGTACGGCACGTACCAGGGCGTCATCCGGATGCCGCGACGCCGCGGTGGCGGGGCAGCCCGGGGGCCGTCGTCCCGGAGCTGGGCCCCAGGACGACGGTCCGCGGTCATGGTCGGCGGAGCCATGGGCTCAGGAGCTCCGTGGGGCGGAGTCGAGCTGTGCCTGCCACAGGGCCTGCTGTTCCTCGAGCGCCGGGAGGGGGTCCTCACCGCTACGCATGACCTCCTTCATCTTCTCGATGAAGTCCTGCCGCACCTGGTCCGGAACACCGGCCGGCAGCGGGACGGTGGTGTCGACGGCGTTGGAGAAGTTCTCCACGATGATCGCCCGTGCCTGTTCCTCCGGGGTCTCACCGGGGTTCTCGGTGAACAGCGGGGCCTCCAGCGTTTCGTGCGTGGAGGGGAAGATCGGCACCAGCTCGCAGAAGGCGAGCTGCGCCTCGGCACTGGTCACGAACTTGATGAACTCGGCGGCGGCCGCCTTGTTCTCGGACTGCGCGGGAATGGAGAAGCCCATCTGCCCCGGCAGCTGGTCGCGCCCCTCGGTGTCCCGGGGCGACGTGGTGACGTAGATGTCGTTGTAGGCGTCGGGCGCGTTGTTCGCCAGCGTCGTGATCTGGCCCGGTCCCATGTCCGCGACGAAGGCGATCTGGCCGTTGTCGATGGTCTGCGGCTCGTCGGTGTCCGCGGCGGTGGCGCCGGGGGCGATGGCGCCACTGGCGTAGGCGTCCTGGAACAGCTTGACGAAGTCGGCAGCCTCCTGCGTCGCGAACGTCGCCTCGGTGAGGTCGTCGTTGACGAAGTCGATACCCATCGCCTGCAGCACCCGCAGGCTCGGGTCGGCATTGGTGCCGTAGGTGCCCGTGGTCTCGTGGACCTCTGCCGCCAGTTCCAGCACCTCCTGCCAGGACTGCGGCGGGTTGGCCGGGTCGAAGCCCACCTCGTCCACGATGGACTTCCGGTAGACCCCGACGAGTGTTCCCGAGTTGTACCAAGGGATCCCGAACAGGCCGTCGGAGGTCCGGAAGCCGTCCAGGAGCCCCGGCTGGTAGATGCCGAGTTCCTCCTCGCTGAAGTGGTCCTCCAGCGGGGCCAGCGTAATCGCCAGCTGGCCGAAGTTCTTCATGTCGATGTTGACGGCGTCGGGGACGTTGCCGCTGGCCAGGGCGGCGAGGTACTTGGTCTGCATCTCCGCTCCCGGGACGTCCACCCAGTTGATGGTGACCTCCGGGTTGGCCTCCTCGAAGTCGGCGATGATGCCGTCGAAGTAGTCCTGGAAGTTCTTGCGCAGGTTGATGGTCCAGAACTCCACCTCCCCACTGAGTTCACCGTCTGCCGCGACCGACTCCTCCGCGCCGGGGTCGGCCGGCTGGCCTCCCCCGCCGACGCATCCCACCAGTGCGAGGCTGGCGGTCACGAACGCACCGGCCACTGCCCGGCGGGTCCTGCTGGAACGTGCTGTCATTTCCTTGTTCTCCTTCGAACTTTGCTGGCTCAGAGGTCGGCGCACTCGTTGGTGGCCGAGCCGTGGACTGTGATGGGTAGGCCCCGGTTGGAGGGGTTGACGTTGCCGGAACAGGCGAGGGCGCCGTTGACGGTGGTGTCGGAGACGGTGAGGACCTCCGCCGTACCGGTGAGAACCGTGCCCCCGCTGAGCGAGTTGCCCGCACACAGCGACGGCGTGGCACCGATGCGCACCTCGTCGGCCCCGTTCGTGGCGAGGGAGCCGTTGAGGCTGGACCCGCAGAAGGCGAGGTTGCCGAGGGCCTGCAGCGACCCGCCGATGCTGGAGTCGACGACGAGGAGTTCTGCTCCCGGCTCCACCTTGATGGTGCCCCCGACGGTGGCGTCCACCAGGCAGGTGCGGCCTTCGTCGGCGACGACGCGGTACTGCCCGCCGGTGATGGTGACGTCGCAGTTCGCGAGGTCGGTGGCGGCGTAGTCACCGTAGAGTTCGCCGATGATGGCGCGTTCGATGCCCTCGGGCGAGTCCAGCGGCGAGCTGAGGTTCAGCACGTAGATCAGAGAGCCGTCGAAGCTGCCCTCTCGCATGAAGTCCAGCCCGTCGGTCTGCACCGAGCGGATGTACTCGGGCGTGGGCTGGTGGCCCGGGACGTCGGCCGAGAGCCGCGAGGCGTAGAGCATCCAGATGGCCTCGTGGCTGCGTGTCTGGCTGGCGGCGATCCCTGCTCCGTCGACGGTGGTCCAGGTCGACGGCTCGTCGAAGCTTGCCGCGTCGGCGCTGGTCCCCGAGATGGTCAGATCATCCACCCAGACGTGCCGGGCCCGTTCGACGTCATCGGCGCTGGCACGCAGGCGCACTCCCACCTCCGCGGTGGTCACTTCCGAGAGTGCGTCGCTGAGGTCAGCCTCCACGCCGTGCCAACCCTCGTAGCCACTGACAGGGAACGTGGCCGCGACGTCGCCGTCGACGAGCACGTCGAGTTCGTACTCCCCGGAGGTGTAGGCACCCTTGTGGTGCTCGCCCACGCGGGACCAGGTCCAGGCCTCGGAGTGGCGGTCGTCGAACGAGCCGTCGGTGACGTCTGCGCCCGTGATGGTCACGTCGTCCACCCAGAACTGGCCGCCGAAGTTTCCGACGCCCTTCGGGTTGTGGAAGCGGACGGTGAGCTCGACGGAGTCGGCGTCGCCGACCTGCTCGGTGACGTCAGCGCTCAGGTGGCCGGCGTCGTCGGCACCGCTCATGTCGCGCTGGATGACCAGCTCGCCGTCCACGAGGACCTCGAGCATGTGGTAGCCGGCCTGGACTCGGCGGAAGGAGTCGTCCACCCACAGCGAGAGCTCGTGGGGGCCGTCGTCTGTGATCTCGACCTGCTGGGTGATGGCCACGTGATCGCCGTTGGCGGTGGGGATGTAGCCCTCGAGCGAGAACTCGAAGCAGGCGCCGTCGGGGCAGGTGGCGAGGTAGTTGTCGTTGTTGACCTGCATCTGGAGCTGGTGCGAGGCGCTCGCGTCCACGCTCACCTGCCGGCTGGCGGTTGCGGCATCGTCGAGCTGCGACGGCGTGGCCGCGGCGAACTCCAAGCACGTCTCGTTGGAGACGCAGGAGCTGATGTCGGCGTAGATCTCACCCTCGCTGCGCGCCTTCGAGGGGTCGGCCGTGCCGGGGTCACCGGTGTGCGCGCGGTACGGGAAGACGACGCCGTCGAGGGCGTCCCGGAAGGCGGCGGCCGTCTGGAGGCCCTGGTAGTAGACCACGCCGTAGATCTTGAAGTCCGGGTCGTGCACCCGCGCGGCGGCCGACATCTCGCGGACGTATTCCGGGGTGAAGGCGAAGCTGTAGGGGCTGTTCTCGATCTCGGTGTTGGAGTCGAAGTCGTCGATGAACAGGCCGCCGATGTTGGGGTGGGTGACGGCCAGCTTGGCGAGTTCCTCGGCCCACTTGACGTAGTCCCAGCCGAACGGGCGCAGGCCGGGGACCTGCTCGGGGCGCGGGACCTTGTTGCTGAGGTACCCGATGGACGGCGGCATGATGTAGATGTAGACGTCGATGTCCCGCTCCGCGGCAGCCGCTGCGAAGGCCGGGAAGTCGGCCCACTGCGCACCGGTGATCACGTCGGGTCCGGTCTGGCCGTCACCGTAGTGGGGCAGGCCGGAGATGATGTAGGCGTAGCTGTTGGCGTTGGCCTCCTCGAGGGCGTCGAGGGTGGCCTCGATGTCGACGTGCTTCACACCGTCGGGCATCTCGTCCTGCCACACCGGCGCCGCGAAGTCGGCGAGCATCGTGGCGTGGTTGGGGGTGCCGCCGAAGGGGACCTCCGGTGTGCCCGGTGACTGTTCGGCGCCTGCCTGTTGCGGCAACAGGGTGAGGGTTAGGGCCGCGGCGGCGGCGAGGGCGGGGACTACCTTCTTCCAGCGAAACATCAATGCTCCCTTGCAGATGTGGTCTTTGTGGTCTGGTTCTCGTGGCGGTCAGGGGGTCGGGGAGCTGGCGGGGGCCATCTCGTCGAGAGGCACCCACCGCCCTTGGATTCGTGCCCGCTCGGCCGCGAAGCCGATCAGGTGGCCGTTGATCGAGTCGGACAGGGACGTGGTGGAGATGCTGGGGGCACCCCCGGTGAGGACGTCGACGAAGTCGGCTACGAGTCTGAGGTCTCCGCCCCCGTGCATGTCGTCGCCGTCGACGGTTTTGCGGTGGTGTTCCACGAGGCTGCGCTCGGATCCGCTGCTCGGGATGCGGCGGACGGTGAACTCGCCGCTGTGGAGCTCCCCGAAGAGTTCCCCCTCGGTGCCGACGATGTGCAGGGTGCGGCTCGGTGCTGCGGAGTTGCCGATCATCGAGAGGGAGCCGGTGGCGCCGTCGGCGAACTCCACGGTGACCACCTGGTGGTCCACCAGATCTGTGTCCGTGCGCCACACGCATCGTCCGTACGGGTTGTCCCCGCGCAGGGATTCGAGCTTCTGCTCGCGGGTGGGTTCGGGGCCGAGTTCCTCGATGCTCTGCCAGGCGTAGAAGGGCCACCAGCCGTTGTCGACGTAGTGGCGCTTGGCGGAGTAGGCGCAGCGGGACTCGATCTGGCAGTCCACGAGGCAGCGTTCGCCGGAGCCCTCCGGAGCGTTCTCCTCCCGGAAGAACATCCGGCTGCCGACGCTGGTGGCGCGCACCGGCTGGTTACCGCTGACCAGCCAGGTCATGAGGTCCAGGTCGTGGCAGGACTTGGCCAGCAGCATCGTGGATCCGGAGCGCGAGGAGTTGGAGAAGGAGCCGCGCACGTAGGAGACCGCCATGTGGTCATAGGCGACGTTCTCGGCCATCTGGATGTTGATCACGCGGCCCACCGCCCCACCCAGGAGGACTTCGCGGACTTTTCGGTAGAACGGCGCGTGGCGCAACACATGGCACACGTGGACGAGCCGCTCGGTGCGTCGGGCGGCCTCGGCGAGGACGAACAGGTCCTCGGCGTCGGTGCTGATGGGCTTCTCGAGGAGGACGTCGAACCCCTTGTCGAGCAGCTCCACGGCGGTGGCCACGTGGACGCGGTCCATGGTGCCGTTGATGGCGGCCGAGGCCCACTCCCCCGCCTCCGGCAGTTCGGCGATGGCTGCCCACTGCTGGTCACGGGTGAGCTGGAACTCCTCGGCCGCCTGGCCCCGGCGGATCGGGTCCGGGTCCACCACCCCCACCACGCGCATGCGCTCGGGCGCCTCGTTGGCGTAGCTGCCGTAGATCATGGTGCGGTGGCCGGCCCCCACGAGGATCACGTTCACGGGCTGGGCTGTCATGCGTTGGCTCCTGACTTGCTGGCGAAGAACTCGACGAAGTGCCGCCAGTCCTCGGTGGTGACGTCGTGACCACCGGGACGACGGTGGTAGCCGAGCACCGCTGACGGCTCCGCCGCCCGCACCTGTTCGACGGCGGCCTCCTCCCCCAGTGGGTCCGCGGCGTGGTCGTCCTCGGCGCTGGCGACGTAGACGGGCCGCGGGGCGATCGCGGCCATGAGGCGGGTCTGCGGGTGGAGCGGCTGGGCGCCGGCGCCGACGGTGTCTGCGAAGTTGCGGTTGAACCAGTACGGCCGCACGGTGGCCATCAGTTGCGGGGTCTCCGCCCCGGGGGTCGTGGACAGCGAGGCGCCCATGCAGCCGGAGTTGTTGGAGACCACGCCGTCGAAGGCCTCGTCCTGCGCCGCCGCCCAGAGCGCCGTCTTTCCGAGGCGCGAGTGCCCGAAGAGGATGTGGTGGCCACCGAGGCCCTCCGCTGCCAGGACCTCGCGGATGCGCTGCAGGTACCAGGCCCACATCCCGATGCCACCCCACCGGGAGGGGTCGGGCTGGAGCAGCGGGAAGAGGCCGGTGCCGTGCAGTTCCGCGCTGTCGGGACCCAATTGCAGGTAGCAGGCCGTGGCCAGCCCGAACCCGCGCCGCAGCAACAGTTCCACGGCCCAGCGGGACCCGTACGAGCCGCGCGGCTGTGGGTCCGGGGTGTGGGCGTCGTAGTGGATCGGTTCCTGCTCCGGGCCGGGGAGTTCGACGGCAGGGTCGGTGGAGATCGTGTGGTTCCCGCGGAAGTTCATCCCGACGAACATCGGGACCCGAGGGTTGCCGGCCGGGTGGATGGCAGTGAGCAGGGCCCGGTGGGAACCGAGGTCGCTGCTCGTCTCGAGGACCAGGTTGTGGGCAGTTCCCATCTCCTTCCATCCCGTGGCGGTGCGGTGCGCGAGCACCGAGACCTCGGCGGGCACGGCCGGGCCCTCGCCGAAGACGGCGCGAGAGAAATCGGCTACGAGGGCCGATCGTCCTTGGTTGTCCACGGTGCGCTTCCTTGCGTCGGATCTGGGGGTTCTGCGTCGAACTTCGGCCAACGCTAAGTGACGGAAGCCAATCTTGCAACCGGTTGCGAGAAATCGGTCAGGAACCTACTCTGGAGACAGTCGGACGTCAGAGAGGACACCATGACTGCCCCCACCCCGATCGATCCCAACGCGCTCTGGAACGCCCTGAGCCGAAGGGAACGCCTTGCCAGACTGCTGTTGCTGCGTTCGGCGATCACCCCGGCCGGTGAGCTGACCGACGACACCCGGGCAGCCGTGCTGGCCGGGGTGGGCGCCTTCCACGGCCCTCCGATGTTGGAGCAGGACGTGGCCGTCGGGCCGACCGTCGCGAAGGCCTTCAACAACTCGCTGCGGGGCCTCGGCATCGAGGCGCACGGGCTGTCCGCCCTGATCGGAGCCAACGCCGAATGCGGCCTGTCCTACACCACTCGCCGAGGGGGCACCGATGTGCCCTACCCGGCCGCGCTGGGACTGGCGGAGCCGGCGCTCAGCGAGGACGTGGGGCGCGTCGTCGGCTCGGAGTTCGCGGCGGCCGGGTACTCGTGGGCGTTCCAGCCCGTGGTGGACGTGCGCACCACCACCAAGGATCCCGTCATCGGTGTGCGCGCCTTCGGGGACGACCCAGCCGTCGTCGCGGCCCACGGGGCCGCCTACGTCCGCGGCATGCAGTCCGCCGGCATCCTTGCCACGGCCAAACACTTCCCGGGGCACGGGGACGCGGAAGTTGACTCACATCTGGGCCTGCCCGTTGTCCAGCGCACTGCGCATGCCCACGAAGAGGTCCACCTGGCACCGTTCCGCGCGGTGGTGGAGGCCGGCGTCGCCACCATCATGACGGCTCACCTGACACTGCCGCAGCTCGGGATCCACGAGATCGCCACCTTCTCCCGGGCGGTGTGCACTGACCTGATCCGGAACGAGTTGGCGTTCGACGGGTTGTTGGTGACCGACTCCCTACGGATGGCTGCCGTGGCGGCCGACCACTCCTACGCAGACGCCTACATCGCTTCCCTCCACGCCGGGTGCGACCTCATGAACGTCCGCTGCTGGCCGGATGAGGTCCCGGCCCTCCTCGACGAGCTCGAGAACAGGCTCGAAGCCGGGCTGGTGGACGAGGAAGCGCTGTTCGTCGCCTTCAGCCGCGTGGTGGCGGCGAACAACCGTGTCAGCCTGCCCGAGGCGCCCGCACCTTCGGAGACCACCGCCGCATTCACCGATCCCCGCCTGGCGGAACTCCTCGTCGTCGACGATCCCTCCCGGATGCTGCCCCTGCGGGTCGCTCACGACGGCACCCTGGGCGTCCTGGTGGACTCGCCGCGGGGGACGGACGCACCACCACTGACGCTCATGGAGACGATTGAGCGGATCACCGGGTGCACCACCCGACGGATAACCACCGACGACCTGGGTGACGTGGATGCAGTGTTGGCCGTCAGCTACGGCCAGACCGGACCCACTGACTCGGAGAAGGACTGGTTCGCTGCGGCCGCCGCCTCCCCAACCCCCGCGGCGGCGCTGATCGCGGGGCCGCGTCTGGAACACGCCCCGACGGCCCTCCCGACGGTGGCAATCCCGGCCATCGACGTCTTCGGTCTCGGGTCGACGGCTGCGCTGAACTTGGCCCTGCCTGCACTGGTGAGCACCTGATCTCACGGCCGGCGGAATTCGATGGCCGGGTCTCTCGGTTACGACTGGCTTCGACACGGGCTGCTCGCAGAGCTCGCCGGCCCGGCTCAACCAGCGGGATGACCCCCTCGCTCAAGCGGGACGGCCGCCCCTTCTCAAGCGGGGTGGCCGCCCTCGCTCAACCGGCGGGATGGCTCCGCCGCCCACGCGGGGTCTGCCTCGTCCTGGCCCCAGCGGCGGCCGCCCAGCCAGGCGAGCAGCATGATGCAGACCACGAGCACCTCCAGCACCAGCAGGTAGGTGGGCCACGGTGGGAGGAGGTCCAGCACCGTCGCGAACTCGGGCTTGCCGTTGATGTAGAGGTAGTTGCTGCCAACGGCCCAGTTGATGACGAACACCACCAAGGCGTAGACGTGCAGGATCCCCAGGCAGCGCAGCACCCACATGAAGGTGGGCCGGATCTGCTCGACGAACACCAGCCACGTCGGCACCACCACCAGCAGGCCGTGCGCGATCGCCGACTGCCACACCCTGTAGTGTGGGAACCCGAACGGCGCCACCTCGGGCGTCAACAGCGCCTGCAACGCGCCGCCCACACCCAGCAACCAGGACAGGTTCACCAGTGTCACCGAGCGCGTCAGGACCGCGAACACCGTCACCACGCCCATCACTGAGCACAGGTGCAGCGGCAACATCAGCTCCACCGTCCACAGCCCCACGGCGACGTTCCACACCTGCCAGCCGATGATGTTGATGCCCATCACCACAGCCGCTCCGATCCGCACCCGCCGCCGGGCAGCCTCACCCAGCCGTCGCCCCCAGACCACCGATCCGACGGCCATGCCGAACACCACCGCCAGCATCGTCAGGTGCTGCCAGCTGAACAGCCTGAAGGGGTCGCCGGACCAGGTTGCGGCGAACAACTCCTCCATCGGCACTCCTCGGGTGGGTCAGTTGACGGTGTTGCCGGTGCCCTCGTCGTCGACCTCCGGGTGGCCCGCACTGAAGGTGACGGTGTTCTGGTTACCGCTGATGTCGATCTCGGAGCTGATCTGGTCTGCCTCCACCACGTTGGCGTCGCCCTCGATGTCGACGCTGTTCAGGGATCCCGCCGCAACGGTGTTGCCGTCGCCGTCGATCTTGAGGTCGTCCGCGGCCTCCAGGGTCACGGTGGCGCCGCCGGCGTTGACCTCCACGTCGTCGCACTCACCCGTGACGGTGACGACGGCAGCGGCGTCCACCTTCAGGTCGCCCGGGCCCTCGCAGAGTACGCTGACAGGTTCGACGGCGGTGATCCGGTACTCCTCGTCGGCGGAGATGGTGACCTGCTGCACGGGCGGGTCGACCGGTGGCGGGCTGGCGGAGGGTTCGCCGTCGCCACCCTGACCCTCGGGGGTCGACTCGCGCGGCGAAATGGGGGGTTCGTCGGGGTCGACGGTGACGGCCGGCGTCACCGACGGCGTCACGGCAACGGGTGTGCCGCTGTTGGGGAACGGGTCGGCCGGGCCGTTGTCCGTGCAGGCGCCCAGCAGCAGCAGCCCTGCGGCAGCCGCAGCCGTCAGCCACCCACGGTGTGCGTTGATCATCGACCCTCCTGACCGAAACGATACGTGCTGGCCCGACGGCCCGCCCGAAGCAGCCCCTTCCCGCGTTCGCGGGGGTAACATTCGACGCTGCGAGGAAGGCACTTCATGATCGAGATCCTGACACCTGCGCAGGTCAAGCGCGCCCGCGTCACCGGCGCCCTGGTGGCCGACATCCTGCAGGCGATGAAGCAGCGCAGCACCGTCGGCACCAACCTGCTGGAGATCGACGCCTGGACCAAGGAGATGATCGAGGCCGCGGGCGCCGAGTCGTGCTACGTGGACTACGCACCATCGTTCGGCCGCGGACCCTTCGGCCACTACATCTGCACCGGCGTCAACGACGCCGTCCTGCACGGCCTCCCACACGACTACGCCCTCCGCGACGGCGACCTCCTCACCCTGGACCTCGCCGTCATCAAGGACGGCGTGGCGGCCGACGCGGCCATCAGCTTCATCGTCGGGCAGCCGCGCTCGGCCGACGACGTCGCGCTGATCGATGCCACGGAGCGCGCGCTGGCCGCCGCCATCGCCGTCGCCCGTCCGTTGGCCAAGACCGGGGACCTCGGCCACGCCATCGGCAACGTCCTGCAGGGCGCCGGCTACAAGGTCAACACCGAGTTCGGCGGCCACGGGATCGGCACGACGATGCACCAGGACCCGCACATCCCCAACGCCGGCCAACCCGGCCGCGGCTACCGGATCCGCCCCGGCCTGATGCTGGCCATCGAGCCATGGGTGATGCAGGACACGGACGAACTGGTGGTGGACGACGACGGCTGGACCCTCCGCAGCGCCACCGGCTGCCGCACCGCCCACAGCGAGCACACCGTCGCCATCACCGCCCGGGGAGCCGAGATCCTCACCCTGCCCAGCGATTCCTGACCGGCCGGGAACTTCGCCACCGCTTCGTCACCTTGCTTCCGCTGTAGCGGTGGCGAACTGACCAAGCGGTGGCGAACCCGCCGGGAAGCCCTTGCGGCTGACCGCGGCGGTGGGCAAGACTGCCGAAAACGTCGAAGGGATCAGCATGTCCGAGACTGACGAAACACTGGCGGGTATGGGCGCGATCGTCGCCGACGGCGGCACCGGGTTCCGCGTGTGGGCCCCCAACGCGGACTCCGTCGCCGTGATCGGTGAGTTCAACGACTGGGACGCTGCGACCCATCCCCTCGAACAGGAGGGCGACGGCTACTGGTACGGCTTCGTCGACGGCGCCCGCCCCGGCCAGGGATACAAGTTCCGCATCACCAACGGCGAGTTCACCGCGGACCGGATCGACCCGTATGCCATGGCCGTCACCAACTCCGTCGGCCACGGCCTCATCCACGACCACTCCGACTACGACTGGGAGGACGACTCCGCCGACTGCCCGCCCCACCACGAGCTGGTCATCTACGAGATGCACGTGGGCACCTTCTTCCGCGACGACTCGCAGGAGCAGGTGGGCGGCTTCGACGACGTCGCCTCGAACCTGGACCACCTGGTCGAGCTGGGCGTCAACGCCATCCAGGTGATGCCCATCGCCGAGTTCGCAGGGGACCTGTCCTGGGGCTACAACCCGGCCCACATCTTCGCCGTCGAGTCCGCCTACGGTGGCCCCGACGGCTTCAAGGACCTCGTCAAGCAGGCCCATCGGCGCGGGCTCGCAGTGATCCTCGACGTCGTCTACAACCACTTCGGCCCCTCGGACCTGGACCTGTGGCAGTTCGACGGCTGGAGCGAGAACGACAAGGGCGGCATCTACTTCTACAACGACCACCGCTCCGCCACCCCCTGGGGCGACACCCGCCCCGACTACGGCCGGGAGCCCGTGCGCCGGTTCATCCGCGACAACGCCCTGATGTGGCTGCGCGACTACCACGTCGACGGCCTGCGCCTGGACATGACCCCCTACATGCGCTCGGTGGACGGCTCCGGGTTCGAGCTGACCGACGGCTGGAGCCTGATGCGCTGGATCACCGAATCGGTCCGCAGCGAGTTCCCCGGCCGCATCACCATCGCCGAGGACCTCCACGGCCACGACCGCGTCGTCGGACTGGAGGAATGGGGCGCCGGCTTCCACGCCCAGTGGGACGCCGAGTTCGTCCACCCCGTCCGCGAGGCCCTCACCACGATGCGCGACGAGCACCGCTCCCTGGCCGCCGTCCGTGCCGCAATCGAGCACAGCTACGACGGCGACCCAATCCGTCGCGTCGTCTACACCGAGTCCCACGACGAGGTGGCCAACGGCTCCGCCCGCGTCCCGTACGAGATCGACGAGGTGGACGCGGAGGGCTACCACGCCAAGAAGCGCTCCACCATCGGCGGCGCGCTGGTGATGACCAGCCCCGGCATCCCGATGATCTTCCAGGGCCAGGAGGTGCTGGAGGGCGGCTGGTTCGCCGACGACGACCCCCTGGACTGGGAGCGCAACGCCCGCTTCGAGGGCATCGAGCTGCTGTACCAGAACCTGATCGACCTGCGTCTCAACCGCCACGGCACCACCCGCGGCCTCACCGGGCGCGGCCTGAACGTGTTCCACGTCAACGACGACGACAACGTGATGGGCTTCCACCGCTGGTTCGACGGCGGCCCGGGCGACGACGTCGTCGTGGTGGTGAACCTGTCCAACCGCAGCTTCGAGGGCTACCGCATGGGCATGCCCGCCGAGGGGCTGTGGAAGCTCCGGTTCAACAGCGACGCCAAGGCCTACAGCCCGCTGTTCGGGGACTTCGACAGCTTCGACGTCACCGCCTTCCACGAGGACGACGACCACCTCCCGGCCCACGCGAACATCGACATCGGCCCCTACTCGGTGCTCATTTACAGCCAGGACGCCTGACCACAGCGCCCAGCGCCGCGGCCTGTGACAGGCTGGGGCATGGCACAAACGCGCAATCCCCTCGACATCCTGTTCATCGGCGGCAGCGGCACCATCTCGCACGCCTCCGTCGAGCGCGCCGTTCGGCTGGGGCACCGGGTGAGCGTCCTGAACCGGGGCCGCTCCACCAGGCACCCGCTGCCGGACGAGGCGGAATCACTCACGGCTGACATCACCGACGACGAAGCCGTCGACACAGCACTGGCCGGGCGCGAGTTCGACGTCGTTGCACAGTTCCTCGGCTTCACGCCGGACCTGGTGGAGCGGGACCTGGATCGGTTCCGCGGCCGGACGGGCCAGTACGTGTTCATCTCGTCGGCGTCGGCCTACCAGAAGCCGCCGGCGCGGCTGCCGGTGACGGAGTCGACGCCGCTGCGCAACCCGTTCTGGCAGTACTCACGCGACAAGATCGCCTGCGAGGACATCCTGGTGCGGGCGTACCGCGAGGACGCGTTCCCGGCGACGATCGTGCGCCCCTCCCACACCTACGACCACACGACGCTGCTCACCATGGGTGGCTGGACCGACGTGGCGCGGCTGCGGGCGGGACGGCCCGTGGTGGTGCCCGGCGACGGGACGTCGCTGTGGACGGTGACGCACACCGACGACTTCGCCGTCGGCCTCGTCGGCCTCCTGGGCAACCCGCTCGCCGTGGGGGATGCGTTCCAGATCATGGGTGAGCATGCCCCCACCTGGGACCAGATCTACACCTGGCTGGCGCATGCCGCGGGGGTCGAGGACCCGGAGCTGGTGCACGTCGCGTCGGAGACGATCGCCCGGGCGCTGCCCGACATCGGCCCGGGACTGCTCGGCGACAAGTCCCACTCGATGGTCTTCGACTGCTCCAAGCTGCGTGCCCTGGTGCCCGAGTTCGACCCGCGCACCACCTACGACGAGGCGGTCCACGAGCAGATCGCCTGGTTCGACGCCAACCCGGAGGCCCAGCGCCTCGAGGCAGATCTCGACGCCGGCTTCGACCGGCTCGTCGCGCATGCGAGATCGATCTGACAAGGCCCTGCACCCGGATCTCGGGATCGCGGCCCTTCCCCGTGACACGATGGAGAGCCGAACCACACGCAACGGAGAGGCCACGATGAGCACCCCCAAGGGGCCGCAGGGACACCACCCGAACCATCCGCACGGCCGGCCACCGCACCCGCCACACGGAGGTTGGGAGCAGCCCCAGTTCGACGCCGGGCAGCAGCCGTCCCAGTACGGTCAGGACTTCCCCCAGAGCGGCTACGGCGGCCAACTACCGCCCCAGCCCTACAGCGAACAGGGCTACGGCGTGTACCAACCGGCTCCCACACCGCCGGGCGGCTACGGCCGGGGCATCAGCAGGCGCGCGGGCGTGGTCGTCGGGATCGTCGCGGCGGCCATTTCGATCCTCGTCCTCATCGCCGTGGTCACGTTGGTGCTGGTCCGCGGCTGAACCGAACCAGGGGCCGGAGCCCGCCCCGCCGGGCCGGAAACCGCAGGTCGGGGAACTCCCCAGAACCCCGCCGGGACCCGATTAATTCCCGATCGGGCAATCATTTCGCTGCTCGGCGAACAGGGCCGTTTTCCCTGTTCAGCGCCCCCTTTCCTCCCGTAGCGTCCGTGCTCTGCCAGATGGGCAGGACACCGAGTTCCAGAGAAGAGGGAAGGGCAATGAGCCACAGGCTTCGCGCTGCGATCGCAGCCACCACCGCCGCACTACTGGGGCTCACGGCCTGCAGCGGCGCATCCCCCGGCAGCGGCGACGACGCCGCCTCCGAGACGCTGGCCATCGTCGGGTTCGCCGTCCCGGAGGCCGCGAACAAGGCAATCGGCGAGGCGTTCAACGAGACCGAGGCGGGTGCCGGCGTGCAGTTCCGCACCTCGTACGGGGCCTCGGGAGACCAGAGCCGCTCCGTCGTGGCGGGACTGGATGCCGACTACGTCCACTTCTCCGTCGCCTCCGACGTGACCCGCCTCGTCGACGAGGGTCTCGTCGCCGAGGACTGGGACCAGGGTGAGAACAAGGGCGTCGTGTCATCGTCGGTGGTGGTCTTCGGCGTCCGCGACGGCAACCCGAAGAACATCCAGACCTGGGAGGACCTCCTCGAGCCCGGCGTCGAGATCGTCACCCCCAACCCGGCCTCCTCCGGCGCGGCCCGCTGGAACGCGCTGGCCGCGTGGGGACAGGTGGTCGAGAACGGCGGCACCGAGGAGGAGGCCGCCGAGTACCTCGACGCGTTCTTCGCCAACGTGGTCTCGCTGCCCAACAGCGGCCGCGACGCCACCACCGGCTTCCTCGCAGGCACCGGCGACGTGCTGATGGCCTACGAGAACGAGGCCATCCTCGCCGCGCAGAACGGGCAGGGCTTCGAATACGTCATCCCCGAGACCACACTGCTGATCGAGAACCCGGGTGCCGTACTGATCGACGCCACCCCCGTCGCCGCCGACTGGCTCGAGTTCGTCCTCAGCGACGCCGGCCAGACCGAGTTCGCACTCAAGGGCTTCCGCCCCATCCGCGACGACGTCGACTACGGCGGCACCGTCGAGGGCGCGGCCGACCCGTCGAACCCTTATCCCCAGGTGCCGAACCTGCTCACGGTGGCCGACGACTTCGTCGACTGGCCCACCCTGACGGAGAAGTTCTTCGCCGAGGACGGCGGCATCGTCATCGAGGCCATCGCGAAGTCCGGGAAAGCCACCCAGTGACCGCAGCGACCATCGCCAAGCCCAGGCGGTCGACCCTCACCCGGTCGGCCGGCCTGGGCCTCGGCGTGGCCATGATCTGGTTCAGCCTGCTGGTGCTGATCCCGCTGCTGGCCATCCTCGTCACCGCCAGCCAGGGTGGCTGGCCCGCGTTCTGGGCCGCCATCACCAACGAGCAGACCGCCGCCGCCATCCGGCTGACCGTCACCCACGCGTTCCTCGTCACCGCCGTCAACGTGGTGATGGGCACCGTGATCGCCTGGGTGCTGGTGCGTGACCGGTTCTGGGGCAAGTCGGTCCTCGAAGTGCTGATCGACATCCCGTTCGCGCTCCCCACCATCGTCGCCGGCCTGGTGCTGCTTTCGCTTTACGGCAGCGACGGCCCGTTCGGGATCTCGGTGGCCAACCGTGCGTCGGCGGTGTTCTTGGCGTTCCTGTTCGTGACCCTGCCGTTCGTGGTGCGGGCCGTGCAGCCGGTGCTGGAGGAGATCGAGGTGGAGGTGGAGGAGGCCGCCATCTCACTGGGCGCGAGCCGCTTCACCGTGCTGCGCCGCATCCTGCTGCCCAGCCTGGCGCCCGCGATCATGGCCGGCGCCACGCTCTCGTTCGCCCGCGCCATGGGCGAGTACGGCTCGCTCGTGCTGCTCTCGGGCAACCTGCCGTTCCAGACCGAGGTCACCTCCGTGCGGATGCTCGGCAGCATCGAGAACGACAACCTCCCCGGCGCCGCCGCCATCGCCGCGGTGCTGCTGGTGATCGCCCTCACGGTGATCGTGGCCCTCGACATCATCCAGCGGAAGGTATCCGGCCGTGACAAGCACTGACACCGCCGACGTCCTCGAGGCCACCGACGTCGCCCCCGCCGCCCCCGATGCCGCCGACGCCCAGCGTCGGTTGCGACGCCCCGCGCGCGGGAACCCCGGCAAGCACTCCGTCGTCCACGGCAACCGCGGGCCCCTGCGCTACGTGCTGCGCGCCTTGGTGGTGTTCTACCTGTTCATGCTGGTGGCCTGGCCCGTCTCGCTGGTGGCGATCAACACCTTCGCCGACGGCCCCGACGTCCTACTGGGCGTGCTGGCAGACCCGGACATCGCCGTCGCCCTCCGCCTCACCGTGGTGGTGGCGCTGGTGGCGGTGCTGGTCAACACCGTGTTCGGGGTGGGGGTCTCGCTGCTGCTGGTGCGCTACGAGTTCCCCGGCAAGCGGGTCCTAAGCGCCCTGATCGACCTGCCGCTGTCAGTCTCGCCCGTCGTGGTGGGGCTGGCGCTGGTGCTGGTCTACGGCGGCCGCTCCGGCTGGTTCGGCCCGGCCCTCGAGGGCGCCGGCATCCAGGTGATCTTCGCCACCCCCGGCATCATCCTGGCGACGGCGTTCGTCGCGCTGCCGCTGGTGATCCGCGAGGTGGTGCCGGTGCTGGAGGAGATCGGCACCGAGCAGGAGCAGGCCGCGCAGAGCCTCGGCGCCGGGCCGCTGCAGACGTTCCGCCGCATCACGCTGCCCGCCATCAAGTGGGGCGTGGTGTACGGCGTCGTCCTCTCGCTGGCCCGCTCGCTGGGCGAGTTCGGGGCCGTGAAGGTGGTCTCGGGCAACATCCTGGGCTCCACGCGCACCGCCACCCTCGTCGTCGAGGAGCAGTACCTGAACTTCAACCAGCCCGGCGCCTACGCCGTCGCGTTCCTGCTGGCCATGGTGTCGGTGGCCTGCATCATCGTCGTGGCCGCCATCCGCCCGAGGGGCAACCGATGAACACCCGCACGAGCAATCAAGGAAGGAGCCCGCGATGAGCATCGAGGTCAAGGGCATCAACAAGCGCTTCGGGGACTTCGTGGCGCTGGACGACGTCAACGTCTCCATCCCGGCCGGGCAGCTGACCGCGCTGCTGGGGCCAAGCGGCGGCGGCAAGTCCACGCTGCTGCGCATCATCGCCGGCCTGGAGGGCTGCGATTCGGGCAGCATCGAGATCGAGGGCGTGGAGGCGACGACGTTGCCGGCCCAGAAGCGCAACGTCGGGTTCGTGTTCCAGCACTACGCCGCGTTCAAGCACATGACGGTGGCCAAGAACGTCGCGTTCGGGCTGGAGATCCGCAAGCGCCCCAAGGACGAGATCCGTGCCCGCGTGGACGAGATGCTGGATCTGGTGCACCTGCGCCAGTTCGCGCACCGGCTGCCATCGCAGCTCTCCGGCGGTCAGCGGCAGCGCATGGCGCTGGCGCGCGCGCTGGCGATCGAGCCGAACGTGCTGCTGCTGGACGAGCCGTTCGGTGCGCTGGACGCGAAGGTCCGCAAGGAACTGCGCGACTGGCTGCGACGCCTCCACGACGAGGTCCACGTGACTACGGTGTTCGTCACCCATGACCAGGAGGAGGCGCTCGAGGTGGCCGACGAGATCGTCGTGATCAACGAGGGTCGCGTGGAGCAGATCGGCAGCCCCGACGAGCTCTACGACTCCCCGGCCAACGACTTCGTGATGAGCTTCCTCGGCCCCGTCACCAGGCTGGACGGCCAACTGGTGCGGCCCCACGACGTCGAGGTGGACACCGCCCACACCCCCGGCGCCATCGCAGGCACCGTGCAGCGGGCACTGCGGGTGGGTTTCGAGGTGCGCCTGAGCGTCCTCACCGACGGCGGCGAGTCCGTCGTCGCGACGATGACCCGCGCCGCCGCCCGCAGCCTGGACCTGGCCGAGGGTGCCCGCGTGTGGCTGCGCTCCGACTGCCTGGCACCGGAGGTCCCCGAGCCGCTGGCCGGTTGAGGAGACGTCAGGACCCGTCCGGACAGGTCAGCCGATGGTGTTGCCGGTTCCCTCGTCCTCGATCTTCGGCGAACCGTCGCTGAAGCTGACGGTGTTGTCATTTCCCTCGACCTCGATGTCTGAGCGGATCTGGGTGGCTGTGACGACGTTCTCGTTGCCCTTGATGTCCACGTCCGCCACGGCGCCGATGGTGACAATGTTGCCGTTGCCCTCGATGTCCAGATCCTCCGAGGCCTCGATCTCCAGGACGGCACCGTCTGCGCGCACCTCGATGTCGTCACAGTTGGCACCAGTGATGGTGACGACGGCTGCGGCGTGCACCTTGACGTCTCCCCGGCCGACGCACTCAACGGTGACAGGCTGAGCGGCATCCGTGATGCGGTACTCCTCATCGTCGCCCACCCGGACGACGGCGCCGGGTCCGGAGGTGATCTCGGTGTCAGCGGTCTCATTGGGAGCTGCCTGAGTGGCCCCTCCGTCGGTGGTCTCCTCAGGGGAGAGGGTCGGGGCAGGGTTAGGTGGCCCGTCGGATTCTGGCGAGGAGCACGCCCCCAGTAACGCCAGGGCGGCCGCAGCCAGAGCCGGGATGATGAGACGCGCGTACTGGTTCACAGGGATCCTCCATCGGGCAATGTTCCCCGAGGCTACCGGTCCAGGAGTGCACGTCCTGGTCGATGATCCAAACAGCTGCGCAGCTTCCGCGGCGCAGGACTGGCGCGTCACTAGTTATCAAGGAGGCTGATCGGTTCAGCGCAGGGTCTGCGCCTTGTGGGCCTCGAGGACTTGGGGCAACTCCGCCTCAAGGGTGTCAATGAGGGCCAGGAGCGGCTCGGCAAGCTTGGCCCCAAGCGGCGTCAGGGCGTAGTCCACATGGGGAGGGATCCCGCTTCGGACGGTGCGATGGACCATGCCGTCGTGCTCGAGTTGGGAAAGCGTCTGGGACAGCATTCGGTCGCTGATGCCGTCGATCCGGCGCCGGATCTCCCCAAAGCGGAGGGCGCCGTCGCCAAGCCTCAGGGCCGCGATGGCCAGTACCCCCCAGCGCCCAGTGAGGTGCTGCAGAACCTGGCGGGAGGGGCAGCCGCGCGCAAAAACGTCGGCCTCGAACGGCTCGACGGGCGCCTCCTCGGGAACTGACATACCCCACACCCTACCTCCCGTGAGTGCTTACTTAAAGTTGGCGCTTACGAATAATTAGTGCAAGACTGGGCGCACATCACCTACCAAGGAGCACCACAATGCGCATCGCAGTAACCGGAGCAACGGGCCAGCTGGGCGGCCACATCATCGATTCCCTCCTCACCCGTGGCATCGCCCCGGCCGACGTCGTCGCCGTCGTCCGCAACGAGGCCAAAGCCGCCCCGCTGGCCGAGAAGGGGATCGACGTCCGCGTGGCCGACTACGCCGACGAGGCCGCGCTCACCAAGGCACTCCACGGCGTGGACCGCCTGGTGCTCGTCTCCGGCAGTGAGGTGGGCCAGCGCCTGGCGCAGCACACCAACATCATCAACGCCGCCAAGGCTGCAGGGGTGAAGTTCATCGCCTACACCAGCCTGCTGAACCTGGACACCTCCGAGCTCGGTCTGGCCCCCGAGCACAAGGGCACCGAGCAGCTGCTGGCCGAAAGCGGCATCGAGCACGCACTGCTGCGCAACGGCTGGTACTGGGAGAACTACGCCTCGGGCATCGAATCGGGCAAGGCTGCCGGCAAGTTCTTCGGCGCCGCTGGCGAGGCCAAGGTCTCCGGCGCCGCCCGTCGTGACTACGCAGAGGCCGCCGCCGTCGTCATCACCGGCGAGGCCCACGCGGGCAAGACCTACGAGCTGGCAGGCGCACCCGCGCTCACCTACCAAGGCATCGCCGACGCGATCGGCAAGGTCATCGGCTCCGAGGTCACCTACGTGAACCAGACCGCGGACGAGTACCGCGCCACGTTGGAGGGCTTCGGCCTGCCTGCCGAGGTGGCGGCCATGTTCGCCGGCATGGACCCGGTCATCGCCGGCGGAGCCCTTTACAACGAGAGCACGGACCTGCAGGACCTGATCGGTCGGCCGTCAACGCCGGCCGCCGAGGCCCTGTCCGCCTGACACTCGCAACACCGGAGGGTGTGACAACAGCACGCGACGCGCCGAGGGGGCTGCTCTGGAGGGCGCCCACCCCGGCGTGGCGCGTGCGCTGGTCACGCCGCGCCAGGGGTCAGTCCTCGCCCTTGCCGGACTCGATGCCCGCGGAGATGAGGTTCATCACGGAGGCGTCGGCCAGCGTCGTGACGTCGCCGAGCTGACGGTTCTCCGCGACGTCGCGCAGCAGGCGGCGCATGATCTTGCCGGAGCGCGTCTTGGGCAGTTCCGGCACCACCATGATCTTCTTCGGCTTGGCGATGTTGCCGATCTCGTGGGCCACGTGGCCACGCAGCTCCGCCACCAGGTCCGCGCCCTCGCCCTCCTCGTCTGCCTCGTGGATGGCGTCCTGGCGCAGGATGACGAACGCGCAGATCGCCTGGCCGGTGACGTCGTCGGACGCGGCCACGACGGCCGCCTCGGCCACCTTCTCGTGCGAGACGAGGGCGGACTCGACCTCGGCGGTTGACAGCCGGTGCCCGGAGACGTTCATGACGTCGTCGATGCGGCCGGAGATCCAGATGTTGCCGTCCTCGTCGAGGCGGGCGCCGTCGCCGGCGAAGTAGATGCCCGGGAAACGGCTCCAGTAGCCGTCCTTGAAGCGCTGCGGGTCACCCCAGATGCCGCGCAGCATCGACGGCCACGGTTCGGTGACCACCAGGTAGCCGGCGGAGCCACGCTCGACGGGGCGGCCCTCATCGTCCACCACGACTGCGCTGATGCCCGGGATCGCGTGTTGCGCCGAACCGGGACGGGCGGCGGTGACGCCGGGGACGGGGGTGATCATGATGGCGCCGGTCTCGGTCTGCCACCAGGTGTCGACGACGGGGGTCTCGCCGCCGCCGATGACGTCGCGGTACCAGATCCAGGCCTCCGGGTTGATGGGCTCGCCGACGGAGCCGAGGAGGCGCAGGGAGGTGAGGTCGAACTGGTCGGGGATGTCGCGTCCCCACTTCATGAACGTGCGGATCGCCGTCGGGGCGGTGTAGAGGATGGAGACCTTGTGCTCCTGCACGATCTCCCAGAAGCGGCCCTTGTGCGGCTGGTCCGGGGTGCCCTCGTAGATCACCTGGGTGGCGCCCAGCGTCATGGGGCCGTAGACGGTGTAGGAGTGGCCGGTTACCCAGCCGATGTCCGCGGTGCACCAGTAGACGTCGGTCTCCGGGTGGATGTCGTGGACGACGTGGCTGGTGAACGCGGCCTGCGTCAGGTAGCCGCCGGTTGTGTGCAGGATGCCCTTGGGCTTCCCGGTGGTGCCGGAGGTGTAGAGGATGTAGAGCGGGTGCTCGGAGTCGAAGGACTCGGGCTGGTGGTTCGGCTCGGCGGCTGCCAGGGCGTCGTGCCACCAGTGGTCGCGGCCCTCCACCCAACCGATGTCCTGCTTGGTGCGCTGCACCACGAGCACATTCTCGACGGTGGACTCGCCCGAGGCGAGCGCCTCGTCGACCACCGGCTTCAGCGCGTACGGGGCACCCTTGCGGTAGAGGCCGTCACCGGTGATGACCAGCTTGGCGCCCACGTCGTCGATGCGGGTGCGCAGCGCCTCCGCGGAGAAGCCGCCGAACACGACGGAGTGGGGTGCGCCGATGCGGGCGCAGGCAAGCATGGCCACCACGGCGTCGGGGGTGTTGGGCATGTAGATGGCGACGGTGTCGCCGGCCTTGAGGCCCAGGTCCAGCAGGGCGTTGGCGGCGCGCTGCACCCGCTCGTGCATGTCTGCGTAGGTGACGGCCTCGTGGTCGCCGGGCTCGCCGACGAAGTGGAAGGCCACGCGGTCACCGATGCCGGCCTCGACGTGGCGGTCGACGGCGTTGTAGCAGGCGTTCAGCTTGCCCCCGACGAACCACTTCGCGAACGGGGCGTCGGACCAGTCGAGCACCTCCTCGAAGTCCTTGTCCCACTTCACGTACTTGCGGGCCTGCTCGGCCCAGAAAGCGAGGCGGTCCTCGCCCGCGCTGTCGAAGAGCTCCTGCGTGCCGTTGGCGGCTGCCGCGAACTCGGGGCTGGGTGGGAAGGTCCGCTCCTCGACGAGGACGGCGGTATCGGCTGCCTGCTCAGACATCGGTGTCTCCTGTTGCGAATCAACTCGGGCCCAAATCGAAAGTCACGCACGGCCGACCGGCTGGGCCCGGCACTGGAAAGCCATGCGCGGGCAACCGGCACCAACTCTGGCCACGAACCGGACTACCCGCACCCAACCAAACCACAACAGGGGGCCCGGGGCGAGAGGTTGCTACACAAGTGAACAGTGATTCCTGCCCAAGTGCGCAGTGGGGCGATCAGCCTCGCGCAGTCCGACGGTGTGGGCGCGGCCGGTGTGAGCGCGGCGGCCTACACGCCGGGGTGGCCCGAAGGTGGCACACCGGGGTGGCTGACGGCGTTGGCAAGGCAGGGTGGCCCAACAGCGTGGCAGCGGCGAGGCGGCCGCGGCGGCATGGAGGCGTCCTGGTGGCCCGCAGGCGCTCTCCCCCACACGCCACGACCCGACCCGCCGAAAGGATCGGTCGAGGAGGTGGCGGGCCACCTTCCCAGCGATTCTGCTCGGCGGGTCGGGTCGGGTTGAGGGGTGGGGTCAGAGGTCGTTGCGCTCGTCGTCGGTGACGCCGGAGGGGGTCTCGTTCTCGACGGGCTCCTCGTGGAGGTCCTGACCACCCACGACGTCGGTGACGTCCTCCTGCGCGGCCGTCTGCTCGTCGTCGGTGCTGGAGCTCCAAGACTCGCGGCCACGCTCGGACAGGTCACGGAAGCCCTTGGCGAGGTCCTCGACGAACTTGTTCAGCTTGTCGGAGAGCTGCTCCAGGAACTCCTTGGCGCCGGGGTCCTTGTCCTGGTCGGGGTGGGTCTCGGCGTACTGCTGCTTCTGCTCCTCGTAGAAGGCTTTGGCCTTGTCACCGACGAGTCCGGCGAACCCGGCAGCGGCATAGCCGGCGTCCTGGGCGAACTTTCGGGCGGCCTCGCCGAACTTCTCGGCCTGCTGCTTGGCGTCCTCGCCGAGCGCCTCGAGCTGCTCCTTGGCCTTGTCCGACTGGGCCTGCTTGTCCTCGGCTGACTTGGTGGCGTTGGTGTCGAACCAACTACCTGGCTTCGGGTTGTCGTTCATGTCTGCGACTCCTGTTCCGGCCGCGCGGTTGCTCACGGCCAATCTCCAGTCTTGTCCGGGAGAGGGTCACGGGCAATGGTTGTCGTCCCTGAATGCTCCCTGAGCCGCGCCACGGTTGAGCCCTCCCGTGCTTCGGCGCCGTCCACCACGGCATGCCCGGGCCATCTCCCTGCTTTCGGCACATCGTCCCCGCGCAGCAAGCGCTTACCGTGACCACGAGTGGATCGAGTGCTCTGAAATCCGAGCAATCTCCCCAGAGGCACCGATCAAGATGCTCAGGCGCGGATCGCCCCGTTGGCCGGCGAGAGAGCCGACGACACCGGCAGGGGCATCCGGAATGCCCTTGCGGGCCAAGCCCCCGCACCGGACAGGGCGTTCCTGAACTACCTCGAAATGCGGCGAGCACTGCCGGTGCTCTGATTTCAGAGCACTCGATCGACCTGGACGGCAGGTAACCGGTCACAACCGCGACACAGTGCGACACCAGCAGGGAACAGCCAACCCAACGACCCACGGACGTGCGGAGGCACAGGACGCGACTGCAGCATTGCGGCCGGCGGTCAGGCGTCGGCGAGGAGCGCTTCGACCACCCGGGCAACCCCGTCCTCGGTGTTCGCGGGCGCGATCCCGTCCGCGGCCTCCTTGACGACGACGTCGGCGTCGGCCATCGCGAGGCCCCGGCCCGCCCAGCGCAACATCTCCACGTCGTTGCGCGCATCCCCGAAGGCGAGCACCTCGTCGGCGGCGATGCCCAGGTGGCTGCACAACTGCGCGAGCCCCCACGCCTTGTTCACCCCCGCCGCCATCACCTCGACGAACGGGGCGCCGGAGGTGGTGGCCTCGAATCCCGCACCGTCCAGCTCCTCCACCAAAGCCAGCACCTCCCCCGCGGACACGGTGGGGTGGCGCAGCACCAGCTTGAGGCTGGGCTCGGCGAGGACGTCGTCCAGATGGACGCCGCCCATGGTGGAAGGGTCGCGTCGATGGTCGGTGAAAGTGGCCAGAGCCGCGTACCCCTCCTGCGCGACGAACCGCTCGCCCGCGTCGCGGATGCTCACGTGCAGCAGGCCGGGGATGCGCTCGGCGAGGTCGGCCACGAGACGAGTCTGGACGTCGACCGGCAGTGCGCGCTCGAACAGCAACTCCCCCGTCGCCAGATGGATACCGAACGCCGCGTTGCCGCACAGCGCCCACTCCTCGAACCCCGCCTCCTGCGCGATCAGCCGCAGCCCGATCGGCTGCCGAGCCGTCACCGGCACCACGACGATGCCCGCCGCCCGCGCCGCGTCCAACGCCGCGCGGGTGCGGGGAGAAACGGACGTGTCCGGCTGCAGCAGCGTGCCGTCCAGGTCCGTGGCGATCAGTCGGGGGAGGGTCATTCATTGCTCCTTCGGGCGATTTCGACACGGGCAACTCGCAGGGCTCGCCGGCCCGGCTCAACCAGCGACCTCACAGGCGGGTGATCCCGATCGCCTCGGTCAGCAGGACGCCGTCGCGGTAGGGCAGGACGGCGTGGAACTGGCAGGGGTCGTCGTCGAATACCAGCGGCAGGAAGTGACGGTCTCCCTCCCACATGGGGAGTTCCCCCAGCCGCTCGATCGGCACCCAGGACAGGGGGCCGTCGTCGTTGCGCGCGGGGGGTTCACCCTCGAACCCGTCCACGACGAACACCAGCCCGAACCAGTCGGAGCCGTCGGACCCGAACCCGGGCCAGGCGATGGTGCCGCGCAGCGTCAGGGACGTGGCGACGATGCCGGCCTCCTCCAGGATCTCCCGCCGCAGGCACGCCACGGCGTCCTCACCGGGTTCCAGCTTCCCGCCCAGGCCGTTGTACTTGCCCTGGTGGTCGTCACCGTCACGCTGCCGGTGGACGAGCAGCACCTCGTCGCCCCGGCGGACGTAGCCGAGGGTGCCGATGATGGCCTTCATCGGCATGTCAACACACCCTTCGAGACGGTCGCGGGGCGACCTCCTCAGGGAAACTGGCACGAGCGCGCATGTCAGGAACGCGCCGCCTTCAGCGCCGAGGCGAACGAGGGCGTCGTCGGAAGGTCCTGGATGATGGCGGCCTGGTAGGCGTGGTAGACATCGGGCTTGCCGGGCCAGGTCTCGGATGCGGGGGCGTTGGTCTCGTCGAGTTCGTGTCGCCAGGAGCCCTGCTGATGGTCGATGAGGTGTTCGTCGGCGTAGGCCCACCAGCGGTCCAGGTCGGTGCGGTGGGGCTCCTCGCCAGCGACGCGGGAGAGCACCGTCGAGGTTGCGATGGCCTCGGCCAGCACCCAGTGCATCCGCGCGCGAACCACCGGATTGCCGTCCCAGTCGGTGGTGTAGACGAAGCCGTCGGCACCATCGACGGCCCAGCCGTCGGCGAAGGCGCGGTCGGCCAGCTGGACTGCGGCCTCGGTCAGGCCGGCGGGGGCCTCGTCGCCGAGGGTCTGGTCCGTGGCCACCAGCAGGCGGGCCCACTCCAGCCCGTGCCCGACGGTGGCGCCGTAGGGCTGGAACGGGTGGGCGGGCTGGTCACGGTTGTGCTCCAGCATCGGCTCCCACGAAGTGGTGAAGTGCTCGGGGATCCGCCAGTCGTTCCCGCGCGCCCAGTCGGCCACGCGGGCGGCGATCCGCCCGGCGCGCTCGTGCCAGCGTCGGTCCCAGGTGACGTCCCCAGCAGCCAGGTAACACTCAACGGTGTGCATGTTGGAGTTCACGCCTCGATAGTCGTCCAACTGCGTGAAGTCGGCGTCCCACTCCTCCACGACGAGCCCCTCGGACTCGTCCCAGAACCGCTCGTCCTGGACCTGCAGCGCGAGCTCGAGCAGCTCCTGCCCACGCTCGGCACCGGCCGCGACGGCGCTGCTGGCCGCCAGCACCACGAACGCGTGGGCGTAGGCCTGCTTCGCGCTGATCACACTCCCGTCGGGGTTGATGCCTGCGAACCAGCCGCCGTTGCCGGTGTCCCGCAGCGGCCCGTCGAGCAGCGCCGCCACACCGTGCTCGACGAGGTCCCGCAGCGCGGCGGCGTCCGGGCCACCTTCGGCGGGTTCCTCACCGGCGAGCAGCCCGAGGGAGAAGGTGTGCGTCATCCGGCAGGTGATCCACAGTTCAACCGGCCGGTCTGCAACCACCGCGCCCGCGTCGTCGAGGTATCCGAAGCCGTTGCGGTGTCGGGAGCCGGCAGCGAAGCGGAGGAGCTCCGCGCGCACGGTCTTGCGGTGGGCGGCGTCGCCAGGGGTCATCGTCGGTTCCTCCAGAACGGTTGTGGGCCAAGCCTAGTTGTCCCGGCCACCGAGATTGGCACGCGAGATCCCGCGGTTGCGGGAACTGGTGGGCGGCAGTCCCATCACCGCGCATGTGAATGGCCCGCTGCCCGGAACGGACAGCGGGCCATCTGCGTTGGCCGCTCAGCGGATCAGTTCACCTTGAAGCGGGTGATGTTGTTGAACACCCAGTCCTCGGTCACGCGGTGCGACCAGACACCGTCGGCGCCCTGCGTACTGGCGACGATGCTGGACCAGGCCCAGGAACGGCAACCGTCCCGGCCGGTCTGGGCCGTGTCGCACTCCGTCTTCCAACGACGGCCGTCGGCCGCAGTCCACTCACCGGCGACTCCCAGCGGGTTGTTCGCCCACTGCGCACGCGTCATGTGCGGGAGGTAGGTGAGGTTGTTGAACACCCAGCCGTTCGTCTGCACGAACCGGCCCCCCTCCACCTTGACGCTGGTGGCCCAGATCTCGGTGGTGCACCGGATGGTCTGCGAGTACGGCTCGCACTCGGTGTACCACCACCGGCCATTGACGTTGTGGAACCCGGGCGTGGAGTACAGGTCACCCGGCTTGGCCGGAGGCGTGACCGGATCCGTTTCAGTGGGTTCCGGCGAGGGCTCCGCCGTCGGCTCCTCGGTGGGTTCCTCCGTCGGATCCGGTGTGGGTTCCGGCTCCGTCGTCCCCTTCGACTGTGCGAACAGCCAGTCGAAGATGGTCCCATCGGCGAAGTCCTCATGGCCGGCGCCAAATGCGAAGGCGGTGTTCGACTGGCTGATCTTGTTGCTGAAGAGCTGCGCCTCGGTCTCATGGGGCGTCCAGTCAAAGCCGAAGTACGGGAAGTTGAACGCCTGGTTGGTCTCGAGGACCGAGACGTTGGCTTCCTCGAACAGCTCGCCGGCACCCGGACCCGTGGAGAAGTACTCCGTCCAGGAATTGCCGGCCCCGTCGTCCTTGTGGGTGTGGGCCCAGACAGACACCTTCCCCAGCTCGGGGTTCTCCGTGAGCTGCTCCTCGCTCGGCAGGCCGCCACCGGCCAGCGGAACGATGGCTGCGAGGAACTCAGGATTGCGGCTGTACATGCCCAGCGTGTACATGCTGCCCATCGAGAAACCTGACATGTAGACGCGGTCCGGGTCCACGATGCCATCGTCAACCAGTTCGTCCACGTAGGCGATCAGGGCCTCGTTGTTCTCCTGGTTGTTCGAGTGGTTCTGGGTGGCGATGATGTGGGCGTTGTACTCACCGGGATTCTCCAACTGACGCTTGGAAAGCACTGCCGCCCCGTTCGCGGTCTGCACGGGAGCGAAGTAGTCGCCCGCAGGGCCACCGCGGCCGCCGCCGTGGTTGTAGATGAACAGGGGCAGCGGACCGTCGTCCTCCCACGACTCGTCGATGGAGAGCAGGATGTCCATGCTGCCCGGGCCGCCGTCGTTCGTCTTGGAAGGAACGAACTTGTCGAGCGCCGGGTTGACCACTGCTGCCTGGCTGAACCGCGGGACGATGGCAGTGCCGTCTGTCAGCAAGATCTCACGATCCACATTGAGGCGATAGTTCAGGATTGCCGAGAATGCGTTCTGCAGGTTTCCGGAGACCATTGACCCGGAGGTGTAGCCGTTGGCATTCCAGAACTCGAGTTCAACAACGATGTAGCGACCACTTTCGGGCGTGTCGAGTTCGAGGTCATCTGAACCCGGCTCGGGTGAGATGTAACCGAGGGGCTCGGGAGCATCGTTCACATAGGCCCGCGTGACGTTCCGCGTTCCATCGAAGATCACACTGGATCCGTCCAGCCTCGTGTTCTTCGCGGCCACCGCAAACATCTCGGCATCGACGTCGTCACGGTCAGCCTCGTTGCCTTCACCCAGGTCGACAATGACGGCAGTGGTCACGTTGCCCACGGAGAGGATGTCATTGAACACCGTGAACGGAATCTCCGTTGCGTTCGGGTCCGGCCTGAAAGTCACATGGATTCGCGCACCACTTGTGGTGACGTTCTCCATTGTGTACTGGTTGTCGGCGAAAGCCACTTCCACGTCGTCGACGGTCACGGTGTCGACCTCGAACCCGAAAGCAGGTTCGAATTCGAAGGTGAGGTCCTCGCCCTCGGTGACCCAGACATGCCCTGCCGGGGAAGACGGGCTGATGCTGCCGTTCTCGCCGGCCGATGCCATCACGTAGTGCTGTTCACCGACGTCCGTGTTCGGCTCGTAAAGCCGCAGGGCAGGTGACGCCTGCATCTGCTGCAGCAACTCGGCCGCGCTCGTGGCACCTGCGATGTGGCTCTTGGCGGTGAAGCCGCCCTCCGCGGCGGTCAGGGCGAAGTTCCACTGATCCGCGCCGCCCCAGATGTAGAGGGACACCGTGCCTTCGGCCTCGTCCAGGACGTGCATCAGCATGCTCTGCTGATTGCCGTTGACGGCTGCGCCGGTGGTGTTGAGGGGGGCGTGCTGCGCGTTGAAGCTGGATTCCCTTCGCAAGGGTTCCGTGCCTCCCCCTGCACCCGGAGCGTCGTTCAGCAGGTAGTATCCGGGGCCCTCGCCAAGGCCGTCGGCAGGCTCCGCAGTGTTCGCACCGGGGCCGAACTGCCAGATCATGTCATCCGTCACTTCGGATGTGATCAAGCCGTCCTCAATGGTCACCGGCCGGGACTCCATGCCGATCTGTGTGTCGCCGGTGACGTCGCCGGGCGTGCTGATCGTGGCCTCGGCATTGACGAGGGCGCCGTCCGGGGACACGACGAGATAGCTCTTCCCGGGCACCACATCGGCAGGGTCGACCTGCCGCCAAGTGTCCGGTTCCGCCGAGGTTGCAGTTGCTTGCGGGAGAACTAGAACTAGTAGCGCAAGAACCAATGACAGGACTGGTAATCTTTTCACGGTACTTCCTTCCAAGATTGTTTTACGAACTTTCATGCTCCAAACACCGGTTACTCCGGACATCTGGGTTCCGACCATTCGACGAAGAAGCGATCACCCCACTTGTTGTTCAAACCGCACTTTCCGACGGCCCCACCCTCAAGACCATTGGCCTCTGAGGGACACAGCACATTTCGGAATCACCAATGGAACGTGCCCGAGGGTGCTGCTGGCGCCGCATTTTCAACGTTGTAATTGGGCAGGAGACCACTGACGGCCTCGTCAGTTTGTTGTGCGAACGAACGTATCGCCGTCGAGGGATCCGTGTCAAGGGTTTGGTCGAGACGACCTGCTACCGGCCCGGGACGGGGGCTCGAGGAATGGGCCTACGCCCCGCCGACGATCCGCACGACCAGGTCCGCCCTGCCCCGGCCCCGTTCGACGAGCGCCCCGTTGACGGCGTCGACACCCTCCACCCACGCCGTCGCGTGCTCGACGGAGTCCCCGTCGGCCAACCGCCGCGCGAGCAGCCGACGGTGGAGCTCCTCGGGCGCGACGTCGATGAACCACACCTCGTCGAGCAGGGGCCGCACCGCCTCCCAGCCCTGCGCGTCGTGCAGCAGGTAGATGCCCTCGGTCACCACGAGTGGCGTCTCGGCCGGCACGGGGAGGGCGCTTCCGATGGCGAGTTCGAGCGACCTGTCGAAGCGCGGCGCGTACACGAGACCGTCGCGGGCGCGGAGGCGTCGGAGGAGGGCCACGAAGCCGGCAACGTCGAAGGTGTCGGGGGCGCCCTTGCGATCGCGGCTGCCGAGGGCCTCGAGCACCGGGTTGTCCAGGTGGAAGCCGTCCATCGGGACCAGCGCCACCCGCTCCGCCAGCGCCTCCGACAGGGCCGCCCCGAGCGTCGTCTTGCCGGCTCCGGGCGGGCCCACGATCCCCAGGATCCGGCGCTCACCGGTCACTGCGAGGTTCTCGGCGCGGCGGACGAGATTGGCCACCGTGGCGTCGACTACCTCCTGCATGGGGTCGAGACTAGCGGTGGGGGTGCTTGGGTCCGCGCATAGAATTGCCGCCATGCGCATGAAGAAGCCCCTCGCAGCCTGGTTGGCCGGGATCGCGGCCGTGTCCCTGTTCACCGCCTGCTCCGGCGACGACGATCCGGCACCGGTCACCGACGGCAACCAGCCGGTGGAGACCGGCGCACCGGCGGACCCGAGCGACCCGGCTCCCCCGGTGGACGACGGCGGCGACTCGCAGACGTTCGAGGGCGAGGTCTCCACCGAGACCATCACCGCCAACATGATGGAGATGCAGATCCCCACCGGCCTGCGGATCCCGGAGGACTCGCTGGTCACCCAGGCGCTGCAGACGTCGATCATGATCGCCGACGCCGACGAGACCGCCGTCGTGGACATGGTGAACTCCAGCGCGGAAGAGGCCGGCTATGAGGTCTACGCCGAAGTCCCAGGCGGCAAGGTGTTCGTCGGCCACGGCAACGCGGTGCTGTTCACCGCGTTCCCCAACGCCCAGATCATCACCTGGGGTCCCGAGTCCATGAAGGACGCGCTCGCGGGCAACTGACCGCCGCGGTCAGAGGAGCGGACGGCACCGGAGACGGAGCCGTCCGCTCAACTGAAGTCCTGGATCAGACGACGCGGCGCATCCAGCCGTGCTTGTCCTCGGCACGGCCGTACTGGATCTCCAGGAGGTGCTCGCGGATGGCGCGGGTCTTCTCACCGGGGGCGCCGTCACCCACGGCCTCCTCGCCACGGTCGGGCGAGTTGAAGCCGACGATGGGCGTGATCACCGCTGCGGTGCCGCAGGCGAAGGTCTCGGTGATGTGGCCGGAGTCGAGCCCCTCCCACATCTCGTCGATGGAGATCGGGCGCTCGACAGGCTCGAGGCCGTGGTCGGAGGCCAGGGCCAGGATCGAGTTGCGCGTCACGCCATCGAGGATGGAACCGAGCGCGGGCGTGAGGAGCTGGCCGTCGGCGGTGACCAGCATGAAGTTCATCGTGCCGCACTCCTCCAGCCACTTGTGCTCGGCGCCGTCGGTGTAGAGCACCTGGCCACAGCCGTGCTTGGCGGCCTCGTTTGCGGCGGCGAGGCTGGCGGCGTAGTTGCCGCCGCACTTAGCGGCCCCGGTGCCACCCTTGGCGGCACGCGTGAAGTTGGGCGTGATCCACAGCTTGACCGGCTCCGGGTAGTAGGCGCCGGCCGGGGTGGCGATCACCGCGAAGATGTACTTGTGGGCCTCGCGCACGCCGAGGTAGGGCTCGTCGGCGATCATGTAGGGCCGGATGTAGAGGCTCTGCTCGTTGACGCCCTCGGGCACCCACTGGTGCTCCAGCTCGACCAGTTCGGTGACGGCGTTGAGGAAGGTCTCCTCCGGCAGGACGGCCATCTCCAGGCGCTCGGCCGAGCCCATGAAGCGGCGCGCGTTCCGCTCGGGCCGGAACAGCCACACGGAGCCGTCTGCGCGGCGGTATGCCTTGAGACCCTCGAAGATCTCCTGCCCGTAGTGCAGCACGGCAGCGGCGGGGTGGAGCTGGAATGCCTCCGTGGCGATCAGTCGGGGATCGTGCCAGCCGGTGCCCTCGGTGTAGTTCATCACGGCCATGTGGTCCGTGTAGTACCGACCGAAGCCGGGGTCTGCCAGCGCAGCGTTGCGCTCAGCCTCCGACGTGGGGTTCTGGCTGCGGTTGAGAACGAATTGACCCATGGGGGCCAGAGTAGTGGGCCTCGCTCTCGCAGTCACCGCCGCGTCCGTGGCGGGCGCACGCACCCGACCCCGACGGGGCACGGGGACAGCCGTGACAGCCGTCCGCGGGAGGCGCCCTTGAGGCTCTGCAGAGCTTGAATGCGGCGTGTCGCGGAGCCTGGTCACGCCCGCAACGGCAGCGGCCCCGGGCACACCGGTGGCGGCCCTCGACACGGCTCCCGGCACGGACCCCGCCGCGGACCCGCAGGGCGGTTGCACGCGCTTGCCTTCCGCATAACCGGCCGTCAGACGAGAAAGCCGTGGTCAGATGCTGGACGCGTTTGATTTTCTGAGAAACCTGAGAGAATCTTGGACGGGTTGCCACAGAAGGGAAGTGGATCGGTGCGCAAGCTACTGACGCGAGTCGCGACGGCTGTTCTGGCCACCGCGGCGACCCTCGGTGCAGCCCAGGCCCTCGCCCTGCCCGTCGCGCCGCCGCCCGTGGCACCGGTCAGTGGCATCCCCACCCCCTGCGCTGTGACCAACGAGTGGCCGGGCGACGACGTCGGCATCGACGCGATCGCGGCCCAGATCACCGAGACGTTCGGCTTCAAGCTCGCCGGCAAGCAGTGGACCGAGGAGAACCGCGCCTCCATCAAGATCCTGTGGGAGACCCTCGACGCGGTCAGCTGCACCGACTACATCACCAACCTCCAGGCCAAGGTGAACGGCAACGTCGGCATCAACGCCAACCGGATCTCCGGCTGGGCATGGGGCGACTGGAGCCTCACCAAGGGCAGCTACGTGACGCTGGACTTCGCCAAGTTCGCCAAGGCCCTCGAGGCCGGCGACGAGGGCCGCCTGGTCCGCCTGGTGATCCACGAGATCGCCCACGTCCTCAATTCGGACCGCCACTCCAACCCGGCCTACTGGCAGGAGTTCGGTGACCTGTTCCGCAGCGAGGGCCGCTTCGGCGACTACGCAGGCAGCTCCAAGTCGGAGACCTTCGCCGACGTCGTCGGCTACTACGTCGGCCGCTGCGCCCTGAACAACCCGTACGACACCGGCGAGTTCGCCGGCTACTACGAGTTCGTCAAGGAAGAGGTCTTCGGCGGCAAGGAGTTCGGCCCCGAGCCCGGCGTCAAGCCCGAGTGCACGGTCCCCGACGCCGGCGCCGAGGAGCCCGTCCCCGGCGCCCCGGTCACCGAGGAGACCATCAGCTGGATCGAGGCCGTCTCCGGCGAGTGAGGCTTTCGGTCCGGCAACGGCACCACCGAACTAGGATTGGCGACGTCGCCCATCCCAGGAGGTCAAGTGCCCGAGGTCAGCGCCTACGCGATCGACTCCCCCACCGGCTCATTCACCCGGACCACCATCACCCGCCGCGATCCCGGCCCCACGGAGATCTACTTCGACATCGCCTACGCCGGCATCTGCCACTCGGACATCCACACCGCCCGCGAGGAGTGGGGCCCCGCCCGCTTCCCGCTGGTGCCGGGCCACGAGATCGCGGGCACGGTGACGAAGGTCGGCTCCGAGGTGACCAAGTTCAAGGTGGGTGACCGCGTTGGCGTCGGCTGCTTCGTCGACTCCTGCGGCACCTGCCCCGAGTGCGAGGACGGCCAGGAGCAGTTCTGCACCGGCGAGGGCGGCACCGTCGGCACCTACAACTCCATCGGACGCGACGGCGTCCCCACCGCGGGCGGCTACTCCACCGGCTTCACCGTGGAGCAGGACTACGCCCTCCACATCCCCGACGAGATCTCGCTCGAGCACGCGGCCCCGCTGCTGTGCGCGGGCATCACCACCTACAGCCCCCTGAAGCGCTGGGGCGCGGGCCCCGGCAAGCGCGTGGGCGTCGTCGGCATGGGCGGACTGGGCCACATGGCGGTCCAGATCTCCGCCGCGCTCGGCGCCGAGACCCACGTGCTGTCCCGCACCCGCGCGAAGGAGTCCGACGGCCGCAAGCTCGGCGCCGTCGCGCACCACGCCACGTCGGAGGAAGGCACCCTGGAAGGGCTGCGCAACTCCTTCGACCTGCTGATCTGCACCGTCTCCGACGGCATCGACACCAACGCGCTGCTCCGCACCCTCGACACCGACGGCGCGCTCGTCGTGGTGGGGCTGCCGTCGGAACCCACCAGCGTCGACCTCGGCAACGTCATCCACCGAAACCGGGCTCTGGCCGGCTCCAACATCGGCGGCATCCCCGAGACCCAGGAGATGCTGGACTTCTGCGCCGAGAAGGGCATCCGCCCGATGGTGGAGGTCATCGCGGGCGACGAGATCGACCGCGCCTACGACGACGTGGTGGCCTCCCGCGTCCGCTACCGCTTCGTCATCGACGCCGCCACGATCGGGGCCTGATGCGGTGAGCAGCCCAGTGGTGGAGCGCGCCTCGGGGGCGGCCTGGGGCGTGTTCGCGATCGGTGTCCTCGCCTACGCCGCCACCATCATGCAGCGCACCAGCCTGGGCGTGGTGGGCATCCACGCTGCCGAGCACTTCGGCACCACCGCCGGCGTGGTCTCCACGTTCGTGGTGGTGCAGCTGGCCACCTACGCGCTGATGATGGTGCCCGTCGGGGTGCTGCTGGACCGGTGGGGCTCCCGGCTGGTGCTGGCCTGCGGCACCGTCGTCATGGGCATCGCGCAGGTGGTGATGGCCACGACGGAGCTGCTGCCCGTCGCGATCGGCGCACGCATCCTGCTGGGCGTCGGTGACGCCTGCATCTTCACCGGCGTGATCCGGCTGCTGCCGTTCTGGTTCCCGGCGCGGCGGGTGCCGCTGCTGCAGCAGATGATCGGCCTGCTGGGCCAGCTCGGGCAGATCGCGTCGGTGGGTGCCCTGCTGCCGATGGTGGTCATCTCCGGCTGGCGGCCCACCTTCATGTTCGCCGCCGGCGTCGCATTCGTGATGGCGGTGGTGGTCTACCTCGGCATCCGCGACGTCCCGGAGGGCATGGAGCGCGCCACGTCGGGGGAGCGGCTGCGGGAGATGCCCCGCCAGCTGGCCGCCGTCGCCCGCCACCCGGCCACCACGCTCGGGTTCTGGATCCACCTCACCGGCGGTTTCGCCGCCAACACGTTCGTGATGATGTGGGGGATCCCGTTCCTGGTGGTGGGCCAGGGGTTGAGCCAGGGGACGGCGTCGGCACTGTTCATCCTCACTGCCGTGATCGGCGGCGTGTTCGGGCCGGTGATCGGTTGGCTCACCAGCCGCCACCCGCTGCGGCGCAGCACGCTGGCGCTGACGGTGATCTGGGCCAACTTCGTGTGCTGGTCCGCCGTGTTGTTCTGGCCGGGTCCGGCACCGTACTGGCTGCTGACCCTGCTGGTGGTGGCGACGGCGGCCGGCGGTCCCGGCACCGCCATCGGCCTGGACTTCACCCGCACCAGCCTGCCCGCCCACCGGCTGGGCGCGGCCAACGGGATCGTGATCACCGGCTCGTTCTCCGCCAGCACGTTCGCCATCCTGGCCATCGGCATCCTGGTTGACCTGATGAGCGGCGGCGGCAACTACACCGGGCAGCAGCTGCGCCTGGCCATGATGGTGCAGCTGCCGATCTTCGCCGTCGGCCTGGTGGCCATCCTCATCAGCCGCCGCAGGCTGCGCGCGCTGATGCGTGAGCAGGGCACCGTGGTCCCCACCTGGCGCGAGGTGCTGGAGCGCTACCGCCGTCGGTGATGGCCGGGCGGGCCAGACCGGGCCCCTGCGGCAGGCCCCCGTCAGGGGACGGGTGCCCAGCCCAGACGGGCCTCGACGACGTCGGCGGCCGCCGACGGGAACCCGTCCCAACCGGGTTCCAGCTCCTCGCGGGCCAGCCGCAGCAGGCCCCGCGCACAGACCTCGAGGTCCAGGTCCAGCAGGTCCCCAAGCCGGGCGGCCACCCCGGGCAGGTGCTGCTCCAGCCGTCGCAGCGGGTCGAACGGGCTGCCGGCATCCGCTTGCGGCGCCAGGCGACGGCGCAGCGCCCAGCACAGCCCCACCAGCGCGTGGCCGCGCACGTGGGCACTGGCGGCCACGCGCTCCCCACGGCGGTGGCGGCCCACCCCGATGAACAGCTTCACCAGGAACAGCCGCACCTGGTTCTCCGCCGACGGCGGCTCGGGCGGCGCGCCGAAGCGCAGGTCCCCGCCGTCCAGGGCGACTTCTCGCGCCGGATCGGTGACCTGCCACGCCAGCCCGGCCCCGAACTCGTAGACCATGGCGTCGTCGTAGAGGGCCACGCCACCGTTGTCACCCTCCCGCGCGGTCAGCACCAGCCGGTCGGGCTCGGGCAGGAAGGGCCACCCGGCGCGCAGCCGGTGCGCCGCTTCCGGGGCGAGGAATACGTTGAAGTCCAGGTCGGACCACTCGTCGCGCCGGCCCTCGCCGTCGCGTGTGGATGAGCCGTAGAAGACCAGGCTGGTCACGCCGTCGACTGCGGCGCAGGCCTCCTCCAGCCGTCGCCGGTGGGCGGCCAGGTCAGGTGCGGCAGTGTGGTGGGTCATGGGAGTCCTCCGGTGGTTGTGGCGCCTGATCGGGCTCAGAACAGGCCGGGCAGTTCCTCGGGCGGGGCGTAAGCGGGGTCCACCCCGTTGAACAGTTTGGACACGGAGCGGCCGCTGTGGATGCGGTCGATGGCGTCGGCGAAAAGGCTGGCGACGCTCAGCGTGGTCAGGCCCGGGAACTCGGCCGGGGCCGGCACGGTGTTGGTGGAGATCACCTCGGTGATGTACTCCGAGCCGGACAGTTTGGCCACCGCGTTCCCAGTGAACAGGCCGTGCGTGCACACGACGGTGGCCGACGTCGCGCCGAAGTCCACCAGGCGGTGCACGATCTCCACCACGGAGCCGCCGGTGGCGATCTCGTCGTCCAGGACGATCGCCTGCTTGCCCGCGACGTCGCCGACGATGGACTCGATCACCACCTTGTCATCGGCCATCCGCTGCTTGTTCCCGGCGGCAACGGGCAGCCCGAGGAGCCGGGCCAGCAGCGTGGCCTGCTTGGCGTTGCCCAGGTCCGGGGAGACGACGATGTGGTCGGTCAGGTCCCGCCCGCGGAAGTGCTCGGCGATCACGCCGAGCGCGGTGAGGTGGTCCACGGGAACGTTGAAGAACCCGTGTACCTGGGGCGCGTGGAGCGCCATGGTGAGCACCCGGTGCACCCCGGCGGTGTGGAGCAGGTCCGCCACCAGCCGGCCCCCGATGGAGATGCGGGAGGCGTCCTTCTTGTCCGAGCGGGCGTAGGCGTAGTGCGGCATCACCGCGGTGATCTGCTTGGCCGAGGCCCCGCGCGCGGCATCCACCATCAGCAGCAGTTCCATGAGGTGCTCCTGCGTGGGCGGCACCAGCGGCTGCACGATGTAGACGTCGCGTTGGCGGCAGTTGGCCAACAGTTGCGCCTGCAGGCAGTCGTTGCTGAAACGTGAGATCTTCACGGGGCTGCGCTCGATTCCGAGGTTGCCACAGATCTCGTCGGCCAGCGCCTCGTGCGCGGAGCCGGAGAACACGACGATGTCCTTCAAGGCTGCTCCCTTCGGTGGCGCCCAGACTAGCGGGCGGCATCACCACCACGGGGCAGGATCCTCCACTCCACCGCAGATGCGGCCACGGAACGGATGGGGCGCCGGGCTAGAGTTCGAGATTGAGACGACGAGGAGATGCAGCCGTGAATGACGTGACCGCCAAGGGACAGGACCGCTCGTGGGGACCGTCCCACACGAGGGCCCGCCGTACCGGTTGGGCGCTCGCCGCCTTGGTGCCGCTGCTGCTCACCGGCTGCTCCGACGCCGAGCACATCCGCCCGGCAGACATCGCGGGCGAGGTGCTGGCACAGCGTGTCACCGACGAGATGCTCGTCGCGGGCTTCTCCGTCTCCGAGACCCGGATCACCCTCACCAGCGGCGAGCCGCCGGCCATCACCCAGCTGTACCCGGAACCCGACGAGGCCGTGGAGCCGACGGTTGACTCGGCCAATCCTGTCACCGTCCGCGGCAGCGAGCTCGACGTGGCCGCGGCGGCCTCCCGCGCCACCGAGTCGCTGACCCGGTGCGGTGAGGAGTGGGGCATGGTGGAGGTCCAGGTGCTGACCGCCTCCGCCCTCGCCACGCGCACCACGTGCGAGGTGGACGGCCAGGAGGTCCACACCGTGCTGTTGAACGACGACGAACTCCCGTCCCTGCCCGGCCCCGTCACGGGCGGGACCATCGAGCAGGTGTGGGACGAGATCACCACCGCCGGTCTGGCCGAGTCGGTCACGCGGGTGGAGTTCGCCGGCGAGGCGGACAGCGTGGGCGTCATGTTCACCGGCGACGCCACCGACCTCACCTACGAATGGGCCCGTGGTCTGGAAGTGGTGGACTCGGCCGTCCTGTCGCACCCGACGTCGCCCGATCGGGAACTGGGCCTGCCGGAACTGCCCGCCGCCGACGTCGCCGCCGTCCTGGACGAGACGCGCGCCACCCTGGAGGACCCGGACGCCGCGGTGCGCGTCACGGTGGAACCCGCCCCCACCGGCCATGGGGTGGATCTCGTGCTGGGCGACGTCGACCACAACGAGCTGGCGAGGGTGCCGCTGGGCTGAGCAGCGGCGGGGAGGACCTCTGCCCCGGGCCCCGGCTGTGGTGGAATCAGCGGGTGAATTCCCCAGCCGCGCCAGAGTCCGCCGAAGAGTACTACGCCCGCATCGCGGCCGCTGCAGGGCCTGATGGCCGCATCGAGGTGGCCGTGCAGGAGATGCCGGGGTGGGACATCTACCCCTACGAGATCGACTCGCTGCGGATGAAGCCGCTGCTGCCGCTGGGTGAGGACGAGCTGCCGCGCCGCGGGGAGGACCCGGCCGAGTGCTGGTGCGTCGGCGCCTCGGAACAGCTGCCGGAGCGGTTCGCGGACCACGTCTGGCGCAACGAGCGCTGGGTGCTGCTGGCCGACCTCGAGCAGGGGCTGCCCGTCATCCTCACCCTGTACCCGATCCCCCACTGCGACCTGCCCACCGTCCCCGACGAGCTGGCCGGCGAGATGGGGCGGCTCGTCGTCGCCATCTCCGCCGCCGTGGAGGCCCTGCCCAGCGTCGGCCGCGCGCAGCTCGCGAAGTGGGGCGACGGTGGCGCCCACCTCCACCTGGTCTTCCTCGGCCGTCCGGCACTCACGCGGCAGTTCCTGGGCTCGCCGCTGCTGAACTGGGCGGAGAACCTGCCCGACGCCCCCGCCGAGGTGCTGCGCACGAACGCGGCCTTCGTCGGAGCGCGCGTGGCGGAGACCTTCGGCGGCGAACTGGGGCCGAGCTTCACCGACTGAGACCAGCACCGGACCGGCCGCACGATGGCGTGCGACCGGCCCGGACCAGTCCAATCGACCGGGCCACTCCCCCGATGTGGCCCGGCCGAAGCTCAGCGGATGGTGAAGCGGACGATGTTGTTGAACCGCTCCGCCAGGACGTACCGGATCCCTTCTGGGGTCTGGTCCAGCACCTTCGTGGTCACGTAGCTGCGGCAGCCGTTGCGGCCGGAGACCGCCGTCTCGCACTCGGTGCGCCAGCCCCGCCCCTCGCCGTCGGTCCAGGAACCGGTGTTCCCGAGCGGGTTGTCGGTCCACAGCGAACGCGGCGAGGCCATGTAGGTCAGGTTGTTGAACACCCAGCCGTTGACCTTGAAGTAGGCGCCCGGCGCCCCCTTGATCTGGGTGCCCCAGATGTAGGTCCAGCAGCGGTGCGTGACCGAGTACGGCTCGCACACCGTCATCCACTTGCGACCACCCACCTCGTGGTAACCGGGAGTCTCGTAGAGGTCCTGCGGCGGCCTAGTCGTCTTGGTGGCCGTGACCGTCGGCGCCGGCGCCGGCTTCGCCGTCCGGGTGGTGGTGGCTGTCGCCGTGGCGGTGGCGGTCGCCGTCGCAGTGGCCGTCGCCGTCGCAGTGGCCGTAGCGGTTGCGGTGGCCGTGACCGTGGGACTCGTGGTCACCGTCGGCGTCGCCGTGGCGGTCACCGTCGCGGTGGCGGTGGCCGTCGCGGTGACGGTGACGTCAGGGTCCGGGGTCGGCGTCTCCGTCGGCTCCGGCGTCGGGGTCTCGCTCGGCTCGGGCGTCGGGGCCGCGACGATGGTGTCGGTGTCGGAGTCGACGTTGTTGCCCGGTGTGACGTCCTCGCCGCCGGCGCCGTCGTCGGCCACCCGGGCGGTCACCTCCACCGTGTCCCCGGGCCGGCCGGTGACCTCGACGGTGAACGTGCGCGTGTTGCTGGACTCGCCGGCCTGCGTGGCGGCGGGCCAGGTGATGGTGCCGGCGTCGTGGGTGCCGCCGTCGGAGGCGGAGACGAACTCCAGCCCCGCCGGCAGCGTCACGGTGGCCAGCACGCCGGTGGCGTCGATCGGGCCGGTGTTGGCGACGGTGACGGTGTAGGTCACCGCGGCGCCCTCCTCCACCTCGGTGAGGCCGTCGTCGACCGTCACGTTGAGGTCCGGCCGCTCCACGATGGCGCTGGAGCAGTTGGCCAGCAGCGTCTGGAGCACCGGCCCGGGGTCCGTGCGGAACTCATTGATGTCGAAGAACCCGCCGCCCGACTGCGTGGCGAGCTCCTGGTAGGGCAACGTCTGGGCGTTGATGTTGATGATGGAGTACAGCACGATGTCGGCTTCGGCGAGGGCCTGGTGGGCCATCTCGTCGGTGGTGCCGTTGCGACGCTGGGCCGGCTCGTCGCCGATCAGCACGAGGCACTTGCCCACGCTGGGACGCCAACCCACGGACGGCTCCGCCGCCAGGACGATGCCGTCGATGCCGAGCTCGCCACCGTTGGCGGTGCCGAGCCCGTTGGCGCCGGCGATGGCGTCGTCGAGGTGGTTGGTGGGCGGCATCTTGATGAACAGGTCGTGGCCAGAGGTGGGCATGCCGGCGACGCCGATCTGGTGGTCCAGGCTGGCGGCGAGTTGCTCGGACATGGCCACCAGGTTCTCGCGCACGCGCTGCTGGTAGCTGCCCATGCTGCCGGACTCGTCGACGACGAAGAACACGTCGCCGGGCGGGCGCTGGGCGGTGGTGATCCCGGTGGTTCGCACGATCCCCTCACGCAGCCTGGACTGGGCGATCGTGGCGGTGAGCTCACCCTCGGGTCCCGCGAACGGCAACCTGGCGGTGACCTCGCCCGCGGCGTCGGAGGTGGCCGTCACACTGGCACCGTCGACCTCGAGGACCACGTTCGCCCCCGCCACCGGCGTCCACTCCCGGGTGTCGCGGACGATGGCGCGCACGTCGACGCTGCCGCCGCGCGCAGTGCCCGGGACGGCATTGGCGACGACGTGGACTGGGAGACGGGAAACGGTCACCTCGGAGGTGCGCACCGTCTGGTCACCGTCCTTGTCCGTGACCGTCAGGGTCACGGTGTAGGTACCGGCCTCGGTGTAGGTGTTCGGGATCCTGATGTCGGCGTTGCGGCAGTTCTCCACCTCGGCGGCCGGGCTGCCGTCGCCGTGGTCCAGGACGCAGCGCAGGCTGTTGCGGTCCACCGTCGACGGGTCGGAGACGCTGAGGTTGTTGAACGGCAACTCCTGGTCCACCCAGCTGGTGTAGGTGGCCGGCATGCTGATCGTCGGCGGCTGGTTGGCCACCTCCACCTGCTTGGTGACCGAGGTGGTGAAGCCGTAGGAGTCGGTCTGGGTGAGGGTGACGTCGTAGGTCCCGTTGTCGGGGTAGCTGCGGCTGCTGTTGTAGTTGTTGTTGGTCACGTTCCCGTCGCCCCAGTCCCAGACGCTGTGCACGATGGCCGTGTCGGCAGGCACGGTGCTGGTGTTGGTGTAGCTGGAGCTGACTCCCTCGCGGGCGTTGGTGGGAACGGCGAAGTCCGTTGTCACAGGCGATTCGATGACCGTCTGCTGCAGGCTCCCGGTGGCGGTGTTGCCCGCGGCGTCGGTGACGGTCAGGACCACCACGTACGCGCCGGGGCCGGCGTAGGTGTGGGTGGGCGAGGCCTCCGTGGAGGTGGCGCCGTCGCCGAAGTCCCAGGCCCACGCGACGATGTCGTCGGCACCGTCGGGATCGCTGGAGAGGTCCTGGAAGGTGACCGTGGCGTCGCCCACCTGACCGGTCCAGGCCTCGAGCACGTCGGTGGTGATGTAGCTGCCACCGCGGTTGCTGACGGCCTCGTAGCGCAGCCAGCGCCCCTGCGTCGGAGTGGCCAGTTCCAGTTCCTGGAGTTCGGAGCTGTTGGCGAGTTCACCGTCGAACACGGTGCCGTAGCCGCTGCCCGTTCCCGTGGTGGACAGGGAGAGGTTGACCTGAGCGGGCCGGTAGCTGTTCGACGTGCCGGGCTTCAGCTTGATGCGGTCCACGAGGTACTCGGCACCGAGGTCCACCACGGTCCACTGGTTGCTGTTCAGGCCGGTGGCCGTGCGCCAGCCGACAACGCCACCCGGGTAGTCGACGTCGATCATCTCCACGGCGGCGTAGGTGTTGCTGGCCGCGCTGGAGTAGCCGGCGATCGAGGCGCCGTGCGGGACCAGCGCCATGTTGGTGCCGCCGTTGGCCGGGCGCGGGTTGAAGGCGGCCACCGGCGGCCCGGTGAACCCGATCTCACGGCTGACCACCTCGGAGACAGCCCCGAGGGCGTCGGTGACTCGCAGGGCCACCGTCGCGGAGCCCGTGAAGGTGTGGGTGGGCGAGGCCTCGGTGCTGTCGGTGTTGAAGGTCACGCCGTCGTAGCTGAAGTCCCACTCCAGGCCCGCGATGCCGTCGGCGTCGGTGGAGGTGGACGTGAAGGTCACGGCCTCGCCCGAGTTCGGGGTGGCCGGCTCGTGGGTGAAGGACGCCACCGGGCGGTCTGTGACCACCACCTGGCGGGTGACGTCGTCCTCGAGGCCGTCGGAGTCGACGACGCCCAGCGTCACGTCGTGGCTGCCGGCGGTGCCGAAGGTGTGGACCGGGTGCTGCTCGGTGGCGGTGGCGCCGTCGCCGAAGTCCCACGCCCAGCTCGCGACGGGGCCGTCGGGGTCCGTGGAGCCGTCGGTGAAGGCGACCTCCTCGCCGACGATGGCCGGCGCAGGCGCCCAGTCGAAGGCGGCGGTGGGCGGCCCGGTGTCCGGGGTCGCCGGGTTGCAGTCGTCGTCGATGCCGTTGCCGGGGACCTCGGTGGCGCCCGGGTTCACGGCGGCCGAGGTGTCGTCGCAGTCGACGTTGGCGTGCCAACCGTCGCCGTCCTCGTCGGGGTGGGTGCCCAGCAGGAGCCACTGGTTGGTGGCCTTCGCCCCGCTCGGGTCCGTGGTGACCACCTGCACGACGGCGGGACCCTCCGCCGCGGTGACCGTGGCGGTGGGGCCCTCGCCCACGGCGGCGCCGTCGAGCGTCCAGGTGGTGGTGGTCACGTCGGCGGAGTCGGGGTCACGCACGGTGACGGCGAAGTCCTGGGTCCCGCCGATCGGGGCCTCGACGGTGCCGAGGGCCGGCGAGGGTGCCGTGTGCGTGGGTGCCCGGTTGGAGGTGCTGACGTTCACGCGGGCGGTGTCGGTGCTCTGCTGGCCGGCGGCGTCTGTGCCCAGGACGCCGACGACGTGGCTGCCGAAGGCGAACTCGTGGCTGACCGATTCTCCGGTGGCGTCGTCGTGGACGCCGTCGCCGTCGAGGTCCCAGGCGATGGTGACGCAGTCCGCGCAGGTGGCGGTCAGCGTCACAGGGGTGCCGACGCGGCCGCTGTAGGGGCCGCGCGCGTCGATCACCGGGTATGCCGTGAGGGTCTCGTCGGCCGCCACTACGGCTTCGAGTTCGGTGACGACGGGGATCAGCTCGTTGTGGACCTGCACCCAGGCCGCACCCATCTGGTTGTTGGCGTCGATCATCGAGTTGGCCATGGCCGAGATGTTGGCGAAGGGGTGGTCACCGTCGAACTCGTCGACGAAGTTCTCCCGCAGCGAGTCGAGCGCGGCGTCGTCGAGGCCGAGGTTGCGCAGCTGGCGCTCCTCGTCGGCGGTGAACCCGTCGGCGGCGAGGCGGTCGCGTGTGGCGCGCAGGTCCCGCAGTTCGTTGTCCACGTTGACGCGGGTCCCCAGGCGGCCGAACAGCGTGTTGAGCGAGGAGGCCTGGGCGGTCTGCGAGTCACGCAGTGCGATGGCGTAGTCCTGCATCGAGCGGGCGTGCATGAGCGCTGCGGCGGGCTCGTCGTCGATCTCGGCGCCCTGGTACTTCTCCATCGCCGCCAGGTAGGCCTCGGCGAGTGCCTCGTCCTGGGCCACCTGGTCCATGTGGGCGATCAGCGCCTCCTCGATGTTGTCCCCGAGGACGGGCTCGAAGGTGTCGGTGGTGCCGAGCAGGCTGGGGCCCTCGTAGTCGAAGTCCGGCGGGTCGGCGGCGATGCCGTTGTAGTGGGCGGCCTTGTCGATGATGGTCTTGACCACGGCCAGTTTCAGGCGCACCAGGTCCGGCACCCCCACCGTCGGGCAGTAGACGGTGATGGGCATGTCCGGGTCCGGGTTGGGCGGCAGGAACAGGCACACGTAGGTGAGGTAGAAGCCGGCGATGTTGCGGGCGTCGGACCACAGCGAGTAGCCCAGGTAGGCGGTGAGCAAGGCGCTGTAGGCGGCTGCGGCCTGCATCCAGTGGTCCCGCTGCTGCTCCGCAGCGGCCTTCATGTTGGCGATGGCGGCCGACGGCAGCGGCGGCACACCGGAGGGGAACTCGACGGTGAACGCGTTGGTCAGGATGGAGTCCGAGCCGTCGAAGACGCCGTTCTGGCAGGTGTCCTCCACCACGTCGTAGGTGCCCTCGGGGATGGAGCCGCTGGGCCCGGTGAAGCCGATGACCTCGTCGATGAGGGCGCTGCCCAGCAGGGCGCTGGTGACGGTGTTCGGGGTGCCGCTCACGTCGCTCAGGCTGCCGCCGAAGGAGACCGAGCCGGTGGGCACCACGTAGATGTCGGAGGTGGTGTAGATGAAGTCGCAGTCCCTGGTGAGGGCGCCGAGCTCGATCATCACCGTCGCGTTCGGGCCGTAGGCGCCGCTGCCCATCATGAACTGGGAGGCGTCGGCCCTGGCCGGCCTGATCGTCGTGATCGACATCGTGGCCACCAGCGCCACCGCGGCCAGCGCCGCCACCAAACCTCGAAGTCTCGTGCGCATCTCTTCCCCCTGCCCCGAAGGGCTGCTCGGCCTCGTCGGGGCCCCCCGGCACCGATCAGCGGCAAACATTATGTCCTCAGACGGTCAGGAGTCCCCGGCCGTCGTCCTGATACCTCAGCTGAATCTCACGATGTTGTTGAACACCTCAGTGCGCACGAACGCGTAGCCGTCGTCGGTGCGCGCGGCCACCTTGGTGGTGACCCAGGAGCGGCAGCCGTTGCCGCCCGTCACTGCCGTGTTGCACTCAGTGCGCCAGTCGCGGCCCTCGGCGTCGGTCCAGGTGCCCGGGTTGCCCAGCGGGTTGTCCACCCAGAGCCGCTTCGGCGAGGCCACGTAGGTCAGGTTGTTGAACACCCACCCGTCTGTCTGGATGAACCGGTCACCGCCCACGTGCTGGACCTGAGTCCCCCAGATCCAGGTCCAGCAGCGGTGGGTCACTGAGTAGGGCTCGCAGGCAGTCATCCACTGCCTGCCACCGGACGTGTGTGTGCCGGGCGTCTCGTAGAGGTCCTTCTCGACGGGTGCGGAGGTGACCGTCTCGGTGGCGGTCACCGTCGGTTCCGGCTCGGGCGTCACCACCACCGTCTCCGAGGCGGTCGTCGTCGCGGTGGCAGTGGTGGTCCGGGTGGCGGTGGCGGTCGACGTCGTGGTGACGGTCGCCGTCGCCGTGGCGGTGGGTGCGGTCTCGGTGGCGGTGGCCGACGACGTCGTGGTGGCCGTGACCGTGGCGGTTGCCGTCGTGGTGGTGGTCACCGTGGCGTCCGGGTCCGCCGCCCGCACCGTCGGTGGCGACGCCACCAGCACACCCAGCGTGACCGCGACCGTCAGTGCCGCGAGTCCTCCCCGAAAAACTGCCTGCATCCCCTGCCCCCTGAACCCCGGAGGGTGCCCACACCGCGGGCACCCTGACATCGGAAGCCTAGGGGTGGATGGGTGTCGTTATCGTCGGGGTAAACCCTGACATTCGGGGGTTCCGCCGGCGCCGTCGGCTCCAACACGCGTGGTGACCAGCGTGACCGACACGCCGCGTCCAGGCTCTCCAGAGCCCGGAAATCGCATTCTGCTCACGCCTGTCACCAGGGCCCGGCGCTCGTCCCGGCTCCGCCCCGTCAGGCGGCCTTCTGGCCCAGGTAGGCCTCGCGGATGCGGGGGTCGCGGATCAGTTCGTTGGCGCCACCGGAGAGGGTGACCACGCCGTTGACCAGCACGTAGCCGCGGTGCGCGATGGACAGCGCCAACTCCGCGTTCTGCTCCACCATGAACACCGAGAGCCCCAGCTCGGAGTTGATGCGCTGGATGGTCTCCAGCACCTGGTCCACGATGATGGGCGCCAGCCCCATGGTGGGCTCGTCCATGCAGATCAGCTTGGGCCGGCTCATCAGCGCCCGGGCGAAGGCGAGCATCTGCTGCTCGCCGCCGGACATGGTGCCGGCCTGCTGGCGACGGCGCTCGGCCAGCCGCGGGAACAGGTCGTACTGGGCGGCCAGGTCCTTTCGGATCTCGGCCGCGCCGTCGCGTCGGGTGTAGGCGCCCACGAGGAGGTTGTCCTCGATGGTCATCTCCGGGAAGACGCGCCGCGCCTCCGGCACCGAGGCGATGCCGCGGGCCACGACGTCGGCGGTGGACATCCCCAGCGTGGACTCCCCCTCGAAGGTGATGCTGCCCGAGCTGGGCTGCACCAGGCGCAGGATGGTCTTCATGCTGGTGGACTTGCCGCAGGCGTTGCCGCCCAGCAGGGACACGATCTCGCCCTTGCCGATGGTGTAGCTGACGTCCTGCAGCGCGTGGAACTGGCCGTAGTGGACGTTGACGTCGCGGGCCTCGAGCAGTGATTGCTTCTCAGATGACATAGTTCGTCCCCAGTGGATCGCCCTCGGTGAGCTGTTCGATGTCGTGGCCGTCCTGCAGCCGGGTGGCGCGGTTCTTGCCCAGGTAGGCCTCGATGACGCGCGGGTCGTTCTGGACCTCCGACGGCGTGCCCTCGGCGATGATGGCGCCCGAGTCCATCACCACGACACGGTCCGAGACCGTCATCACCAGGTCCAGCTTGTGCTCCACCAGCAGCATGGTCTGGCCCTCGGCCTTCAGCTCCAGCAGCTGGTTCATGACCTCGGCGGTCTCGGAGGTGTTCATGCCGGCGGTGGGCTCGTCGAGCAGCAGCAGCCGCGGCGACGACGCCAGCGCGCGGGCGATCTCCGTGCGTCGCCGGTTGGCGTAGGAGAGGGTGGCGGCGTTGTGCTGCCGGCGCGGGGTGAGCCGGTCGGAGAACCGGGCCAGCTGCTCGGTGACGCGGCCGTGCATCTGCTCGCGCTCGCGCGCCTTGCCCGGCGACGGGATGAGCGCCCACACGATCTCGGCGGCGAGGGAGACCCAGCGCAGCACGGGGACGTTGCGCAACCCACGCAGCGGGTAGACCTTCTCCGCCAGCGGGGTCTGCCCGATCAGCACGTTCTCCTCGACGGTGGCGTTGCCGAAGACGCGGCCGTTCTGGAACGTGCGGCGGGCACCGGCGAGGGCCACCTTGTCCGGGGGGTTGCCGGTGATGTCGGCCCCGTCGAGCAGCACCTTGCCGGAGTCCGGGCGCAGCTCGCCGGAGACGAGGTTGATGGTGGTGGACTTGCCGGAGCCGTTGGGCCCGATGACGCTGACCACCTCCCCCTCGTTGATCTCGAACGTGGAGTCGTCGACGGCCACCAGCGAGCCGAACCTGCGGGTCAGGCCCTGGACGCTGAGTACGGGTGTGGTGCTCATGCGTGGGCCCCCGTCGTCGACCCGAAACGCCGAACGAACTCGACGAGGAGGTGGCGGGCCACCCCGATCCCGATTTCCGACGGCGTGTCGGGTCGGTGCTCAAGTGCGCGGCTCATGCGTCGCTCCCTTCCAACTCGGAGTCCTTGGTGCGGCGGCTCTTGAGCCGGTCGAACCAGGCGAAGTGGGTCCACAGCCCCTGCGGGCGGAACCGGATCAGCAGCAGCAGGATCAGACCGTAGGCCAGCAGGCGGGCGGAGGCGGAGAACCGGAACAGCTCCAGGCCGCCCACCATCACCACGGAGCCGAGGATGGCGCCGATGGGGCTGAGCATGCCGCCCAGCACGGCGACGATGACGATCTGGAAGCTCATCAGCGGCGGGAACGTCTTCGGGTCGATGAAGCCGTAGTCGGCGGCCCACAGCGCACCCGCGATGCCGGCGATGAAGCCGGAGACGCCGAAGGCGAGGGACTTGTACTGTGGGGTGGCGATGCCGGCGGCGCGGGCGGCCACCTCGTCGTCGCGGATGGCGCGCCAGTACATGCCGACGTGGCTTCGGCTCCACAGGAACACCAGGCCGCACAGCACCAGCAGGACGACGAACACCAGTCCGTAGCGGGCGGAGTTGCTGGACAGGACGATGCCGAAGACCTCGGCCTGCGGGATCAGCGCGATGCCGGCGCCACCGCCGGTGACGGAGTTCCAGTTGGCCGCGATGGCGGTGATGGCGGCTCCCGTGGCGAGGGTGGCGATGGCCGGGTAGTGGCCGCTGAGGCGCCAGCTGGGGGCGGCGACGACGGTCATGATGACCGCACCGATCAGGCCCGCCAGCAGCACGGCCGGCAGGAACGGCAGGCCGGCGTTCTTGGTAAGCAGCGCCAGCGCGTAGGCCCCGAGGGCGACGGTGCCGGCCTGGCCGAGCGAGAGCTGACCGGCCTGGCCGCCGAGGATGGTCATGGACAGTGCGGCGAGGGCGAACAGGATGATCTGGATGCCCACCTGGACGACGTAGCCGTCGAGCAGCCCCGGGATCATCGGCAGCGCGCCGATCACGACGAGCACCAGCACGCCCCACCACGGGACGCGGATCTTGCGGGCGGCGGCGAAGAAGGTGCCGGTGAGGGGTTCCTTCTTGATGGCCTTGGCGCCGAAGAGCCCCTGGGGGCGGATCCACAGCACCAGCAGCAGCACGCCGAAGGTGATGATCTGGCGGGCGGCGTCGCCCCAGAAGGAGACGCCGAACGCCTCGATGACACCCAGCAGCAGGCCGCCGACGACGGCGCCCAGGAGCGAGCCGAGGCCGCCCAGCGTCGCGGCGGCGATGCCCGCCAGGCCGACGGTGAAGCCCTGCGTGGGCGAGATGGTGGTGAAGTAGGCGGCCACCAGGACTCCGGCGAGGCCGCCGAGCGAGGAGGCCAGCATGAACGCGAGTGCCTGCACCCGGTTCACGGGGACGCCCATCTGGGCGGCGGCCTCCCGGTCCTGCGACGTGGCGCGCACGGCCCGGCCGAAGCGGGTGAAGCGCAGCAGCGCGGCGAGCCCGAGCATCAGCACCACCGACGTGCACAGGATGACGATGTCGATGGGGTTGATGGTGAGGCCGAACAGCTGGAAGGAGACGTCGGGCAGGCCGGTGCGCATCGGGCGCAGCTCGGGGCCGAAGATCAGCTCGTTGGAGGCGTCGAGGATGATCATCATGGCGATGGTGGACAGCACCGCCGCGATGGGCGCCTTGCCCGCGAACGGTTTCACCGCCAGTTCGTTGATCACCCAGCCCAGCAACGCGGTGACCAGCATCGCGACGATGACCGCCACCCACAGCGGCAGGCCGAGCGTGGTGGTCATCACCCAGCCCACCATGGCGCCGACGGCGAACAGGGAGCCCTGCGCGAAGTTGATGACGTTGGCGACGCCGATCACCAGCGACAGGCCCAGCGCGATCAGGGCGTACGCGTTGCCGTTGATGAGGCCGGCCAGAACTGTGTCCACGATTCTCTTTCCTGCTGCTTGCCCGGGGAGCTCCCACGGTGCGGTTGCCCGCCCGTCGGTGCCGTTCCCCCGGCTGTTGCGGTTTGCCACCGCTGGGTCACTTTGCCACCGCTGTAGCGGTGGCGAACTGACTTGACGGTGGCGAGATCCGCGAAGTGTCGACGGAGCGGGCCCGGCCCGGCGCTCGCACGCATGACCGGTCCCGTCCGGGTCACTCTACGAGGGGATCGACCTCGACGAACTCGCCGTCCTGCACCTGGATCCAGCGGAAGGTCGGATCGTCGATGCGACGCTCGTCGTTGAACCCGAAGGTGCCGTAGACGATGGAGGGCAGGTCGGTGCTGGTGGCCAGCGCGTCGCGCAGGCCCTCGCGGGTGCCGTCGGACTCCTCATAGGCCTTCGCCAGCGCCTTCACGCCGTCGTAGGCGTAGGTGTTGAACAGGCTGGGCTGGTGCCCGAACTTCTCGGTGAACGCCTCGACGTAGGCCTTGACCTCCGGGTCCTCGGAGGCCGGGAAGAACGTGGTGGCCATGTAGACGCCGTTGCCGGCCTCGCCGGCCAGGTCCAGGTACTCCAGCGAGTAGTTGGAGCCGACCGCGCCGAACTCGGCCTCGAGGCCGACGTCCTGGGCCTGCTGCATGAGCAGCGAGGTGGTCTTGTAGTAGGTGAGCATGTAGACGACGTCGGCGCCGGCGTTCTTGGCGTTGAGCAGCAGCGGCTTGAAGTCGGTGGAGGCCTCCTCGACGGCCGAGGAGTACACGATCTCCAGGCCGTTGGTGCCGGCCTGCTCCTCGAAGACGTCCCAGGTGGTGATGCCCCAGTCGGTGTTCAGGTAGAACACGGCGGCCTTGTCACCCAGTGCCTTCGCGCCGTCGGCCTGCAGCTGGCCCTCGACGGCCTGCGTCACGGGCGAGGCGAAGATGAAGTCGCCGGTGTCGGTGAACTCGGGGTGCGAGTTGGTGATGCCCAGCTGGACGAGCCCGCCGCGCTGGAACACGGGGCTGGCCACCATGGAGGTGGCGGAGGAGAAGTCGCCCATGGCGGCGAGGATGTTCTCGTCGGAGACGAACTTCTGCGCGATGTTGCTGGCCTGCGCGGGCTGGCCCTGGGAGTCCTGGAAGTCCACCTTGTACTCGATGTCGCCCTCGGCGTTCAGTTCCTCCAGCGCCAGGTCGAAGCCCTTCTGCCAGTCCTCGCCGTACTGCGCCTGGTCACCGGTCTTGGGGCCGACGACGCCGAACGTCACGCTGGTGGCCTTGCCGTCCTCACCGCCGCCGTCGGAGGGGCCTGCGTCCTGACCGCAGGCGGCCATGGCCAACATGGCGATTGCAGAGGCGGTTGCCGCCAGGGTCTTCCTGATGGATGGACGCATTCGTTACTCCTTGCGATGACTCAGGACGCAAGAGTTGCGTCCGAACCGGGCAACCACGGGCGTGCAGCCGTTATTCCCACATCGCTGAAAGGGAATGAATTTGAGACAATCCCGGTTGTTGCGGGGTGGTGGACATGAACAGGAGCGCGCGTGGCTGAATCGGCACTGACCGTTGTGATCGTCGGGCTGGGGCCACGGGGCGTCTCGCTGATCGAGCGGATCGCCGCCCGCGGCAACCGTCGGCTCACGCTGCACCTCGTCGACGACGCGCAGCCCGGCGCCGGCCGCCTGTGGCGCACGGACCAGGACCGCGACATGTGCATGAACACCCTCGCCGGTGCCGTCACGATGTTCACCGACGACTCCTTCAGCGGCGTCGGCCCCGTCGTGGAGGGCCCAACCCTGTGGGAGTGGTGCCACCTCGTCGCCGAACAGGTCACCCCCACCCCGGCGGTCGAGCCGACCCCCACCCCGCCCGCAGACCTGGTCCCCGCCTCCCACCGGCGTGCGTTCGAGGAGGGCGCCGACGTCGCTGAGGTCCTCGCCGACGAGGGCTTCCGCACGGAGGTGGCCGCAGCGGGACCGGGCTCGCACCCCAGCCGGGCGCTGTTCGGGCTCTACCAGGACTGGGTGCTGCGCACGTCGCTGGCGAAGCTGGGACCCGACGTGGAGGTGGTCTGGCACCGCACCCGCGCCACGGCCGTCACCACCGACGGGGCCGGGCGTCCCGTCGTCGAACTGGCCGACGGTGCGGTGCTGCCCGCCGACGCCGTCGCGCTGGCGCTGGGCTGGCTGGAGAGTGAGCCCAACCACGCGGACAAGGAGTTGGCGGCCGCCATCGCGGCGTCGGGCGCCGACGTGACCTGGGTGGCTCCGGACAGCCCCATCGAGCAGGACCTCTCCGGCATCCCGGCGGGCGAGCCGGTGATCGTGCGCGGCTTCGGCATGGGGTTCTTCGACTCCATGTCCATGCTGACCATCGGCCGCGGCGGCCGGTTCGAACCCGACGGTGGCCGCCTGCGCTACGTGCCCTCCGGGGAGGAGCCCATCCTGAACGTCGGCTCCCGCAAGGGGCTGCCGTTCCGTGCGAAGTCCGTCTACGACGGCCTGCCGCCGGCGGTGAAGCTGGCCCGGGTCCGCGCCGTCGACTGGAGGGCGCGCCGGCCGCTGCGCTTCACCGAGGACTTCCTGCCGCTCCTGGCCCGCGACGCCACGCAGGCCTACTACGAGACCGCCGCCCGCTTCCACGAGCTGGACCTCGAGGCCATCGTCGAGCTCATCGACGCCAACGAGCCGTGGGAACTGGCCCCGGCGATCGTGCACCTGTTGCCCCACGACCTGCCGCCGTTCGACTTCCACGCCCTCCTCCACGAGCACGTACACCCGCAGGGCCACGCGTCGTACGAGGAGTTCATCGTGGACCGGGTGGCCAAGGACCTCGCCGAGGCCGAACTGGGGCTGGACTCCGCGTTCAAGGCCGGCCTGTGGGAGGCCAACGCCGCGCGCCGCTTCCTGACCGAGCTGGCCGCCTTCGACGGGATCGACGCCGAGGGCTACGACGGCGACCTGCGCGAGTTCCTCTCCTTCGGCGGCACCATCGGTTCCGGCCCGCCGGCGTTCCGCGCCGCGCAGCTGCTGGCCCTGGTGGACGCGGGACTGGTGCGGTTCGTGGGCCCGAAGATCACCGTCGAGGTGGACGGTTCCGGGTTCGTGGCGTACTCGCCGCTGATCGAAGGGTCCCGGGTGGAGTCGCGCTCGCTGCTGGACGCGTGGGTGCGGCTGCACGACGGCCGCTTCACGCTGGACCCGGTGATCTCGAGCCTGGTGGAGCAGGGGCTGGCGCAGTCGTTCGGGCGGCTGACCGCCAAGGGCGACCGTTCGCTGGGACCTGCCTTCGTGATCGACGAGGTCACCAGCGAACTCATCGGCCCCGCCGGCCGGCACCGGATCCACCTGCTGGGGATCCCCTCCGACGTCGCCCGCGGTGACACGATCATCTCCCCCATGCCGAAGACGGACCCCACCATGCTGCGCGAGATCGACGCCGCCGTCGAGGCCATCCTGTCCTGAGCCCGGGGCTCGTTGTCAGGGCGGCGTCGTAGCGTTGCGCCCATGATCACGACGCTCGCAGTCCACGGCTACCGCTCGCTGCGGGACCTGGCCGTGCCGATGGCGCCGGTGACCCTCGTCACCGGGGCGAACGGCTCGGGGAAGTCCAGTCTGTACCGCGCGATGCGCCTGCTGGCCGGGACCGCGACGTCGGGGGTAGTGGGATCGCTGGCCGCGGAGGGTGGCCTGGACCGGGTGCTGTGGGCCGGTCCGGAGCAGATCTCGGGCGCGATGCGGCGCGGGGAGGTGCCGGTGCAGGGGTCGTCGTCGCGCAGCAAACCCGTGAGCCTGATGCTGGGGTTCGCGACGGCGGAGCTGGCCTACCTGATCGACATCGGACTGCCCATCCCGTCACAGACCGCCTTCGTCCGGGATCCCCAGATCAAGCGTGAGGAGATCTTCGCCGGCCCCATCCTGCGCCCGGCGTCGCGGTTGGTGCGGCGCAAGAACTCCACCGTCACCGTGTTCGACGAGGTGAAGCGGGAGGTCGGGTCCAGACTGTCGCCGCGCGTGAGCATGTTGTCCGAACTCGCGGACCCCGACGGCTACCCGGACATCGGCTGGATGCGGCAGGTGGTCTCGGGCTGGCGCTTCTACGACAGTTTCCGCACCGACGCCGCCGCCCCCGCCCGCTCGTCGTGCGTCGGCACCTGGACCCCGGTGCTGGCCGACGACGGGCACGACCTGGCCGCCGCCGTGCAGACCGTGCTCGAGTCCGCCTGGTCCGGCCCGTTCACCAGCGCGTTCGAGGAGGCGTTCGAGGGCAGTGAGGTGGGCGTCCACGCCGAGGGCACCGACGGCCGCTTCCACCTGCAGGTGCGCCAACCCGGCATGCTGCGGCCCCTCGGCGCGGACGAACTCAGCGACGGCACCCTGCGGTTCCTGCTGCTCGCCACCGCCCTGCTGAGTCCCCAACCGCCCGGCCTGTTGGTCCTCAACGAGCCCGAGACCAGCCTGCACCCCCACGTCCTGCCCGTGCTCGCCCGCCTGATGACCGACGTCGCCCGCCGCACCCAGGTGATGGTGGTGTCCCACTCCGACGCCCTGATCCAGCCGCTGCTGGCCCTCGGCGACGAAGACACCGTCGTCCACCACCACCTGGTCAAGAACACCGGCGAGACCCGGCTCGAGGGTCAGGGCCTGCTGAACACCGTCGCGTGGGAGTGGGGCAAGCGCTGACCCTATCCGTCGGTCGAGCCGCCCCGCGAGCGAAGCGAGCCGAACAGTCCGCGCACCGTCGCGGCCCAGGCGGCCATCTCCCCGGCCTGGCCCGGGTACTGGTCCACGTGCCCGGCGGTCAGCCCCACGACGGTGCGCAGCTCCTCGGGGACGGCGTTCGCGACGGCCCACTGGCCGACGGGCGGCACGGCCGGGTCCTCGTGGGCGGCCGCGATCGCCGTCGGAACGTCGATCCGGGCGGCGGCGGTGGCGGCGTCGAAGTAGTCGAGGACGTCCCAGGCCTCGGGATGCGCGCGGACGTGCGCGGAGACGGCGGCGCCACTGCCGACGCAGGCGGCGGCCAGGCGCGCGGGGTTGTTGCCGAAGCTGGGCACCAGCAACGCGACCGCGTCGACGCGCTCGTCCCACGGCGCACCCATGGCGGCAATCCCACCGCCGAAACTGCCGCCGTAGAGGCCGAGCGGCAACCCGCCCCGGCGCTGCCCGAGCCTGCGGCCGAGGAGCTCCTCGAGCGTGTTGAGCGCGCAGAACACCAGGTCGGCGGTGCAGCCGCCGTGGACGTAGGTCTCACGCGAGTCGATCCCGTGCAGCACGTGCGCCGCGGAGTGGTCCGGGATGCCGTCGACGCGGGACAACTCCGGCAGGCCGCGGGCCACGGGGTAGAACGCGGCCGCGCCGTCGGGGACGTACTGCGGCTCGAGCTCGCCCCGGCCGCCGTAGCCGTGGGCGTTGACCACCGCGGAAGTCACCTCACCCTCCGGGAGCACCAGCCAGCCGCCCACGCGGACGCCGTCGAGGGAGGTGAACCGAACCAGTTCCGTGCGGGAGTCGGCCGTCCGCTCACGTGCCACGTCCGCTGGCACCGCCCGGGAGCGCTGCGCCAGCGCGGCCCAGAAGTCGTCGAAGTCAGCCGGCACCGGACGCGTCGTGGTCACCCCGGCATTGTGGCAGACGGGTCTATTGGGTCAGGCCGTCGGCGGTGCCGTCGTCGGGGACCAGGCGCAGCTGGGGCCTGGGGCTGGGCGCGTTCTTGATCAAGGAGTCGTCGCCGCCCCAGGCGGTGGCCAGCGTCTCCAACTCGCCGACGTGCTGGTTGAGCAAGCGGCGATCGCCGACTCCGACGATGTAGGAGGGGAGGTCCGCGACGGCGCCGGGGCCGGCGAGGTTGGGGTAGGGCACCTCCTGGGAGCTCTGGTAGCCGGCCAGGAACTCCGCCACCCAACCACTCAGCCCGGCGGTGGAGGTGCGCATCCGGATCCACTGGTGGTTCTTCCACGCCTCCCCCTCGGGCCCGAAGGCGGCCACGAGCTTGCCCGCCGCCTGTCGGCCGCGCTCGGCGAGCGAGGAGACCACCTCGTGCGGCATGTCCAGGTTCATGCCGCCCTCGGAGGCGGTGTGGTGGACGGTGACGATCCGGTCGCGGTACCCGGGCATGGTCATCTGCCCGGCGTCCACCCACTCGCGGGCAGTGTGCAGCATGATCCCGGCAAACCCGCCCCAGGCGCCGAGCCCCGCCGTCGCCAGCGGGAACCAGCCGCGGGTGGCGCCGCCCTGGTTGACGCTGGGCAGGTAGCTGTTGGCGCGCTCCTCGGGTCGCTTCGAGCGCCCGGGCGGGAACGGGCCCAGGTTGAACGCGAACGTCGGGTGCTTCGGCAGCGGTGAGTCGAAGAAGTGGACGGGCAGGTTGGCGCACAGGCCTCCGTCGGTGAACCAGGCGGGTGAGAACTCCGGCAGCGGCAGTGCGGCCGCGGCCTGTGCGACGGTGCCGTCGGGGTGCTCACGCCGCCACTGGGTCACGGCGTCGCGGGCGTCCCTGTTGGTGGGTCGGCCGTAGTCGACGGCCGCGAGCCGGACGGCCTGGATCAGCACGGGGAAACTCAGCGACATCCGGGTGGCGACGACGACGGGCAGGTGCCTCGCCTCCGGCCAGGGCCGCAACGGTCCCGCCTGCGCGCGCAGCAGCTGCGACGAGAATCCACCGGCGGGCGGCGGATGGGCCACCATCTGGTCCACCACGTCGTCGGGGAACAGGGTGCGGAAGTAGTCGGGGTCGAAGAAGTACTCGTTGCTGCGCCACGGCATGGCCATGGGCTGGTGGCGGCTGAGGTTGGTGGTCATCATGCGCAGTTCGACGCCCGCGTCGTCGAGCTCCCCGAACGTCAACGGGGGCGCGTCGGGTCCGCGCCGGCTCAGCGACTGGATCTTGGCGTGCAGCCACGGCGTCAACGCCGGTGCGGAACCCGAGTCCACGCCGGGCATCCCGGAGCACATGCCGAAGCCGTCGCCGGCCACCCGCCCCAGCGTCCGTGCCGCGGCCAGTGCCACCCCCAGCACCAGCCCGACCAGCGCCACTACGGCGCCGCCGACGATCCCCGCCACCCGGCCGGTCCCCGTCCCGAGGACGCCGAGCACCAGCAGCACCAGCCCGGGCAGCGCGCCCAACAGCGCCGCCCACCAGTAGCCGCGCAGCAACCCGGCGATGACGGCCACCACCTTCCCGACGCCCTCCCGGACGCCGACCGCCGCCACCAGCCGGAACAGCGGCGCCGCGACGGGGGTGGGTTGGAACAGGGTGGCGAGGGTGGAGCGGCCGTCCGGTCCGGGCGCGGTGAGGTCCCGGGGCAGGGTGTCGAGCTCACCGAAGCCGCCGTCGGCGCGTCCCAGTTCGGCCGCGGCGGCTGCTGCGGCCGCGATCGCCCCGGCCGAGGCCCCGCCCACGGCGCGCAGCCGGTAGGTGCGGGCCAGTTCGGCGACGGCGCGCGGGTAGATGACGCCGCTGGTGATGCCGCCCTTCATCACGATGTCGCACTCCAGCTGCGGTGAGGCGTGCGGGTCGGTTCGGGTCATCGTCACTCCTTCGGTCCGAAGAGCCTGTCGTGGTAGGCCGCCACCACCTGGCGGGCCATGACGCTGTACGGGGCGTGGTCCTCGACGAAGCGGGCCACCTCCCTGGCACGGCGCGCGAACTGCTCGGGGAAGCGGGGGTCGTCGGGGTGGGCGACGGCGTTGTCGCGCGCCTCGACGACGCTCTCCAGGTGGCCCACCAGGGACTCCAGCAACTCCCGACGCGCCTTCACCAGGCCGCGCCGTTGCAGGGCGCAGACCGCGATGGTGGCCCTCCCCTTCGCGCTCACCCGCCCCGACGGGCTGCGCGCGGGCTCCACCCAGCCGTCGCTGATCGAGTCGGTGCCCCACACGAACCTGAAGTGCTTCTCCGGGTGGTCCCAGTAGGGATGGACGAGCAGCCGCTCCTCGCGGGCCTCCTCCCCCGGTGCGTGCGCGCGCGTCCCCTCGGAGGCCAGCGGGAACGCGTTCGCCTTCCCCGCCGTGCGGTGCTCCCCGGGCAGGTCCTGGCCGCGCGGGCTGTTGCAGTCGGTGCACGACGGCAGCAGGTTGGTCCACTCGCTGGCCAGCCAGTAGTAGCCAGGCGGGGTGGGTCTGCCGCCGTCCCCGATGATGACGCCACCCTTGGGCCGATAGTGCTCGATGGCCACCGGCTGGGTGGCCGCGTAATAGGTCTCGCAGTAGGCGCACTTGCCACCGAAGGCCGCCTCCAGCGCGGGGCGCACGTCGGTGGCCTTGTAGGCGTCGAACTCGAACTTCGCCTCGCCGTCCCAGTGCGCGTAGAACGCGAGCGCGTCGGCACGCTCCCGGCGGGCCTTGTCCGAGTCCAGACCGGCCGGGGCGGCGGGCATCGGCACCCTTCTCATGGCGCCTCCGTCGGGAGGTTCTCCGACCACAGCCGGGACAACTCCGCCACCACCGCGTCCGGGGCCGGGGCGACGGCGTCGCCGGTCTCGCGACGCTGCGCGATGTAGCGGTCCGCGGCGGCCATCAGGTAGCGCTCGCGCTCGGTGGAACCCAGTTGCTCGAGCTCGCCGAGCCGGGCACGGACCGCGTCGAGTCGCTCCCGTTGGCCCGCGTTCGGCCTGGCGACGGCCTGCAGGGCGTAGTAGGTCTCCCAGAGGTCGGCCACCTCCGGGTCGTCGGTGCTGCCGAGGCCGAAGTGTTCGGAGGTGAGCAACTGGTCGATCCGCATGCCCTGCACCGAAGGCAGGTCGACGATCGTGACGACGTCGCCGTCGCTGTTGCGGCGCACCACCACCACCTCGCCGTCGAGGACGCCCCGCAGGCACAGCGGGTCATGGGTGGAGATGATGAACTGCACGCGGGGCAGGAGCCGGCGCACCGCGGTGACGATCCGCATCCGCCAGCGCGGGTGCAGGTGGGCGCCCACCTCGTCGATGAGCACGATGCCCTCGGCCAGCGCCGCCCTGGGCCACATGGTGAGGACGCTGCGCAGGATGTCGCAGGACATCACGACCATCGCCTGGTAGCCGTCGCTGAGGGTGGTGAGGTCGGACTCGGTGTTGCCCTGCCGCAGCCGCACCCCCGCGCCGGTGCGGACCAGTTCGGCGTCGTCTGAGAGGGCGAGGAGTTCGTGGATGCCGTCGGCCACCTCGGCGAAGGTGTCGTCGTCGAGGGAGAGCAGCCACGACGTCGGGTCGGTGAGGGGCAGGAGCGGGTCGAACAGGTTGTCCACGCGCACCACCCGTTGGTCCGGCGGGCCGTCGGCGTGCCTCGGGAGCAGCCGGGTGGCGCAGTAGCCGAGCAGCAGCGCCGGCACCGGTTCGGGCCCGGTGAACTCGGCGTCGCCGTGCTCCCAGCGCAGTTCGAGGGGCTCCGGGTTGCCGCTGAGGAACACCTGCACCATGCCCTTGTGGGCGCGGTGGCGCAGGTAGCTGCGGGCGTCGATCCCCAGCCGGCGCCGCTGCTCGCCGCCCATCAGGGTGAGGGCGACGGCCTGCAGGATGGAGCTCTTGCCGCTGCCGTTCTCGCCCAGCAGCACCGTCCAGGGGCCCTGTTCGCTGCTGGAGCGCGACAGGTCCACCTCCAACTCACGGATGGGCCGGAAGTTGCGGATCACCACGCGCTCCACCCACTGCGTCGCCTGGAAGTACTGCTGCTTCTCGGCGGCGGCGAGGTCCGTGTTCAGGTCATAGTTGCCCTGCTGCGGCAGGGCCGGGCCCACCGGCAGCGACGGCGGTGGCGGGGCGGCCTCCAGCTCCCGGGCGCCGGGGGCGGGCGACGGCGCGGCCAGTTGGCGCCGCATCGTCGCGAACTGTGGGCCCGCCCCGTCGGACAGGGTCCCGGCGCGGGCCCGGACGAGGGGCTCACGGTTGAGGGCGAGCACCTCGATGGTCACCCGGCCCCGTTGGGTGATTGCGGCGACGGTGCCGTCGGGCTGGAAGCGCAGGTGGGGGTCCGGGTCGTCGACGGCCGGGTCCAGCAGCACGGCCCGCTCGGCTGCGAGGTCCGAGTCCGGGGTGGCGCGCGGCCCGTCGACGGGGAAGCGGGTGCCCTTGGCCCGCACGCAGTCGGCGCAGGCGGGGCGGAGGTTGTCCCAGACCAGCGCGAGCCAGCCGTAGGCGCCCATCGTGACCGTGCCGTCGGCGGCCATCGCTCCCCAGGTGGGGCGGTGGTGGGTCACCACCACGCCGTCGGGTCCGGTGCCCGTGAGGGGGCGCTCGCAGTAGGCGCAGGTCCAGCCGGTGGCCTGCAGCAGCGGCGCCACGACTTCCGCGTGCTGGAGGACGGGGTCCGGGGGCCGCTGCGTCGGGGGCGGCGCCGCCTCGAGGAGGCGGGCGCGCGCCTCGGACAGGACGAGTGGTTCCGAGATCCGTCGAAACCCCATCACACACCCCCCAGCGCTGATGACCCCAGTCCCAGTATCCCGCCCGGACACGGCGGATGGTCCTACTTGGGTCAAGAGGCGCCGACGGCGTTCCTGATACGTCGACCCCAGCGCAACAGTGTTGCGAAAGGGTCGGTAGACGGACCCTTTCGCAACACTGTTGCGTTGGGGTCAGTCACCGCCCTCACTTGCTGAAGCTGTGGCCGCCCTCCTTGACGGGGATCATCACCAGCAGGCCGGCCAGCAGCACCAGGACCACGCCGAGGATGCCGAAGTACTGCGTCTCCTGGCTGCCGGTGACGGCCGCTCCGATGACGATGAACAGGCCGAAGAACGACGACGACAGGAAGGAGACGGCACGGCCGGTGGTGGCGTAGAGGCCGAAGATCTCGCCGGACTTGCCCTCGGGGATGGCCCGGGCGAGGAACGAACGGCTGGCCGACTGCGCAGGCCCGACGAACACGCACATGGCGAGGCCCAACACCCAGAACACGGTCTTGCCCTGGTCGTGCAGGAAGAACACGCCGAGACCCAGCACGACGAGGAAGAACAGCGAGATCAGGATGACCTTCTTGGGGCCGAGCACGTCGTCGAGCAGGCCGAAGGCCATCGTCGCGACGCCGGCGACGAGGTTGGCGGCGACGCCGAAGATGATCACCTCGGAGAACTCGAAGCCGAACGTGCCGGCGGCCAGCACCGCACCGAAGGTGAACACGCCGCCCAGGCCGTCGCGGAACAGGGCGGAGGCGAGCAGGAAGTAGACGGTGTGGGGGTTGTCCTTGTACACGCGCTTCAGGGACCGCCACAGGTCCCGGTAGCACTCGGGCAGGGAGCGGCGCGGCGGTGGGTTGTCCACCTTCTCGTCGCGCAGGGCGATGAAGATCGGGATGGTGAACACCAGGGTCCACAGGCCGCACACGATCATGGAGAAGCGCACGTCGTCGGGCCCGAAGTCCGAGCCGCGCAACGCGATGATGAGCAGCAGGATGGCGATGCCGCCGATGTAGCCCAGGCCCCAGCCGAGGCCGGAGATCCGCCCCACGGTCTTCGGGGTGGAGACCTTGTCGATGGCGGCGTAGTAGTTGACGTTGGCGATCTCGCCGACGAGGTTGCCGGCAGCCAGCAGCACCAGGCCGAGCACCAGGTAGGACGGCTCGGGCGCGACGAACCACAGCGCCGCGGAGATCGCCGCCAGCAGCCAGGTCTGCCAGCGCAGGTGGAACATGCGACGCCCGGAGCGGTCGGCGCCCTGGCCGAGGATGGGGGCGAGCAGGGCGATGAACAGCCCGGCGGCGCCGGTCGCGATCGAGAGCGCGATGGATGTCTCGTTCTCCGTGCCGAAGGCCGAGGAGGTGATGTAGACCGAGAACACGAACGTGGTGATGACGGTGTTGAACGGTTGGGTGCCCCAGTCCCACATGCCCCAGCTGAACACCTTCCACTTCGGCGCGGGGACGTCGGCGAGGGCGCCGGTGGTGAGGTCGACGACGTCGTCGGCCGTGGGCGGGTCGTACAGGTGACCCCGGGGTGGCTCGTGGCTGTTCACGTGCTCAACGTAGCGATCCTTGGTGAACCTGAGGTGTACGACGCGTGGATTGGCCGCCCACGCGTTACAGTGACAAGATCCGGACCACGCGGCCGGGCACTACTAAGAGAGGACTCATCATGCGTATCGGTACCTCCATCTTCCTGCTCGCGCTGGGCGCCATCCTGGCGTTCGCGATCGACAAGGACACGGTTTCGTTCTTCAACATCAACATCGCCGGCTACATCCTGATGGCCTGCGGTGTCTTCGGCATCATCTGGTCCTTGGTCGCGTCGCAGCGCCGCCACAGCACCGAGACCCGCGTGACCCAGGACCCCAGCACCGGGGACCACGTGACCCGCTCGGAGACCCGGGACGGCCTCTGACCGAACACGGACGAAGGCCCGGGCAGCGTGTGCTGTCCGGGCCTTCGTGTTGTTCCCCGTTCCCCCGGGTCCTGCGTGTGGGTCAGGCGTTCTTGACCAGGGCCACGTCGAACTCGAGCGTGACCTTGTCCGAGACCAGCACGCCGCCGGCCTCGAGGGCCGCGTTCCAGGTGAGGCCGAAGTCGGAGCGCTTGACCGGCAGCTTGCCCTCGAACCCTGCACGGGTGGCGCCGAAGGGGTCGACGACGGTGCCGGTGTACTCCAGCGGGATGGTGACGGACTGGGTGACGTCCTTGATGGTCAGGTCACCGGTCACCTCGAGCTCGTCCTCACCGGTGACGTTGACGTCGGTGGAGGTGAAGGTGATGTTGGGGTACTTCTCGGACTCGAAGAAGTCGCCGCTGCGCAGGTGGGCGTCGCGGTCCGCATTGCCGGTGTTCACCGAGGCGGTGTCCGCCGAGACGGTGATGCTGGAGGCCTTCGGGTCAGCGGCGTTCAGGACGGCCTGGCCGGTGGCGGCCAGGGTGCCGCGGACCTTCGTGATCATCGCGTGACGGGCGACGAACGCCAAGGTGGTGTGGGATGCGTCGACGGTGTACTCGCCGTTCAGTTCCTCGTGGATTGCCATGGTGGTCTCCTTGCTGGATGTCTTCGGAAATTGCTTGCTACGTCAAGTATGCACACATCCTAGTTGAAAAGTCAACCACTTCTGGGAAGTTGTTGGTTTTCGCCAAACCAGAGCCTCCGACATACCCTGAGGGCCGTCGAGGTGTCACAGTTCGGCTGAGTTGTGTCGAGTCCCACGCTGTATGGTTGGCTGGGCAGAGGCAGGCACAGCCACACATGACACCGCGGCATTGACGTCGTAGTCCCCAGGAAGGCACATCTGAACATGACCGAAAGCGCCACTTTCAAGCACGGCGACACCGAGCTGGAGCTCCCGTACGTTGAGGCGGCACAGGGCAACGACGGCTACGACGTCTCCAAGCTGCTGGCCACCACCGGCAACGTGACGCTCGATCCCGGTTTCGTGAACACCGCCTCCTGCAGCTCCGCGATCACCTTCATCGACGGCAACGCCGGCGTCCTGCAGTACCGCGGCTACCCCATCGAGCAGCTGGCCTCCGAGTCCACGTTCCTCGAGACCGCCTACCTCCTGATCTACGGCGAACTCCCCACCGCGGACGAGCTCGCCGACTTCGAGGCCAAGGTGGCGGACCGGATGCTCCTCGACGAGCGCATGCGTGAGCTCTACCGCATGTTCCCGCGCGGCGCGCACCCCATGCAGGTGCTCTCCGCCGGCATCATGGCGCTCGGCGCCTTCAACCGCGACGCACTGGACCCGCACGATCCCGCCCAGGTGGAGGAGGCCTCGCTGCGCCTCATCGGTTCCATGCCGACGCTGGCCGCCTACGCCTACAAGTCGTCGGTGGGTGAGCCGTTCATGTACCCGAGCAAGAAGCTCAGCTACGTCGAGAACTACCTCAGCCTGTCCTTCGGTACCCCGGTGGAGGAGTACGAGATCGACCCGGCCGTCGTGAGGGCCTTCGAGACCCTGTTCATCCTGCACGCGGACCACGAGCAGAACTGCTCCACCTCCACGGTACGCATGGTGGGCTCGGCCGACGCCAACATCTACGCCTCCATGTCCGCCGGCGTGAACGCCCTGTCCGGCCCGCTGCACGGCGGCGCCAACCAGGCGGTGCTGGAGATGCTGGTGAAGCTGCGCGAGGACGGCCTCGACGCCAAGACCTTCATGAACCAGGTCAAGGACAAGAAGTCCGGCGTGAAGCTGATGGGCTTCGGCCACCGCGTCTACAAGAACTACGACCCGCGCGCCCGCATCATCAAGGGCCACGTCGACGAACTGCTGCGCAACTCCGGCAAGTCCAACGATCTGCTGGACCTGGCGCTGGAGCTCGAGGAGACCGCGCTGAACGACGAGTACTTCGTCGAGCGCAAGCTGTACCCCAACGTCGACTTCTACACCGGCCTGATCTACGAGGCGATGGGCTTCCCCGCCAACTACTTCACCGCCCTGTTCGCGCTGGGCCGCCTGCCCGGCTGGATCGCCCAGTGGCGCGAGGAGCACGCTGACCCGAAGCGCAAGATCGGCCGCCCGCGCCAGATCTACATCGGCGAGACCGAGCGCAACTACAAGCCGATCTCCGAGCGCTGATCCACGCAGCCTGCCGAACCGCCAGTCCCGAACGGGGCTGGCGGTTTCGCTTTCCCCAACTGCGACGTCGCAGTGAGCGTTTCGCCTCCTGTTCCCGTGACTGTCAGTGGCCTGCGGCAACATGACGTGGGCACACAGCGTCGTGGAAGGGAACCCGATGAAGAAGCTCGCCTGCGTACTGGCCTCGGCCGCACTACTGGTCACGGGAGTGGTGGTCTCGGGGTCCCCGGCTCACGCCGTCGCGCCGGCCGAGGTGCTGCCCACACCGCAGGAGGCCTCCGACGAGGGCGTCGCGGTGGCGCTCGACGGTGCGGTCACCGTGGTGGCAGACACCGACGTCGACGCGCCGTCGAAGGCCGCCCTCACCGCCCTGCTCGACGCAGCGGGCGCCACCACCACCTGGGCGGAGAGCGCCCCCGGTTCCGGCACCGTCGTCCACCTGGGCGTCAGTGACGCGGACACGCAGGCGGTGGCCGCGGCGCTGGGTGTGGCGGACGCCTCCGGGCTGGCCGCCGACGGCTACGTCGTCGCGAACGGCATCGTCGACGGCTCCCCGACGGTGCTGCTGGAGGGCACCGATGCCACGGGTCTGTTCTACGCGGTGCAGACGCTGCGGCAGCTGGTGACCGTCGGCGCCATGCCCGCCACCACCATCCGGGACTGGCCGCTGATGTCCATCCGCGGCGGCATCGAGGGCTTCTACGGCATCCCGTGGAGCCACCAGGCCCGGCTGGACCAGCTCGAGTTCTACGGCGAGCACAAGATGAACACCTTCATCTACACGCCCAAGGACGACACCTACCTGCGCTTCAACTGGCGTGACCTCTACCCGGCCGAGGACCTCGAGAGGCTCGAGGAGCTGGTCACGCAGGCCAAGGCCAACCACGTCGAGTTCGTGTTCGCCCTCTCCCCCGGCAACGACATCTGTTACGCACTGGAGTCCGACTTCGACGCGACGGTGGCCAAGTTCGAGCAGCTGCGCGGCATCGGCGTGACCAGCTTCTACATCGCGCTCGACGACATCGACCCGTACCTGAAGTGTGACCTGGACCGCGAGACCTTCACCGCCCCCGGCTTCGAGAAGCTCGCCGACGGCCAGGCGCACTACCTGAACCGGATCGTCACCGAATACGTCGAGGTGCACTCCCTCAAGCCGCTGCAGACCGTCCCCACCAACTACTCGGGCTCCGGACCGGACGCCTACAAGCACCGCTTCGGCACCATGGTGGACGACTCGGTGCTGATCCAGTGGACCGGCGAGGGCGTCTTCTCCGACCAGATCACCATGGCCTCCGTGGCCGCGGCCGAGGTCAGCTACAACACCGACAACCTCTACATCTGGGACAACTTCCCGGTCAATGACGGCCAGCGCGACCGCCTCTTCCTCAACCCGTTCACCGGGCGCGCCGCAGACCTGTACCAGCACATCGAGGGCTTCACCTCCAACCCGATGATCCAGCCCTACGCGTCGCTGGTCGCGTTGGCCGGGTACGCCGACTACACGTGGAATGGTCCCGCCTACGACGCGCAGACCACGCTCGCCGCGGTCATCGACGAACTGGCCGGCGACGACGCGGCCGTGCGTGAGGCACTCGCGGTCTTCGTGGACCTGAACCAGGACTGGCGCCCCTACCGCCCCAGCTCCGAGCAGGCACCCGCCTTCGCCGCCGACGCCGCGGCCTGGTGGACGGCCCTCGAGGCGGGCGACGGCGCGGGCCGGGCGGCGCTGGAGGCCCGGGTGCAGACCATCACCGAACTCCCGGAGACCCTGGCCGCGATGGCGGAGCCCGGCTTCCACACCGACTCCCTGCCGTGGCTGGAGGCGGCCTCCCAGTGGGGCATCGCCATCCAGGCCGCGATGGTGGGCCTGGAGGCGGTGGCCGAGGGCGACGCCGACGCCGCCGCGGCTGCGATGCTCGCCTCGGTCTCGGCGCGGGATGCGGCCGCCACCACGCCGCGGGTCTCGGACCTGCGCGGCGACGCGGTGGCCGAGGACGTGATCATCCCGAAGGTCGGCGACGGCCAGTTCGACGTCTTCCTGCAGGAGGCCTACGAACACTACGAGGCCGCCCTGGGCGCGGCTCCGGTCCCGGGCGCCTCCCCGATCGAGGGGACGCCGTCGCGCTCCTCGGACCTGGGCCAGTGGCAGGACTACGCCCAGGCGCGCATGACCGATGGCGACCTCGGCTCCTACTGGTGGTCCAACGCCGCCCCGACGCCGGGCTCCTGGGTGCAGCTGGACCTGGGTTCGGCGCAGGAGGTGGGCAGCGTCGCCATCCACCAGGCCGACAACGACACCACCGCCGGTGACATGCTCTACGACGCCACACTTCGGTACTCGGTCGACGGCGAGAACTGGACCGACGCCAGCACGTTCACCAACGCGGTGGTCATCAAGCACGTGTTCCCCGAGCCGGTGCAGGCCCGCTACGTGCGGCTGGTCTCCAACGAGTCGAACAACAAGTGGATCAAGATCCGCGAGTTCCAGGCCACCGGGCCGGTGGAGGCGTTCGGCACCGACATCGACGTTGCTGACGGCTCCGCACCGAGCCTCGCGTTCGACGTCGACGTCCAGACCGCGCTCACCGGTACCGCGGCCGACGGCGACGTCCTGGAGCGCCAACTGACCGAGCCCCAGACCGGGGGCTCGCTCGTTCTGATCGGAGCGGCGGCCGGCGAGGTCGAGGTGCTGACGGAGGCCGGCTGGGCCACCGTGGGCGAGCTGGACCCGGCCGCGTCGTGGAACGGGATCGGCATCGACGACGACGTGACGTTCACCGGCGTGCGGGTCAGCTTCGCCGCCGGCGACGTGTCCGTCACCGAGTTCATCGTCTCCACCGAGACCATCACGCCCCCGACCGAGCCCACGGAGGAGCCGTCGGAGGAACCGAGCGAGGAGCCGAGCGGCGAACCGAGCGAGGAGCCAAGCGGCGAACCGACCACCGAGCCCAGCGAGGATCCGAGCACCGGCCCCACCGGGGAGCCCACCGCCGCCCCGACGACGACGCCCACCGCGTCGCCGACAGCGTCGCCGACCGCCCCCGGCGTCGACGTGTACTCGGAGCCGGGCGTGCACCAGGTCAACGGCCGCCTCTGGTACACCGAGTGCGAGCCGTACTCGCAGACCATCCGCTGCACCACCGAGATCTGGGCCACGCAGGTGGAACTGGTGGACGGTCGGTTCGTGGGCAGCACGGGCTGGAAGTTCAACAACCTCACCTACCTGCCGGGCATGACCAGGCAGCAGTGGAGCCAGAACCCGCTGGGCCACACCGGCTCCTGGGTCTCCGAGGAGGGGCGACGCTGGCGCACGGAGTGCGACACGGCCGTCACGGGCCAGGGCGGCTGCCGCAGCTACATCTTCGCGACGTTGGTGCAGTCCAGCCAGGCCGCCGACGGCTCCTGGTCCCACCGCACCGGCCAGGACTGGGTGTTCAACAACATGGTGAGGTTCAGCGAATGAGGCGGGCAGGGGGCGTATCGCTCATTGTGACGGTGCAGTTGAGACATCAGACGTGACACGGGAACCTGCCGTCGTTAGCGTCGGGCAGCAACCACACTGCTGTGCTCTGGAGGTCACCACACATGCGCCCATCGAAATCCCTGCTCGGCCTCGGCGCCGCAGTGGCCCTCGTGGCCACTCTCGGCCTGCCGCTGACATCGAACGCGGACCCGCTCCCAGCCGACGAGGTGGCGCCGCTCGCCGCCGGCGAGCTGCCCCCCACCATCCCGGCGATGTCCGACTGGACCGAGGGCGAGGGCCAGTGGGCCCTGACCGACGGCACCCGCATCGTCGCGCCTGAGGCGTTCGCGCCGCGGGCGCAGGTGTTGGCGCAGGAGCTCGACGTCTACCTCAACCCCGAGAAGGCTGCCACTGACGTGGTCCCGGCCACCCCGGGCGCGGTGGACGTCGTCACCTCCGGGGCCGACGCCGACGACATCGAGATCGTCCTCGACGACGCCCGCGCCACGGAGCTGGGCGAGGAGGGCTACGAGCTGGAGATCGCCTCCGACGGCGTCACCATCACCGCCGCCGACGAGCGCGGCGCCTTCTACGGCACCCGCTCGCTCTCGCAGCTGCTGCGCCAGGCGACGACGCTGCCCGCCGGCTCGTCGGTGGACGTCCCCAAGTACCTGGAGCGCGGCGTCACCCTGTGCGCCTGCCAGATCAACATCCAGAACGACTTCATCGACCGCCTCCTCACGGACATGGCGGACCTCAAGCTGAACCACCTCCTGCTGGAGATGAAGCTGGAGACCTCCGACCCGCGAAACAACACCTGGTCCTACTACACCCGCGACGACGTCGCGGAGCTGGTGGCCAAGGCGGACGTGCTCGGCATCGACGTGATCCCCGAGATCAACTCCCCGGGCCACCTCGGGATCTGGCTGGAGCACCGCCCGGACCTGCAGCTGCGCAACAACGCCGGCATCGCGCAGGAGAACCAGCTGGACCTCTCGCACCCTGAGGCCCTGAACTTCTACACGGGCCTGATCGACCAGTACGACGGCGTGTTCACCACCGACTACTGGCACATGGGCGCCGACGAGTACATGATCGGCACGAACTTCGGCAACTACAACGACCTGACGGCCTGGTCCAAGGCCGAGTACGGCGAGGACGCCACCATCGGCGACGCGTTCATCGCGTTCGTCAACGACGTCAACGACTACGTCAAGGACAAGGGCAAGCAGCTGCGCATCTGGAACGACGGCGTGATCTCCACCCAGGTGGTCCAGCTGGACCGCGACATCGTCGTCGAGTACTGGTACGCCGAGGGGCTCAGCCCGGCCACCCTGATCGAGCGCGGCTACGAACTGATGAACGCCAACTCGGTCCTGTACTTCTCCCGTTCCGCCCTGGTTTTCAAGATGAACTCCCAGAATCTCTGGAACAGTGAGTGGCACTTGGGAAGGTTCCCCGGCTCAAACGGCCTCCTGGACCCTGACAACGAGCACATTCGTGGCGCCAAGGTCTCCATCTGGCCCGACTCCTCGCACTGGCAGACGGAGAACGAGGTTGAGGACGAGGTCTTCGAGTCCCTGCGCTTCATCTCGCAGCTCACCTGGCAGGGCAGCCACGAGGACGCCCACGGCCAGGAGATGGACTGGGCCACGTTCGAGGCCGGCATCGAGTCCGTGGGCCGCAACCCGCTGTGGCTGAACCTCGAGCGCCAGCCGCTGGCCGACGGCATCTACTCCTTCGCCCTCAATGGCTCCGCCGAGGCCCTGCTGGGCGCCGGCGAGGCCCGCGGCGACGTCGTCGAGGACCTGCAGACCTGGCAGCTCACCTCCGCGCACGACCACTACTACCAGCTGAAGAACCTGGCCACCGGCGAGTGCCTGGCCATCACCGAGGGCAAGAAGCGGCTCGACGTCGTGGTGGGCATCGGTGCGCTGACCAACATGGTGGAGTGCGTGGACCCGAACGGCACCGCGCACGCCACCGGTCCGGAGCGCAACGTGCAGAAGTGGGCCATCATCCCGTCCGGGGAGGGCTTCATCCTGCGCAACGCCCTGAGCAACCAGGACCTGTCCACCATCAAGGGCGACGAGTCCAGCATCGACTTCTCCGCCACCCCGACCGTGACGGACCCGCTCGCGGACCAGAGCCTGCGCCCCGCCACCGGGACGCTCGCCCAGCTGCCGCCGCACCTGAGCGACGACGTGTGGACCGCCCGCACCGAACTGGGCGCCATCGCCACCACCGACACCTCCCTGATCCGCCCAGGCGTGGACGCGGAGATCACGGTCCGGGTCAGCGCCCCCAGCGCCGATGCCCTGTCCGACGTCGTGGTCACGGCCCCGAGCATCGAGGGCCTGACCTTCACCCCGGCCTCGGCCGAGCTGGGCGACATCGCAGCCGGTGAGGTGGGTGCGGCGACGTTCACCGTCGCCACCGATGGGACCGTCGGTGCGAACACCATCACCTTCGACGTCGCCTGGGAGGGCGGCGCCACCACCGCCGGCGTCGTGGTCACCGGCACCTGTGGTCCGACGTTCACCCCCACCGGGCTGGGAGCCAGCTCCGAGCAGACCAGCAACGAGCCGGCGCCGAACGGCTTCTGGGCCGCGGCGTTCGACGGTGACCCGGGCACGTACTGGCACTCCCGCTGGTCCGGCACCCCGGCCACCTACCCGCACTGGCTGAGCATGGACGCGGGCGAGCAGATGAGCCTGTGCGCCGTCACCCTCACGCCGCGCCAGAGCGGCGCCAACGGACGGGCCAAGGACGTCAACGTCTACATCTCCGACACCCCGTTCGGTGAGGACCCCGCCACCTGGGGCGAGCCGGCGGCCACCGCCGTCCTCGAGAACTCGTCGGTCGACCAGTTGGTCAGCTTCGAGCCGGTCGTGGGCCGCTACGTGATCGTCGAGGGCACCAGCAACTACCCGGCCGCCCAGAACGACGTGTGGATGACCATGGGCGAGGTGTCGCTGACCGGCACCGCCGCGACCTCCGGCCCGCAGCCGACCGTCACGGTGACCGCACCCACCCCGACGGTGACCGCCACCGCCACGGTCACGGCCACCGCGACCGCCACCGCCACCGCCACCCCCACGGTGACGGCCACGGCCACCGCGACCGCCACCACGACGACGACGGCCACCGCCACCGCGACCGCCACGTCGACGAACACGCAGACGGTGGAGGTGACCGTGACCCCCACGACCGCCCCCACCAGCAGCCCGTCGCGACCCGCTGACGGATCCTGGGTGTACACCACCCCGGGCTACCACGAGGTCAACGGTCGCAAGTGGTTCACCGACTGCGAGCCCTACTCGCAGACCACCCGCTGCACCACGCAGATCCTGGCCGCCACCGTCGTCGACACCGGCAACGGCTTCGAGCAGCGCACCGCATGGGTGTTCAACAACCTCACCTACCTGCCGGAGATGACCCGCGCCGCCTGGGGCGACAACCCGCTGGCCAACACCGGCGAGTGGACCATCGACGGGCGGCAGTGGCGCACCGAGTGCGACACGAGCACGACGGGCCGCGGCGGCTGCCGCAGCTACATCGTCGCCAAGGTCGTGGAGGCCGACGGTAGCGGCTACCGCTGGGTGACCAAGGAGGTCTTCAACAACCTGGTGCTGTTCAAGAGCTGACCCCTCGAGGCTCGCTGCCGCTCGCACCTCGGGGAGACTGTTCCCAGTTTCCCTGAGGTGCCGGGAAGCAGTCGCCGCCTCGAAGGGCACTCCTACCCGCCGATTGAGCCGGCCCCGACCACTCGGGGCCGGCTTTGTCGTCGTGACTACTGTGTAGGCGTGAGAAGCATCGCCCGGATCATGGGCACCGCAAGGACCCTGTGGCCGATGTACGTCGGCATCATCGCAGCGTCGGTACTGACGGCTGCCACCACGCTGCTGGCACCGTTCGTGATCGCCGAGGCCACGCAGACCGTCGTGGACATGGCCACGGGCGAGGGCGGCACGGTTACGACGCTGGTGTGGCTGGCGGTGGCGCTGCTGGGCATCATGCTGGCGGCGACGTTGTCCACCAACATCGGCGGCTACCTGGGTGACGTGATGAGCACGCGCCTGCGGGTGATCCTGTCCCAGCGCTACTTCGACAAGCTGCTGCGGCTGCCGCAGCGCTACTTCGACTCGGAGCTCACCGGCACCCTGATCTCGCGGCTGAACCGCTCCATCACGTCGGTCACGGACTACCTGCAGAACGTCGCCAACGGCTTCTTCACCACCATCCTGACGGTGCTGGCGGTGCTGGTGATCTCGGCGTTCCACTCCCCGTGGTTGGCGCTGCTGCTGGTCATCATCTACCCCACCTTCGTGTGGCTGACGGCGCTGACGTCGCGGCGCTGGCAGAAGCTGGAGACGCTGAAGAACGACGAGTACGACCAGGCCGGCGGCCGCTTCGCCGAGGTCATCGGCCAGATGCGGGTGGTGAAGTCGTTCGTCACCGAGCAGCTGGAGCTGAAGCAGTTCACGGGTCGCTTCGAGAAGGCCGTGGACATCACCAAGGAGCAGTCCAGGTGGTGGCACGCGATGGACGTGCTGCGTCGGGCGGTGCTGGACCTGGTGTTCTTCGGGCTGTACCTGATCATCTTCATCCAGACCGCCCGCGGCGAGTTCACCGTCGGCGCGATGGTGCTGCTGGTGCAGCTGGTCAACATCGCCAAGCAGCCCATCACCGGCATGAGCTACATCGTGGACAGCACCCAGCGCGCCGTCACCGGCAGCAACGAGTACTACCTCGTGATGAACCAGGCCGACGAGCCCCACAACCCCATGGACGAGGCCGCCCACGAGGTGGAATGGGTGGACACGGACCCGGTGATCACCTACGACGCCGTGGACTTCGGCTACGACGACGATCTCGTCCTGCGCGACGTGTCCCTGGCCATCCGGCGGGGCGAGCGGATCGCCTTCGTCGGTGAGTCCGGCGGCGGCAAGACCACGCTGGTGAACCTCCTGATGAAGCTCTACGTCCCCACGGCGGGCACCATCACCGTCAACGGCCGCGCCACCACCGAGGTGCCGACGGCGGCGCTGCGCGGCGAGATCGGCGTCGTGTTCCAGGACGCGTCGCTGTTCTCCGGAACGGTGCGCGGCAACATCGCCTACGGCCGCACGGGAGTCAGCGACGAGGAACTGCGTGAGGCCGCTCGCCGGGCGAACGCGCTGGGCTTCATCGAGAAGCTGCCCAACGGCTTCGACACCGAGATCGGCGAGCGCGGCATCAAGCTCTCGGGCGGGCAGAAGCAGCGGATCGCCGTCGCCCGGGCCATGCTGAAGGACGCGCCCATCCTGGTGCTGGACGAGGCGACGTCGTCGCTGGACACCAAGGCCGAGCGCCAGGTGCAGGCGGGGCTGGAGGAGCTGATGGCAGGCCGGACCACGTTGATCATCGCCCACCGCCTGTCCACCATCTCCACCGTGGACCGGATCGTCACCATCCGCGACGGCGCCATCGACGAGGTGGGCACTCCCGCCGAGCTCGCCACCACCGGCGGCATCTACGCCGAACTCCTCGCGCTGCAGGGCTCCACCTCGAAGGCGGACCGCGCGAAGCTGCTGAACTGGGACATCACCCAGTGACCCTGTGACAGGCCCTGGTCACATCCCGCCCCGTGACCCCCTCCCGGGTTTGACTGGGGCCATGGGCAACCAGCCGGAGGGATTCGCGTACTCGGTCCGCAAGGACGGCACCGTGGTGATCACGCACCACGGGCGGCAGGCGGGGCTGTTGCGCGGGCGGCGGGCCGCTGACTTCCTGGCTGACGCGGAGGCCGGCGACGAGCAGGAGCTGATGGCCCGCCTGACCGGCAACTACAAGCACGGCAACGAGCGCACCGCCCGGGACCACCCCCGCAACCGGCGCCGCTGACCGGCGCACTCGGCACCGGAGACGGAGCCATCTGCGCCACCCTGTCGAAGTGCACGCATTAGGGCGTTCTCATCTGGTTCTCACCCACCGCTCAGCACCGACCGCTTGAATCGAGCGCATGTACAACTGGTCTGTCCTCGTCCCCGGTGGTGGTGCCTGATGCGAGTTCTCGTGTCCGGGGCCACCACCCCTGCCGGGCGCAGCGTGCTGGACCAGCTCCGCGCCCGCGACGTCCACGCCATCGGCGCCGACCACCACCCCGCACCCCACCCGGGCGACTGGGTGCAGCTCCCCGCCGTCGGGGACCCGCACTACGTCAACGAATTGGCTGCGGCGGTTGCCCGCCACCGGGCCGACCTGCTGATCCCCACCGGTTCCGACCTGCACCTCGTCGGGGCCGCCACCAACCTCCCGCAGGCGGTGATCGCGCCGCTGGAGGCCGTCGTGGCCGCCAACGACAGGTGGCTCACCACCCGCAGGCTCGCCGCGGCCGGCATCGCCGTCCCGCTGTCGGTGCACGGCTGGCAGGTGTCGCGGCCCGTCCAGGACCTGATCGGGGCACCGTTCGTGGTCCGCTCGCGCACCGGTCACAGCAACGGCATCCGCGTGTTCGAGGACTGGGCCGACGCCCCCGAGTTCTCGTCGGCCGAGATCGTCACCGAGCTGGTCCCGGGCAGTGCCTTCCGCGCCGACGTCCACCTCACCGAGGACGCCCGCGACGACGTCATCGCCACCACCGCCCACACCGAGGCACCGGCGGGCCGGAGGGTCGAGCGCACCGACGCCCCCGACGTAGCGGCCCTGGCGCTGTCCGCCTGCCGCGAGTTGGGGATCCTGGGGCCGGCCGAGGTGGACGTCCGCCGTCGCGCCAACGGCACGCCCGTGGTGCTGGGCGTCAACGCCCGCTTCGGGGCGCACAGCCACCACTCGCCGGAGATCCTGGGAGCCGTGCTCTCCCGGGCCAAGGTGGGGGCCTGATGGGCAAGAATGAGTTGGTGTCCACCAGAGGATCGAAGAAGGAGCCGCGCCGGGTGACCATCCGGCAGCGGATCTCGCTCGCACTGGTGCTGCCGGTGATGTTCGCCCTGGCCGTGACGGGCACACTGGTCTACTTCCTGGAGTCGCAGGCCATCGAGCGGCGCGTCACGACGGAGCTGGCGGGCAACCGCGAGGAATTCACCGTGCTCGCCACCGAGGGCGTGGACCCTGACACCGGGCTCCCGTTCGCGGGGCCGTCGGAACTCCTGCGGGTCTACCTGACCCGTTCGGTGCTCAGTGCGCACGAGGGCGAGGTGGGCTTCGTCAACGGACGCCTGCAGTGGCAGTCGTCGAGCAACGCCGTATTCACGCCCGAGACCGACGAGGAACTGATGGCGCACCTGACGCCGCTGACCACCCTCGACGTCGTGTCCAGCGGAGCCATCACCACTGCCCTGCACGAGTACCGCTACATGGTCACGCCGGTCCACTTCCCCGACGAGTCGGGTGCGCTGGTGCAGGTGCACGACTACGACGGCGCACGGGCGGAACTCCACCAGACGATGCTGGCATTCATCCTGGTGGCGGCGGGCGCGACCCTGGCGGTGGCAGCTGTGTCCTGGCTGCTGGTGAGCCGGCTGCTGAAGCCGGTGGAGGAGCTCCGGGTGGCCGCGGAGAGCATCCGCGAGAACGACCTCACCAGCCGCGTCCCCGAACGCGGCAACGACGACCTGACGAGACTCTCGGTCAGCATCAACCACATGCTCGACCGGCTCGAGAGCTCCGTCGACGGGCAGCGCAGGCTGCTCGACGACGTCGGCCACGAGCTGCGCACACCCATCACCATCGTGCGCGGCCACATGGAACTGATGGACGTCGACGACCCGGGCGACGTCCGCCAGACCCGGGAACTGGCCCTCGACGAGCTGGACCGGATGGGCGGGCTCGTGGGGGACCTGCTGACTCTGGCGAAGTCCCAGCAGAGCGACTTCGTGAAGCAGGAGTGGTACTCGCTCGCCACGCTGACGGACCAGGTGCTGGAACGCTCCCGCGGGCTCGGTGACCGCAGCTGGCGGCTGCGCAGCATCGAGTCCGCCGACGCCTGGCTGGACCCGGACCGGATCACCCAGGCGTGGCTGCAGCTGGTGGCCAACGCCGTGAAGTACTCCGAGCCCGGGACCGCCATCACGCTGGCCTCCGAGCTGGTGCGCGGCGAGGTGCACCTGAGCGTCGAGGACCGCGGCACCGGCATCCACCAGGCCGACATCGAGAAGATCCGAACCCGCTTCGGCCGCGGCCGGGGCGTGTCCGAGAAGGCGGGCGCCGGGCTGGGACTGTCCATCGTCGAGAGCATCGTCGAGGGCCACCGGGGCCGCCTCGACATCGAGTCGGAGTACGGTGTGGGTTCCACGTTCACGCTGGTACTGCCGTTGGCCCCCGAGAAGGAGAACTGATGAGCACGATCCTGATCATCGAGGACGAGGCGCGGATCGCGTCGTTCGTCGCCAAGGGCCTGAAGGCCGCCGGGTTCACCACCCACATCACCGCCTCTGGGGTGGAGGGCGCAGCGCTCGCCGTGCACGGCAACTTCGACCTGGTGATCCTCGACGTCGGCCTCCCCGACATCGACGGCTTCGAGGTGCTCGAACGGGTCCGCGGCCAGGGCGTGAACGTGCCCGTCATCATGCTGACCGCCCGCGCGTCGGTCACAGACCGCGTCACCGGCCTCGAGGGCGGCGCCGACGACTACATGCCCAAACCGTTCAGCTTCGAGGAACTCCTCGCGCGCATCCGGCTGCGGCTGCGCAAGGAGTCCATGGCCGACGCCTCGGCCACCGAGCTCTCGCACAACGGGTTGACCCTGGACCTGCGCACCCGGCAGGCGTCCGTCGACGGCAAGGCCGTGGACCTTTCCGCCCGCGAGTTCACGCTGGCCGCCACGTTTCTGCAGAACGCCGGCCAGGTGCTCAGCCGCGAGCAGCTGCTGAGCAACGTGTGGGGTTACGACTTCGACCCGGGCTCCAACGTCGTCGACGTGTACGTCCGCTACCTGCGCACCAAGCTGGGCAAGGAACGCTTCGAGACCGTCCGCGGCATGGGCTACCGCCTGGTCTGAGTCCACTCAGTTCGTCCTGAACCGCACCATGTTGTTGAACACCCAGTCCTGGGTGACGCGGTGGGTCCAGACGCCGTCGGCACCCTGCTGCGAGGCGACCAGCGTGCTCCAAGTCCAAGTACGGCAGGCACCCCGGCCGGTCTGGGCGGTGTCACACTCGGTGCGCCACTGCCTGCCGTCGGCGGCCGTCCACTCCCCCGCGTGGCCGAGCGGGTTGGCCGCCCACGCCGCCCGTGTCATGAACGGCAGGTAGGTGAGGTTGTTGTGCACCCAGCCGTTGCGCTGCACGAACCGCCCGTCCTCCACCGTGACGCTGGTGGCCCAGATCTCGGTGTTGCAGCGGATGGTCTGCGAGTAGGGCTCGCAGGTGGTGTGCCACAGCCTTCCGCCGAAGTTGTGGAACCCCGGCACGGAGTAGACGTCCCCCGCGGGCGGTTCGGCGATGACGGTCACCGTCGCGGTGGGCGTCGGACTGGCCGACGGCGTCGGTTCCTCACTCGGGGTCGGCGACGGCGTGGGCCCCTCACTCGGGGTCGGCGACGGCGTGGGCTCCTCACTCGGGGTCGGCGACGGCGTGGGCTCCGCGCTCGGATCGGTGCCGGGGAGGGGGGTGCAGCCGAGCTCCCGCTCGGGCAGTTCGGCGTCGATCCCCATGCCGAGGAAAGTCACCTCGCTGGCCACCATGTGGGTGTTGTCGCGGGCGGTGAACACGAAGCGCACCTGGGCAGCGGTGACGTCGAGCGGCACCTCCACCACGGGCCCCGTGCCGGCCACCCCGCCCACCTCGACGGCGTCCCCGACGGCCACCCACTCCTCGCCCTGCAGCGCCTCGGCCCGGATGGTCACCGGCCAGGACAGGGAGCTGCCGTCGGCGTAGAAGTGCCAGGTGGCGGAGACGATCTCGCGTTCGGAGGCGAAGGCCGCCGTCAGCGTGTCGCTCAGGTTCTTGTTGCTCGCCTTCCAGTTGGACCAGGCCTTGTCCGTGAGGTTGCCGTTGACCAGCCCGGCGGTGCCGTAGCCAGGTTCGACGAACGTGGCGCTCACCTCGGGGGCGTCGGCCATGGGGGCGGCGACGGCGGGCAGCACGTCCACCAGCAGCCGCACCGGCGCGGTGGTCCCGTCGGGCAGGGTGGCGACGCCGGCCACCTCCACCAGGCCGAGCTCGGCCACGTCGTCGACGGTGACCTCGTCCCAGACCACCGGAACCTGCACCTCGCCGCCGGCCGGGTCACCGCCGAGCACGGCGACGGTGGCCGGCAGTTCCCCGAGCAGGCCGGGAGCGGCGGTGGTGTGCGCATCGCGGACGCACTGGCCCGCGATCACGACAACGGTGGCACTCACGTCGTGCTCGGTGCCGGCGACGTCGGTGAAGCTGCCTGCGACGGTGAACGACCCAGCTGCGGCCACCGCTGACTCGGCCACCGTCTCCCACGTCACGGCCACCTTCTCTGCCGCGCCGGCGACCGTGGTCCCGGAGACCTCGGCGGGCAGCTGGGGCAGGACACCCACCAGGGTGGTGACCTCGATGTCGTCGATGTCGGCGAGCGTCACGTCCTCGATGCGCCACTGCTGGTTGGCGCCGGAGTTGGGCTGCCACATGGTGACTTCCGAGCCCGCGGCGGTGTTCTGGCCGCCCACCTCGAGCACCTGCTCCTCGAGGGCGCTGACAAGGGTGTACGTGCCGTCGCCGGGGGTGGAGAGAATCCACTCGGTGGCGCCGTCGTCGGAGGTCAGCACCTCGCCGGCGGCGGAGGTGAGGGTGTAGGTGGCGGTGTTGGTGAAGCCGCCGGAGGTGCGCTCCAGGTACCAGGCCTGGGCCGGGTCCGAGGAGTCGACGTCCTCGATGGTGCGGCCGTCGGCCAGCGCGCGGCCGGACTGGGTGCCCACCACCCGGTAGAGGTGGCCGTCCTGCCCGAGGGCGGCGGTCTCGTCGACGCCGGAGACGGCGCTGACCTCGAAGGTCACCACGGAACGGGCTGGGACCACGAGGTCCGCCACGCCGTCGACCACCGCCACCGGCTCCCCCGCCACCAGCGGCGAGGACTCCGTGGTGACGATGGGCGTCACGACGGCCCCCGCGGTCTCGGCGAAGCCGTTCAGGTCCAGCCGCACCGTGCGCTGCGTCGCACCGGAGTTCACGTGCACCAGCGAGGCGCCCACTCCGTCGGCGTTGACGGCGGCGACGGTGTCCGCGTCGTCGGTGGCAACCAGGGTGGAGCCGGGCTCGATGTAGTGGGTGAAGTTGCGCGCGGTGTTGTACTTCGAGTTGGTGAAGATGGGGCAGGTCTCCAGCGTGTCGGTGGCCGTGCAGTCGAAGGGCAGCTGGATGGAGCCCCAGTTGGAGCCCAGCTCGGACTCGCCGCCGGGAGCCATGTTGTCGTAGTCCTCGACGGGTTGCCAGAACACCCAGGCGTCCGGCTCCAGGAGCCGCAGGTCCCCGATGACGTGCTGCGCGAGCCCGAGGCCGGGATCCATTGACACGAAGTCCTGACCGGTGCCCCAGTTGCCGCCCACCTCGCTCATCCACAGCGGCTTGTCGGCGATCTTGGCGATGTCGCGCACGGTGGTGCGGCCGCCGGTGCCGTAGGTGTGGACGTTCAGTTGTGCGACGTTGCCGCGCGTCTCCTCGTCGTAGGCGCGCCAGTTGGTGGCGAAGGTGCCGGGGTTGGTCTCGTCCATGGCCGAGACGACGGCGTCGGTGTCGGCGGCGGCCAGCTCCGCGGCCAGCGCGTCGATGATCTCGGCCTGCCGCTGCGGGCCGACGTGGGCGCCCTCCTGGCGGCCGCCCACGGGTTCCCCGTCCACCAGGGTGGTGCCCCAGTAGTTGGTGTTGGGCTCGTTGACCGGGTCGATGGTGTCCACCGTGATCCCGTGGGCGGCCTCGAGGCGCTTGACGGCACCCACCATGTAGGCGGCGAAGTCCCCGACGGACTCGGCGCGGACCTGCTCGGCTGTGGAGTCGAAACCGCCGGAGGTGTAGCCGGAGACGGTGTGGAACCACGGCGGCGAGTTCGAGAACGCCTCCCAGTGCGTGATGTCGCCCTTGGTGCGCTCCACCCACCAGCGCTGCGTGGCGTCGGCGTCGTCGTCCCAGTGCTCGGGGTTCTCCGGGTCCCACCAGTCCTTGTCGTCGCGGGTGGTGCCCTCGGGGGCGGCCCACCAGCCCTCGACGGCGCCGCCGGCACGGAGGTAGTCGGTCACGTCGGGCGCGTTGCCGCCGCCGACGTTGTAGCGGGCGATGTTGAGGCGCAGCCCGTCGTCACCGAAGACGCGTTCGTAGAGCGCCTCCCGGATCTCGTCGGGGTAGCCGCCGGTGGCGTTGGCGAACCAGATCAGCGAGGTGCCCCAGCCCTGGAAGTCGGGGTTGGCGTAGCTCGGGTCGACGGTGATGGTGACGTCGGGCGCCGGGCCCTCGTCGTCGCCCGGCGCGGCCGCCGAGGTCTGGCTGGTGACGATACCCGCGGTCACCATCGCGGTAGTGGCCAGGAGCGCACCCAGCCTGGTGTTCAAACGCATTCGATTCCCCTCAACCCTGAGTCCGGAATTGCTTGGCGTGTGAACGGTAACACAGAAATGGTTACGTAAACATGGCTTCTCGCCCATACCTTTCGACGACGATCTCGGCGAGCCTCGGGTCGGGCCCCAAGGGTGCCGACACCACGTCCGCGCCGGCAGTCAGGAGCCGGTCGTGGAAGTGGCCGGGCGCCAGCAGGTAGGAGGCCACCACCACCCGCGGGGCGGCGTCCAGCGGGTGCGGCACGTGGCCGAGCCCCGCCCGCGCGGCGGCCACGGCGTCGGCCACCGACGGCTGCGCGATGGCGCCGTAACCAACGCTGACCGGTCCCCGGTGGCGACGCCGCACCGCCGCCACCACCTGCGCCACGTCGGCCGCGGCATCGAGCCTGCTGGAGCCGGCCGCCGCCACGACGACGGCGTCGAACGGACGGGTCCCGGCGGCGGCGAGCCGGTCCATGAGGATGTCGACGAGCCTGGGGTCGGGCCCCAGCGGTCCCGCCGCGCTGGCCGAGCCCGCGTCGTCGCCACGGGGCGCCACGGCCTCCGCGATGTCGACGCCCACGTGGTAGCCGGCAGACAGCAGCAGCGGGACGACGACCGCATCGCGGCACTCGTCCCCCGGCGCGACGACGGCGGACACGACGTCGGCCACCTCGGGACGTTGCACGTCGACGAAGGCCTCGCGGACCTCGAGGTCGGGGCGGAGGGCGCGGACGTCGTCGAGGATTCCCCGGACGACGGCGCGGCCGGCCGGGTCGTTGGTGCCGTGCGAGCAGCCCACCAGCACCGGCGGCTCCGTCAGCGGCGCCGGGCGGCGGGCGAGGGCGGGGCTGGTCATGCCGCGTCCCCCGCATCCGTCGCGGGCGCGTGGCCGACGTGGACCACGCCGTCGTGCACGGCCACGGGCCAGGTGGCCAAGTCCGCGGCGAGGCCGGGTCTGGGGGTGTAGCCCGCCTCGTCCAGGCAGCGGCCGGTGGCCAGGTCGAAGACCTGCTTGTACATGGGGCCGGCGACGGTGGCCGCACCGCCGCGGGTGCCCACCAGACCGCGCGACATCACGTTGGCGCCCGAGAACGGGTCCAGCTGCTGGATGACGTGCACCGTGTCGTCGGCCAGGCGGAACAGCGCCACCTGGACGCCGTCGACGATGGCCGCGGCGCCGCGCTCGGGCAGGAGGTCCTGCAGCAGGCACACCCGCTCCCACGTCGTCTCGGTGTCTGGGTGAAGGGACAGCAGGGTCATCGACGGACCTCCAGTTCGGCGCCGGCGATCATGACCGGGCCATCGGGGACGGCGCCCGCGAGCGCCAGGCGCTCGTCGGGGCTGGCGGGGCGGATCTGGCCGCGCTCGGCGACGTAGGCCAGGTCCGGGTCTGGCTGGGTGGGGGCGTTGACGAAGGAGTTGAACCGACGCAGTTTCTCGGGGTCCTCGAGGACGGCGCGCCACTCGTCGTGGTAGTTGCCGATGTGGCGGGCCATGGCGGCGTCGAGGTCCGCCCCGATCCCCAGCGAGTCCTCGAGGACCACCTCACGGATGGCCTCGAGGCCGCCCTCGTGGTCCTCCAGCCATGCGGCCGTGCGCTGCAGCCGATCCGCGGTGCGGATGTAGTACATGAGGAAGCGGTCGATGGTGCGCAGCAGTTCCTCGGAGGTGAGGTCCTCGGCCAGGAGTTGCGCGTGGCGGGGCGTGAAGCCGCCGTTGCCGCCGACGTAGAGGTTCCACCCCTTGTCAGTGGCGATCACGCCGACGTCCTTGCCACGGGCCTCGGCGCACTCTCGGGCGCAGCCGGACACGCCCAGCTTCAGCTTGTGGGGCGAGCGCAGCCCGCGGTAGCGGAGCTCCAGCTCGACGGCCATGCCCACCGAGTCCTGCACCCCGTAGCGGCACCAGGTGGACCCGACGCAGGACTTCACCGTGCGCAGCGACTTGCCGTAGGCGTGGCCGGACTCGAAGCCGGCCTCCACCAGGCGCCGCCAGATGTGGGGGAGCTGCTCGATGCGGGCGCCGAACATGTCGATGCGCTGACCGCCGGTGATCTTGGTGTAGAGGCCGAAGTCGCGCGCCACCTCACCGATCAGGATGAGGCCCTCGGGCGTGATCTCGCCGCCGGGGATCCGGGGCACGACGGAGTAGGTGCCGTCCTTCTGGATGTTGGCCAGCACGTGGTCATTGGTGTCCTGCAGGGTGGCGTGTTCGCCGTCGAGGACGTGCTCGCTGTAGAGCGAGGCCAGGATGGAGGCGGCCACCGGACGGCAGATGTCGCAACCGCGGCCCGGTGAGTCGAGGCCCTCGGGGGTGCGGCCGAACCGCTCGATGATCTCGGTGAAGGTTCGCAGCTCCGCCACCCGGACGGCATCGAAGAGTTGGGCGCGGGAGAGGTCGAAGTGCTCGCAGAGCGCGTTGGAGACCTCGACGCCGGCGCGCTCGAGTTCGGTGGTGGTGATCTTCTTCACCAGCGGCAGGCAGGACCCGCAGCTGGTGCCGGCGCGGGTGCAGGCCTTCACTCCGGCCAGGTCCGTGCAGCCGTGTTCGGTGACGGCGCCGCGGATGGTGCCGGCGGACACGTTGTTGCAGGAACAGACGGTGGCGTCGTCGGGCAGTTCCAGCGTGGGCGCCCCCTGGGACCCGGCCCCTTCCGGCAACAGGAAGAGACTCGGGTCGCCGGGGAGCGCGGTGCCCAGCAGCGGCCGCAGTGACGCGTACGGGGCGGCGTCGCCCACGAAGACCCCGCCCAGGAGGGTGCGGGAGTCGTCGGAGACGACGAGTTTCTTGTAGACGCCGGCGAGCGGGTCTGAGTGGACCAACTCGATGGCGCCCGGGGTCTCGGCGTGGGTGTCGCCGAAGCTGGCGACGTCGACGCCCTGCAGCTTGAGCTTCGTGGCGGTGTCCGCGCCCGGGAACTCGGCGGCGCCGCCGAGCAGGCGGTCGGCCACCACCTCGGCCATGGCGTAGCCGGGCGCGACCAGCCCGATGCAGCGTCCTTCGATGCACGCCACTTCGCCGACGGCCCAGACGTGCGGGTCCTCGGTGCGGCAGTCGAGGTCCACGACGACGCCGCCCCGCTCCCCGATCGGCAGCCCGGCGGCGCGGCCCAGTTCGTCGCGGGGCCTGATGCCGGTGGCCACGACCACGACATCGACGTCCAGGCGGCTGCCGCCGACGAAGTCGAGCCGGCCGACGTGGCCGGTGCGGCGCGACGGCTTCATCCCGCTGGTGATGGCGTCGCAGCGCACGGCGATGCCCATGGCGTTGATGAGCCGGCCGAGCGCCATGCCGCCGCCCAGGTCGATCTGGGTGTTCATCAGGTGGGTGCCGTTCTGGATGACCGTGGCGTGGGCACCCAGTGCCTTCAGCGCACCCGCCGCCTCCAGGCCCAGCAGGCCGCCGCCGATGACGGCGCCGCGCACCGAGCGGTCCCAGTCGCCGTTCCAGGACTCCGGCTTGCGCTTCTTCTCCACCCAGCCGCGCAGGGCCGCGACGTCGTCGATGGTCCGGTACACGAACACGCCGGGCAGGTCGGCGCCGGGGATGGGCGGGACGGCGGCGCTGGAGCCGGTGGCGAGCACGAGCTCGTCGTAGTGGTGGACGCGCCCGAGGCGGTCGGTGACGGTTTGCGCGGCGCGGTCGATCCCGGTGATGGCGCAGCGGCTGTGGAACGTGACCAGCGGGTCCTCCCACAGTTCGCCGGAGCCGAGGTTCAGCTCCTCCGGGTCGCGGGCGGAGAAGTAGCTGGTGAGTGCGACGCGGTCGTACGGCCTGCGGGGCTCCTCGGCGAACACCGAGATCCGCCAGCGGCCGTCGACGTCGCGGGCGCGCAGGGCTTCCACCAGACGGGCGGCCACCATGCCACCACCGACGACGATCACGTGGCGGGTTGCGGTGCTGGCTTCGGTCACGATGGGCTCCTGGGGTGGGAATCAGGTCACCCACCCGCTTGTCACGGGCAGGTGCCACCGACACTAGGAAGCTGCCGTTTCGCCAAATGCCTGCGCACGTTCCGCCCCGGTAACGATCGATTTCCCTCCCGTAACAGACCTCTCACCAGCGCCGGGGCCGGGCGTGAACAAGGAGCTGCCCCGGTGCGGGGGACACCGGGGCAGCCGTTCAGGGGGTCAGACGAGGGACCTGTCAGTCGTCATCGTCGTCATCATCGTCATCGTCGTCCCAGTCGTCATCATCGTCATCGTCGTCGTCCCAGTCATCGTCGTCATCGTCGTCGTCGACGTGGACCGGTGGTGGTGGCGGGGGCTGCTTGGCGGTGGTCTTCTTCGCCGGCGGCGGGGCCGCCTTCGTGGTCTTGGGTGCCGGCGGCGGGGCTGCCTTGGTGGTCTGGGGAGCGGGCGCCTGGGTGGTGGCCGGAGGCGTGTCAGCCGGCGCGGTGGTGCCCGCGGTCGGGGTGGGCGAGGGTGAGGGGGAGGGCGACGGCGTCGGGCTCGGGGAGGGGCTCTCGCTGGGCTCGGGGCTCTCGCTCGGTACCGCGCTGGGCGAGATGGTGATGGCGGGCTCGTTCTGCTGCTCGCCGCCCGGGCTCGCGACCGACGCGAGCACCCCGGCCAGCACCACCGCCAGACCGAGCACGCCCGCGACGACCCAACTGGCGGTTCGCTTGACCGGTGACATCTGTTCCTCCTTCGACTGGGCACCAGTCAATCGGGCGCAGATTAGCGCGTGCGGAGTCTGGGATTAGAGAACTCTAATGTGGCTCAGGAGTTGGGGTCCGGCTCCGGCGCCTTCGGCAGCCCGAGGCCCGGGAACGTGAGGGACTTCTCCTTGCCCGACTTCCAGAACTGCCACGCCGGCGACGGTGTCGGCTCCTCCCACGCCAGGTAGCCGAAGCCGTCCGGGCGCGGGTTGCCCCACCAGTTCCGGACGACGAACGCGGCCTCGTTCACCGCCTCGGTGACCTGCTCCGCTGTGGCGGGCCAAGCCGTGGAGCGACGCCAGACGCCACCCCACGCGTCGCACAACTCCCACCCGCGGGAGGCGAGGCGTTCGTCGTCGGAGCTGCCGTTGGTGATCTCGGCGTGCAGTCGGTCACCCTCGGCGGACACGGAGAACTGCATCCTCACCTCGGGCGACTCCTTCTTCACCACGAGGTTCCCGCCCGGGTTCAGCGAGGCGAGCGCTTCGATGAGTGCGGTCTGCAGTTGCGCCCAGTCAGCCATGGGAAGTCCTTTGCATCGTCGGAAAGCTATGCCCCATCCTCCCAGATCGGCACAAACCAGCTCCCGCGAGGTCCGTGCAACCCAGAACTCCAACGTCCAAGCCCTCGGTTGCAGCAACACCGGGCCCCATCGTCGGTGCAACCGAAAGCTCCAACAGCCCAGCCCTCGGTTGCAGTGTTGTCCACAGCGCCACGTGCTCCCTGACGGATCGCGGAGCCAGACTCCCAGAGTGTGGGCATGAAGAAGGTCGACGTCCCACCTGAACTCCGCTCGCTCATCCGCATCCAGAACGGTGTGTTCACCCCTGCGCAGGCACTGGAGCACGGCGTCACCCGAGCGGTCCTCGACCGCCTGGCCCGCGAGGGGCACTGGCAGTCCCTCACGCGCGGACTGTGGTCCGTCGTGGAGGAGCCCGGATGGCTGGGACTGGCGTGGGGAGGACTGCTGTTGGCGGGTGAGGGCGCCGTGCTCGGTGGGGCGGCGGCTGCTCACCTGTGGGGAGCGGCGAGGCAACCTCGGACGATCAAGGTCTGGACGCCGCGACGACTGAAGGGGCACCCGGCGCTGGGGTCCCTCCGCCTCGGTCATGCAACACGCACACGTGCACCGGAAACCCAGCCGCCGCGGCTGTCCCTGGCCGACGCCGTGGTCGAGATGTGCATGGACGCGACGGTCGACGACGTCGTGGGCCACGTCTCCCGCGCGGTGAAGTCCCGCAACACCACGACGGCGCAGCTCCGCGAGGCCCTGGGGGCCACGCGAAATCATCCCAACCGTCTGCTGCTGGCCGACATCGCGCACGACCATGATTCGGGCACGGAGTCGCCGATCGAGCGTCGGTACCTGCATGACGTCGCGCTGGCCCATGGCCTGCCGGTGGGCACACGACAGGCGGAGGCTTCGCGCAGGGGGTTCACCGACGTCGGGTACGAGGAGTACGGCGTGCTGGTGGAGCTCGACGGGCGCGCCTTCCACGAGGGCCTGGCAGCCCACGACGACATGGCGCGCGACAACGGGAACCTGCTCAACGGCAATCGGACGTTTCGCTACGGCATGCGGGCGGTGGCCGGAACACCGTGTCGCGTCGCGGGCGAGGTGGGTACCGGACTGCGGCAGGGCGGCTGGAGGGGTCAACGCCACAGTTGCCCCCGGTGCGGGTGAGTGCAACCGAAGACTCCAACAGCCAAGTCCTCGGTTGCAGTGACCTCGCGGGCCGATGTTGCTGCAACCGAGGGCTCCAACAGCCAAGCTCTCGGTTACACGTTCACGGAGCCCGCGTCGTAGTCCCGCACCAACTGGTGGACGCCGTCGAGGATCTCCACGGGGCGGAAGGGGAACGTCTGGATGTTCTCCCGGGTGGCGATGCCGGTCAGGACCAGGACGGTGTGCAGGCCGGCTTCCATGCCGGCGACGATGTCGGTGTCCATGCGGTCACCGATCATGCCGGTCTCCTCCGAGTGGGCTCCGATCTTGTTCAACGCCGAGCGGAACATCATCGGGTTGGGCTTGCCGACGACGTAGGGGTGCAGCCCCGTCGCCTTGGTCATGAGCGCGGCGATGGCACCGGTGGCGGGGAGGATGCCCTCGGCGCTGGGGCCGGTGGCGTCGGGATTGGTGACGACGAAGCGGGCACCGGCGGCGATCAGCCGGATGGCGGTGGTCACCTGCTCGAAGGAGTAGGTGCGGGTCTCGCCGACGATGACGAAGTCGGGGTCCCTGTCGGTCATGATGAAGCCGCGCTCGTGGAGGGCGGTGATCATGCCGGCCTCACCGATCACGTACGCGGAGCCGCCCGGCTTCTGGGAGGCGACGAAGTCCGCCGTCGCCAGGGCAGAGGTCCAGATCCGCTCCTCCGGAACGTCCAGACCGGACGCCCTGAGCCGGGCGGCGAGGTCGCGCGGGGTGTAGATGGAGTTGTTGGTGAGCACCAGGTACTCGGTGCCGTCGGCCGTCCACTGGGCGATCAGTTCCTGTGCGCCCGGGAGCGCATTGTTCTCATGGACGAGCACTCCGTCCATGTCTGTGAGCCAACTCTTGATGTCCTCGCGAACGCGCATGACGCCACACTAGCCACCCCGCACGGGTGCCGCCCGAGTTCTCGGGACCTGTCCCGAGGCCGCGGCGTCCTCCGTAGAGTCTCCGGCATGGCTGGGGGAACGGATCGACTTCCGAAGGGCATGCGCCTGCGCACGGGACCGGGACGGGGAGGCTACGTGGTGGCCGCCCTGCTGTGGCTGGGTGGTTGGCTGGGGCTGTTCGCCGCGGGGCACGCCGCCTGGTGGGAGGCCGGCAGGCCCGGGACCGCCGAGGGAGTCGTCGCCGGTGACGGACTGCTCGCCCTGGTCCCGATCATCTGCCTCGGGCTCGTGACCGCGGGCTTCATCGTGTGGCTCTTCGTGAACCGGGCGCGCTCCTCGGCCCGGCGGAAGCTCCTCGTCGGGGCGGCGGCACCGGCGCCCACGGGTTGGGAAGGCTGATGTCCTCCTTCGGTTTCGAGTCCGACCACGTCGTCAAGGCGGCCGCGCAGGACGGCAACCGCCACGCCCAGGCCGAGCTGGACCGGCGGGAGAACGACCAGCGCCGCCTGCACGAGGGCGCCCAACAGCCCAGCGTCCCGTCGGGCGTCGACTTCACCGCCTACCTCGCACTCGTGTCCCCCATCATCGCCGTCGCAGTGCTGGTGGCGGTGCTGGCTAAGGGTGTCCAGTGGCTGGCGCTCGAGTCCCCGCTGGCCTCGCTGTTCCCGGGCCCCGCCACGAGCACGCCCCAGTACGTGCTGGCCGCCTTCACCCTCCTGGTGATCCTGCCGGTGGGGCTGTGGCTCGTCGGGTTGTGGGTGTACTCGACGCGGGCCCGCGTCGCCAGTTGGCTGCTCCTCCCCCTGGCGACGGCGCTGGTGCCGGCCATCCTGCTGATGACGCAGCAGACGGTCTCCACCGGGGACCCGTCGCGTGGCGTTGGCGTGGCGGCCTTGGTGCTGGGACCGGTGCTGGTGGCGGCCTACCTGGCGCTGCTGGTCTGGCAGCGCACCGGGCCGCGCGGGATCGTCGGTCTGCACAGGCGCGCCCAACGGACCGGGCAGCGCGGCGACCTGGTCCGGTTCGTCGAACTCCAGCAGAAACTCATGAACCGCGGGCTGCGCTCGCTCGGCTGGGAGGACCCGCGCATGCTGGAGGAGGCGCTCGCCCTCGCCGAGGGCTACCGGCTGCTCGGGCAGCACGCGCGTGCCCAGCACCTGGTGCAGCACACCTTCAGCCACGCCTCCGCACTGGACCCGCAACGCCTGCAGGACCTCCAGCTGTACGCGCACGAACTCGGGTTCTGACCCGCCGACAGCCGTGTCCGAAATCCGCTAGCGAGCGCCCCGACCGCGTGCCAGAGTGGGTGGCATGACACCACAGCTGGGCTTCGACGAGCGGTACCGGGCGATCTCCGCCCGCGACACCCGCTTCGACGGCCAGTTCGTCACGGCGGTCCGCTCCACCGGCATCTACTGCCGCCCCAGCTGCCCCGCCCGCACCCCGAAACCGGCCAACGTCACCTTCTACCCCACCAGCGCCGCCGCACACGAGGCGGGCTACCGCGCGTGCAAGCGCTGCCTGCCGGAGGCCGCACCCGGCTCGCCGGACTGGAACCTCCGCGGCGACGCCGTCGCCCGGGCCATGCGGCTCATCTCCGACGGCGTGGTGGAGCGGGAGGGCGTGCCCGGCCTGTCCGCGCGGCTGGGCTACTCGCCGCGGCACCTCACCCGGCTCCTGACCTCGGAACTCGGCGCCGGTCCGCTGGCGCTGGCCCGCGCGCAGCGCGCCAACACCGCCCGGATGCTGCTGGTGGGCACGGACCTGCCCGCCACGGACGTCGCCTTCTCCTCCGGCTTCACCAGCGTCCGGCAGTTCAACGACACCATCCGTGAGGTGTTCGGCATGACCCCGACGCAGCTGCGCGCCACCCGGCGCGGCCGCACCGTACCCGCGGGGCTCACGCTGACGCTGCCCGTGCGCGAACCGTTCGACCACGCCGGGTTGTTCGGTTGGATGGCCGCCCGGGCGCTCGCCGGCATGGAGTCCGGCGACGCCACCAGCTTCGAGCGCACCCTCGCCCTGCCCTCCGGCACCGGCTGGTTCCGGCTCAGCGTCGACGGTGGGCTGCGCCTGGAGGCCCAGCTCGAGCACCTGGACGACCTGGCCACGCTCGTCGCCCGCGTCCGTCGGCTGTTCGACCTCGACGCCGACCCGCTCGCCGTCGACGCCGCGCTCGGCCGGCACCCGGAGCTGGCGCCGCTGGTGGCCGCCACCCCGGGCATCCGGCTGCCCGGCACAGCGGACCCGCACGAGCTTCTCGTCCGCGCCATGGTGGGCCAACAGATCTCGGTGGCCGCGGCACGCACGCACCTGACCCGGCTGGTGGCCGCCCTCGGCCCGGAGGTCACCATCGCCGGGGCACGCCGTCGGCTGTTCCCGACGATGGCCGCCATCGCCGAGCACGGCGCCGAGGTCCTGACCGGGCCCGCAGCCCGGATCCGGGCCGTCGTGGAGGCCGCCGCGGCACTTGCATCCGGTGAGCTCCGACTCAGCCATGCCGACGACGGGCCCGAGCAGCGCACGGCACTCCTGGCCCGCCGCGGCATCGGCCCCTGGACCGCGGACTACGTCCGGATGCGCGTGCTTGGGGACCCGGACGTCATCCTCACCGGTGACCTCGCCCTGCGCTCCGGCGCCGCCGCCGTCGGCATCCCCCACGAGCCGTTGACCCTCCAGGCCTGGGCCGCCCGCGTGGCCCCCTGGCGCAGCTACCTGTCCATGCACCTGTGGCGCGCCAGCGCCGCCCCCGCAGTGAAGGAGACCCCATGACCACCACCGCCCGCACCATCGACACCCCCGACGGGCCGTTCACGCTGGTCGTCGACGGCGACGGGGCCGTGCTCGCCTCGGGCTGGAGCGCCGACGTCGACGCCGTCGTCGCCCGCATCCACCCGAGCCTTCGCCCGCTCGACGTCACCGTCGCCACCGGCGGCACCACCGTCGCCGCCGACGCCGTGCGCGCCTACTACGCGGGCGACCCCACCGCCATCGACGACGTGGCTGTGCGCCACCACGGCACCGCGCTCCAGCTCGCGGGCTGGGCGGCGCTGCGCCGGATCGGGCCGGGGGAACCGCTCAGCTACACGGCGTTCGCGGACGTGGTCGGCTCGCCCGCCGCGGTCAGGGCCGCTGCCGGGATCTGCGCACGCAACGCGCCGGCCCTGTTCGTACCGTGCCACCGGGTGCTGCGCAGCGACGGCAGCCTCGGCGGCTTCGCCTGGGGCGAGGAGGTCAAGCGCTCACTGCTGGACCGCGAGGCGCACTGGCTGGCCGGGAGCCGCCCCGCCGTCGTCGGGTGAGCCGTCAGTCGGCCTGACCCGCAGTGTCGGGCGGGTGCCGCTCGTCGTCGGCGCCCTGCATGAGGATGGTCATGCGGGTGCCGCGTCCGATCTCGCTGTCCACCTCCAGCTCACCGCGATGCGAGTCCACGATGGCCTTCACCACGGCCATCCCGAGCCCGCTGCCGGTCACGGTGGAGGCGCGGGCACCCTCGGTGCGGTAGAAGCGGTCGAAGATCTGGCGCTGTTCCTTCGGGGTGAGGCCGGGACCGGTGTCCTCCACCTCCATGAAACTGCGGCCGTCGCGGACCCCTGCCCGCACCACCGCCCCGCCGGTGACGGTGTACTTGACGGCGTTGGAGACGAGGTTGTCGAAGGCCTGCGCCAGGCGGCCGCGATCGCCCACCACCCATGCCGGCCCGTCGGACTCGAACCGCAGTGTCAGGCCGTTCAGCGTCGCCAGCGGGTGCGCCGCCTCCGCGCACTCCTTGGCGATGGCGCTCAGGTCCACCCTTTCGTGCACGACGGAAACCACTCCGGCCGCAGTGCCGAGCAGGTCGTTGACGAGGCCCAGGAGGCGCTCGGCGTTGCGCTGCACGATGATCAGGCTGCGGCGGTCCTCGGCCGTGAAGGCGTCCTCGGGGCGTTCGAGCAGGATGTCGGTGTAGCCGATGATCGAGGTCAGAGGGGTGCGGAACTCGTGTGAGATCCCGGCCACGAACTCGTCCTGCGCGGCCAGGGCGGCGACGAGCTCGGTGACGTCCTCGAACACGAGCACCGAACCGGCGAACTCGCCCTGCTCGTCGCGCATCGGGGAGGCGGAGATGTTCACGGCCCGCTGCTCCGCACCGACGCCGAGCCAGTGCCGCTCCCGGGTGAAGCTCTCCGCGCGCGCGGCGCGTCGTACCGGCCGGTCCTGGACGGGGAGCAGCTCACGGCTGGCACCCCCGAAGACCAGCAGCCGGCCCTCGCCCGGGTCGTCGCTCGGCTCGAGTGGTTCCGCCCTCGCCTGCAGCCTGTGCTGGCGCCGGTTCTTGAGGATTTCACGACCCTCGCTGTCGATGGCAAGCACCCCGACGTCGGCGGTGTTGATGATGGCCTCGACGAGGCGACGGCGGCTGCTGCCGAGTTCCTTCTCCTTGCTCAACTGCTCCTGGTGGTGCTCCATCTCGCGCTGCATGTAGGTGGTGGCGACGGAGACGCCCAGGCAGATCGTCGCCAGGGCGAGCGAGCGCGACAGCACGTGGTTCGCGAACGGTTCGGAGGCGAACAGGAGGCGCGGCCCCATGATCACCAGGAGCGGGACGACGAACGAGACCACCATCATCAGCCTGGGCCGGATGGAGGACCACGCCAGCCACAGCACCGGGAACACGAGCAGGCCCGCGACGGCGGGGACTTCGGGCTGGCCATGGGCGAGCAGGGCCACGGCGACGAAGTCCAGCATCGGCACGATGAGGTAGGTGCCGTACGGGGTGCGGTCCCAGGGCACCACCCCCGAAGCGACGGTGAGCAGGCCGACCACCACGAGGCCCGCCTGGAACAGGGGTGTGCCGAACGGGTCGTCAGCCGTCAGCGCCAGGAAGATCAGGGTCACGGTCAGCGTGACCATGAGCGGCATCTGCGAGAGGAAGACCCGCATCTGCAGGGAGTATCGGTGGAACGGCTGGGAGAGCATGGGCATCATGCCCGAGCCCGCCTCGACCTCCGTCCCGGTCGCCTCGTCGCTCATCGCCCGAGGATACGTTCCAGGTCCTCCCGGAGCGTACGTGGCCTGAAGGGTTTGACGAGGTAGCCGTCGGCGCCAGCTGCCAACGCACGCTCTGCGTCGGCGGCCCGGCCCCGGGCGCTGACCACCACCACCGGGCCGGAGTGGAACTCACGCAGCTGGGTCAGCACGTCGAGCCCGTTGACCCCGGGGAGGCCGATGTCCAGCGTCACGAGTTCCGGCGCGTGTTCCCTGACCGAGGTGATCCCCTGCTCTCCCGTGACGGCGGCTATGGCCTCGTAGCCCATCTGTCCCAGGACGATTTCCAACAGACCCCGGATGTCGTCATCGTCCTCGACGATGACGGCACGCTTCGTGTTCCCCATGGGACAAGTTCACCACAGCCGGAAGAGAAATGGGTTGTCGGCCCTCGCTTGGGAGTCGACAGGGCCCCGGACACGCCGGAGCCGGCAGGTCCCCCAACCTGCCGGCTCCCAGTGCGAGCACTCCTGCAACGAATCCGCCGGTTTCGCCTGTTTCCCCCCAGAAAATCGCTTTGCGGGCCGGGGCAGCAGTGCTGCCACTCAGCCACGTTCGCGGCGACCAGCGAAACTTCTCGCTCGTCCGGTTCGGCGCAATTCTCACCGCGACTTCGGGACGAGCCTGTGGATTCAGTTCTTGTCGAGGAGTCCCGACACGGAGGACACTACGCCCTCCGACGGTGTTTGGCAGTCGATTCGCAGCGTATTTGGTCAAGATTTACAGAATCTTGAGCTTCAGCCTGAACAGGAATCACTTCTGCATCGGTGCCCGGATAATTGCCACTGGTACTACGGGAGCATCGGGCCACCCCGGGGACGGCCAAGCTCCGCCCAACGCGCCAGTACCACCTCGAGCCGGCCGTGCACGCGCGTCGTCGCGAGTTCGTCGCCGCGGGTGCGGCCGTCATTGACGATCACCACTGGAACCCCGTCGCGAGCGGCGTGGCGCACGAATCGCAGGCCGCTCATGACCGTGAGGCTGGAGCCCAGCACCAGCAGGACCTCCGCGTCGTCAAGAATCGCGAACGCCTCGGCGACCACCTCGCGGCGGGCGTTCTCCCCGAAGAACACCACGTCCGGCTTGAGGATGCCTCCACACACCGCGCAGGCCGGGTACTCGAAGGTCTCGGTCCGGTCCACCTCGGCGTCGCCGTCGGGCGCGGTGGCGCTGTCCCGGGCGAGTTCGTGCAGTCGGTGCCGGAGCTCCGGGTTCAGGGCCAGCATCGCCTCCTGCAGCTCATCGCGATGGACCCGGTGGCCGCACGCGAGGCAGTAGGCGCCGTCGAGCGAGCCGTGCAGGTCCACCACCCGACGCGACCCGGCGGCCTGGTGCAGGCGGTCCACGTTCTGCGTGACCACCCCCACCACGTCGAGCTGGCCCTCCAGTTCGGCGAGGAGGCGGTGCGCCGCGCCGGGCCGGGCGGCCCCGAACGTCATCCAGCCGACGGTGCTGCGCGCCCAGTACCGGCGCCGGGCGAAGTCCGAGCCGATGAACTCCTGGTAGGTCATGGGGTTGCGGACCTTCGCGTCCCGTCCGCGGTAGTCCGGCAGGCCGGCGCCGGTGGACATCCCGGCCCCGGTCAGCACCATGGTGGCGCGCCCGCGCAGGAGCCCCAGCGCCTGAGTGACCTCCGCGTCGGAGGACGTCCGGCCGAACCCTCCCAGCGGCTCCCACGGCTTCACCCTGGGGGCGTCGGGAACATCCGCGACGGCGGAACGGAACCAGCCGCCGACGTCGGGGACCGGTGCGTCGGGCACGTTCCCCGGACTAGTCAGCGGCCCGGGCCGGACCGGTGGATTCCCGCACGACGAGTTGGGGTTCGAAGGTCTCGTCGACGAGCCCCTCCGTGCGGGCGCGGACCCCCAGCTCGAGCGCAGCGGCACCCATGTCGCGCAGCGGTAGGGCCACCGTGGTGAGCGCGGGCGTGAGGTCCCGCGAGACCCAGATGTCGTTGCAGCCGACGACGCTGACGTCCCCCGGGACGGAGTAGCCGTTCTCCCGCAGCCACACCATCGCGCCGATCGCCATCTGGTCGGCCGTCCCCACGACGGCGGTGGTGCCGGGGAACTCCGCCATGGCGTCGGCCATCACGGCGTGCGCGTCGTCACGGGTGCCCCGTGCGGGCCGCACCCGCACCGAACCGCCCAGCACCTCGCGGATGCCCTCGATGCGGTCCACGGTGGAGGTGAGGGCCGGGTTTCCGGACAGGATGATGACCTCGCGGTGGCCGAGACCGGCGAGGTGCTCGCCGATCTGCCGCCCGGCGCTGCGGTTGTCCACCAGGATGCGGCTGACAGGGGCATCGACGTCGTGGCGGCCGATGACCACGGCGGTGCGCAGGCCGTCGGAGGTGAAAGTGGTGAGGCGGGAGGCGATGCTGCGCTGCCACTCCTCGTCCAGCAGTCCGGAGCCGGCGATGATGGCCATTCCCACGCCCTGTGCCTGCAGGGAGCGGAATGCCTGGATCTCCTGGGCAGGGTCCCGCTCGGTGTTCAGGACCGTGACCATGTACTTGCGGACCGTGGCCTCGTCGTGGATGCCGGCGATCATGCTGGAGAAGTACGGGTCCCCCACGTCGCCCACCAGCACGCCGATGGAGCCGGGGTTGCCCAGCAGGAGGCCCTGGGCCTGCGCGTTCGGGATGTAGTCGAGAGCCTCGGCCACCTCGAGCACCTTGCGGCGCAGGTCCTCCTTGACCGGGTAATCACTGCCGGAGAGCACGCGGGAAGCCGTCGCCAAGGACACACCGGCCCCCTGTGCGACGTCCCTGAGTCTCGCTCCGCTCATGGCCCACAGAATAGCGTTACTGAACACGCTCGAAGCGGGAGCCGCGCCAAACGATGGCGCCACCGGTCGGACAATCTGCTGCTTGACCACCGGCCGGGCAGTCCAATAAGGTGATGGAAAAGGATTTCTGGAGGGAAGATGGCCACATTCAGCGAGAGCGTCCCCGGCGACGAAGCCGCGCTCGAGGAGCTGCTGTCCCGTCCGACGCCCGGGGTTGTCGAACAACTCTCGAAGCTCGACGGGGACCTGGTGCTGCTCGGTACCGGCGGCAAGGTGGGGCCCAGCCTCGCGATGATGGCGCGCCGTGCCCTCGACGAGGCCGGCTCCCGGAGCCGGGTGATCGGGGTCTCGCGCTGGAGCGACGCCGCGGCCCGGCAGCGGGTGGAGGCGCAGGGCATCGAGACCATCTCAGCAGACCTGGCCGACCCCGACGTCTACGCGGGCCTCCCCGACGCCGGGGCGATGCTGTTCCTGGTTGGCCACAAGTTCGGCAGCTCGGGCGACTCCTCCCGGACGTGGTGGATGAACAGCACCGTCCCCGCACTGGCGGCCAACCGCTACCGCGGGGTCCCCACCGTCGCGTACTCCACGGGCAATGTCTACCCGCTGCGTCCCACCAGCCTCGGCGGCGCCTCCGAGTCCGACCCGACCGGCCCGGTGGGCGACTACGCGCAGTCCTGCCTGGCCCGCGAGCAGATGTTCGCCCACGCCGGGCAGGCGTGGGGCACGCCCTCGGTGGTGTACCGCCTGAACTACGCGGTGGAGCTGCGCTACGGCGTGATCGCGGACATCGCCACGAAGATCCTCGCCGGCGAGCCGGTCGACGTCACGATGCCTGCCGTCAACGTCGTGTGGCAGGGCGACTCGAACGCGTGGACCCTGCAGAGCCTCGGGATCGCCGACCCGTCCGCCACCATCCTGAACGCGACCGGACCCGAGACCATCGGCACCCGCCGGATCGCCACCCTGCTCGGGGAGCTGCTGGAAACCGAGGTCGCCATCACCGGCGACGAGGCTGACGACGCGCTCCTCAACGACGCCTCGTGGTGCCACAGCCTCTTCGGCTACCCATCCGTCCCGGTGCACCAGGTGATCCACTGGGTGGCAGCCTGGCTGCGCAGTGGTGGCCGCCAACTGGGCAAGGCCACCAAATTCCAGCAGCGAGAGGGCAGCTTCTGATGTCCCTCCCCCTGGACGCCGCCTGGTTCCAGCAGGGCGTCGCCATTCCCGCCCACCCGCTCGCGCTGGACGGCAACGCCCGCGTCGACTGGGCCTCCCAGACCGCGCTCACGAGGTACTACGCCGCCGCCGGGGCCCACGGCATCGCCGTTGGGGTGCACACCACCCAGTTCGAGCTGCACCACGATGAGGCCCTTCTGGGCGAGGTGTGGCAGCAGGCCGCCGCAGCCACCACCGCTTCCGCGAACCCCGGCATGGCCCTCATCGCCGGCATCTGCGGGGACACCGAACAAGCCGTCCGCGAGGCCGAGATGGCCCGCGAGCACGGCTACGGCGCCGCCCTCCTGTGCGGGTACGGCATGCAGAATCCCTCCGAGAACGCCATGCTCGAACGAGCACGGGCCGTGGGCGAGGTGCTGCCCACCATCGGCTTCTACCTGCAGGAGAGCGTGCGGGGCGTCTACCTGTCCCCCGGCTACTGGCGCGCGCTGTTCGAACTGGAGAGCGTCGTCGCCGTCAAGGCCGCCCCGTTCGACAGATACCGCACCAGCGACGTCGCCGTCGCCCTCCTGGAATCCGACCGTTGGCGGGACATCGCACTCCTGACCGGCAACGACGACACCATCGTGGCCGACCTGCTCCTGCCCACCACCCGGGTGGTGGGCAGCGTCGAGCGGAAGGTCGAGTTCTCCGGCGGCCTGCTCGGGCAGTGGGCCGTCGGCACCCGGGCCGCCGTGCAACTGGTGGCCGACGTCATGGCCGCCCGCACCAGCGGCCTGACCAGACCCGAACACCACGAGGTGGCCAACCACCTCGTCGAGGTGAACGCCGCCGTCTTCGACCCGCACAACGGCTTCGCCGGCTGCGTGTCCGGGATCAACGAGATGCTGAGACAACAAGGCCTGATCGAGTCCAACGTCTGCCTGTCACCGCAGGAGCGCCTCTCACCCGGGCAGGCGGAGGCCATCGCCGAGGTCCGGCGCCGCTACCCGGAACTCCTGGACGAGACCTTCATCGCCGCCAACCGGGACCAGTGGCGCGGGGAGCCGGCCAGCGCGATCGCCTGATCCCATGGTCCTGCGCATCGGCGTGCTCGGCACCGACACCACCCACATCGACGAGTTCATCCGGCACCTCAACCCCGAGGGGCGCTTCCCCGGGCTGAGGATCACCAGCGCGCTGGCCGAGTCCCCCGAGCGCGACGCCCACCTGGTTGCCCGGGGCATCACGGTGCTGCCGGAAGTGGCCGACGTCGTGGCCGCCAGCGACGGCATCCTCGTGACCCACCGCGAGGGCAGCCGCCATCGTGCTCTCGCCGAACCGGGGCTGCTGGCGGGGCTTGCGACCTTCGTGGACAAGCCTCTGGCCACGACGCACCGCGACGCCGCGCACCTGCTGGACCTGGCGCGGAAGTCCGGGGCGGCCGTCGGCTCGTGCTCCGCGGTGAGCGTGCATCCCGCGGTGGTCGCCGCCCGTTCGCGCGGCACCACCCAGATCACTTTCCGGGGCCCGGCGGACCACCACTCCCCATACGACGGGCTGTTCTTCTACGGGATCCATGCGGCGGAGACGGCCTGCACCATCGCGCTGGGGCCCGGGCAGGCAGGGACCCCGGAGGATGTGCGCGCCATCGCCGACGGCGACGGGGTGGTCCTGGAGGCACTCCTGTCCGGTTGCCGGCTGCGGCTCGAGCTGCACGCCGCCACCGTCGGCTTCAGCATGGACCTCGGCGAGGGTCCCATCAGCCTGGATCTCGGCCCCGACTACCTGGCCCCAGTCACCACCCGGATCGCCGCCGTGATGCACGGAGGACCCGTCCCAGATCCCGCGCCCACCGTCGCGGCCGTCTCACTGCTGGAGCAGGCCGTGTTGTTGCTCGCGCCGCCCGCTGCCTGAGGGACCGCCCCGAGTGGTGCTGTTCATCGACAGTCAAGTGGATAGTGCACGTGACTGTCGATGAACAGCACCACTCAATCGCGCATCAGGTCACCCTGACGGCCCGCCCCGGGAGTTCTCCCGGCGCGGGCCGCACTGGTGGTCAGTTGTCCCAGGGCCGCTTCGGCAACGGCGCCTTGCCGGACTCGGGCAGGGCCCGCTTGTAGACCGGCGCCCCGTTGACGGTGAGGATGTCTGTGGCGACCATCGGCTCGCCGTTCACCAGACGGTGCGCCGGGTCCCGCAGGACCGTATCGGTGCCGATGTCCAGCAGCGTGCCGTCGACGGCGGTCAGCTGGATGCGTCGCACGTCCCCTTCCGTGGAGTGCACGACGGGCGCTGCCGCCACCGCGGCGGTGAGATCACGCGCGTCCTGTTCGGTCGCGCAGTCCGCGGCCTGCAGGTAGAAGCCGACAGGGGCGGAGTCCGTGGTCAGCCGAACCGGGGTCTCCGACTCGAACTGGCTGATGGTGAAACGGGCCATCCGCTGTTCCAGCCCCGCGCCGTCGACCACGAGCGACGCGGTCGGGGTCTGGCCCTCGACTCCTGCCGCACCCAGCACCCGCACGACGCCGCAGGCACCGCCGGCCATCACCGTGAGGGTGGATGTGGTGCTGCCGACGGTCTCGCCGAGCACCTGCGTGTCCACGGGTTCACCGTCGAGGAGGACGAGGTCCGCGTCACCGGGAATGAGGACGCTCGTGTAGTAGGCAGGGACCCGTTGACCAGCCGGGTTCAGGTCCAGCTCCGTGAGGACCGCACCCTTGTGCTGTGCCGTCGTCGGGAACAACGGGGCGTGCAGGGGCGCGGAGCCGGGGTAGTCGATGCCGTACGGGTCGGTGTTCCACGATGGGACCAGCGTGATCTGCCCGAGCTCCCGCCCGCCGCCGAGCTCGAGGTTGAACGGCTTGTCGTAGGGGGTGGTGCCGCCGGCGCCGGGGATGACGTTGGTGAAGGACTCGCTGGTGGAGCCGAGAGCCCAGTTGCTGCTCACGTAGTTGTACCGGTCCAGGTTGCGGTCCGGGTCCGTGATGGCCTCCACCTCCTTCTCCGGCTTGAAGGCGAGAGCCGTGTGGGCGGGGTGCGGGTGGTAGATGTGCTCACCCCAGTAGCTCTGCATGGCCTGGTAGTTGAAGGTGGTGTAGCCCGCATTGAGGGGCTTGTCCGGGTTTTGCCAACCCTCGATGCTGAGGAAGTAGGCCGAGGGCCCGGTCCCGCGGACGAAGTCGTAGTCACGCGAGTGTGATCCGGACAGGGATTCGCGGGCGGGGAAGTAGTTGGCGGCCATGTCCCACCAGAACAGGTCCAGCGCCCACGCGAACTCGGCACGCACCGTGTCGTCGGCAAGGTAGTTGTGGGCCATCATGAGGGCGCCCAGGTCGATGCCGTAGTAGACGGGCGAGTTGTACTCGCGGATGCCCCATTGCCTCGTGTACGCCAGCCAGTCACGGTAGTTGGCCAGACCGAGCTGGTAGAGCTCCTCGTCGCCGGTGGCCTGGCCGACGAGGATCATGTGGACGTCGCGGATCAGGCGGGCGTTGGTGTAGCCGATCTGCGCATGCGGCTCGTCCACGGTGTTCCAGGAGGCGATCCTGGTGCGCTCCTTGAGCAACGTCTGCTGTTCGGGGGTGAGGAGGTCGATGTCGTCGGAGTTCATGATCCCGGCGAGCATCAGGGAGGTGAAGGAGGTGGCGTTGATGTCCGAGGAGCTGTTGGCCTGCAGCCCCACGGAGACCCCGATGCCACCGGTTTCCAGGTCCCAGACCCCTTCGGACTTCACGTCCCCGTTGAGATTCGTGTTGCTCAGGGCGAAGTTGTCGAACGAGATCTTGATCGGCAACTGGGCGACGGCGCGCTGCTCGTACAGCCGCACGGCGATCGTCGCCCTGGACTTGCCCTGGAGCTGGGCGGTGAGGTCCACCGACAGCGTCTCCCACGACTGGTCCCCGGAGTTGGCCTGTTCCTGCCACACAACGGTTCCGTCGACCAGCACCTGCAGCAGGTGATAGCCGCCGGAACCGTACGGGAAGCTGCGCCGCTGCGCCCACTCGAGCACATGCTCGCCCTCCGACACGTCGACGGTCTGGGAGAACTGCGCATAGCTGCCCGGCTCGGTGCGGGTGTAGTAGGGCACCTCCAGGTTCAGGCACTGGAGGCCGTAGTAGCACCCCGCCCAGATCTGGGACACGAACTGGCCGTAGTTGTGGGCGCTCGGGTCCATGTTCTGGTGGTCGAGGATGATCTCGAGGGCCTCCCAGGCGGCCACCGGGTCCCGGTCCTCACGCAGTTCGGCGGCGACGACGCTGGCCAGGCTGCGCGAGGTGATGGAGGTGTTGGATCGGTCCCACATGCCGTCCTGGGTGACGGCCACGGCGCCGAGCACGCCCTGGGTGTGCTGTTCCAGGCGCTGCTCCCAGCCCTCGTTGTGGGGCGGTGGCGGGTCCGCGCTGGTGGGGGTGGAAACGAGACCGAGCATCATCACTGATGCCAGGCCCGTTGCGACAATGCGTCCTGCAGGGGTCTTCATTGGCTCTCCTCTGGCCGCTCGCCGGGCAGGACTCTCCCGCCCGGTGACTCAGGTGGCCGGGGCGGGGACGGCGGACAGCTGCCACGCCAGTCCAAGTGCCTCGGCGGCGGCGGCGAGCCCTACGGTGGGCTCCCCTTCGCATGCGATCCTCTGCGCGATCCCCGTGTACTGGCGGCCGAGGGCCTCGCTGGTGTCGCAGGATTCGGTGACGGTTCGGGTGCCGTCGGCGGCGGTGACGACGAGCCGGGTGTTGGTGAGCACGGCGGCACCGGCGTGGCCGCGCAGTTCGATCCTGAAGGGTTCTGCCTGTCGGGCCGCGAGGCTGGCCTCGAGGACGCCCAGCGTGCCGGAGGCGAACCGCATGGCGGCAACGCACGACTCGTCGATGTCGACGCCGTCGAAGCGGCTCGGCGCGGCCAGACCCGTCGCCGAGACAGGGCTGCCCAGCAGCCAGATCACGAGGTCCACCAGATGCATGCCGTGGTTGAGCAGGTTCCCTCCGCCCCGGGCCCGGACGCCGTGCCAGGGTGAGTCGAAGTAGTCGGCGTCGCGCCAGACCGTGCTGGAGCAGTTGAGGGTGGCGATGTGGCCGAGCTCGCCGGCCGCCAGCAGTTCAGCCAGCCGCTGCGGTCCCTCCTGGAACCGGCGCTGGCTGATGACGTCCACCCACCCTCCGAGTTGCTTCTGCAGCGCCGCCAGCTCGGCCGCCTCGTCGGGGTTGGCCACCACGGGCTTCTCGACGACCACGCGGCGGCCTGCCCGCAGCACCTGGGAGACGAGTCCGAGATGGGTCGAGGTGGGAGTCACGACGCTGACCACGTCGGCTTCGGACTCGGCCATGGCACGGTCCAGGTCCGTCCAGCCGGGGACCGGCAGGTCCTCGGGGAGGGACTGGTCGCAGACCCCGACGAGCCGGACCTCGGGAGCCGCAGCGATCTGGCGGGCGTGGACCGCACCGAAACCGCGTGCCCCGACCAGGAGGATGCCGACGTCTGCCATGTCTCAGCCCTTCAGTCCTTGGGACGCGATGCCCTGCACGACCTGCTTCTGGAGGATCACGAAGACCACGAGGATCGGGAGCGTGGCCATCAGGGAGCCCGCCATGATGACCGGGTAGTCAGTGATCTGGTCACCGGCGAGGGTGGCCAGGCCGACGGACAGCGTCATCGACTCCTGACTGGAGTTCACGATCAGCGGCCACATGAGTTCGTTCCACGAGTACAGGACCGTCAGGACCGTCACCGTGACCATGGCGGGCTTCACCAGCGGCAGCATGACGTGCCAGAACGTCTGGAGTGGGTTGCAGCCATCGAGTCTGGCGGCCTCCTCCAGTTCGTTGGGAAGCGTCATGAATGCCTGCCGCAGCAGGAAGGTGTTGAACACGTTGAACATGCCCGGCAGGATCAGCGCCTGCACGGTGTTGAGCCAGCCGAGTTCGGAGACGATCAGGTACTGCGGCAACAGGAACAACTCGACGGGCACCATCAGGACGGTGAGCATCAGGAAGAAGATGACGTTCCTGCCCGGGAACCTCAGCCGCGCGAACGCGTAGGCGGCCATCGAGCAGAAGACCAGTTGGGCGACGGTGCGGCCGATGGTCATCAGGAGGGTGTTCACGAACATCTGGCCGAACGGGAGGATCTCGAAGACCTCGCGGTAGTTGGCCCAGTCCCACAGCTCCGGTAGGACCTTCAGCGGGACCTGGATGGAGTCCGGATAGGTCTTGAGGCTGGTGAGGATCTGCCAGCCGAACGGGACCAACATGATGAGGGCGCCGAGCGCCAGGAGCAGGTGGCAGGCGAGGAGTCGCCAGTCCCGTCGGCGCTTGCGGGGCCCCTCCTCGGGCCACTCGATGGGGTCCGCGGGGGCGCCCGCGGCGCGGGTGGCGGTGAGCGTCTCAGGCATAGTGCACCGTCCGCTTCTGGATCAGGAACTCGACGGCGGTCAGGGCGAGGATGATCAGGAGCATCACTACGGAGACCGCCGCGCCGGAGCCCTTGTCGTTCATCTGGAAGGTGCGTTCGTAGAACAGGTAGACGATGGTCTTGGCCTCCGGCAGTGCCGGGTTGATGCGGCCGATCATGATGAAGACGAGGTCGAACAGGTGGAGACCGCGCATCGTCTGGACCACCACGAGGAAGAACGTGGTGGGGCTGACCAGCGGAACGGTGATCCTGAAGAACTTGCGAATCGGGGTGGCCCCGTCGAGGGACGCCGCCTCGTACAGTTCCGGCGGGATCCCCTTCAGCGCCGCCGACATGATGATGATGTTGTAGCCCACCTGGGACCAGATGCCGACGACAATCATCGCGACCAGCACCGTCGAGGGGCTGCTGATCCAGTTCGGCCCGGTGATCCCGAGGTTGGCCAGCATCGCGTTGAGGAGGCCGAACTCACCGTTGTAGATCCAGCGCCAGACGATGGCGATGGTCACGGGCATGGTGACCATGGGCAGGAAGTAGATCACGCGGTACAGGGAGCGGTACCTGAGGCCCGGTGCGTCGAGGAGCACGGCGACGACCATGCCCAGCGGGATGCTGACGAGGACGCCGACCGTGTAGATCAGGGAGTTCCGGATGGCCCCGAAGAAGTCGGGATCCCGGAGGAGGCCCTCGTAGTTCGCGAGGCCCACCCACTCAGCCCCACCGAAGGCTCCCCACTCGGTGAAGCTGAAGTACAGCGTCTGGACCAGCGGCCACAGGTAGAAGATGCCGACTCCGAGCACCAGGGGTGCGATGAAGAAATAGCCCCAACCCCACGACCGGGGCGATCCCCAGCGGCTGGACCGTGCGAGTCGCCGGGGTGTCGCCTCGGTCGTGGTTGATGTCATGGTCGGGTCACTTCTCCGCGGCGAGGACCTTGTCCACGCCTTCCTTGATGGTGGCCAGGCCGTCGGAGGGGCTGACCTGCTGCGCGAAGATCTGGGTGACCGTGTCAACCTCGATCTTGGTCCACTCCGCGGTGTTGGCGGTGGCGGGCAGCCGGCGTCCGGTCTCGAGGGACTCCTCGTAGAGCCCGACGAGGTCGAACGGCGAATCGGCTGCCCAGTCCTGCCACATGTTGTTGAAGGCGGGGGCCTTGTCCTGGACGTCGACGCGGATCTGCGCGGCGGTCTCGCTGGCGGTGAACAGGGCGAAGGCCTTGGCCTCGTCGAGGTGCGGGCTGGACGCGTTGGTGGCGCTCATGAGGGACCCCAGAACCGTTGCCTCCTCCTCACCTGCGGGCAGCGGGACGACGTCGACCATCTCGGCGATCGCGGGGTCGTCGGTGTAGGGGCCGACGTTCCACGTGCCCGAGTAGTACATGGCGAGCTTGCCGCTGGGGAAGAGCTGGTCCGCGGTGGTCTCCGCGAGCTGCGCAGCCGACGGCGAGTGGCCCTTCTCGATGAAGTCGACCCAGTACTGGATGCCCGCGAGGTTCTCCGGCGTGCCCCAGCCGGAAGTGCTCTCATCCTCGGAGATGATCTCTCCCCCGGCCTGCCAGATGGTGGGGTAGTAGTTCGACTGGGAGTCGACGCTGGAGGCGATTCCGTAGACACCGGCGTCAGCGTCGGTGAGCGTCTCGGCCGCGGACTTCACGTCGTCCCAGGTCCAGTCGGCGGTCGGGTGTTCGAGGCCGGCAGCGTCGAAGAGGTCCTTGTTGAACCACATGCCGACGGTGTCGAGGTCCTGTGGGAGGCCGTACTGGGCGCCGTCGTAGTTGTACATCTCGATGGTGCTCGGGTACTTGGAGACGTCAATGCCGAGGTCGGCGATCGCGTCGTCGACAGGGGCGATGATGCCGTTGTCGGCGTACAGCCGGAGTTGGAGGTGGTTCATCCAGAACACGTCGGGCGCGTCGCCACCCTGGACTGCCGTCTGGAGCTTGGTCCAGTACTCGGAGACCGGGGTCAGCTCGATGGTGATCGAGACGTTCGGGTTCTGTTCCTCGAACGCGTCGGCCATCGCGCGGAAGGTGGGCTCCTGGTTCTTGTTCCACATCCAGTAGGTGAGCTCGACCTTCTCGGCTGAAGTCGCGTCCCCACCGCTGGTGGTCTGGGTGTCCGCGGTTGGGTTCTGGTCTGCCGGGGCAGTCCCTCCCCCACAGGCCGCGAGCGGTGCGACCAGTACCGCGGCAAGGCCCACGGCCATGCGCCTGCTGATTTTCATGTAGACCTCCACATTGAAGTACTGCTCCGACGGAGCGGCTGATGGAAGCGTAGTAATCCTTTTCCCAAGTGTCAACGTGTCCACAGAGGCAGCGCTGGGGAGCTGTCAGCCGCCGAGGAGGACGTCGAGCACCCGTCTGGACATGCGCTCGTGGCCGACGGCGTTGGGGTGGATGTCGTCTGCCAGCCACCCGTCGTCGAGGCCACCGTCGGGGAGGTTCTGCGACCAGTCGAGGTCGTGGTCCACCAGCGGCAGGGACTCCCGGGCGGCGACGGCCCGGACAGCGGCGGCGTAGGCGGGCATCGCACTGCGACCCGACGGTTCACCCCGCAATGGGGGCGGGACCTGCAGCACCAACTTCGCCCCCGTCGCCAGGATGCGGGCGACGAGTTCCGAGAGTTGCGCCTCGAACGCAGCGACGCCGTCGGGCCCGGCCTTGGCGTCGTTGGTGCCGAGCATGACCACGACGACGTCGGCTGCCCACCGCGAGACGCGGAAATCGAAGTCGGCGAGGACGTCGGGGACCTTCCAGCCGGAAACACCGGCGTTGACCACGACGTCGCGCAGGCGGCCGTGCTCCCAACGGATGGCCTCGGCACAGTGCTCGACGAAGCTGCGCGCGCCGTGGGTGTGCAGGACGCCCTGCGTGATGCTGTCACCCACGAACAGCCACGTCGTCGGGTCGGATCCCGGTTCGATCGTCATTGGTTGACCTCCAATCCTCGTAGCCAACCCTAGCCCCAACCACACAGTGTGAGAAAAGCTATTCTCTAGTGCATTCGTGACGGCGGCGATAGCGTGGGCCCATGATCAGCTGCTTCGATCTGTTCAGCATCGGAATCGGTCCGTCCTCGTCCCACACCGTCGGCCCCATGCGCGCTGCCCGCGAATTCGTCTCCCACCTTGTCAGCACGGGGTTGCACTCACGGACCACCAGGCTGCGCGTCGAGCTCGAGGGTTCGCTGGCAGCCACCGGGGTGGGTCACGGCACGCCGGGCGCGATCGTCCTCGGACTGGTCGGGCACCGCCCGGAGACGGTGGATCCTGGCTCACGTGACCAACTCCTGGGCGAGGTCTCCGCCGCCGGAGAGCTGGTCGTCAAGGGCCATGGTGTCGACTTCCGGCTGGAGCGCGACGTCGTCGGGGTGGCCGAGTCCGGACCCGCGGCCCACCCCAACGGCATGACCTTCACCGCCCTGGCCGGGCAGCAGATCCTGGCGAGCCGCAAGTATTACTCGATCGGCGGTGGCTTCGTGGTTGAGGCGGGGCAGGAGGTGGCCATCGACGACGCCGCCCCGGTGCCGTACCCGTTCCGGACGGGCGCGGAGCTACTCGACGTCTGCGCCGCCACCAGCAAGTCCATAGCCGACGTGGTGCTTGCCAACGAGCTCACCTGGCGCAGCGAGACCGAGATCCGCTCGGGTCTGATCGGGCTGTGGGCCGTCATGCAGGAGTGCGTGGCCCACGGACTGGCCGCCGACGGCGTGCTCCCCGGAGGCCTCGGCGTCCCGCGCCGCGCCCCGGGCCTTCGGCGACGCCTGGCGGCCGAGCCCGCCGGCGACGACCCCCTGCGCGGCATGGACTGGGTGAGCCTCTACGCCCTCGCGGTGAACGAGGAGAACGCCGCCGGCGGCCGGGTGGTGACCGCGCCCACCAACGGCGCGGCCGGGATCATTCCCGCAGTGCTGCACTACTACGTGAACTTCGTCCCCGGCGCCGATGACGCGGGTGTGCAGGAGTTCCTGCTGACCGCCACCGCCGTCGGGGTCCTGTTCAAGGGGATGGCGTCCATCTCAGGCGCTGAGGTGGGCTGCCAGGGCGAGGTGGGCTCGGCCTGCTCGATGGCGGCCGCCGGGATGGCAGCGGTGCTGGGCGCCACCCCCCGGCAGGTGGAGAACGCCGCCGAGATCGGCATGGAGCACAACCTGGGACTCACCTGCGACCCGATCGCGGGGCTCGTCCAGATCCCGTGCATCGAACGCAACGCCATCGCGTCGATCAAGGCCATCGCGGCCGCCCGAACCGCACTGCATGGCGACGGTGAGCACATCGTCAGTCTGGACAAGGTGATCCGCACCATGCGCGAGACCGGTGCGGACATGATGACCAAGTACAAGGAGACCTCGCTCGGCGGCCTGGCCGTCAACGTGATCGAGTGCTGAGCAGCAGGGACGTCAGCTCGCCGTGGAGGTCGTCCACCTCACAGCGGGGGATGCCCCTGGCGACGAACCAGCCGCCGAGGTTCTCGACGTCGCGCGTCAGGAAGTCACGTCCCATCGGGTTTGCGTAGATGTCCACCACCTGCGGCAGGTCCAGCACCACGAGCCGGCCATCGTGGACAACTGAGTTGTACGCCGAGAGGTCGCCGTGGGCGAACCCGAGTTCGGTCATGGCGCGCAGCGCGTCGCAGGCCTGGTCCCACAGCAGTCCCAGGGCTGCACTGGTGGGTCGGGTCTCTGCGAGGCGCGGGGCCGCGGTGCGGTCGTCACCGATGAACTCCATCACCACCTCCGTGCCGAGGATCTGCACGGGGTAGGGGACGGGGACGCCGGCGACGTGAAGCCGCTTCAGCGCATCGAACTCGGCCGCGGCCCACCGGCCGGCCGCCTGTTGCAGGCCGAAGTTGGTGCGCCTGGCCATGGCGCGCGCGTCGCGTGAGCGCTTCGTCCCGCGGCCGGCCAGGTAATCGCCGGCGCGGTTGAACTGGGTGTGCTCGGCACTGCGGTAGCGCTTGGAGGCGAGCACCACGGCCCGGTCAGTGTCCGGGACGCGGCGTTCGATCAGGTGGACGTCGGCCTCCTTGCCGGACTTCAGGATGCCCAGCTCGTGGTCGACGGCACCGAGGTCAGTGATGACCCAGTCTGGCCACGGTTGGGGTCCGCGTTGCAGCGCCTCGGACTCGTCCCAGATGGACCAGCGGTCGCCGCTGGGTGGGCGGTCGTCGTCGGGCGCCTCGTCGTCGACCGTGCGCATGGCTTCGTAGCGGGCGACGTCGGCGGCGGAGAAGATCCCGCCGGTGGACTTTGGGCGACGGCGCCTGGTGGGTTGGAACGTGGAGGTGAAATCAGTCTTGCGTGCCACTGCTGTGGGCTCCTTCGGATGCCCGCGGCACGGCGAGTCAGTGCGTGCCGACGGGAGGTGTACGGAATTCAGGGGTGCGGGCGCGAACGTCAACAGCCATGAGTCACACCTCCCTCCGGTCCTCACCCGGGCACTGCACGACGGGTGGTTTGACGAAGGTAACCCAGGCGGCACGGCCGGCACAAGACCCCCGCACGAAGAGCTGCACTTGACTCAGAACCACATCGCGATATATCGTGATGCATGTCGATATGAAAGGAGTCTCACATGAATGAGCGATTCGACATGAACTTCGAGGCCGGCCACGAGCCCGGCCGAGGTCGCGGACACCGCGGCCACCGTCGCGGCGGACGCCGCCACAACCCCGGCTTCGGCGAGGGCGGTCCCGCCTTCGGTCCCCCCGGAATGAGTGGCCCGGGCCGAGGCCGCGGACCCGGCGGCCCCCGTCGTCGCAACCGCGGCGACGTGCGCACCGCAGTCCTTGCCCTCCTCGCGGAGGAGCCCATGCACGGCTACCAGCTGATGCAGACCATCACCGAACGCAGCAACGGGAACTGGTCCCCCAGCCCGGGCGCGATCTACCCCACCCTGAGCCAGCTCGAGGACGAGGGCCTGGTGAGCGTCACCGCCGAGGGCGGGCGCAAGCTCGCGTCCCTCACCGAGGCCGGAGAGGCCTACGTGGCGGAGCAGTCGGAGTCCTGGGAGGACCCGTTCCAGGCCGGCGATTCCGACGGCGTGAACCTGCGCGAACTGCTCCACGGCCTCATGGAGGCCAGCCGTTCCGTCGGCCGCACCGGCAGCCAGGAGCAGCGCACCAAGGCCGCCGAGATCCTCAAGGATGCGCGCAGCAAGCTGTACCTGTTGCTCGCGGACCAGTGAGCCACCGGCCCCTTCCCCTGACCCAGAGGCGTGTCACCCAACCGGGGTGACACGCCTTGTCACGTTCCGCCCGGTTCCAGGTGCTTGCGACGGCGCAGGCCACTGGCGATCAGCCGTTTGACCAGCACTCGTGCGCGGACGGGCTGGGCACCCAGCGCGACCAGATCGTCGTACATCCGCTCGGGCACGTCGTAGTGGTCCAGGTCGAAGGCGCGCCTGGCGATCCCGGCCCGCTCGGCGAACTCGTGCAGCTCCTCGTAGGAGACGTCCGAGACCAGGTGCGAGAACACCGTGCCGTGGGCCGGCCACACGGGTGGATCGATCAGGATGGCCATCCCCCAAGGCTAGGCTCGCGGACCCTCGGTGTGGTGATCCTGAAGGTTCACCGGCAGATTCTCCACACCGAGCCGGCACCGAGCGGCCGCGCACGATACGATCCCGACTGCGGCACCCCCGCCCCGGCTCCCTAGAATGGGCACCCATGGACCCAGTGCTCAACATCGCGGCCTACCTGTTCACCCCGCTGGAGGACAGGGCGACGCTGCGAGCCCAACTCCGCGCCTCCGCCGTCGCGGCCGAGCTGATGGGCACCATCCTGCTGGCCCCCGAGGGCATCAACATGTTCCTGGCCGGCCCGGAGGAAGGAGTCCGGGACTTCCTCGCCGAGCTGCGCTCGGACCCACGCTTCGCGGCACTGGAGACGAAGGAGAGCTGGTCGGAGCACCAGCCGTTCCGCAGGATGCTGGTGAACCTGAAGCGCGAGATCATCCGCATGGACCACCCCACCATCGAGCCGGCAGCGGGCCGCGCCCCCGGCGTCGCGCCCCTGACCCTGCGCCGTTGGCTGGACCAGGGACACGATGACGACGGCCGCCCCGTCGTCATGCTGGACACCCGCAACGCCTTCGAGGTGGACTACGGCGCCTTCAGCGACGCCATCGACTGGCGGATCGAGAAGTTCACCGAGTTCCCGGACGCCGTCCGCGCCAACCGCGACGCGCTCGAGGGCGCCACCGTGGTCAGCTACTGCACGGGCGGGATCCGCTGCGAGAAGGCCGTCATCTACATGCGGGAACAGGGCCTCGACAACGTGTTCCAGCTCGACGGCGGCATCCTGAAGTACTTCGAGGAGGTGGGCGGGGCGCACTACGAGGGCGACTGCTTCGTCTTCGACGGCCGCGAGGCCCTCGCCCCCGACCTCAGCCCCCGCTGCACCCGCGCCAGCGCGCGCGCCGTGGAGGACCCGGACCTGGCGCTCAAGCAGGCCTGAGACACCAGTTGTCCTGAGGCGCTCGCGCCTCAGGGCAACTTCGGGTGCGTGACAGGGATCCGCGACACGCCGGGGTTTGTGCTCTCCAGAGCACAGAAACCGTTCTCTCGCGGACGCTGGTCACGCCCGGCCCGGCAGCCCACCTCCCGGCATCACCCACGGCAGGACCGCCACCTCCCCTATCGTGGCTCCCAACCCCTTTGGGAGGCAGCCCTTGATCCGCTTCGACCACGTGAACAAGACCTACCCCGACGGCACCGTGGCGGTGGCGGACTTCTCTCTGGAGATCCCGTCGCACCATGTGGTGGTGCTGCTCGGCTCCTCGGGCTGCGGCAAGACCACGCTCATGCGGATGGTCAACCGGATGGTGGAACCCACCGCCGGGGAGGTGTGGATCGACGACGACCGCGTCGCAGACCTGGACCCCGTCAAGCTGCGGCGCCGCATCGGCTACGTGATGCAGGCGGGCGGGCTGCTGCCGCACCGCACCATCATCGACAACGTCGCCACGGTCCCACTCCTGAACGGCAGCACCCGCCGCGCCGCCCACACCAGGGCACGAGAACTGCTGGAGCTGGTGGGCCTGCCAGCGAGCGTGGCGCGCCGCTACCCGAGCCAGCTCTCGGGCGGGCAGCGGCAGCGCGTCGGGGTGGCCCGGGCGCTGGCGGCGGACCCCAACATCCTGCTCATGGACGAGCCGTTCGGCGCGGTGGACCCCGTTGTCAGGAACGAGTTGCAGGCTTGGCTGCTGCAGATCCAGGACGAGCTGGGCAAGACCATCCTGTTCGTCACCCACGACGTCGACGAGGCGTTCCTGCTGGGGCAGGAGGTGCTCGTGCTGCGCACCGGGGCGGAGGTGGCACAGCAGGGCACCCCGGCCGAGATTCTCCTGGAACCGGCCGATGAGTTCGTGCACCACTTCATCGGCGGCTCGCGGCGCCACCTCCACACCGAGGTCCGCGACGGCCGCACGCTGGTGGTGGACGCCGACGGGCGCGTGGCAGGCGTCGCCGCCGACGAGGAACAGCCCGCGTGAACCTCGCCTGGATCAGCGAGAACTGGGCCCGGATCTGGGACCTGACGGTGCAGCACGCGCTGATCGCAGTAGTGCCGGTGGTGCTCAGCCTGTTCATCGCGGTCCCCATCGGGTGGGCGTCGCACCGCAACCGACTCGCCCGCCGCACCCTGCTGCCGTTCAGCAGCGTGCTGTACGCGGTGCCGTCGCTGCCGCTGTTCGTGGTGCTGCCCGTGCTGCTCGGCACCCAGATCCTGGACCCGGTCAACGTCGTGGTGGCGCTCACCCTCTATGGGGTCGCGCTCCTGGTGCGCACGGCCGCGGACGCGTTCGACACCGTCGGCCTCGCCACCCGCGACGACGCCCTGGCAGTCGGACACTCCCCCCGGCAGGTGTTCTGGCGCGTGGCGCTGCCGCTGGCCGGACCGGCGCTGCTGGCCGGGCTGCGGGTGGTCAGCGCCTCGACGCTGTCGCTGGTCTCGGTCGGCGCCCTGATCGGGGTGCCGTCGCTGGGCTACTTCTTCACCGACGGGTACCGCCGCGCGTTCCCCACCCAGATCTGGGTGGGCATCATCGGCACCGTGGTGCTGGCCGCCGTCTTCGACCTCGTGCTCGTGGCCATCGGACGGGTCCTGCTGCCGTGGGTCCGCGCCACCGACAGGACGCGCGCATGAACCAGGTGATCGCCGCCCTGCAGTGGCTCGTCGACGGCTCCAACTGGACCGGCTCCGACGGCATCCTCGTGCGCACATGGGAGCACCTCTGGTACACCGCGCTCGCGCTGGTGGTGGCCGCCGTCGTCGCCGTGCCGCTGGGCATGTTCATCGGGCACACGGGCAAGGGCCGCACGTTCGCCGTCGCAGCCTCCGGGGCGGTGCGGGCGTTGCCGTCGCTGGGCCTGCTGACGTTGTTGGCGGTCTCGATGGGGCTCGGGCTGCGCCTGGCGGTGGTGCCGTCCACCATCGTCTTGGCCCTGCTGGCCATCCCGTCGCTGCTGGCCGCCACGTACTCGGGCTTCGACCAGGTGGACGACGGCGTGGTGGATGGTGCCCGCGCCACCGGCTTCTCTGAGCTCCAGATCGTGGGCCGGGTGGAGCTGCCGCTGGCGCTGCCGCTCATGGCGGGCGGGTTGCGCGCCGCGGCGCTGCAGGTGCTCGCCACCGCCACGATCAGCGCCTACCTGGGCCTGGGCGGGCTGGGGCGGTTCATCCTCGACGGCCTGTCCGTGAGCGACTACCCCCGTATGCTGGGTGGCGCGATAGCGGTGGGCCTGCTGGCCCTGGCGGTGGACGGGCTCATCCTGATCGTGCAACGTCTGGCCGTCCCACGGGGCGTCCGCGTTGCCGTCGGACCAACGGATGCCTAGGAGATCGCAGATGCCCTCGTTCCAGTTCAGCCGCCGCAGTGTGCTCGCCTCCGCGGGGGTGGCCGCCCTCGCCCTCGCGGGCTGTTCCGACGCCGACCCGCTCGGCACCGCCGAGCCCACCGAGGACCCCACCACCGGTGGCGAGGGCACCGAACCCGCGCCCGGCGGCGGCACCGTCCGCGTCGGCTCGGCCGGGTTCGCGGAGAACGAGATCATCGCCGAGCTCTACGCGCAGGTGCTGGAGCACGCCGGCAGCGGCGTCGAGCGCAACATGCAGATCGGCGCTCGTGACATCTACTACGCGGCCCTCACCGACGGCTCCGTGGACATCATCCCGGAGTACTCGGGCAACCTCCTGCAGTTCCTGGACCCGGAGGCCACCGCGTCGGAGCCCGAGGCCATCATCGAGGCCCTCGCCGACGCCGTGCCCGCCGGCCTGCGCGTGCTGGCACCCGCCGAGGCCCAGAACAAGGACTCCTGGTGCGTCACCGCCGAGTTCTCCGAGGCCAACGGCATCACGTCGCTGGCGGACCTCGCCGGCTTCGAGGGCACGCTGCGGGTGGCGGGCAACCCGGAACTCGCCGAACGCCCCTACGGACCGATCGGCCTCACCGAGATCTACGGCGTCCCGGCCGAGAACATCGAGTTCACGCCCATCGACGACGGTGGTGGCCCCCTCACGGTGCAGGCCCTCGTGGACGGCGACGTGGACATGGCCGACATCTACACCACCACCCCGGCCATCAGCGACGAGGGACTCGTCGTGCTGGAGGACCCGGAGAACATGATCATCGCCCAGCAGGTGATCCCCCTTGTCAGCGAGGCGTTCCCCGAGGGCGTCCAGGGCAACATCGACGCGGTCAACATCGCCCTGACCACCGAAGACCTGATCGCCATGAACGCCCGCAACCAGGGCGACGAGAAGGCCTCCCCGGCCACCATCGCCACCGACTGGCTCACAGAGAAGGGCCTGCTGGGCTGAGTCCCCGCCCCGCCGTCGGAGCGTGGGCGAACCCCTCGACTGGGATGATTCGGCCATGTCGATCGACAACTGGGCATGGAACTGGAGCAACGAGCACGGACGGGCGCGGTTGCTGCGCGACGCCCTCGAGGACGCACACGCGGAGCGGGCTGCGACGTCGCGGCGCCTGACGAGCAAGATCTCCCAGCTGGAGGGGACGCTGCAGGGCAAGCTGGATGCGCTCTCGTCGGCATTCGACGCGTTCGTCGAACTTGGCGACATCCGCGAACAGCTCCAGGACCTGCCCGACTGGCGCCACACCCGCCGCGCCGTCCAGGCGTCGTTGACCAGCCTGATCGACGGCGAACGTCCCGCGCCGCTGGACCCCGCCGAGCACGACCATTGGCTGGCCGACGCGATGAACGCCGTCGTGGCGCTGGTGGCCGGCGAACACCCGGGCGAGTTCGAGCGCAGGGCCCTGGCGAAGTCGGACCAGGCGGCGATGTTCATCGTGACCACGCTGGTGGCGCTCGGCGCCGGTGAGCGCTCGGAGGGTCGGGTGGCGGCCGTGTTCGAGGGGGTCACGGAACTCGACGACGACCGGTTGGTGCTGCTGCGCGCCGCCGCGGCCGGGCAGGTCTCGCCCCAGGAGCTCCCTACGATCGGGCGGCACCTGGCCGACGTCCTCGACGACCCGGCCGCCTGGCGCACCTGGCTCGGGCTCCGCGAGGACAAGCCGGATCCCGAGGCGGTGACGGACTTCCTGGCCGACGGCCTCCCCCGCGGCAGGCGGCAGCTCGGCGGCCGTGATCGGGGCGGGTCGGGCTGGGACTACGAACAGCTCGGCGAACAGCTCGTCGCCCGGGCCGGCGTGCTGGCCCGCTCCGGCTCGAAGGACGAGGCGCGGCTGCGCACCCGGGCCGCGCAGCTGAAGCAGGAGATCGAGGATCCCACGGGAAAGCACCCGCAGGGGCCGCGGCAACTGGCCGTGGTCCCGACGGTGCAGGGCATCCTGCTGCATCCGGACACCCCGGAGACCTCGCGCCGCGTCATCGCCGGCTGGTTGCACCGGCCGCTGGCCGCGATCGTCGAGGGCTGGCGCGAGATCGGGCCCGGGCCCGAGCTCGAGGAGACGCACCGGCTGAACTGGGGCCCGCAGGAGCAGTCGATCCGGCTCAAGGTCACCAAGGACGGCGCGGACCCGTCCGAGCTGCGGGCGGCCGAGCGCGGGATCCAGAACGCGGAACCCGACAAGGGGCACGTGAACCTGTTCCTCGGCGGCGCCGCAGCAGCGGCCGTGGTGGGCCTGCTGACCCTCCTGGCCGGCAGCGACTGGGTGGGGCTCGCCGTCGTGCTGCTGCTCGTGGCGGTGGTCCTCGCCGGGGTGGGCGTCATGCGCAAGCGCGCCGCCGCAGGCTTCGAGGCCGCCAAGGCCGACGCCCTGCGCGAGCTCCGCGACGGCGTCAAGCAGCGGGCCGACGCAATCCGGGCCAAGGACGCCGAGCGCGCAGAGCAGTCCCGGGAGACCACCGAGGCGCTGGACGCCTTGCTGGACCGGCTGGGTCGGCCCCCGGCCGCCGTCGTGGAGGAGGTCACGACGGGACCCGACTTCCGCGCGGCCGAAGGGGCCGAACCGATCGCCTGACCGGGAGTCGCCTTCCCTCCCGAAAATTAGTATCGTGACGATACCAATACAGGGAGCAATGATGACCCACCACCCCATGTGGCTGCCCGATGCCAGCACCGAACACCTCCACGGTCGCGCCCTCTGCCTCACCGGCGAGGGCGAACTGCTGACCACCATCCGCGGCGAGGCAGTGCGCGCGGGCATGGTGCCGGCCGACACCGGCGCCGACGTCGCCATCACCGTCGACGACGACACCATCGGCGCCGAGGCCTTCCGGATCGAGCGGCGCGACGGCGCGACGCACGTCGTCGCGGGCGGGGAGCCGGGTGCGCTGTACGGGTGGTTCGAGCTGGTCCGGCTGGGCGCCGTCGCATTCACCGACGATGTCCCGCAGGGCGTGCGGTCCCCCGCGCACGAGCTGCGGATGCTGGACCACTGGGACAACATCGACGTCCACCCGGTGATGGGGCAGGTGGAGCGCGGCTACGCGGATGGCTCGATCTTCTACGACGCCGGCCGCGTCCGTGCAGACCTGTCCCGGGTGGGCGACTACGCGCGGCTGCTGGCCGCCGTCGGCATCAACCGGGTGGCGGTCAACAACGTCAACGTGCATGCCCGGGAGGCGCGGCTGCTGACCGAGGACCTCCACGAGGTGGTTCGGATCGCGGAGCAGTTCCGGCCATGGGGGATCCGGGTGCACCTGTCGGTCAGCTTCGCCGCGCCCATCCTGCTGGGCGGGCTCGCGACATCGGACCCCCTCGACGCGGGAGTGGCGCAGTGGTGGGCCGACGCCGTCGCACGGGTCTACGAGGCCATCCCGGACTTCGGCGGCTTCCTCGTGAAGGCCGACTCGGAGGGCCAGCCCGGGCCCTTCGCCTACGGCCGCGACCACGCCGACGGCGCCAACCTGCTGGCCCGGGCCCTCGCCCCGCACGGCGGGATCGTGCACTGGCGCGCGTTCGTCTACAACCACACGCAGGACTGGCGCGACCGCTCCACGGACCGCGCCCGCGCCGCCTTCGACCACTTCACCCCGCTCGACGGCCGCTTCGACGAGAACGTAATCGTGCAGGTCAAGCACGGGCCGATGGACTTCCAGGTGCGCGAGCCGGTCTCGCCGCTGCTGGCCGCCATGCCCGACACGCGGGTGGCGCTTGAGCTGCAGGTCACCCAGGAGTACACCGGCCACCAGTTGCACGCCGTCCACCTCGGGCAGTTGTGGAGCGAGGTGCTCGGGTTCCGGCCCACCGGCGACGACGGCGCCACCGTGGCGGAGCTCGCCCGCGGGGGCGTGGCGGCGGTCTCCGACGTCGGCGCCGACCAGTTCTGGACCGGGCATCCCCTGGCACAGTCCAACCTCTATGCCTACGGTCGGCTGGCGTGGGACCCGCAGTTGGCGCCGTCGGCGGTGCTGGACGAATGGATCCGCCTCACCTTCGGCGACGACGAGGCCCTCGCCGCGGTCATCCACGGCATCCTCGACGACTCGTGGGCCACCTACGAGTCCTACACCGCACCGCTCGGCGTGGGGTTCATGGTCACCCCCGGCAGCCACTACGGCCCCAGCGTCGACGGCTACGAGTACAGCCCCTGGGGCACCTACCACTTCGCGGACCGCGACGGGATCGGCGTGGACCGCAGCGTCGCCACCGGGACCGGCTACGCCGGGCAGTACCCCGAGCCGTGGCGCAGCCGCTACGAGCACCCCGGGACCACGCCCGACGAGCTCGTGCTGTTCTTCCACCACCTGCCGTATATGCACCGGCTCCACAGCGGGAAGACCGTCATCCAGCACATCTACGACACCCACTTCGAGGGGGTCGAGGCGGTGGAGCGGATCGTCGCCTCGTGGGAGGGCGCGCGCGGGCTGGTGGCCGAGGAGCTGTTCGACCGCGTCACCGAGCGCCTGGCCGAACAGCTGCGTTCGGCCATCGAGTGGCGCGACCAGGTCAACACGTACTTCTGGCGCAAGTCCGGCATCCCCGACGAGCACGGCCGCCGGATCTTCTGATCCCTCAGTCCCTGCGGGAGGCGAGGTACGCCGCCACGAGTTCCGGCCTGATCCGGCCCTTGTCCGCCACCTCGTACCCGTTGGCCCTCGCCCAAGCGCGCACCACCGCGGGCTTGGGCGGCTTCGGTGGCGCGGCGGGGGCGCTCGCCAGCTCGCCCAGCCGGTCCGCCGTCGCACCACCGAGACCGAGCTCGTGGAGGCTGGCCGCCAGGAACCGGTAGGTCCACTCCTGCGCGAGCTGCCGGGTCTCGGCGAAGATGATCGGCACCGTCGGGAAGCGGGCCTGGGCCTCGGCAACGGCGTCGGCGACGACGGACGGCCGCACGAAGGTGAGGTCGAAGATCTTGGAGTAGCGGTCCTCCACCACGACGGCGGCGCGCGGCAGCCCCGAGAGTGCTGCCATCAGGTAGCTGCCCTTGCCGCCGGTGAGGGTGCCCACCAGGTCCTGCAGGGACTTGCGCTCCACCGCGGCCACCACCTCGCCGTCGAGCTCGACGGCGTAGTCACCGGCGGGAAGCGGGCGTTTGGTGGTGGTGGCCTGCTGGTGGGTGAACTTCCAGGCGTAGCGCTCGTGCACGTCGACGAGGATCTCGAGCCCCATCAGTCCCTGCGCGCGGGCGGTGGGGACGCGGACGTTGGGTCGGGCCTGTTTGGAGGTGCGGGCGGTCTGCCAGAAGATCATCTCCCGGCCACGGGCCATCGTGAGCACGAACTGGGAGCGGTTCTCGCGGCCGCGGTCCAGGACGAGGTCGATGGCGGCGCCGCGCTGGACGCAGCTGCGGGTGGGCACCTGCTCCAGGATCTCCGGGTCCTCGGGCCACTCGGCCCGGTGGCAGTACACCTTCGAGGTGCGGGGCCACAGTTCCCGCACCTTGAGCACGATCCCGCTGGGGCCCAGCGGGATCCGCACCAGGTAGGGCAGCGAGGTGCCCTCCTCCGGGTTCCTCGCGATCAGGAAGTCGTCCGCCACGCCTGTGAGCCTACGGCAGCCGGTGGCTGCCGGGCGCGGGCGTGACCAGCGTCCGCACGAAATCGATTTCGCGGCTCTGGAGAGCACGCCCCTCGGCGTGTCGCGGAGACTCGTCACGCCCGGCTCCCTAGCTGTACTGATCGGGGACGTTGGTCAATCGTGAGAAGGGTGGCTGGTTGCCGCAGGCCGTGTGGGGCCGGTGCTGGTTGTAGTAGTGCAGCCACCCCTCCAGCTCGCCCCGGCGTTCGGCCTCGGAGGTGTAGCAGCGGGCGTAGGCCCAACCGTCGGCCAAGGTCCGATGGAAGCGTTCGATCTTCCCGTTGGTCTGCGGACGATACGGACGGGTGCGCTTGTGCTTGATGCCCAGCTCCTGGCAGGTGTCGCGCCACAGGTGCGACTTGTAGGCGCCGCCGTTGTCGGACAGGACCCGTTCGATGGTGACGCCGTGGGCGTTGAACCACTCGACGGCCCGGACGAGGACCGCTGTGGCGGTCTGGGCGGTTTCGTCGTCGTGGATCTCGGCGTAGGCGACGCGGGAGTGGTCGTCGATGACGGTGTGGACGTAGGCCTTGCCCATCAACGGGTCCCGGTACTTGTTGCGCGGCTTGTCGGGGGTGGCTGCGCGGTTCTTCTCGCCTTGGCGTCGGCCGACGTAGCGCCAGCCTCCGCCGTCAGGGATGTTGCCGAGCTTCTTCACGTCGACGTGCAGCATCGCCCCGGGATGGTCGTGCTCGTAGCGACGGACGGGTTCTCCGGTGGCGCGGTCGACATGCGAGAGCCGGTTCAGGTGCGCGTCCGTCAGGATCCGGTGCACCGTCGACGGCGCGATCCCCAGCCGGCAGGCCAACTGCACCGGTCCTTCTCGGAGTCGCAGGCGGAGCTGGATGCAGCGCCGGGCGACCTGGGGGCAGGTCTTGTGAGGTGAGTGGTGAGGCCGCGAGGAGCGGTCCTGCATGGATTGGCCGGCGCGGTAGCGCTCTGCCCAGCGCTTCACGGTCGGCCAGGAGACCTGGAAGCGGGCGGCGACCTCGCTGATCGGCCAGCCGTCGTCTACGACGAGACGGCCGACGAGCAGGCGATGGCGCGGTGTGAGTGCTGCGTTGGGATGAGTCATCGTTCTCCGACATGGTGAGAGCCCGGCAGCTGGTAGCTGCCGGGCTCTGGGGTCTTGGGGGGTCAGTTGGTGGGGGTGAAGGCCTGATCGACCGCGTAGGTGTCCTCGTACATCTGGTACCTGGTGATCTGACCGTTCTGGACTGTGAAGTGGAGGGCGAAGTCGTTGGAGAAGCTCTTGCCGGTGGCCAGGACGGGGAACTCGTTGTGGCCGAGGGCGACGGCATGCTCGCCGTCGACGACGATCTGGTGGATCGTGTATTCGGTCGCGGGTCCGAGGGCGGCGAATGTGGGGAAGAACGTGTCGAGTTCGTCGCGGGTGTGGCGAGTACCGGCCCACGGAACGGCGGAGCTCCCGTGCACGGTGAAGTCGATGGTGGGGGCGAACAGGTTCTTGACCGTGTCGAGGTCGCCGGCGCCGAAGGCCGAGAAGAAGTCTTCGACGGTCTGCCGGGTGGTGCGGGTGCTCATGCGTTGTCTCCTTGGATGTGGATGATGGTCTTGCCGGGGGTCTTGTTGGTCTCGACGTGCAGTAGCGCGTCGCCGAGCTGCCTCAGTGGGTAGGCAGCGCCGACTTGGACGCTGAGCCGTCCTCGTGCGGCCTGCTCGATGAGCACTTCCAGGGTGTGATGGTCAGGCTCGACGAGCATCCGGCGCAGTCGTGGATCTCGTTGGGCCAAGTCGTCGTGGGCATAGGGGTGGAGTGCGACGACAACGCCATCGGGCGAGGCCATGGCCAAGGACCGTGGTGTCGTGTCACCGCCGACTGTGTCGAGGACGACGTCGAAACGACCATCGAACCTCTGCCAGTCCACAGTCGCGCGATCAACGACATGTCGCGTCCCGAGTGCCTCGACCAACGTCCCTGCGCGATCACTGGTCACTGCCGTGACCTGCGCACCGAGGTTCACGGCGAGCTGACAGGCCAGAGAGCCGACCCCGCCGGAGGCGGCATGGACGAGGACGGTTTGCCCCGGCTGCAGGTGCGCCGTGTCCACCAGTGCTTGATAGGCGGTCAGGCCGGCGAGCGGGAGTCCGGCCCAGCGCCCCCAGGCGCCTGCAGACAGGTCTTCTGTGCCTGTTGGGATCCGTGCAAGGTGGCGGGCAGGGGCAGTGGCGTACTGGGCGAACGCTGCGGCTGGTGCGGGGAAGCGAGGCATGCCGGTCACCGCATCACCGACGTCGAGCACCGTGACTCCGCGTCCGAGCTTCACCACGATGCCCGACATGTCGTAGCCGCCCACGAACGGGGCTGTCTGCCCTGTGGCGAATACGCCCCTGCGCCAGGTCATGACGTCAGTGGGGTTGACCGAGGACGCCATGACTCGGACCAGAACCTCGCCCGGTCCGGGTTCTGGAACCGGGCATTGACGCAACTCAGGCCGCCCGTCGGGCGCAGGGATGATCGCGGCAAGCATGGTGTGCGGCAGTGACGGGTCCATGGCCATCAGCCTGTCGGTGAGCACCGCCACAGACGAGTGGCGTGAACGACACATTGTGCAAGGATCACGTCATGCATCATGTGGTCACGATTGCCTGCCCTGGAACCTCGTTGTTCGACGCGGGGATCCCGTCGCGAGTGTTCGGCGCGGCCCGTACCGCAGACGATGATCCGGCCTACGACGTCACGATCGCGTCAGCTACGGGTACTGGACGGCTCCTGACCAAGGACGGCGTGTCGGTCGACCTGCCAGGAGTAGATCAGATCGATGAGGCTGACACTGTCGTGGTCGCCTCGAGCGACGCACTGCTCGACCCGGTTCTCCGTCGCGACATGGCATCCGCGCTGGCCCCCCTCCTGCTGCAGGGGCAGGCCGTGCGACCTGGTCTCCGTGTCGCTGCGGTCTGTTCGGGGGCATTCCTTCTGGGGGAACTGGGCCTGCTTGACCACCGGACGGCCACGACCCACTGGCGCCTGGCCGACCAGCTCGCCAAGCTGTTCCCTTCCATCCAGCTGCAAACGGAGTCGCTCTACATCGAGGACGACGGAGTTCTCACTTCGGGTGGAGTGGCTGCGGGCATAGACCTGTGCCTACACATGATCCGTCAGGACTGCGGAGTCCGGATCGCCAACGACGTCGCCCGCAGTTGTGTGGTGGCGCCCTTCAGAGAGGGCGGGCAGGCACAGTATGTCCAAACACCAGTGCACCACTCTGCGGACCCCTCGATGAACGACTTGGTCCACTGGTTGCTGGAGACACTCGACCAGCGCCACACGCTGGAAGACATCGCTCACCGGGGGCACATGAGCACCCGCACCTTTGAACGGCGCTTCCGCCGAGAGCACGGCACAAGCCCCGGACAGTGGCTGACAGCTGCACGTATCCAGCGAGCCAAAGAACTGCTCGAGTCCACAGACCTGCCCGTCGAGCGCATCGCCGAGCTCGTGGGCCTCGGCACGGCCAGCAACCTACGAACGCACTTCACCCGCTGCGTCGGACGAACGCCCCAGGCCTATCGCCGCTCCTTCACCGCTGGCAGCAATTCGATCAACGTCTCCGGTCAGTACACCTAGCCACCGCCCGAGCCGCGCAGATTCAGCGCCGCCGATGGCCGGACACCGTCCCGACAGGGGGTGGTTCCCGCGAGAATGGCCCCATGCCGAGCATCGACGCCCCAGCACCCGGGATCTTCCACCTCACCACCAGCACCGCGAGCGTGGTGCTCGGCGTTGGACCGGCCGCGCACCTGGAGTTGTGGTGGTTCGGCGACCCACTGCAGGGTGCCGAGGCGGACCAACTCCAGGCGCTGCGCCGCCGGTTCCGTTCCGTGGGCGGGGTGACCGTGAACCACGGCCGCACCCGTGATTCGGAGCTGGCGCTCAACCGGCAGCCGCTGGCATTCTCCACCCACGGCAAGGGCGACTTCCGCCAGCCCGCCCTCGGCATCCGGGGCCGGCGCAGCCTGGACCTGACCTACCGGGACCACAGGATCCACGACGGCACCCTCCCCGCGGACGGCCTGCCGGGCGCGGACGCCGAGCCCGGATCGCAGACCCTCGAGCTCACGCTGACCGACGACGTGGTCGGGGTGGCGGCGCGGGTGCGCTGGACCACTTTCCCGCTCAGCGGCGTCCTGACCCACCGCGTCGAATACCGCAACACCTCGGACGCGCCGCTCGTCCTTGACCGGGCGGCGTCGGTGCTGCTGGACCTCCCGGACCGCGGCTTCGACGTCGTCACCCTCGACGGCTGGTGGGCCGCCGAGGCGCTGCCCACCCGCACCCCGCTGGGTCACACGCGGATCACGAATGCCTCGGGCACCGGCTCCTCCAGCACCGAGCACAACCCCGGCACCCTGCTGCTGGAACGCGGCGCCACCGAGACCAGCGGCTGCGGCTACGGCTTCAACCTGCTCTGGTCCGGCAGCCACGCCACCACCTTCGAGGGTGGCCGGGGCGACGTGGTGCGCGTGGTCAGCGGCACCAACCCCGACGGCTTCGGCTGGGAGTTGGCTCCCGGGGAGGCGTTCACCACCCCGGAGGCGGTGCTCGCCTACTCGAACGAGGGCATTGGCGGCATCAGCCGTGCGATGCACCGCTTCGTAGACACCTGCATCGTCCCCGCCCACTGGCGCGGCCGGCCCCGCCCCGTGGTGCTGAACAACTGGGAGGGCACCTACTTCGACTTCGACACCCCCAACCTGCTGGAGATCGCCGAACGCGCGGCGGGGCTCGGGGTTGAGACGTTCGTCCTCGACGACGGCTGGTTCGGCCGCCGCGACGACGACACCAGCAGCCTGGGCGACTGGGTGGTAAACACCGACAAGCTCGACGGCGGCCTCGCCGCGGTGGCCGACGGCGTCACGGCGCTGGGCATGGGGTTCGGGCTCTGGTTCGAACCCGAGTGCGTCAACGAGGACTCTGACCTGTTCCGCGCCCACCCCGACTGGGCTGTCCGGCAGGAGGGACGGGCGCCGTCGGAGGGTCGCCACCAACTGCTCCTGGACCTCACCCGGCCGGAGGTGCGGGACCACATCGTGGCTGCGGTGGGCGCTGTCCTGGACCAGTACCCCATCTCGTTCGTGAAGTGGGACATGAACCGCCTCGTCAGCGACGCCTCCGCCGACGGCTTCCACCACCGCTACGTGCTGGGCCTCTACGACGTGCTGGGGCGGATCTTCGGGCCGCGGCCGGACGTGCTGCTGGAGAACTGCTCGTCGGGCGGCAACCGCTTCGACCTCGGCCTGCTGACCTTCGGACCCCAGGTGTGGGCCAGCGACTGCACGGACCCGGCCGAGCGGCTCGCCATCCAGCACGGCCTCGGGCTGCTCTACCCGCCGTCGACGATCAGCGCCCACGTGTCCGCCTCCCCCAACCACCAGACCGGGCGCGAGACCTCCATGGACTTCCGGTTCGCCGTCTCCGCCCCCTACGTGTTCGGTGCGGAACTGGATCCCAGCACGCTGGACGACGAGGAATCGGAACGGCTGGCTGCGGGCATCGCCTGGTACAAGCAGCACCGCGAGTTGCTGCAGTTCGGCGAGCACCACCGCGGCCAGGGGAGGGAGGGTCGCCACCAACTCTCGGTGATGACGGACGGGCGCGCCATCTCGTTCGAGTACAACGCGCGGATGCGGCCCGGGACGGAGGGGCCGTCGTGGCGGGTGCCGGGCCTTCTCCGGCGCGGTCCGGGCGCGCCGCGTGCTTGCAGCCGACGGTGACCCCGCCGTCGACGCCGTCCTCCCCGCCGCGGCGCTGGCGCACGGTGTTCCCGGGACTCCGCTGCTGGAGGGCGAGGCAGCGATCATCGAACTCACGACCCAGTTCCCCTGAGTTGAGGCGCGAGCCCCCCAGTTGCCCTCACTCGAAACCGCTGGTCGAGTAGGGCGCTCAGCGCCCGTGTCGAGACCACCGCGGCGTCGACGGCTCGGTCTCGACACGCTCGCAGAGCGAGCTACTCGACCAACGGTTTCCTGTCCCACGGCGCCACGGAGCGGCCTATCGACTGTGGTGAATGGTCAGGGCAGTTCGTACCGGCCGCGGTGGCAGCGCAGCTCGCCGCCGGAGCGCCACAGGTCCACCACCGCGCGTTGCAGCCGGGAATGGACCGGCAGGCCGGGGAGGAGTTCCGCCAGGCGGTCGCCGGAGCCGCGGGGGACGTCGAAGACGAAGAACAGCACCTCGCCGTCGCCGGGGGTGGAGTCCTCCAGCGCCCACAGCCGCGCGAACCGGGCAAGGTTGGACCCCGGCAGCAGGTCCCCCAACTGGGGATCGAGGAGCCAGGAGTTGCACACGGCTGCACGGAACGGTCCGAACTCGGGGTGGGCGGCGTCCATCACCTCACGGGCCCGGCGGAACGACTCTGCGACGACGTCGGGTGCCAGCGGTCCGCCGGCGGGGACATGGGTGTTCAGGACGTACTCGCCGCGCGCCTCGTCGTGGGCGAGCTCGAACTGCAGGCGGCCGACGTTTGCGAACCCGCCGCGGTAGACGGTCTCCACCCACGCGGCGTCCTGGAAGCCGGCGTGGCCGCGGACGCGTCGGGTCTTGTTGGTCTGGCGGCCGATCTCGGCGAGGGTGGCGGCGCGCACGTCGGCGGGCAGGCCGCGCGAGCGCAGGTCACCGTCAACGTCGTCGCTGACGTCGAGCAGCGCCAGCAGTGGGACCGAGCCCAGGGCGCTGCCGATCTGGAAGTCGGCCGCCTCGAAGACGCTGCCCCGCTCGAGCAGGCTCCCGACCTGGGCCCGCAGGGCGGCGGCGAGTTCAGCCCGACGGGGGTGCTCCCACACCGCTTGCAGGTGCGGGACGAGATCCGCGACGTCCTCGTCGCGGACGCCGACGGCGCGCAACCGCTGCCCGAGTTCTGCTTCCACCCCGACAGCCTCCCACGCCGACGACGGGTCAGGCCGGTTCCGGCTCGACGAAGCGCTCACGACAGTCGTCGATGATGGGCTTGGTGATCATCAGCAGAAACGCGGCCAACAGGGAACCGGCCAGCGCGGCCACCCAGTCGGAGCCGAACGCGATGATGGCCACCACCACCACGCGACGCCGAGGGCCGCGGGCGGCCAGCAGGAAACAGAGCTCGATGACGAGGAACCAGTAGATCACCCCGGTGACACGGCCGAAAGGCGTGTTGCGGGGATCTGTCGGGTCCACCCGGGACTGGCTCACCCGTCCATCCTCCCTCACGTCGCCGCGGTCCGGGCGGCCGGGGTGGCCTCGAGCACCACCACGGCCGTCGGCGGCAGGGTCAGAATCTGGCCCTGTTCGTCCACGGCGGATTCCTTGATGCTCATACGCTCCCTTGCGTGCGTTCCCTGACTCAGTCCGAAACTTTTCGGTGCGATGTGAAGTCGTGTCGACCGCAACCGGTGCCACCGGGGTCTTGTCAACGGTCGGGACCAAATTGTTATCTTTCAGTCGAAATTACGCAACGATTCTGGCACGGGCGCAACTGGACGCGGAGTTTCGCGCCGTTTTCGATCCGCGGCCGGACTGCAAACACTCACTGCGGCACGGTTGCCATCGCAGGTGGCATCCGTGCCGCAGTTGGCGTTTGCAGGTGGCCGGGGAAGACGACGACCCCCGCCCCAGCTGCTGCCGGGACCGGGGTCGGGGATTGGGATCGGGAAGGGAGGGCTCAGGCCTCCCAGCGGAACAGTCTCACCGCCAGCGGGAACGCGACCACGGCGTAGCCCACCACCACGGCCAGCTCGAACCACGGCACGCCCGTACCGAACCAGGCCTGGTTGAGCGCGATGCTGGCCGCCCCCAGCGGGGTCCAGGACGCGATGGTTGCGACGAGGTCGGGCATCATCTCCAGCGGCATCCACATGCCGGCGAAGAACAGCATCGGGAAGTAGACGAGCGTCCCGATTGCCGACGCGGTGGACGCCTTGGGCGCGAGCCCCGCGATGATCATGCCGATGGAGAACATCGCGACGGTGGCCAGCACCAGCACGAGCAGCAGCAAGGGCCAGTTGTCCGGGATCCGGAGGTCGAAGGCGACCATGCCGGCGGCCATGGCCAGGACCACCGCCGCCACCAGTGCCGTCCCGCTGACGAGCATGTGGGAGAACAGCACCCCGCCCGGGCGCATCGGCGTGGTGGACAGGCGCTTGAAGATCCCCTGCTCGCGGTAGCCGGCGACGAACGACGGCAGCGTCACCAGCGCCGTCGTCGCGATGGCGGTGGCGAGCACCACGGGTCCCCAGAGGTGGACGACGCGCACGTCCTCGAGGCCGGGCACTCCCGTGACCAGGTCCTGGGCACCCGGGATCAGGTAGCCGATGCCGAGCAGGACGACGGTGGGGAACGCGAGCGCGAAGAACACGGCTCCCGGGTCCCGCAGGAAGAGTTTGAACTCGGTTCCCGCGAGGGTGCCGAGGCCACGGCTGGGCATGTGGCTGATGGTTGCGGCGGTCATGTCAGGGCTCCTTCACTGATGGGGGTCCCGACCAGGTCGAGGAACAAGTCCTCGAGGTTGCGACCGGTGGTGGCGATGTCGTCGGGGACGACGTCGTGGCGGGCGAGTTCCAGGACGACTGCGGGCAGCACCTTCCGGCTGCCGGTCACCGCCAACTCGTTGCCGTCGAGCTCGACCACCTCTGTGACCTCGGGCAGGGCCCGCAGGGTCGCGACGTCCACCCGCTCAGGGGTGGTCATCCGGAAGCTGCGGCGCTGCTCGTCGCCGGCGGTGAGCGCGGCGGGGGTGCCGTCGGCCACCACACGGCCGCCGTCGATCACGATCACCCTGTCACTGAGGTGTTCGGCCTCGTCCATGAAGTGGGTGACCAGCAGGATGGTGACGCCGCTGCGGCGCACCTTCTCCACCAGTTCCCACGTCTCGCGCCGAGCCTGGGGGTCCAGGCCGGTGGTGAGCTCGTCGAGGATGGCGATGCGGGGGTTGCCCACCAGTGCGAGCGCGATGGACAGCCGCTGCTGCAGGCCGCCGGAGAGGCCGTCGAACTTCTTGCGACGGTGCTGGACCAGGCCGAGCATGCCCAGCAGTTCCTCGATGTCGGCCGGATCGGAGTAGAAGGACGCGTACAGGCGCATCGCCTCGTCGACGGTGATCTTGGGCGGCAGCTTGGCCTGCTGCAGTTGGATGCCGACGTGTTCGCGGATGCGTTCCGGGTGGGTCTGCGGGTCCTGCCCGAGCACCCGGATGCTGCCGCCGTCGGCGGTGCGCAGGCCGGCGAGCGCCTCCACCGTGGTGGTCTTGCCGGCGCCGTTGCGGCCCAGGATGGCGACGATCTCGCCGGGGTGGACGTCGAAGGAGACGTCCTGGACGGCGACGACGTCGCCGTAGGTCTTGCGGAGGTTGCGGACCTCGATGATGGGTTGCATGTCAGGTCTCCATTCGTGAGATGCGGACGTTGCGGACGAGCAGTGCGAAGGCGGCCGCCGCGGCGACGACCAGGGCTGCGGCCAGGACGGCGCCGAGGGTGTCGTTGACGAGCCAGGCCTGGTCCCCGGTGCCCCAGGTGCTGAGGCCGAGGACCACGAGCAGCGGGGCGAGGGAGATCGGCAGCATCAGGGTTCCCCGCCAGCCGCCGAAGCGGTAGAAGCAGATGCCGAGCAGGAGTCCGGAGACGCCGCCGGCGAGGGTGCCGATCGAGTAGTCGAGCAGGACCACGCCGAAGCCCTGCTCCCAGAGGCCGGGGACGAACTCGCCCTTCCCGGCGGTGTCGTGCTCCCAGCCCATGGCGGCGTAGAACGCGCCCTCGAGGAAGAGCACGACAGCCGTGGTGACGGAGTGCAGCAGGGCGTTAGCGGCCACCGCCACGAGCGAGCCGACGGTGAACGAGCGGCGGGTGAGGCCGTTGGCGACGTGCGGCGTGAGGTAGCCGGTTGGCACGATGATGGCCAGGGCGAACACGAACCAGAACAGCGGCCCGTTGCGCACGAACTGGGCGATGGACAGGTCCACGGTCCCCAGCCGGTCCACGATGACGATCGCCGCGACGATCCCCACCAGGAGAATGGCCCAGACCACGGCGTACAGGTAGAGGTAGATCCGCAGTTGGCGGCGGGCGGTGCCCACCCAGCGCGGCCGCGAGGGACTGCTAGGGCGGGAGGCGGCGGTGGCGGTCATGCGTCCTCCTTCTCGGTGAGTGCGATGAACAGGTCCTGGATGGGAACGGCGCCGACGTCGAGTCCCGCGGCCCGCAGCTGCGCCACCGTCGCGGGCTCGGGTGCGCCGAGGACCGTGGTCTCCTTGGTGGGACCGAGGCTGCGCTCGCTCAGCACGTGCATGCCGGCGACGGCGGCGTCCACCTGCGCGGCGGGGCCGGTGATGGTGGCGCCCTGGGTGCGGGCGGTGTCCGCGTCGGTGTCCAGGATCGCGGCGCCGTCGTCGAGGACGATGACGTTCTCGAAGAGCTGCTCCACCTCGCTGATCAGGTGGCTGGACAACACGATGGTGCGGGGGTGCTCCACGTAGTCGGCAAGCAGGAAGTCGTAGAACTTGCGGCGCGACGGGGCGTCCATGCCGAGGTAGACCTCGTCGAACATGGTCACGGGTGCCCGCGAAGCGAGGCCCACCGTCGCCCCGAGCGCGGAACGCTGGCCGCGCGAGAGCTTGTTGGGCGCCTTCTTGAGGTCGATCCGGAAGGCGTCGCAGAGCTGCTCGGCGAAGCCGCGGTCCCAGTTGGGGCGGACGTCGCCGACGAAGTCCAGGGTGACCTTGGCCTTCTCGTCGGCCAGCACGTCGCCGCTCTCGCGGATCAGGCAGACGCTCTCCATCAGGTGGGTGTCCTCGTAGGGGTCCCGACCGTGGACGAGCACCTGGCCGCCGGTCGGCTTCAGGAGGGAAGCGATGGCTGACAGCATCGTCGTCTTGCCGGAGCCGTTGCGGCCCAGCAGGCCGGTGATGGTGTCGGCCGCGATCCGCACGTGCACGTCGTTCACGGCGCGGGTGCGGCCGTAGTCCACGGTGAGGCCGCGCAGTTCGACGTCGTATCCGGTCATGACTGGTCCTCCTTGCGGATGTGCTCGATCAGTTCGGCCTCGGAGATGCCGAGCATCCGGGCCTCGGCGAGGACCGCGTCGAGGCGGTCGGTGAAGAATGCGCCGCGGCGCTGCTCGCGCAGGCGCTCACTGGCTCCGTCGGAGACGAACATTCCAACTCCTCGTTGCTTGTGGATGACTTGCTCGTCCACCAGCAGCGCGAAGGCCTTCGCGGCGGTGGCCGGGTTGATGCGGTAGGTGGTGGCGAACTGCGTGGTGCTCATGACCTGGTCGCCCTCGGCGAGGGCGCCACTGAGCACCTGGTTGCGCAGGTACTCGGCGATCTGCAGGTAGATCGGCTCAGTGCCGTCGAACATCGCTCACCTCGGTTCTGTGGTTCATTACTTGACTAATGAACCACAGAACCAACGGGATTGCAAGGGTTAGGGGGCAGGAGCTACCTGAAACCCTTCCCGCTACCGCCAGGGCGGTGGGCGTTCAGGGTTGGCGGTAGCGTCGCGGGAACGGGTGGCGACGAGGGCCGGTGCCGCGCAGGGCGGCGAAGCTCAGGCGGTCTCGGCGTCGCGACCGTCGCCGACGACGTAGGCTTCGGACTGCAGCCGGAACAGCTCGGCGTAGCGGCCGTCGGCGGCGAGCAGCGCGTCGTGGCTGCCCTCCTCCACAACCTCGCCCTCGCTGAGGACGTAGATCCGATCCGCGCCGCGGACGGTGGAGAACCGGTGGGAGATGAACAGTGCGGTGCGGCCCTGGAGCGCCTCGCGGAGGGTGGAGAAGAGCTCGTGCTCGGCGCGGGGGTCGAGCGCGGCGGAGGGCTCGTCGAGAATCACGAGGGGCGCGTCGCGGTAGAAGGACCGCGCCAGCGCCACCCGCTGCCACTGCCCCCCGGAGAGCTCGCGGCCGCCCTTGAACATGCGGCTGAGGATGGTGTCGTAGCCCTGGGGCAGGGACTCCAGCGCCGACGTCGCACCCGCGGCCGCGGCGGCCTGCCGGATCCGGACCTCGTCTGCCGGCTCGTCAACCCGGCCGACGCTGATGTTCTCCCGCGCCGGCAGGGCGTAGCGGACGAAGTCCTGGAAGACGACGGTGATGCGCTCGCGCAGGCTGGAGGGCCGGAACTCGCCGATCTCGCGGTCGTCCCAGCGGATGGTGCCGGAGTCGGGCTCGTAGAGCCCCGCCAGCAGCTTGGCGAGGGTGGTCTTGCCGGAGCCGTTCTCCCCCACCAGCGCCACCACCTCGCCGGCGCGCAGCCGGATGTCGACCCCCTTGAGCGCTTCGCTGTCCGATCCCGGGTAGCGGAAGCGCACGTCGCTGGCCTCGATCTGCCGGAAGCCCGACGGCGCCTCGTCGCCCGTGTCCTCCTCCCGCGCGGTCTCGCCGAGGGCGAGGAAGCCGTTGAGGTCGTCGAGGAACAGGCCGGACTCGAAGATGGTCTGGACGCCGCGGAACAGGGACTGGACCTGCGTGGCGAGCATCCGGATGGCGACGATGGCAGCGCCGGCCCCGGCGACGCCGATGTCGCCCCGGCTGATCAGCCACACCAGCACCAGCAGCGTCGCCACCAGCACCAGCGCCGAGCCGAGCTGGCCGATCACCGTCAGGACGGTGCGGCGTCGGACGTGGCGGCCCAGGTCGTCGACGTAGCTGCCGTAGTGCTCGTCGAAGCGGCGCAGCAGCCACGGCGCCAGCCCGAAGGCCCGCACCTCCTTCGCCTCGTCACGTCCGGTCTGGAGGATGGTGAAGTACTGCCGCCAGCGCAGGGAGACGGTCTGGCGCACGGAGAACTCGAACTCGAGGCGGGACTCGCGGCGGCTGGTGAGCAGGATCGGGATGCCGCCGATGATGACCAGCGGCAGCAGCAGCGGTGAGACGCTGACCAGTGCGATTCCCACGCCGACGGAGGCCGCGAGCGCCCCCACCATGCCGAGCAGCCCCTGCGTCACTTGGTAGGGCCGCGACATCGCGTTGGTCTGGACCCGGTTCAGTCGGTTGTAGAAGTCGGGGTTCTCGAAGTGGCGCAGCCCAACGCCGGTGGCCACCCCCAGCACGCGGTGCCACATGGAGCGCGAGACCAGTTCGGCCAACAGCCGCTGCACCTGGCCCTGCGTGCCGGTGGCGATCATGGACACGGCGGTGAGCCCCGCGAGCAGGAGCGCGGGCCCCACCACGGCGTCGACGCCGCCGTCGCCGAGGATCGCGTTCAGCACCGACTGCACTGCGAGCACCTGCCCCGCGAGCGCTGCCGCCGCCACGAGTTGGAGCACCACGAGCGCGAGGAACAGTGACCGCCCCGAGGACCAAACCAGCTGGAGGCTCGTCCGCACCAGACCCGTCAGCCGGCCCAGCGACTTGCGCTCCTGGCGCGCGGCCACCCGCAGCGCAACGGAGTCCACCCGTTCCTCGTCCATGAACCCCCCGATTCAGACCGATCACCGGCGTCCTGACCCCATCGCCAGAACCCGTGGGGTCCATTTAACCGCTGATCCGGACGCCGTGGGGCCAATGCCACTACGGTTTGGGCTGTGACGCACGATTCCTTGGGGGAGGAGCGGCAGTGATGCGACGGAGCAGGGTTCAGCAAGGCGTGGACCGGGCCCTGGTCGACGTGTGCCGCGGGACGCCCCCGGTTCTGCCGGAAGGTCCCGGCGTGGTCGACGAGGTGGTCGCCGGCGCGCGCTACCACCGGATCGCACCCCTGGCCCACGTCGCGTTGCGTGACTCCGCACCCGAGGCGGCGGCGGCCCTGAAGGAGGACCGCGCCAAGGCACTGATGAACCACCTGCGCACCTCGGCGCTCCTCGGCGGGGTGGCGGGCGCCATCGACGGGATCGACTGGCTGGCGTTCAAGGGTCCGATGCTGTCCGAGTTCGCCCACCCCGTTCCCGGACTGCGCTTCTACAAGGACCTGGACCTGCTCGTGGCACCGGGCCAGTTCCGGGAGACCTGCAACCGGTTGATCGATGGCGGTTGGCGGATCATCCTCAGTGACGAGTCCCTGCTCAGCCACGAGCTCCCCGGTGAGGTGGCGCTCGTGAACGAGGCCGGGGTGGTGATGGACCTGCACTGGTCCATGGTGGTGATGCGCAGCGTCCGGCGCCGCTTCGACGTCACGGCCGAGGCCCTGCTGTCCCGACGGATCCCCGTCGCCATCGGGCCCGCGAAGCTGTGGGCCCTGTCCCCCGCCGACGCCCTGGTGCACGTCTGCCAGCACGCCGCCCTGATCGGCGCCACCAAACTCGGACACGTGCTGGACGCGGACCAGTTGGCGCGGCAGGTCTCCGACTGGGACGACGTCGTCGAGAAGGCGGAGGCATGGGGCGCCGGGGTACAGGTGGCCGCGGTGCTCGGGAGGGGAGCGCGCCTCCTGGGCACTCCCGTCCCCGCGGAGTTGGAGCGACGCCTCGGGCTGGGCCCGGGAATGCGCAGGCTGCTGGCCGCGGTGGATGGGCGTTGGCCCATCCAGACCCTGCGGCAGGACGCGTCCTGGGTGAGGCTCGTGACGAGGGCGCTGCGTCCCGGGCTGCTGGGGACGGCCGGCACCATCGTCGGACGGGCCGCGCACGGCTCCCTCAACCGGCTGCGACGGGCGAAGGCGCAGGGCCCGCGGGTACCGGCCTCGGCAGAGGTCATCGACACCTACCTGGAGCGGGTCGAGGCCACCCAGGCCGGTTGAGGCCGGCTTCAGTGCACCCCGACGGCGGTTCGGATCTGGGCGGCCACGTCGTCGGGGAACGGCGGCCCCCACGGCAGCCTGGCGATGAACACGGGCACCTTCTCGATCAGGTCACCCAACTGCTGGAAATGCCGCTCCAGGACCCGTTCGTCCTCCCACCCCAGCAGGCGCGGGAAGCGGGACAGCAGCAGGAACGACGTCATGGGGTCGCGCTGCTCGATCTGGGCGACGGTGCGTCCCGAGCGGTCCGGGGCAGGGATGATGATGGCCCTCAGCGGAAGGCTCTCAGTCAGCGACGGCGCGGCGGCGAGGGCGTCGCGGGCGTCACCCGTCACGCGGCGTCCAGGGGTGCTCGCGAACCGGTCGGACAGCTCTCCGGCGGACTTGCGGAGCCGCAGTTCCGTGGCTCCCAGCGCGCAGGTGGGCGGGGTGGCATCGAGGTCGAGGACGAGCAGGTCATCGGTGATCAGGCGGGCGCCGTCGGCGCACATCAGCGTCGCCGACGTCGACTTGCCCATCCCCGAGCCACCGACGAAGGCGACGGCCGAATCGCCCACCTGGACGGCGCTGGCGTGGAGCACTGCGTCACCGCGCATCGACAGGATGAAGGCCAGCACCGTGCCGCCCGCGAGGACGGCCGCGATGTCCGGGTCGGCATCGGGATACAGCCGGACCTCGGCCCGGCGCAGGTCCTTGGAGACGTGGACGTCGCAGGTGCTGTAGAACCGCAGCAGGTAGTCCGCCTCGGTCTCGGAGGCGGTGTAGTACTGGCGGTCCACCTGCAGGTGTAGCAGCACCCTCCCCGGGGGCGGGTCCTCCGTACGGGGAGCCGACGGCCCCATGACGATCTCGAGGTCCACGGGTGAGTCGTCGGGCAGGACCCGGTCCTGGTGAAGGGGCAACTCGGAGCGTACCGAGAGGCCGTAGAGCCGAATGATGGGATTCACCGCGCCCGCCCCCCGCTCGGTGGTGTGAGGTCCAGGTAGCTGGCGGCCGCTGCCAACGGATCCAGGATCCCCCCGGCGATGACCAACCAGGCGTGTGCCCTGACCTCCCCGTCGATCTTGGCGACGCCGACGTGCAGGACCGGACCCAGTCGACGCAGCCGCTGGCCGCTGACCAGGGCCTGGCGCAGGCACGTGTCCCCGAACGGCCAGTGCCGCAGCACGCGCCTGGTGGCCCGGACCTTCCGGCGCTCCCGAGGGGCCAGTGAGGCTTCTGCCCGGTCCCTCGGCGCGGCCTCCGGAGCCGGACTGTCGTGGCCGGCGAGGCGGATCCCCACCAGACGGGTGAGCCTTGGCAGGGGCACGACTCGCAGGCCGATCTCCACGGCCACGGCCACCCCGAGGGCAGCCAGTGTGGCGGGCAGTTCACGGACGAGGCGGCGCAGGTTCATCGCTGCCCGCCCTGGCTCGCCAGCCAAGCGCTGTGGAGCAGCATCCCGGTGGCCATCGTGGGTTGTTCGGAGAGCCAGACGCGGCGCAGGCCCTCGACGTCGACGTACTCGGGATCCACGCCCGTCCCGTCCCAGGTCTGGGCGAACTCGCGCGTGAACTGGCCGGCGTAGGCGTTGTTGAAGCTGGCCTTGGAAGTGCGCGAGAGCACGGCGTCGGGCAGGACGTCGGAGAACAGTGCCCGCATCGTCGCGGTCCTGCCGTTGAAACCCCAGCCCCCTCCGGCGCGGGCGAGCGCGGCGATGAAGCCGTGGTCGATCAGCGGGTCCAGCGTGCGCAGGCCATACACGTCCGCCTCGGCGGCCTGGTTGTGCGCCATCACGCCGAGGAAGCGCTGCCGGCTGATGAACCAGGTGGCCTCGTCGTAGCGGAGTGGTTCCAGCGTGGATTCGTCGGCCGTCGCTCGGGCGTGGGCCCGCAGCGCCTCGGGTGTGAGCCAGCGCGACTGCTTGCTGCTCAGCGTGCTCCGGCGGGACCGCAGCCGCCTGGCCGGGCGCGGCAGGAGCGCCACGGCCGCGAGCTTCAGGAGACCTCCGGTGGGGCGACGGCCCCGGCGCAGTACGGTCAGCGGGGTACTGCGCCGCAGCCCGAGGACGTAGTCGCCGCCCTCCCCGGTCATCAGGGAGCCGCCGTCGAGGTGCTGGTACATGGTGCCGTGGGTGTGGACGGCCGCCGGCCACACCACCCCACGCCGCGCCACGGCCTCCCGGGCGACGTCGCCCAGCAGGTCGGTCTCGTCGGCGGTGAAGTCGAGCCTGATCCATTCCTTGAGTCCGAGGTGGTCGATGACGCTGCGCTGCCACTCGGACTCCTGGGTCTCCGGGAGGTCCGGGTAGGACCGGGTCACCGGGATGGGCAGCGGATGGCCCTCGCGGCGGGCGAGCGCCGTGGCGGCCGCCAGCACCGCGGAGGAGTCCCTGCCTCCGGAGAAGGTCACGTGGCAGGGAGCGTCGAGCAGGGCGGGGCGGATCGCGTCGTCCAGCGCCTGACGCGGCGTGCGGGTCTCCTCGGGCAGGGGCGTGGCGGGAAGCAGACCATGCATCCAGCCGACTGCTTCCTCCAGCGGGGTGCTGCGGATGTAGGCATCGGTGGTGGTGTGCACTGGTCAACCTTCCTGGTCTGTCTGGATGGTTCTCGGGGGTCGCCGTTGCCCGGCGACCCCCGAGATCCCTGGTGCTCAGGAGAGCTCGCCGTAGCGAATGAAGTAGAAGAGGACGTCATCGCTGCCGTCCCAGCCTTCACCGAGCGTCATGTCCTTCAGCGAGCCGACGGTGGTCAGCTGCGGAGCTTCGTAAGTGGTCTGCATAGTGTTCACCTCCCCCAAGGTGTTCGTTACTGGCACGTCACGGACAACGACGACCGTGTCGCGTTCTCAATGGACGGGCTGCTCCTCGAGCAAGCCGCCGTCGCGAAGGGCCTGGACGAAACTGCGCACGTCGGCCTCCGCCTGGGTCTCACTGATGTCGTAGGCGCCCACGAGTGCGCGCACGAGTTCGCCGTCCGTGCGTTCGTCGGTGAGTTCCTTCATCAGCACAGCGCCGCTGGCGTTGGTGGTCAGGTACGTGGACGAGCGCAGGTCAAGAATGACCAGATCGCCATCGATCTCTCGCCACGTGATGTCGTTCGCGCGAAGTTTCATGTGCATCCCCCGATTACACATCGGCCCGTCGTCAGTACCGATGACCATGAGTGTAGGGGAGAACCGACACCCTTGTGAAGGGTTGTTCGGAAGAGATTTTCAGGCCGCGCAGGGGCTGAGATTTCTCAGCTTCAGGCGAACGGGCGGACCGCTCCCTCGATGAAACTTGAGGCAATTCTGAGGATTGCGTTTGGATTTCTCAGGATCGGGTGCTTATGCTTCCGGGGTCGGAACACGGAAGGCCCATCGATTCGCATGTTGAAGAAGCTCCTGATCGCCGCCACGGCCGCCCTCTTCGGGGTGGTTCTGGGGGTCGCGAACCCCGGAAGCGCGCAGACCGCACAGGCTGCGACCACCTCGGTCTACACCCAGCCCGGGGACCATCTCGTCAACGGTCGCTACTGGCGCACCGACTGCGAGATGTACTCCACCAACGTCGTGCGCTGCTCCACCGACATCTGGGCCAGCACCGTCGTCCTGCACAAGGGCCGCTACGTCGCCCACGACGGCTGGGTCTTCAACAACCTGACCTACCTCCCCTCCGATCGCTCCAACTGGGCCGGCAACCCGCTGGCCACCAACGGCGACTGGATCGACGAGAACGGGCGCCGCTGGCGCACCGAGTGCGACACCGCGCAGACCGGCCGCGGTGGCTGCCGCTCCTGGGCCGTCTCCAAGACGATCGAGACGGACAACGGCACGTTCGTCTCCGCCAAGGAGTGGGTCATCAACAACATGGTCCAGTTCGCCACCGCCTCCAAGCCGGCCGTGACCAGCATCCCCGCCGCGGCACCCGCCATCAGCGGCGTGCCCGTCGAGCAGCCGATCTCGTTGTCCCTCGCGGACACCGTCGTCGACGCCGCCCTGTCCAAGGTGGGCAGCAGCTACAGCTACGCCAGCTCCGGCCCCAACGCCTTCGACTGCTCCGGCCTGACCAGCTGGGCCTACCGCCAGGTGGGCATCACCCTGCCGCGCAGCTCCGGCTCCCAGGTCGCCGCCGGCACCCGCGTGTCCAAGTCCAACCTGCAGCCCGGCGACCTCGTGTTCTACTACTCCCCCATCAGCCACGTGGGCATCTACATCGGCGACGGCAAGATCGTCGACGCCGCCAACCGTCGCACCGGCGTCCGCGTCGCCAGCGTCGACTCGATGCCCTTCTCCGGAGCCGTCCGCGTCATCGGCTGACCCGCCCCCAAAGACCGCAGCGCTCGCACCAATCCCCCCGACGGTGCGGGCGCTGCTTCTCTCTCCCCGAAACTCCCTGGCGCGGCTCACCGTGGCCGGGTGGAGCGGACAGCTCCGTCTGCGGTGCCGTCCGCTCCAGCCACGTTCCCAACACGAATGGGTGGAGCGGACGGCTCCGTCTCCGGTGCTGTCCGCTCCCCCGACGGTCCGCTACTCGGCCGGGGCGTTGCGGGTGGGGTCGGCGACGAAGGCGGCCAGCTCGGCGGGATCGATCGCGTAGCCGTGCTCCGGGCCGGGGTAGGTGCCGGCGCGGACGTCGTCGGCGTAGCGGCGCACGCCGTCGGCCATGCGGGTGGCGAGGTCGTCGTAGGTCTTGACGAAGCGGGCGGAACCGCCCGAGGACATGCCCAGCAGGTCGTGCAGGACCAGCACCTGCCCGTCGGTGCCCGCTCCGGCGCCGATCCCGATCACGACGGCGTCCAGCCACGGCATGATCGCGTCGGCCACCTGGGACGGGATGGCCTCGAACACGATGCTGAAGCAGCCCGCCTCCTGCAGTGCGCGGGCCTCGTCGGCCACACGGCGGGCAGCCGCCGCGGTGCGACCCTGCGCCTTGTATCCGCCCAGCGCGGTGGCGGTCTGGGGCGTCAGGCCGACGTGGCCCATCACGGGGATGCCGGCCGCGACGATGGCACGCACCCGGGACACCGACATCGCCCCACCGCCCTCGAGCTTCACGGCGTCGACCCCGGCCTCCTTCACGAACCGCACCGCCGTCGTGACGGCCTGTTCGTCGCTGGTCTCGTAGGAGCCGAAGGGCAGGTCCGCCACCAGCAGCGGGGTGCGCAGGCCGCGTCGCACGGCGCCGGCGAGCACCAGCATCTCCTCGACGGTGACACCCACGGTGCTCTCGTGGCCCAGCACGGTCATGGCGCCCGAGTCTCCCACCAGGACGACGTCGACGCCGGCGGCCTCCGCCGCGAGGGCACCGGGGTAGTCGTAGGCGGTCACGACGACCACCTTCTCGCCGGCGGCCTTCATCGCGACCAGCGCGGGCAGGGTCATGCTGCGACGGGCGGGCGGGACGGCGGACACGTCAGTTGCCCGTCAGGAGGGTGGCCACCTCGGCGTCGACGTCGATGACGGCGTTGGTGCCGCGCTCGACGTGGACGACGCGGGGCTCGTAGTCGGCGAGTTCGGCGCCGTCGTAGGTGGCGTAGGAGATCACGATCACCAGGTCGCCGCGGTGCACCAGGCGGGCGGCGGCGCCGTTGACCTTGATCTCGCCGGAGCCGCGGACCCCGGCGATGGTGTAGGTCTCGAAGCGCTGGCCGTTGTCGATGTCGACCACCGCCACCTGCTCGTACTCGTGGATGTCGGCGGCCTCGAGCAGGTCCGGGTCGATGGTGATCGAGCCCACGTAGTGCAGGTCCGCGTCGGTGACGGTGGCGCGGTGGATCTTGGACTTCAGCATGGTGCGTTGCATCAGGGCTGCTCCTTTGCGGGGACGGGCAGGTTGTCGATGAGCCGGACTCCCCCGACCGTGGCGGCGACGACGGCGAGCGCCGGCAGCTCGTGGGCCGGCAGGAACGTGTCCGGGTGGACCAGGACGAGGTACTCGGGCGTGACGCCGTGGGCCTCCATGTCGCGGTGCCCGGCGAGTTCGGCCTCGCGCGGCGTGGCCCCGGAGGTGGCGGCCGCGGCGACGGCGTCGAGCCCGGCCTTCAGCGCGAGCGCCCGGGGCCGGTCCGCCGGTGAGAGGCGGGTGTTGCGGCTGGACATGGCCAAGCCGTCTGCCTCGCGGACGGTGGCTCCCACCTCGATGGCCACCGGCAGGCCGAGGTCTGCCACCAGGCGGCGAACGACGGCCACCTGCTGGGCGTCCTTCTGCCCGAACCAGGCCGCGTCCGGGGCGACGGCGACGAGCAGTTTGGCCACCACCGTCGCCACGCCGTCGAAGTGGACGGCACCGCGGTGCGCACCCTCGAGGGGTTCGCTCACGCCGGCGACGGAGATGGTGGTGGAGTGCCCGGGCGGGTAGACCTCGGCCGGTTCGGGCGCGAACAGGAGGTCCGCGCCGGCATCGGCCGCGAGAGTGGCGTCACGGGCCTCGTCGCGCGGGTAGGAGGCCAGGTCCGAGGCGTCGTTGAACTGGGTGGGGTTCACGAACACGGAGACGACGACGAGGTCGGTGGCCGCGCGGGCCGCCCGGATGAGCGAGAGGTGTCCCTCGTGGAGCGCACCCATGGTGGGCACGAACCCCACCCGGGCGCCGACAGCACGTGCCGAGGCCACGGCGTCGCGGACTTCGGCGACGGTGCGGACGGTCCTCATCTGCCCTCCCAGGGGTTGTCGACTGTCAGGCGATTACCCAGCTTATGCGAGGAGTGGGCTCCGTCCCGAATGCGTCCGCCGACGACGAACGCCACCGGCGACGACAGACGCTAACGCCAGCCCTGGACGCCCACGGCTGTGGCGGTAGCGTCCGGGGCCGACGGTAGCGTCGGGGGAATCGGGACCGTCAGGCCTCACCCGAGGGGGACGGTCCCGAGGCCGGTGCCGACGGCGATGCCGCGGCCGACGACGCGGGCTTGCCGGGCGCTGCGGCCGGGCGCGACGGTGCTGCGGCCGGGCGCGACGGGGCGGGCACCGTCGCCAGGATCGACTGCTTCGGCCCCGCCCCGGAGGCATCGGCACGGGCGCGACGACGGCGGACCAGGGCCCGGATGGGGAAGAACAGCACCAGCGCGGCCACCCACAGCGGAGACGCGGCGATCACCACGGTGAGGGCACCGGTGAGCAGGGCCGCGGCACCGCGGAAGCCGTCGCCGATGGCCTCGACGAACCCCCAGGACGGGCCCTGCGGCGCGACGACCGGGTGCGGCTCGGTGAGCTCGAGGGTGACGGTGGCCATGGCGGCCTGGCGCTCGAGGTGGGTGATCTGGGCGTCGAGGGACTCGATCTCACCGCGGACGCGGCCGAGTTCCTGCTCGATGGCGAGCATCTCCTCCACGTTCTGCGCGGCCTCGAAGAAGTCCCGCAGGCGGGCCTCCTGGGCGCGCAGGTTCTCCAGTCGGGCGGACATGTCGACGTGCTGCTGGGTGACGTCCTCGGAGGCCTCGGACTGGTACTGCACGTTCCCGAGTTCCATCACCGCGTCGAGGAAGTCCTCGTAGCCCTCCGACGGGACGCGGACGGTGACCCAGCCGCGCATGGCGTCGCCGCTGCTGTCCTCGCGGTAGACCCAGCCGTCGTCGGTGGCCACCTGCATGTCGCTGACCGTGCCGGAGGCGGCGCGGGTCAGTTCGCGGATCTGGCCGACGGCCTCCTCGGTGCTGGGCACCTCCAGCCGGATGGTCTTGGTGCGGATCACCATGCGCTCGTCGGCCTCGCCGGTGTCGCCGTCCTCGGCCGGGTACTGCTGGCCCCCGTCCTGCGGGTGCGCCTCTCCCTGTTGGGGCGCCTGGAGGTCCTCGGCGCCACCGCCGCCCACACCTGCACAGCCCACCAGCAGCGCGAACAGCGCAACCAGCGGCACCGCCACCACACGCAACCAACTCTTCTCACGGATCATGATCTGCCTCCTCCTGTTGCCCCTACCGACGCTGTGGGCGGGCGGGGTGGTTGAGGAGGTTATCGAACCGTTACCGAATCGAGTCCTTGCCGGGCGTGGGTCAGCCGATGGCGTCGCGGACGGTGCGCAGCATCGCGAGCCGCCGCTCGGGCGTGGCCTCGGCGGGGACGCAGATCTTGGCGCCGAGGTAGTCCAGCGAGCCGCGGGCCGCGTCCGCGCAGGCGCGGATCCGTTCGGGGGTCAGCAGCGAGGCGGGCTCGTCCGGCGAGGTGGGCAGGTGCCCGTCGGCCCAGGCGGCACCGTAGGAGGTCCTGGTCTCGGCGGCTCCGGAGAACAGCAGCCCGCGCAGGACGCCGGCGTCACGGGCGGCGACGACGTGGCGCAGCGGCGCGTCGGGGTCCCGTTCGTCGATGGCCGAGCGGCCCCAGTTCACGTGGATGCCGACGCCGAGCCGTGCCGCGACGTCGACCTCGTCGGCCAGCGAGAGGAACCCCTTCTCCGGCACCTGCCCGGGCCGCAGGCTGTCGCAGTGCTCGATGACGATCCGGGCGCCGGACCAGTCCCAGCCCAGCACCTCGGTGAGGCTCTCGCCGAGGGCCTCGGCGTGGGCGGCCGCCGTCGGGGACGAGTGCAGCTGGACGTGGCCCACCACCTGGTGGCCTGCCAGTTCGGAGAGTTGGGCGAGGCGGTCGCGGATGTCGCGCGCGAAGGCAAGCGCCGCGCTGCGGCCGTCGGCGTCGGCGGAGGCCAGCCCGAACTGCGGTTGCACCTGGAGGCGCTGCATGGTGCCCGGGATGGCGGTGACGGTGTTGGCGGTCCACTCCGGGTGCAGCCGGCCCCACACCGCCTCCGGGTGCTCGGCCAGCTCGCCCGGGAACGGGATCTCAAGGCCGTGCACCCAGTCCTGCTGCGCCAGCAGGCGGTGGAACTCGTCGCGCGCGGCGGGCTCGGCGGGGACGGCGGCGTAGGCACCGACGACGAAGGCCGCATCAACGGCCACTGCACTGGTTTCCACGTGTCCTCCATCAGGTCTGCGAGCACAATACTGCCGCCACGCACGCCCCGTTCGCCGACGAGTTCCCGGGAACCTCTGGCATCCGGACCGGTGCGGTGCGAGGGTGGAGGGGTAGGAGGTTCCGCCCCGTTGTACCGGGCGGCTCATCCGAGCCGTCCGTCCCCCCTGTTAGGAGAAGGACCATGCCTCACCAGATGCTCGCATCACACCCCATCGACACCCCCAACGATGCCCTCGGCGAACTGATCCGCCTGCTGGGTGAGTGCGCCGAGACCTGCACGATCTGCGCCGACGCCTGCCTCGCGGAGGAGATGGTGGCAGACATGCGCACCTGCATCCGCCTGGACCAGGACTGCGCCGACATCTGCACCGCCACCGCGCGGGTGCTGTCCCGCCAGAACGGACGCGAGGTGGCCGTGATCAACGCGCTGCTGCGCACCTGCGCAGAGGCGTGCGCGGCCTGCGCCACCGAGTGCGAGGGCCACGGCGACATGCACGAGCACTGCCGGATCTGCGCCGAGGCCTGTCGCCGTTGCGAGCGCGCCTGCCTGGAGTTGTTGGCGGGGCAGCGCTGAGGTCGGTTCGACGCGATCTGCTGCGTGCTGACACCCGGCACCGGTAGACATGGCACATGGCCACCTTCGGGTTCCACGCCTCGCACGAGCAGATCTCGCCCCGGCAACTGCTCGCGGACGTCCAGCGCGCCGAGGAGGTGGGATTCGCGGCGGCGATGTGCTCGGACCACCTCGAACCGTGGTCGGAGCGCCAGGGCCACTCCGGCATGGCCTGGCCCTGGCTCGGGGCCGCGCTGGCGACGACCAACCTGACCTTCGGCACCGTCACCGCTCCCGGCCAGCGCTACCACCCGGTGGTGGTGGCCCACGCCATGGCGACGTTGGGGCAGATGTTCCCGGGCAGGTTCTGGACCGCGCTGGGATCGGGCGAGAACGCCAACGAGCACGTCACCGGGGACGCGTGGCCGGACAAGGAGACCCGGCACCGTCGCCTCGAGGAGTGCGTCGACGTCATCAGCCGCCTCCTCGACGGCGAGACCGTCACCCACGACGGGCTGGTCAAGGTGCACGAGGCCAAACTGTGGGAGGTGGCGGACCCACGCCCCCGCATCATCGCCCCCGTGGTCACCGCCGGCTCCGCGGCCCGCAACGCCGCCTGGGGCGATGGCCTGGCCACCGTCAACGCGGACCGGGAAACCATGCGCGGCATCCTGGACGCGTGGGACGACGCCGGCGGCACGGACCACAAGGTGCTGCAACTGCACCTGTCCTGGGCCCCGACGGAGGCGGAAGCCGAAGCGCTGGCGCATGACCAGTGGCGCTCCAACGTGTTCGCCGCGCCCGCGTGCTGGGACCTGACGCGCGCGGCGTTCGACGAGGTCAGCCGGGAGGGCGTCATGCCGGAACAGGTACGCCGCACGGTCCTGGTCTCCAGCGACCTCGGGTTCCTGACCGAACAGATCCACTCCATGGCGGACCTCGGCTTCGGAACCGTCTACCTGCACCACGTCGGCCAGGACCAGTCCCCGTTCCTCGAGGCCTTCGGTGACCGGGTCCTGCCCCAGCTGAACTGACTGATAGGAGCGCCTGTGCGCAAGACCGAGAGCTCGGACCTGTGGTGGAAGAACGCCGTCATCTACTGCCTCGACGTGGAGACGTTCTTCGACAGCGACGACGACGGCACCGGGGACTTCGACGGCGTCTCCGCCCGGATCGACCACCTGGCCGAGCTCGGCGTCACCTGCCTGTGGCTGATGCCCTTCTACCCCACCGCGGATCGTGACGACGGCTACGACATCACCGACTTCTTCGCCGTCGACCCGAGGCTCGGCAACTTCGGTGACCTGGTGGAACTGGTCCGCACGGCGCACGACCGCGGCATGCGGGTGATCGCGGACCTCGTCATCAACCACACCTCGGAGCGGCACCCCTGGTTCCGGGAGTCCCGCAAGTCCCTCGACAACCCCTACCGTGATTTCTACGTCTGGCGCGACACCGCGCCTCCCGACACGTCGCACCAGGTGGTGTTCCCGGACCAGGAGGACTCGGTCTGGGAGCACGACGAGAAGACCGGGCAGTGGTACCTGCACAACTTCTACAAGCACCAGCCGGACCTCAACGTGACCAACCCGAAGGTCCGCGACGAGATCAGCAAGGTGATCGGGTTCTGGATGCAACTGGGCTTCGACGGGTTCCGGGTGGACGCCGTCCCGAACCTCATCGAGCGGCGCGGCACGGACGCCTCCGCGGCCGAGGAGTACGGCGACCCGCACAGCTACCTGCGCCGGCTGAAGGCCTTCATGGGCCGACGGCGCGGCGACGCGATCCTGCTGGGCGAGGTCAACATCCCCTACGAGGAGCAGGTGGACTTCTTCGGGGGCAGGGACTCCGGCGACGAGCTCACGATGCAGTTCGACTTCGAGCTGATGCAGCGCATGTACCTGGCCCTGGCCCGCGGCGACGCCGCCCCAATCGCCGAGACCCTCGCCCGCCGGCCCCAGCTGCCGCGGCACAACCAGTTCGCCTGCTTCGTGCGCAACCACGACGAACTCACCCTGGACCAGCTCTCCGAGGAGGAACGCCAGGAGGTCTTCGACGCGTTCGGACCGGATCCCGAGATGCAGCTGTTCGGCCGCGGGCTGCGCCGTCGGCTGCCGCCGATGCTCGACGGCGACCCCCGCCGGATCCGGATGGTCTACTCCCTGCTGTTCGCCCTGCCGGGCACGCCGGTGCTGTTCTACGGTGAGGAGATCGGGATGGGGGAGAACCTCGCCGTCGAGGGGCGGTTCGCGGTGCGCACACCGATGCAGTGGACGGCCGAGAAGAACGGCGGCTTCTCCCGGGCACGGCCCTCGCGGCTGCCGGCCCCGGTCACAGAGGGGCCGTTCGGACCCGAGCACGTCAACGTCGCCCAGCAGCGCAAGGACACCGGTTCCCTGCTCGCGTTCGTGGCGAAACTGGCGCGACGCTACCGGGAGTCACCGGAGGTGGGGATGGGCGACTTCGAGGTGCTGGAGCACAACGCGCCCGGCGTCCTGGTGCATCGGTGCACCTGGGCCCAGGAGGGCGACTCCGGCACCAGCACCCTGCTGGTGCACAACCTCTCCCCCGAGGCCACGGAGGTGTCCTTCACCCTGCCCAGCATGGAGGAGGACGCGACGGCCGAGGAACTGTTCTCCACTGACCACCTGCGGGTGGGAGCCGGGGGAAGCGTGACCCTCACGGTGGACGGGTACGGGCACCAGTGGTGGCGCCTGCTGGGCCCCGACGACAAGAGACTCCCGTGACCGGCGCGTCCGGCGGGCGCGCCGCCGCGCTGTCAGTGGCGCCCGCTAACGTGTCGTCATGTCACCGCGCCTGATCCCCGAGGACCCGAGCTTCGCCACGGATTCCGAGCGCGTGGTGTGGGAGAAACTGCGCGCGACACTGCGCGACGAGGACGTGCTCATCTCCAACCTGCGGCTCACCGACACCTCCAAGGACCACGAGGCGGACCTCGTCGTCGTGATGCCGGAGGTGGGCGTCGTGGTGGTGGAGGTCAAGGGGGCCGGGATCGCCTACGGCGACGGCGGGTGGACCATGCAGCGCAGTGGTGGCGCAGAGCCGGTGGACCCCGTCGCCCAGGTGCGTGAGACCCGCTACGCCCTGCGCAATTTCGTGGAGACCGACGCCCGCTGGGCCGAGTCCTCCCGGCCGAAGGTCCGGTTCGCACACGCCGTCGTGACCCCCTTCACCACCCTCGGCGAAGGCTTCGACCTGCCGGACTGCCCGCGCTGGATGGTCCACGACAAGCACGACGTCGGCACCCTGGCCGAACGCCTCGCGGACATCCCGCTGTCCTTCGAGAACCACCGCCGCCCACCCAGCCACGACGACTGCGAGTTGATCGTGGACATCCTCACCGCCCGCGGCACCCACGCCGTGGCGACGGTGATGGATGACGCCGACGAGCGCCAGTTCCGCGCGGACCGGCTCACCCAGGACCAGGGCCTGATCCTTGGCGTCACGCGGCTGCTGCGGCGGGTCGAGATCCGGGGCGGCGCCGGCAGCGGTAAGACCGTGCTGGCACTCACCCAGGCCCGGCAGCTGAGCAAGGGGCGCGGCGACCGGCCCGCGGAACGGGTGGCGCTGCTGTGCTACTCCATCGGGCTGGCCGGCTACTTCAAGCGGGAGGTGGCCTCCTGGCACTACAAGGAGCGACCGGACTTCGTCGGCACCTTCGAGGAACTCGCGAACCTCTGGGGGATCGGTTCCGGCTCCCGGGACGATCCGGACTTCTGGGAGCACGAACTGCCCCGCCTGATGGCGGACAAGGCCGCCGAACTGCCGCCCGGCAAGCGGTTCGACTCGTTCGTCGTCGACGAGGCGCAGGACTTCGCCGAGTCCTGGTGGCGGCCGCTGCTGGCCGCGCTGCGCGACGAGAACGAGGGCGGCCTGTTCCTCTACTCCGACGAGAACCAGCGCCTGTTCCAGCGCTTCGGCCGGCCCCCGGTGCCGCTCGTGCCGCTGGTGCTGGACCACAACCTGCGCAACACCAAGCAGATCGCCGAGGTGTTCCGGCCGCTGGCGCCGCTGCGGATGCGGCTGGAGGGCGGCGACGGACCCGAGGTGGTGCACGTCCAGGCGTCCCCGCAGGAGGCCGACGACGTCGCGGACGACCAGGTGGAGGCCCTGCTGGACGAGGGCTGGGACCCGGGCCACGTCGCGCTGCTCACCACCGGCCGCCGCCACCCGGAACAGCGCAGCCGGCAGGACATGGACGGCCAGGCTGGTTACTGGGACTCGTTCTGGGACGAGGAGTTGGTCTTCTACGGCCACGTGCTGGGCTTCAAGGGGTTGGAGCGCCGCGCCGTCGTGCTGTGCGTGAACGAGGACGGCACCCGGGAGCGATTCCGGGAACGCATCTACGTCGGCCTCTCGCGCGCGACGGACCGGTTGGTGATCGTCGGGGACCTGGCCGCCATCGCCCGGGCCGAGCCCGACGTGGTCCGCGCGTTGGAGGGCAGGCGCTGACCAGCTCGGGCTGCTGCTGGGTGCCCGTGGCCGGTGGACGGGTCAGCGGGACTCGAGCGGCTGCCAGTCCCGGTTGAACCAGCGCCGCGCTCGCTCGGCACCGAAGGCCTGCTTCACGGCAGCGTTGGCGAGGCTCGGCCCGTCCATGCTGCCGTGGGGCGCCGTGCCGGGCTCAAAGGTGACGTCCACCCGCGCCACCTCGCCGTTGCCGAACTCCATGTAACAGATGCCCTGGCCGCCGTAGGTCTCGCCCGAGGCTCCTCCGTCGATGATCTGGCGCGCCACCACCTTGGCCTGGCCCTCGGCGAATACCCCGGCCTTCGGGGTCCCGACGCTGGTGACGTCGCCGATTGCGAAGACGTCGGGGAACTTGGTGCGCAGCGTCAGCGGGTCCACCGGGATCCACCCGGCCTCGGCGAGGCCGGACTCCACCACCACCGCGGGGGCGTGGTGCTTGGGGACGGCGAGCAGCAGGTCGAAGCCGAGTTCGAGGCCGTCGTCCAGCACGAGGGCGCGCCGCCGCGGGTTGACCGACCGCACGGTCCGGTTCGGATGCCAGCCGATGCCCCGCTCCGCGAACGCGGCGAGGAGGGCCTGTGAGGCCTGCGGCGAGGGCGGGATGGGCTTGGGCAGCGGCATCACGAGGTCTATCGACGACGCCTCCCGCAGCCCGCGTTCGGTGAGGAAGTCGTGCAGCAGCAGGGCCGTCTCGCTTGGGGCCGGTGGGCACTTGAAGGGGGTGGAGGTGACGGCCACCACCACGCGCCCTCCCCCGAACTCGTGCAGTGCGTCGCGGGCGGCCTCGGCGCCCGGCACGGAGTAGAACTCGTGGCCCGCCTCGACCAGTCCGGGGGTGGCCGCCGGCGCCACGTCGGCACCGAGGGCGACGACGAGGACGTCGCAGTCCAGCTCGCCGACGTCGGTGGACACGGTCTTGGCGACGGGGTCGATCGCCCGTACCTCGGCACGGACCATCCGGACGCCGGGATGGGCGACGTCGGCGTACCCCAGTCGGGTGCGTTCGGCGTCGGTGTGGCCGAACATGAAGTCGAGTTTCGAGAACCCGAAGACGAAGGTCTCGGCGCGGTCCACGAGAGTGACATTGGCGCCCTCACCGAACTCCTCGGAGAGCATGGAGGCCACCTCGAGGCCACCGAAACCAGCGCCGAGGACGAGGACCCGCGGGTGCTGGCCAGTCATGGTTCCATGGTCACACGCCGCCCACCGATGCACCAGAGTTGGCTGCGGACCCGTCGACGCGGGTTCTCCCCGGTTCTCCCTCGCGTGACACCCCGGACGGGTAGATATAGGCCATGGCCACCGACGGGTCCGGCGCCACGCGCGAGCAGGGTTCACCGAGGAATCCGCTCGCCCGCCTGCGGCGCATCCCGCGGGAGCGGGACTTCGAGTTCAGGAACTGGTCCGGCAGCATGTCGTTCACCGCCCGGACCCGGGCGCGGCCGCGCGACGAGGACGACGTCGTCCACCTCGTGCGCCGGGCGGCACAATCCGGGCAGGTGGTCCGGCCGGTGGGCTCCGGCCACTCCTCCACGCCGCTGGTGGCCACCGACGACGTGCTCGTCTCCCTCGAGGACCTCTCCGGCGTGCTGGCCCACGACTCCGACGCCGGGACGGCCACCGTCGGCCCCGGCACCGGCCTGGCGGACCTGGGGCGCGAGCTCCACGACGTCGGTCTGGCCCTGGAGAACTACGGCGACGTGGACTACCAGGCCATCGCCGGCGCGCTCGGGACCGGCACCCACGGCACCGGCGAGCGGCTGGGGAACCTCTCCTCCAACCTCGTCGGCGGACGGTTGGTGACTGGCTCCGGCGAGGTGGTGGCCTTCGGCGTGGACGGCGGGGAGCCGGAGGACTCGGACCTGGTCAGGGCCGCGCAGGTCTCCCTCGGCGCGCTCGGCATCTGGACCTCGCTGACGCTGCGGGTGGTGCCGGCCTACGAGCTGCACCGCCAGAACTTCATGACCCACGTCGACTGGGTGCTCGAGCACTTCGACGAGTTGGCCGCCCGGTATCGGCACGTCGACTTCTACTGGTACCCGCGCAGCGACGAGGCACAGGTGCGGGTGCTCGACGAGCCGGGCCGGCTGGCGGGGCTGGAAGTGGAGGGCACGCTCAAGACCGAGCAGCGGGGCCACTCCTACGACATCCTGCCGAACAGTCGGGACCTGAGGTTCGACGAGATGGAGTTCATGTTCGAGCGGGCGCACGGGCTCGAGGTGTTCCGGGAGGTGCGGGAGCGGGTGAAGCAGCGCCACCGCCGAAACGTCGGCTGGCGCGTGCTGGTGCGCACCGTCGCCCCGGATGCCGCGATGCTGTCCAACGCCCACCACCGCGACACCATGACCATCGCCCTGCTGCAGAACGCCGAACTCCCCCACGAGGCCTACTTCGCGGACATGGAGCCGCTTTTCCTGGCGCACGACGGCCGCCCGCACTGGGGCAAGAAGCACACCCGGGTGGCCGCCGACCTGCGGCCGATGTACCCGGAGTGGGACCGGTTCGGCGAACTGCGCCGGGAGCTGGACCCCGAGGGCGTGTTCCTGGGCGACTACCTGCGGGAACTGCTGGACCCCGATGCCCCACCGAGGAGGAACCGCTGATGGCACGCTGGAACAAGCCCCTCGGGCACACCACCTGGGCCTTCGCAGCCGGCGAGATGCCGGACGGCTCCACCGGGCACGAACCCGAGTTCACCAGCCGCGACGAGCTCTACCTGCTCAACACCGGCGACGACGACACCTGCTGCGAGTTGACCGTTTTCCACACCGACGCAGACCCCGTCGGCCCCTACGAGGTGGTCGTCCCGGGCAGGCGGGTCCGGCTGGTGCGCATCAACAACCTGATCGACCCGCAGGCCGTCCCACTCGGCGTCCCCTACGCCCTCACCGTCACCAGCGACCACCCCGTCGTCGCCCAGCTCAGGCACGTGGACACGCGGCAGGCCGCGCTCGGCGTGGCCATCACCTCCGGGCTGGCGCTGGACCAGGGTTGAGGATGGCCGAGCGGTGGCAGTTGCTTCGTCGCAGAGGTGCGGCGGTGTGGCGGCGCTGGCGGCGACACGGGTCGTCACTCCTGCTGGCGGCGGCGGCCGCGGGGACGGCCTTCGTGGTGGCCGGGTTGGTGGTCGGCCCCGAGAACGCGGTGTTCGCCCCGGTGGCGGCGGTGGTCGCCACCGGGCTGGCGGCCGGGCAGCGGCTGCGACGCGCCACGGAGATCACCACCGGCGTGGTGCTCGGGCTGGTGGCCGCGGACCTGCTGACCCGACTGCTCGGGATCGGACCGCTCCAACTGGCGCTGGCCGTGCTGCTCGCGATGGGCGCGGCGGTGGCGCTGCGGCCGAGTGGGTTGATGGCCAACCAGGCCGCCGTGGCGGCCGTGGTGGTGGTCGCGCTCGTGCCGCACCTGCAGTCCGGGCCCTGGGTGCGGCTCGCCGACGCAGTAATCGGCGGTGCCGTCGCCGTCGCTTTCAACGCCGTACTCTCCCCCGACCCGTTCCGCGCGGCCCGCACCACCACCCGCGGGGTCTTGGAGCGGCTCGCGACGGTGCTGGAGCGCCTCAGCGCCGCCGTCGAGTCCGGCTCGTTGCCCGACGCGGAGGCCGCACTGACGGACATGGCGCGGCTCGACGACGCTCGCTCGGAGATCAACGAGGCGCTCGACACCACCCGGGAACGGTTGGCGCTGAGCCGGGCCGGACGGGAGGCCCGGCGCACCGCGCTGCCTGCCATGCAGGGGGTCTCGTCGCGGATCATCGTGCTCGTGGCGACTGGCCGGGGCCTGTGCCGCGCGGGCGCCAACCTGGTGCGCCACCAACACGATGTCGATCCGCCCCAGCCTCCCGCAGCCGTCGACCAGCTCGTGCGCTCCCTACGAGAACTGCTGGACGCCCTGCAGGCGCTGGGGCCCTGGCTCGACGGCACCACCGGGCCGGAGCGAGCGCGGGAGATGGCTCTCGGGGCCGCGGCCACGGCGTCGGCCGCAGTCCCCCGCACGCAGGCGACGGCCGCCGTCGTCGCACAGATCCGGTCCGCGACGGTGGACGTCCTGCGCATCACCGGCCTCACGCAGCCAGAGGCGGTGACTGCCCTGGAAACGGCCGCCGGAAGGGCACAGGACCTGTCCTGAGGAGGATCAGAGGTAGCGGCCGGCCCGGTGCTCCAGCGCCTCCACGCCGTCCGCGAGCTCGACAGCCCCCAGCTGCGCGCGCACCAGCAGCCCCCAGCCGGAGTGGCCGGGGTTGGCGTCGAGGAGGGTGGCCTCCGCCCAGGCGGCCGCGCCGGTCAGGCGGGGGCCGTGGGCGCCGTCGGCCCAGGACCCGGTGCGGAACACCCCGCCGGGCGAGGGTGCGGCGCGGGCGAAGACGTCGGCGACGCCTCCCTGTCCGGGGCCGAGCACGTTCACGCAGGCGCGGCCGGTGCGCTGGAACACGGGCCACCAGTCGCAGTCCTCGTCGACGAGGGCGATCAGTTCTGCGGGCTCGCCGTCGGCCACGAGGATCGAGGAGATGGTCCAGCCCTCGCGGCCGGCGTCGTCCTGGCTGGTCCAGATGGTCACCGGCGCGGGCATGCGGCCGCGCAGTCGTCTGACCGGGTCGCGCTGTTCCGGCGGGAGCATGAACGGATGGCCCTCGTGGATGGTCATGCCCCCAGTGTCCCCCGTGCCACTGCCAGGCACTACTTTTGCTGCGTGTACTCCGACAGCCCCCACCTCGCCGACGACTTCGTCGAACTGCAGCCCCTCGGCCCGCACCACCACGACGACTTGGTGGAGGCCGTGCGCGTCGACGACCTCTGGCGCACCTGGTTCACCCGCATCCCCTCGCCCGAGCAGATGGCCACGGAGATCGCGACGCGGATGGAGCGGCAGGCCGGCGGCGAGATCGCGGCGTGGGCCGTCGTCGATGCCATGTCCGGCAGGGCAGTCGGCATGACCACCTACCTGAACCTGGACCCGGCCAACCGGCGGCTCGAGATCGGCTCCACCTGGATCGGGGTGGGCGCGCAGGGCGGCCCAGTCAACCCGGCGGCCAAGCTGCTGTTGCTGACCCGCGCGTTCGAGGAGCTGGGCTGCATCGCCGTCGAGTTCCGCACCCACTGGCACAACCGCCAGTCCCGCGCCGCCATCGCCAAACTGGGCGCGAAGCAGGACGGCGTGCTGCGCAACCACCAGGTCTTCCCCGACGGCCACGTGCGAGACACCGTCGTGTTCTCCATCATCGACGGCGAATGGCCGGCCGTGCGCCGCGGCCTCACCGAGCGCCTGGCGAAGTTCAAGCGCATCCAGTTGCCCTGAGGTGGATGTTCAGAAGACGGGCTTGCCTCCCGTCACACCGAGGATGGTCCCAGAGACGTAACTGGCCTCGTCGGAGGCGAGGAACACGAACGCGGCCGCCACCTCCACGGGCTGGCCGGCCCGCCCCAGGGGCGTGTCGGAGCCGAACCCCTCCACCTTGGCCGGCGGCATCGTCGCCGGGATCAGCGGGGTCCAGATGGGACCGGGGGCGACGGCGTTGACCCGCGTCCCCTGCGGCCCCAGCTCCGCGGCCAGGTTCACGGCGAGGTTGCTCAGCCCCGCCTTGGTGGCGGCATAGTCGAGCAGCTGCTCCGAGGGGCTGTAGGCCTGCACGGAGCTGGTGATGATCACGCTGCCGCCGCGCAGTTCGTCCTGCAGCGCCTTCGCCAGCCACAGCGGGCCCATGATGTTGGTCTCGAAGGTGCGGGCGATCTGCCCGTCGGGGAACTCCTCGAGGTCCTGGTGGGTCATCTGGTAGGCGGCGTTGCACACCAGCACGTCGACGCCCCCGAGGAGTTCGACGGCCTTGGCGGCCAGTTCCTTGTTGGCCTCCGGGGTGCGCAGGTCGCCGGGGACGGACTCGCCCCTGCGGCCCTCGGCCCGCACCAGTTCGAGCGTGGCGCGCGCGTCCTCCTCCTCTTCGGGGAGGTGGGCGATCACGACGTCGGCGCCCTCCTTGGCGAACGTGACGGCCACGGCCCGACCGATGCCGGAGTCACCGCCGGTGACCAGGGCGCGCTTGCCCTCCAGCCGGCCCCGCCCGGTCCACGACTGCTCGCCGTGGTCCGGCTGCGGGTCCAGTTCGGCCGTCCGGCCGGGCCAGGCCTGCTGCTGTTCGGGGATGTTGCTGAGTTCTTCGTGTGCCATGGAGCTTTCCTCTCAGTCAGGGGCTGGTCGGTTCCGCGACGCCGAGTACTGCCCCCCACTCAACCAGCGCGACGGGTCAGGACCCTGTGCATGCGCAGCTGATTTCGCCCCGGTTCAGCGGCGCAGGATCGGCGGGTGCAGCCCGGCCGCGCCCGCGGCCCGGTACACCTTCGCGGGACGCCCCCGCCCTCGCACGACGTCGCCAGTCTCCTCGACGAAGCCGTCCGCGCCGAGCACCTTGCGCTGGAAGTTCCTGGGGTCCAGGCCGTCCTCACTCCCCCACACCGCCACGTAGACGCGTCGCAGTTCGGGCAGGGTGAACTCGGGTCCGCAGAAGGCCGTTGCCAGGGTCGTGTACTCGAGCTTGCCGCGGGCCCGCTCGAGGCCGTCGGCCAGGATCTGGTGGTGGTCGAAGGCGAGTTCGCGGCCCAGCGCGTCGGCGACGGGGACCCACTCGGCGCGGTCCGCGTCGGTGTCCGGCCTCGGGTCGGGCAGCGACGCACCGAGCGCCACCCAGGCGACGGAGACCACGCGCTCGGGGCGGGGGTCGCGGCCGGGGGTGCCGTAGGTGCGCAGCTGTTCAAGCACGACGTCGCCGCGGGAGATGCCTGCCTCCTCCGCCAGTTCACGGTAGGCGGCGTCGACCAGGTCCTCGTCGGCGTGCACGAACCCGCCGGGGAGGGCCCACTCCCCCGTGGCGACGGAGCCGGAGCGGCGGATCAGCAGCACGCAGAGCTCGTCGGCGCGGATGGTGAGCACGACGATGTCAGCCGCCACTGCGAAGATCGGGAAGTCGGAGGTGTAGGCCATGGGCCGAGCTTACATGTCTGGTTGACAGCATTGGCAAAGGTTACGTACTTTTATGTCATCACGACACTTTAGGGGGCGGCATGGAACCAACCACATCACAGCGGGACCGGGCGGCAGGGGTTCTGCTCGGACAGGCGATCGGGGACGCGCTGGGCGTACCGTACGAGTTCGGCTCCGCGCCGCTCGACGGCCAGGCCAGGATGCTGGGCGGTGGCCTGGGCAACTACCGGCCCGGGGAGTGGTCCGACGACACCCAGATGGCCATCTGCATCGCCCGCGTCACCGCCACCGGCGTGGACCCGCTGGGCGAGGAGGCCCTCAACGCCGTCGCCCACGGCTTCCTGGGCTGGTACTCCAGCGGCCCCGCGGACATCGGCAACCAGACGCGCGCGGTGCTGTCGTACGCGGCCGAGCAGCGCGGCCCCATCGGGCGGATCATGACGCAGATCTCGCAGCAGGAGGCCCGGGCGGGCCGGGCCGGGAACGGTGCGCTGATGCGCACGGGCGTCGTCGGCCTGGTGGCGCTGGCCGACCCCGTGACGACGGCGCGGGCCGCCGAGCGGTTCGCCGCCCTGACCCATGCCGACCCGCGCTGTGTCGACTCCTGCATCATCTGGTCCGAGGCCGTGCGGTTGGCGGTGGTGGAAGGTCGGCTCGACGTGCGCGCCGGGCTGCCGCTGCTCGCGGAGGACCGCAGGGCCGAGTGGGAGCACTACCTGGTAGAGGCCGAGACCCAGGGGCCCGTCGCGTTCACCGCCAACGGGTACACCGTCACCGCGCTGCAGGCGGCCTGGGCGGCGATCCACTCGACGCGCCACCTCACCGGGACCGAGCACGTCCTGGCCGCGCTGCAGGCCGCCATCGAGATCGGGCACGACACGGACACGGTCGCCGCCATCGCCGGGGCCCTGCTGGGCGCGAGGTACGGGGTCTCCGGGTTGCCGGCGGACCTGGCCGCGCAGGTGCAGGGCTGGCCGTACTGGATGAACGGCAAGGACCTGGTCCGGCTGGCGCTCGACACCGCCACCGGTGGTCCGGCACGCGGGGCGTGCGCCGTCGGGTCGGATGACCGGACCGTGTCCCGGATCGCGGGCGAGTTCGCGCGGGCGATGCTGCGCCTGCGCGGCACCCTGGACTCCGCCACCATGGACCTGGACGCCGACGTCTACGTCCAGTTCGCCTCCTACGACACCTCCGCGGTCATGTGCGAAGTTTCCTCGAACGGGTTCCTGCCGGAGGCTCGTCACCTCACGACGCAAGGCCAGCAGGCCCTGCGTGACCTCGGCTTCACCGCGCCGGACGACGGCTTCCCCAACTGGTGGATCGGCGTCGACGACGGTTCGGACGACGGGATCCGGGCCGCGGCCTCTGCTCTGGCCAGGGCCTTGTGCGAGGTCTACGGCTACGCCCCCGCGGACGTGTGGCGCGTCGCCCGGCGCCTCGTCCCTCCGAAGGACAACTACGACGACGACTGGTCCTGACCAGCGTCAGGTGGGGCAGAATGTGGGTGCGGCCGGTCCTCGGCCGTCCCCTACCCGTTAGGCAAAGATGCTGATCAGGAAACCACTCCTCGCCGGAATCGGCGCCGTCGCCATCCTGCTCGGTCTCGTGTGGGGCGGGCAGGGCATCGGGTTCATCGGCGGCAGCTCCATGACCAACGACCCGACGTGGCTGGTGATCGGGCTGGCGCTGCTGGTGGCGGGGGCGGTGCTGCTGTTCCTGAGCACCCGCGGCAAGTCGTGGCGCGACCTGAACGGCCCGCCGGGACAGCACTGAAGCGCACTACCGTCGGCGGGGACGTCGTCCCTTCTGACCGGCCGGCCGGTTGCCCGAACTCGGCTTCTTGGTCTGCGGCTTCGCAGGCTTCCCGCTCTTCTCGCGCTCCTTGGCGGTGCGGGAGCTGTTGGCCGTGCGGCCGCGCACCACGCCGATGAACTCGTCGATCCACTCGTTGTCGTTGTCGACGCGCCAGGCCAGGGCGATCGTCGTCGGGTCGGCGTCGACGACGGGGCGGTGGACCATGTCCTTGCGGGACTGGGTGCGCGCCACGGACAGTGGCACGCGCAGCGCGGCGGCGGAGTAGACCGCCAGGTCGATGCTCTCGGGGCTGTAGTCCTCGACGATGCGGAACTCGGCCATGTCCTCGGCCGTCACCTCGTCCAGCGCGGCCAGCAGGAACTCCTTGGCCATCCACACCACCGGCTGCTCCTCGTAGAGGGCAATGGTGTGCAGGCCGGCTGTGTCGATGGGGAGCCTGACGAAACACATGTCCACCTGGCCGCTGCCGAGGGCGCGGCGCTGGTCGGCCTCGAGGACCTCCGTGACCTGCAGGGGCACCCGACGGAAGCGTTCCTCCCAGATCCGGCGCCACTTGGTGAGCGTCACACCTGGCACGAATCCGATGCGCAGGCCCGTGCGCTCTGGCTGGGCGGGAGTGGTCACCCACGCAGGGTAACGCAGGCCGATAGGCTGAGGGGATGAGCCAGACGATGAAGCCGATCACAGCAGCCGCCAAGCTCGGCATCTATCTGCCGGCAGCGCCGGAGGAGTTCCGCAACTCGCCTATCACCCGCGACGAGGTGGACGAGTTGCGCGCCAACCCGCCGGCCTGGCTCCAGGAGCTGCTCCGCAACGGACCGTTCCCCCGCGACGTCGTGGCCCAGAAGCTGGGCGTGTCCCGCTCCGGCCTCCAGCGCGCCGGCGTGACCGAGGCCCTCACCGCGGACCAGATCGGCGAACTGATCGCCGAGCCGCCCGCCTGGCTGGTGGAGGAGCGCGAGACCCAGCGCAAGGTGCAGTCCGAGAAGGCACGCCAGGGCACCGGCGGGGGCGGCGGCAGCCGCCGCTGACCGACGTCTCTGTAACCGAAGACTCCAACAGCCAAGCCCTCGGTTACAGGGAGACCCGGCCAACTCGTCGCTGTAACCGAAAGCTCCAACAGCCGAGCTTCGGGTTGCACCAACGACACCCGCAGCGCACTAGTGTGCCGGGGTGGCAACTACCGACGACTCCGTGCGCCTCCAGTTCCTGGCCGACCAGCCGACGGAGGTCCGCCAGCACCTCGTGGCGCAGCTCTCCCTGCTCGAGCTCGCTCCGGACCAGACCAACTTCTCCTACCCCGCGGCGAAGGTTCTCGAACTCGGTGAGTCGGATCCCACCCGCGACACCTTCGCGATCATTCACGCCGCGGCGGACGTTGACGTCGTCGTCGGGATCGGCGTGCTGCACCCCAACGCCCTGGACGCCTCCGCCTGGCCCGAGGGCACCCCGCACGTGATCCTCAGGGGATTCTCGATCGCTCTCACGGCGCAGGGGAAGGGCATCGGGACCCGAGCGAGCTCACTGGCGATCGACGCAGCCCGGGTCCGGTACCCCGAGGCCGAGCACTTCGTCCTGACCGTCCACGAGCGAAACCTGGCCGGCATCACTGCCTACCTGCGGGCCGGTTTCCTCGACGTGGGTAGGAGCGTCACCCGACGCACGGGGCCTGAGCGTGTGATGGCCATCGCGCTGCGCTGAACGTTCGTACGCGCCTCAACGTGTGGTCACGACTGGGGAAAGGTGGAGCCGATCGCGGCATGGAGGTCGAGCACCGCGTGTGGCCCGGCGGAGGACTCCATGATCATCTTCCGCAGCTTCTTGGGCCAGACCACCTGCACCCCACGCGTCTGGAACGAGCCCCCGATGAGCGGCCAGTCCGCCTCCACGAAACACAGCACGGGCGTGACAGGGACGTCCCCAACCACCTCCTGGACCAGGGCGGCTTGCTTGAGGACACCGTCGATTAGCTTGCTGCAATCGCGGCCGCCCACGGTCAGCTTCTCTGTGCGAGGACGCAGGATTCCACCCTCGATCCTCAGGTCCGGGCGGCCCTTGTAGCGTTTGGCATCCACCACCCAGACCCGGGAGCCGGTGACGACGACGTGGTCGATGTTGGCTCGGGTACGGGGGATGCGTCGATCGTGGAGGATCTTGACGTTCTCGTTCGCCATCGCGTCGAACATGCGCCCCAGGCGTTCCTCGCCTACAGCCCCCGTGGCCCAGGCCTTGGTGCTCTGCTTCTCGTCCGCGAGGGCCACCGCGATCCCGCCGAACCGGCCCCACTTCTCCCGCAGGGCGGCCTCGTCCTTCGCCCGACGGCGCTCGTACTCACGCCTCGCTGACGCACCTGCCTTGTCCGGTTCCGTCGGGTGCGTCACTGCACTGCCCACTGGGGTCTGCGGAACAGGGTCGGGGGCAATCGGTTCCGAACTGGCCGGCTCCATGGGTGCGGGCGACGGCGGGGTCTCCGTCGGGGCGTCGTCGCAATCCAGGCATCGGACAGTCTTGGTGTCACGCTCGTAGATCGCCTCCACGCGGGCGGCGATCTCAGTGCCGCATCGACGACAGTTCCCGGCATAGCGAAGCTTCATGCGCTTCTCACTCGGTCGGGCTTCGGTCTCGTGCATGGCTTCCCCCGTTGTTGTTGCCGGCGTCCCTGTTCCGGACCCGGCGCACCCGCGCGCCCCGCCAGGACGTACGAAACTACGGCACCGTCCTCCGGTGGTGCAACCGAGAGCTCCAACAGCCCAGCTCTCGGTTGCAGCGAGACCCCACAAGCAAGTTCGCCACCGCTAGGTCAGTTTGCTTCCGCTATAGCGGTGGCGAACTGACCGAGCGGTGGCTAGCTCGAACAGGCGAGGGGCCCGGCGCCGGTCAGGCGACCGGCAGCCAGACGCGCATCGTCGCAGGACCGCGGTTGGCCCACGAGTGGTACGGCACGAGGGGGACGTCGAACTGCTCGCCCACCTCCACCGACGGCTGGGCCGCGTACGGCCAACCGTCCTCGGCGACGGCGATCCGGGCCCCTGGCAGCACCGCACCGGCACCGTGGGGGCGCAGTTCACCGGAGGGGTCGACGACGAGCTCGTTGACGCTCATGCCCTCGGGCAGGTCCACGGACTCGGCGCACAGCACCAGCGGGCCACGCTCGACGGCGACGGTGCCACGGATGGCGTCGATGCGGGCGTCGGGGCGCACCATGCGCGGCTGCAGCGGCAGGACCAGCGTCACCTCGTCGCCGGCGGTGACGCCCTCAAGCCGGAACACGCCCGGCTCGGCGGGCTGGCCGTTGACGGTGGCGCCGCTCGCCCAGGCGGGGATGCGGAGGCTGAGCACGAACGGCTCGGTCGCGGCCGTGACGCGCACGTTCACCCCACCCTCGTACGGATAGCCGGTCTCCACCTTCAGGCCGATGCCGTCCACGTCCAGCGTGGCGGGGGCGTACTGCACCAGGGCGAGGCCGTCGTCGGTGCGGGCGGCGACGTAGCCGGCGAGCGTGGCGAAGGTTCGGGCCACGTTGGTGGGGCAGCAGGACACGTCGAACCAGGGTGCGCGCAGCGAGGAGTTTGCGCGCGGCACCTGGACGTCGGGCAGGGCCACCTCGGCGGGAGTGCGACGGTGGAGCGTGTTGGAGTAGAAGAACCCCTGGCCGTCCTCGGCCGGGGAGGCGGCGACGACGTTGTACAGGGCACGTTCGATGGCGTCGCCGTAGGTGAGGTCGCCGGTGGCCAGCAGGAGGCGCCAGGCCACCATGACGGAGCCGATGCCGGCGCAGGTCTCGCAGTAGGAGCGGTCCGGCGGCAGCTCGAAATCGTCACCGAAGGCCTCGTCCTGGTGGTGGGAGCCCATGCCGCCGGTGATGTAGGTGCGGCGGGCCAGCGCCGTGTCGTACTGGAGTTTCGCGATCTCAAGGAGTTCGGCGTCGCCCTTCTCGACGGCGACGTCGATGGCCGCCGACGTCAGGTACAGGGCCCGCACGGAGTGGCCGACGAGCACCTTGGCGTCACGGTAGGGCTGGTCGTCCTGGTAGTAGGAGCGGCCCCACTCGATGTCGGCGAGCAGGTCGTGGCCGCGGCGTTCGATGAACAGCGACGCCTGCTCCAGGTAGCGCTCGTCACCGGTGGCGCGGGCGAACTCGGCCAGCGCCACCTCGATCTCGGGGTGCCCGCAGATCTTCTCGTTGGCGCCCTGGCCGAACTCGCGCACGACGTGTTCGGCCACGCGGGTGGCGACGTCGACGATCACGGAGTCGGCCCGGCCGGTGCGGATGCGGGCGACGGCGGCCTGGATCAGGTGGCCGTAGTTGTAGAGCTCGTGGCCCCACTCGAAATCGGTGTAGCGGGGCTGCTGGCCGGGGTTGTCGAAATTGGTGTTGAGGTAGCCGTCCTCACGCTGCACCGCCTTGATCATGGCCCCGAGCCGCTCGATCTCCGCGTCCAGTTCCGCGTCGTCGCTGCGGCCGGCCTCCCAGGCCATCGCCTCGATCAGCTTGTACACGTCGGAGTCCGCGAACTCCCGGCCCTGCCGGTGCTCGTGGATGGTCCCCTCGAGGGTGTGGACGAAGTTCTCCACCCAGCCGGCCCTCGTCTCCCACTTCAGGCAGTGGGGGATGATGGCGTCGGCGTTGAGCTGCTGGCGCTCGCCCCAGAAGCCCCCGTCGATGGCGATCCTGTCGATCGCGATCGGCTGCAGCACGCCGCTGGAGGGCGCGACAGGTACTGGTGAGGTGTGCATTGGAATCTCCTTGACGAGGGATGGCTCAGCCCTTGACTGCGCCTGAGGTGAAGCCCTTGACGTAGTACTTCTGCAGGGCGAGGAAGAGGACGAGCGCGGGCAGCGTGAGGACGACGACGCCCGCGGTGGTGATGCCGTAGTCGATGACCCCCATCACCTGCTGGCGCATGTTCACCAGCGCCAGCGGCAGCGGCGCGTTGTCCATGCTGAGCAGGTAGAGCGCCACCATGAAGTCGTTCCACGCGGCCAGGTAGGCGAACAGGCCGACGGTGATGAGTGCCGGGGTGGCGGTGGGGAGCATGACGCGGAAGAACGCGGTGAAGGCGGAGCAGCCGTCGAGCTTGGCCGCCTCCTCCAGCTCGCCGGGGATGGAGGCGAACGAGTTGCGCATCATGAACACGCCCATGGGCAGCTGGAACAGCGTGAGCACCAGGCCGACGCCGGGCAGCGAGTTCTGCAGGCCGATCTTCTGCATCCACACGATCAGCGGGATCAGCAGGGCGGCGACGGGGACCATCATCACCGAGAGCACCAGGATGAACAGGACGTTCTTGCCCCGGAACCGGAAGCGGGCGAAGGCGTAGCCGCCGGTGGCCGCGCAGACCAGGGTGACGACGATGGCCACGAGGGAGATGACCAGCGAGTTGACCAGGTAGACCGGCAGTCCGCGGCCGTAGGAGAAGAGGGCGACGTAGTTGCCGAAGCCGAAGCCCGACGTCTGCGACGTTCCGGGGGCGGGCGAGACGGAGCTGATCACGGCCCACACCAGCGGTGCGAGGAAGGTGATGGCGATGCAGGAGGTCAGGAAGTAGAACAGACCCTTGGACAGCGGTGTGGACTTCACTTGTCCTCCTTGTCGGACACGCCCATGGCCTTGAGCTGGATGGCGTTGATGACCACCAGCGCGACGAGCACCAGCACGGACAGCGCTGCGGCCATGCCGAGGTCTCGCTTGGTCTCGAAGGCGTAGCGGTAGATGAGCAGGACGACGGTCATCGTCGAGTTGTTCGGGCCGCCCTTGGTGAGGACGTAGAACTGGTCGAAGGCCAGCAGCGAGCCCGTGATGGACATGATCATCGTCATCGCGATCGTGGGCTTCAGCAGCGGCAGCGTCACCTGGGTGAAGGTGCGCCAGCGGGAGGCACCGTCGATGCGGGCGGCCTCGTAGACGTCCTGCGGGATGCCCTGCAGTCCCACCATGGTGAGCAGCATGTAGAAGCCGGCGAAGCGCCAGACCACCAGGAACACCGTCGCCCACAGCGCGCCGTTCGGGGTGCCCAGCAGCGAGGAGTTCTGGTCCATCAGGCCGAGGCTCGCGAGGAGCTTGTTGATGGGGCCGACCTGCGGCGAGTAGAGCGCGTAGAACAGCACCGACGCCGACGCGATGCCGAGCGCGGAGGGCACGAGGATGGCGGTTCGCAGGATGTTGTTCCAGCGTCTCGCCTCCTGCACCAGCAGCGCCAGCCCGAGCGCGATGGGCATCAGGATGACCGTGGTCAGGACGGTGTACTTCAGCGTGAACCAGACGGAGTCCAGCAGCATCGGGTCCGCGAGGACCTTGCTGAAGTTCTCGACGCCGTTGAGGCCCTGGTTGCCGCCGAGCAGCGTCCACTTGGAGCCCGACATGATCACCACGAGGACGATCGGGGCGAAGAAGAGCACGGCCAGGACGACCGTCACCGGCGTGGCGAATGCCCAGCCTGTGGCCGCCTCACGTCTCACGTGAGCGCTGCGGGTCCTGCCCGCGACGATGCTCGGTGCTGTCATGAAAGTTCCTCTGTCTCCGGGATGGTGTGGGGGTGGGGCGGTGCCGCCCCACCCCCACAGTTGCCTCGCCGCGGACTAGCCGCCCAGAGTGGCGGTGATCTGCTCGTTGAGGGAGTCGACCTGCGAGCCGTCGGCCCAGACCGCGTCCTGGATCAGGAGCTGCCAGTTGGAGCCGGCCGCGTTGAACGCCTCGTTGAAGTAGATGGCCACGGGGGTGCGGCCGTCCTTGATGGTGGCGTTGGCGATGAGGGTCCGCTCGTCGGCGTCGGCGTAGCCGTTCTCGAGGACGCTGAGGCTGGAGGCGGTGTCGTCGTTGTCGGCGAACACCGTCTGCTGGGCCTCGTCGGACATCAGCCAGGACATGAAGTTCCAGGCCTGCTCGACGTTCTCGGAGCTGCGGGAGATGCCCAGGGCGTCACCGCCGAGGAAGGTGGACTGGTTGCCGTCGACACCGGGGATGCCGGCGACGCCGATCTCGAAGTCGACGGTGTCGAACAGGCCCGTCACCGCGGTGTAGGGGTACTGCATGACGCCGATGTTGCCCTCCTGGAACGGGGCGGTCCAGGTGGCGCCGGTCTCCTCCTTGGAGCCTGCGCCGAGGCCGTTCTCGGTGCTGGCGAGTTCGTTGTAGGCCGCGTAGACCGCCTTGGCGTTCTCGGAGGCGACGTTGGCCTGGGTGCCGTCGGCGCTGAGGGGCTCCTCACCGCTGGCCCACATCATCGGGAACAGCGTGAACACGAGCGCACCGCCCGACTGGCCGGCGAGGTAGCTGCCCGCCACGCCGTCCTTGCCGAGGTCCGCGACGGCCTTGGCCTGCTCGAGGAACTCGCCGACGGTGGTGGGGCCCTGCTCGGGATCGATCCCGGCCTCCTCGTAGAGGTCCTTGTTCCAGACCATCACGGAGATGTCGGTGACGAACGGCAGGGTGTGCATGCGGCCGTCGATGGTGCCGGCGTCGATGTGGCCCTTCTGGAGGTTGTCCACGTCCAGCGTGGAGATGTGGTCGGTGATGTCTGCGAAGACGCCCTGCTCCACCCAGTACGGGATGCGCACGACGTCACCGGCGAGGATGTCGGGAAGCGTGTCGGTCTGGATGGCGCCGCCCACCTTCCCCTCGACGTCGTCGTTCGGCAGGATCTCGAGGGTCACCTGGTTCTCGTGGGTGGCGTTGTAGGCCTCGACGGCGTTCTTGGCCTGGCGCTCCAGCGGGGCGCGCGTCCACATGGTCAGTTCCGTGCCGTCATCGATGCCCTCCGCGGACACTTCTCCACCGTTGGTGGCCCCTTCGGTGGGGTCCTCCGCCGGGGTTTCGCCGCCACAGGCGGTAAGGGCGAGGCTCAGGGCCGCGGCAGCGGCCAGGATCGAGCGAGACTTCATTTTGATCCTCTCTTCTTTGAGGTGTTGTGCTGCCGGTCCTGTCCCCCGGCTTTCGAAACCTTCGTAAAGGGTTGCGTGAATCATTTCACGCGTGATCAAGCAAGTCAAGAGTTCTAGAACCGACCAAGCCTTTAGGAGTTTTCGAAAGCTTTCGGATGTTCGAGCCGTCGATGTCCAGGCGTGTGTGCACGCCACCGGAGCTGGTGGGTCGGGTGGTGGGCTTGCGACTTGGTGGGCGGTCAGCCCTTCGGGAGCAGGATGCGGATGCCGACTTCGCCCTCGCCGCTGCGCTCCTGGATGCTCAGGTAGCCGTCGACGACGAGGGTGTCCACGTAGTTGCTGGTGCTGAACTCAGCGATCACGGCTCCGTCGGAGACGCGGTGGATCGTGGGGCGGTCGTAGTTGTCCATGACGGCCACCACGGAGCCGTCGGGGCTGACGGACAGCGGATTGCTGGACGGGATCGGTTCACCCCGGTTGTTGAACTGGAGCCCGATGTCGCTCAGGAGCGCCTCCCCGTCAGGGGAGAACATCACGGAGGTGGGGATCTTCTCCACCCCGATGCCCAGCATCTCCAACGGGTAGGTGGGGGTGAGGCCCAGGAAGACATAGGGGAAAGGCTGCACGGCGTACCCGCCCGCCGGGTTCGACAACTCGTTGCCCTCCCAGTCGAAGAACGCGGTGCCCGCCCCGTCGGTGTAGACACCGAAACCGTCCCACTGCACGTCAGTGAAGGCGTCATCGCTGTCCTGCTGGAACACCATTGATCCATCCGCCAGGTCTATGAGCTGGAGCACGTTGCCCGCCAACAGCGCCAGCCTGCCACCCTCCACCAGCGCGGCCTGGCCAAGTACGTCGTCGATGCCGGTGCTGTGCCGCCAGGCCACCTCGCCGGAGGGACCGAGCGCCAGCACCTCGATCTGGCCGAAGAGCGCACCTGATGCCGCGTGGTCGGCCACCAGGTAGATCGCCAGCTCGTCATGTGACCCGACCATCCGGATGTCCGACGGAAGGAACTGGGCGTCAACCTCGTAGGCGACGGTGCCGGCAGCGATGTCGACGCCGACCAGCGGCGCCGTGGTCTTGCCGGGGAAGTAGTCCTGCGGGACCTCGATGCTCGAGCACAGCGCCACGCCCTCGCGGGTTCCCACGGAGCACAGGTAGCTGGGGAACTCCCACACCTGTTCTCCCGTGGCCGTGGAGATCCCGTGCAGCACGTCGTCGAGCATGAACGCGTAGACGGAGCCGTCCGCGCTCAGCCCGACGGGCCGCGCGTTCAGACCCTCGAAGGAGACCTCGGTGGCGCCGGAGGCGTAGCCCTCGTCCAGCCAGCTCCCAGCCAGACCGCGCGGGTGCAGGTCCTCGGACGTCGGGGAAGGCGAGGGCGAGGGCGAGGGAGAGGGTTCCGGCCCGCAACATGTGGGGGACGGGGTACCCGACACGCTGGGTGACTGTGATGCAGGTCCGACGGGCGCGTCCTCTGCGTCGGAGGTGAGCAGTCCGTAGGCGACGAGTCCGCCGAGCACACAGGCCAGGACTCCGACCACCACCCACCAGAGGGAGCGGGTGCCGGATCGACGGGGCTGCGGGTGCGGGTGCTGGCTCACGGGTGACCAATCTAGGCCGTCCCGGGTTCGCCGCCCGGCCCGCTGGGCCGGAGACCACGCTGAAACGCTTCTGAACTCAGGCCATGGTGGCTACTGGGCGACGGTGTGGTCGCGGTGGTTTCGACTCGGTCCGGCTCGCTTCGCTCGCGCGGACCGGCTCAACCGGCGAGAAGCCCGAACCGGCTCAACCGGCGAGAAGCCCGGACCCGCTCAGTCGGCGAGGAGCCCGGACCGGCTCAACCGCAGGAAGTCGTCCCAGTTGCCGCGCACGTTCACCTCGCACACCTCGCGGCAGCGACGCACGGCCGCCTCGCCGCGGGGGCCCTTGCCGGCGGTGTCGCCGAGGTTGAGGACGCGGGTGATCCCACGGGCGGCGATGTCTGCCAGGACGGCCTCCAGCGCGGTCAGGTTGCCGTGGACGTCGGAGATGAGGGCGATTCGGTCCAGGGTCACCCGGCCATCCTATTCATGGCCGGGAACCGTTCAGGACGTGAAGCGGACGATGTTGTTGAACACCCAGTCGGTCTTCTGGCGGTACTGACGCTGGCCATTGCCGTCGAGGTAGCCCTCGTGGAAGGTGGCGAGCACGAAGCTGCGGCAGCCGTCGGGCCCGGTCCAGGAGTCCCCGCAGCTGGTGCGCCACTGGCGCCCGTCGTCGGCCCGCCACTGGCCCTCGTTGGCAAGCGGGTTGTTCTTCCACTGGGACCGCGGCGAGGGCAGGTAGGTGAGGTTGTTGAACACGAAGTCGTTGACCTGCTGCAGCCTGCCGCCCACGTTCTTGACCTGGGTGGCGTAGATCTCTGCCCGGCAGCGCACGACGGTGGTGCTGTAGTCGCTGCACTCGGTGCGCCAGTGGCGCCCGTTGACGTAGTGCTCACCCGGGGTGGTGTAAACGTCCACGTCCGGGGTGTTCCCGTCAGGGTTGCCCGAGTACTGGAAGAAGTTGATGGTGGCGTACCAGAGGCCTCCGGAGGCGCGGGCGATGCCGATGCCGACGTGGGTGTACTTCGCGTCGCGCATGATCGCCTCGTGGCCGGGTGAGTTGATCCACTGGTTGATGAACTGCTGCGCGCTGCCCGACGAGTTCAGGGCGATGATCTCGCCCGCGGCGCGCCAGCCGGCCGGCACGCGGGAGTCGTCGTGGTAGTGCGGGTTGTGGTTGAAGTCTCCGGTGTCGGCCATGTGCACCGTCCAGTCGCGCGCGACGGGGGTCAGCGCGGTGCTGACGGTGACGGCCGGGGCACCCTTCTGGGCGCGGTAGGAGTTGAGTCCGGCCAGCATCTGCTGGACCTTCGCGGGCTCGTTGACGTTCGTGGCCGCCTGCGCGCCCTGTGGCACGACGAAGGCGGTCCCCAACAGCACCAGTAGCGCCGCCAGGCGGGTGAACCAGGCATTCCGGGTCTTGTTCATCGGGGCTCCTCGAATCGGTCAGAGTTCCCCCGGGGCGGCAAGCGTAACCCCGACGTGGGTCACTCCCCGATGCCCCGTCTCAGCCGCGGGTGGCCCCCTCGAGCATGCCGTTGATGAAGTAGCGCTGGCCGAACACGAACGCGACGACGATGGGCGCGGCGATGATGACACCCGCCGACGCCATCAGAGCGGTGTCGGCGGTGTACTGGCCCTGGAACACGTTCAGCGCGAGGGGCGCCGTTGCCCACGTCTTGTAGGGCGACATCACCAGCGGGATCAGGAACTCGTTCCACGTCCACATGAACATCAGCACCGCGACGGTGGCGAGCGACGGCAGCAGCGGCGGCACGCAGATCCGCCAGAGCGCGCTCCAGCTGGTGCTGCCGTCGATGGCAGCGGCCTCGAGGAGGTTCTCGGGCAGCGCCCGGAACTGGGCTCGCATCCAGAACGCTCCGAACGCCGTCGACTGCGCGATCTGCGGCAGCGCAACACCCCAGATGGTGTCGGTGAGGCCGATGGCCTGGAAATCGAAGAACAGCGGGATGACGATGGCCTCGGCCGGGATCATCAACCCCAGCAGGAACAGGTAGAACAGCAGTGTGGAGCCGGGGAAGCGCATCGTCCCGAACGCGTACCCGGCGAGCACGGACAGCGCCAGCGCCGACGTGACGACGAGCGCGGCGACGGCGAGGGACCGGCTGAGCGCGCTCCCGAAGTCGCCCTGCGCCCAGGAATCGGCGAAGTTGCCCCAGTGCAGCCCGCCGGTGGCGACGCCGAGCTGCGGCCCCAGCGCGGTCGCGAAGATCGTGGCCACGGGGGCCACGGCGAACAGCGCGAACAGCGTGAGGACGACGTAGTTGAGCGTCCGTTCGGTGCTGGAGACCCTCATCGCGGCCTCCGTTCCTCACCGACGCGGCTGACGAAGACGTTGATGATGAACACCAGCACGGTCAGCACCACCGCCACGGCCGCGGCCGAGCCGATCTGCTTGTGGTTGAACGCACGGTTGAACACCTCGAAGGCCGGCACCGTCGTCGCCGTCCCGGGGCCGCCGCGGGTGGTCATGTAGACGAGGTCGAAGGTCTTCAGGGCGGCGATGATGGTCAGCACCAGCGCCGTCGCGATCTCGCCGCGGATACTGGGCAGGGTGACGGCGAAGAATTCGCGGACGGGTCCCGCGCCGTCGAGCCGGGCCGCCTCGTAGAGCTCGCCCGGGATGCGCGTCATGCCGGCCAGGAGCAGGAGCATCACCAGGCCGGTCTCCAGCCAGAAGCCGATGATGCCGACGGCGGACAGCGCGAAGTCGGCGCTGCCGAGCCAGCCGACGTCGGAGTCGATCCCGAACAGGCCGAGGAGGCTGTTCAGACCGCCGGATGGTGCGTAGATCTGGCGCCAGGCGACGGCCACCACCACCAGCGCGATCACCTGCGGCAGGAAGATCAGCGCCCGGTAGACGCCGAGGCCGCGCACCTGTCCGCGGCGCAGCACGGCGGCCAGCACCAGCCCCACCGCAAGCGGCAGCAGGGAGTAGAACACGATCAGCACCAGGGCGTGCCAGATGGCGGCGAGGAAGGCGCGGTCGCCCAGCAGCGACGTGTAGTTGTCCAGGCCGACGAAGGTGGCCGCGCCGAAGCCGGACCACTCGTAGAACGAGTAGCTGATGGTCCGGCCCAGCGGGTACAGCATGAAGGCGCCGTAGACCACCAGGGCCGGCAGCAGGTAGAGGTAGGGCGCGGCCCGGGAGCCGGCGACGGCCGACGGCCGCCCCCAGCGCCGGGGCGCCCGGACCTCAGCCCGTGAAGGCGGCGTAGTCATCCTCGAACGCCTGCAGCACCTCTTCGGGCGTGCGCTGTCCGTCGAGTGCCTCCTGCAGGCCCTGACCGGCGGTGTCGGCGAAGGTCGGGGTGGCGTAGTCCAGGTACGGCAGCAGCGTGCCCTCCTCCGAGACCGTGCTGAAGGCGGTGTAGATGTCGTTCTGCACGCCGCTCTCCGGCGCCAGGTCCGCCGTGTTCAGCACCGGCATGCCACCGTTCTCGGCGATGATCTCCATCGCCTCCTCGGTGGTGATGAAGTCGATGTAGGCCGCCGCCACCGCGACGTTGTCCGCCTTGGCCGGGACGGAGAACGGAATGCCGGTGCCGCCGGTGGTGGCCACCTGGCCGTCGAGTCCGGGCGGCGGGGCCATGAAGCCGAGGTCGTCGCCCATCACGGCCTCCATGTCGGTGCCCAGCCAGTTGCCGGCGGGCAGGAAGACGCCCGTGCCGGTGGTGAAGTCCGCCCAGGCGGCGTCGTAGTCGGTGCCGTTCGGGGAGGAGCCGAAGTAGCCCTCGGCGCCCCAGGTGGCGAACTGTTCCATCGCGGCGACGTTGCCCTCGTCCAGCCAGGACGCCCCGGCATTGCCCATGCCCAGGGCGACGATGTCGTCGGCCGGGACGTGGTTGGCCTGCAGCGGACCGAAGACGTGCAGGGCCGGCCACTGGTCGATGTTGCCCAGCACCATCGGCAGCTCACCCGCCTCCAGCGCGGCGTCCAGGGCTGCGTGGTACTCGTCCCACGTCGTCGGTACCTCGAGGCCCAGCTCGTCCAGCTTGGACCGGGAGTAGAAGATGCCGACGATCTCACCGGTCTGCGGGAGACCGTAGAGGTTGCCCTCGCCGAAGGTGGTGCCGTCGGCGGAGTAGCGGACCTTGCCGAGCACCGAGTCCGGGAACCGGTCGGTCCAGCCGTAGGCGTCGGCGTACGGGGAGAGGTCCGCGAGCTGCCCGGCCGCGACGTACTGACCCATGTCGCCGCGGGCGTTGTTGACCTGCACCACGTCCGGGACGTCGTCGCCGCCGAGCGCGAGCGCGATCTGCTGCTGCAGGTCCTCGTTGGCCTGGCTGGTGCGGTTGATGGTGACGTTGGGGTACTTGTCCTCGAAGGCGGCGTTCAGGGCCTCGAGGGCGTCGTTCTGGGACCCGCGGACCTCCTGGTCCCAGACCACGAGTTCGACGTCGCCGAGCGAGCCGATGTCGGTCTCCACGTCGATGATGGTCTCCCCGCTGTCAGGTTCCTCCGACGGGGTTCCGCTGCCCGGCGCGCAGGCCGTGAGGGCCAGGGCACTGACCAGCAGTGCGCCTCCGAGTGCGCGCAGCGAGCTGGATGGTCGAGACTTCATCGGGATCCTCCTGGGTACAGAACCGGTGGGTCCATCGTGCCAGAGTGGCGCCGTGGGAGATCCACTTGTTCGCCGAGGGCGGGGAGGTGGTGCACGGCGATGCCCCGTCGTAGTGACCGGGGTGCCCGGCACAATCGATGGGTATGAGTGGAACCGGAACAGACCCCCGAACCGCCCGCCGCCGCAAGCAGCGACGCACCCGGAGCTGGGGGGAGGACCTCCGCAGCATGCTATTCAAGTCCGCTCTGGGAGCGGTGTTCTGGACCGGCGCGGTGTTCATCGCCGCCACCGGTCTCCTGCAACAACCCAATGGCGACGTCATCGAGCCCACCGCCGTGTGGGCCGGCATCGTCGGTGGTCTCGCGGCGGGGGTCTGGGGGTTCCTGCAGGTGGACCTCCAGCGCCCCGGCGGTGGTCTGCGCACCGATGGGCTGCCGAGCCTGCTCTCCCTGGGCGTGCCCATCTCGGCAGTCATCCACCTCGCGGGCGTGATGCTCTGGCCCTTCGCGATCGACGGGTCCCACGGGAGCTTGGTCACGCAACTGCACTCCGAGCCCACCGCAGTCGTCCAGGTGGCGCTGTTCCTGGTGGGGACCATGGCTTGGTCGATGACTCCAATGTTCGGCTTCGCGAGCGGGAGGATGATGCTCGGGTTGCTCTCCGGCCTGCTGTTCCTGGTGGTCCTCGGCCTCGGGCTCTGGCAGGGGTTGGTGCTGTTCGACTCACCCGTCGAACCCGGCAGGACGCTCCTGTGGGCCGTGGTGGCCGCCCTCGGGTTCGCCGCGATGACTGCCGGAGCCGCCACCTTCGCCAAGAAGGCGTAGGGGTGCGCCGGTTCGGGATGACGTGCCGGACCGGCGATCCCGGGTCTACAACTCGATCCAGTAGCGACGCAGGCGCGGATCCCCCGGCTCCTCGCCGTCGACCACGTCCTCCAGCACCCCGCCGGCACCCTCGATGGTGCGGTAGGAGCCGACGTTGTCGTCGTCGCAGGTGACCAGGACGCGCTCCAGCCCCAGCTCGCGGCAGCGTTCCAGCGCGAGCGCCAGGCCGGCACGGGCGTATCCGCGTCGTCGCCGCGAGGGCCGCACCGAGTACCCGATGTGGCCGCCGAAGCGCCGCAGCCAGTCGTTCAGCTCGTGCCGGATGGAGACGAACCCCACCACCTCGTCGGCGTCGGTGATCCAGAACAGGTCGTTGTGGACCAGCCCCTTGGGCGGCGCGACGGACGTGTCGGCCATCGTGCGGGCCTTCTCCACGAGCAGGTCCAGCACCGACGGCTCCCCGGCCACCGGCGCCTTCAGGCCGGAGCCGTCGATGTGGACGCCGGCGAACTCCGCCACGGCTTCGGCCCAGCTGGGGAACAGCGCGACGGTGGGAGGGGTGAGCGCGATGGTCATGGCGCGAGCGAACCAGATCCCCGCTGCGGGCCGCAACCGCACGCTTGGCTTCCGGCCTCCCAGGCGCCCTAGAGTTCCCCCGTGCCCACCCGCGAAGAAGTCCTGAACACCGCGGCCGCCTGGCTGTGGATCCCCTACGACGCCGAGGTCCACGAGACCGAGCACGCCAAGGTGGTGGTCAAGGACGGCAAGGGCAGCGTCCACCGCGCCGAGGGCCTGCCCGCCGCGGAACTGGTGGCGCACGTGCGGGCGCTGACGCCTTCGGTCCCCACCGAGTGGGCCGTCCACGACCTGACCGTGCCCACCGACCTGGCCGAGACCCTCCTCGGGCTGGGCGCGAGCGTGAAGGAGGACTTCGACGTCCTCGCCCTCGACCTCGCCGGCGGCGTCCCGGACCTGGCCGTGCCCGACGACGTCGAGGTGCGCCGCGCGGACGGGCCCGAGGTCCTGGACCTGATCTACCCCGTCACCGCGGCCGCGTTCGGCACCCCCGTCGCGAGTCCTGCCTTCCGCGAGGGCGACATCGCCGACGTCGCCCGCCAGGTGGCCGCCGGAAGGGACCGCACCGTCTTCCGCTACCTCGGACTGGTCGACGGCGTCCCCGCGGCCCACGCCGGACTCACGCTCGACGACGGCGTCGCCAAGCTGTGGGGCGGTGGCGTCGTGGAGCAGTACCGGCGTCGCGGCGCCTACCGGGCCGTGATGGCCGCCCGGTTCACCGAGGCCGTCGAGCACGGCGCCCGCTACGCCCTGGTGAAGGCCCGCAAGGGCACCTCCAGCCCCATCCTGCGCCGCGCCGGGTTCGAGGTGTACGGCAACGAGGTGCACTACCTGCTGCCTCCGACCTGACGCCCGCCAGGCGCCCTGAGGTGCACTACCTGCTGCCCACGAGCGACACCCACCAGTCGCCCTGAGGTGCGAGCGCCAGCGAGCCTCGAAGGGTCTCCCGTCGAGCGCCTCAGTCCGAGTGCGCCGTCGCCGCGGTCTGAACCAGCTCAGCCGAAGCGCACGATGTTGTTGAACACCCACTTGGTGACAGTGCGGTAGCCACCGGCGGGGTTCACCTCGATCACGGTGCTGCGGATGTAGGCGCGGCAGCCGTTGCGGCCGGACGTGGCGGTGTCGCACTCGGTGCGCCAGGCCCGTCCCTCGCTGGTCCACTGCTTGTCGTAGCCCGCCTGCGCGTAGCCGCCCAGCGGGTTGTCCTTCCAGATGGAGCGCGGGCTGGGCAGGTAGGTGAGGTTGTTGAACACCCACCCGGTCCGCTGCACGTAGCGGCCGTCCACGAGTGCGATCTGCGTGGCCCGGATCTCCGTGCGGCAGCGCTGGGTGGTGGAGTAGGGCTGGCAGGTGGTGCGCCAGTCGCGGCCGCCGACGTGGTGCTCGCCGGGCGTGGTGTAGACGTCCACCCAACTGCCGTCGATGACGTCGACGTTGTACGTGTGCGTCCGCGGGGCGCCGTCGCCAGTGATGCCGCTGACGGTGACCGCGTAGCGCACCGATCCCTGCCCCTCCACCTCCGGCAGCTCCGGCATCTCCCACACCAGCCGGTCGGCGGCGCCGTAGATCACCCGGGCGGCCAACTCCCCCGTCGGCCCCGTCACCCGCACCGTGGCCGCGCTGAGCCTCGCCGTGCCCGTGGCCTGGATGGACCAGCGCCTGCTGGTGGGCACCCACTCGCTCGGGAAGTAGCCGGCCACGGGCCAAGTGGTCAGCTGCGGGGCCGTGGCGCGCGGCGACTCGTCGATGACCCACAACGCGTTGGTGTTGTTGGTGCTGCCGGAGCCCATGGTGGTGGTCTCCGGGCGCAGGATCCACCAACGGTGGCCGACGGCGGTGTTGTGGTAGCCGTAGTCGTCCATGTAGAGCTGGATCGGGTCCGGCACCACGTCCAGCGCGTCGAGGCCCCAGCTGATGGCCAGGTTCGACTTGCCGGCGGCCGTCGCACCCGCCTCCGAGTAGCAGCGCGATTCCGCTGCCGGGTAGTGCTCCAACGTGTCATTGGCGGCCATGATCAGGGCCGCGGCCTGCGCCGAGGCGCTGTACGACGGTGAGAACTGGACCGGCTCCAGGCCCGCCAGTCCGCGCACCAGGTTCACCCGGCGCAGGATCGCGGACTGGTAGGCGGCCGACACTGTGCCGGGGGCGCAGCTCGCCACCGAGCCGGTCCACCCCACGGGCGTCTGCGCCAGTTTCGTGTACTCACGATATGCGGCCCGCACCGCGTCAGCCTTCGAGGCATCGACGGTGGGTGCCGCGGCGGCATCGATCGGTGCCAGCACCGACGAGCCCAGCACGAGCGCAAGACTCACGAGGAGTGTGCGCAGAAGTCCCCCAAGTTTTTCCCCCATGAGAAATGAAAGCACGGATTCCGCGTCTCGGAGGGATCGGACTCGATCGGGCCGGGGCCGTTGGGTGCAACCGAGAGCTGGACTGTTGGAGACCTCGGTCACAACGGCCCGCTGAATGACGAAACCCGCACCGGCCGGGGCGGGTGCGGGTTCTTCGGTGGGCCTAACTGGACTTGAACCAGCCCCACCGCTCAATCATCTTTGGACCCTCTGAACCCAGTGAAATCAGCGGTCACTGCAGTTTGACTAGGAGTTATGGACTGATCCACAGGATACTTTTACGGCACAGCGCAGGAGGCTCAACGGGCTACACTGGACCCAGATCGTCCCCTATTCGTCCCCTGTCCAAGGGAGTAGGACACCATGAGCAAGCGCAAGGCGACGCTGGGAACCGTGGTCCGTAGCGGCCGGAACTGGCGAGCCCGCTACGAGCGGCTCGGCATCCGCCACACCCCGGGTCATACGTTCTCCACCGAGGCCGCTGCCTGTCATGGCTGCGCGGCGAGCAGACGTTGATTGACCGGGACACCTGGACCCCACCTGCCGCCCGCCGGGCTGGGGCCATGGCCGAGCAGGCCGCCACCGAGCTTACATTCGACATCTACGCCCGGGAGTGGATCACCAACCGTGTCACACCCAAGGGAAGCCCGCTGCATCCACGCACCCGCGCCGAGTACCTGAGGTATCTCACGGGCATCCTGCAGCCGCTGGCAGCCCGTCCACTGGTCAGCCTGACCGCCTCGGACGTGTCTCGTTGGCACGGATCCAATGCGTCGACCCCGAGCCTCAGACACAAGGCGTACGCGTTTGCCAAGTCCGTCATGGCCAGCGCCGTCGAGGTTGATGAGTTGGTATCAAAGAGCCCATTCATCGTTGAAAACGCCACCCGTAAGCCCGGTGCGAAGGTGAACCCCGACAGGGCCGTGAGGGCTCTGGACCATAACAAGGTCCGCCAACTGGCTGAACTGGTGCGCCCGAGGGATCGGGTACTCGTGTTATTGCTGGCGTACTGCTGCTTGCGCACCGGTGAGGCGTGCGCGTTGCGTCGCCGCGACGTGGAGTTCGGTACCGCCGACGGGTTGCCGTACGGCTGGCTGACCGTGGAGCGAGCAATCTCGAGCTACGGCGGTCAACGCCACGAAGGCGACACCAAGACCGGCGCGCAGGGTGAACGTGTAGTACCGATCCCGCCACACCTGCTGCCCGAACTCGACGCCCACCTGAGCCAGTGGGCCGGGACTGGCCGGGACGGCCTGCTGTTCCCGTCAACCAACCCAGCCATGGACTTCCGGACAAGTCAGCAGATCAACGGGCACGCTGAAGTGCTGGACAAGTCCGGGCGTGTACGGAAGGCAGGGTTCGGCTGGTATCACGCTCGCCGTGAGCTCGGGTTGCCACTCTTTCGGTTGCACTGGCTGAGGCACTGGGGAGCCACGCTGTGGGACGAGGCAGGCACGCCCGAGGCGATGCGCCGTGCCATTCTGGGACACGCCCAGCCGGGCATGACCGGGAGCTACACCCATCCAGACACTACGAAAGCGTCACCCTACGCGCTGCGCGTCTCCGAGTTGGCCGGGTGGACCTCGCACCGGTCACCAGGGCCCACGGCCACGTTCGGCCCACTGTTGGCTACCTTGGACGACGCCACGCTGGCCCAAGTACTCAGCAGACTCGAAGCCGACCAAGTAGCCGAGCTGGTCCCACAGCTTCCAGCGAAGCGCATCGCGGCTGTGCTGGGACAGATGAGGCACTCGGGATGGCGGCCACAGAATTCACCGTGAAGCAACGGAGACCGGAACAAGGTCCGAACCGTGAGCTGCCGGACCTTTGCGGTGACGGCCTTCGGCGTCGAACAGCCGAAGGGGGTACCCCATTCCGGCCACCCTGAGAAGCTGTCGTCGTTATCCCAGATGGAGACTCAATGACACTTCAACGCCGACTGCGACCCCGGTCTGGTCATGTCAGCCGACTCAGTCACATCGAGACTTCGAACCGGTCACAGCAAGGAACCCGCTCGGGTACTGGCGGTTCATGAATAGCTGCTCCGGTCGCCACGGCCAACCGTAAATCACGCCACACCAGATACACGAAGTTGCCGACATGCCCCGCGCAGGGCTGCGCGATTGAAGAGAAGAATGACACACCCCAACCGGGTTGCCAACACGGGGGTCAAACAACACCACAGAAATGACGACCACAACCCGCGCAGCAACACGGAATCGCATTAAAGGCGGCTGTCCCCCGCACGCTCAACGGCCGGAAACTCGCAGATCCATGAACGCCACCAGGGCACCGAACAGCAAACCAGAAGACAATCCTAGAAAGTCACCTTCGCCGTCTCAGCCCGCCGTCACGGGCCCACCGACACGAAGGATCGTGGCTATCGCCGAGGACCCACGGCTCGCGGTCCCTGCCGATTCGCATTCTGTCGATGTAGCTGACGGACGCGATCCGATTCAGCTTGACGATCCACGGGCTGCGCCCTGCCCCCAGCCACGACATGTGGTTCTGCCGCTCGTACCGCCCTCGGGACAGGCACATCGACCGTTGATCCCAACAAGACGACGCCCGTCTCATGCCGGCCCGGGAGGTCCTCACCACCTGGTTCCGGATCGTCAAGATGGCGGGACAAGCGCCACCACAACGCTGCTGCAGCGTGCTCCACAGGCAGTGGACCCTCCGCGATAGCTTCCCCCAGTAACTTCTCGATGGGGACTCCTTCGCCATGGAGTCGAGAGATGTTCCTGCTGAGAGTGGCAGCGAAGGGATCACCACGGAGCGCGGGTTCGAGGTGGGCAAGCAGTTTGGTGCCCATGATGGTGTCGGGTTCGAGCCTTGATTCGAGGCGTCCTTGCCAGAGTCGTGCAGCGCCGAACTGAACGGGACCGGTTGGGCGTCGATCCGATGGGTCGACCCCGACGGTGGCTCGCCAGGTCTCCACGTCTGTGATCAGATCCGTGGTGAGTTGCTGCCCTGACGGAACCCATGGCGGTGTCCCGCCGGCTGGGGTTTCGGCGGCAAGTGCGCGGACGCTACGCATGATCTGGCCTGCGCGTCCGCTGAGATAGCGTCCCCAGTCGGGGTGGTTGTTGAGGGTGTCGGGGATCGGGGGTAGCCACGGGAGCGGTCCACCGGTTGGGGTGTGGATGCGCCACGTCAGGACGGCTGCGGGGTCCTTGGCGGAGTCCAGTTCGTGGCCCGCGGCCGCGGCCCGGAGATCGTCGATCGGGTCGTGGCCGAAGAGGGAGTTGAGGAGCAGGGCCGCGCGCAGTGTTGTCCATGCGGGACAGTCAGTCAGCCCGTCGACGACTTGGTCAGCTTCACGGTCCAGGGCCTTCACGTTCTCGGCTCCCAGGACGTCGGCGGCTGCGACGTGCAGGCCGTCAAGGTACTGCACGGTCGCGTCTCTGAGTTGGGTGGCGGCTGCGGTGGCTTCCCGGTGCGCGGTGGTGGCCGATCGTGCGGCTTCGTCTCGGGCGAGGATGTTCTCCACGACATCGACGCAAGTCTCGGGCCGAAGTGTGTTGGGGTGCAGCAGGCTGTGCTCATCGCCGTCGCCAACTATGGGTGTGTAGATGTGGTTGGCGTGCCGGCCGCGGGTCATCATCACATACAGCTGCTGCCTCGACTCGGCCCCCGACAGGACGCCCCGGGTGACGTCGACGCTGACGCCCTGGGCGCAATGGACGGTGACGGCGTAGCCAAGTTGGACATGCTGTACGACGTAGGCGGCAGGCAGCGTGACCAGCAGACCAGAGGTGCGGTGACGGGCACGGATGCCGGCCTTGGTGATCTTCTCGACGCTCCAGCGGTCGCCGTTCTTGACCCAGTCCGTGGCCGAGACCGGCAACCGGCGGGCGTTCATCCGCGTCACGATCACATCACCCCTCGAGGCATGGTTCCCATCACCCAACACCACCGACGGCCCCGACGGTCCGGTGCTTGTGGCGAGGCGGTGTTCGCGTGCCAACCGGTTGAGGTCCGCGACTGTCGCTTTGGTGCTGGCGAGCATCAGGCTGTCCAAACCCTCGTCGATGTCGTGGGTCCAGGCTTGGAATGCGGCCTCGATGCTGCCCTGTCCGGTGCCGGCATGGATCCGGTCCTGGTCCAGGTAATAGCCCAACGCCTCGGGACGGCCCTCACGCAGGGCGAGGGAGGCGGCGGCCTCGGCAGGGTCGGTGAACCGCATCAGTTCGGTCAGCTCCACGGCGCCATGGGTGGTGGCGATGTCCCGAAGGACGCCGCCGGCGTTGACCGCGGCCAGTTGCTGATCATCCCCGACCAACCGCACCGACCCGCCACGGTCCACGACGTGGTCGATTACCCGCGCCAAGGAGATGGTGTCGACCATTCCCGCCTCGTCAACCACAACCAGAGTCTCCGGACCAATCCGGTGGCCAGGGCGGTTGTGGTCCAAATCCCACACCAGTTTCGCAACCGTGTCCGCATCACCAGTCTGCTCGCGGAGCAAACCCGCGGCCACTGCTGATGGTGCCAACCCGAGGACCTGTCCTCCGCCTTCTCGCCACGCATCGGCAAGCACTCTCAATGCGGTCGTCTTGCCTGACCCCGCGGGAGCCAACGCGAGCTGGACGCGCGCACCGCTAGCGGCCATCCGACCAACCAGATCTCTCTGCCCCTGGTTCAATGTGACGCCGTTCGCAGTCGAGGCCAGCAGCGCCAACGGCACCTCAACCTCCCCCACATGGTGACCGTCGTAGCGATCGGCAAGCTCGACGATGCGCTGTTCCGCAGCGACGATCCGCGCCGACGTGTACTGCCGGGACCCAGCCACCGAATACATCGACGACCCATCCCGTCGCCGCAGAACCGCAGGCGCCCCCTGTCCCGTATGTGGGTCACCGATGGGCTGGCAGATTCGCAGGGCCCGGCGGAGCAACTCGGCGGTGAGAGCCTCGGTGGTGGCGGGATCCAGCACGTGCTCGCGGACACGGCGGGACGCCTCGGCCCGCAGATGCCACGACTGCCACACAGCACGCGACTGCTCCACAGCAGCCACGACCTCGGCAGCCGTCGCATCGACCCAACCCTCAGTGACCCGGGACGGGGTCCGGTCACCGCCGGTGGCTTGCGCGACCATGGCGGCGATGCCGGGTTCGCCGATCACCGCGGCGGCTTCGGCCCGCCAGGTTGCCCGCTGCTCGGCGAGGCTGCGGGGTTCATGTTTCGCGCCGCGGGTCTCCAACGTGGCCTGCTGCGCCAACTTCAACGCCTCCCCCGGCGTCGGAGGCCGATGATGATCCCGCTGGAACCGCACCGCCAACTCCTGCTGCCGAACCGTAATCACCGCCCGCCGAGACGACCACCGTCCGCTCAACGCGGCCGGGACACCGACGATCTCACGCACCGGCCGCTTCCCCGGATCATCACCCGCCCGCTCAGCGAAACGGATCCCCAGACCGGCGAGATGGGCCTCGAGCTGGGAGTTGTAGGTCTCCGAGATCGCCACCTTCGCCTTGAACATCAACCGGCCATCAATCGCCAACCACTTCCCCGACAACGTCTGCACCTTGTTCGCCACAGCAACGTGCGTGTGCAGATTCGGATCCCCAGCCCGGGAGTCCCGATGCACAAACGCCGCAGCCAGCAAACCAGTCACATCGACCTGCCGGACACCACCAGCACCCTCACGCGAAAACAACGCGTTCTCCTCCAGGAACCGCAACGCATCGGCCACAGCCGCGTTGTGGGCCTCCTCAATCTTGGCCGCCAACCCCGGCGGGGCCACTGCCCACAACGCCGACACCGACTTCACCGGCGTGAACGACACATCAAACCCAGCACACGCCGTCGACACATCCCTCGACAACCGCGCCACCTCCGACGACAACTCCAAGATCCCCGGCGCTCGACCCATCCGTCTGAGGAATCCCGCAGTGGCCACGGCGTTGCGGATCTCCGCCCTCACCCCCTCTGGAACCTCCGAAGCCCCGGGGTGCTGCCGCTCCCACGCCGCGCACCGCAGCGCCACCTCGCTCTGGAACTTCGAGGCCCCCGCATGGACCGGGAACGGCCGTCCCAGCCTGACCGCGGCAGCCACCTCCCCTTCCGTTGCGTCCGCCCGCAAGGCCGCCTGCCGCGCCCTCATGTTCGGGTGGAACCCGCCTCCGAACAGTGCCTTCATCTGCTCCGCCGAGACCGGATCACCGGCGCCCACATCACCGAGCGAGACCAGGCCGCTGCCACACCAGGACCCGGGGATCTCACCCTTCTCCGAGTAGTACGACGCCAACGAAGCCCGGCCCTTCTCAGTGGTGTCCTGGGCAGCGACCTGCCGGGTCAGGTAGTCATACCCCGACCCAGCCGTCAGCTTGTGGAGAGAGGCCGTCATACTCTCTATATCCCGCCAGCCGGCTCCTACAGCGCAAACGAAAATTCCGTGGTGCAGTAGGTGTGTTCAACTCCAAAGACTCAGGGGGTACGTGGCGACGGTGGTAAGGCGCTGCCTGGTTGCGTGCTGCATGGGATCTGTGGTCGGAGGTTCAGAGGGTTCTTCCGATCGTGTCACGACAACACTTGTATGGGTGGGGACAAGTGTCCCAGTCGAAGTGATGCCAAGTGATCGCGCCAGTGGTGGCCGGGTTCGGTGGCCGCGAGGGATCGCCACATCCCATGTGGAGGCCGAGACCCGCGACCCATTCGCCGCATGCATGTCGCTCTGCATGACGCCGTACAGCCGGTGCCGATGCTCGCTAAGCCGGCACTGCAGCAGCTCCCGCTAATCCACGATCGGCGCGAACTGATCGCCTCCAACCTCAGCGGCTCGCACCTGAGCCCGGGAACCCCGGACGCGCTAGCCTCATGGTATCGAGCAGGCCGACGCCTGCTGGTGCACCGACTCGTGGTGGCGCCCCCATATACAAGGAGTGACGAATGTTCGCGACACTATTGACCGCGCTGCTCATCGGCGGATGGGTGGGCTACGCCGCACCCCTCGGCCGGAACGGATCCCTCCGCACACGAGCAGGCCTGGGTCGCGCACTTTTGTGGCTCCTCTGGTTCGCGGCGTTCGCACTGCCCGCCTACGCACTCCCGATCAGCGACGGGACCATTGCTTACTGGGCTGGTTGTGCCGTAGGCGTAGTGGCACAACTACTCGTCCCCGCGGTCTCCCAGCCTGCGCCGTCGGCCGTTCAGTCAGTTCCTGCCGGCGATCGGAGTCCCACCCAAGGAGGCCTGGGGAACGCGACCAAGGATGAGTCCTGAGCAGACTTGCGCTGAACGCGTGTTGGATGCCGCTTGCGGCGGTTGGCTGGGGTCCCGGCGCATCTATTGACCGGCAACGCGAAAACGTGACGATCGACCACGTGGCTGGGGTCACGGTCCGGCATCCACAGATCTTGGAAGTCGGCGCCGCTACGGCAGTCAGGTCTACACGTGTCCCGTTCGACCCCGAGAGCAGGGTGGGACCGAGGCCACGGTCCGGTTAGCGAAGCCGACCTGGTCCACCGAGGCGAACCTACTCGATGATCTGCGCATCGTTCCGGAGTTGGAGCAGGCGTGTGCGGAGTTCATGGCCAAGGTCAACGGTCGCCAGCACCGAGACCGCACGCATCCCGGCCGAAGTCCCTCATCGCACAGGCCGTCCGCTGGGCTGCCTCAATCGGGCCATCGCGGTCTGGTCTGAGGTATTCACGGCCGCAGTCCAGGTCCGGAGACAGCGCAGAAGCGGGTGTGCGGCCAAGTCAGGGTACGAAAGTCCCCTCTCTCGCTGCGCGGCAGTTTGATCAGCATTCTGCTGGCTAGCCTGCACGCACAGACACGAAGGTCTGAATGCCGAAAGGAAGTTGCAGTGATTCGAAAGCTCTTGGCCTCAGTGGTCTTGGGATGCCTCGTAATGGTGGGGGCAGTGAGCACAGCCAGTGCCGCCGGTCCCACCGTCCCGAGCGCCACAATCTACATTCCAGATGAGAGGCCGACACCTGGAACGGTGACGCCGAACGCCCAGCTCGGATGGTCATGGGGCGGACCGGCGGTCTTCTTCAACAAGACGGAGACCCGACAGGCCCGCAGTGCGTCGGGTTGGGTCGCTCTGTGTGCGACCCTCCCCAGGCCGGTTGCCATCTTCTGCGGTCTCCAGGTGGCTGCGATCACAAAGGCCGCCAACGCGGCCTACGACTCGGGCAAGTGCCTTATGGTCTACACCACGCCGCTTGGTGGCGTCCCGACGGTGTACACGGGTAAAGAGTGCTTCTAATACTGAGCGCGCTGCTCATCGGTGGTTGGGTGGGCTGCGCCACCCCACTGGCTCGGAATGGGTTCCTCCGCACGCGGAGGAGCCTGTTCCGGGCGGTGTTGTGGCTGGTTTGGTTTGCGGCCTTCGTGCTGCCGGTGTATGTGGATCCATCCCATGCCTGGACGGGGGCGTACTGGGCAGGTTGTGCCGTCGGCGTCGTGTTGCGTCTCATTGTTCCGGATTCTCGCGAACCATCGCTGCCGACGCCACAACCTGCGACGTCAGCGGATGTCGTCCACAACCACGCATACAGTGACGACCCTGCTGCGCTCAGATGGGTTCGATAGTGAACAACATGCCCCCGAGGCGACGGGGCTGAACCGACTGGTCAGTGAGCTCGACCTCACCATCCCGGAGACAACCGCCTGGGTTGTGGATCGGCGCAAGCGTTTCGCTGTCAGGGTGGTCACAGGCCTCCGCAGCGTATGAACGGAATCCCACACCTTTCACGAAGAGAGGGCACAGGTCACGACAACAGCCAACGAGACCCGAGATGATCCGCTCAGCAGACCCGGTTCAGAGTCGACGGCTCCGAGTACAAGACCAGACAGCCCGATGGCGCGCGCCGGCTCGTTATTCGTGCCAGCACGAGTCGTGACCTGCTTTCTCGGTGCGCGATCTCACGCGAGGCCGTCGTGGACTGGCGGCCCTTCCAGCCTAAGAGCGTGGCAACCCTGCGTGCTGGTCCGCTATCCGTGTCCTGACCCGTAGAGCTTGGCCATAAGCATTGGTCTGGAGGCGACTCCGGCGCGTTGCATCAGCTTGTTGATGCGCTTCTTCAGCCCAGACTCGGAGAGGTGTAGCGCCTTGGCCATCTCGCGATTGGATTGACCTGCCAAGATCAAGCGCGACAAGTCGACATCGACGTTGTCTGTAGCGAACTGATTCAGGTCGGGGCTGGGGCGGGTCTCCACCAAGGTGGCAACTGCTGCTCGGCTCCCGACACCCAGTCCTGCCGCGACTGCCCTCACTGCTGCAATGATGTTTTCCGGACGCTCGTCCTTGTAGAGGTAGCCGTGTGCGCCAGCCCTCATGCTCTCCTCTACGCACTCCTCGGGGAAGGAGGTGAGGAATACGACACGCGACTTCGAGTTACCTGCAAGGAGCGCCTCGCACGCTGCGCGACCGCCCATGCCTGGCATTCGAAGGTCCATGTGCCAGTCCTTCTTCGGGCATTGGACGCAGAAGGCTGTGGAAGTGGTGTCGTAACGGCGCTCGAGCAACTCCAGGAGCATGCTGCGCATGCTCTCGTCGGGCGGGTCGAGGAGCCACTCATCGATCCCGCCGCGTGCCCAATACACGCGGCGGGAGGAGCCTAGAATTCAGCGGCACCCAGCCACGCCACGGCTGGCCCCCAACGAGACGATCAGCACCGCGAGCCCGTGGCCTCCAAGCACACGATCAGTGGGCCCAGCGGCGCTGATATTCAGACTGAGGTGAGCATCGCCGCCGCGGTCGACGAACTTGATGGTCAGCGCGCGCTACTGCGCTCCCCACCCATTCATCCAGGGTCGATACACGGATCAACCTGTCCGCGGCCACGAATCTAGCGGCGACGGGGAAGCTCCTTCGGGTTTCCACTGGCGCGTCGACGGATCCCATACGGCGCCGGCGCCGAGCCCTTCGATGACTGGGTCAATGAACGCAACCACCCCGGCGATTGCGTCGACGAACCGCTGCGGGAGTCCGTGGACAGTCGATCCCAGGCCCTTGCGGTAAGCGGCGTACGTCGTTGCTCGCAGCGTCCCCAGACCCGAGGCTGCGTGCGCCAGGGGCGTGAGAGCGACACTCCGGAAGGCTGCAGTCGCTTCGACCGCCGCACGTAGCTCACCGCAGCGAACGGTCTGCGTGCCAGTGAGGATGTGAACGTCGACGAAATCCCGCATGCGAGTGTTGGCACGCCCCAAGTCGATCGCGGTGACGAGCTTCTCAGCCAGCACCGTCTCGATCGGGTACCCCAGAACCCGGATCATGGCAGCACCGGGGAGGAGGGCAGGCAGGTGCACAATGCGGGGCGCCGGGGTGACAGGGTCGCCGAAATTGATGTCGAGACGCAACTTCACCTGGGCGGTCGCGAGCTGCGCGTCCATCGTCACCCGAACGCCGGCATAGTGCGCGGCCTCACGGATCACGGCCGTCGTGACCGAACTGGTCAGGAACTCCACGCCGTCGTCAAGGTCCTCGAGCGACGCGATCTCGGCAACGCGACGGGCGACGGTCGCGTGGTCGGATGGCATGTTCCTGGCCAGCGCATCCGCATCGATGGTAGGGCGACGGGTGCCGAATGACGCCAACAACATCCCGCCCTTGAGCACGACGTCGTCCGCGAAGGGCGAGACGGACAAGCGCGCCAACCATCGCTCCACGACGTACATCGTCAGCAGTTCTTGTGTCCCGCGCTTCTCCCGTCGGGCACGGTTCTGCAGATCCAGATATGCGCGTCCTGCCGCGCTATCTCGGGTAGGCCGGTTCATCGGGCACTCGCGACGTCGAGAGCCGCACGCACCGGCCCGAACGTGCCCAGCGCCTCCGCATACTCCAGGAGCAGCACGGGTCGAGCGCCGGGGGAAGAGAGGTACCGGTGGAGGGCTCCGTGCGCGAGGGGCTCGCCGAGTCGGCGGCGGAAGCGCATTAGGTCCACCACTGTGCGCGCAGCGTCGTAGACCCGGACCTCCTCGCCCGGTCCCGCTTCGAACGACGACAGGCCACATTCGAACGTTGTCTCCTCGAAGCGGAACACCGTCACCGGCGGGTAATCGATCACGGGGGTGTGAGAGCGCTTCGACACTGCGATCTGCACCGCCGGCACCATCTCGTCGGTCAGGTCATGGATCGCAGCCGCTGACACACAGCAAACGATGGCGCGTGGTGATCGATACGCCACGGCCAGCGCATCCGGATAGGACGCAGGCGGCGCGTCGGCACGTCGAAACACGCCACGGGAGAGCTCCACCACCAGCCCGCCATCCCGCCACGCATACAGATCACGCGGATGCACCCCGCGGGAGAGCGCCACTTGCGTCGTGAACGTCGACGGCAGGGACTCACTGATCACCTTCATGGATACGATCCTCACACATAAGAGCTTACTGTGCGCGTATTCTATCCCACCGACGGGGAGCGTCTTCAAACCACCCGTTGAATCAGAGCTGCCACATCGGAGGTCCGAAGCCGCAGCACGCGCGCGCGGCCAATCTGGTACACCGGCAAATCACCGGCCGCCGTCAGACGCTTCAACGTCCGGACGCTGGCAGTCGTGATCTCAGCTGCCTTGGGATAACTCACGAATCGGCCGTACTCGGATTCGAGCGCGTCTAGCTCGCTGCGCAACTGGGTCCTCTTCATACTTCACCCCTCAGGTCTGAAACAGGCTTGTCCATGACTCTGCTAGGCCCGCAGCACTGACTCCCAGGCGCAATCCGCTACCGACTCGTTACCCGGAACCTCGGCGCTTCTTCAGACGACCGGCAGGGCCTACCACCGTCCGCACGGCTACGAGGCACTCGGTCGACGGGGTGGTTTTCCCTCCCTGAAACGTCGCACCCGGGGCTGCGAATCGTCCCGTATTCGTCCCCTGCATAAACAGCGAACCCGCGTTGACCGAAGTCAAACGCGGGTTCATCGGTGGGCCTAACTGGACTTGAACCAGTGACCTCTGCCTTATCAGGGCAGCGCTCTAACCGTCTGAGCTATAGGCCCGAGTCAACCGACGACAAACTCTAACGCACCGCGTCGGCTCGGGGCAAAACGGAGCGCAGACCACCCAGCAGGAGGTCCACCATCCGGTGCGCGTCGTAGTAGGGATCGGGTCCCGCCGGTTGAGGCCGTGCTTGGTGCCGAGGAAGGCGACGAAGCCGTGCACCCATGCCACCACCGCCTGGAACGGCTGGCTCGGACGCCAGCAGTTCCGGTCCCGCCTCGGCGCAGTCCTCCACCTGTTGCCGGTAGACGGCCACCACCAGGTCCGAGCGCGTCGGGAAGTGGCGGTAGAGCAGCCCCGGATCCCGCGCCCTGGTCACGGTGCTGGGCGGCGAGCACTACCTCGGCGGCATCCAGGGCTACAACCGCACTGAGACCACCGACGAGAGCCCCCAGCGGGTGGAGGCGGTCCGAATCACGTCGACGGCGTTCCTCCGCACCGCCCTCGGGCGGGGCATCGGCGCGTGGCCCGCTGTGGTGGCCGCGCTGCCCGTCGGGTCCCGGATCGAGGAGGTCTGATTCTCGCCATCAGACGAAATGACTCGAAAACCCTTTCGATCTCGGCTAGAGTGCTGGTGGCGACGCCGCTCCGCACGGCGGGCTGCCGAAGATTTTCGGGGATCGAAAGGAGTTGCGATGTCCGCAGGCAACGACCGTGCCACCACCCTCAGCGAGGTCGCGCGCGTGGCCGGCGTCTCGTTGGCGACGGCGTCCAAGGCCATCAACGGCCGGGCCGACGTGGCCGAACGCACCCGCCGTCGCATCCTCGAGGTGGCCGAGGAGCTCCACTTCACCCCCAACCCCATGGCCCGCGGGCTCCTGACCAACCGCACCAGCACCGTCGGGATCCTCACCAGCGACCTGGAGGGCCGCTTCGTGCTGCCCATCCTGATGGGCGCCGAGGACGCGTTCGGCGCCGGCAAGGTCAGCGTCTTCCTCTGCGACGCCCGCGGCGACGCCATCCGCGAGCAGCACCACCTCAAGGCGCTCCTGAGCCGCCGCGTCGACGGCATCATCGTCGTCGGTCGCCAGACCGACCCCCGCCCCTCGATCGGGCGCGACTTCCCCATCCCCGTGGTCTACGCCTACGCCCCGTCGGTGAACCCCGCCGACACCTCGCTCACTCCTGACAACGAGGCGGGCGGCCGCATCGTCGTGGAGCACCTGTTGGCCTGCGGACGCTCCCGCATCGCCCACATCACGGGCGACCGCTCCTACGCCGCCGCCAGGGACCGCGTCGTCGGGATCGAGGACGCCCTGTCCGAGGCGGGCCTCGGCCTCATCGGCCCTTCCATGTACTCCGAGTGGACAGAACGCTGGGGCCGCAACGCCACCGCCGTCCTGTTGCAGCAGCACCCGGACGTCGACGCCATCATCTGCGGCTCGGACCAGATCGCCCGCGGGGTCATCGACACCATCCGCGACGCCGGGCGCACCGTCCCCGACGACGTCGCCGTGATCAGCTTCGACAACTGGCAGGTGCTCGCCACCAACGCCCGTCCCGAGCTCACCACCGTCGACTTCAACCTCGAGAACCTCGGCAAGACGGCCGCGCGCTACCTGCTCACGGCCATGGGCGAGCGCAAGCTGGAGCCCGGCGTCCACCGGCTCCCCGTCAGCCTGGTCATCCGCGGCTCCACCATTACCCAGCGCTGACGGCGCCCCCGTGTGCTTTGATACTCGCAAGATGCACATGGGAGTGAAGTGAACAAGAACAAGCGCAGCAGCGCCCCGACACTCAGCCAGGTGGCGGAGCTGGCCGGGGTCTCGATCGCTACCGCGTCCAAGGCCATCAACGGCCGCGACGACGTCGCCGCGGCCACGCGCGCCCGCGTCCTCGAGGCCGCGGAGAGCATCGGGTTCACACCCAACGAGGTGGCGCGCTCGCTCCTGAACGGCAGCACCGGGACGGTCGGCGTTCTCACCAGCGACCTCGAGGGCCGCTTCGTGCTGCCCATCGTGATGGGGGCCGAGGACGCGTTCGGCGCCGGCAAGGTCAGTGTCTTCCTGTGCGACGCCCGCGGCGACGCCATCCGCGAGCAGTACCACCTCAAGGCCCTGCTCAACCGGCGCGTTGACGGCATCATCGTCGTCGGTGCCTCCACGGACCAGCGCCCCTCCATCGGCAACCTGCCCGTACCCGTCGTCTACGCCTACGGCCCCTCCGACGATCCCTCGGACATCTCCCTCACCCCGGACAACGTGGCCGGGGGCAAGCTGGCGGCCGAGCACCTCATCAACTGCGGCCGCACCCGCATCGCCCACATCAGCGGGGACCCCGCCTACGCCGCAGCCCAGGACCGCACGCTCGGGATCCGGCAGGCGCTCGAGGAGCACGGCCTCGAGCTGCAGGGCAAGACGATGTTCTCCCAGTGGTCCGAGCGCTGGGGCCGCGACGCCACCCACGTGCTGCTGGAGCGCCACCCCGAGATCGACGGCATCGTCGCCGGTTCCGACCAGATCGCCCGCGGCGTCCTCGACACCCTGCGCGGCCTCGGCCGCAAGGTGCCCGACGACGTCGCCGTCATCGGCTACGACAACTGGGAGATCCTCGCCACCAACTCCCGGCCCGAACTCACCAGCGTCGACGCCAACCTGCAGCAGCTCGGACGCGAGGCCGCCCGCTGCCTGTTCCAGGCCATGGGCGACGACGAGCTCATCAACCCCGGCACCCACCACCTGCCCGTGCGGCTGGTCATCCGCGGCTCCACGATCCGCGAGAGCTGACGCCTCCACGGGCGGTGGTGACCAGCGTGAACGACTGTCACCAGGGTTGTCAGCCGCCGAAGCGCACCATGTTGTTGAACACCCAGTCGGTGGTCCAGGCGTAGGTCCAGGTGCCGTCGGCGGCGCGGGTGCCGGCGACGAAGTCGGCCTCCACCCAGGTGCGGCAACCGTTCCTGCCGGTGACGGCGGTGTCGCACTCGGTGCGCCACTGGCGGCCGTCGCTGGTGAACTCCCCGGCGTTGGCAAGCGGGTTCTCACCCCACTGCGCGCGAGTCATCCACGGCAGGTAGGTGAGGTTGTTGAACGTCCAGCCGTTGGTCTGGACGAACTCACCGTTGCGCTCCGCCACGGTGCTGGCCCAGATCTGGGTCTCGCAGCGGGCCGTCTGCGAGTACGCCTCGCACTCGGTGAACCACCAGCGGCCGTTCACGTTGTGGAACCCGGGCACCGAGTACACGTCCACCTGCGCGGGAGCACTGGGCTCCTCGGACGGTTCCTCACTGGGCTCCTGCGAAGGTTCCTCGCTCGGCTCCTCACTGGGCTCCTGCGAAGGCTCCTCGGACGGCTCCTCGCTAGGCTCCTCCGAGGGTTCCTCGCCCGGGTCGGTGTCGGCGGCGAAGACCTGCCACTCGGTGATGCCGGCGGAACCGCCGCCCTCCTCCTCGCCCCAGCTCTGCATGACGGCACGCAGGGAGGTGGTGGTGACGGGCTCGAACGTGACGGGGTTCCACTGGTCGCGGGCCCGGTCGTAGGTGGCGTCGTCGGTGAGGACGACGTCGTGCCACTCGGAGTCCTCGCCGAGGTACTGCAGCACCCAGTCGGCCGGCGCGATCATGCCGGCGTTCGCGGCGTCGTCGGAGTCCTGGAACCACCAGATGGCGGAGCCGTCGATGGTGACGTCGTAGCCCCACTCGAGCGTGGCCACCTGCTCGCCGACCTCGGGCCAGGTGCCCCACGGCACGCCGAGCTTGCCGGGCGCGTCCTCCAGCGGTGCGGCGGTGCCGTCGTTGACGCCGTCGACGGTGTTCCACGGCGCGGTGTAGGTGGCGGTGGCTGCCGCGTAGGGGGCGATGTTGCCGCTCAGCTGGGACGGGTCCGCGATCGGGATGGAGACGCTGCCGGCGGTCTCGTTGCCGGCGACGTCGGCGGCCCGGTAGGCGAGCTCGTGCGGGAGCGCGTCGGGTGCCGGGATCGCGTCGCCGGATGCGACGTCGCGCCACTCGCCCCCGTCCAGGCTGTAGCGCAGCGACGCCAGCCCGGAGAGCGCGTCGGTGGCGGTGATGGTGGTGGCCCGGGTCTCGGGGTCCACGACGGCCGATGCGTCAGGGGCGTCGGTGTCGATCCTGACCTCGCGGGTCACCACGTCGGAGGTGTTCCCGGCGGTGTCGGTCGCGCGGGCGCTGATGGCGCCGGAGGCATCCAGCACCACGTCGACGAAGCGGGCGTCGGCGTTGGCCTCCCAGTCGCCCTCGTCGAGGCGGACCTCGATGTCGGTGCGGTAGTCGACGGCGTCGTCGGCCGTGACGCGGGCGGTCACCTCGGAGGAGAACCAGCCCTCGTCGCCCTCGTCACCCAGCAGCGAGATCCCCACCACGGGGGCCTGCTCGTCGGTCGACGGAGTGGGCCCGGCCTCGTCGTCCACGACCACCGTTGCCGTGACGTACTCGACGGCGTGTCCGAGCGCGCGGCCCTGAACGGTGAAGCTGCCCTCGGCGGCGTAGTCAGCCGGGTCCACGGGGAACCAGGTCACGGGCGCCCAGGCGGTGCCTGCGTCGCCGAAGTCCAGCCGGACGGCCTCGGGCAGTTCGGGCGCGACGCCCGGGCGGGTGGCCACCTCGACCGGCGCGACGGCGTCGGCCGCCACCCCGTACACCTCGAGCTCGGAGACGGAGACCGAGTGGAAGTAGGGACCCTCGGGGGCCCCGTTGAAGGTGGCGCGCAGGGCCGTGGTGGTGACGGGGGTGAAGTTGACCTCGTTCCAGGTGTTCACGGCCGTCGGGTGGGTGTCGGCCTCGACGGGCTGCCAGGCGCCGTCGGCATCCAGGTACTCGAGCACCCAGCTGGCCGGCGGGCGGATCCAGTTGCTGTCGCGGTGGAACTGGATTCCGGCGCCGTCGATGCGGACGGGCGCCTCCCAGGTGTAGGCCACCCAGTCGGACTCACGGGTGTTGTCCGTGCCGCGGTAGTTGCCCCACTGGTCCGGCGGCAGCAGCGCGGTGGGCTGGCGGCCGTCGTTGAGGGCGCCGATCCGCATCGGCGGGGTCTCGGTGAAGGAGGCGACGGGGGTGGCGTCGAGGGCGACGTTCTCGGTCAGCTGCAGCGCCGGGTCGTCGGCCCAGGTCTGGGTGACCGGCAGGATGGTGTCGCCGTCCCAGAACACCTCGTCGATGGCGACGGAGCGGCGGAAGTGGCCGCCGCCGTCGGCGTCCTTGGTGTGGTAGGTCACGTACCAGGAGCCGTCGAACTCGATGATCGACGGGTGCACGGTCGTCGACGAGGTGCCGCCCAGGATGATGCCCTGGTAGTCCCAGGGGCCGAGCGGGTTGTCGGCGGTGGCGTAGGCGATGCAGGCCTGGTAGTTCGACGGCGTGCAGTCGCTGCCGGCGTCCTTCCAGTCGTAGGCCATGTAGTAGAGGTCTCCGCGCTTGAACACCCACGGGGCCTCGAAGAAGCTGTCGAGGCCCTCCTGGACGTGGATCTCGCCTACGAGCTCGGTCATGCTGGGCGCGAGTTCGATGGCGCGGGCGACGTACCAGGAGCCCCAGTAGAGGTACCAGGTGCCGTCGTCGTCGCGGAAGACGTGGGGGTCGATGATCTCCTGGCCGTTGGTGGAGGTGCCGAACACGTCGGCCCAGTCCAGCAGCGGTTCGCCCAGGGCATCGGTCCAGGGGCCGACGGGGGTGTCGGAGACGGCGACGCCGATGGCCATGCGGTTCGGCTGCGAGGCGTCGACCGTCTGGACCGGGGCGTACCAGTAGAAGCGGCCGTCGTCGCCCTGGACGGTGTGGCCGGCGTAGGCGCCGTCGCCGGTGGCCCACGCGAAGACGTCGCCGGGGATCAGGTTCTGCGGGTGGTGCACCCAGTCACCAGAGGCCACGTCGGCGGTCTCGAGGACGCTGTAGTCATGCATGTTGAAGGTGCCCTGCTGGGGGTCCGCCTCGTCGTGACCGGCGTAGATGTAGAGCTTGCCGTCGGCCACCAGCGGGGCGGCGTCGGCGGTGTAGTACGAGCCGTCGGCGATGATCGGGTTGCCGTCGGAGTGGAACGGCACCGGGTCCGCCGCGGCGGCCGGTAACGACGGCGCCGCGAACGCGGCCACCATGGCCACGGCCAGTGCGGGCGCCGCCCAGGCGCGTCTACGGGTTGTTGTTGTCATGCGAGCCACTCCCTCGTGTCCAGTCCTGCCGGGTGACTGCGACGGTCCCGGCCCGGCGCTTGCCGCGCCCTCGACAGCGAGACTAGACATGGAGAACGGCGCTTCGCAACCCTTTTCGAAACCTTTCGCATGGGGCGCCTGTCCTTGTCACCCGTCACCTGCGTTGCAAGGCGGGTGACGGCGCGGGAGGCAGGTGTTGGCGCTCGCGACGCGACGACGCCCGCCCGGATACCACCGGGCGGGCGTCGTCGCTGTGAGCATCAGGGCATCAGGGTGCGCTCCCCCAACGACTCCTTGGCCAACTCACGGTCCTTGTAGATCCGCTCCCAGGCCTCCTCGTTGGCGATCATCTGCTCCTCCTCCCAGGCCGCCTGCTGCGGGTCCGTGGGCTCGACGGGGGGCGGCACCGGCTCCGCGGTCCCCGCACCGGGCTGCGCGGGCGTCGTCGGCATCGGGTCGGGCACGGGCTCCGGCTGCGACGGCGCGGGCTCGGGCTGCGGCTGGGGCACGGGGTCGGGGGCAGTCTCCGGTTCGGGTGCCGGATCTGGCTGCGGCTCGGGTGCAGGATCCGGTTCCGGAGCGGGCTCCGGCTCCGGTACGGGGTCGGGGTCGGGCTCAGGTGCGGGATCTGGTTCCGGCGCAGGTTCTGGCTCGGGTTCCGGTGCGGGGTCGGGCTCCGGTTGGGGTTCGGGGTCCGTCGGGTCGGGCTCGGCAGGTGTCTCGTCCGGGGCCGGTTCATCCCCCGACTCGGGACCGGAGTCCCCCTCTGCGCCGGAGTCCTCGCCTCCCGGAGCCTCCTCGTCCTCGGCGCCCGGAGTCTCGTCCTGGCCGGGCTCGTCGGACCCCGTCTCGTCGGTGGCCGACTCGTCCCCGGGGCCGCCCTCGCCGTCGGCGGCCTCTTCATCCGCGCCGCCGTCGGTGGGCTCCTCGTCGGCGTTCTCGTCGCCGTCGGTGGGTTCCTCGTCGGTGACCTCGTCGCCGTCGGCGGGCTCGTCGCCGGTGCCGTGCTCGTCGTCGCCGGGCTCGTCGCCGGTGCCGTGCTCGTCGTCGCCGGGACGCGGACCACCTGGGCCGGCCGGACCGCCGTGACCGCCGTCGCGTTCGTCCTCGCCACGCTTCTTGCGATCGCCGGGGTCCTTCTCACGGGTGGCCCTGGGCCACTCGAACCCGATGCCGGACGTGGCGTCCTCGAGCCCCTGGCTGAGGTCCTGCGCCGACTGCTTCCAGGTGCCCTCGCCCGAGAACTGCTGGTCAAGGGCCTTCAGGAGGGCATCCAGGATGCTCACCAGCGCCACCGTGCGGCGGTAGAGGACGGCGGGCACGACGTCACCGGGCGGACGCACGTCCACCTGCACTGCGGCGGCCACCATCAACAGCGCGGACGCCTCGAATATGGTGTTCTGCAGGGCTCCGACCGCGATCACGGACTCGCCTGCGGTCACGGCCTGGCTGCGGAGGCTGCGCAGCGCCTCGATCTGGGCGGGGATGGCGCTGAGGTGAGCCTCGGCAGCGGTGCCCTTCCACTCGGGCGCCTCCAGCAACGTCTGCGCCGTCTCGATCATCTCGTCGATGTGCGCGATCTCCTGGATCCAGGAACGTCCCAGGTGGGCGGTCCTCGGCGGGGTGGTGATGACGCGCATCAGGTGCTCGAGCATCGAGTCGACTTCCACCAGCTGCTTCTGTGCCCGGTCGATCCAGCCGCGCGCCTCCAGCTCGACCGCCGCGACGGCGGGCTCCAGGACGCCACCGAGGTGTTGGAACACGATTTGCTGCTCCCGGGTGTCCAGCATGATGGCCGTGTTGGCGCGGTCCCGCAGCATGGCGTGGGCGCGCACCACGGACTCCACCTGTTCCCGGTCCGCGATGGTGAGCAGTTCATCCATTCGCTCCGTGCTCATTCGGTCAGTCCCCCCAGGCTCGCCGTGGCGTCGTCCTCAGTGGCGCGGAAGGCCGCGGCGCTGGCGGCCAGGCCGGCCGAGATCTGCTCGAACTCCGCGGCGGCACCGCCCGATCGGCGGCTCAAACCGTCGGTCATCTTGCCGTAGACGGGTTCCGGGTCGCGGACCATGCCGAAGGCCCCGGCGTCGGCCTGCAGGTTGCTGATGTTGGTGCTGAGTCCGGTCATGGAGTCGGACAGGGAGGACCACTCCTTGGCCAGCCGTTCGATCTCGGCCGGATTGACCTCCACCACGTCGTCGGGCGGGAGGTCCGTGTTGGTGGGCGGGAGCGGGTTGATCCGGCCGATGCCGTCCACCGGACCGCCCTCCCCGTCGTCCTCCTCGGCGACCGGATCGGGGTCGGTTCCGGGGGATTCCGGCTGGTCCTCCCCGACTCCGGGATTCCCCGGGTCCTCCGACTGGGCCGCGACCACACCGGCACCGAGCCCCGCCGTCGGAACCCCGCCACCCCCACTGGGGAGGCCGCCCCCGCCGAACGACGGCGTCGAGCCGGCCCCGGCGGTGCCCGCACCCGCTCCGGGGGAAGCGACCGGGGCGGCGGTCGTAGTACCGGCGGCCATCGGGCCGGGGACCGCGCGGGCAGTGGCGCCCGCCGTCGAGACCGCTGCTGCCTGGGAGGCGCCGGCCGAGGCCGCCGCGGAGGACCCGCCACCCGCTCCCGCGCCGCCCATCATCATCGGCGGCATCATGCCGCCCCTGCCCTTGTTGCCCCCGGAGTTGGCCTCCTTGGGGTTCACCAGCGCCTCGTAGACCTCCAGGTTGTCGACCGTGTCCTCGGTCTCGGCGTCCACGCCGACGACGCCGGTGCGGTGCGCCCGCCTGCCGCTCTCGCCATAAACGTCCACCCGAATAGCCCCCTCTGGAAGGATTGCAGTCCGCTTCCGAAGATACTTGGGCCCGGGGTCAGCGCGGGCGGGCCGTGCGCCGTCGGCCCGGGTCAGCACGGGCGGGCCGTGCGCCGTCGGCCCGGGTCAGCACGGGCGGGCCGTGCGCCGTCGGCCTGATCTCCCGTCGACCCGACTCGCCGACAGAAATCGCCGGAAGGGGTGCGGGTGCCCCTTCCGGCGATTTCTGTCGGCGTGTCGGGTCAGTGGCAGTCCAGTCGCGGCAGTCGTGTCGGCCGGGAGCAGCAGTGGCGCCGACCCGGGGCGCACCAGTGGCGCCAGCCCAGGCGCACCAGTGGCGTCGGCCCGGCCCACCCAGTGGCGCAGCTCGGGCGCGCCCCAGTGGGTCGCGGGCGAGAGGAGCTCAGTCCTCGGCGAGGGTGACCTCGAGACCGCCGATGACGGTGGCGGCGAGGTTGTACAGGAACGCGAACAGCGTGGCGACGGCGGTCAGGATGACGATGTCGATGGCAGCGAGCACGGCCGCGGCACCGAGGACACGGGGCCCGTTCACGTAGTTCTCCACGTTGAACTGCTCACCCTCCTGCCCGATCAGCGTGGTCATGAACTGGTTCAGGGACTCCAGCGCACCGGAGCCGGCGAGCACCGTCCACAACACCCACGCGACCACCATCAGGATGACGCCGAACGCGATGGAGAACAAGAACGTCGTCTTCATCACGGACCAGGGGTCCAGGCGCGCTAGCCGGAGACGGGCCTTGCGGGTGCGGCGCGTGCCGGTGCGACGGGTGGCCGCCGCACTCGGCGTGGAGGTGGCGGGCGACGGGGTGGTGCGGCGCGTGGTGGCCGCTTGCTTGCCCTGGTCCGCGGCGCGGGCGGCGGCACCGGAGATGGCACCCCCGACGGCGGCGGCCGCCGGAGCGGAAGCCCCGGAGGCGGGACGGATGGTGGTGGCACTGTCCGCGGCGGAGCCGGCGGAGCGGGCCGACGGCGTCGCGTCGGGCTCGGCGCCGAGCGGCTGCCAGGCCCAGGACGCAGCGGACTCCTGCAGCTTCGGGTCCTGGCCGGAGGCCTGGGAGGCGGGGGTCTCGGGTGCCGCCCCGGGTGTGGGTGCCTCGGGGGCGGCGGTATTGGGGGCCGACGGCTTCGAGTCCGCCGGTTCCGAAACGGCCGCATCGGCCTTCGGCCGGGTGTCGCCGGAACCGGGTGCCGACTGGGCGGCGGATGCGCCGTCGCCGGTGCGGGGCGGGGTCTCGACGGAGACCGCGGCACCGGGCTGCGCCGACGTCTTCGGTGTGGCGTCGCCGGAAGGAGGTGGGGTGGGCCGGCTGCCGGCGGGACGGGCCGAGGCACCGGGTTCGGACGGACGGGAACCGGCCGAGCCGCCCTGGACTCCCTGCGAACCGTTCAGGCGCGCGGCGGGGCCGTTGGAGCCTGCACCGCCGCCCGCAGCGGGAGGCCGCGGGGAGAACTCCAGACCGGGGGATCCGTTGGACCCCGGCCAGCGTGGCGAGCTATCACTCATCGCCATCCTCCTCGATCACTGTGGCCGCATCTTCGGCCACGTGTTCGTCTACGGTACCCGCTTCGGGTGCGGATTCACCTTCGGCGGTCTCGTCCTCCACCTCCTCGGGCTCATCACTCTCGGGGTAGAGCGCGATGGCGGCCACCGCGTCCTTGCCCTTGATACCGACGAACTTCACGCCCATGGTGTCGCGTCCCTTGACGGGGACGTCGGCCACGGCACTACGCGTGATCTGTCCGGAGTCCTTGATCGCGATGACCTCGTCGTTCTCGCCGACGATGAGGCCGCCGACGAGCTGGCCACGGCCCTCGGCCAGCTTCATGGCCTTGATGCCGAGGCCGCCGCGGCCCTGCTGGCGGTACTCGTCCACCAGCGAACGCTTCGCGAAGCCGCCGTCGGTGACGGTGAACACGAACCGGTCGGAGAGGTCGACGTCGCCCTCCAGGACGGCCATCGACAGCAGCTCGTCGCCGTCGCGGAACTTCATGCCCGTGACGCCGGAGGTGGCGCGACCCATGGGGCGCAGCTGCTCGTCGTTGGCCTGGAAGCGAATGGCCTGGCCCTTGCGGGAGATCAGCAGCACGTCGTCCTCCGTCGAGCACAGGGCGGCGCCGATCAGGCGGTCGTCCTCCTCGCGGAAGTTGATGGCGATGACGCCGGCGGTGCGGGCCGAGTCGTAGGCGGACAGGGCGGTCTTCTTCACGAGGCCGTTCTTGGTGGCCAGCAGCAGGTACTCGGCGTCGGAGTAGCTGCGCAGCGTGAGCACCTGTGCGATGGTCTCGTCGGGCAGGAAGCTCATGATGCCCGCGATGTGGCCGCCCTTGGCGTCACGACCGGACTCCGGCAGGTGCCAGACCTTCTCCCGGTAGACGCGGCCCATGTTGGTGAAGAACAGGATCCACTCGTGGTTGCTGGCGGTGAACAGGTGCTGGACCTCGTCCTCGGCACGCAGCGTGGCGCCGCGAACGCCCTTGCCACCGCGCTTCTGGACGCGGTACTGGTCACCGCGGGTGCGCTTGACGTAGCCGCCGTGGGTGATGGTGACCACCATCTCCTCGTCGGGGATGAAGTCCTCGTCGGAGAAGTCGCCGTCAGCGGCGACGATGCGGGTGCGGCGCTCGTCACCGTAGCGCTCCACGATCTCGGCCAGCTCGTCGGTGACGATCCGGCGCTGCCGCTCCTCGCGGGCGATGATGTCCTTCAGGTCGGCGATCTTGAGCTCGAGGGCCTCCAGCTCGTCGATGATCTTCTGCCGCTCCAGCGCCGCGAGGCGACGCAGCTGCATGTCCAGGATGGCGGTGGCCTGCAGCTGGTCGATCCCGAGCAGCTGCATCAGGCCCTCACGGGCCGCCTCCGTCGTGGGCGAGCGGCGGATCAGGGCGATGACCTCGTCGAGCGCGTCGAGCGCCTTCACCAGGCCGCGGTAGATGTGGGCCTTCTTCTCCGCCTCCTCCAGCTGGAACTGGGTGCGGCGACGGATGACGTCGAGCTGGTGCTTGATCCACTGCGTGATGAACTGGTCCAGGCGCAGGGTGCGGGGCACCTCGTCGACCAGCGCCAGCATGTTGCAGCCGAAGGTGTCCTGCAGCGAGGTGTGCTTGTACAGGTTGTTCATCACGACGCGCGGCTGGGCGTCGCGCTTGAGCACGATCACCAGGCGCAGGCCGGTGCGGGCGGAGGTGTCGTCGCGGACGTCGGCGATGCCGGTGAGCTTGCCGCTGTTGACGAGCTCGGCGATGCGGGCGGCCAGCGAGTCCGGGTTGCACATGTAGGGCAGCTCGGTGATGACGATCATCTGCCGGCCGTTCCTGTCCTCCTCGAGGTCCATGACGGCACGCATCACGACGGAGCCGCGGCCCGTTCGGTAGGCGTCCTCGATGCCCTGGCGGCCGACGATCAGGCCACCGCCGGGGAAGTCGGGGCCCTGGATGCGCTCCATGGCCGCCTCCAGGATCTCCTCCTGGGTGGCCTCGGGGTGCTCGAGGGCCCAGTTGACGGCCTGTCCCACCTCGCGCAGGTTGTGGCTGGGGATGTTGGTGGCCATGCCGACGGCGATGCCGGTGGAGCCGTTGACCAACAGGTTCGGGAACCGGGAGGGCAGGACGACGGGCTCGTGCTCGCGGTTGTCGTAGTTGGGCTTGAAGTCGACGGTGTTCTGTTCGATGTCGCGCACCATCTCGGCGGCCGGCGGGGCCAGCTTGCACTCGGTGTATCGCATGGCGGCGGCCTTGTCGTCGCCCTGCGAGCCGAAGTTGCCCTGCCCCTGCACCAGCGGCAGCCGCATCGCCCACGGCTGGGCGAGGCGCACGAGGGTGTCGTAGATGGCCGAGTCACCGTGGGGGTGGTAGAGGCCCATCACCTCGCCGACGATGCGGGAGCACTTGTTCCAGCCGCGGTCCGGGCGGTAGCCGCCGTCCCACATCGCGTACAGGACGCGACGGTGGACCGGCTTGAGGCCGTCGCGCACGTCGGGCAGGGCACGCCCGACGATGACGCTCATCGCGTAGTCGAGGTAGGACTTCTGGATCTCGTCCTGGAGGTCGACGGGCGTGATGGTTCCCATCGACGGCGGCACGAGGCCGTGCTCCTGGCCCTCGTTGTCCTCGGGGCCTTGGGGGGTGTCAGTCATCGGTTACCTTCTCAGGGATCGATCTGCAGTCGGGGCAGCGGGCTAGAGGGTGGCTCAGATGTCCAGGAAGCGGACGTCGCGGGCGTTGTGCTGGATGAAGTTGCGTCGCGGCTCGACCTCTTCGCCCATCAGGATGTTGAACATCTGGTCCGCCAGGGCGGCGTCCTCCAGGGTCACCTGCAGCAGGATCCGCTTGTCGGGGTCCATGGTGGTGTCCCACAGGTCGTCGGCGTTCATCTCGCCGAGGCCCTTGTAGCGCTGGATGGGGTTTACGTTCGGCAGCTTCTTGCCCTCGGCCATTCCCTTTTCCCGCAGGCCGTCGCGCTCGGCGTCGGTGTAGGCCAGCTCGTGGGGGGCGTTGCTCCAGCGCAGCCGGAACAGCGGCGGCTGCGCCAGGTAGACGTGGCCGGCGTCGATCAGGGGCTTCATGAAGCGGAACAGCAGCGTCAGCAGCAGCGTGCGGATGTGGGCGCCGTCGACGTCGGCGTCGGCCATCAGCACGATCTTGTGGTAGCGCAGCTTGTCGACGTCGAAGTCCTCCTGGATGCCGGTGCCCAGCGCGTTGATGATGGCCTCGACCTCCTTGTTGGCGAGGATCCGGTCCATGCGGGCCTTCTCGACGTTCAGGATCTTGCCGCGGATGGGCAGGATGGCCTGGGTCCTCGGGTCCCGGCCACCGCGGGCGGAGCCGCCTGCGGAGTCACCCTCGACGATGAAGACCTCGCACTCGGCGGGGTTGGTGGACTGGCAGTCCACGAGCTTGCCGGGCAGGCCGCCGGAGCCGAGCAGCCCCTTGCGGTTGCGGGCCATGTCGCGGGCCTTGCGGGCGGCGATCCGGGCGGCGGCCGCGGCCTGGGACTTGCGGACGATGTCCTTGCCCTCGGCGGGGTTGCGCTCGAACCAGTCGCCCAGGCGGTCGTTCATGACGCGCTGCACGAACGTCTTGGCCTCGGTGTTGCCGAGCTTGGTCTTGGTCTGGCCCTCGAACTGCGGCTCGCCCAGCTTGATGGAGACGATGGCGGTCAGGCCCTCGCGGCAGTCGTCACCGGAGACCCGGTCCTCCTTCTTCTTGATCAGGCCCCAGGTCTCGCCCCACTTGTTGACGTTTGTGGTCAGCGCGGTGCGGAAGCCCTCCTCGTGGGTTCCGCCCTCGTGGGTGTTGATGGTGTTGGCGAAGGTGTGGACGTTGCTGGTGTAGCTGGTGTTCCACTGCATCGCGATCTCGAGGCCGAGCTGCAGCTCCTCGGAGTGCGCCTCGACGTCGATGACGCTCGGGTGGATCGGCTCCTTGTTGCCCGAGAGGTACTTCACGTAGTCGATGAGGCCGTCTTCGAACATGAAGGAGTCGGAGCGCTTCTCGTCCTCGACGTCCTCCTCCTCGTTGGGGACGGTGCGCTCGTCGGTGATGCTGATGCGCAGGCCCTTGTTGAGGAAGGCCATCTCGCGGAAGCGGTTGGACAGCGTCTCGTAGCTGAACTCGGTGGTCTCGAAGATGTCTCTCGAGGCGTAGAAGGTGATGGTGGTGCCGGTCTCGTCGGTCTCCTCCAGCTCCTGCAGGTCACCGGTGGGCACGCCCAGCTCGAAGCTCTGCTCGTAGCGGTGCCCGTCGCGCTTGACCTCGACGGTGAACCGCTCGCTGAGCGCGTTGACGACGGACGAGCCCACGCCGTGGAGGCCGCCGGAGACCTTGTAGCCGCCGTCGCCGAACTTGCCGCCGGCGTGCAGCACGGTCAGCACGAGGGTGACCGTGGGGATCTTCTCGACGGGGTGCTCCTTGACCGGGATGCCGCGGCCGTTGTCGGAGACGCGCACGCCGCCGTCGTCGAGGAGGGTGACGTTGATGGTGTCGCAGTGACCGGCGAGGGCCTCGTCGACGGAGTTGTCGACGATCTCGGACACGAGGTGGTGCAGGCCGCGTTCACCGGTGGAGCCGATGTACATGCCGGGGCGCTTGCGGACCGCCTCCAGGCCCTCGAGAACGGAGATCTGGTCTGCGTCGTAGTCGCCGATCGAGGAGGTGTCGGCCTTGTCCGTAAGGCCCTCCAACCGCTCGGTCACGAGTTCCTCTGCGTACTCTTCCGACACCGAATCTCCTTGTTCACGAAACAGCCGTCGGAATCCGACGGCCCGGGCAACGACCCCACTCTACCGTGAAACGGCTCCAAACCGGAGTCCGTGCCCGGCGTGCCGTTGCCCCCCAAACGCCGGGGAGGCCGGTTCGTAGCGATTTCGGGGGGTCGGGCCTAGGCCCGATACACCCCCCGGCCCCCGGAGGCGGCAGAATCGCGGAATTCGCCTCCGGGTCCGGCCGGGTCCCGGCTCACTCCCCGAGCACGTCCAGCACGCCCGCCACCAGGTCCGGCACGCCAAGTGATTCGATGCCCCGGTTCGGGCTGAAACCCATCCGCACCACCACGGTGTCCTCCGACGGGACGACGAAGACCCACTGCCCGTCGTGGCCGCTCATCCAGTACGCGTCGGCGGGCAGGTCCGGGAAGCGGAGTCCGCCGTCGGCGCCCTCGTTCAGCCACCAGCTGGCGCCGTAGGGGTCCACGCCGGGGAAGTGGCCGGTGGGTGTGGTGGCCTCTTCCATCCAGCCCTCGGGCAGCAGGGCCTCGCCGGCGACGACGCCGTCGTCCATCGCGAACTGGCCGAGGGCCGCGAACTCCCGCGGGGTGGCCCACAGGTAGGAGCCGCACGCGGGCACGCCGGCGGCGTCGGGCTCCCAGACGGCGTGGGTGAGGCCGAGCGGCGCGAGCAGCAGCTCGCGGGGGAGGTTCGCGTCGCCGTCGACCGCGTCCAGGGCCACGCTGCACAGCAGGTTGGTGGAGCCGGTGGAGTACTCGAGCACCTCGCCGACAGGGAACTCGAGTTCCTGCGAGGCGACGAAGGCGCCCATGTCGTCGGCGATGTAGAGCATCTCGGTGATGGGAGTGCCCAGGTCGTAGGTCTCGTCCCAGGCCAGACCGCTGGTCATGCGCATCAGGTTGTCGGGGGTGATCTGTGAGCGCTCGTCGCCGGCCCATTCGGGGCGCAGGTCCGTGGCGTGGATGTCGAAGCCGTGCTCGGCCACCAGCCGCCCGATGAGCAGGTTGGTGACGCTCTTGGACATGGACCAGCCCAGTTGCGGCGTCTCGGCGGTGAAGCCGTCGGCGTAGCGCTCGGCCACCAGTTCCCCGTCCTTGACGACGACGACGGCGCGGGTGCCGTAGTCCTCGCCGAAGGCGGCGTCGATTGCGGCGTCGATCCCCGACGGGGCGGCGGCGGGTGCTGGTGCGGCCACCAGTGGGTGGGCATGCGTGACGGGGAGCGGCTCGGGCAGGTCGGGGCGCTCGTCGGCGCGGGTGCAGCCGAAGCCCTCGGTCCAGGCGGCGCTCTGGCCGGCGAACAGGCCGAGGATGGTGGCGGTGACCGAGCCGTCGTCGGAAGTGGTGCGCAGGTAGGGCACCAGCGGGTTGGGCGGGAGGTCGTTCTCCGGGTCCGTGCGGTCCGAGACGTGGGTGACGGCGCAGGCGTTGTGGGCGGCGTAGCCGGTGCCGGTCAGCAGCAGCGGCCGCATGTACCAGTAGACCGCGACGAGGGCGGTCACCACCACCAGCACCAGCGCGAGCAGGATCTTCCACCAGAGGCGACCACGTCGTCGTTCAACCATGCCCCGACGATAGCGGGATTGTCAGGAGCGAACATCCCCGGCGCGCGCTGTAATCTGGCGCTCGTGGCCACCTCGGAACCCCAGTCGCCGGAGGTGCTGGTACACCTGCGGCGCGCTCGAGACCTGATGGACCGTGACTACGCCAGTCCCCTGGACGTACCGGCGATGGCCCGCCGCGCCCTGATGTCCCCGTCGCACTTCTCGCGCGAGTTCAAGCGCGCCTACGGCGAGACGCCGCACTCCTACCTGCTGACCCGACGGATCGAGCGCGCGATGCACCTGCTGCGCGCCGGCTGGTCGGTGACCGATGCGTGCATGGAGGTGGGGTGGACGTCGCTGGGCTCGTTCAGTTCCCGGTTCACCGAGGTGGTGGGCGAGACCCCCACCGCCTACGCCGCCCGCGAGCACAGCGCCACCGAACCGATCCCCGCCTGCATGGCCAAGATCCTGATGCGGCCCCCGCGGTTCTGAGCAGTTTTGGAGAAGCGGGTAACGGCGAGGGCTTTGTAGCGTTGCCGCCATGACCGAAACCACAGTGAAGTACGTGCCAGTGACCGTCCTGGACGTCGACGAGGCACTCGGGTTCTACCGCGACGCCCTGGGACTGGAGGTGGTCCAGGACGTCTCCAACGCCGGGTGGCGCTGGGTCTCGCTCGAGATCCCCAGCCAGAAGCTGAACCTGGTGCTGTCCGCGCCGGGGGCCGGCCGCTCCGACGAGGACGCCGCCGCACTGGAGCGGCTCGTCGCCAAGGGTGCCATGGGTGGGCTGGTGCTCGAGGTGGCGGACCTGCAGGCCACGTTCGAGACGCTGAGCGCGGCCGGGGCCGAGGTGCTGCAGGAGCCCATGGACCAGCCGTGGGGCCCGCGCGACGCCGCCTTCCGCGACCCGTCGGGCAACATGCTGCGCCTCAACCAGGCCTGAGGCGATCCAACAAGTGGTTCCGGCCCCGTTCCCGGGCCTGGAACCACTTGTCGAGTTCCTCCCATGCCGTCGTCGGCTGGACCGGTCCCGCACTAGCGTGGCGGGTACAACAGTTGGGCTCCCCCGACCTTCGGCGCCGGAGCCCACGAGGACAGGAGCAACGATGGCAACGAAGAAGAAGTCCACCGCGAAGTCCCACTACGGCCAAGTGGGCCCCAGCACGGTGCCCGGGCTGACCAAGACGGCCGGGCACAAGCTGGCCAAGGAACTCCAGAGCTGCCTGCACCAGCTCAACGAACTGCACCTCACGCTCAAGCACGCGCACTGGAACGTCATCGGCCAGCGCTTCATCAGCGTCCACGAGATGCTCGACCCGCAGGTGGACGCCGTCCGCCTGATGGCCGACGAGGTGGCCGAGCGGATGGCGACGATGGGCGTCGCGCCGATCGGGACCCCGGGCCACCTGGTGGCCAGCCGAAGCTGGGACGACTACGCCGTCGGGCTCGGGCAGGCCAACGAGCACCTCACCGCGCTGGACGCCACCTACTCGCGCGTGATCGAGAACCACCGTCGCGTGATCGAACCGGCCGGCGAGACCGACCCCATCACCGAGGACCTCCTCATCGGCCAGACCGCCGAGATGGAGAAGTTCCAGTGGTTCATCCGCGCCCACCTGACCCACGACGACGGGGTGGTGGACTCGCCTGCCTCATGACCGTTGCTGCGGGCGGATGAGTTCCTCCGCGACGTCCCACATCCGGCGCGCCGAGGCCGGCTCCGTGATGGAGCGCGCTGGGCGCACCAGCTTGGGGGCTCCGGCGAACTGGAGCATCCCGGCGGGGGCGAAGGCCGAGCCGGTGGGGACGTCGGCGGTGAGCGCGGCAAGCGCCGTTCCGGCCGCCCGCTGGGGCGAGTTGCCCAGCCGCTGGACCAGCTTCTTGCGGCCGGTGTTGCGGGCGCGGGCGCGCACGATGGCCGCGATCCCGGTGTCCGGCACCACGCCCGGGTGGCAGTGCACCACCCGCAGGCCCCAGCCCTGGTTGGCCGAGCGCCAGGCCAGTTCCGTGCCGAACAGCCCGAGCGCCACCTTGGAGCGGGCGTAGGCGGTGAGGGGTCGGTAGCCGCGCTCGAGTTGAAGGTCCGCCCAGTCCGGGCGCGCCGTCCGCGCGGCGAGGCTGCCCTGCACCGCCACGCGGGCACCGCCGTCGCGCAGGAGGGGCAGCAGACCGAGGGTCAGCACGTGGTGTCCCAGGAAGTTGGTCTGGAAGTGCAGTTCGTGGCCGTCCTCGGTGACGTGCCGCTCCGGGTCACCGAGCATGACCACGCCGGCGTTCAGCACCAACAGGTGGATCGGCTCCGCCGCGGCGACGAGCTCGTCCACCAGGCCCTGCACCGAGCCGAGGCCCGCCAGGTCCAGGTGGCGCAGCACCAGCCGGGCCGACGGCACCGCCTCCCGGATCCTCGCGGCCGCGCGCTCCCCCTTCTCACGGTTGCGCACCGGCATCACCACCCGCGCCCCCGCCCCGGCCAGCGCCTGCGCTACCTGCAGGCCCACGCCGTCGCTGGCGCCCGTGACCAGGGCGTTGCGGCCGGTCAGGTCGGGCAGTGTTTCGAAAGTCGTCGTCATGTTCCCCCAAGGACGAGTGCATCGGTTCCCGGGGAAAGAGTCAACGGGGTAAACCCTGATACATCGCCCGCGGGTTGGACCGGTGCGCCCGTAGGCTCGGGCCATGTTGACGCAGGTTAGGCGGGTCGGACAGCACGCGGCGCTCTATGCCCTGGTCCGGCAGGAACTGCTCTCGGAACTGCTCGAGGCCAACACCGACGGCGGTCGCTTCAGCCTGGACATCCTCAGCCACGAGATCCGGTTCTCCGACGCCGTCCACGGCCGCTGCCACCTGCTGGCCTCGATCGCCGTCAACCCCGCCTCGCTGGTGTGGGGCTGGTCCCCCATGTTCGCCGAGCACGTCAGCCCGGATCCGGCGGCCGAACGGATCCGCCAGTTCGGGACCCAGCACAACCTGCCCGAGCTCACCACCGAGGAGGTGGCCTACGCGGTCGCGGAGGGCCACGACCAGCTGCAGGTGATCACCGACCTCTCCCACGACGTCGGCATGCTCGGAGTGGAGGTGTTCGGGCCCGACGTCGTCTACTACTCCTTCCCCACCGGCAGCGCCGGCTCGCGGATGGTGGTTGTGGTCGACCAGCTGTCCGTACCCGTCCGGCGTCTCGAACTCGTCGATGTGATGGTCCGACTGCCGCGGCTGGCGCAGCAGGTGGACGACCTCGACTGGTCACTGGAAGGGCTTGCCACCCTCGCCGGCTGGCAGCTGGACCGCAGCCAGCCGGGCCCGACCTCACAGGGCTACCGGCTCACCGACACCACCGGTGCCTGGTTCAGCGCGGAGATCACCCGTGACGAGTACGGCCGCATCAGCAACATCAAGTTCCAAGGTGTGAACCAGGCCTGAGGGGTTTCGACTCGCGCTGGCTCGTTCCTCGCCGGCGCGGCTCAACCGGCGGTGGGTGGCTCAGCCGTAGGTGTCGCGCGGGCCGCGGCCGTCGCGGACCGAGCGTGGGCCCTTCTTCCAGCTGGGCGCGTTCGGGCCGCGGACGTCGACGCGCTCGACGCTCTGGTCCCCAAGTTCCTGGTTCAGCCTGGCCACCAGCTTGGAGGCGGCGTAGCGCATGCCGGTGGCCCAGGCGGTGGAGTCGCACACGACGGTGAGGACGCCGTCCTCGAAGAGCACCGGTTTGCTGTGCTTGGCGTTGTCCTCACCCACGAGGTCGGCCCAGCCCTGCAGCACCGTCGACAGTGAGATCCGCTTCTGCCAGCCGCGACGGGCGCTGACCTGGCCGAGGACGGAGCCGAGGGCCTGCGGGTCGCGGTCGTCCGGGCGCGCGCCGGAGCGCTGCTCCTCGAACACACGCGAGCGGAACTTGCGTGGCTGCTGCTTCTTCACCGGGACCGGCGGGAGCGCCTCGGTGTTGGCCGTCTGGCGGGCGATCTGCGCCGCGAGGTCCAGGCCGGTGGGGTCGTGCTCGACGGGTTCGTCGAACTCGTTCGGAGTCTCAGTCATCGGGTCTCCGAACCGGCTGGTGACCAGCGTCGGCGACACGCCGTCGGCCCATCCTCCAGAACGAGTTCACCGGCGTGTCGTCGGCTCTCGTCACCACGGGTCTCAGTCATCGCCGCCCTCCTCCAGGGAGACGGTGCCCGCGCTGACCCGGAACCGGCGCTGGGAGGGGAATTCCGGGACGTCGGCGCCGACGGCGGCGGTGATCAGCACCTGCTCGGCGTCGGCGACGGCCCCGGCCAGGCGCTCGCGACGGGTGGTGTCCAGCTCGGCGAACACGTCGTCGAGCACCAGCACGGGCTCGGTGCCCTCGTCTCGGACCAGCTGGAAGCCGCCCAGCCGTAGTGAAAGCGCAAGCGACCAGGACTCGCCGTGGGAGGCATAACCCTTGGCCGGCAGCTCCCCGATGAACAGCTCGACGTCGTCCCGGTGCGGCCCCACCAGCGTCACACCCCGCTGGATCTCCTCGTCGTGGCGCAGCTGGTAGGCGGTGAGCAGCCTCTCGGTCAGAGCCGTGCGGACGTCGTCGGAGCCGGTGACACCGTCGAGGTCCAGCGACGCCTTGTAGCGGGCGTCAATGACGTTGTTCACCGGGGCGATCCCCTCGTAGGCGCCGCGGGCGTGCGGGAGGACGTCGGCCAGGGTGTCGAGCCGGGCGTGCAGCAGTTCGGCGCCGATGGTGGCGAGCTGCTCGTTCCACACCTCGAGGGTGGACTCCTCGTCGCCGCGCATCTGGCGCATGGAGCGCCCCGACATGGACTTCAGCAGGGCGTTGCGCTGCTTGAGCACCTTGTCGTGGTCCTGCTTCACGCCGGCCATGCGCGGCCAGCGGGTCATCACCAGGGAGTCGAGCCAGGCGCGGCGGTCCGACGGGTCGCCGCGGACGATGACGAGGTCCATCGGGGAGAACACGACGGTGCGCAGCGCCCCGACGATGTCCCGGTTGCGCGGCACCGGAGCCCGGTTGAGGCGGGCGACGTTGGACTTGCCGTTGGCGATCTCCAGCTCGATGGAGATCACCCTGTCGTCGTCGAGTCCCCGCTGCACGCGGACGCGAGCGATGGCGGCGTCGCACCCGGCCCGGATCAGCGGGGCCGTGGCCGAGACGCGGTGGGAGGTCATCGTCGAGAGGTACTCGACGGCCTCCACCAGGTTGGTCTTGCCCTGGCCGTTGGAGCCGACGAACACGTTGACACCGGGCGCGAGGTCAAGCCTGGCCTCGGAGTAGTTGCGGAAGTCCGTGAGGGACAGCTCGGTGACGAACATGGTGTCCCCGATCCTAGGCCAACGTCCAACACAGCGGCCGGGCACGGCCGTCGGGGAGAGGATGCCCCGGCGTGCCGCAGCAGGCCGCGTGGAAACTCACCGGCCGCTCCTCGTCGGCGCACCTCAGCCGGCGGCGTTCCCGGTCCGCCGGGAACGGGGCGGGTAACCGCTCAACCAGACGTAGCCCACCACCACCACCAGCACGCCGCCGCCGATGACGGCCCACCAGGGGAAACCCGGCAGGTCGGAGGTTTGGCCGGCGGCGGCGATGTCCTCCTCGGGGGTGGGCGTGATGCGTTCGGCCGTGACGATGATGCGGTGGGTGTTGATGCCCAGCGGGGTGCAGGTGACGAGGGTGACGAGGTCCTTGGTGGGAACCGCAAACAGCTCCTCGGTGTCCTCGGGGGCGATCACCTTGATCTCGGTCACCCGGTACGACAGGACCTCACCGAGGACCTCGATGACCAAGGTCTCACCGACGGCGGCCTTGTCGAGGTTGTTGAACATGGTGGCGTGGGCGAGGCCGCGGTGCGCGGTGAGGACCGCGCGGGTGCCCACGCCACCCACGGGCAGTGAGGTGCCCTCGAGGTGCCCGACGCCGACGTCCAGGGTGGCGTCGCTGGTGCCGTGGTAGACGGGCAGGTCGATGTCGAGCGCCTCGTATCGCAGCCTTGCCATCAGGCCGGTGTGGGAGGCGGCGAGGAGTCGGTTGTAGTCCAGGGCAGGGTCGGCCTGTTGGCCACTGCCGGTGGGGACGTTGGTGTTGGCGCCCACGGTGGCCCCCGATGCCAGTGCCTCGTTGTAGCGGCGGGCCAGTTCCAGCTGCTCGGCGCGGTACGCGGCGTCCTCGTTCGAGGGTTGGTCCCAGTCGTTGAGACCCAGCGCAATCACGCGGGCCTGTTCCGCCTGGGCGAACCAGGCGGCGGTCTGCGGGTAGAGGAAAACCCCTGTCCCCGTCAGGATCAGCAGCCCGGCGACGAACGGGAGCACCGGGAATCTCCAACGTCGTCCGGCCTTGGCGGGCATGGGCGACGGCGGCACCGACGGTCCAGCCACTGCCGTGTCCGTGGTTGCCATGCCCACCTCCTTGGGGTGTGGTTGTGCTGATGACTCTGGCGGCAGCGCCGTGGGGCGCCACCGCCAGAGCCGGGGATCCGCAGTTCGCTCAGCGGATCATGGTGTCACGCTCAGGCAACCGCGTGGTTGCGCTTGCGGGCGAGCAGCACGGTGCCGACGCCCAGACCGACGAGGGCCAGGCCGCCGAGCGACATCAGGATGGTGCCGGCGCCACCGGTGACGGGCAGGCCGGGGCCGTCCTTCTGCGGGTTCTCCCACACCAGGTCAGAGGCTTCGGTCAGATCACCGGCGTTGATGGTCACCTGCTGGACGTCCGTGGCGGTGTAGCCGGCCGGGGCCTGGGTCTCGTAGACGCAGTAGTCCTTGGTGGGGTTGTCGAGCTGGGTGTCGCTGTTGGCCACCCACAGGTTCAGCGGGGAACCCAGCGGGGAATCCCCGGAATCGAACCACTGCACCACACCATTTTCATCGGAGTCACCGGTGGCGACGGTTTCCTGCTCGCCCAGGTCCGCGACGCACTCATCGGTACCTGCGGGCAGCTCGACGACGGCGAACTCGGCGTTGGCGAGGACGGTGGCCGGGTTGGACTCATCAACCTTCAAGATGGCCAGCTGACCCCAGTAGGTGTAGGGCATGGTGGTGGGAACGGTGGTTTCGTTGAAGGTGAAGTCGGCCGGGTTGTTCACGCCGTCGCCACCGTTGGTGATCTCACCCACGCCGGTCACCTGCGTGTTCAGCGTGATGACGATCTCCGCGCCCTGGTTGGCGAGCAGGAAGTCCAGGCCCGCCGGGGCGGTGAGGGTCCACAGCGCATGGTCGTCGTCGACGTCGGTGGACAACGCAACGATGTCGGCCACGTCCACGGTGGTGTCGTCGACGTCGGAGTAGACGACGACGCCACCGACGGTCACGGTGGAGCTGGAGTAGGTCAGGCGGTCATTCAACTTGTCACGCAGCACAGCGTCGGTGAAGGCCACGTCTTCGCCGTTCAGGCTGGGGACAGTGCCCGTGATGGTCCAGGTGACCTCGCTGCCCGTCACGAGGTCTGCAGGACGGTCGCTGATCACCTTCTGGGGCTGCTGAATGATCTGGTTCTTCGGGTAGACGTGGACGTTGTAGTTCCAGTCGTAGACGGCGGCATCGCCCTCACCGGTGACGGTGGGCAGCGGGATGGTGACGAAGAACGGCGTGGCCTCCTGGACGATGTTGTTCTCGCCCGGGTCCGTCTCCTCCACGTGGTAGAGGCCAACGGGCAGCGTCCAGGTGAGGAGGCCTAAAGGCTCTGTCGAGCCGTCTCCGGTGGTGTCGACGTACACGTCCGAGGTAGCGCAGAGGTCACCGGCGACGGCGAGGGCCTGGTCCACGATCTCACCGGCGGCGCCGGCACCCAGCACGGACTCGGCTGCGTCCCAGCCTGCCGGGTCGGTCAGGTCGATCGCGACGCACTCAAGGGTGCCGGCATTGTCGGTCCAGGCGCCCACGCGGGTGGCGGTGAACTCGACGCCACCCAGCAGATCTCTGTCGGAGAAGTCGGCTGGGTCGAGCTCGGTGCCGTCGTTGGGGGCACCGGTGGGGCTACCCGCGTACTTGTGGATGGTGAGGGTGCCCTCGGTGGGCGCACCCGGCTGGTCCGGGCCGACGGCACTGGCAAGGGCGGTGGTTGCGAAGCTGAGCCCGGCGACGGCGACGCCTGCCAGAGCAGTCCTCCCGAGCTTCCGCATCGTGTTGGTCATGTTGTTTCCTTTCGGTGCCCCCGCACCTCGCAGGGAGCCGTTCTTTGGTGGTGTGTGTTGCAGATGGCGGTCTGAGTTGCCTCTGGCCGCCCAGGTGGCATCAGATGGTTGTGCGCCTCCTTCGTGCCAGGGCCGCGGTTGCGGCGGCGCCCAGCAGGAGCAGGCCTCCGATGACCGCAAAGAGTTCTGCGCTGGTGCCGCCCGTGAAGGGCAGTACCGGAGCAGCAGGCGTGGTGTTGACGAAGCGGAAGATCCCGCGCTCGCCGGGCTCGAGACTCACCTCAGCGGAGTCAACGTCGCTCCAGCAGTCGTCGTCAGCGAAACTGCCGGTGGTTGGGGTGGCGGGGCACTCGTCGCCGGGCACGTAGCGCTGCAGTCCGCGCTGCAGGTACGGCAGATCCGGGTTCTTGGGTGCCTCACCCAGGGTGTAGTCGGCCCCGGGCAGGACCAGCACCGAGTTCTCCGCGGTGGCTTCCTCGGAGCCGTCCGTCTCCAGGCCGGGCAGGCCCTCGGGGGTATCGGGTGCCACGGCGGTGAGCGTGAAGTCCGCCGGCGCGAACCTGTCACCGACCACCTGCTTGAGGACGGTGAGCTCGGCCGTGGAGTTGGTGAGCGCACAGGTCACGTCCTGGCCGGGTCCGACATCGACGACGCCGTCGCTGACGGGCACCTCCACTGCCTGGCTGTCCTCATCCGGTGCGGTGCAGCTCCACAAGCTGGCCGCGTAGGCCACACCCGGGACTGCATCCGAGGTTTCGGCAAGCCGGTAGCTGTCAGCCGCCACCGCGACGGTCTGGGTTGCGAGCGTTGTCACGTCACCCTCGCTGACCTCGACGGTGGGGGCCTGGCTGATGGCAGGATCCGCGCCGACGGCGGTGGCGCTGAGGATCCAGTCACCCGGTGCCAGGTAGGTGTCATCCAACAGGCCGTCCGGGTTCACCAAGGTCTTGACCAAGGTGAGTGTGGAGCAGGTGACCGAGTTGGTGATCTCCACCGTGTTGAGCAGTGGGGAGGCGGTGACGGTGTGGTTGAAGCCGTCACCCAAGGCAGTGTCCGTCGCGGATCCGTTGACGGCGGTCACGCTGCTGGTGAGCTCGCAGGTGTCCGGGATGGTGACGTCCTCGCCGATGGTCACGATGTCGTCGACGTCGTACGGGTAGCGCTCACCGAAGGCGGGCTCGGTCACCCCCGTCGGCATCGGGGCCAAGGTGGGCTGGGCCTCCCCGAAACCGTCGGGCAGCGCGGGCAGCGCATCCTCGTCACCGGCGGGCGGGGTCAGGTAGTTGCCGTACTCCACACCGTTGATCCACCAGACCTTGGTGACATGCAGTTCAGGGGTCACCTCGATTTGTGCCGTGTCGGTGTTGTTTTCCAGGTTGTCCTCCTGCGGCCCGCCCACGGGGCTGGCCGCCACCACTGCGGTGTTGGGGTACCACTGGTCAGCCACAATCTCGGACTGGCCGTCGGTTCCGTCGGAGACGGCCCCGACGAAGGTCACGGTGATGCCGGACTCGTCCGCCCCGACGGTGGTCCGTGACGGCGCATACCAACGCAGTGGGTTGTCCTGCGTCAGCGCTCCGGTGCCGGTCAGTTCGGTGTCCCAGTCCCTGCAGACGTTGGCGTCAGTGTCCCAATCGGTGCACAGCAGTGCACCGTCGGTGGCGGTGGCCGTCCAGGTGACCGCTGCCACGTCGCCGAACGGGACGGCATCCAGACCGTCGACGAGCGTGGCGGGGTAGGCCGGGAGCATGTCGGAGGCACCGTTGTTCCATGCCTGCACCCGGTAGGCGACGTTCTCGCCGGCGCGGCCGGTGTCCTCGTCAAGCCAGGTGACGGTCTCTGGAGGAGTGGTGTCGTCCCCGATGAACGCCACCTGCTTGGCCACCTCGAGGTCGATGACGGAGGTCACCGTCACGTTTCGGATCTGGTGGTAGTTCACGGCCCAGCCGGTGGAGGCGGAGAAGCCCAGCCGGAAGTTCGCGGGCAGGTCTGCCTGGTAGCTGCTGGCCGCAAGGTCATAGCTGAACATCTCTTCGTACGCCAGCGAATCACCCTTGTCATGGCTCCAGGTTCCGGCGTCGCCGTCCGTCGGGTTGAGGCAGGTGTCGATGCTCCCGTCTGCGTAGCGGCCCTCGAGCTCCACGCCCTGGCTGGTGTAGCACTTGTCGTCTGCCACATTCAGCTTCTCCTTGGTCCAATACACCCTCACCGTGCGGGTGCCGTCCGCCTTGGGGGTCAGGGTGACGCGGATGCGGCGATACTTCGTGGAGTCCGTCGCGCTGTTGTCGATGACGGCCCCGCGCCGGGCTGCGTCGTTGGCCCCGATCAGGTCCGTGTTGTTCGGGTTCGGGTAGGCCGAGAGGTTGTCCGTCCCCGCCAGCCAGCGGTAGCCGCCCACGTAGCGGTAGAGCGGCGTGTAGTCGGGGGCGTTCCCGAGGCTGACGTCGCCATCACCATCTGCGCTGCCGTTGATGTTCTGGAACGGGTCGCCCGCCGAGACCCCGTCCCGGCTGTACCGGAAGTCGAAGGCCGCCACGGTGTCGACCTTGAACATCACGTAGCCCCTGGGGTCACTGAAGCCGCTGGGCAGGTCTGCCGCAGGCACGTCCAGCGCGGTGACTGCCGTCCAGGCGGAGCCGTCGGTCGAGTACTGGCCGACGTACAGCGACGCGGCATCGCCTGAATTCCACTTCACCTGGAACAACGTGGTGTGATCAGCATTGGTCACGAGGCGCTTCTGGATCATGCCGTAGGCCGCGTTCATGCCGCCGCTGGAGCCGGAGTTGCAGCCCGGCGTGCTGTTGTAGCGGACGCCCGAGCCCCTGAGGCCGATCGACTGTGGGATGCGCGCGGCGTTCAGCGCCGAGGACACACCCTCGAAGGCCGCCGGGTTGCCCGAGGCCACACCGTAGGGCCTGGTGGCCCGGTGGTACGTGCCGAAGCCCTGGGCGGTCTCTGCCTTCTGGTAGTTGCCGTAGACGTCGAAGCCCACGCCGATGTAGCCGCCGGCCACACCCTGCTGGGCCGGGCACCAAGCGTTACCGGTGTCCGAGACGGCGGAGTAGCCGAGGCCCGCGCCGTAGCCGCCGGCCTTGCCGACGGAGGTGTCGACGGCGGTGTTGCCGTAGTTCGGCGGGGCGGCGTCGGTCAGGTACACGGCAATGCCGTCGCCACCACCCTGGTTTGCCGGGGTGCCGTCCTGGCGGCCATCGTTGGTGCGGTAGACGCGCTGATCATACTCGAGCACCACGCCCAGGTCCGAACTGAAGTCCTCCGTGTGGAGCGCAGTGCCGGCCTGGCCCGCACCGTCGTTGGTGTTGTCCGTGGTCAGCGTGAGCCAGGCAGAGTCTCGCGTATTGTTGCGCGTTGCCGTGCAGCGGGGCCAAGCGTCATCGGTGATGCCCACACCACAGTATTTCGTGTTGTAGCTGTGGGGAAAGTTGTTGTTGTCAGACACCGTCGTCTGGCGCGGGGTCCAGGACGTACCCCGGCTGCCGTTGCTGTTGGACTCGTTGCCGGAGCCCTGCAACTCCCAGTTGGTCAGGGTGCCGCCCTGGAGGGGCTCGTCGATGTAGACCGAGCCCTCACCCGCAGCCAGGGAAACCTGGCTCTGGGAGGGGGTGAAGGCCGGGGCATCCGGATCAGCCTGCACCCGGGCGGCACCCAGCTCCCGGGCGGCGTCGGTCTCGGTGGTTCCGTCCTGGCCCGCAGGAGCAGGACCGGCGGAGGCGTCGCCCTCCTGGGGGGATGCCGTGGCATCGCCTCCGCCGTCCTGCGGTTCCTGGGTGGGGATGGTGGCCGACGCCGTGGTCTCGCTGGTGGCGGTGGCCCGACCGGCGGGATCCTCGGTGGCCGGGGCGTTTGTGGTGGGCACCCCGGTGGCCGGGAGCTCGGAGGCGGCCTCGGCGGTGACCACTGGCGCGGTGGGGGCCTGCGAGGTCTCACTGACGCTGGTCCGGGTGGGCCCCTGGGACGCGATGGCGGCCATGCCCTCCAACGACTGGGTCAGCACCAGCGCGCCCAGCAGGAGTCCCCCGCCGGTTGCTGCAACAACGCGTCGCAGCGCTTCCTTCCTCGTGGCCATGCATGCCCCCATCCCTGTGGCTGGGCGGACTCCACGACTACTGGGAAGCCCCCTGATCTACCTGCCGCGCAACGTTACTGCAAGTTTCATTTTGTTTGCGCGTTTTTTTTCAAATTGTCCCAATCTTTGGGTAGTATTTGGCTTCTGGCAAGGTTTCTTGCAGGATCCTTGATTGAAAGCCGCAAACGGTTACAGAACTGGGCCAAAGAGAATCAGGGATCCGGCGCCGGTGACTGGCGCCGGATCCCTGATTGTTCTTGCGGGCTCTACCTACTTCAGGAAGGGGCTGCCGTCACCCACCTTTCCGGGTGCCGGGTTCCCGGGAAGGTCAAGCACGTAGGCGCGAAGATTGCCCTGGCCGGACAGTGAAACGGTCAGGGTGCCGTTGCCGACCACCTGCGTGTCACCTGTTACGGCGTCGACGTAGGTGCCATTCGGGATGCCGCTGAACGTGGCCCCCTGGGACACCGCCACCAGCACGAAGCTGTCCACCCCGCCGTCGGTGTAACGGCGCTTGAACGCCATGTTGCCGCTCACGCCCTCCGTCGAGTACTGCCCCTTCTGCAACGCCGGCACGGCCCGCCGGATCTGGTTCAGCGTCTGGACGTGCTTCACCAACGGTTGCTGCAGCGTCTGGGCCACCTGTCCGGAGGCCGACTCCACCACGCCGTAATCGCTCGCGACGACGGTGCCCTCGAGGTGGTCACCGAAGTAGGCACGCCCCGTGGTGGCCAACGGGCAGGTGGGCCCGCAGTCAATCTGCTCGCCCGCCTGGAACTCGATCTCCGAGCCGTACAGCAGCACCGGGATGCCGCGGAACGTCCACATCAGGGACATGTTCTCCGCCCACGCATCCGTGCCGCCCGAGTAGCGCTCCTGGGACTTGCCCGGACCGTAGTCGTGACTGTCCACGTAGACGGCGTTGTAGGTGGCGTCATTCGTGGCGTCGTCGGAGTCCATTCCTGCCCAGAACGCGGTGGAGGCATCCGAGAAGTTCATGTGCATGCGCATGTCGATGATGCTCATGCCCGAGGACTGCGAGTGGTCCGGCTCGTGGTAGCTGTTGCCCTCCAGCGCATGGTTGGTGCTGGTGGGCTGGTTGCCCGTGCCCATGTCGTTCTCGTAGGCGAACTGCTCGGCCGCCGCCACGACGTCGTCCAGCGAGTACTCCTTGCGCTCCTTCCACGTGTAGAACGGCGCCGAGTGGTTCACCGAGCCCCGGTTCCACTTGTCGTGGACGAACTGGGCAACCTCGCCGAAGACGTAGAAGTCCTTGCCCTTCTCCCCGTGCACCTCGACGGCGTGCGCCTGCAGTGCCGGCAGGAAGTGGCGGTTCCACATGATGCGCGGGATGTGCACTGCGGTATCCACCCGGAAGCCGTCCACACCCATGTCGATGTACTTGTTGTAGGTCTCGATCAGGTAGTCCTGGACCTGCTGGCTCTCCGTGTTCAGGTCAGCCAGGTCCTCGTGGATCCAGCAGTCCTGGGAATCCTTGCCCTCCCAGTTGCCGATCCAGCACTGGTGGAACAGGTCCGCCGGGAACATCCCGGAGGTGGCGTTGGGCCACTGGCAGTTGTAGACCTTGTAGCCCTCGGCTGACCATCCACTCTGGGTGCCCCAGTTCTGGCAGTTCTGGCCCTCCGGCTGGGTCTCGCTCCACAGGTCACCGTTCCAGGTGCTGCCGTCCTCGTCGGTCTGGGTCGGATCATAGATCCGGTCCTCGTCGTGGTCGTCGTAGTACCAGCTCCACTCCTCGTCCTGGACGCCGTAGACCGTGGGCACGAACAGGTTCTTCTCACCCCACCGCGACGAGTGGTTGTAGACCACGTCCTGGTAGATCTTGATGCCCTTGGCGTGCGCCGCGTCGATCAACTCCTGGTAGGTGGCACCCTCGGACTCCAGCCGCGGGTCGATCCGCTGGAAGTCCCAACCGTGGTAGCCATGGAAGTCGTAGTCGCTGCGGTTTGTGACCACTGGGGTGATCCAGATGGCCGAGAAACCGAGGCCCACGATGTAGTCCAGCTTCTCGATTACGCCGGAGAAGTCCCCCCGGAACATCGGGTCGTCGTAGTCCGCGTTGCCGGACTTGACGTGCTGGTTGCCACCCATGTTGTTGGACTCGTCACCGTCGTAGAAGCGCGCGGTCATCATGAAGTAGATGCTGTCCTCGCGGGGGTCCCCACCCAGCATCTCGCCGGTGGTGGCACCCGCCTCGGAACCGGGACCGTCGGAGCTGACCGCATCCTTCGTGGTGACCGTGACCGGGTCCGATGCGGCCCCCACGATGCCCTGCGCATCCACCGCGGCGACGGTGATGGTGTAGGTGGTCACCGGCGCCAGCCCCGTGACGGCGATGCTGTCGGAGGCGGTGGAGACCGTTCCGGAGTTGCCGTCACCATCGGCCCAGGTGACCCGGTAGCCGGCGGCACCGTCGACGGTGTCCCAGCTGACGCGCAGCGCGGTGGCGCTGGTGGCCGTGGCCACCAGGTTGGTGGGGACGTCGAGTGGTCCCGCCTCGTCAGTGGTCACGCTCACGGCTTCCGAGTACTCGGACTGCACCGAGTCGTCGGCCGTCCCGGCCCGTACCGCGAACGAGTAGGCAGTCTCCGGCTGCAGGCCGGAGACCACCAGGGAGTTGTCGGCGGTGCCCGAGCGGTACGACGTCGTCCCGGCGGCCGTGTCCTCGACGGCCACCACGTGGTGTTCAGCGTTCTCGACGGCATCCCAGCCGAGCGTCACCGAGGTGGCGCCGACGGAGGTGGCCACGAGGTTCACCGGGGTGTCGAGTTCCGTGACCACCGGAGACTCACCGCAGGGGTTGGTGGTGCTCACCACACCGTCGCTGACCGCGGCGGTGCTGGTGGTGAAGGTGTAGTCCTGGGAGCTGTTGTTGTCCCACGAACCAGCACCGTTGTTGAAAGCAGCCGTGACGCTGGCGGCAGTACCCGTGTCAATCGTGGTGGAATACCAACCCTCCCCAGCCTCACACGATGCCACCCTCGTCATCTCCACACCCGGAACCGAAGTCCAGGAACCAGAACCCACCCGATAGTGCACATAGGCGGTGTTCCAGCCGGAGCCAGCCTGGTAGTAGACGATGGTCTGGCCGGTCTCTTCCTCGCCGTCATCATCGCCATCGTCGTCACCGTCATCGTCGCTCGTGCCGCAGGGGTTGGCGGTGCTCACCACACCGTCGCTGACCGCGGCGGTGCTGGTGGTGAAGGTGTAGTCCTGGGAGCTGTTGTTGTCCCACGAACCAGCACCGTTGTTGAAAGCAGCCGTGACGCTGGCGGCAGTACCCGTGTCAATCGTGGTGGAATACCAACCCTCCCCAGCCTCACACGATGCCACCCTCGTCATCTCCACACCCGGAACCGAAGTCCAGGAACCAGAACCCACCCGATAGTGCACATAGGCGGTGTTCCAGCCGGAGGCGGGCTTGTAGAACAGCGTCAGTTCGCCGTCGAGGAGCTCGGTCTTGACGGGCTTGCCCGCGGTCACCTTGCCGGAAGCCACCGAGACATCACCGCCAGCGGCGATGGTGTAGTCGCTGCCGGAGTTGTTGTCCCAGGTGCCGGAGCCGTTGTTGAAGGCAGCCGTGATGGACTCGCCCTCCGCCACGTCCAGCTCCACGCTGTACCAGTTGTCAAAGCCGGCCGCGGACATCGCGACGCCCGGGGGCTGCGTCCACGCTCCGGAACCGACGCGGTAGTGCAGGTAGGCACTGCTCCACCCTGTGGGGGCCTGGAAGTGGACCGTCGTGCCAGCAGACTGCTCATCGGTGGTGGCGGACACGGCTTCGGACCACTCGGAGGCGGGGGCGCCCTGGTTCTTCGAGACCGCCCGCACCTTGTAGGTGTAGGTGGTGAGCGGCTCGAGGCCGGCGTCGGTCAGGGAGGTGCCGGCTGCCGTCAGGGAGACGGTGCCGGTGGTGCCGCCGGTGCGCTCGACCTCGTAGGCGGAGATGCCGCAGGGGTGGCTCGAGGCCCCCCAGCCCAGCGCGGCCGCCGTGCCCGAGGCCGTGACCGTGACGTCGCCCGGCGTGCTCGGTGCGCTGGTGTCCTCACACGTCTGCTCACCGTCGGTACGGGCGCCGGTGTGCAGGGCAACAGCACTCTTGGCCGGGACCCGGGCGGTGAACTTGCCGCCGGAGACCGTGATGGTCTCGCCCTCCCAGGCCGCGCCGTCGCGCGTGGCGGAGATCACGTTGTAGTAGTCCCCGTCGGGCAGCGACGTGGTGAACTCGCGCTCCAGGTCACCGTGGCCGTTGTTGATGGCAATCGAGCCCTTGTCGCCGCGGTCGAAGGACACCGCGGTGCCGTCGCTGCTGGTCCACTTGTTCGACACCTCGGTGCCGTAGGTCTCGTTGCGGAAGCCCACCATGTTCACGATGTCGTTCTGGGCGTGCTTGAACGTCCAGCCGTTCTGGCCGGGCTTCGGGTCCACGACGCGGCCGGAACCGTCGAGCGCCGGACCCCTGTCCTTGTCGCTGAACTCGTAGCCCGAGTGGATCGACGGCGAGCCGTAGTCCCACGCCAGGGTGAAGATCTGCGCCAAGTCGTAGGTGGAGCCATTCTTGTAGGACAGCGTCTCACCGTTGCGTTCGGTGTCGTGGTTGTCCACGAACACGGCAGCGTCCGAGTTGCCCAGGAAACCATCCCACGTGCTGCCGATGCCGGCGCCGGAGACCAGCCAGCCGATGTTGCCGCCGTTGAAGGCCTCCTTCAGCTTACGGGCGTAGGCAAACTCGTGGATGTCACCGATGCCGATGTACTCCTCGGGCTGGATCGGCTCATTCGCGCGGATCACCTCCTGCACGACATAGAGGCTGTCCTTGTTCTCCACCTTGTTCCAGATGCCCCACATGTCCTCCGAGGAGATGTGCTTCACCGCATCGAAGCGGAACCCGGCCACCCCCATGTCCACCAGGTTGTTCAGGTAGCCCGCGATGGTGGAGCGCACGTACTCCGAGCCGGTGTCCAGGTCCGAGAGGTTGACCAGGTTGCAGTTCTGCACCTCCCAGCGGTTGCCGTAGTCGTTGATGTCCCTGCGGCAGCCGTGGAAGTCCGAATCCGAGTAAAGCCCCGGGTAGTTGTAGTGCTGGAACGAAGAGCCGGCCCAGCCGGTACCGCCCCCACTCTTGCCGGACATGTGGTTGATCACCGCATCGACGATGACCTCCACGCCCGCGTCGTTGCAGGTGCTCACCATGTTGCGGAACTCCGCCTCGGTCCCCATTCGGGACTCGAGCTGGTACGACACGGGCTGGTAGTAGGTCCACCACTCGGAGCCCAGCACGTGCTCCTGCGGCGGTGAGGTCTGGACGTATCCGTATCCTGCAGGGCCGAGGGTGTTGGTGCACTCCTCGGCAATCTGGTTCCAGGTGTAGCTGAACAGCACCGCCGTGGTGTCCTTCGGCCCCGGGGCCGCAGCTTCAGCCCGGGGCGTCTGCCCCGGTACCACGATCCCACCCGTGACGGCCACCACAAGGGCGGCCACCACACCGATGAGCCGTCGCCATCCGATCCCCCGCTCGCTCCTGTGCGAACTCATGATCTCTCCATATCCGTCGTTGGCTGGTCTCTGGTCGACCAGGTCAGCGCGGCTGATCCACACCGACCATCGGGCCCGACAGTAACAAGAATCAGAGATTTGCAGCGGTTTTGCGAGAAATTTGCCAGAAATTACAAAGAGGCGCGTCCGCGCAGGCCACGGGGAACGCTCAGGAGGCGTCGAGCAGGCCGCGGATGTCGTCGGCCGACAGCGGGGCGTTCAGGTCCTGGGTGCGGGCGACGACGGCGTCGAACAGGTCGCGCTTGCGTTCCTGCAGCGCCACCACCTTCTCCTCGATGGTGTCTGCGCTCACCAGGCGGTACACGTTGACGTGCTTGTCCTGGCCGATGCGGTGGGTGCGGTCGATGGCCTGGCTCTCGGCGGCGGGGTTCCACCAAGGGTCGAGGATGAAGACGTAGTCGGCCTCGGTGAGGGTGAGCCCGAAGCCGCCGGCCTTGAGGCTGATCAGGAACACGGGAGCGTCGCCGGTGCGGAAGTCCTCGATCCGCTGCGCCCGGTCCCGGGTGCGGCCGTCGAGGTACTCGAACCTGATCCCGGCGCCGGTGAGGCGTTCCCTCACGATGGCGAGGAACCCGGTGAACTGGCTGAACACCAGGGCCCGATGGCCGGCGGCGGTGAGTTCCTCGAGGTGCTCCAGCAGGGCGTCGATCTTGGCCGACGAGTCCGGGTAGGTGTCGTCCACCAGCGACGGCGCCAGGCTGAGCTGCCGCAGCAGGGTGAGCGAGCGCAGGATGGTGATGCGGTTCTTGTTCAGGTCCCCCACCAGGCCCAGCACCTTCTGCCGCTCGCGCGTGAGGTGGCGGTCGTAGAGCTTGCGATGGGCGGGCGAGAGCGGGACGGAGACCACCTGCTCCTGCTTCTCGGGGAGTTCCTTGGCGACGGCGGACTTGGTGCGTCGCAGGATCAGCGGGCGGATGCGACGGTGCAGCGCGGCCAGCACCTCGGCGTCGCCGCCCTCGATGGGTTTGCGGTACAGCTCGGTGAACGCCTTCGGATCCGGGAACAGGCCGGGCGCGGTGATCGACAACAGCGACCACAGGTCCATCAGGTTGTTCTCCAGCGGCGTGCCGGTCAGCGCCACCTTGACGCGCGCCTTCAGCTTGCGGACGGCCTGGTAGACCTTCGCCGACGGGTTCTTCACGAACTGCGCCTCGTCGAGCAGCACCGCGGACCAGGCGATGTCGGTGTACTCGTCGGCCTCCAGCCGCAGCAGCGTGTATGAGGTGAGCACGACGTGGGCCTGCGCGACGGCGTCGGCCAGGCCGTGGCCGCGGCGTCGGCCGGTCTCGGAGATGGCGACGACGCGCAGGTCGGGAGTGAACTTGGCGGCCTCGGACTGCCAGGTGCCGATCACGGAGGTGGGCGCCACCACCAGCATCGGCCGGTCCAGTTCACCGGCCTCATGCGCGGCCTGTGCCATGGCCAGGGACTGGATGGTCTTACCGAGGCCCATCTCGTCGGCGAGGATCCCGCCGAGCCGGGTGCGCCACAGGAACTTCAGCCAGGCGTAGCCCTCCAACTGGTAGGGCCGCAGGGTGGCGCGCAGGCCTGCTGGGGGTTCCTCGTCGCCCAGTTCGGTGTGGTCCAGGAGGGTGCCGACGGCGTCGCGCCAGGCCTCGGACTGCTGCCGCACCACGCCCAGCTCGACCAGCTCCTGCCACAGTCCGGCATGCTCCGGGCGTAGTCGGAACGTGTTTCCCTCGTGGTCGACGAGGACGCGGGCCTCGTCGACGAGTTTGCGGAGCTGGTCCAGTTCGGGGACGTCGAGCGGGAACCAGGTGCCGCTGTCCAGGATGATGTGGTCCTGGCCGGATGCGAGGGCGCTGAGCAGCGGCGCGAACGGCACCGACTCGTCGCCGACGGTGATCGCCACCTCCAGGTCGAACCAGTCGCCCTCCCGGGAGTCCTCGAGGTCCAGCTGGATGGTGGGTGCCTCTTCGGCGCGGCGGAACTCCGGCGCCTCCTCGCTCAGGACCACCTCGACGTCGTCGCGGGTCTGCAGTTCGGGGAGGATGTCGGTGGTGAAGCGGATCATCCAGATGCCGTGCAGGTGGGCGTCGCTGAGGATGGTGCGGCCGGTGTGGTGGGTGCGGCGCCAGGGTCCGGCGGGCAGCGACTCCACCAGGGCGCGCTCGGCCTCCGGGTTGCGCAGGGGCGGGTCGGACGGGTGCGGCTGGATGCCGACGTCGTGGACCTGGTCCCCGAAGCGGTAGCGGAACCCCCACTCCAGCTGGGCGCGGTGGCCGTCGAAGGTGACCCGCAGCAAAAGCACGGGCGGCTCCACCTCCGGCAGGACCACGCCGGGCTCGACGTCGACGTCGAACCGGTTGCGCAGGCGGGGCAGGTAGCCGCCGGCGAAGAGGGCGGTGTCCTTGGCGGGGATGGTGACGCTGCCGGCCATGAACAGGCTCTGCTCCACGTCGGACAGTGGTCGGCTGAGTGGGCCGAGGAGTAGTTCGTCGTCGGTGCGCAGGCAGATGCCGTGGGTGGGGACGCCGACCAGTTCCCGCGCGCTGACGGGGACTTTTCGGCCCTCCACAAGCACGGTGGGCGAGGCCACCAGGCCCTCGGCGTCCTTGCCGATGGTCATCGCGGCGTGGACTGGGGCGTCGAGCACGCGTGGGTTGAGGGTGGACCCTCCGCGTTCCTGCGATGGCAGCAGCGGGATGCCGACGGTGGCCGCCGAGCGCAGCACGCGCCACACGTCGGAATTGAAGTCGTGCAGCCGGAGCCGACTGCCCGTGAACCAGTCCCGCGGGTGTGCGGCGGCGAGGTTGGAGAACACCTCGGCCTGGGCCGGGTCGAACTGGGAGCCGTGGCGGATCTCGTGCCAGGTGGCGCCGGTCTTGACCCAGCGGTCCGTCTTCCCCCAGCGCAGCGGGGTGAGGCCGGGGCCGTGGCCGTCGTCGTCGATCTGGAGCGCCAGCTTCACGCCGCCGGCGAGGGTTCCGGTGCCGGTGAGGACCAGGTCGAAGGCGCGCTGCCAGAACGGGGTCTGCCCGGCCTGGAGCGTGTTGCGGGCGTGGAGGATGAGCGCGGCGCCGTGCTTGCAGGCCTGCTTCACCGGGCAGCTGCACACCGTCGCGATCCGGGAGCCGGGGCTAGTGATCAGCGTGGTGCGGTACTCGTGGTAGCCGGAGCCCTTGACCCTGGCGGTGACCATTTTCGGCGACGACTGGGTGCTGCTCACCCGGGACTCCCGGGCGTAGGCCTCACCGCGCGCAAGCGTCGGCTCCCCGAAGTATCGGGTGAGCTCGGCCTCAGTGGGTGTGAGCACCCAATCCGGAAAATCTGTCATCCTCCCCATGATCGTAGTGGGGAGAACAAGTGCGCGATGATCAGTTCGGCAGGCGCATCAGCATGATGACGTGGCGGTAGTCGAGCAGCTGCTCGCCGTCGATGCTGGCCAGTCCCGTGATCAGGCAGGGCTTGCCGGGGGCGGTGAACGAGAAGTGGGCGAACGGCGCGTCGATCGAGTTCAGGGCGTCCAGCAGGTACTGCGGGTTGAAGCCGGCGGCGGTGATGCTCTGCTCGTCGGTGGTGACCTCCACCTCGGCGGAGATGGCCTCGGAGGCCTGCGCCTGGTCTCCGGTGGCAGCCTCGAGTGCGACGTTGTCCTCGTTGATGATCATGCGCAGCGGGGTGTTGCGCTCGGCCACGAGGGACACGCGCTTCACGGCGGCCAGCAGGTCCGTGGTGGAGATGCGGACGGTGACGGTGGCGTCGACGTCCATCAGGTGGCGCACCTTCGGGAACGCCTGGTTGAGCAGGCGGGTGGTGGCCTCGCGGCTGCCCTTGGCGCCCTCGCCGATGAAGCCGGCCAGGCCCTCGCCCTCGGACTCGGTGGTGGAAAGGGAGACGGTCACGGTCTCGCCGGAGGTGAGCGACTTGGCGGTGTCGGCCAGCACGCGGCCGGGAACCAGGACGGCGCCCTCCACCGACGGCGACGACGGCTTCCAGTTCAGTTCCTTCAGCGCCATCCGGTAGCGGTCCGTGGCGAGCAGGGACAGCTGGTCTCCGTCGATCTCGACGCGGACACCGGTGAAGACGTTGAGCAGCTCGTCGCGACCGGCGGCCACGACCACCTGGGAGACGGCCTTCTCGAACACCCCGGCGTCGACGACACCGGTCTGTGTGGGCATCTCGGGCAGGCTCGGGTAGTCCTCGACGGGCAGCGTCTGGAGCGTGAAGCGGGCGGAGCCGCAGGTGAGCTCCACCTTGGAGTGGTCGGCCACCATCTCGACGGGCTTGTTGGGCAGCGAGCGGGCGATCTCGGCCAGCAGGCGGCCGGAGACCAGGGAGGTGCCCTCGTCGCTGACCTCGCCGGGCATGGTGACCTTGGCGGAGGTGGTGGAGTCGAAGCTGGACAGGGTCACCGAGTCACCCTCGGCCTCGATGAGAAGTCCTGCGAGGATCGGTGCGGTGGGGCGGTTGGGGAGGCTGCGGGCCACCCATGCAACTGCATCTGCCAGCGCGTCGCGTTCCACTCGGATCTTCACGTCAAACCCCTATTTGGTCTCGAACTGGATCGGTTCCCGACACCTGTGTCGGGCCGGTTCGCGGCCAGCATACCGGCTGATCGGTCGTGCCCGCTGGCCCGGTCGGTGTCATTCCTCGGCGATCGCCTCGAGGACGTTCATCCGGGTGGCCCGCCGCGCCGGACCGATGGCGGCGATGATCCCGAACACCGCCGCCAGGACCAGGAAAACCACCAGCTGGATCCAGGGGAACACGAGGTGGGTGATGCCCGAGTCGCGCAGCAGTTCGACGATGACGGCGCCGAACAGGATCCCCAGGGCCACGCCCAGCACTGATCCGAGGACCGCGACGATGACGCTCTCCAGCGTGACGAGGCGACGCAGCTGCGGCCGGGTCATGCCCACCGCACGCAGCAGCCCGATCTCACGGGTGCGCTCGAAGATCGACAGCCCCAAGGTGTTCACGATGCCGAGCACCGAGATCACGATGGCCAGCGCCAAGAGGGCGTAGATGACGCCGATGGCCTGGTCGAACTGGCCCACGAGGGTGTCGGCGTACTCCTGGTTGTCGGTGACCACGACGGTGGGCAGCTCGGCCGTGGCGTCGTCCAGGGCGGCGCGCACGGCGTCGGCGTCGGCACCCTCGGCCAGTGCCACCTTGACCTGGTCCACCACGCGGAAGTCGCCGAGCTCGGGGTAGGTCTCGAGGTTGACGATCATGTGCGAGAACAGCGCGCCGGTGGTGCTCTCGTCGTAGATGCCCGCCACCAGCAGTTCGACGGTGTCGCCGGTGATGGTGGGCAGCTGGAAGGTCTTGCCCATGGGCAGGTCGAAGCGCTGGGAGGCCTCGTGGCTCAGCAGCACCGAGTTGTCGTCCGGGTTGAGGTGGCCGGCGAGCACGTCGGTGGCGGTGCCGTCGGTCAGGCCCTCCGGGGTGGTTCCGACGACGAGGATGCGCTCGCCGTCGAGCTGCACGGGAGTGCGGGCGAACGTCCAAACGGCCGCGACGCCGTCGATGGTCTCGGCCTCGTCGGCCACGGACCGGTCGAAGGGCATGAAGTTGACGGGGTTGACCAGGAAGTCGCCGCGCTGCTGCTCCGTGAGCCCGGCCCGCAGGGACGTGGTGGTGGAGCTGGCGAGGATGGCGACGGTGCTGACCAGGGCGAGCCCGATCATCAGCGTGGCGGCGGTGGCGGCTGTGCGGCGCGGCTGGCGCAGGGAGTTCAGCTCTGCCATCTTGCCCACCTCGCCGAACAGCGCGCGGTAGAGCCTGCCGAACAGCCAGATGACGGGCCTCCCGACGACGGCGGCGGCCAGGACCAGTCCGACGAGCACCAGGGCGCACCCGATGCCCACCCACACCAGTGGCCGGGGCACGGCGAGCCAGACCCCGCAGATGATGGCGGCCGCGCCGAGTTGGAGGGCGCCGAGGCCCACCATGATCCCCGCGGTGAGCCCTTCGGGACCGCTCGCCGCGGCCGCGGACATCGCCTCGACGGGCCGGGTGGCAGACGCCTTCCGGGCCGGCATCCAGGCCGCGAGCAGCGTGATCACCAGCGCCACGGCGTAGGAGGCGACGACGGCGGTGACGGTCAGCTCTGGCGGGCCGCCACCCAGATCGATGCCGGCCAAACCCATCGCCAGCGAGATGCCCCAGGTCAGCAGCCAGCCGGCGAGGATGCCGAGCGTGGCACCGATCAGCCCGATCACCGCCGCCTCGAACAGCACCGAGTTGCGGACCTGGTTGCGGCGGGCGCCGAGCGCGCGCAGGAGCGCGAGTTCGCGGCTGCGCTGGGCCACGAGGATCGAGAAGGTGTTGAGGATCAGCAGGGAGGCCACCAGCAGCGCGATCGCGGCGAAGACCAGCAGGAACGTGTTCACGAACGACAGGCCGACGCCGAGCTGCTCCTCCAGGTCGGCCGCCATCTCGTCGCCCGAGACTGCCTGCAGGCCGTCGGGCAGGAGGGCGGCCACCTCGTCGGTGACCCGCTCCACGTCGGCGCCGTCCTCGGTGGCGATCCAGACGCCGTTGAAGACCTCGGCGCCGTCGGTGAACAGTTCCTGCGCCTCGGCGGTGGTGAAGAACAGGTAGCTGGCGCCGGCGCTGCCGCCCCCTCCGAAGGTGGCGGTGCCGGTGATCGTGTAGCTGCGCACACCGTTGAACGGGGTGGCCACCTCGAGCTCGTCGCCGACGGCGTAGCCGCCGCGGCCGAGCGTGGTGGGGTCGATGGCGAGTTCGTCGTCGGCCTCGGGTGCAGTCCCCTCGAGGACCGTCATGCCGGGTTCGCCGCCCGCGGCGGGGGTGGTGAAGAAGTTCTGGCCGATCCCCGGGGCTCCCGCGAAGGCGAGCACCTTGCCGTCGCGGTCCAGGGCGTAGACCGAGTACGACGAGATGGTGCCGGTGGCCTCGGCCACGCCGTCGACGGCGGAGATCTGCGTGACCAGGTCCGGGTCCACCACCACAGGTGTGGTGGGCTGCGCCGGTCCGCCGCCGCCCTCGTCGTCGGTGGCGGCCGAGACGTTCACGTCTGCGATGGCGCCGCTGAGAATCTGGTCGAAGCTGTTGCCGAGCAGGTTGGTGAAGATCAGCGATCCGGAGACGAACGCGATGCCGAGCACGATCGAGAACGCGCTCATCAGCAGGCGGATCTTGCGTCCCAGGAGGGACTTCCAGGCGGCCCTGAGCACGGGTCAGTCCATCAGGGCACGACGCGGCATGCTCTGCTCGATCGTGGGTTCTTCGAGGTCCGGGTCCGAGACGGGGTCCGGGCCGCCCTCGCGATAGAGCTCCTCGGCGAACCGGCCGCGGGTGGCGGGTTGCTCGTCGGTGGGGGTCGAGGGTCCTTCGAGGCTCGCTGCCGCTCGCACCTCAGGACGACTGGTTGGCGCGGCCACCTCAGGACCACCGGGGGGCGCGGACACCTCGGGACCACCGGGGGGCACAGGCTTGTCGGTCAGCACGTCGTGGCGGGGGTAGATGCGAGACATCGCCAGCAGCAGGTCCTCCTGGGAGGCGTCGCGCATCTCGTCGACGATGCGGCCGTCGGAGAGGAACACGGCCCGGTCCGCGTAGCTGGCGGCGTGGGCGTCGTGGGTGACCATGACGACGGTCTGGCCGAACTCGTCGACGCTGCGGCGCAGGAATGACAAGACCTCGGCTGCCGAAGTGGAGTCCAGGTTCCCGGTGGGCTCGTCGCCGAAGACGATGTCCGGGCGGTTCATCAGGGCGCGGGCGCAGGCGACGCGTTGCTGCTGGCCGCCGGAGAGTTCCGACGGCTTGTGGGTGAGGCGATCCGCCAGGCCGAGGACGTCGACGATCCTCTCGAACCAGTCCTGGTCCACCTTCTTCCCGGCGATGGCCAGGGGGAGCACGATGTTCTCGCGCGCCGTGAGCGTCGGCACCAGGTTGAAGGCCTGGAAGATGAACCCGATCCGGTCGCGACGCAGCTCCGTGAGCGGGGTGTCCTTGAGCGAGGCGACGTCGGTCTCACCGATGTGGACCGTCCCGCTGGTGGGGGTGTCGAGGGCTGCCAGCAGGTGCATGAGCGTGGACTTGCCGGAACCCGACGGGCCCATGATGGCGGTGAACTCGCCCTGGACCACCTCGAAGTCGACGGCATCGAGGGCGACCACCTTCGCGGTCCCCTGTCCGTAGGTCTTCGTCAGCTCCGTCGCCCGTGCAGCAATCGTCACGGGGGTCACGGTACCAGCGGGGTCCTCGGGATCGGCTGCCGGGTTGCTCGCCCTGTGCTGTTGTTGCTGCCAGGTCTGTTGGTGCGTCCGGCCTCGAAGAGGCTGAGTCCACAACTTCGAGCGGTCCTGACTTTTAAGGGATGAAGACTTGTAATTACCAGCTGTAGTCATAACAGCTGTGGATCCTGTGGAGAACCAGCATAAGCCCTTGTAATTACAGGATCGGGGCTGTGGAGCTGCTTCTGGAGAACCGTAAATTACACGGGGAGGATTTGTGGGGACAACTTTGGCGTCCGACCCGTCCACATCGATGTCCCCAGTTTTCCCCAGCAGTTGTGCACAAGTCGTCGGGTCGCGCGAGGCGACCTGGCGTCGTCGCTGCGGGGCCCTGGTGGCGGGCGTCTTGGTGCTCGCCCCAGCGGGGACGGCGGCCCCGGCGGTGGGTGGCCGACCCGACACGCCGACAGAATCGGGCGCAAGGGGCACCGGTGCCCTCTTCGACGAACTCTCTCGGCGTGTCCGGTCGCTACCGAGCTAGAGTGCTAGCATTCTCGCATGACAGACGCGAAGGTGCAGTTCAACGTGTACCTCCCCAAGCCGCTGGTGGTGGCCGTCAAGCACCTGGCCATCGACGAGTCGACCAGCCTCAGCGCCCTGGTGGAGCGAGCCCTCACCCGATACCTGGAGACCAAGGGAGACCCGAGATGACAGACCAGACGTTCACCGTCTTCCCGCTGCGGTTCAGCAGCGACCCGCCCGCGATGATCGCGTTCCTGCGGACCCTCGGCATGGCCGACGTCGTGACCACTGACGGCGACGGTTACGCCGAGCTCCGCGCCGGTGCCGGACGCGTCATGGTGCACCGGGCCGAGGGCTCCGACTCCGGCGTCGCACCCGTGACCACCGACCTCTGCCTGCAGGTGCCATCGGTCGACGACGCGGCCGCGGCCCTGGAGCGGGCCGGGCTGGAGGTACGGGTCTGGGACGAGAGCTACGGCCGCCAGGCCTCGGTGACAGGACCCCTCGGCGAGGTAATCGCCATCAACGAGGTGCAGCACGACCTCTATGGCTATCGGGGCCACGACGGCGCGGCCGACGCCCGGCTCGTGGTCACCGCCGTCCGCCCCAGCACGGACTTCGCCACCGACACCCACTTCTTCGGGCAGCTCGGGTTCACGCCCGATGCGGACGGCGACCAGTGGTGGCAGGGATTACGCAGCCCGGGCGGCGTCGTCGGCCTGCACATGCCCGGTGAGGAGCCGTCGTCGAGGGACACGGGTGAGCCCTTCGGCCGGCAGGCAACGGTGCGGCTGGGATTCGAGACCTCCGAGGACCTGGACAAGCTCGCGGCACGTCTGGTCGCCGCCGGGTACGAGGCCCGCGTCGTCGAGGAGGACGGGCTCCGGTCCGTGCAACTGACGGACCCCGACGGCTGCCACCTGGAGATCCACCCGGCGGGGGCGTGACCACGATCCGCGACACGCCGCGTTGAGGCTCTGGAGATCCTCGTTGCTGTGGCTCGCGGACAGCTGTCACGGGCCCTGCCCTCAGGCCCGATGGGCGTCAGGTGTGCTTGATGCGGTTGGTGAGCTCGGCCACCTGGTTGAACAGGTCCCGGTCCTCGCCCATCTTCTGGTCGATCTTGCGCACTGAGTGCAGCACCGTGGTGTGGTCGCGGCCGCCGAACTTGGCGCCGATCTTCGGCAGTGACAGGTCCGTCAGCTCGCGGCACAGGTACATTGCGATCTGACGGGCGGAGGCGATGGTGGCGACGCGGCTGGCGCCGGTTAGGTCGTCCATGGAGATGCTGAAGTAGCGCGAGGTGGCCGTCATGATGGTCTCGGCGTCGACGCGGACCTCGCCGCCGTCGGGCATCAGGTCCCGGAGCACGTCCTCGGTGAGGGTGAGGTCGATCTCCTGCTGGTTCAGGCTGGCCAGGGCGGCGACGCGGGTCAGCGCCCCCTCGAGTTCACGGATGTTGGTGGTGATCTTCGAGGCGATGAACTCGAGCACCTGGGTGCCGGCGGTGAGGCGCTGCGAGGCGGCCTTCTTGCGCAGGATGGCGATGCGGGTCTCGAGGTCCGGCGGCTGGATGTCTGTCATCAGCCCCCACTCGAACCGGGAACGCAGCCGGGGCTCCAGTGCCTCGAGCAGCTTCGGCGGCCGGTCGGAGGTCATCACGATCTGCTTCTGCGAGTTGTGCAGCGTGTTGAACGTGTGGAAGAACTCCTCCTGCGTCTGGATCTTGGACTCCAAGAACTGGATGTCGTCCACGAGCAGGATGTCGACGTCGCGGTAGGCGCGCCGGAACTCGGCGGTCCGGTTGTCGGAGATGGCGTTGATGAAGTCGTTGGTGAGTTCCTCGGTGGAGACGTAGCGCACGCGCAGGTTCTCGTAGTAGCTGCGCACGTAGTGGCCGATGGCGTGCAGCAGGTGCGTCTTGCCCAGGCCGGAGGGGCCGTAGATCATCAGCGGGTTGTACGACTTGCCGGGCTGCTCCGCGACGGCGGCCGCGGCCGCGTGCGCGAACCGGTTGGAGGACCCTGCCACGAACGACTCGAACGTGTAGCGGGGGTTCAGCTTGTCGTCGCCCTTGGCGGTTCGGGTGCCTCCGTTGGCGATGGGCGACGGCGGGGGCGGGGCGGCCTCGACGGCCGGCTCCTCGGCTGCGGCGGGTTCGGTCTCGATCACCAGGGACGGGTCGATCATCACGGCGAGGTGGGTGATCTGGCCGGCGTGGTCGCTGAGGCGGTGCTCGATCTCGGTGCGCAGCTTGGTCTCGACGCGCTCGCGGGTGGTCTCGTCGGCGACGGCGAGCATCAGGGTGCTGCCGTGCATCGCCAGTGGCTTGGTGCGACGCAACCAGGCTCGGGTGGGCATGTCTGCCGCGGTGACTACTTCGTTCCACAGATCCGTCAGGTCCGGGGCCGGCGTGGGTTGACTCACCTAACCCCTCTCTGACTTGGGGTCATGGACCCTCCGACGATTCTTTCCACACACTTGTCCACAGTAGGGTACAACTCACCCGATTGCGATGCTGGGGACCATCCGGTTGTGGATAAGTCAATGCATAGGCTCACGAAACTAGCCGTCCCTGAGAGCAACCGCAACAATTCCGTGGATTTCACAGCGTGTCGATTGGACTTACATGCGTGTCATTTGCTTAGGTGCTTGGTCCCGCCCCTCTGGTTTGTGGAAACAGGGTCCCGGAGCGTATCGTTGACCAGTCGCCGCCCACGCGCGGCGGCCACTTCCCCTGCCCGAGAGGGCAGTATTTCCGATTCAGACAGACCAGGGAGTTTGCCCCATGAGCAAGCGCACGTTCCAGCCGAGCAACCGTCGTCGCAGCCGTACCCACGGCTTCCGCCTCCGCATGCGTACCCGCGCCGGCCGCGCCATCCTGAGCGCACGCCGTCGCAAGGGCCGCAGCGAACTGGCTGGCTGACCCGGCCAAGTGCTTCCCAAGGACCGCAGGCTGACCAGACCCGGTGAGTTCACCGGCGCGTTCAGGTCCGCGGCCCGCGCGGGGACACCCAGTGTCGTCGTGCACATGCACAGGCTCGACAACGATCCACCCGAGTCCACTCGGGTGGGTTTTGTTGTGTCCAAGAAGGTCGGCAACGCCGTCGTCCGCAACCGTGTGAAGCGTCGCCTGCGCCATCTGGCGGCCGGCAGGACCACGCCGTTCGCAGCCGACGTCGTGGTCAGGGCCCTGCCGCCCGCGGCCGCCGAGCCGGAGCGGCTCGTCGCCGACTTCGAGTCGGCCTGGAGCCGTGCAGAACGCAAGGCACACTAGATGTTGAAGTACCCGCTCATCTGGTTCGTGAAGGGGTGGCGAAAGTTCATCTCCCCCCTCTACGGCGACGTGTGCAAGTTCCACCCCACCTGCTCGGCCTATGGGCTGCGGGCACTCGAGTTCCACGGGGCGATCAAGGGCAGCGGCCTGACGATCGCCCGGATCGCGAGGTGCCACCCCTGGTCCGACGGCGGCGTCGACTACGTGCCGGACACCCCCGAGGCCCGGGAGTGGGCCGCGAATGAGTTTTCCGAAAGTTCGGGCGAGCCCGACAAGACCACGACTGAGGTGGCCAAGTGATTGAACTGTTGATCCCGCTGAGCATCTGGGACTCCATCTACGGCGCAATGTCGACGATGATCCAGCCCATCTACTGGGCGGTCTCCGGCCTGCTCGTGCTGTTCCACTGGCTGTGGGCGCAGATCCTCGACCCGGACTCGGGCGTCACCTGGGTGCTGTCCATCGTGACCCTCACCGTGTTCATCCGCACCCTGCTGATCCCGCTGTTCGTCAAGCAGATCAACAGCGCGCGCAACATGCAGCTGGTGCAACCCAAGGTGCAGGCCCTGCAGAAGAAGTACGGCTCGGACCGGCAGCGTCTCGGCGAGGAGACGATGAAGCTGTACAAGGAGGAGGGCATCTCCCCAATGGCCTCCTGCCTCCCGCTGCTGCTGCAGATGCCCATCTTCCTGGCGCTGTTCCGGGTGCTGGAGGGCGTGGCGAGCAACAACATCCGCGGCCAGTGGTTCAAGGACAACCCGGACCTGGTCTCCTCGCTGCAGCACGCCGACTTCTTCGGAGCAGAACTGTCGGCGCGCATCTTCCCGTTCACCCCGTTCGGGGCCACCCAGGTGCTCGGCATCGTCCTGGTCATCGCCATGGTGGCCTCGCTGTTCTTCACCCAGCTCCAGCTGATGCGCAAGAACATGCCGCCGGAGGCCCTCAACGGTCCGATGGCCCAGCAGCAGAAGATGATGCTGTACCTGTTCCCCGTCATCTACGCCGTCTCGTCGGCCGTCATCCCGATCGGCGTGCTGATCTACTGGCTGACCTCCAACATCTGGACCATGGGCCAGCAGGGCATCCTGATCCGAAACAACCCCGCCCCGAACACCCCGGCGTTCATCGACTGGGAGGAGCGGATGAGGGCCAAGGGCAAGGACCCGGCCCAGATCATGGAGGAGCGCGCTGCCAAGCGTCGCCGCACCAAGACCGCACCCACCGGTCGCGTGGTCGGTGCCGCCTCCGCAGCATCCGCGACGTCGGCCACCTCGCCGGACTCCCCCACCGAGGCCGAGGCCAAGCCCAAGGTGGTCCGGCAGCAGGTTACGCGGCAGACTGTGCGCACCGGGCAGGACGGCAGCACCGTCGTCCGACGTCAGCCCAAGGCCCAGACCCGCTCCGCCCGCAAGAAGAAGTGAACCCGCGAACCCCGCGGATCGAGAGAACTGAGAACCGATGAGTGAGAACACCTCCACCGAGGAGAAGAAGCCGTCCGCGCAGGAGGCGCTGCTGAACGAGGGCGACCTGGTCGCCGACTACCTCGAGGAACTGCTGGACATCGCAGACCTCGACGGTGACATCGAGAACTCCGTCGCCGGCGGCCGCGCACACGTGGCGATCGACACCGACGACGACCGCCTCGTCGGCGCCAAGGGCGAGGTCCTCGAGGCACTGCAGGAGCTCAGCCGCCTCGTGGTGATGACCGAGACCGGCAACCGCTCCCGCCTGACGCTGGACGTCGCCGGGTACCGCGAGAAGCGCCGCGTGGAGCTCGTCGCCCTCGCCAAGGACGCCATCGCCGAGGTGCTCGAGACCGGTGAGCCGGTGCGGATGTCGCCGCTGAACGCCTACGAGCGCAAGATCGTGCACGACGAGGTGGCCGCCGCAGGGCTGGTCAGCGAGTCCGAGGGCGAGCCCCCGCACCGTCGCGTCATCGTCTCCAAGTGAGCGAGACCACCAACCAGGTGAACCCCGACGAGGCGGCCGCGCGCCGAGCCCTCGTCGAGCGGTTCCCCGATGCCGCCGAGCAACTCGACGCCTACGTCGCCATCCTCGGCACGAAGGGCATCGAGTGGGGCCTGATGGGCCCGCGCGAGGGCGACAAGCTGTGGAGCCGGCACGTGTCCAACTCCCTGGCACTGGTGGATGTGCTGCCGCTCGGGTCCGACGTCGCCGACGTCGGCTCGGGGGCCGGACTGCCCGGGATCCCGCTGGCCATCGTCCGGCCCGACCTGCGGTTCACCCTCGTCGAGCCGCTGCTGCGTCGTGCGACCTTCCTGAACGAGGCCGTCGAGGAACTCGGACTCGGGGACCGCGTACGGGTGGACCGGATCCGGGCCGAGGACTCCGGCGACGTGTTCGACGTCGTGGTCTGCCGCGCAGTGGCGGCGCTGGACAAGCTGCTGCGCTGGACCACTCCCCTGTTCCTTCCCAACGGGGAACTGCTCGCGCTGAAGGGCCAGAGCGCGGAGGACGAGGTCTCGGCGGCCGCCAGCTGGATGAAGCACGCGAAGCTGCGTGCCGAGATCCTCGAGATCCGTGCGGCGGCCGACGTCGAGGGCACGCGGGCGATCCGCGTCAGCCGGGCTTCCTGACCTCACCCCGGTCCGAGAAACACCTTTCTCTTTCCCTCCTTCTGGAGCGGGGACTCCTCCCAGGACGTAGTGTGACGCGGGTGGCCGACTCCGGCCCACCGCCGGGTCAGCGTCACGCTTTCGAGGTGGAGCGCACAGCCGCGCTCCCGAACTAGGAGGAGCCTTGTCCCGGAAGTCAAGAGGCGCCCGATTCGGCGCCGTACCCGTGCTCGCAGCAGGTCTGGTGGTGGCTGGCATCGCGCCCGCGAACGCCGAGATCCCCCCACCGGAGTCCCCAGACGGGATCGCCGAGATCGTCGAAGCGATGACGCTCGAACAGCTCGTCGGCCAGATGACCTGGACCCACGTCTACGGCAACTCTGCCGACGACACGTCCATGGCGGCGTCCAACCAGGAACGCTACGGCGTCGACACCCCCGCCGAGGTGATCGAGAAGTTCGACCTGGGTGGAGTGCTCTACTTCGCCTGGTCCAACCCCGTGGTCACGAACGACCCCGAGGGCACCGCGGAACTCTCCAACGGGCTGCAGGCCGCGTCCATCGGTGACGACGGCTCGGGCATCCCACTCGCGGTCACCATCGACCAGGAGGGCGGCATCGTCGCCCGCATGGGTGCCCCCGCAACTGTCCTGCCGGGCAACATGGCCCTGGGCGCAACTTTCGACGCCGGGCTCGCCGAGGCGCAGGGTGCAGTGCTGGGCTCGGAACTCGCCGCGGTCGGCATCAACGTCGACTTCGCACCCGTCGTCGACATCAACACCAACCCGGCCAACCCGGTCATCGGCGTGCGTTCCATGGGTGCCGACCCGGAGACCGTCGGCGAGCTGGGTGCCGCGCAGATCCGCGGCATGCAGGGAGAGAACGTCGCCGCCGCGGCCAAGCACTTCCCCGGCCACGGTGACACCGAGACCGACTCCCACACCGGCCTGCCCATCGTCACCTACCCCCGGGACGTCCTGGACCAACACCTGATTCCCTTCCAGGCGGCCATCGACGAGGGCGTCGACATGATCATGACGGCCCACGTCATCGTGGAGGCCATCGACCCGGACATGCCCGGCACCCTCTCGCACGCGGTCCTGACCGACCTCTTGCGCGGTGAACTGGGATTCGACGGCGTGGTCACCACGGATGCCCTGGACATGGACGCACTGAAGGTCCTCCCCGAGAACCCGCTCGACGACGGGCAGATCGCCGTCCTGGCCATCCAGGCCGGATCCGACATCCTGCTCAACTCCCCCGACGTGCAGGCCTCCCTCGACGGCGTCCTCGACGCCGTCGCGCAGGGTGACCTGACGCGGGAGCGCCTCGAGGAGTCTGTGACGCGGATCCTGGAGTGGAAGCTCGAGCGGGGCGTCTGGGAGGACGACCCGAGCGTGCCGCTGGACGGTGTCACCGACCTGGTCGGCAACGACGACCACCTCGCAACCGCCGCCGAGATCTCCGACCGGGCCGTCACGCTGCTCCGCAACGAGGGCGACGTACTACCCCTGGACCCGGACTCGGACTCCATCCTGATGGTGGGTGCCGGCAGCGCATGGCCCGAGCGGATGGGCCCGATGCTCATCGAGCGCGGATTCCAGGTGACTGAGGACTACGAGAACGGCTCCTCCCCCAGCGAGGAGTACCGAAACCGTGCGGTGGCTGCTGCTGACGAGCACGACGCCGTGATCTTCGCCTCCTACAACGCCTCCGGCAACGCGGCCCAGCAGGCCATGGTGGCGGCGCTCGCGGAGACCGGGGTCCCGCTCATCGTCGTCAGTGTCCGCAACCCCTACGACATCAACGTCTTCCCCGACGCGGATGCTGTGCTGGCCACCTACGGTTGGGGCGTCCCCAACTTCACGGCGGCAGTGCGTGCGGTGGCCGCTGACTTCAACCCCAGCGGTCGACTCCCCGTGGACGTGCCGTCGGCCTCCGGTGACGAGGTCCTCCTGGAGCTTGGCTTCGGGCTGCGGTACGGCGAGGAGGTGACTCCCGAGGACGTGGTGTTCACCGACGAGCCCGGTACCGAGGAGGACATCTACACGGTGCCCGACGTTGCCGGCGTGGTCTACCTCGTGGATGGTGAGATCGTTGAGGCCGGGACGCACCCCGGAGCTGGCGAGGTCACCGTCACCGCGGAGGCGGAGGGGCTGAACTACCTCGCGGACGGGGCGACGACGTCGTGGAGCCACACCTTCGACGCCACTTCCCCGTCGCCATCGCCGTCGCCCAGCCCCACGCCCACCGATGAGCCGGAGGAACCCGGTGTGGACGTGTACTCCACGCCAGGCTTCCACAACGTGAACGGGCGCTGGTGGTACACCGAGTGTGAGCCCTACTCCCAGACGATCCGATGCACCACCGACATCTGGGCGACGCAGGTCACCCACGAGAACGGTCGCTTCGTGGGCAGCACGGACTGGCACTTCAACAACCTCACCTACCTGCCGTTCATGGCCCGGGCACAGTGGTCCCAGAACCCACTCGGGTACGCCGGTGAGTGGACTTCCACTGACGGGCGTCAGTGGAGGACCGAGTGCGACACGGCCGAGACCGGCCGCAACGGATGCCGCTCCTGGATCCAGGCTCGATTCATCGCAGGCACGCAGGGTGCCGACGGCACGTGGAGCTACTCGTGGCAGGAGGGCTGGGTGTTCAACAACATGGTGCGCTTCAAGGTGAACTGACGCGTACCTACGCAGGCGGCCGACCGGGGATCCTGGTCGGCCGCTGTCGTTTCAGGAATAAACAGGGAAAGCTCTAGAGTGATAAAGCGACAAACGTGTATATGGGTGTAACGACTGGAATGAGGAGCGAGCAGGGTGCCGCTGGAAGGTCAGGACGTAGTGCCAGCACCTGCCAGACGAGCACCCCGACAAGGCATACCCGGTGCATGGCTTTCCCGGTGGGCAGGGGTCTGCGGTGGAATCACGGTGCTTCGGGGCCCTGCGGGATGCCTGCGGCAGCTGCGGAGTGGTCGTTGCTGCCCGCGGGTGGAGACTAACCTCTGGCTTCCCCGCTGAGCCGCAGCTGATCCGCTACCTGCGCCTTGCCAGCTGCTCTGCGGCTTCCCCGCCACCCGACGGCCCCCTCTGCTTCCCTGCTTCCCCTGGGCTCCCCGTCACGCGACGGCTTCGGCTGCGGCCTTCCCGTTACCCTGTGGTTCCCCGCTTCCCGGGGCTCCCCCGCCACGCGACGGCTCCCTCGCGGCTTTCCCGCTACCCCGTGGCTTCCCCACTACCGCCATAGCGGGACATCCGGCGGCGGGGGTAGCGCAGGGTTGTGCGGTGGGGTCAGCCTGGTGCGGCAACACTCTCCTGTGAGGGCGGACGGGTGTTGCGCTCCCCTCTGGGTGGTCGCCCGTCTGTTTGGGCGCTGTGTGGCCGTACGGCAACGGGGACGGCGCAGCACATGACACGGCCGAGGCGCTGAGGAGTTGGGGTATCCGCTTCCAGTTGTCCGTGCCGGATGACTACTTGAGGTGCGCCCAGGCTGGCCCGGGGAGACCGTGACCTTGATGGGCTTTCGTTTCACGTGAAACGGCATCTGTTTCGGGTCGATGTTGACAACGTTTGACCACGAGTTGAGACTTCCGCATCCGAATCATGCATCGATTGGGTGTGTCCCAAGCCTGCGCACTAGAGTTGCGGCAGCGTTCGAGAGGAGACTCCCCAATGGCCCTGTTCTTCCGCAAGAAGGCGAAGACACCCAAGGCTGAACCAGCTGAAATCTGGAAGAAGCACGAGAACGTTTCACGTGAAACGGCCATCAAACTGCCCCAAGGGCCGAAGCGTGCCGCCTTCGACCGCGCGGACGACGACTGGGACACCGAGGACGAGTACGGTACGGAGATTGAACCGGAAGCGCCCGAGTTGACACTCCCCCGCCCCGCTGAGCCGAGAATCTTCGTGGTCGCGAACCAGAAGGGTGGGGTCGGGAAGACGACGACGGCCGTCAACATCGCCACGGCCCTCGCGTTCGGCGGCCTGAACGTGTTGGTGGTGGACACTGATCCGCAGGGGAACGCCTCAACCGCCCTCGGTGTAGACCACTCCCCCGGCGTCGAAGGAACGTACGAAGTGCTGCTTGACGGCGCGAGCATCATCGACCTTGTGCAACGCTCCCCCCACACCCCGAACCTCCATGTGCTGCCGGCGACCATCGACCTGGCCTCCGCTGAACTCGAACTCGTCAACGAGCAGGGCCGCGAGACGAAGATGAAGCGAGCTCTGGCGAAGTACATCGAAGCCTCTGGTGTCGACTACGTCTTCTTCGACTGCCCCCCGTCCCTGGGGCTGCTCACGCTGAACGCACTGGTTGCCGCGACGGAGATCATGATCCCCATCCAGTGCGAGTACTACGCGCTGGAAGGCGTCTCCCAGTTGATGCGCACCATCAACAAGGTCAAGGGGAATCTCAACGACGAACTCGAGCTCTCGACGGTGATCCTCACCATGTACGACGGACGCAACAACCTCTCGCAGGAGGTTGCACGTGAAGTCCGCAACCACTTCCCGGAGCAAACGCTCGACGCGCCGATCCCGCGTTCCGTACGTGTCGCAGAAGCGCCCAGTTACGGACAGTCGGTCCTCACCTACCAGCCCAAGTCCCCGGGCGCAGTGGCATACACCCTCGCCGCACAAGAACTCGCCGGCAACGCACGAACCGAAGGAGCCTGATCATGGCAGCGAAGCATTCTGGACTCGGAAAGGGTCTCGGTGACCTCTTCGCGCGCACCGACGAGGAGGTGGCGACGGGCAAGCCATCCAAGCCGCTGGCGGACGGCTCGTACTTCGCAGAGGTTCCGCTGGGGCAAATCGTGCCCAACCCGCGTCAGCCTCGTACGAACTTCGACGAGGACGACCTGGCAGAGCTGGCCGCGTCCGTCCGTGAGTTCGGAGTGCTCCAGCCGGTCGTGGTACGCGAAGTCGGCAGGGACGCCTACGAGCTGGTGATGGGGGAGCGGAGGTTCCGGGCCAGCCAGCTGGCCGAGCGGGAGACCATCCCGGCCATCGTCCGCGGCACCGATGACCAGGATCTGCTGCGAGATGCGCTGCTCGAGAACCTGCACCGGGCCAACCTCAACCCGCTGGAAGAGGCCCACGCCTACAAGCAGCTCCTCGAGGACTTCGACTGCACGAAGGAGGAACTCTCGAGGCGCATCCACCGCAGTCGTCCCCAGGTCTCCAACACGCTGCGGCTCCTGAACCTGCCCGCAAAGGTGCAGAACAAGGTGGCCGCAGGCGTGCTCTCGGCCGGACACGCCCGGGCCCTACTGGGCCTGTCCGACGCGCGCTCGCAGGAGCTCCTGGCCGAAAGGATCATCGCCGAGGGACTGTCGGTGAGGAGCACCGAGGAGATCGTCGCCATGGGGGAGGGGACCCCTGGCAAGGCGCCCGTTCGACGTGGCATCCGGCAGCCGTCCGAGCGCGAGACCAACATCTCCCGGAACCTCTCGGACCACTTCGACACCCGCGTGAAGGTCAACATCGGCCGCAACAAGGGCAAGATCACCATCGAGTTCGCCTCCGGGGAGGACCTGGACCGGATCCTCGCTGTCATCGAAAACCGAACGATCTAACGATCAAGCGATGTACCGCTGTATAGCTTTGTCGACAAGCCGACAGAGCTCTAGAACGATTCCTCCACGCGGATAGGATGGCCCTGTGGCTGACGCTGAGACCGAACCCCTCGACCTGGACGACGAGGGCCTCGACCCCGAAGACCTCCCCGGAATCCGGGGTGCACTCCTGCGCTACCGCGTGATGGCCTACATCGTGGGCGTCCTGCTGGTGGTCCTGGTCTGCGTGGGACTGCCCCTGAAGTACATCTGGGGCAACGGCATCGTGGTCACCTGGACGGGCGTCCCACACGGCTGGCTCTACATGATCCTCCTGATCACGGCCTACGATCTGAGTCGTCGCGTCGGATGGTCCATCAAGTGGGTACTCGCCATCATGGCCGCCGGCACCGTCCCGTTCCTCTCCTTCGTGGCAGAGCACTACGCCACCAAGGACGTCAGGGCCAAGGTGGCCGACGTCGCGGAGACTCCCTGAGCCCAACCGGGCAGGGGATGGCTCAGGCGGGCCGCGCCAGCAGCCGCTCCCGAACCTCCACCAGGGGCACCCGGGCACCCAACTCCGCACCCAGCAGGCCGGCGAGCTCAGCATCCGCCAGCGGACGGGTCAGCGTCGCCTGGCTCACCAGCAGCGAGACCTCGAGGATCTCGTACCGCAGCGAGCCGTCGGCGAGCCGCTCCTGGAAGCGTGAGGTGCCCGGCCAGAACTCCCCGTCGACGGCGGGGAAGGTCTTCTGCTGGTCGGTGAGCCGGTCCCAGGTGCGCACGGAGGACACCGAGTCGCCCACGCTCTGCCCGTAGGCCTCCGCATTGACCCGCGTGGCCTCAGCGACGGTACCGGTCACCCCGGAGAGCGCCTCGATGCCGACGAGCTCCTCGGCCACCGCCCGTGCGACGACGTCGTCCCACAACTCCTCGCCACCGGCAGAGACACCGACACCACAGGTCACGGAGAGGTCATCCACCGAGCACCCGGTGAAGTCCACGTCGATGCCGGTGATGAGATTCTTGAACTGTGGAGTGGCCATGCACCCATTCCACGCCCAGTAAATTGAAGAGTCAAGTAGTTTCGCGAGTGGAGAACTACTCGGAACCGTCCGCGTCCTCGGCTGCGGCGCGGGCCTGCTGCCGCTGCCTCGCCCTGGCGAGCTTCTTCTCCTCGTCCTTTGCGAATCCCCGCGCCACGAAGATGCTGAAGGCGATCGCGGCCCCCGCGAAGACCCACCACTGCATGGCGTAGCCCTGGTGCATGGCGGTCCCGCCGCCCTCGGGCAGCACCGCCTGTGCCTCGCCGAGGCCGTAGCGCTCGGAGAACTCCGCCGGCATGGTGACGTAGCCCTGGATCATCGGCTGGGGCCAGGTCTGGACGAGTGACTGCAGGCGCAGCGTCGGCAGCGATCCCTCCGGGGCGTCGGCGGGGACGGACTCGCCCGCCTCTGCGGACGCGTCGCCACCGAGGAACACTCCCGTCAAGGAGGTCACGGCAAGCAGGTCATCCGGCAGCGCCGAGTCCCGGTCCGCGGTTCCCACCACCACGGCCACCGACCTGCCGTCGGTCATCTCGAAGGCCACCACCGAACGCAACGGCCACTCGGTGCCCACCAGGAGGGAGTGCTCCGGCTGGAACTCGCCCTCGAGGGTCGCCATCCGCCCGTAGATGTCCTCGATGGTGCCGTCCTCGGCCACGTTCTCGGCCAAGGACACCTCCGGCATGGCGCGCCGCTCGGCGGCGACGTCCTCCATGGAGAGCTGGAACCGGGCCATCTGCCACAACCCCAGCAGCAGCATCGCGATCGCCACCACCACACCGACGATGATCGCGATGCCCTGCTTGGTGCGAAGTCCCACGTCAACCCCGCTTCGCGAGCTCGACGAGGCCGGCGAACACGTCACCCAGGTCCAGGCCCGCCGCCTCGAACGCGAGCGGCGCCAGGGAGGTCTCGGTCATGCCGGGAGCCACGTTGCCCTCGATGAACCACGCCACACCGGCGCCGTCCACGACGATGTCCGTGCGGGACAGGTGTCGCAGTCCCAGCACCCGGTGTGCGGCCAGTGCGAGGTCCTTGGCGGCCGCCAGCTGCTCGTCGGGCAGTTCGGCCGGCGTCACGAACCGGGTGGCCCCGGCGGTGTAGCGGGCCTCGTAGTCATAGACGCCGGTGTTGGGCCGGATCTCCACCGGCGGCAGGGTGCGCAGGCCGTCGGGGCCCTCGAGGACGGTGACTGCCACCTCGGTGCCGGTGATGAACTCCTCGATCACCGCCATCGGACCGTAGGCGTAGGCGCCGACGAGGGCGCCGGGGAGTTCGTCTGCCGACGACACCTTCGCGGCCCCCAGCGCGGAGCCGGAACGCGACGGCTTGACCATCAGCGGGTACCCCAGCTGCTCACCGATGGCGGTCATGATCGACTGCGCCCCGAGCTGCCGGAAGATGTCGTGGGGGAGGGCCAACTGCCGCGGGGCGTGGAGACCGGCGGCGTGGATGGCCGTGGTGGCGATCGACTTGTCGAAGGTGACGCGGGCCGGGCCGGAACGGGGACCGACGAAGGGGACCCCCAGCACTCCCAGGACCTCGCTCAGCGCCCCGTCCTCGCCCAGGCCGCCGTGCAGCATGGGAATGACCACGGGGTCCTCGACGGAGCCCAGGAGCCCCACCAGGTCCGCGTTCACGTCGGTCTCGACGACGTCGTGGCCCCTGTCCCGCAGCGCCTGCGAGACGCGCCTGCCCGAACGGATGGACACGTCGCGCTCGTGGCTCAACCCACCGGAGATCACGATGATGGTCATGGTTGCATCATTCCTTGTCAGGAGAGATCAGGGCCGGGTCCGACGACGCGACCCGGCTGCGGGTTGGGGGAGCGGACACCGAAGGTGCGCAGAACGTCGAGTTCACCCTCGAGCACGTCGGCGAAGCGCTCGACGCCGATCCGGATGTTCTCGACGGTGGGGAAGCAGTACGAGAGCCGCACGTTGCGGGCGCCCTGGCCGTCGGCGTAGAACGCGCCCCCGGGCACGAACGCCACCCGGGCGTCGACGCCGCGGGCCATCATCGACTGGGAGTCGACGCCCTCGGGCATGCTCACCCAGACGAAGAAGCCGCCCTTGGGGTGGGTCCAGGTGGAACCGGGGGGCATGTAGTCGTCCAGGGCCGCGAGCATGGCGTCGCGTCGCTCCCGGTACATGTCGCGGTACACGTCGATCTGGCCGCGCCAGTCCTGCTTCTCCAGGTAGTTGGCGATGGCGAACTGACTGAACACGGGCGGGCACAGCGTCGCGGACTCCTGCGCGAGCACGAGTTTCTCGCGGATGGCGTGCGGCGCCAGCGCCCACCCCACCCGGAAGCCGGGGGCGAAGGTCTTGGAGAAGGAGCCGAGGTAGATGACGTCGGCGTCGACGGAGCGCATCGCCGGGATGGGCTCGGCGTCCAGGCTGAGCAGGCCGTACGGGTTGTCCTCCACGACGAGGATGCCCTGCTCCGCGCACACGCGCAGCACCTCGAGGCGCCGCTCCCACGGCTGCGTGAGTCCGGAGGGGTTGTTGTAGTTGGGGATGGTGTACAGGAACTTGACGCGCCGACCCTCGGCCGCCAGCCGGACCGCCGTCTCACGCAGTGCTTCCGGGTCCAGCCCGGACTCGTCGCTGCCGACGTGGACCACCTCGGCCTCGTAGCTGAGGAACGTCCCCAGTGCCCCGACGTAGGAGGGCGACTCGGCGAGCACCACGTCGCCGGGATCGAGGAAGATGCGGGAGACCAGGTCCAGCGCCTGCTGCGAGCCGGCCGAGACGAGCACGTCGTCGGCGTTGGCGTCGATGCCCTCGAGGGCCATGACCTCCAAGATGTGTTCGCGGATGCGTGGCTCGCCCTGGCCGGAGCCGTACTGCATCACCTGGGTGCCGTTGTCGCGGATCAGTTGCGCGAGGTCATCGGCGATCTCTGGGAGGGGCAAGTCCAGGATGTTGGGCATCCCGCCCGCAAGGGAGACGATCTCAGGACGATTCGCGACGGCGAACAGGGCTCGGACCGCGGAGACCCTCATGCCGCGGGTGCGCGTCGCGTAGTTGTCGACGAACCGGTCCAGCCGGGTGTCGAATCTCGGTCCTTGCGATGTCATGGTTCCCACTCTGCCGCATCCGGCCAAGCCGGCGCCCCCGTCCGTGCGGCGGTTCTGTTGTCAGGACGTGAGGGTGGTGTGGAAGTCGTCGACGGTGCCGGCGAGCTGCTCGGGGGTCTGCTCGGTCAGACCAACCACCATGATGGCCGTCGAGTCCGCGATCCGCACGCACACCGGCGAGCCCGTGTCCGACGACGTCCCACAGCTGGCCGATCCGACCTCGGCCACACCGGAGATGCCGGCGTCGGCGAGGTAGTTTCGCAGGTCGTCCTCCGGCCGGGACAGCACGAGCGCCACCCGGTCCGTGCCGTCGGAGTAGTCGGCGCTGATGATCACCCGGCCCGGGATGGCCGGGTCCTGGGACTCGGAGGTTGCGCCGCGCACGAAGTCGCCGACCAGTTGCGGCGCCTCCAGCGGCCAGGCGGCCTCCGTCGCCGTGGGGGAGGGGGACGGGGACTCGTCGGGGGAGGACCCGCCCAGCGAGAGGCCCAGCCAGAGCGCCAGCAACAGCAGTACGGCCACCGAGACCAGTCCGGTCCACTTGACCCAGGTGGGCATCGGCGGCGGCGCGGCGGGCAACCCGGCGTCGGCCACTGGACCGAGGTCGTCGACGGCGGGCGGGGCCTTGGTCACCTTCCGCCAGGAGCCGCTGGGCTCCGGAGTGCCCTCAGGGGTGCCGCTGACCTCGTAGGGTTCCGCTGCCGACGTCGCGGAGAACGCGGTGGGCGCAGAGTCCGCCGAGGGGGCCGAGTCCGCCGAGCGGCGGGGAACCGGTTGGGGTTCGTCGGCGTCGCCCTCGAAGGGGTCGCGAGGACTGGACACGATCAGAGGTGCTCTTCGATGACCTTCTTCAGGGCGTTCTTCGACTTGCCGCCGGAGATCGACTGCACGATCTCGCCGCCCTTGATGAACTCCAGTGTGGGCAGGCTGAGGATGCCGCGCTCGGCCGCCAGGGCGGTCTCCGCGGAGGTGTCCACCTTCACGAACTTCACCTGCCCGGCGTAGGTGTTGGAGAGCTCCTCGACGATGGGGGACAGCTGCTTGCAGGGCCCGCACCAGTCCGCCCAGTAGTCGACGACCACGAGCTGGTCCGCCGCGAGGACCTCGCCGGGGAAAGTAGCGGTGGTCACGTCAGTCACTGCCATGTTTTCGGCCTTCCTAGGTCATGCCCCGGTGGGGCGTGATGGACCATTCTAGTCCTGTGGTTGTGGTCAGTCGTTGAGCGCCGCGAGGAACTTCTCGGCGTCCAGGGCAGCAGCGCAGCCGCTGCCGGCGGCGGTGATGGCCTGCCGGTAGGTGTGGTCGACGAGGTCACCGCAGGCGAACACGCCGCGCAGGTTGGTGGCGGTGGAGCCGTGCTGGGTGAGGACGTAGCCCTCGCCATCGAGGTCCACCTGGCCGGCCACCAGTTCGGAGCGCGGCTCGTGGCCGATGGCGATGAACAGGCCGTTGACGGGGTAGTCGCGCTCCTCCCCGGTGATGGTGTCGGTGAGGGTGAGGGACTCGACGGACTTGTCGCCGTTGATGGCGGTGACCGCGGAGTTCCACTCGAAGCTGATCTTGGGGTCCTTCTCCGCGCGGGCGGCCATGATCGCCGACGCGCGCAGTTCGTCGCGACGGTGGATGACGGCCACGCTGGAGCCGAAGCGGCTGAGGAAGGTGGCCTCCTCCATGGCGGAGTCGCCGCCGCCGACGACGGCGATGGGCTTGTCGCGGAAGAACGCGCCGTCGCAGGTGGCGCACCAGGACACGCCGCGGCCGGAGAGGCGCTCCTCGTCCGGGATGCCGAGCTTGCGGTAGCCCGAGCCCATGGCGAGGATGACCGCGTGGGCCTTCCAGACCTTGTCGTCGGAGTCCGTGACGAGCTTCACGTCACCGGTCAGGTCCAGCGCGGTGGCGTCGTCGGTGATGATGTTGGCGCCGAAGCGCAGCGCCTGCTTGCGCATCTCATCCATGAGCGCCGGGCCCATGATGCCCTCCGAGAAGCCGGGGAAGTTCTCCACCTCGGTGGTGTTCATCAGGGCACCGCCGGCGTCGAACGAGCCCTCGAAGATGACGGGGTTCAGCGACGCGCGGGCTGCATAGATGGCCGCGGTGTAGCCGGCCGGTCCGGATCCGATGATGATGAGGTCGTGGATCTCTTCGGACATGCATGCTCCTGAGGGTGTGGCGGATGGGCGATCGTCCCCCATCCTATGTGGCAGTTGACGGGACTTCCCCATCGACGGCGCTCGTTCGCCGACGGCTTTGCCCGCGCGGGGCCGGGGGCATCGGCGGAGCGTTCCACCAGCAGCGAGAACACCAGCCCAAGGGCCAGCACCGCCGCGGCCACGCCGACGGCAATCGCGCTGGCCGACGAGAACCGGGTGGCCGTGGCCTGCTGCATAGTCAAATCACCCAGACCGATTGCCAGCGCTGTCCCACCCAGCGCGCTGCCGAATGCCGAACCCACCTGGCGTACTGTGCTCTGGGTGGCTGAGCCAGCGCCGGAGGCTGCGACTGGGACGTCGCGCAGGACGGTGGAGGTGAGCTGGGCGGCGGCCAGCCCGAGGCCGAGGCCGTAGGGGAGCAGCGCCAAAGCCACCAACCACGGACTGGACCCGGCTCCCACCAGGAAGGCGGTGACCAGCGCACCTGCCACCTCGAGGGCCAGTCCCAGGACCACCACCCGTGCCGCCCCGATGGCCGCGGCCAGGTGACGGGCGGCGGCCCCGGCGATGAAGGCGCCACCGGCCATGGCGGCCAGCACCAGGCCGGCGCCCAGGGCGTCGAGGCCCAGCGAGACCACCAGGTGCAGGGGCAGCACGAACACCAGCGCGAACTCGCCCACGGCCACAAGGCCCGCGGTGACGTTGCCGAGCGAGAAGGTGGGGATGGCGAACAGCGACACGTCCAGGACGCCGCCGGTGCCGTGACGCTGGCGGCGGGTCTCGTGCAGGACGAAGCAGCCGATGGCGACGAGGCCGACGAGCAGCACCACCGGGACGGCGGAGACGGGGGCGTCGGTGCCCCAGTGCAGCGGGCCGAGTTCGAGCGGTGCCTTGGGAACCCACCAGCCGAGGTCATTGCCCTCGATCAGGCCGAACACCAGCGCACCGAAACCGATGGCGGACAGCACCGGCCCCAGGATGTCCACCCGGGAGAAGTCCTCGTCGCTGCGGGTCTCGGGAACCAGCAGGGGAGCGGCCACCAGCAGCGCGGCCCCGATGGGCACGTTCACCCAGAAGATCCAGCGCCAGTCTGCGGCGGTGGTGAGCCAACCACCCAGCAGCGGACCGACGGCGGCTGCGCCGGACATGACCGCGCCCCAGATGCCGAACGCAGCTGCCCGGTCCGGGCCACGGAAGGTGGCGTTCACCGAAGAGAGGGTGGTGGGCAGGATGAGCGCGCCACCCACACCCTGCAGCGCGCGGGAGCTGATCAGCAGAGCGGGGTCCGTGGCCAGTGCCGCCGCGATGCTGCCGAGGACGAACGTCGCTATGCCCACCAGCAGGAGACGACGTCGCCCCAACCGGTCCCCGAGCCGACCGGCGGTCAGCAGCAGGGCGGCCAGCACGACGGAGTAGAGGCTGCCCACCCACTGCGCGTCGGTGAGGCTGAGGCCCAGGTCGGCGATGATCGTCGGCAGGGAGACGCCGACGATGGTGCCGTCCAGCACGATCATGGCCAGCGAGAGCGCCAGCACCCACAGGCCAGCCCACTCGCGGCGCGTGGCGCGGTGGTCTGGTGGAGCGGCGTTGGTGGGTTGGCCGCCGGTTCGAACCTCGGTTTCCATGCGATTTCCCAGTGATAGAGACGTGGTGTCTCCAACAATGGTAACACTTCGAGACAGGGTGTCTCAAAGAGGGGTTGGGGGTGTGTGCCGCGGGGCCGAACGGGATGGGTCAGGCGTGGTGCGTGGTCAGGCCGGCCACGATGCCGCGGACCGCGTTGGTGGACACCGCCACCACGGCGTCGATGGGTTCCCCGGCGTCGAGCTGCCGGAAGCCGGCCTCGAGCACGCCGCGGGTCAGGCCGCCGGCGATCCGGGCGGCTGTGGGATCGGGGAGCAGCGCCCCCCAGGCGGAGGCCAGGGCATCGCGCATCACCTTGTGCGCCTGCTCCATGATGGCCTCGCTGGCGGGGGAGACGTCGGTGCGGCCCAGCATCATCAACCAGCCGTGGCCGGTGCGCGCCGACTCCCGGAGGTTGGCCGCGGTCCACACGACGATGCGCTCTGTCGGGTCCTCGACGTCGGCCAGTGCGGCGTCGACGGCCTCCAGCCAGCCAGGCAGGGAACGGGCCAGCACCATGCCGTGCAGGTCGTCGACGGAGTCCACGTAGCGGTAGATGGAGTTGCGTGCGATGCCGGCGGCCTGGGCCACGGTGGCGGCGGTCAGTTTCTCCGGCTCGCCGGAGCGCAGGATCTCCTCGGCGGCGTCAACCAGCTTGTTCTGGATGATCGCCCTGTGTTCAGCGACGGTGGCTGCGGAGATCCTGGGCACGTCAACAGCCTATCGAGCTGTGCGCGGTCCCCTTCCCCAGGTGCGAGCGGCTCTCTTCCCAGTCGCACTGAGGTGCGAGCGCCAGTGAGCCTCGAAGTGCATCCGGCAAGTGGATCTGGCAAGGCCCTTCGAGGATCGTACCTCGCACCTCAGGGGGCAACTTTGGGTGTGGCGAGTCAGGGCGACTGGGGGTGGGGGTCAGGCCGACTGGGGCGACTCGAGGAGCTCCAGGATGGCTGTTGCCAGCGCGACGTCGATGATCAGGGTGTTGGCGATCCCGGCACGGACGGCGGCCACCACCGTGCCGGCCTTTGCGACGCCCTCAGCCACCACCACGATCTCGGGAACCGTCCGTAGCTCGTCGGCCGTGATCCCGATCAGGCGCTGCAACTGCGGGGTCTGGATCACCTCGCCGTCCCGGGTCAGGAAGATGCCGGAGACCTCCCCCTCCACCCCGGCCGCCTCGAGCTCGGACACCAGCGGCTCGTCCAGGTAGCTGCGCATCTGCGTGGTGGCAGGCTCCCAGGAACCCACGGACAACATGGCGACGGTGAGTTCGGAGAAGGTGTCCAGCGCCAGCCGGATCTGGGACTGCTCCCGCATCATGGCAGCGGCCTCTGCATTGTCCGCGACGAGGGGGGCCATGATCGGGATCGCTGCACCGCCGGAGTGCGATGTCGCGCGCCGGAGGATCTCGATGGGCGAGATCGCCAGCACGCTGCCCAAGGAGCCGGTGAGCTGCACCACCTTCACCGGTGGCAGCTCGATGAGGTGCTCCGTCATCAGTGCCAGGGTCCGGCCCCACGACAGCCCCAGGACGTCGTCGGGCACCAGGCGCCGGGAAAGGAAGCCGGCCCCGGCCGCGGCCACCCGACGTCGTGGGTCGGCCGAGCCGGTGGTGGGGATCACGATGCACTCGCGTAGGCCCAGCCGGTGCTGCAGCTGGGTGGTCAACCGGTCCTGTGGTTGGGGCTTCTGGTTGATGGCGACGGTGACGATCCCGGTCTCGCGCGCCATCGTCAGCAGCCGGGCCACCTTGAACCGGGAGACCTGCAGCCTGTCGGCTATCTGGACCTTGGTCAGGTCCTCGAGGTAGTAGAGCCGGGCTGCGAGCACGGCGAGCTGCTGCTCCGTCGCGCGCTCATCAGTATCTGGTGTCTCGCTCATATGAGCATCATCCTGTGTGAAACATGGGGTTGTCAATCGTTCTGGCGCTCGTTAGAGTGTGCCCAACACGCGGAAACGCTCAAGTGAGCACATTCGACCCAAGGAGGCGTCGTGAAATCTCGGTTCAAGCTCCCAGATGAGCTGGGGATCCTCGGTGTCCTGGTCCTCGTGGCCATCGCCATGGCGATCATGTCCCCGCGGTTCGCCACCACCGGCAACCTCACGGTGCTCCTCGAGAACGGCGTTGTGGTGGCCTTCCTCGCCCTCGGCCAGACCTTCGTGCTGCTGACAGGCGGCATCGACCTGTCCGTCGGCTCCAACATCGCACTCACCGGCATGCTCGCGGCGCTCACCATGGCGGCCGGGTTCCCCTGGTGGGTGGCCATCATCGTGGCAGTGCTCGCCGGCATCGCGGTGGGCCTGTTCAACGGCATCGTTGTCCACTACGTCGGGCTACCGCCGTTCATCGTGACCTTCGCCACGTTCGGGATCACCGCCTCCATCCCGATGATCCTCACCAGCGCCCAGTCCGTGAACGTGGCAGACCCGATGTTCGCCACCATCGGCCGCGGCTCCTTGGCCGGCATCCCCACGCCGGTGGTGCTCGTGGTCATCGCGCTGCTGATCTTCATGTTCATCCTGCACCGCACCCCCTACGGCGTGCACCTGTACGCGGTGGGCGGCAACAAGGAGACCAGCCGCCTGGCCGGAATCAACATCGCACGCGTCACCATCTCCGCCTACGTCGTCAGCGGCATCTGCGCCGCCATGGGTGGACTGATCACCATGAGCCGCCTCATGGTGGGCTACCCCAGCGCCGGCTCCGGCAACGAGCAGTTCTACTCCATCGCCTCCGCGGTGGTGGGCGGCGTCAGCCTCTTCGGTGGCACCGGCACCATCCTCGGCGCGTTCATCGGCGCCATCCTGATCGCCACCGTCTCCAACGGCATGAACGTCCTCGGCGTCCCCAGCTTCTGGCAGCCGCTCGTGATCGGCGTCATCATCCTGCTGGGCGTCACCCTCGACGGCTACCGCCGTCGCACCGCCGCGCAGCGCACCGGCTTGCGTCGCATCCGCAGCAACCAGGACGACGGGTCCAAACAACCATCCGACGCCACCGGCGCCGAGACCTCGGCCGCTGCCGGGGCGGGCGACGACACCCAATCCTGAACCAACCCACCAACGCGCCCGGCCACGCACGGCCATGCGCATCCCAACTTCCTCCACGAAAGGACGAAACAACATGAGGAAGCTCTTCACGGCAGCCGCGGGCATCTCCGCGCTCCTGCTGGCCGCGTGCAGCACGGGCGTGGCCCCCACTGAGACCCAGGGCACCGAATCCACCGGTGGCGACGAGACCGCCGCCGCCAGCATCTACCTGGACGAGATCCCCCGCCCGGAGTCCTGCGACTCGGAGAACCCGTTCGTCGCCGTCTCCCTGCCCAACCTGACCAACCCCTACTACGTCTACATGAAGAAGGGCTTCGAGGAGGCCGGTGCTGAGGCCGGCTTCGACGTCGAGGTCCAGGTCGCCGGCGACGACGACGCCGAGCAGCTGGCCCAGGTGACCGCCATGATCCAGCGCGATCCGTGCGCCATCGCCCTCAACCCCGTGAAGTCGGCACCCGCCGCGGCCATCGTCAAGGCCGCCAACGACGCCGGCATCCCGGTGTTCACCGTCAACGTCACCGTGGACCCGGACGCCATGGCAGCCCAGGGCGCCAAGATCGTCCAGTACCTGGGCGCTGACAACTTCGCCGGCGGCCGCCAGTCCGCCGAGCTGGTGCTGGAGCACATGGGTGCCGACGCCGAGATCAAGGTGGGCTTCGTCTCCGAGCCCGACGAGATCCCCGTCGTCCAGCGCGACGAGGGCTTCGAGGAGGGCATCTCCGCCAACCCGAACGCCGAGGTGGTGGCCGTGGTGGACGGCAACGTCAAGCCCGACGACAGCCTGCGCGTGACCCAGGAGATGCTGCAGGGCAACCCTGACATCAACGTCATCTTCGCCTCCACCGGCCCCGCCGCCTACGGCGCCATCCAGGCCGTCACCGGCGGCAACCACGACGTCAAGGTCTACGGCTTCTGCGCCGAGGGCGAGCCCACCACCGACGTCTACCCCGGCTGCGTCGCCCAGGAGCCCGAGCTCTACGGCCAGCTGGTGATCGAGCAGATCAAGACCTGGTTCGACGGCGGCACCGTCGAGCACGAGGCCCTGCAGGACCTCAAGGTGTTCTCCGACGGCGAGCAGCCGGCTGAGAACGAGCTCGGCTGAGTCAAACACAACAGGACCGGAAACGAAGGGAGCTGGAGATGTCCACTGAGAAGGCAGGTTGGCGGGCCGAGGGGATCGTGAAGATCTACGCGGGCACACGCGTGCTGAAGGGTGTCTCCATCTCCCTTCGTCCGGGAGAAGTGGTGGGGCTGGTGGGGCACAACGGCGCGGGCAAGTCGACGCTGCTGAAGTGCCTCTCCGGCGCCATCCGCCCCGAGGAGGGCACCATCCACCTGGATGGTGAGGAGATGCGGTTCACCGGGCCGCAGGACGCCATGCGCCACGGCATCTCGACGGTGTACCAGGAGCTGGCGCTGCTGCCCAACCTCACCATCACCGAGAACATCTTTCTGGGCGAGGAGCTGCGCTCCGGCCCCGCGCTGGACAAGCGCGGAATGCGCAAGGTGGCCCGGGAACTGGTGCAGGACTTCAAGCTGGACATCGACGTCGACAGGCGGCTGGGAGACTACCCGGTGGCCACCCGGCAGCTGCTGGAGATCGCCGTCGCCACCCACCGCGACGCCAAGTACCTGCTGCTGGACGAGCCCACCACCTCGCTCGAGGCCGAGCAGGTGAACCAGTTCCTGGACCTGGTGCGGGAACTGTCCAAGGAACGCGGACTGGGAATCCTGCTGATCGACCACAAGATGAGCGAGCTCTACGCCGTCGCCGACAGGATCGTCGCGCTGGTGGACGGCGAGGTCAGGATCGACGCGGACGTCAACAGCGTCTCCCAGGAACTGGTCATCGAGGCCATCACCGGCGAACCCGCCACCACCACCGCCGACGGCGTCCAGGTGCAGTCCCTCAGCGAGGGGGAGTCCAACCCGCCCGGCGAGGTGGTGCTGCGCGTCAACAACCTGCGCAACCGGGACCTGGACGACGTCTCCCTCACCGCCCACGCGGGCCGGGTGCTGGGCATCTACGGGCTGATCGGCTCGGGCCGCACGGAGTTGCTGCGCGCCCTCGTCGGGCTGGGCGGAGTGGAGTCCGGCACCATCGAACTGTTCGGCAAGCCCTACGTGCCGCGGACGCCGTCGCAGGCGCAGCGGCTGGGAATCGCCTACCTCACCGAGGAGCGCAAGACCGACGGCATCATCCCGCTGCGCAACAGCATGGACAACGTGACGCTGCCCGTGGTGAAGCGCTTCACGAAGGGGATCGTGCTGCAGCCGCAGGCCATGGCCGCCGCCGCGCACGAGTACATGGACACCATGCGGGTGCGCGGCAACCGCGACGCCCCCGTCTCCAGCCTCTCGGGCGGCAACCAGCAGAAGGTGCTGCTGGCCCGCGTCCTGGCGCAGCGCCCCAAGGTGCTGCTGCTGGACGAGCCCACCAAGGGCGTGGACATCGGCGTCAAGAAGGAGATCCACCGCATGCTGCGGGAGCTCGCCGCCGACGAGGGACTGACGGTCATCGTCGTCTCTTCCGAGGAGGAGGAGATCCTGGCCGTGGCCGACGACGTCGTCATCTTCAGCGACGGCCGCTGCTCCGGGAAGAGCACCCCCGCCGTCGAACTCACTGACGCGGACCTGCGCAAGGCCGCCTGGAGCCACTGAGAAAGCAATTGAGAGGAACAGCAGAAATGTCTGAGCTGGATGAGATCCTGGCCACGGCGCGCGAACGGATTGCCACCGAGGCCGCCGGCGTGGCCGCCGTCGCGGGCGAACTGGACGAGGCATCGGTCACCGCAGCCAGGTTGTTGTTCGGGTGCCGCGGCAAGGTCTTCGTGAGCGGCTCGGGCACCTCGGGCACCATCGCCCGCCGCATGGCGCACATCTTCGCCGTCACCGGCACCCCCGCCATCTACCTCCCCCCGATGGACGCCCTGCACGGCACTCTCGGCGTCGTCACCGAGGGCGACATCGTGATCGTCATCTCCAAGGGCGGCGGCTCCGACGAGATCAACGACCTCGTCACCCGCGCCCAGGACCGGGGCGCCGGCGTGATCGCGCTCACCGTCACCCCGGACACCCCCATGACGCGCAAGGCGGACCTCACCGTCGTCGTCGGCAAGGACCCGGAGCTGGACCTGGGCGGGATCATCGCCATGGGATCCACCCTGGCGCACGCCATCTGGGGCGACGCCATGGCCACGGTCCTGATGCGGGCCCGCGGCTACAGCTGGAAGAAGGTGCACCACACCCACCCCGGTGGCGCGGTGGGCGCCAAGACAGAACTGCCGGACGAGCTGGAGACCCTGGCCATCGAACCGCTCAACCTGGCCGAACTGCGGGCGGGCTGATCCGCGATGGTTGCAGTGGTGGCAGGCGTCGACTCGTCGACGCAGAGCTGCAAGGTGGAGCTGCGCACCGTCGACGGCTTCGAACTGGTGGCCAGCCGCACGGCTGCCCACCCGCAGACATCGCCGCCGGTCAGTGAGCAGGATCCGCAGGCTTGGTGGACGGCACTCGTGGCGGCCTTCCGGGCCGCGCTCGCGGAACGCCCCGACGCCGAGGTGATGGCGGTTTCCATCGCCGGGCAGTGCCACGGCCTGGTGGCCCTGGACGCGGCCGGTGAGGTCATCCGCCCGGCCAAGTTGTGGAACGACACCAGCAGCGACGGTGAGCTGCGCAAACTGATCGGAAACCTTGGCCCGGAGGCGTTCATCGAACGGACCGGATCCCTCCCGACAGCGGCCTTCACCATCGGGAAGGTGGCGTGGCTGTTCGCCAACGAGCCGGACAACGCTGAGCGCATGGCCACCATGCTGCTGCCGCACGACTACCTCACCTACCGCCTGACCGGTGAGTTCGTCACTGACCGTTCCGAGGCCTCCGGGACCGGCTACTTCGACCCCGACCGCAACGAGTACGCCTTCGAGCTGCTGCGCGCAGTCTCCTCCGACCGGGACTGGGAGACCATGGTGCCGCGGGTGGCCGGCCCGGACGAGGTGATCGGCACGGTACTGCCCGACGCCGCTGCAGAGCTGGGCATCAAGCCCGGCGCGGTGGTGGGCGCGGGCGGCGGCGACCAGCACGCCTCCGCCGTCGGCCTCGGGCTGACCACCGGGCAGATGTGCATCGCACTGGGCACCTCCGGCGTGGTCTTCAGTCCCACACCTGATCCCGTGCGGGACCCCACCGGGCTGCTCAACGGCGTCGCAGCCATGCAGGGCGGGTTCCTGCCCCTGGCGTGCACGCTCAACTCCACACGGGTCACCGACACCTTCGCCCGCCTGCTGGGCGTGGACCACGAGGAGCTCGCGCGTCTGGCCCTGGCGGCCGACGAGGAGGGGCCGGTGCTGGTGGCCTTCCTCGACGGCGAACGCACCCCGAACCGTCCGCGGTCAAGTGGTCTGTTGGCTGACATCACCGCCGACACCACGCGCGAGCAGCTCGCCCGCGCCGCCTACGAGGGCGTGGTGTGGGGGCTGCTCGTGTGCGCCGAGTTGCTGGCGGAGGCTGGCGTGCACACGTCGGGGCCGGCGCTCGCCGTCGGTGGTGGTGCCCGCTCGGCCGCCTACGCCCAGTTCCTCGCCGACGCGCTCGGCAGGCCGATTGACGTGGCCGAGACCGAACAGGCCGTTGCCCGCGGTGCCGGGCTGCAGGCCCTGGCACTGGCCACCGGACGACCGCTCACCGAACTGATGCAGGAACTGGCACCGGAGCGCACGCGAGTGGCAGAACCGCGTCCCCGCTCGGAGCGACGGTGGGCCCGCTACCGCCAGGCCGCTGCCGTCGACGCCCTGGACGCGGCCCCTGCCGATGGCTGAGCCCGTCGTCGGACCGGCCGCGTGGACGACGTCGCTTCCGGTGGACGTGGCGGCCAGTGTCTACGCCCTGCCCCCGGAGCTCCGGGTGGCCGGTGCGGGCACTGCGCACCGTGCGGGACAGTGGGTGCACGCCGACGTCATCCTCCGACGCGACGCAGACGGAAACCTGCACAACACCGGGGTGGACACCGGTGACGTCGGGCGCATCCTGCGGAAGCTGCCCGGCGTGCGGGTGGAGGTGCACCTCATGGTGCTGGCCGACGGGCCGGACGTGGCACAGGCCGTGGCCGACGTCGGCCGGAGCCTGCAGGGTCTTGGGGTCCGACGCTGGGTGGCGCGGTCGGAGGTGCTGGCGTGGCTGGCGCCCTCGATTGCCGACGGCGTCGAGCGTTGGGTGGAGGTGTCCGGTGCACCGGGGCAGGACGACGCCGCGGCCGACGGGTTCCTGGTGATGCTGATCGAACCCGGCACCAAGGGCGTCGCGGACCCGGCGGCCATCGACGTCGTCGCGGAGCTGGCCGGGGGCCGTGGGCGCGTGGGCGTCGACGGCGGGGTCACGCCGGAGGTGGCGGCGTCGGTGGTGGCCGCGGGTGGGCGGCACCTGGTGGTTGGTCGGGCGCTCTGGGGCGACGCCTGACTGTAGGCGCTGGCTGACGCTGCCGTTGGCTCCTGACGCTACCGCTAACCGGTAACTCCAGACGCTGCCGGTGTACCCAGAGGGTTTGAAGACAGCGGCAGCGTCTGAGATAGCGGCAGCGTTGACGGCGCTCGCGCGTCAGGTCCAGTTGCTCGGCAAAGGGTTTCCGCTCACGTCTGCAACAAGAGCCTCCAGTACCCATGGGGTTGAACGCCCGGTCGTTGGTGGCGCCGCGCACAGGTATTACGATTGAGCCCTCCGTGCGCGCGGTGTGCACGGGGCTCGAGTCGGCAAGGAGACGATGTGGCGAAGAGTGCCCGACTCTCCGATGTCGCCAAACTGGCCGGGGTCTCACCCGGGCTGGTCTCCCGGCTGATCAACGACGACCCCAACCTCAAGATTCGCGACGATACAAGGGTCCGGGTGCAGGCGGCCATCGACATGCTCCAGTACACCCCCCACGCGTCGGCCCGGGCACTGCGCAGCAAGCAGACGGGACTACTCGGTTTTGCGCTCTACCACGTGACCGACCCCATCTACGCCCGCATGGTGGAGAACGCCGAGGCCGCGGCGACGGCGGCGGGCTACTCACTCATGTTGCTCAATGCCGCCGAACTGGCCTCCCGCCCGGAAGCCCTCCGCAGCCTCGCTCAGGGACGCCGGGTGGACGGGCTGCTTATCCAGGGCGGCTACGCAGGGGACCGCCCCGCATTGCACGCGACCCCCGCGATGCCGACGGTGCTGTTCAACGCCGACGCCAGCCCCGGCTCCCGCACCGTGCGGTTGGACGACGCCGGCGCGGCGTCGCTTGCCACGTCGCACCTGATTGAGCTCGGCCACAGCCGCGTCGCGTTGGTCGGAGCCGAGGGCTCCTCGTCCGAGCGTCGCTACCAGGGTTACCTGACGGCCATGGCCGGCGCCGGGCTGACGCCACACCCGCCCATCACGGGCGGCTGGGAGGCGGGGTCTGCGCGTCAGGTGGTGGAGAGCTACTACGCCAGTGGCGGCAACGCGACGGCGCTGGTGGTGGTCTCCACCACGAGCGCGCTGGGTGTGCACGCCGGGGTGATCGCCTCGGGTCGGCAGGTGGGCAGGGACGTGTCCCTGGTCAGCATCCACGACACCTGGTTCGCCCCCCACCTGAGCCCTGCTCTCACCGTCGTGGCGATGCCGCTCGGGGAGCTGGGGCGGGTGGGCGTCGAGCTACTGGTGGAGCAGATCCGGGAGCCGGGCGAGGGCGAGGTAGTTCTCAACGAGCCCGCCGCCCACGTGGTACACCGCGCCTCCAGCGCACCGCCGGCCAGCCCTGCCTGAGCAGGGTCAGGGGCGGGTCATCTGGTCCAGCGTGGCGATGGCCTCGGGCAGCCAGCCGGAGTCCCACCGGTGCGCGCGGCGTCGTTCGTTGTCATAGAAGTGGGGGATGCCCAGCTCGTCCAGCAGTTGGTGCGCCTCGCCCAGGTGGTCGCGGCTCCAGTCGGGAGCGTCCTTGCCGAAGTTGCCGTAGCCCAGCAGCGCGATCCGGGCAGCGTCCCCGAGGAGTGCGCCGCGCGTGCGCAGCAGGTTCGGGATGGAGAAGGCCTCGAAGTGCTCCGGGTTGGGCCAGAAGTAGGGCATCTCCCACTGGTCCGGCGCGGTCTTCATCACCGGGGAGTCGAAGGCGGCGGCCGCGGCGAAGAGCTCGGGGTGGCGCAGCAGGATCTGGAGCGCCGCCGAGCCGCCCTTGCTGTATCCGACGAGCAGCCGTGGCGACGACGGGTAGAGCTGCTCCACGAAGGGGACGATCTCCTCCAGGAAGAACATCAGCTGCTGGAACATGGGCTGGTCCGGCAGGTCCGTCATCCACGGCCAGTCGGAGTAGGTGGGTGCCACGACGACCATGTCGTGGCGGTTGTGCAGATCGTGGCGCAGCACCTCGTCGAGGCCGTCGCCGGAACGGTGGCTCAGCTCCGGAGTCGAGGGCAGCAGGAGGACCACCCGCCGTGACGCCGCCGGCCCCTGGGGCTCCCGGGACGGTTCGAGCACCCTAAGGATGGTCTCGAACTGCTGCCGGGTGGAGTTCACCGTGTACTGCAGGTACTCCAGGCGAAGTGGTGCGGAGAAGGTGGCAGGCATGGCGGTCCCATCTCAGGAGGTCTGGCGGTTCAGGACTTGAGGCCGCCGGCGGTCAGGCCGGAGACCACGTGCTTCTGGGCGAGGAAGAACACGATCAGCACCGGCAGCACGGACAAGGTGGTGGCGGCCATCTGGACGTTCCAGCGCGGGCCGGCCAGTGGGTCCTCGAACAGGGTGAGGGCGACGGGCACCGTGAGCATGGTCTGTGAGCGCAGGTACACCAGTGGTTCCAGGAACTGGTTCCAGCTGAACCACGCGGTGAACACCACGGCGGAAGCGATGGAGGGGCGCACCAGCGGCAGGAAGATCTGCATCATGGTGCGGCCGCGGCTGGCGCCGTCGAGGGTGGCGGCCTCCTCGAACTCGGCGGGCAGCGTGAGGAAGGCCTGGCGCATGATGAACATCGCCACCGGGCCCGTGGACAGCACGGAGGTGAAGATCACCAGCGGGTAGAAGGTGTCCACCCAGCCGATCTGCGCGGCGGCCTGGAACAGCGGGATGATGACGGCCTCCGGCGGGATGAACACGCCGCTGAGCAGGATGATGAAGATGACGGCGGTGCCGGCGGGGCGGACCCGTGCCAGTGCGTAGCCGGCCGGGATGGCCAGCAGCAGGGTGAGCAGGCACACCAGCACCATCACCAACGCCGAGTTCAGGATCTGCCGCGCGAACGGCTGCAGCGTGAACACCTCCGCGTAGTTCTCCCACCGGAACACCTCGGGGAACAGCACCGGCGGGTACTTGAGGATCTCCGTGATGGACTTGAACGAACCGCTGACCATCCACAGCACCGGGCCGATGAACAGCAGCGAGACCACCGTGAGGAGGACGTAGGTGGGAAGGTTCCGCAACCACGAGCTAGTCCTGTTCATGGAACACCAACCTCTTTCGGAGCTGCCAGATGATGCCGATCAGGGCGATCACCAGGACGAACAGGAACACGGACAACGCGGCGGCGTAGCCGATGTCGTTGAGCCGGAACGCCTGCCGGAAGATCTCGAACGCCAGGACGGAGGTCTGCACTCCCGGACCGCCGTTGGTGAGTAGCAGCACCAGCTCGAACACCTTGAAGGAGCCGCTGACCATCAGCATGAAGACCATGATGATGGCCGGTGAGATCTGCGGGAACACCACGTGCCGGAAGCGTGACCAGCGCCCCGTCCCGTCGACGTGGGCGGCGTCGATCAGCTCCTGCGGGACCGCCTGCAGCGCGGCCAGGAAGATCATCATGTTGATGCCCACGTTCTTGGTGAGCTGGATCACGGCGAACACGGCCAGCGTCAGCCAGCCACCCCGCAACCACGGGTACGGCCCAGCACCCACCAGCCCAACGATGCCGTCGAGCAGGCCACCGGGCTGCAGGATGAAGCTCCACACCAAAGTCCACGCCACCGTCGTGACCAGCGCCGGGATGAAGATGGCCGCGCGGAAGATGTTGATCCCTGCCAGCTTCTGGTTCAGCAGCAGAGCCAGCGCAAGGGCGAGCACAGTGCCGCCGATGCTGAGCACCACGACGAAGAAGAAGGTGTTGGCCAACACCACCGACATCTCCGGGTCCTGGAAGATCCGCGCGTAGTTCTCGAGCCCGACGAACTCGCGGGTGCCTGCCAGCACGTTGACGTGGGTGAGGCTGAGCTGCACCACCCCGCCGAGCGCGACGATCCCGACGACGAGCATGCCCAGCGTCTGTGGCGCCAGCAGTGCGTAGCCGAACAGGTTGCGCCCCTGGTGCACGGAACTGCGACGTACCCGGGCCCGTCCCGACCCCCCGATTCCTCCGGGAGCCGGGACGGTGGTGTCCTTGCTTGTGGTCATGGTTGCGAGTTGGCCCTAACCTCAGGGGAGCATTGGGCCGATGGCCTCACAGACGCCGCTGAGGGCCTGTTCGACGTCGATCCCGGGCTGGTAGAACAGCTCATCCAGCGAGGAGTTCAGGGCGTCGGTGACCTTGGCGTTGCTCTTGGTGACGGGGAAGACCTGACCGTTGTCCTTGATGCCCTCGATGATCGGCACCACGGACTCGGGCGTGAGGACTTCGGAGTTCGCGGTGAGGACCTCCGGGGTCAGCACGCTCTCCCGGATGGGCGGGAAGAACGCAGAGTACTCCGCCATCGGCTCCTTGCCACCCAGGAACGCCACCAGCTCCTGTGCTTCCTCGGTGTTGTTGCCTGCGGCGAAGGCCACGATCGAGGCCTGGCCCGTTGCGACGACGTCGCCTGCGGGACCGCCGGGCGTGGGGGCGATGCCCCACTCGAAGTCCACCTCGGAGAGGTTGGCGCTGGAGCCGAGGAACGCCGAGGTGGCGGCCGCGCCGCCGCCCCAGAAGTCCACCTGCTGGCCCGGGATGGGCATGGAGCCGTCGTCGAAGGTCATGCCGTGGAACACCGAGAGGGCGTCGACGGCCTCCGGGGCGTTCAGGGTGCAGGCGGTGGAGTCGTCGCTCCACGGCGAGGCCCCGTACGCGGTCAGGTAGGGCAGCAGTCTGGTCCAGTTCTTGAAGTCGAAGTCGTTGAGGACGTAGCCAGGCAGGTCAAGGGCGTCATGGACTTCCTTGGAGGTCTGGCGGAACGTGTCCCAGTTCCAGTTGCCCTCCTCGATCAGCTGTCCCGGATCCTTGACGCCGGCCTGCGCGTAGAGGTCCTTGTTGTAGTACATGATCAGCGGGCCGGTGGAGAACGGGATGCCGTAGACGGCGTCGTCCACCTGCCAGCGCTCGAGCAGCGACGGGATGAAGTCGTCGAAGTCGAAATCAGGCGTGTCCGCGATGATGCCGCTGAGGTCCAGGAGCGCACCGGCATCGATGTACTCGGCGCTGCTCTCGACGGGCAACCAGCTGACGTCGGGGGCATTGCCGGCGGCGATCTGGGTGGTGAACAGGGTGTCCAGGTCAGCCAGGTTGAAGCTCTCGATGGTGACGCTGGAGACGCGGTCGTTCTGCTCGGCGAACTCGGCGCCCAGGGACTCGAAGACCCCGACGTGGTCCGGGTTGGCGGACCAGATGGTCATTCGCAGTTCGACGTCGTCAGCTCCCGAGCTGCCGGCCGAGGTGGTCTCACCCCCGGTGCCTTGGGTTCCGGTGGCTCCGGTCTCCGGGTCCGCCCCGTTGCTGCAGGCGACCATCAGGCTGGCTGCCGCGAGTGCGGAGACGGCGAATCTCACACGTTTCGTGGTACGCATTTCTATCCTCCTTGATATCTGCGGGCCGCATGGGGTCAGCCCCACACACTGAGTATAACGAACTACTTGCGAAGTGGTCAACGGATGCAGGCCGATCGTGACCTGCGCGTTACCTGAGGGATTCGCGGTGAGGATGGGGTGGCGCCAGTTGCGGTAAAACCATATACTTGCGCCAGAATCTGCAGTTTGGGCGACGGAGGCCGAGGTAGACCATGCGACGAGAGAACAGCGCGGTGTTCGTGTCCGAGCCTGCCCGCCGGGTGGAGGTGGCGGGCTCCTTCGACGTCGTCGTCGCCGGTGGTGGACCGGCCGGTGTGATCGCTGCCGTCGCCGCCGCCCGGGGTGGGGCACGCACCCTCCTGATCGAGCGTTACGGCTTCGTCGGAGGGATGGCAACCAGCGCCCTGGTCACACCCATCAGTGAGTTCCGGGTGGCGGGACAGCAGCACATCGGTGGCATCCCGCTGGAGCTGATGCAGCGGGCCGCGGAGCTGGGGGGTGCGGAGCTGGACCGGGACAGCGGCAACTGGCCCGTCAACGACGAGATCCTCAAGCTAGCCGCACAGCGGATGTTGCTGGAGGCCGGCGTCACGGTGCTGCTGCACACCTGGTTCTCCGACGTCATCTCTGTGGGTGGGGACATCAGCCACGTCATCGTCCAGAACAAGGCCGGCCGCACCGCCATCGCGTGCCGGGCCGTGATCGACTGCACCGGTGACGCCGACGTCGTGCGCGCCGCCGGCCTGCCCACCACCAAGGGCGACGTGCTGCAGCCGGCGACGCTGTGGTTCCAGCTGGGTGGGGTGGACACCGCGGGGCTGGAGTACGTGTTCGGGGACGCCGTGGACGGGATCCTCCCGGTGTCCGAGTCCATCCGCGCACGCCTGGCCGAACTGCACGAGCAGGGCGAGGTGCCGCTGTTCGGGGGGCCCTGGATCAACCGGTTCTTCCACGACGGTTTCGTAAGCATCAACGTGCTGCGCGAGCCCACCGACGCGAGCGACCCGGAATGGTTCTCGCGGACCGAGATGAGCCTGCGGGAGAAGATGCACGCGCTCATCGCCACCATGCGCAAGGAGTTCCCGGAGTTCCGCGACGCCTGGCTGGCCAAGTCCGGCATCCAGACCGGCGTGCGGGAGACCCACCACATCGTCGGCCTCTACGAGCTGAGCCGCGACGACGTGATCCACCCGAAGGCGTTCCCGGACACCGTCGCCAAGGGCGCCCACACCATTGACATCCACCACAGCGACAGCATCGATCAGAACGAGTTCGTCCTGCTCCGACGCCCCTACAACGTGCCGCTGCGCTGCCTGATCCCGCAGGGGAGCGTGAACATCATCATCGCCGGTAGGTGCCTGAGCGCCGACGGCCCGGGTTTCGGTTCGGTGCGGGTGATGGCCACCTGCATGGCGATGGGGCAGGGGGCCGGCACCGCCGCGGCGCTGGCCGTCGCCAACCAGGTGCCCTTCCCCGAACTGGACCACGAGCTGCTGCGCAGGACGCTGATCGAGCAGGACGCCATCGTGGATTTCGACAATGTGGACATGGATCTGGTCGAGGCCGGGAACAGGAGCCAGGGATGAGAAGACTCAGCAGGGCCGCGCTCGAGGAGTTGCCGGCCGACGTGACCACACCCCAGTACCTCGACGATGTGGGCGTGGGGATCGTGCACTTCGGCGTCGGGAACTTCCACCGCGCCCACCAGGCGATGTACGTGGACAGATTGCTGGACACGGACCCGGATGCGCGGGACTGGGGAATCTGCGGCATCGGGTTGCTGGAGCGGGACCTGCGGATGCGGGAGGCACTCACGGGCCAGGACGGGCTCTACACCCTCACCCTCCGGCATCCCGACGGTACCGACGAGGCCCACGTCATCGGCGCCATCCGGAGGTTCCTCCACGCCGACGACGAGGCCGACGCCGTTCTCGAACAGCTGGTGGACCCGGCGGTCCGGATCGTCTCGCTGACCATCACCGAGGGCGGCTACGTGGAGGACGCCACCGGGAGCCGGCGGGCCGTCGACGACGAACTGGTGCTCGCCGAGACGGCCGGCGGGCTGGTGAGGCCCCGGACGGCGTTCGGATGGATCGTTGCGGCACTGCGGGAGCGACGTCGTCGCGGCGTGGCCCCGTTCACCGTGATGTCCTGCGACAACGTGCCGGGGAACGGCCGGGTGGCGGCCCGCAGTGTCGAGGCGGTGGCGCGGCTCGTGGACGAGGAACTGGCCGACTGGATCGCCCAGAACGTGGCGTTCCCGTCGACGATGGTGGACCGCATCACCCCCGTCACCGTGGCTGCCGACGTTGAACGGGTCCGGGAGCGGCTCGGCGTCGAGGACGCCTGGCCGGTGGTCGCCGAACCCTTCGAGCAATGGGTGGTGGAGGACCACTTCCCCTCCGGTCGTCCGGACCTCGCGGCCGCCGGTGCCACCATGGTGGACGACGTGCACGCCTACGAGACGATGAAGATCCGGCTGCTCAACGGCGGGCACCAGGCCGTGGCCTACGTCGGGCAGTTGGCGGGCCACGAGTACGTGCACGAGGCGTTGGCTGATCCGCGGATCGCCGGTTTCGTGCGCGAGTTCATGGAGCAGGACGCCGCGCCCACGCTGGCCGTTCCGGAGGGGGTGGACGTGGCCGGCTACATCGACGAGCTCCTCAGCCGTTTCGGCAACCCTGCCATCGCGGACACCCTCGCGCGGCTCGGGACGGACGCCTCCAACCGGATGCCCAAGTTCGTCGTCGCCACGCTGCTGGACCGGATCCGCTCCGGGGCCACCCCGCACGCCGGGGCGCGGCTGGTGGCCACCTGGCGGGAACTGAACCGGCAGGCCGGACTCGGGCGGTTCGCCCTGGACGACGAGTCGGCCGACGCGCTGCTGGCTGCCGCGAGTGGCACCCCGCTGGAGTTCCTCACCGGTTTGCCGACCCTGGCCGCGCTGGCCGAGGACCCGGAGTTCGTCCGCTCCTACGCGGCGGCGGCGGAATCGCTGGAACGCGGTGGCGCCGACGCCCTCCTGGGTGTCTGAGGGCCGGTCACCAGGCTGCCAGCAACACAAGGCCTCAGTAGGCGAAGACCTCGTCCACCAGTCCGGCGGGGACGTCCTCGAGGCGCTCGTGGGTCCAACGGGGCGCGTTGTCCTTGCGCACCAGCACCGCCCGGACGCCCTCGGCGAAGTCCACCGGGATGACGCCCTCTGCCAGACGCAGGTCCTGGGTGAGGACCTCGGGGATGTCCAGGGTCTCGGCGCGGCGCAGGGCGCGCAGCGCGACGGTGACGGCGAAGGGGCTGCGGGCGCGCAGGTCGCGGGCCGCCTGCTGCGCGTCGGGGTGCGGGTGGTTCTCGAGGCGTTCGGCGATCGCCACGACGTCGTCGTCGGCGTAGCACTCGTCGATCCACTCGGCGGCAGCGTCGAAAAGGGGCGTGGGCAGGTCCGGGTCCAGGGACTCGTCGGCCAGGCCCAGGCGGATGGCGTCGCCGCCGTTGAACTGGGCCGACGTCAGGGCCACGTGGGTGCCGACGCCGCCGGCGCGGGACAGCTGGTACATGACACCGGCGTCGGGGAAGAGGCCGATCTTGGTCTCCGGCATTGCCATCAGCGTGCTGTGGTCGACGACGCGGGTGCCGGCTTTCGACGCGAACCCGAGGCCGCCGCCCATCGTGATCCCCGTCATCACCGAGCGCGTCGGCTTGGGGTAGCTGTGCACCAGCCCGTCGAGGGCGTACTCGAGCTCCAGGAACTGCAGCCAGCCGCCGTCGGACTCGACGAGCTCCAGCAGTTCGCGGACGTCGGCGCCGGCGCTGAAGCCGCGCTCGCCCTCGGCGGTGAACTCCACGGCGGAGACCTCGGGGAGGTCCTCCTGGCCGTCGTACGACTGGCGGCGGGTCCAACCAGTCAGGGCGGAAACCATGGCCTGCAGCATCTCCAGGTTGAGTGCGTTGATGGCCTTGGGGCGGTTGAGCGTGAGGCGGGCGAGTCCGTCGGTGACGGACGTCCGGATCAGATCAGACATGGCCCACAGCCTAAGCGAGAAGCGGCTGCAAACGGTGACCGCCCAAGTGGTGACGGCTTTGGACGCCGCTCCGGGATCACTCGAGCCGCAGCCCCGGGCGCATCCGGCGCAGCACCACTCGGGCGGTCTCGTCGTCGATCACCAGGTCCGTCGCCACCCCGGCGCGCAGGGCACCCAGCACCGCAGGGGCCTTGCTGGCGCCGCTGACCACGCAGATCCGCTTGGGGATGCGCCGCAGCTCGTCGGGCGTCATGCCGGTGGCGCGCTCGTTGAAGGCGATGTCGCGCCAGGTGCCGTCCTCGCGCAGCATCACGGTGCACACGTCGCCGACGACGTTGTTGGACTTCAGCTCACCGAGGTCGTCGGCGCTCAGGTAGTTGGATGCGTACACGTGGGACTGGAGTTCCGAGCCGAGGCCACCGACGCCGAAGACCGCCACCCGGGTGCGGGCCCGGACCCCCAGCATGTGCTGGGTGCTGCGCTCGGCCCACATGGCCTGCCGGGTCCCGGGGTTGTCGAAGAACGCCGGCAGCGGGAACAGCTGCTCGTCGGCGTTGAACGCCTGGGCGAAGCGCTGCAGGATGCTGCCCACGTACGGCAGCCCGGTGGTGCTGTGGTTGGCGCCGCCGTTGAGGCCGACGATGGTGACGCCGCTGAGGTCCCGCGGGCGCAGTTGCGAGGCCATCGCCGACGTCGTGGTGCCCCAGGCGATCCCCACCGTGTCGTCGTTGCGGACGGTCTCGTCCAGCAGTCGGGCCGCCACGCGCGCCACCTGCTCCAGCCGGAAAACGCTGCTGGCGCCGGGGCGGACGTTGACCAGGTGTGCCTGGACGTGGAAGAAGCGTTCGAACAGCTCCGAGATGCGGGTGGCGGGCCGGTCCGGGTCCACGATGCTGACACGCACCAGACCGCGGTCCCGGGCGTCCTTGAGCAGGCGGGAGACGGTGGAGCGGGACACGCCGAGCTGGTTGGCGATCGCCTCCATGGTCTCGGCCTGGACGTGGTACATGCGCGCCACCTTGAGCAGCGTGTCGTTGTTTCGACGCAAGTTGGCCTCCGTTGGCGACGCGGGTTGTTGCGACAGTCTAGCCGCTCCCTGCACGAACGTGCATCGCCCTTGCAACTACGTGCAGCAGGGGGGAATGTGGGAGCAGGCCGATTCGAAGGAGAACCATGTCCGAGCAGTTGTCCCCCCAACAACGCGCCGAGGCTGTAGAAGCACTCGGGAGCGAGGAGTTCGACGTACTGGTCATCGGTGGTGGCGTCACCGGTGCCGGCATCGCACTGGATGCCGCTGCCCGAGGACTTCGCACCGCCGTCGTCGAGGCCCAGGACTGGGCCGCCGGCACGTCGTCGCGTTCCTCCCGACTGGTCCACGGTGGCCTGCGCTACCTCTACAACCTCGACTTCAAGCTCGTGGCGGAGGCACTCTCGGAGCGAGGTGCCCTGCTCACGACGATCGCGCCCCACCTGGTGGAGGCCCAGCCCTTCCTGTGGCCGCTGAAGCAGCGCGTGATCGAGCGGGCCTACTCCGCCCTCGGCGTCGGCCTCTACGACGCCCTCGCCGTCCTCGGCGCGGGCAGGAAGACGGTCCCGTTCCAGCGCCACCTCAGCAAGGACGGCGCCCTCGCGCGGTTCCCCGACATCCGCAAGGACGCCCTGATCGGCGCCATCGAGTTCTACGACGCCCGCGTCGACGACGCTCGCCTGGTGATCACGCTCATCCGCACCGCCGTCTCGCTCGGGGCCGTGGCCGCCAGCCGGACCCGCGTCACCGAGATCCCCCGCGACGCCGACGGCCGCGTCACCGGAGCGAAGGTCACGGACCTGGAGACCGGCCGCGAGGTGGAGGTGCGCGCCAAGCACGTCATCAACGCCACCGGTGTGTGGACGGAGAAGACCCAGGCCCTCGCCGGGGGCTCCGGCGGCCTGCGGGTGCTGGCGTCGAAGGGGATCCACATCGTGCTGCCGCGCGAACGGATCAAGGCCACCTCCGGGATGTTCCTGCGCACCGAGAAGTCCGTGCTGTTCATCATCCCGTGGCAGTACTACTGGGTGATCGGCACCACCGACACCGCATGGCACGAGGAACTGCAGCACCCCGTGCCCACCAGCGCGGACATCGACTACCTGCTGGACCACGCCAACGAGGTGCTGGCCTCGCCGATCACCCGCGACGACATCATCGGCACCTACGCGGGTCTGAGGCCGCTGCTGCAGCCGGCCGTGCTGGACGAGTCGAAGTCCACCAAGGTCTCCCGTGAGCACACCGTCACCGAGGTGGCGCCCGGCATGGTGGCCATCGCCGGCGGCAAGCTCACCACCTACCGGGTGATGGCCGAGGACGCCGTGGACTTTGCCCTGGGCAAGCAGCGCGCCAAGCAGCAGCCGTCGATCACCAAGGACCTGCCCCTGCTCGGCGCCGCCGGGTTCGACGCCGTGCGCAACCAGGCCGAGCACCTCGGCGCCAAGTACGGCTTCGACGCGGACCGGATGAAGCACCTCCTGTCCCGCTACGGCTCCGAGGTGGGTGACCTGCTGGCCGAGATCGACCGCGACCCGGCGCTCGGTGAACCCCTGGCCGCCGCGCCCCGCTTCCTGAAGGCCGAGGTGCACCGCGCCTGCGCCGCGGAGGGTGCGCTGCACCTGGAGGACATCCTCGTGGCCCGGGTCCGCCTCAACTCCGAGTCCCGCGACCGCGGCGGCTCCGCCGTCGACGAGGTGGCCGACATCGCCGCCAACGTGCTGGGCTGGGACGAGGCCACCAAGAGCCGGGAGAAGGAGCGCTACCGCGCACGGATCGCCGCCGAACTGGCCGCCGAGGAGCAGGCGACCGACGCCGAAGCCGCAGCCGCCCGCCTGGAGGCCCCGGAGGTCATCGAGGGCGGCGCCCTGAACTGACCGGGAACGGACCATCCTCGGGGGAGGATGGGACCATGCCCAGCTTCGAGCACCTGACCCATCTCCCCTTCCCCCGACAGGTGGTGTTCGAGTGGTTCACCCGCCCCGGTGCACTCCAGCGGCTCGCCCCACCCTTCGGCGGCAGCGTGCGCCGGGAGGCCGACAGCATCGAGCCGGGCGCGACGGCGGAGCTGGGGATCGGGGCGCCCGGGTCGCTGGGCCTGATGGCTGGGGCCCTGGCTGCGCTCTCCCCACTGCTACCGCGCCCCGAACTGCGCTGGGTTGCCCGCCACACCGAGTTCACCCCCGGGCGGTCCTTCGCCGACGAGATGGTCTCCGGGCCGATGCGCTCGTGGGTCCACGAGCGCGGCTTCGACGACGACGGCGCCGGCACCGTGATGACCGACCGGGTCACATTCGAACTGCCCCGGCCGCTCGCGGGTCGGTTCGCCGAGCGCCGCATCCTCTCCGAACTCGGGCGGATCTTCGCCTACCGTGAGCGCCAGATCATGGCTGACCTGGAGTTCCACACCGAGCGGGACGCCACCCCTCGGACGGTGGCGGTCACCGGCGCGTCGGGGATGATCGGCAGGCAGGTCACCGCCCTCCTGCGCGGCGGGGGCCACCGCGTCCTGCAACTCGTGCGCCGCCCGGCCCGCCGCCCTGACGAGATCTCATGGGACCCCGACGGCGGGCGGGTGGAGCTGGACGAACTGGCCGCCTGCGACGCCGTCGTCCACCTTGCCGGGCACACCATCGGGGGGCGGTTCACCGCCGCCAACAAGCAACGGATGCTGGCCAGCCGCGCTGCGGGCACCGGCACGATCGCCCGCGCGCTCGCAACGCTGGCGGGCGACGGGGTGCGCAGGGCCCTGGTCTCGGCCTCGGCGATCGGCTACTACGGGGCACAGCCCCATGCGCAGGAGCGGGCCCGCGGCCAGGAGCCGTCGCCGCTCCCGGAGGTGGCCCCGCCGGGCGACGACTTCCTGGCCCACGTGTGCGTGGCGTGGGAGCAGGCCTGCGAGCCGGCCCGCGCGGCCGGGGTGCGGGTGGCCAACATCCGCACGGGCCTGGTGCAGAGCCCCGACTCCGGAATCCTGTCGCGGTTCCTGCCCCTCTACCTCGCGGGGGTCGGGGGCCGGCTCGGCGACCGCGAGTGGCAGAGTTGGGTCGGCATCGACGACATGGCCGCCATCCACGCCGCCGCCGCGCTGGACGAGCGGTACGAGGGACCGATCAACGCTGTCGCACCCGAACCCGTGACCGCTCGCGAGTACGCCGAGGTGCTGGGGCGGGTGCTGTACCGGCCCTCGGCCGTCCCCGTCCCCGCGCTCGGGCCCCGCCTCCTGCTCGGTGCCCAGGGCGCCCGGGAACTCGCCGCCGCCGACCAGCGCGTCGAGCCCGCCGTGCTGCAGGACCTCGGTCACCGGCTGCGGCACCGCCACCTGGAGGACCAGTTGCGCCACGTCCTTGGCCGCGGCGTGTGATTCACTGGGGCCCGCCGAGCCCGGGCCCCGCGTGGAGGTCCGTCCGGGACGCCGGGAACGCAACGGGGTTCGGCCCAACCCCCGGGAGGGAAGCCATAAGATTCAACAAGAACCCGATCGCCTGGGTCCTCGTCGGTGCCCTCGTCCTGTTCGTCGGCTACCGGTTCTACGACGCTGTCCAGTCCGGTGACGGGATGCTCGCCGCCATCGGGCTGTTCATCGCACTGGCCATCGTCGTCGTGGTTGTGGTGGCGCTGAACCGTTCGGCTGCCGGCCAGTTGGAGGGCGTCACCGCGATGAAGCAGGGTTCCCTGGTGAAGCCGGTGGTGGCCAGCAACGCGAGCCTGCAGGTGAACAAGGCCTTCGCCAGGTCCCGCGGCCGGAAGGCCAAGGGCCTGGTGACGGCGCAGGTGGCCAGTTTCGACCGCGAGGCCGCCACGCTGTGGACCGGCGGCAAGCAGCCCCGGATCGCCGTGTCCGTCCCAGCCTCCGAGATCCGCGCCGTCCACGTGCGCAAGGTCAACGAGGGGATGCGCAACTACAACGCCGTCATGCTCCTCACGGATCCGTCCAACGGGATCCTGCTCGCGCTCAAGGACTCCGACGACGCGCTGCAGCCGGCCATCGCCCAGATCGTCGACGCGCTCGGCCTGGACCGCAGTCTCGTCCAGTTCTCCTGAGCCCCGGAGACGCCGAGGCGGCCCCGACTCGGTTCGAGTCGGAGCCGCCTGCAATTCTGTCCGGGGTCAGGAGTCCTCGGTCTGCCCCTCGATCACCTCGGGTTCGATCTCGCGGTTGGCGCCGGCGTGCTGCACCGCGATCTTGCGGGGCTTGGACTCCTCGGCCACCGGGATGGTGAGCTCGAGGACGCCATCGCGGTAGTCGGCGCTGATGCGGGCGGAGTCGATGCCGCGGCCGAGTGACAGCTGCCGCGCGACGGTGCCGGACGTGCGCTCCCGCACCAGCCACTTGCCGTCCTCGCCGAGCTCTGCGTTGCGGCGCTCCGCCCGGACGGTGAGGGTGCGGTCGTCCATGTCGATGTCGATGGTGGAGGGGTCCACACCTGGGAGGTCGAAGGCGGCGACGAAGTGGTCACCTGTGCGGTAGAGGTCCATCGCCAGGCCGGGCTGGCTCGAGCGGGTGGCCTCGCCGAAGAGGCGCTCCATCTCACGGAACGGGTCGAAACTACGTGCCATTTTGTGCTTCCTTCCTCTGTTTGGGAACGGGGTTGAGCTTGATGCACTCAACTCTAGAACAGGGAGGAGAAGAGTTCAAGTAGGAGTTGAGTCATGTCCACTCAAGTTCGCTGAGAGTGAAATCTTCGAGTCCTCCTGACGGCGGCTTCGGAATTGCCTAGGCTGCCTGCATGTCGCTGGTCGACCGCAACTCCCGCAGGGATGGTCCGAGTCCAGCGCGCCTGTTCGCCACCTGGCCGCTGGTCGGCAGGGACCGGGAACTGGAGTTGCTGACGGACGCCATCTCGTCGGCGCCTGCGGGGGAGGGACCCATGGGCGCCGTGGTTGTGGCGCCAGCGGGCACGGGCAAGACCCGGCTGGCCCGCGAGGCCAGCCGGCGCGCCGGTGCGGCCGGGGTCACCACCCACTGGGCGGTCGGAACGGCCGCGGCCTCCCTCATCCCCTACGGGGCCCTGGCGCACCTGGCTCCCCGGGTCTCCCCGAGCAACTACACCGACGCGGTCTCCTTCCATGCGGCCTTCATAGCCGCGCTCGCGCCCGAGGGCGACGTCCCGCCGTTACTGGTGGTCGACGACGCCCAGCACCTCGACGCCGGCAGCGCATCACTCGTTCTGCGCATGGCACTGACCCGTGCTGCCGTCGTGCTCGCAACCGTCCGATCCGGCGAGCCCGTCCCCGATCCGATCGCCGCCCTGTGGCGTGACGGACTCACCCACCGCCTCGACATCTCGCCCCTGAACCGCAGGGACGCGGCGTCGCTGGTGCGCACCGCGCTCGGGGGCATGATCTCGGAGCCGGCCCTCCGCCGCCTCTACGACGTCACCGGCGGCAGCCCGCTCCACATCCGCGAGTTCGTGCTGGCCGCCGTCGAGGCCGGTTCGCTCACCAGGCACGACGGGGTGTGGAACTGGGACGGTGGGGTCCCGCTGCCCAACCGTCTGGTGGACGCGGTGGGTGGCCGGCTCGGCGCCCTTTCGGAGCACGAGCAACGGGCACTCGCCGTCCTGGCGCTGGGCGAGCCGTTGGAGCCGCGGCTGGCTGAGTACGCCTGCGACCGGCAGGCCCTCGTGAGCCTGGAGCGTGCCGGGATGGTGGAGCGCGTGCGCGCCCCCCAGGAGGGCCACCCGGACAGTTACCGGCTCGGCCATCCGCTGCTGGGTGAGGTGGCGCTGGCGGCGCTGACGTCGTCGCACCGGCGAGAACTGCTCCACACCCTGGCGGACGTGGCCTCCAGGCAACTGCTCGACGGCGCCGGCCGGATGCGGCTGGCCTGCTGGCAACTCGACGCGGGTGACCAGCCGGACCTCGAGACCCTGCTCAGCGCCGCGCGGCACGCCAACTCCGTGTTCGCGTTCGAGGAGGGGATCCGCCTGGCCGAGGCCGCCGTCGGACAGGGCGACGACGTCTCCGCCACCGTGCTGCTGGCCGCGGCGCTGAACGGTCTGGGCCGGTTCCGGGAGGCTGCCGACAGGCTCGCCGCCGTGGAGGCGGTCGCCTTCGCCGAGGAACGCGCCGACGTGCGGATCCAGTACCTCGACTGCCGCTTCGTCGCCCTGTACCACGGCTTGGGCGCCGACGCGGACGCGGAGGCGATGCTCGACCGCTTCCACGAGCACTGCCGCGACCCCCACTCCCGCCGGCACGACGCCACCCTCCGAGCCGTGATGCTGCTGGAGGCCGGCCATCCGCGGGAGGCGGCCGAGCTGGCGCTGGAGGTGCTCCAGGACCCGGACGCGCAGGAGCACACCTTCCTGGTGGCCGGCGAGGCGGCCGGTGAGGCGCTGATCCTGATGGGGGAGTCCAAGCAGGCCAGGGCGGTCCACGCCCAGCTGCGCAGCTTCGCGGCCCAGGGCGGCCCCTTCGCGCCGCGGGCGCGCCGCACCTCGGACCTGCAAGAGATCCTCTGCCAACTCCAGGAGGGTCGGCTGGAACTGGCCGAGAGCCTGATCCGGGCCAACTACACGCAATGGGTTCCCGGCTACGACGACGTGACGCTGGGGCTGGCCGCCTTCGGCCTGGGCAACATGCAGCTGCTCCGTGGCCGCCCGGCCAGCGCACTCAAGGAACTCCGTGAGGCAGCCGCCTGCCTCCACCGGGCGGGACTCGACGGCACGTTCGCCTGGGTGCTGGCCGCGACGGCGAGCGCCGAGGCCCGTCTGGGCGACGGCGACGGCGCGCGCGAGACCCTCGCCCGGGCCCGGAGGATGCCCATCGCCGAGCAGCGCTCGCGTGGCCGGTTGGACTTCGTCCTAGCCGACGTCTTCATCCGGGCCGCGTTGGGCGACAGCACCGGCGCCGCACGCCTGGCCCTGGACCACGCCGACCGCTTCCGCGAGCTCCCCGTGCACCGGGCCCGGCTGCTCCACACCGCGATGCGCCTGGGTGCCCCGGCCACGACCGTTGCGCCGCTGCTGGCCGAGTGCGCCGCTGCCTGCTCATCACCCCTGCCCGCGCTGCTGGCCACCCACGCGGACAGGGCTGCGGCCGAGGACGCCGTCGGGTTGGACGAGGTCTCGCAGCGGTTCGAGAAGTTCGGGTTGCGGCTGGAGGCGGCCGAGACCGCCGTCGCGGCGGCGATGCTGCTGCACGCCGGACCCGCCGCGGACCGGGCGCGGGCGCGGGCCGCGCGGTTGGCGGCGGAGTGCGAGGGGGTGGCGATGACGCAGGTCTCGCAGGTGGAGCAACTGCCCGTCCTCACCCGGCGGGAGCGGGAGGTGGCGCGGCTGGCCGCCGCAGGTCTGAGCAGCCCGGCCATCGCCGAGCGGCTCGTGGTGTCGGTGCGCACCGTCGAGTCCCACCTCTACCAGGTGTTCGCGAAGCTGGGCGTGCGGCGTCGCGAGGAGATCGCCGCGCTGATCGGCACCCCCGAAGAGGGCTGACCACTGTGCGAAAGCCAGTACCCACCTACTTAGGTACTGGGATCACGGCACCCCTAGCGTGGTGGTCACCACGATGGCTGTATCGAACATGGTGGTCTGCAGGCCAGGGTGTGGCCGCGGCCGGGGGGCGACTCCCGCAAGGGGGTTGAGCGGCCGCACCCTCAGCCTTGCTGCGTGGCCCGCGCCCTCACTCCTCGTCGTTGCCCTCGTCGGAGACCGTGCGCAGGAAGTTCTCGAACTCCGCACCCAGCTGGTCCGCCGACGGCAACCGCGTGGCCTCGTCGGCCCACAGGTTGGGGTGCTCCTGCCCCTGGACGAACGCGTCGTACTGCTGTTCCAGCGCCGCCACCACGCCCTGGACCTCTGCGTTGTCCGCCACCTCGGACGCGATGGCGCGGCGGTTGGTCTCGGTGCGGGTGACGAGGTCGTCGTTGGGGAGGCTGAGCCCGGTCAGGTCCACGACGGCGTTGAGCGCCTTCAGCGCACCCTCGGCGAACTCGGTGGCCGCCAGGTAGTGCGGAACGTGGATGGCGAAGCCTGCCGCGTCGCGACCGTCCTCCCCGAGCCTCAGCTCCAGCAGCGCCCCGATTGACCCGGGCACCTGCACCCGGCCGAAGGGGGAGTGCACGTCGCTGATCAGTTTGACGTCGGTGGCGTGGGCGGTGAGTCCCACCGGCCTGGTGTGCGGGACGCCCATCGGGACGCCGTGCACGTGCACCACCAGCGAGACGTGCAGCGCGTCGACCAGCTCACGGACGGCGGCCACCACCCGCTCCCACTGGAAGTCGGGCTCCGGGCCGGTGAGCAGGTAGTAGGTGGCGCCGTCGCGGTCCGTGAGACGGCGCAGCAGCATTTCCGGGGCCTCGTAGGAGGCCCACTTGTTGACGTCGAAGACCATCGTGGGGCGGCGGCCGCGGTAGTCGACGAGCTGGTCCACGTCGAAGGTTGCGATCAGCTCCGCGTTGCCGGTCTCGACGAGGTGCTCACTGAGGATCCGCTGCACCTGCCCGGCGTCGATGAACGTCCCGAGCGCAACCAGCAGCACACCCGGACGCGGGGCGTCACTGACGGCGCCGGGCTCGAGTCGATAGAGATCTGATGGGTTCTGCACCCCTCCAGCCTCTCACGCCGGTCAAAGTCCCGTCAGCCGGGGCGCGGTGCAGGCGTCCTCGGCCCAGTGGCGCGTTCGGCTCCGTCTGCGATGCTGAGTGCGCCAGCCAAATGCGCCACCATGTTAGTGGGGCGCAGTTGGCTCCGTCTCCGGTGCAGAATGCGCCAGCTTGCCGGGGATGCGAAAACCCCCGGCCTGGGCCAGGGGGATGCGAAAACCCCCGGCCTGGGCCAGGGGGATGCGAAAACCCCCGGCCTGGGCCAGGGGTTCGGGTTGTGGAGCATACGAGACTCGAACTCGTAACTTCCACCTTGCAAAGGTGGCACTCTACCAATTGAGTTAATGCCCCGATCACACAGCCCGACCAGCATACCGGGGGCCGTCTGTATCTGTGAAATCGCGGGCGAGGGTCACCCGCCGCTCGTCAGGCCCACCACGACGCCGAGGACGGCGCAGACCGCGGCGAGCAGGAAGAAGGCCCGCAGGACGCCCTTGGCGCCCGGGTCGGACCAGCCCTTGGAGGCGCCCACGACGACGAACACGACGAAGGTCACGACGGCGACTGCGCCGACGAGCGCGAGGGCCAACAGCAGGGGACTCATGCCCGTGGCGGCGTCGGTCACTTGACTGCCCTCCCCGCGGTGAGGCTGAAGGTGAACCCGATCACGGCGCACGCGATGCCGAGGATGCCGGCGACGTTGCTCAGCGACGATGCGAGCTCGCCTTCGACGAACCGGGAGATGATGAACAGGATGACCGCCGCCGCTCCGACGATGGAGATGGCGATCACCTGGATCCTGAAGACCAGGGTGGTGGTTGGTTTGTTGGCTGGGCTTCCGCTTGCGGTGCTCATGGGCCGTATCATCCTCGTCCACCCGGTCCACTCTCAAGCGATTCGGTTTCCCGGCTTGTGCAAAGCTTGGGCCCATGGCGCCCCTTGTGCTCACGTTCCCCGACATCGATCCCGTCGCGATCAACATCTTCGGACTCAAGATCCACTGGTACGCGATCATGTACCTGATCGGGTTCGCCGTCGCGTACATCCTGCTGCGGCGCAGGCTGAAGCACGAGCCCTACCGCTCCATCACCAAGCCCGAGAAGTGGACCCCGGCCGACATCGAGGACCTGCTCCTCTACGCCATCGCCGGCGTCATCGTCGGCGGCCGCCTGGGCTATGTCCTGTTCTACAAGCCCTCGTTCTACCTGGCCAACCCGCTGGACATCATCAAACTGTGGGACGGCGGCATGAGCTTCCACGGCGGCGCCATCGGCGTGATCGTCGGCATCGCAGTGCACGGCCTCATCAAGAAGCGCCCCTTCCTGCAGGTGGCCGACTTCCTCGTGCCGGCCGTGCCTTTCGGCCTGATGGCCGGCCGCATCGGCAACTTCATCAACGGGGAACTCTGGGGCCGCGAGGCCTCCGCGGACCTGCCGTGGGCGATGATCTTCCCCACCGGCGGCGACGTGCCGCGCCACCCGTCGCAGATCTACCAGGCCCTTCTCGAGGGCCTGCTGCTGTTCGTCCTGCTGTGGCTGTACGCCCGCAAGCCCCGCTTCCGCGGCCAGGTGGCCGGCGCGTTCCTGTTCGGCTACGGCGCCTTCCGCTTCATCGGCGAGTTCTGGCGCGAGCCCGACTCCTACCTCGGCCTCCTCGGCGGCGGCCTCAGCATGGGCCAGTGGCTCTCCGTCCCCATGGTGGTGGCGGGCCTCATCATCTGGACCTGGTCCCGCACCCAGGCGATCAGCGACGTCGAGGCGGGCGGCGACGAGGCGACTGGGGATGCCCAAGGTGAGGGCGAGCCGGCCTCCGATCCTGACGGGTCCGCGGAGCCGATGGGGGACAAGTCCTCCGAACCTGAGGACGAGACGTCTGACGATATTGCCAACGCCCCCGAGGGTGCCCCCGAAACCACTGTTGACGAGGGTTCGGACCCGGCTGAGGTTCCTGAGGAACAGCGTTAAACGAACTGTGGATAACTCCGGTCAAGTTGTGGAAGAACTCCCGGCCCGAGCCTGATGGACCCAAGATCCGGACCTGTGGGTAGCACACTTCCCGCGCGGATGTGGAATCTTGCGAGACGCGGTTTCCACGCGTGATTCACGCTCGATTCGGCCCTTCGGCCACTTTTGAAACCGGGACCTTTCCCCAAGGTTGTGAACAACTGTTGAAAACTGGGGATCAAGGTGTGGTTGACGCTTGGAAACTGTGGGCAACTTGTGGAAACGGATGTGTATCCGAGGGTGGGTCAGGGGGCCGTTTCAAAAGTCGCTTCGGAGATTGGTCTCGGGCCCTTCGAGGCTCGCTGCCGCTCGGGCCTCAGGGCGACTGGGTGGGGCTGGGCCCTTCGAGGCTCGCTGTCGCTCGCGATTCAGGGCGACTGGGAGGGCGACTGGGTCAGGGCAGGTGGGCGACCAGGGCGGTGGGGCCCCCGAGGGTGAAGCGGCCCGGGGCGGGCTCGGTCGGGGGGTGCCAGGCCGCCAGGACCTCGGCGCCGGGGCCCAAGTCCACGTCCACGGGGCGGGTGGCGCGGGTGGCGGCGACGGCGAGGTTGCCCCGGCGCATCAGGAGGGTGTCGTCGTCGATGATCTCCACCCGAACGGCGGCCAGTGACGGGTCGAGGGCGTCGGGGTGGGTGTGCCGGATGCGGATCAGGTCCCGGTACCACGCCAGCATGCGGGCATGGGTGGCCTCGTCGCGTTCGTCCCAGCGCAGGACGGCGCTGCGGAAGGTGGCCTCCGCCTGCGGGTCGGGGGTCTCCTCGGCCCAGCCCATCTCGCCGAACTCGCGGCGGCGGCCCTCGGTCACCTTCGGCCCCAGCTCCGGGCCCAGGTGGGAGAAGTAGGGGAAGGGCGTGCTGGCGGCCCACTCCTCGCCCATGAACACCATGGGGGCCAACGCGGACAGCAGGTACAGCGCCGCCCCCGCGGCCTGTGCGCCCGCCTCGACGGTGCGGCCGATGCGGTCGCCGGTGGCGCGGTTGCCCACCTGGTCGTGGTTCTGCAGGAACGTCACGAACGAGTGCCCGTCGTAGAGCCCGGAGTTCGGGTCCACGGGCGCTCCCCAGTCCTTGCCGCGGAAGGTGGAGTACCCGCCGTCGTGCACGAACACCCCGGTCAGTGCCTTGCGCAGCACGTCCACGGAGCCGAAGTCCACGTAGTAGCCCTGCGTCTCGCCGGTGAGGAAGCTGTGCAGCGCGTGGTGCACGTCGTCGGCCCACTGCGCGTCCATGCCGCGCGCCCCGGGCACGGACCCGGTGGGAGAGACCATCTCGACGCGGTTCAGGTCGGACTCGGCGATCAGCGCCAGCGGCCGCCCGGTCTCCGTCTCCCAGCCGGTCACCGTGTCCGCCAGCTCGGCCAGGAAGTGGCGCGGCGAGTCGTCCACCATGGCGTGCACGGCGTCGAGCCGCAGCCCGTCGAGGCGGTAGTCCACCAGCCACAGCCGGGCCGCGCCCAGCAGGAACGCGCGCACCTCTGCGGAGTCGACGTCGTCGAGGTTCAGCCCGTCGCCCCAGGGCGTGTGGTGCCGCGGGGTGAAGTACGGCCCGAACTGCGCCAGGTAGTTGCCCTCCGGCCCGAGGTGGTTGTGCACGACGTCGAGCACCACGCCCATCCCACGGGCGTGGGCGGCGTCGATGAACCGGACGAACGCCTCCGGCCCGCCGTAGGCGCGGTGCACGCCGTAGAGCCCGACGCCGTCGTAGCCCCAGCCGCGCTCCCCGGGGAAGGGAGCCACCGGCATCACCTCGACGTAGTCCACGCCAAGCCCCGCCAGATGGTCCAGCCGCTCGACTGCCGAGTCGAACGTACCCCCGTCGGTGAAGGTGCCCACGTGCAGTTCGTAGCCGACGCCGCCACGCACGTCCCTGCCACCCCAGTCCGGACGGCGGGTGAACAGTTCAGGGTCGACGACGGCGCTGGGCCCGTGCACCCCGTCGGGTTGGGCGAGGCCGCGTGGATCGGGCAGCGAGGGCCCGCCGTCGAGGCTGAACGCGTAGCGGGTGCCGGGCTCGAACCCGTGCTCGTCGACCCACCAGCCGGCGCCCCCGGAGGGTCGCATCGGGCGGCGGAACTCGCCCGCCACCACGTCGACGCGGGTGGCGTGCGGGGCCCAGACCTGCAGTGCCATGGTCACCAACTCCCTGCGCTCGTGCCGCCGCCCCCGCCGCCGCCGCCACCGCCGCCGGAGAAGCCGGAGGATCCGCCGGAGCCGCCGCTGCTGGACCAGCCCCCGCTGTAGGAGGAGGAGGGCGGCGCGGGCAGGGAGGCCACGTTGGCGCTGCTGGTGAGCGTGCGCAGGCTGCGGGAGAAGTCGTCGGGTGAGAAGTCGGCGGGGAACGCCGTCCCCAGGGGGGCGATCTTGCCGGCGGCGGCCAGCTGCTTGCAGATCCTCGTCCAGCGCTCGGTCAGCCCGAACAGCACCGCCCACGGCAGGTAGCGGGAGTAGATGTCCTGGTCCGCCTCGAAGTCCAACTGCGCCGCCTCGGCGGTCTCCAGGTACAGCCTGAAACCGCGGATCTGGTCCAGCAGCGCGGAGCCGGTGGCGCCCAGTGAGCGTTCGGCCTTGGCCGTGCCCACGATCCCCAGCGCCACGAAGCCCCCGACGGCCAGCCCGATGCCGCCCAGGCGCAGGATCCAGTTGTCCAGGAACACCGCGAGCAGGATCCCCGCGATCGGCACCCCCACTCCCAGCACCAGGATGCCGAGGCCGCGCCACCTGCTGGACGGGCTGCTGCTCGACGGCTGGAAGTAGCGCTTGTCCCGCACCACCTTCAGTTGGTGGGAGTTCACGATCCGGTTCAGTGCCTGCGCCGTGGCAGCGAAGGCCGCGCCGGAACCTTCATCGTGGTCCAGTTCCGCGGCCAGTTCCAACTCCAGTTCTCCCGTGACGGCGTCGGCGTCGGCCAGCTGCACGGACAGGGGCGAGGACTTCACCCTCACCGCCCCGTTCACGGCCATCTGCGTCAGTACCGCGGCCGTGTGGGTGCCGCGGAACTCACGGTCCAGGAACAGGCCGGCGGTGGCGACGTCCACCTCGGGCGGCTCGAACTGCACCGCCACCTGCGGGTGCTCCCGCACCGTGGCGGTGCGGCCGCCGGAATCCACCAGCCCAGGGCTGACGTCGGTGTAGCGCAGGTCCTGCGCCCGGGAGGACCGCCTGCGGACCCACAGCCCCGCCACCACCATCAGCCCGACCCCGCCGATGGCCGTGGCGGTGGAGCCCACGGCGGTCATCCGGTTCGCCCGGTCCCGGCTCGGCTCGACGATGGCGGTGGCCCCGCCCACGGCGTCGGCCGGCAGCGTCACCTCGAAGCGCATCAGCGAGGTGCTGGAGGCGCCCGTGGGGCTGTCCAGGGTGACGGTGTCCCCGTCCACCACCAAGGTCTCGTCGTCCGCGCAGCCGCGGCGTCGGTCGTTGCCGTCGAGGTCCAGACGCACGCAGTCGGCCCCCTGCACCTCGCTCGGCAGCCGCCAGGTGAAGGTGGAGGCGACTTCCCCGTAGTGGTCGGCGTCGCCCAGCGGCAGCCGGAAGGTGGCGGTGCCGTCATCGGAGTCCACGGCACCCTCCATGCGGTAGCTCACCACCACCGTGGCGGTGGGTGGCACCACGGGTGCGTGGACCTCGATGTGGAGCGTCTCCTCGCTCTCGTCCTCGCCGCGGATGCGGGTCTCGATCTCGTAGGGCGCCCCGAGCTCGTTGGTGGCCACGAGGTCCGTGACGCGCCAGAGGCGGTCCACATGGCTGTTGAGTGGGGCCCGGGTGTCGATCCTCAGGTCCAGAGTCTCCTCGTCGGCGTCGTCGGGAAGGGCGTAGACGAGGGTGTGCTCGACGGTGGTGACCCCAGCCTGGTCCACGGTGAAGGTGCTGTCCTGCCGTGCCAGTTCGGGGATGATGAGGCGGCGGTCCTCGAGGATGGGTTCGGCGTTGGCGACGGAACCGGCCGGGAAGGCGGCGACGGCGGTGATGGCGTCGCCCTCCTCGACGTCGCTGCCACTCAGCGTGGCGACCCCACCCGCCACCTGCTGCTCGCACTCCTCGGAGCCCACCAGGCAGCGCGCCCGGTCCACGCCGTCGGGTCCGGTGACGGTGACGGTGAACTCGTCGATGGGCGGGTAGTCCCAGCCGGTGACGTCCCAGTTCAGTTCCGGCACGCCGTCGAAGGTCCGCATGGCCCCGACGACGGTGTAGCTGATCTCGTAGGTGGCGGTCTCGGTGTCCAGCGCCTTGTCCGGGTCACCGATGCGGAGCATGACCTGGCCGTCCGAGCCGTAGTCCAGGACCGTCTCGTCCCACATCGCCGGTGCCCCGCTGGGGGAGGAGACCTGGATGTCGGAGACCTCGTAGACCACGTCCTTGGAGCGGTCCTGGTCCCAGGACTCGCGGGTGGCGATGCCGAACTCGATGCCGCGTCGGCCCTTCTCCCCGAAGTCCCAGTCCAGCAGGTAGCGCACGTCGACGGAGCCGTCGGCGTTGACGTCGAAGGTGGCCTGCAGGTTGCGCACCGTGTCCGTGGCGGCGTGTGCCGGGGGCGGCGCCATCACAGGGACGAGGACGGCGAGCACCAGGGCGAGGGCGGTGGCGGCGAGGCGGGCGAGGTGGGTCATGGCGTTCCCGACGATACCGGTGGGGCGGCTCCCGAGGACGACTCAGGCCGAGCGGATGACGGCCGTGATGTAGCCCATGAACGAGCCCAGGGCCACCCCGCAGGCGATCGGCAGCCACAGGGCTGCGGGTTCGGTGAACACGAACAGGTGCAGCAGGACCGCGGCGGCGGGCAGCAGCAGGGTGAACACCACGCCGCCCACCACCAGCGCCGTCACCTTGGCCGCGCCGCTGCTGCGGCGCACGTGCGCCCCGCCGGGCAGCCCGATGCCCAGCACCAGACCGGCCGCGGCCACGACGCACACCGCCAGACCGATGACGAGGTGCACCGCGAAGTCCCGGCCGTTGGGGTTGGCGAGATCCAGCGCCACGCCCGGCACGGAGTCCCCGGGCACGTGCACCTCCAGCAGGGAGGAGGTGGCACCCCTGCGGTACGGCAGCGTGTCCAGGACGACGGTGCCGCCGTCAATGCGGGGACTCTCGCGCAGGGTGCAGGTGCAGTCCACCACCAGCACCGCGCCCGGGAACCGGACCATGGTGGTGGCCTCCTCGGCGGCGCTGATGTCAGTGACGGCCAGGGGCCAGCGAAAGGTCGCGGTCTCGTCGGTGTCCTCGCTGGTGCCCACGGCACCCGCGACGTCGTAGGCCAGCACCACGGTGGTCACGGCCTCGGTGGGTGGGAGTTCGGCGGTGACGGTGGCGTGCTGGTTGCGGTCGAACCCCTCGGGCTCGGTGACCTCCACCGCAAGCGGCGTCCCGTCGGCGCGCTGCAGCGAGATGTTGGACACGACCAACAGGCGGTCCGTGTCGTCGTCGTGGCGGGCCCGGACGGGGATCTGGAAGCGCAGCTGGTCCGGGTTCAGCAGTTGCGGCACGGCGTAGGTGAGGGTGTGTTCGACGTGGGTGCTCCCGCCGGGATCCACCACCAGCTCACTGTCCTGGGCGATCACCTCGGGGGCGTCGGCGCGGGGCTGTTCGAGGATCGGCTCGGCGTTGCTGACGGACCCGGCCGGGAACTGCGCCACGGCCACGAGCTGCTCCCCGTCCGCCGCCAGGATGCCGTGCATGGTGGCCACCCCGTCGACCACCTCCCGCTCGCACTCGTCGGGGCCGACGTGGCAGCGGGCCATGGTTACGCCGTCGTGGCCGGTGACGGTGAACTCGAAGTCCTCCACCAGGGGGTAGCTCCAGTCGGTGACCCGGTGCACCAGTTCGGGGACGCCGTCGGTGGTGCGCAGCGCACCGCGACGTCGTAGCTGACCGCGTACCGCAGGGTGCGGCCGGTGGAGTCCGGGTCCCCGATCCGGAGCTTGACCTGGCCGTGGGAGCCGGCCTCGTAGCCGGTCTGCTCGTACTCGACCGGATCGCCCTGCGGGGTGGTGACCTGAAGGTTGCTGACCTCCCGCACCAGGTCCTTCGGGGAGCCGCCCTCGTCCCAGGGCTCGCGCGTGATGATGATGAACGGGGCGGTTCGGAACTCCCCGCCGAAGTACCACTCGACGTCGTAGCGCACGCTGAGCGTCCCGTCGGCGGCCACGTCGAGGGCCACCTCGAGGCTGCGCACGGTGTCCTCGGCCGCGTGCGCGCTCACGGGCACGAGCAGTGTGGCCAGCGCCAGCAGGAGGGCGGTGACCGCGGACAGGGCGCGGGTGGTGCTCATGGTGCCACGAAGGTACCGCGGGGCGGGGTCCCTACCAGCTGCTCGCGCTGGTACCGCCGCCACCGGAACCGCCGCCGCCGGAGGAGAACCCGGACGAGCCGCCGGAGCCGCCGCCGGAGGAGGAGGTGGGCGTGGTCAGGCCGGCCGACGAGGCGCGGGCCTGCAGGCTGCCGAGGCTGCTGGTGAGCTGCGCCGTGCTGACGCCGCCGGCGAAGGAGGTGTCCAGCGGCGGGATCAGCCCGGCCGCGGCCAGTTCCTCGCAGACCTCCGTCCAGCGCTTCGTGAGCCCGAACAGCACCGCCCAGGGCAGGTAGCGGCGGAAGATGTCCCGCTCCGCCTCGAAGTCCAGCTGCTTCGCCTCCGCCGTGGCGATGTAGGTGCGGAAGCCCCGGATCTGGTCCCGCAGCGCCGTGCCCCCGGCCGCCAGGGGCGTGCGGGCTCCGGAGCGGACCAGCCCGCGCAGGCAACCGAAGAAGGAGCCGAACGCCACCCCGGCCAGGCCCAGGAACAGGCCGAGCGTGAGGTCCCAGGGCCCGAACAGCGCCACCCAGATGGCCGCCGCGGGCACGGCCAGCATGAACACCGCCATGAACACCAGCCGGACGGCGCAGCCGCCGGTGACGGCGCGGAACAGGGACCTGTCGGCCAGCACCGTCTTCTGCACCCGGTTCACCGCCCGGTTGACCTTGCGCACCTGCTCCGCGGACATCCGCTTGCCCGGCTTCTTCGGGATGGCGTTGTAGACGGCGTGCCCGACGGTGCCGTCGGCCTTCGCCCGGCTCCGGCGCACCAGCCGCAGCGGCTTGGTCTCGATCCCGATGGCACCGTCGACGGCCAGTTGGGTGAGCGCGGCGGCCGTGTGCCGGGCGTTGTGGGCGCCGTCGAGGATGACGCCGGCCTTCACCAGGTCCAGCTCCGGCGGGTGGAAGCGGACCGGGACCTTGGCGTCGCGCTTGGTGGGACCCACCGCGCCCCCGTCGCCGGTGAGTCCCGGCGGCACGCCGACGAAGCGTTCGTCCTTGCGCTGCATCAGCCCGCCGACGCGCCCCAGGCCGAAGATGAGGGCCGTGAGCCCGACCAGCCCGCCACCGGCGCCGGCCACCAGCCCGAGGGTGTTGGCCAGGTCCTTGCTGGGGGCCAGTTCGAACTGGGCGCCGCCCACTGCCGCCGCGGGCAGCGTGACCTCCAGCAGGTGGGTGCGCGGGTTGGGCCCCATCTCGCCGGCGGGCACGTGGACCGTGTCCCCGGCCACGGTGACGGCGCCGTCGAAGCAGCTGCCCCGGTCCTCGCCGGAGAGGCTGATGGCCACGCAGGTGGCGCGGTCCACCTCGCCGGGGAATCGCCAGGTGGCGGTGGCCTCGGGGGCGTGGGTGAGGTACTCGTGGGTGATGGGCCAGCGCAGCGTGGTCTCGCCCGTCTCCTCGACGAGGCCGATGGCGCCCGCGACGTCGTAGCTGAGCACCACCGTCGCGGCGGAGTCCACCGCCGTCACCTCCACCCAGACGGCGCCCTCGTCGAAGCTGTCCTCGGGCTCGGCGAAGGAGGTGCGGTGCTCCAGGGCGGCGCCGGCGGCGTCGGTGACCGTCAGGTTGGAGACCGTCAGCACCCGGTCCTGCGTGGTGCTGTGCGGGAGCCGGATCGGGAACAGGTAGAGCCTGCTGCTGGTGGGGCGGTCCACCGGGAACCGGTAGGTGATGGTGTGCTCGGCGTGCAGGCCGCCGCCCTCGTCGACGTCGAGGGTGCTGTCCTGGCCCACCACCACGGGGGAGGTGAGGCGGCGCTCCTCGAGGATCGGCTCGGCGTCGGCGATGGAGCCGGCCGGGAAGGCGGCCACGGCGGTGATGGTGTTGCCGCGGGCGACGTCGGAGCCGGTGAGGGCGGCCACGCCGTCGGTCACGGACTGGCCGCACTCCTCCGGTCCCGTCAGGCAGCGTGCCCGGTCCACACCCTCTGGGCCGGTGACTGTGACGGTGAACTCCCGGATCTTGGGGTAGGAGCCGCTGGTGACGTCCCAGTGCAGCTCGGGGACGCCGTCGAAGGTGCGCAGCGCGCCGCGCAGTTCGTAACTGATGACGTAGGTGGCGTCGCGGGTGTCCAGGGTGGTGTCCGGGTCCCCGATGCGGAGCCGGAGCTCACCGTCGGAGCCGGCCTCGTGGTCCGTGCGCTCGAACTGGTCGGGTGCGCCGCTGGGGGAGTCCACCTTGAGGTCGCTGACCTCGTAGACCACGTCCAGCATCGGGTCGGCCTCCCAGGGCTCCCGGGTGGCGATGTTGAAGTCGATGCCGTGGCGGCCGGTCTCGGCGAAGCGCCAGTGCAGCTCGTAGCGGACGCCGACGGAGCCGTCGGCGCGGACGTCGAAGCTGACGGCCATCGAGGTGACCTCGTCCTCGGCCGCGTGTGCGAGGCCCGGGGCAACGACGATGGCTGCCATGGCGAGCAGCAGCGAGAACAGGGCACACATGGTGCGGCGAAAGGTCTGGGTCATCGCCTGAGACCGTACCAACCCCGCGGGCCGTCAGCCCTCCGCGACGACGTCGAGCACGGCCTGCCCGTAGCGTTCCAGCTTGGCCTCGCCGACGCCGGAGACGCCCCGCAGTTCGCCCAGGCTGGTGGGCCGGACCTGCGCGATCCCCGCGAGGGTGGCGTCGTTGAACACCACGTAGGCGGGCACGCCCTGCTCCTTCGCGACGGCGCCGCGCCAGCTGCGCAGCTGCTGGAACAGGTCCTGCTGCGGTTCGTCCAGTTCCACCGGTGCGGTCCGGGCCCGCGAGCGCCGCGGCGTGCGCACCCGCTCCTGTTCCCGGCGCAGCCACACCTGCTGCTGGCCGCGCAGCACCGGACCGGCGGCCTCCGGCAGGGAGAGCACCCCGTACTCGCCCTGCACCTCCAGCAGCCCCTGCGCCAGCAGTTGACGCACCACGCCGCGCCACTCCTGCTCGCCCAGCTCGGTGCCGATCCCGAAGGTGGTCAGGCCCGTGTGCCCGAGGCGGGTGACGCGTTCGGTCTCGCGGCCGAGCAGGATGTCCACGAGGTGGCCGGCCCCGTAGCGCTGCCCGTGCTCGCGCTGCAGCCGCACGACGGTGGACATCAGCTTCTGCGCCGGGACAGTGCCGTCGAAACCCTCGGGCGGCTCGAGGCAGGTGTCGCAGTTGCCGCAGGCCTCGCTGTCCTCGCCGAAGTAGCGCAGCAACTGGCGGCGGCGGCACTGGACCGTCTCGCACAGCGCGAGCATGGCGTCGAGGTGGAGCGATTGCGCGCGCTTGCGCTGGGCGTCGCCCTCGCCGTCGGCGATCATGCGACGCTGCTGCACCACGTCCGCCAGGCCGTAGGCCAGCCACGCCGTCGACGGCAGCCCGTCGCGCCCGGCGCGGCCCGTCTCCTGGTAATACCCTTCGATGCTCTTGGGCAGGTCCAGGTGGGCGACGAAGCGGACGTCGGGTTTGTCGATGCCCATCCCGAACGCGATGGTGGCCACCATCACCACGCCCTCCTCGCGGAGGAAGCGGGACTGGTTGGCGGCGCGCAGTTCCGCGGGGAGGCCGGCGTGGTACGGCAGGGCCGTGACGCCCTTGCCCGAGAGCCACTCGGCGGTCTTCTCCACGGATGCGCGGCTGAGGCAGTAGACGATGCCGGCCTGCCCGGGGTGCTCGGTCTCGATGATGCGCAGCAGCTGCGAGCGGGCGTCGCGCTTGGGTGCGATCCGGTAGGAGATGTTGGGCCGGTCGAAGCTGGAGACGAACACGCGGGCCTCGTCCAGGCGCAGGTTGCGGATGATCTCCTCGCGCGTCTCCGCGGTGGCGGTGGCGGTGAGCGCGATCCGCGGCACGTCCGGCCAGCGCTCGTGCAGCATGGTCAGGCCCAGGTAGTCGGGGCGGAAGTCGTGGCCCCACTGGGCCACGCAGTGGGCCTCGTCGATGGCGAACAGCGCGATCCGCGCCCGGTCCAGCAGCCCCGCGGCCACGGGCAGCCGCTCCGGGGCCAGGTAGAGCAGGTCCAGCTCCCCGGCCAGCAGGCGGCGCTCGACGTCGCGGCGCTCGTCCGGGATCTGCGTGGAGTTCAGGAAGGCGGCGCGCACGCCGAGCTGTTCGAGGGCGTCCACCTGGTCATGCATCAGCGCGATCAACGGGCTGACCACCACGCCCGTTCCCTCCCTGACGAGGGCGGGGATCTGGTAGCAAAGGCTCTTGCCGCCGCCGGTGGGCATCAGCACCAGCGCGTCGTCGCCGCGGGTCACCGTCTCGATGATCTCGGCCTGCTGGCCCCGGAACGCGTCGTAGCCCCAGATGTTGTTGAGGGCATCCAGAGTGGCGGTCACGCAGGCCACCCTATGCGAGCCCACTGACGTCGCCTCGGGGGCGGGTCACCAGGTGAAGTCGCCGTCGTCGAGGGGTTCGGCCCAGTAGATGAACTCCTGGCCGTCACGGAAGGGCTCAAGCACCTCGAAGTTCTCGAAGCTGGTGCCGCCGGGGATGGGGGACTCGCTCGCCCAGTAGGCCCAGCGGCCGTTGACCAGCACCTCCAGTTGCGGGCTCGGGTCCGGCACGCGCCAACCCTGCACCGCGCGGCGACCGACGTAGCTCCAGTGCTGCGCGGTGCCCGGTGCGGCGACCGCCTCGTGCGGGGCGCGCTCGTCGGGGGTGGCGGCGACGACGACCCCACCGTCGGGCGCCGGCTGCAGCTCGGAGAGGCCGAAGCGGCCGTGGTCTGCGAAGTCCGTCCGCTGGAAGCCCGGCCACAGCTCCTCCGCAGTCACCACCCGCTCGCGCAGGTGGAGCTGCCGGAGCCTGGCGAAGTTGCCCATCGTGGCGGTCAGGACGCAGTGCACCAGCTCCGCCGATCCCGGGCGTCGGAACGCGGCCAGGGAGACCTCGTGCGGACGGTCGGCGCGGAACCGGACCCGCACGGAGACCTCCGCCCCGTTCTCGAACCGCTCGGAGTGCACCCAAACGCTCAGGTGCTCCACGCCGTCGACCTCCTCGACGACGCCGCGGGTGGGTGCCTGGGGGTCCTCCGGCACGTCCGCTCCGAGGGAGTCGGAGCTCCAGAACCGCTTGCCCGGCAACCCGTCCAGGGCGCTCGGCTCCAGCTCGGAGAAGCCCCGGGCGTGCTGCCCCGCCACCACCGGCTCGACGGCGACGAAGTTGAGCAGCCGGTTGCGCTCGTGGTCCAGGTACGGGGTGAACAGGCGCAGCAGGCCGCGTGGACCGGGCGTGGGGGACAAGCCCACCTGCAGCCCGTCGGGATGTCCCCAGCGGGGCTCGGCGGGGTGGTCGGCCGAGGGTCGCAGCCACTGGCCGTCAGTCTCCGGCAGCTTGCCGACGTCCTGGAATGGTGGGGTGTTCGCGTTCAACGGGGGCCTCCTTGCCACTCGGCTCCCAACGCTACGTCATCGGCGCCAGTTCGGCGGCGGACACCGCCACGTCGTCGTCGGGCTGCTGCACCTCGGGCGACGATGGGCGGGGCTGTGTCAGGTACAGCACCAGCATCAGTGCGGTGGTGACCAGGTAGAAGCTGTGCAGCACCCAGATCGGGCCGGCCGGCAGGCTGAACACGTAGACCGAGTGCACCAGGTTGCCCACGTTGGCCAGCGCCAGGTTGCCCGGACTGTAGGAGGACAGGTCATGGGTGCGGACTGCCTTGAGGACCATCGGCAGCACGCTGACCGCGAAGATGACGCTGGAGACCGTCCCGGCCAGCAACGCAACGTCGATTCCCATGCCGCACCCCCTCGTCGGGCCCCGGATTCGGGGCACCCTCCGAAGCTACGGCCGCGGGTGAGGGCCGCGAATCGGCCGAATGCCCCATCTTCCGGCAGCGGCATGGGGCATTCGATGCAGGCAGGTCGGTGGAGCGGACGGCACCGGAGACGGAGCCGTCCGCTCCAGCCACGCGCGCCGGTCAGGAGTCGGCGGGCACCAGTAGCGCCACGGGCAGGTCGGTGAGGACGTCGGCCAGCAGCGCCTGGCCACCTTCCACCTCGCGCCCGGACAAGACGTCCCGGAACCGACCCTCCGGCAGGATGATCGCGTGCTCGGCCCAGCCCTGCTCGCCCAGCTGCGACGGCAGCCTCGTCGCGACGGTGATGGCCGTCACGCGCTCGGCCCCGGCCTCGGCCCGTGCGAACGCCACCGCGTGGCCCGACGTCGTGGCCACCGGCCGGTACTCCGCACCGGCGCCCCGGAACGCGTCCGGGTGCTCCGCGCGCAGCCGGAGCGCCCGCGTGGTGACGAGGAGTTTTTCGGTGTCGAGGGATCTCGACACGGGCGCGGGGCGCCCTACTCGATCAGCGGTGCTGGGCGCTGCTGGGTCGGCTTTCAGCGCGGCCAGCAGGTCACGTCGCAAGGCGTAGTCCACCGCGCGGCGGTTGTCCGGGTCCACGAGGGAGAGGTCCACCAGTTCGCAACCCTGGTACACGTCCGGGACGCCGGGCATGGTGAGCTGCAGCAGCGCCTGGCCCAGCACGTTGGCGCGCACCGACGGGGCCACCGCTTCGGTGAACGCGTCCAGGGCGGCCGCGCACGCGTCGTCGGACAAGGCGTGCAGCGCGAGCCCGATGACGGTGTCCTCGTAGGCGGTGTTGGGTTCGGTCCAGGTGGTGTGGGACTTGGCCTCGCGCAGCGCCTTGGTCAGGTAGTCCCGCAGCCGCTCCTCGGAGATCGGCGCGGTGCCGGCCGCGCTGCCGGGCAGCCGCCAGGTGCCGGCGAGGGTCTGCCACACGAACATCTCGGTGGCACCGTCGAGGGGTTCGGCCCGCTGCTCCTCGGTGGCCGCGCGCAACTCCGTGACGCACGACTCCCACTCCTTGGGGTACTCGGTGAGCGTGGACAGGCGGGCGCGGACGTCGGCGGAGCGCTTGGTGTCGTGGGTGCTGAGCGTGGTCATGGTGGCGGGCCACTGTTCGGTGAGGGTGCTGCAGAAGTCGTGGAAGCCGTCGGGGGTGATGCCCACCATGGTGGGTTCGCTGCCCACCTCGTTGACGCCGATGAACCGGTTCCAGCGGTAGAAGGCGGTGTCCTCCTTGGACTTGGCCATCACGGGCCCGCAGGTCTGGGCGAAGCGCACCATGAACTCGGCACGCAGTTCCAGCACGTCCGGGCTCTCGTCGGGCAGTTCCGTGGTGACGGGACCGTGGCCCGGCTCGGGCAGGGTCTCGGCGCCGCGGCCCTCGTCCCCGGTGCCCGGGTCGCCGCAGGCCAACGCCACCACCAGGTCCAAGGTGTCCAGCTCGTCGGGCGCGAGGGTGGCGCGTGCCCGGTCCGCGGCCTCGGCCACCACCTCGCGCTCGGCCTCGGCCGCCGGTTGCCCGGGCTCGACGTAGGCGCGGTAGCGGTCCATCTCCACCAGCAGACGGCGGATGGCGTTGCGGAGTTGGCGACGGGTGTGGTCGCGCAGCCGGATGTCGCCGTCGCAGATGGCCACCGCGATGGAGGTGAGCCGGTTCACCTCCGCGAACAGGATGGAGCGCACCACCTCCTGCTTCGCCTGCGTCAGCACTGACCCGAACCACTCGCTCGAACCGGAAACCCGCTCCCACAAGGCGTTCAGGCGGGGCAGGCCGGCGGCGTCCTGGAACAGGCCGCAGATGCGCAACAGGGCGTCGTAGCCGGTGGTGCCGTCGCACTCGAAGCCCGTCGGCAGGGTCTCGTCGGCCTCGAGGATCTTCTCCACCACCACCCAGCAGCCGCCGGTGAGGCCCTGCAGGTCAGCGAAGTACTGGCGCGGGTTGGCGAGCCCGTCGGGATGGTCGATGCGGAAGCCGTCGATCAGGCCCTCGGAATGGAGGTCCGCCAGCAGTCGGTGGCTGGCCTCGAACACGGACTCGTCCTCCACCCGCACCGCGGCCAGGGTGTCGACGTCGAAGAAGCGCCGGTAGTTGAGCTCCTCGCTGCCCACCTTCCAGTGCGCCAGCCGGTACCACTGGGCCTCCAGCAGTTCCGGCAGCGGCAGGTCCTCGGTGCCGGGGCGGACGGGGAAGACGTGGTCGTAGTGCACCACCACGGGCTCGACGACGCTGCCGCCGTCGGGCGTCGGCACCGGCCGCTCCTCCACGGTGATGGTGCCTGCCTCCAGTTCCTGCCCGATCCGGTTGCCGAGCACCGGCATCAGGATGGCCTGCTGGCCGGTGAGGTCGACGTCGAACCAGCGCGCGAACGGCGAGTCCGAGCCGCGGCGCAGCACCTCCCACAGTTCGTGGTTGTGGAACAGGGGAGTGGGCACCGCCATGTGGTTGGGCACCACGTCGACGACGATGCCCAGCCCCAGCGCCCGCGCCGCCTCGGCGAACCGCCGGAAGGCCGCCTCCCCGCCCAACTCGTCGGAGATTCGGGAGTGGTCCACCACGTCGTAGCCGTGCATCGATCCCGGCGCGGCCTGCAGGATCGGGGAGCAGAACACGTGCGTGATGCCCAGCGCAGCCAGGTGGTCCAGCTGTGCCACGGCGTCGTCGAAGGTGAAACCGGCGTGCAGCTGGAACCGGTAGGTGGACGTCGGAACCGGGTGTGTGCTCACGCCTCCACTCTAGGGACGGCCGCGGCTTTCCGGCGGAAGGTTGATTCGCTTGGACTCCAACGAAATTGTCGCGGCCACCTCTGGGACGTGCCACGATGGCGGCATGGCCCAATCCAATCTGAGACGTGCGGACCCGAACTCGGTCCGGAAGTGGAACGAGTACCTGGTGGTGTCCGCGCTGGGGGAGGGACCGCACAGGATCTCGGCCCTGGCAAGGGCCACCGGGCTCACGCCCGCCCCACTCGGCGAGGTGCTGCGTGGGCTCGAGGCCAAGGGGTGGGTGGCCTCCAGCCGATCCACCGGCGGCGGTCCCGGCCGCCCCGCCCAGGTCTACTCGCTGGTGGTCCCGAAGGGTTCGGTGATCGGCCTCGACGTCGGGGGTCGTGCCTTGCGGTGCGTCCGGTTCGACCTCGAGGGCGGCCAGCGGGCAAAGGTGGAGCGACGGCTGCCACGCGGCGCCGACGAGGCCCTCCGCCGTCGCACCATCGCCGAGGTCACGCGGGAGGCCCTGGGGGACGGCGGCCCGCTCTGGCTGGCGGGGCTCTCGGTGACGGGCAACATCGGCGTCGACGGCCGGATGGTCGAGTCCGCCGCCATGCCGGAGCTGAATGGACAGTCGCCCGAGGACCTGTGGGCCGAGGCCATCGGAGGGCGAACCTTCGTGGTCAACGACGTCCGCGCCGCCGGCTACGCCGAACACCGCGTGGGCGCGGCCCGTGACCACGGTGACGTCCTGCTGATCCAGTTGGGCCGACGCCCCACGCTCGGCCTGCTGTTCGGCGGCACCCCCCGCGGCGGCGCCCACGGCGGTGCCGGCGACCTTTCCCACAACAACTTCATCCCCACTGAGGCCGGCATGGAGTGGCTGGAGCCGTTCCGCGACTCCGAGGACCCCATCGGCGACGGGGTGCGCGCCATCCTCGACGGTGACCAGCAGGCCCTGGCCGGAGTCAAGACCTACATCGAGGCGATGGCGCCGTCACTGGCGCTCACCACCGCTGTCGTCGACCCGGGAGTGGTGGTGCTGTCCGGGGCGTTGACCCCCGTGGCGCCCCACTTCATCGATGACCTCGCCACCGTGATCCGCGAGAACGTCGCCCGCACCCCGCCCGTGCGGATCTCGGAGCTGGACCAGTTCTCCGCGGCGGTCGGAGCGGGCCTGGCCGCCCTGCAGCGGCTGCGTTCCTCCCTGGCCGACCCCACCACCGGCGTCCAACCGTTCACCCTCGAGGCGTTCGCCGGGCTCCCACTGGGGACGGATCCCACCGCCAGCGACGTCCGGGTCACCGACTGACGCCCGCCGGCTGCCTGGGTGTGGTGATTCTGCTGGTGCACCGTCGCAATCACCACACCGAGCCGACCGGGCGACCCACTGGCGACGCCGATTCGCCAGTCAGCGTCGGCGAAAGCGCTTGCCCCAAGGGGTAGCATGTCCGGGCTGCCCCGAACAGGGCGGCCGGTAGGGAGTGGAGGGCGACGGTGAGCACGCACAGGGAATCGACCAAGGGTCATGTCCCCCCGCTTCCAGAACTCCTCGCCGTGATCGGACCCCACGTCCGGCCGCACATCGGCAGGCTGGTGCTGGCGCTGCTGGCCACCATGGTGGGCTCAGTGGCGGCGCTGCTGATGCCGCAGGTGCTCGGACGCCTCATCGACGGCCCCATCGCGGCCGGTGACCGCGGTGCGCTGATCCCGGCGACGCTGCTGGTGGGCGGGCTGGGCCTGTTCGAGGCGGGCATGGTGTTCCTGCGCCGGATGGTGATGATCCCCGCCTCCACCACCACCGAGTTCAGCGCCCGGATGGCCCTGTTCACCCGCCTGGTGGACTTGGACACCACCTTCCACGACCAGTGGCCCTCCGGCCAGTTGCTCACCCGCGTCACGCAGGACCTGAACCTGATCCGACGCTGGTTCGCGTTCGGCCTGATCATGCTGATCAACGACATCGTGATGATCATCGTCGGCACCGTCCTGATGGCCGGCACCAACGTCATCCTGGCCGCCGTGTTCCTCGTCGGCTCCGCGCCGCTGGTGTTCCTGATGCTGCGCTTCGAGCGGCAGTACACCCGCCTCACCCGCCGCGCGCAGGACAAGTCGGGCGACGTCGCCACCGTCGTCGAGGAGTCCGTCAAGGGCATCCGCATCCTGAAGGCGTTCGGCCGCGCCCCCGAGGCGCTCGAGCAGTTCGGCTCCGAGGCGGAGGAGCTGCGAGACCTGGAGGTGGCCCGCGGCCTCGCCGACGCCCGGATGTTCCGCTGGCTGACGCTGATCCCGAACGTCGTCATCGCCGTGAGCCTCGTCGTGGCCATCTGGTTCGCCGCGCTCGGCTGGGTCACCATCGGCGGTGTGGTGGCGTTCTTCGCCACCGCCACCATCCTGCGCAACCCGGTCTCGTTCCTCGGGTTCCTCGTCGCGTTCGCGCTGGATGCCATGAGCGCCCTGGCCCGCTACAAGGAGGTGATGGACCGGGAGCCGCGCATCACCGACCCGACGGATCCCACCACCATCCCCACCCCGCTCGACGGCGCCCCCCACGGAGCACGCCTGGAGTTCCGCAACGTCACCTTCCGCTTCGACGACCAGGGCCCCGGCGAGGACCCCCTCCTGAGCGGCCTGGACCTCGAGGTCAACCCGGGTGAGCGGATGGCCATCGTCGGCCTGACCGGCTCCGGCAAGTCCACCCTGATCAACCTCGCCGCCCGCCTCTACGACGTCACCTCCGGCTCGATCCTCGTCGACGGCGTGGACGTGCGCGAGGTCTCCCGCCACCACCTGCGCGAGCAGCTCACCGTCGCCTTCGAGGACCCCACCCTGTTCTCGGCCTCCATCCGCGACAACGTCCTGCTGGGCGACCCGGACGCCCCGCAGGAGATGCTGGACAAGTCCCTCGCCGTGTCGGCCGCGGACTTCGTCGACGAACTGGACTCCGGTGTGGAGACCGTGATCGGCGAGGAGGGCCAGGGGCTCTCCGGCGGCCAGCGGCAGCGGCTCGCGCTCGCCCGCGCCATCGCGGCCAGGCCCAGGCTGATGCTGCTCGACGACCCGCTGTCCGCGCTCGACGTGCACACCGAGGCCAAGGTCACCGCCGCGCTGGATGACACCCTCGGCGACACCACCGTCCTGATCGTCGCGCACCGCCCCTCGACGGTGGCGCTCGCGGACCGCGTCGCCCTGATGGACCGCGGCCGCGTCGTCGCCGTCGGCACCCACACCGAACTACTCGCCACCAGCGAGCGCTACCGCTACGTGATCTCCTCCTTCGACGAGGACGACGATCCCAGCACCGAGAAGGCAGGTGACCTGCGATGAGCACCAGGCCCGAGAAGAAGCTGCCGCGCCGCCAGGACTCGCCCTCCACCGTCCGCGGCACCATGGGCGAGGAGGCCGAGCACCACACCCGCGCGGAGAACGTCGCACTGCGCCGCCGCTCCATGCGCCTGCTCGGCTCGCTGCTGCACCCGGTGCGCTGGCAGGTGGCCGAGGTGGCCGCCGCCACCCTCATCGGAACCGCCGCGAAGGTGGCCGTGCCCGCCCTGGTGGGCCTCGGCGTCGACGCCGGCTTCCACGCCCTGGACACCGGCCAGTGGTCCCGGTTCATCCTCATCGCGACGGCCACCCTGGTCAGCGCGCTGCTGGCCGGCCTGCTGGAGGGCCACGCCAAGGCCGTCACGCCCAAGTTCGCGCAGGCGCTGGTGCTGGAGCTGCGCCGTCGCCTGTTCGCACACTCGCAGCGCCTCAGCATCGCCTTCCACGAGCGCTACACCTCGGGCCGGCTGATCTCGCGCCAGACCAGCGACGTCGAGGCCATCCGCGAGTTCGTCGCCGGCGGCATCTCCCAGTTCGTCAGCTCGCTGCTGTTCCTCGGCATGACCGTCGTCGCGCTGATGCTGCTCGACGTCCCCTCCGGCCTGATCCTGCTGGCCGGGCTGGTGCCGACGGGGCTGTTCGCGTTCTGGTTCGTCATCCAGTCCCGCAACCGGTTCCGCAAGGTGCGGGTGGCCTCGGCCAGGATGATCGGCTCCTTCGTGGAGTCCATGGTGGGCATCCGCGCCGTCCAGGCGTTCCGCGCCGAAGAGGTCCGCACCGGAGAGTTCAAGGAACGCGCCGAGAGCTATCGCGACACCAACGCCGACGTGTTCTTCGTGTTCGCCGTCGCCAACACGTTCATCGTCGCCCTGTCCGGGATCGTCTCGGCCGTCCTGATGTTCTACGACGGCAGCCGCGTGCTGGCCGGCACCCTGCCCGTCGGCGTGCTGCTGTCCGCAGTGCTGTACGCGCGGCAGTTCTTCGACCCGGTCACCGAGATCATGATGTTCGTCAACCAGCTGCAGGGCGCCACCACCGCCCTGGAGAAGATCTCCGGCGTCCTGGAGGAGGAGCCCACCCTCGCGGACCCGGAGGTGCCCGTCGCGCTCGACGGCGCCAAGGGGCACATCGAGGTGGACGGCGTCACCTTCTCCTACACCGACGGCACGCCGGTGCTGCCGCGCATCGACCTGAACATCCCCGCCGGCCAGGTGGTGGCGCTCGTGGGCGAGACCGGCGCCGGCAAGACCACGCTGGTGAAGCTGATCGCCCGCACCGTCGACCCGCAGCAGGGCGCCGTGCGGATCGACGGCACGGACCTGCGCGACGTCACCGACGCGGACCTGCGCCGCACCATCGTCTCCGTCACCCAGGAGTCCTACCTGTTCTCCGGCACGGTGGCCGACAACATCGCGCTCGGCCGGCCCGGGGCCTCGCGCGCCGACATCGAGGCGGCGGCCATCAACGTCGGCGCCGACGGCTTCATCCGCGCCCTGCCCGACGGCTACGACACCGACGTGCGCAGCCGCGGCGGCCGGCTGTCCGCCGGGCAGCGGCAACTGGTCTCGTTCGCGCGCGCGTTCCTGGCGGACCCGCAGGTGCTGATCCTCGACGAGGCCACCAGCTCCCTGGACCTGCCCAGCGAGCGCCTCGTGCAGCGCGGCCTGCAGACCCTGCTGAAGGGCCGCACCGCCATCATCATCGCCCACCGGCTCTCCACCGTCTCCATCGCGCACCGCGTGCTGGTGATGGCCGACGGCCGCATCGTCGAGGACGGTGACCCGGAGGTCCTGGTCGCCGAGGCCACGGGCCACTTCGCGTCGCTGCACGGGCAGTGGGAGACGTCGCTGCGCGGCTGACGCCGGCCCCAGCAGGGTGGCGCATCTGGCTCCGTCTCCGGTGCCGAACGCGCCAGCCAAGTGCGCCACCTTGGTAGCCCGCCGCACTTGGCTCCGTCTCCGAGGCCAAGTGCGCCACGTAACCGAGCCGGGCGTGCAAGACTCGGGACATGAAGGCGCCGAACCGATGGTCGCCGTGGTGGGCGATCGCACTGACGTGCGTGGCGCTGCTGGTGCCCGTCGGCATCCTCGGGGTGGGGCTGCAGCAGCTGTCGGTCGGGATGTCCGGCGCCTACATGTCAGAGCTGTCGCTGGCCATCGCACCCGTCGTGATCGCCATCGGCGTGTTCCTGCTGGTGCCCGGGGTGCTCTACTTGGTGGTGCGCCAGAAACTGCTGTTCGTGGCCACCATGGTGGTCACCGCCGGGGTGCTCGCGGTCCCGGCGCTCACCTACGCGTTCTGAGGCTCACCAACGCTCGTGCACGTGCGCGCGGATGTGCCTGTCATAGAGGTCCTCCAGCGCGTCGAGCTGCTCCTGCGTCAGCGGCAGCACGTCGGCGGCGGCCGCGTTCGCCGTCGCCTGCTCGGAGCGGCTCGCGCCCGGGATCACCGCGGAGACGCCGTCCTGCGCCAGCACCCAGCGCAGCGCGAACTGCGCGGGCGTGACGCCCTCGGGCACCAGCTCGACGAACTCCCGCGCGGCCGCGACGCCGACGTCGTAGGGGACCCCGGAGAACGTCTCGCCCTGGTCGAAGGACTCGCCGTGCCGGTTGAAGGTGCGGTGGTCCGAGGCGTCGAAGGTGGTCTGCTCCGTGAACTTGCCGGTGAGCAGCCCGCTGGCCAGCGGCACCCGCGCGATGATCCCCACCCCGGCAGCCTTCGCGGCGGGCAGCACCTGCTCCAGCGGCTTGCGGCGGAACACGTTGAGGATGATCTGGATGCTGGCGACGCCGGGGCGCTGCAGCGCGGTGAGGGCCTCGTCGACGGTCTCGACGGAGACGCCGTAGTTGCGGATCCAGCCGTCGTCGACCATCTCGTCGAGCGCGTCGAAGACCGAGTCGGTGGAGTAGACGGGCGTGGGCGGGCAGTGCAGCTGGGTGAGGTCCAAGGTGTCGACGCCGAGGTTGCGCCGCGAGCGCTCCGTCCAGGCGCGCAGGTTCTCACGCGTGTAGGTCTCGGTGGTGAACGGGTCCGCGCGGCGGCCGAGCTTGGTGGCGACGAAGAACGAGTCGTTCGGGCGTTCGGCCAGGAACGCACCCACCAGTTCCTCGCTGTGGCCGTCGCCGTAGACGTCGGCGGTGTCGAAGAACGTGACGCCCGCGTCGGCGGCGGCGTGCAGGACGGCGCGGGCGTCGTCGTCGCTGACGTTGCCCCAGTCCCCGCCGAACTGCCAGCAGCCCTGGCCGATGACCGAGACGGAGCGGAGGGTGCGGCCGAGCAATCTGGTTTCCATGCCCAAAGGCTAGTGGGTGCGTGCAAGACTTCGCCCATGTCCGACGTCACTTCCCGACGACGCACCACCCTGTTCTGGGTGCTGGGGACAGCGCTCGCCGGTCTGGTCTTCGACGGTTACGACCTCGCCGTCTACGGCGCCGTGATGCCGGAGTTCCGCGAGCGTGGCGGCCTGATCTTCGAGGCGCTCGCCCCGGAGCTGCAGACCGCGCTGACCGCGTCCGTGGGCGTACCCCCTGACCAGCTGACCGACGGCATGAAGGAGGCCATCGCCGCCGCCTCGGGACTCGGGGGCGTGCTCGGCAGCCTGGCGCCGTTGGGGATGCTGCTCGGGGCCCTCGGGATCGGGGCCGTGGGAGACCGGATCGGCCGACGCATCCCGATGCTGGCGTCCACGGCCTGGCTGTCGGTGGGGATGGCGCTGACCGCGATGGCGCCGGACGCCGCCACCTTCGGGGTGATGCGGCTGGTCACCGGTATCGGCATCGGGGCGCTGGCGGCCACCACCGCCGTCGTCGTCTCCGAGATGGCCCCGGAGGGGCGCAAGAACCTGTCGAACGCGATCGTCTTCAGCGGCATCCCCCTGGGCTCGATGTTCGCAGCCGCCTCCGCCCTGGTCGCGTTGGACCTCATCGGCTGGCGCGGCCTGTTCTGGCTGGGTGCGCTCCCGCTGGTGACGTTGCTGCCGCTGACGTTCTGGAAGCTGCCGGAGTCGGTGGTCTGGCTGGAGTCGCGCGGCAAGCACGAGGAGGCCCGACTGGTCTCCCAGCGCCGCGGCATCCCAGTGCCGGGGGCGCCAGTGTGGCCTGTCGACGAGGAGACCGGGGGCGGTTTCATGGAACTCTTCGGAGGACGCTTCCTGCTGCCGACGGTGGTGCTGGGCCTGCTCAGCGCCGTCGGAATGCTGCTGGTCTACTCACTCAACACGTGGCTGCCGCAGCTCACCGAGGGCCTGCTCGGCGAGCAGTCTTCCCTGGTGTTGCTGCTGGCGCTCAACGTGGGTGCCGTGGCCGGTGGGCTCGGGGGCTCGTGGGCGGCCGACCGCTGGGGCGCCAAGCCGGTGATCGCCGTCCTGTTCGCCGTCGGCGCCGTGGGCATCGTGCTGGCCACCACCACGGCCACCCCCGGCCTGACCTCGCTGATGATGACCGCCGTCGGCATCGTGGGCATCGGGACCTCCGGGACCCAGACCCTGATCTACGGCTTCGTCGCGAACTACTACCCGACCACCTCGCGTGCGGCGGCCACCTCCTGGTGTGCGGGGTTCGGCCGCCTCGGGGGCGTGGCCGGCCCCCTCGTCGGAGGTGTGCTGGCGGCGGCCTTCCCCGAGGACCTCTCGAGGGTGTTCTACGTGTTGGCGGCCATCTGCGTGTTCGGGGTGGTCCTGGTGATGGTCACGCCCCGCTCACCCGAGGCGGACCAGCCCGCGTGAGCGGACCTCAGGAGCCCCGGCCGTCGGAGGCGTCGAGCTGTGCCAGGCCCTCGACGGCGAGCTGGTTCCCCAGCGCAGCAGCCCGCTCCAGCAGCGCCCGGCCGCCGTCGGCGTCGCCCTCCTGGAGCAGCCGCATCGCCAGGAACACCATCGAGTCGGCGTTCCCGCCCTCGACGGCGCGCCGCCAGTGCTGCTTGGCGAGGTCCACCTCGCCCGCCTCGTAGAGCGTGAAGCCGAGGATGTGCATCGCCGGCGTGTACCCGGCATCCGCCGCGCGACGCCACTGTTCGCGGGCGCCGTCGACGTCGCCCTCGTCATTCAGCACGACGCCCAGGTAGTAGCTGCCCTGCGGGTGGCCGGTGTCGGCCGCGCGCCGCAGCCACGCCGTCGACTCCGCCGGGTTGTCGTCCACCAGGAGCAGGGCGTACTCCACCATGGCGTCGGCGTCGCCGGCCTCGGCACGGGCGTGCAACTCGGCGTGGCCCGCCAGTGGCGCGCCCTTTCCGGAGCTACCGCGGCGGCCGGTGATCCTGTCCCAGATGCTCATCATCATCCGACTGTAGGCGACGCTGCGGCGGCCCGAGTTGGGCGCGGGCCGCCGGCGCGTGGCGCTAGATGGTGGCCAGGTCGGTGTTGCCCAGCAGGCCGTAGTGGCCGTGGATCTGCACCTTGCGCTCCAGGTCCTCGATGATGGCGATCGAGAAGTTCTCGTCGTAGAGCTGGGACGCGCTGCCCAGCCCGCCGGGGCTGAAGACATTGACCTCCATCAGCTTGTCACCGACGATGTCCAGCCCCACCAGGAACATGCCGTCGGCCACCAGCTTCGGGCGCACCACGTCCACCAGGCCGAGCATCTCGTCGGTGACCTGCACTGCCTTCGCCTTGCCTCCCACGCTCATGTTGGAGCGGATGTCGCCGCCCGAGGGGGTGCGGCGGAAGGCGGCGTACTTGCCGTTGCGCATCAGCGGGCGGCCGTTCATCACGAACATCCGCACGTCGCCCTCCTGGGCGGCGGTGAGGTACTCCTGGGCGACGACGTAGCCGTCGCGTGCGATGGCCTCGGTGATCTGCTTGAGGTTGGGCGACTCCTTCTCGTTCACCAGGAACACCCCGCTGCCGCCGGAGCCCTGCAGCGGCTTCAGCACCGCCTTGCCGCCGAGCTCGTCGACGAAGGCGGCGATCTTGGCCTGGTCGCGCGAGATCATCGTGCGTGGCCTGACCACCTCGGGGAAGTGCTGGAAGTAGGCCTTGGACAGGGCGTTGGCGAGACTGCCCGGGTCGTTGACCACGAGGACGCCGGTGTTGGCGATCAGCTGACCGAACGCGACGCCGGCATTGTTGGCCCACGGGGCCTCGGAGGCGTCGGCGGCAGGGTCCGAGCGCAGCATCACGACGTCGAACTCCGAGAGGCTGATCTGTTCCTCGACCTCCGGCTTCTGCACGTCGTCGAGGTAGCGCTCGGTGGAGCGATAGTTCTTGCCGCCGACGCCGCGCGCCTTGGCGCTGAGGCTGCCGTCGACCTCGTAGGCGAAGTCGCCCATTCCCATCAGGAACGCCTCGTGTCCCATGTTGGAGGCCTGCATCGCAAGCCTGACGGTGGTGTAGACGGGATCTTCAGTGGCGACGTCGTTGACGACGAATCCGATTCTCATGCTGCTCCTTGGATCAGTTGGGCGGGGTCGGTCTGGGTGGCGGCCTCGGCGAGGCGTTGGCGCCCTTCCTCGTTCTCGTACCAGTGGGGTAGTAGGACGGGCTCGTGCAGTACGCCGCGGTTGTTCAGCTCCTCGACGAGGGGTAGGTCCTCCAGGGCGAACTTGCCCAGGAACAGGGCGTCGAGGGAGCCGCCCCGCGAGAGGTGCTCGAGCAGGTCCAGCAGGCCGCGCAGGTAGATCGCGTCCTTGGTGAGGCCGCCGGAGCGGAAGACGCGCATGGTGGTGGTGAACGCGCCACGGCGCGGGAAGCCGGCGTCGACGAGGTCCTGCCAGCACTCCACGAAGGAGGCGCCCTCCACCATCGAGTGCACCGTTACGACGCGGCCCGCGAGCTGCCGCATCCGGCCCGTGGTCAGCGCCCCGGCGGCGATCTCGGCCAGCACGGCGAGGCCCTCCTGGGTCTCGTCGTAGCCGGCGAGCCCGGTGCCCAGGACGTTCAGGGGCTGGTGGGAGCCGTTGACCTGGGTCACCAGGTGCGTGCCGATCTCGTGCTGGATGAGAGCGTTGGCGCGCCCGGTGGCCACCTTCGACTCGGGTCCGACCAGCAGGACGTTTTCGCTGACCATGATTCCGGTGGAGTCGTGGCGGATCTCGGCGTGGATGTCGATGTCGGGGTTGCTCTGGCGGTAGCGGTCGATCTCCGCCTCGGCCATGGCGAGGAACTCCTCGGCGTCCAGGTGCTCGCCGCGGTACGGCTCGGGGTCGACCCGTTCGATCACCGACCTGGCGGCCGTGAGCAGGTTGGGTGCCACGCCGCCGTAGAGCTCGAGGCTGAGGGCGTGGAAGTCGCTGGTGCCGCGGGAGCGGAGCATCGCGAGCTGCAACTCCAGCTCCCTGTGCTTGCCGCGCAGCAGCGCGCCGACGGTGTTGTCCTCCACGCTGGCCACGTCGACGTCGGCGAGCATCTTCGCCGCCACCTCCGGGTCCACGCCCACCTCGCGGTAGGTGAACTCGGGTTCGTGGGGTCGCTCCAGGAAGGCGACGCTGACGTCGTCGGCGTCGACGGGGGTGACGTCTAGGATGAACCGGAAGCTCGTGCCCAGCTGGGAGAGCTGGTGGTCCACCGCCTGGTCATTTGTCGAGAGTGGGTTGTCGGCGGGTGTCATCACTTGGGCAACGCCCCCAGCATGGGCTCGAAGCAGCGGGCCAGGCCGTCTGCGAGGAAGTCGATCCGCTCGCGGTCCGGCTCACCGGTCCACTCGTCCATGAACTCCTTCTTGAACTCGAGCGCGAGCACGCAGCCGGTGCGCGGGTAGCGTTCGTGCACCCACCAGGCGAGGTTCTGGCCCTTGAACTTGACGTTCTCGCGGACGTCGAAGTGCTGGGCCGCCATCGCGAGCCGGAAGGCGGCGTCGACGTCGCCGAAGAGGTCCATGTTGAGCGATCCGGTGCCGAGGTTGATCTCGGGGTTCTCCATCACCGGCTCGTCGGGCTGCCGGGGTCCCTCGCGGCGGAAGTTGTAGGAGTGGACGTCGAGCACGATGAACGGGCCGCGGGCGGCCACCTCGTCGAGCCGCTCGCCCAGTGCCTCGAAGAACGAGTCGTAGACCTCGAGGCTGCGGCCGATGACGTCCTCGGGCAGCGGGTACTCGTCCCACAGCTCGAGCCCCCACGCGTCGGCGGGGTTCTTGTAGACGGCCTTCTCACGGATCCGGTTGAGGTCGGTCTCGAAGCGGGACCGGTTCACCACGACGCGGGCGGGGGCACGGGCTCCCAGCAGGTCGGTGAACGGGTCCTCCTCGCGCAACCGGGTGGCCTCGTCGAGGACGAGCCGCTCGGCGATCTCGGGCCGCAGGTCGTGGCCCGCATGAATGGCGGTCGCGATCAGCTGACCGCTCCAGTCCCCCTCGAACGTGAATGGATCCATGTGTCATGTCTACCGGTATCCGGGGCCAACCGTGCAAAACCTGGGTGAAGACACCGGCCCTGTTCCTCGTTACCTGCCTTGTAGGGCAGGTGTCCGGGAACAGGGCAGGTGACGGGGGGATCAGGGGATCAGGTATCCGGCTTTCTGCATCAGCCCGTACCACTCGGGGCGGGTGAGCGGGATCTCGGAGCCCTTCGCCGACGCCGAGACGCGCGCGGGCGTCGTCGTACCGAGTACCACCTGCATGCCGGCGGGGTGGCGGGTGATCCAGCCGGTGGCGATCGCCTCGGGCTCGACGCCGTACTTGGCGGCAAGCTCGTTGATCATCGCGTTCAGCTGCGGGTGGTGCTCCGAGCCGAGGAACACGTGGCGGTCCGGTACCCGGGTCTGCATGGGGGACCACGCCTGGATCGTGATGTCGTTGAGGCGGCAGTAGTCGACGATGCCGCCGCCGTCGAGGTTGTACGCCTCCTGGCGGCCCTCGACGTTGATCGCGATGCCCTGCGCCAGCAGCGCCGCGTGGCCGATGGACAGCTGCAGCTGGTTGGCGACGAGGGGCTGCTGCACGTACTTCTTCAACAGCTCGATCTGGCCCGGCGTGTGGTTCGAGACGCCGAAGTGGCGCACCTTGCCGGAGCTGTGGAGCTCGTCCAGCGCGCGGGCCACCTCCTCGGGGTCCACGAGCGCGTCACTGCGGTGGAGGAGCAGGATGTCGATGTAGTCGGTCCCCAGCGCCTCCAGTGAGCCCTCCACCGTCGAGACCAGGTGCTCGTAGGAGAAGTCGTAGTACGGCCCGTCCTTGATGATGCCGGCCTTGGTCTGGATGGTGACCTGCTCGCGCTCCGGCGGGCTGAGCTGCATCGCCTCGGCCCAGCGGCGCTCGCAGGTGTGGATGCCGGTCCCGTAGATGTCGGCGTGGTCGAAGAAGTCGATCCCCTCGTCGCGCGCCGTACGCGTCAACTCCCGGATCTCGTCGTCGCTCTTGTTCTCGATGCGCATCAGTCCGAGGACGACGTTGGGGGCGACGATGTCGGTTCCGGGCAGCGTGAATGTCTTCACAGTTGTACACCTCTTCCTTGAGTCTCGATTGAAACGTTACTCCCGTCCGAACGGGCGGGCGCCCAAAGCCCACCCAGTGACGCGGATTCGGGTGTCGGGAGCGCACTTCCCGAGAAGGAGGATAGGGCCGTCAGCGCTTCCTGCGGTAGTTCTGCAGGCGCAGGCTGTTGTGGACGACGAGCACCGAGGACAGGGACATCGCCCCGGCCGCGATCAGCGGGTTCAGCAGCCCGATGGCGGCGATGGGGATGGCGGCGACGTTGTAGCCGAACGCCCAGAACAGGTTCACCTTGATGGTGCGCAGCGTCTTCCGCGACAGCCCGATGGCGTCGGCGATCACCATCAGGTCGTCCCGCACGAGGATGATGTCGGCGGCCTTGAGGGCGACGTCGGTGCCGGTGACCACGCCGAGCCCCAGGTCCGCGGTGGCCAGCGCGATCGCGTCGTTGATGCCATCTCCCACCATCGCGACCCGCTTGCCCTGCGCCTGCAGCTCCTTCACGACGTCGGCCTTGCCCTGCGGCAGCACCCCGGCATGGACGCTGCCGATGCCGAGCTCGCGGGCGATGCGCTCGCCGGCCTGCTGCGAGTCGCCGGTCAACAGCACCGTCTCGAGCCCCTGCTCGTGGAGTGCGGCGACGGCGCGGGCGGCGTCGGACTTGATGGCGTCGGTGAGCGCCAGCAGGCCGACGAGCTCCCCTTCGCGGGCCACCAGGACGATGGTGTTACCCTCGGCGTCGGCGCGGTCAATGGCCGCCTGCGCGGCGGGGGTGATCTCGACGTCCTGCTCGCCCAGCAGCTTCGGGTTGCCCACCACGACGCGTGCACCGTCGACCCGTGCCGCGGCGCCGAGGCCGGGCAGGGTCTGGAACTCCGTCGCCGGGCGCAGCACGAGCGCGCGCTCCTCGGCGGCGGCCTCGACGGCGCGGGCGATGGCGTGCTCGGAGCCGCGCTCGACGGCCGCGGCCAGGGCCACGACGTCGTCGTCGGAGGCGGTGAAACCGGAGACCTCGGCGACGCTCATGCGTCCGCTGGTCAGGGTGCCGGTCTTGTCGAGGACGACGGTGGTGATGCCGCCGCTGGCCTCGAGGGCGTCGTGGCCCTTGATCAGGATGCCGAGGGTGGCGCCGCGGCCGATGCCCACCATCAGGGCGGTGGGGGTGGCCAGGCCCAGGGCGCACGGGCAGGCGATGATCAGCACGGAGATGCCGATGCCGAAGGCCACCACCGGTGCGGTGCCCAGCAGCACCCAGACCAGGCCGACGACGATGGCCAGGGCAACCACGACGGGCACGAACCAGGCGGTGATCCGGTCCACGAGCTTCTGGACGCGGGACTTGCGGGCCTGCGCCTGCTCGGTGAGCACGGCCATCTGGGCCAGCTGGGTGTGGGCGCCCACCTTGAGCGCCTGCACCTCGATGCGGGCGTCGGTGGAGATGGTGCCGCCGGTGACGTCGTCGCCGGGGCCGCGTGGGACGGGCATCGGCTCGCCGGTCATCATCGACGTGTCGACGGCGGCGTTGCCCACCAGGATCCGGCCGTCGGCGGGGATGGACTCGCCGGGCAGGACGACGAATGTGTCGCCCTTGCGGAGCTCGGCGATCGGCACCACGGACTCGACGCCGTCGCGCAGCACCCGCGCGGTGCTGGTGGCCAGGGCGTTCAGCGCGCCCAGGACGTCGCCGGCGCGCCGCCGCGAGCGGGTCTCGAAGTAGCGCCCGGCCAGCTGGAACGTGGTCATGCCGGCTGCGACGTCGAGGTAGATGGAGTTGGCGCCCTCCGGGGTGGCGCCGAAGCCGAGCCAGAAGCCGGTGTCGGTGGCCTCGCCCAGGCCGAACAGCAGTGTCGCCACCGCCCACCCGAAGGAGGCGGTGATGCCAATGGAAACGAGCGTGTCCATGCTGGCCGAGCCATGGCGCAGGTTGCGCAGGGTGGCGCGGTGGAACGGCCAGGCGCACCAGGTGACGATGGGCAGGGCAAGCAGGATGCACAGCAGTTCCCAGCCGGGGAAGCGCCAGTCCGGCACCAGCGCGAGGACGATGGTGATGTCCATCAGCGGCACGGTCAGGATGGCCGACAGGATCAGGCGGCGTCGCAGCGAGACGATCCGGTCCTCGGTGGCCCGCTTCGACCACTCGTCGTCGGCGCCGTCGTGGACGTGGGCGCCGTAGCCGGCCTTCTCCACCTGGGCGAGGACTTTCTCGACGCCGTGGGCGCCGTAGCCGGTGACGTGGGCGCGGGCGGTGGCGTAGTTCACCGTCGCGGAGACGTCCTCGAGCTTGTTGAGGGTCTTCTCGACGCGGTTCGCGCACGCGGCGCACGTCATCCCGGAGATGTCGAGTTCGATCATCTCCTGCGCTGCGGGGGCACTGGTGTCCAGGGTCACGGCTGCGGGTCCTCCTTCACGGGGGCCTTGGGTGCCTGCGGGTTGCGCTGGGCGAGCCGCGCGAGCATGGCGTTGTAGTCCTCGAACTCCTGGTCGCGGCCGGAGTCCATGTGCCGGTCCTTGCGGGCGGCCTCCTTGCGGTCCTGCCTGGCCCACTGGATGCCGAGCGCGATGATCACCACCAGTGCGGGGATCTCACCGCCGGCCCAGGCGACGCCGCCGCCCAGTTCCTGCGCGGCCGCAAGATCCATCCACGGCAGGTCGAGGTAGGTGTAGAAGGTGGCGGCGATGATGGTCTGGCTGCCCATCAGGATGACGCCGAAGAACGCGTGGAACGGCATCGCGGCCATGATCAGGCCCAGCCGGCCGAGGTGCGGCAGCGGCTTGGGGGCGCGGTCGACGCCGATGATCAGGCCGTAGTAGAGGTAGCCCACCAGCAGGAAGTGCACGTTCATCAGCTGGTGCGCCCAGTGGTAGCGCACCATCGTCCCGAACAGCTCGGTCAGGTAGAGCACGTAGTAGGAGCCGATGAAGGCGATGAACACGATCAGCGGGTTGTAGAGGAACCGCACCACCTTCCAGCCCATCGCCTGGCTGACCCAGTCGTGCAGGTTGTGCTGGGTGTCGCCGTCGGCCTTGTTGGCGCGCAGCAGCAGCGTCAGGAACCCGCCCAGCACCAGCAGCACCGGCGCCATCATGGACAGGCTCATGTGGACCATCATGTGGATGCCGAAGTGCGCGGCGGAGTACTTCCCGAAGCCGGAGCTGGTGGCGAAGACGACCAGCGCCCAGCCCAGGGTCCAGGCGATGGTGCGGCCCACGGGCCACTCGACCCCGCGGCGGCGGGCCGCGCGCAGGGCGACGAAGTAGGCGGCGACGGCGGCCACCGCGATCGCCAGCAGCAGCACGTTGGGGCGCCAGTTCGTGAACAGCACCAACGCGGTGGGGGCGGCGTCGACGTCGAAGCCCAGGAACGTCTGGGTGATGCTGGTGGGCACGAAGTACTGCGGGGTGGGCACGCGCAGGTGGGCGACGGTGACGCCCGTCCAGCCCGCGATCGCCAGCGCGGCCACGGACAGCGCCAGCCGGGCCCGGGCCTGCGACGGGGCGGGCGCGTCGTCGGGGCGGCCCAGGACTCGGCGCGTGGACAGGACCCCCACCGCCACGAGCACGGCCAGGCAGGCCCAGCGGGCAACGATGAACCAGCCGCTGAGCGAGGAGAACAGCCCCGTGCCGGCCAGCAGGAAGACGGCCAGGACGACGTCGGTGACGACGATCACGGGCACTGCGACGGCGCCCAGCAGGGCCGTGCGGCGCCGGATGCCGGGGGTGATCTCGTGCCCGGCCCAGGCCCGCAGCGCCAGCACCGCCAGCACGCCGAACAGGGACTGGGTGGCGAACAGCTGGATGACGACGGCGTCGCTGCCGAAGTCGTGGTCCGGGCCGACCAGCACGTGGCCCACGACGACGGGTGCGAGGACCGCCCAGGTGGCCGCCAGCAGCGGGAACAGCAGGCCGGTCCAGCGGCGGGCGAAGTGGGCGCCGAGGGTGACGATGGTGGCGCCGAAGAATTGCACGAACACCGACAGCGGCGCGTAGGCGGCGGTCTGCACGTAGGCCAGCGCGCCGGGCATCATGATCTGGGCGAGGTCCACGCCGGAGGTGTCGAGCGGGTCGAACAGCATCAGGCCGGCGGCGGCGAGCATCCACAGGCTGGAGGCGCGCTGCAGCACCGAGAGTTCGAACGAGTGCCCCAGGTCCTGCGCCTGCCTGGAGGCGGCGTCGCGCAGGAACAGCAGCACCACGATGGCACCGACGCTGACGAGCGCCGCACCGTCGGCAACGGTCCGCAGCACCGTGGTGGTGATCGAGACCAGCGGGCCGGGGAACACGCGCACGATCTGTTCGTACGGCCCCGCGCCCAGCAGGGCGGTGACGGTGACCGGGATGGCCAGCAGGAGGGCGACGGCGAGCAGTCCCGTCAGCGCGCCCGGGACGCGGCTGGTCGGGGTGGCCGTGGGGGTCTGGACGGTGGCGGTCACGCGGCTGCACCTCCGTGCTGCGCGGCGCGCTGCGGCGTCGTCGGGATGGACCCGCACGCACTTCCTGTCCGACGGACCAGTTCCGCCACCTGCTCAACCTTCACGGCACCGTCCTTGATCGACCGCCGCAACTCTACAACACGTAGTTGTGGGGGTACCCGCCTGCTGCTAGCGTTCCACTACAAGTTGTAGAACAGAAGGGGATGCGAGGTGGACCAACCGCTGGCGCAGTGGGCGTTCACCGTCGTCTTCGGAGTGCTCGCCTGCTACCTGCTGGGCCGGGTGGTGGCCGAGATCCGCAAGCCGCTGCAAGTGGTGATGCACCTACTCCACCTCGCGATGGCCGTGGTCATGGTGGCCATGGTGTGGCCGTGGTGGGGGTACGTCCCGGCCCTGCCGCAGGTGCTGTTGTTCTCCGCCGGGGCGGTCTGGTTCGCGGTGCTGGCCGTGCTGCTGGCCACCAAGCGAATCTCGCACTACGACACCGGCTGCCACGGACCGCTGTTCCAGGTCTCGCACGCCGCGAGCATGCTCGCGATGGTGTGGATGGTGGTGGTGATGGCGCCCACGGGGGACGCGCCCGTCGCGCACCAGCACGCAGACCCGGGTGCCGTCGGCGTGCTCACGGGGACCGCTGCCACCGCTGCCATGGCCGTGTCCGCCGTCGCGATGCTGGTGGAGACGTTCGAGGCCGTGCGCCGCCCCCGGTCCGTGCCGCCCGGACCGGTGGACACGGGCTCGGGCGTGGTCATGGCCGCCGGCATGGCGGCGATGTGCTGGATGATGTTGGGCTGAGGGAAGAGGATTTCATGGGTTTCGAAGCTTGGACTCGCGCTGGGGCCGACCGGGCGCCCGGTGGGGGCGACCCGACACGCCGACGATTCCGGGCGGAAGGGGCGCCGGTGCCCCCTGCGGCTGTTCGACGCGGCGTGTCGGGTCGCGCCCGGGTGGCGACGGTGATGGCCGTCGGTGCGCTCGGCCTGGCCTGGGCGGGGGCCGGGGTGGCCGCGGCGCACGTCGGCGTGACCTCCACCACGGACGAGGCCGGGGCGTATGCCGTCCTCTCGTTCAGCGTCCCGCACGGCTGCGAGGGCTCGCCCACCACCGAGATCGCCGTGCAGGTGCCCGCCGGGATCAACTCCGTCACCCCCACCCGCAACGCCCTCTACACGCTGGAGACCGTCACCGAGACCCTCGACGAGCCCGTCGCCGACAGCCACGGCAACGAGGTCACCGAGCGGGTGGCCGAGGTGGTCTGGACCGCCACCACACCGCTGCCCGACGGCCAGCGCGACGTGCTGGAGCTCTCCCTCCAGTTGCCCGCCGAGGCCGCCGGCACCACACTCCACTTCCCCGTGGTGCAGACCTGCGAGGAGGGGGAGTCCGCCTGGGTGGAGGTCCCCGCCGCCGGCCAGGACCCGCACGACTTGGCGTTCCCCGCACCGTCACTCGATGTCGTCGCGGGCTCCGGCGGCCACGGCCATTCCGACGACGAGTCGGGTGGGGCCGACGACGCGGGCTCGGGTGAGGGCGACGACCCGGGCTCGGCCGAGGCGGGCTGGGCTGCCGGTCCCGACGCGTGGAGCCTCGCCGGGCTGGGTGCCGGTGCGCTCGGCGTCGTGCTGGGCGCCGCTGCGCTGGTGCGCTCGCGCAAGGGGTCATGACCCACCGTCGCCGCTCAGTGCTGCCGTTGTCGGTCAGTGCTGCCCGTACAAGAGCAGCATCCACGACAGCGGCAGCATCCACGAAGACGGCAGCGTTGAGGGCCCGCCCGGCCACCGGACGCCGACTGCTCGCGGTGGTGCTGCTGGCACTGCTCGCGGTGCTGGGCTCCGCCCGACCCGCCGCGGCCCACGCCGAACTCGTCTCCTCCACCCCCTCCGACGGCGCGGTCCTGGCCGAGGCGCCCAGCACGGTCGAACTGCGCTTCAGCGAGTCCGTCGGACTGGTCGAGGGAGCTATCCGCCTGCTCACCACCGACGCCGACCCGACGCCCCTGTCCGCCACCGCCACCGACGCGACGGTCACCGTCGAACTGCCGCCGCTGCCCACCGACGCCACCTACGCCGTCGCCTACCGAGTGGTCTCGGCCGACGGGCACCCGGTCAGCGGCGTCGTGACGTTCAGCGTCGGGGATGCGGCACCCGGCGCCCCGCCCGTAACCGCGTCGGCCACGCCGGCGGCCACGGAACTGCTGGTGCGGGTCCTCAGCGGCGTGTTCTACCTGGGGCTGCTCGCATTCGCCGGGCTGGTCTTCTGTGCGCGGGTGGTGCTGCGGGGGCCGGGCGGAACCGTCGGCGCCCTCGTTCAGGCGGAACGGTGGACGCTCGGCGCGGCTTGCCTGGCCTCTGCGCTCCTCGTGCCTGCCTCGGGGCTGCGGGTGGTGGGCGCCGGACCGGGCGCGCTCCTGGATCCGGGCGCCTGGGCGCCGGGAGTCTCGACGATGGTGGCGCTGGTCCCGCTCGCGGTGGCGGTGCTCGGCTGGTCCGCGCACCTGCTCGGCCGGCGGAGCGGCGAATTCACCCCCCGCGACGCCCAGTCGGTGCTGCTCGCGGCGGTTGCCGCGCTGGCGCCGGCGGCCGTGGGACACACGCTCGCGTTCAACCCGCCCGCCATGCTGCTCGCGGACGCGGGGCACCTCTTGGGAGGCGCGTTCTGGCTCGGCGGGTTGCTGGCGATGTTGCTGTTCTTCCACGCGCGGCCGGAGAAGCGGGAGATGCGCGCAGCCCTGGCGCGGTTCTCCCGCTGGGCGCTCTGGGCTGTCGCCCTCATCGTCGTCACCGGCACGGCCATGGGGACCATGGTCCTGGGCTCCGTCGAGAACCTCCTGGGCACCGGTTACGGACGCCTGCTGCTGGTCAAGGTGATGGTGGTGTTCGCGGCCCTGGCCCTGGCTGCCTGGGTGCGGTTCCGGATGCTGCCCACCAGCCGCTCCCGTCCCAAGTTCTTCCGGGCCCTGCGCCACGAGGCGGCGCTGCTCGTCGGCGCGGTGCTGCTCACGGGGTTCCTCGCCAACACCAGCCCCTCCCACGGCCACGACCACGGGCCGCAGCAGGTGGCCGTCGAGTCGCAGGGCCTCACGGTGGAGGGGGTCCTCAGCCCGGGGGCGGTTGGCACCAACAGCTTCGCGTTCACCCTCGCCGTCGACGGGACGGCCCCGGCCCCGGAGGAGGTCGAGGTGTCCTTCCGAATGCCGGAACAGGACCTCGGACCCGTGCCCGCGGAGGTGGTGGCCGAGGACGACGGCTCCTGGGTGGCGACGGTGCACCTTCCGGTTGCCGGGGCCTGGAAGGTCCAGGTGGCGGCGCGCACGTCCAAGTACGAACGGCCCATCGCGGTCTTCGACGTCAGGATCGGCTGAGCCCCATCGCCACGGGGCGGGGTCAGATCTGCACGGGCACCGGCAGCCCGCGGGGCTCGCTCCCGCTGCGGAATGCCTCCAGCCGGGCAGCCCGCAGTTCCAGGCCGGGATCGTCGCTGAACCGCCCGATCCGGGCGAGGGCCCCGGCGAGGGTGAGGGTGCCTGCCTGCCGGGCGGCGACGTCGTCGGCGACGAGTTCCACCAGCAGCAGGGTGGCGCTGCGCAGCGCCGCACCGGCGGGCAGCCAGCGCGGCAGGCACAGTGCGTTCAGCTCGGCGATCCGCACCACCAGGCCGTGACGGTGGCGCAGGTGGGCGTACTCGTGCGCGAGCACGGCGCGGAGCTGCGCGGGGGTGAGGGCCGCCTCGAGGGCGGAGGACAGCAGGATCTCGGGGCGTCGGCCTGGGACGGCGACGGCGAGGAACTCCTCCGAGGTGAACCGCACGAGCGTGAACGGGCCCCTGTCCTCGCGGGACGTGGCCACGGGCGCGAACCGGCGCAGGCTGCGCCGATAGGAGTCCACCAGTGGCTGGGACAGTCCCGAGAGCAACCCGATGAACGCACCCGCCGCGGTCAGTGACACCCAGGCGACGACCGTGACCACCGCTCCGCCGGAGGCGCCGTCGTCGCCGGCCGAGGCAGCCAGAGCGGCCGCGGCGAGTGCGGTCCCGACGAGGGCTGTCGCCACCAGCGCCACACCGATTGCCAGCGCGGCGAACCAGGCTCCGAGCGCGAGGCGCGGGCGGGCCACCTGCCAGTTGCCGCGGGTCAGCAGCCACGGCGACAGGGTCATCAGGAGGGCGGCGGCGACGAGGCAGCCGATCACGGTGGGCATGCCTACCCGCGCAGTCTGGCGTTGGCGTCGAGGGCCCGACGCAGCACGTCGACGTCGTGGGGCTTGAGGTTGCCGGCGAACTTCAGCAGCACGGCCTCACGGTCCGTGGCGCCACCGAGGGCGGAGAGCATGGTGGTGCTGGCCTGTTCCTCGCCGGACTGGGCGGCGGCGAAGCGCACCTTGCGGGGGCCGTCGCCGCAGCGGCGGACGAGGCCCTTCTTGCGGAGCCGGTCCAGGACGGTGAGGACGGTGGTGGTGGCGGGTTCCGGGCCGGAGAGTGCCGCCTGGACCTCGCGGGCGCTGATGGGCTCCGCGTGGTCCCACAGGACCTGCATGATCTCCGCCTCGAGCGCGCCGGGTGCACGTTTCCTGCCGATCAGCGCAACCACCTCCCTGCGCCGGGACTCTACAGCATGTAGTAGTTGGTGGGGAGGGGACGACGCCGCGGATGAACACGCGGTGAACTGGTGCGGGCGGCTTCTGGTTTCGGCTGACCGCGACACCGTGCGGGGATAGCGTTGGGTAATGGGTCCCGAACCTGGGGCCGCTGAACAAGGAGCCATGATGTCCACCCCTCGCGAGTTCATCGACGCCTACATCCACGCCTATGAAGCCCTCGACGTCGAGGCCTTCCTCGCCCTCTACGCCGACGACGCCCGGGTCTTCGATTCCGCCGAGCCCGCCGAGTACCCGGACAAGGCCGCCTGGCGTCAGCAGGTGGAGGGCTGGTTCGGCGCGTTCGAGCCCGGCCGCGAGGCCAAGTGCGACTTCGTCGACGTCGAGATCATCGAGGCCACCGAACTCGCGGTGGTCAACGGGCACGTCACCTACTCCGGCACCATCGTCGGCACCGACGAGCAGGTGGAGCTCGAGGCACGGGCCACCTTCGTCGTGCAGCAGCTCGGCGGGCAGTGGCTCGTCATCCACGAGCACACCTCCATCCCTGTGGAGTTCGACGAGGATGACGAGGACGAGGAGGAGGTCGCGGTGGTGGTCAGCAGCACGGACAACCGGTTGGGCGACCAATCGGATCTCGCCGTGGAGGGGGAGGGACACCGCTCGGGCCTGCTCGGCGACGGCGAGCACCATCCCCACCACCACAAGCTGCTGGGCGACGAGGAGTCCCTGAAGGTGCAGGGCGAGGGCCACCGGGGCGGACTCTTCGGCGACCACGGCGACGGCGACAAGCCCACCGAGGCGCTCAACCAGTAGACAGCCCTGCCCAGCCTCAGTTGGCCTCCTGCCCCGCGACCACCAGGTGCAGGGACTCCTGGATGCGCCGCACCGAGTCCGTGGTCAGGTCCCTCCCCTCGGCCCTGACCGCGCGGGTGAGTTTCCGGATGGCCTGGTCCACCTCGGTCCGGTCACCGGTGAGGGCCAGGAGTTGGATGCCGCGCACCGTGAGGGTCTCGTCGGCGCCGGCCGCCATGTGGCCGCGGGCGAGCGCCCAGCGCGCCGCGTCCCGGTCTCCCTGCTCGAGTGCGCGGTCGAACAGGACGGTGGCGGCGTCGGTGACCATGCTGACCATGTCCATGCGGAGCTGCTCCGCCCAAGGCCATTGGAACGCGACGTCCTCCAGCGGTTCGCCGCGGACCAGCTCGAGGGCTTCCTGCAGGAGCGCCGAGCTGGCGTGGTTCACGCCGCCGGCGAGCAGCATCTGGAACCTCTCCCAGTCGGACTCGACGTCGGGGTGGAGTTCCAGGCGGCCCGAGTAGCCGTCGGGCAGGTACGGGCTGCCCGACTCGTCGTCACCGAGCCAGCTGCGCAGCCGGCTGACCATGGACCGACGCGTGGACTCGGCCACCACCAGGTCCCGGGCCATCCGGCTCGGGGTCGATCCGGGATGGGTGAGCAGCCACGCGCAACACTCGGCGCTCGCGGCCCTGGAACGCGACGGTGCCGGTCCGGTGCAGCCACGCAGCTCGACGGGGCCGAGCAGCAGGAGGGTCGGGTGTTGTGCATCCAGTGGCCGGGCTGACATCGCGTTGTCCTTGGTGGGTTCGAGCGTCTTGCGGGGCAGGACCTTCACGTTCGGGGGCAGGGGGTCCTCGTCCCACCAGGGGGCGGGCTCGGTGGTGTCGTCGTTGGCGCCGGCGAAGAGTTCCACCACCGCGTGCCGCGCCGGCGCGGACAGCAGCTGGGGCATGAACGCCGTCCCGGCGGGCAGCAGGACGGCGCGCTCGGCCGACTCCAGCCGCACCAGGTGCCAGCGCTTGGCCGGGACGGTGCCCTCGGCCACGGCCGCCACGGCGCTGACCCCGACCTCGCCGAGGGAGAGGCAGTCGTCGATGCGGCGCAGCGCCGCCTCGGGCACCGGGCCGCAGAAGACGAACACCACCGGCGCCCAGGCGCTGGCCAGGTCCTCGTCCCCGCGCAGTTGGGCGAGGTTCGAGCTACCCATCTCGATCCTCCTGGAGGCGCACAGCTTCTGCAGTTCCACGAGGCCCTGCTCAAGGCCCGACACGCCCGTGAGGCGGGGGTCGTCGAGGCTCGCCTCCCAGTCGTCGGGGGACTGGACCGTCACCACCTCTACCCCGACCGACCACGGTGCGCACATCAGGCTGGTCAGCATCGCGGAGACGGCGGCGAGTGAGTCCTCCGGCGAGCCCTGCGCGAGGGTGCACCGGTTCGCCTCCAGCTCGCAGGTGACGTCCCGGTCCTCCTCCCAGCCCAGCAGGACCCCGGTCGGGGGCATGTCCGTCGGCGGCGTTGCCTCGCTGCCGCGCTTGGTGAGGGAGGACCAGAACCGCTGCAGCTCCGGGCGCAGCGGCAGGACCCGACGGCCGACGGCACGCTGCAGCAGTTGCGTGCGACGCCGGGCCGCGACGCCGGCGAACACACCGGCGGCCAGCACCGCTCCCAGCGGGCCAAGGATGTCGTGCTGGCGGGCGGCGTCCACCTCCACGCTCGGCTCGGGTTCCGGTTCCGAAGGGTGCGTCGCCGAGGTGGGCTGCGTCTCCGTGGGAGCGGGGCGGGGGGTGGCCGTGGCTGATGTGGTGGCCGACGGCGTTGTCGCGCTGCTGGGGGTGGCCGTGGCCTGCGGTGTGGTCGGTTCCGGATCCGGAGGTGGGGTCTCCCCGACGGTGGTCTCCGGACCGGTCTCGGTGGGGCCGTCGGCGACCGCCGAGGGGGCGGGCTCGGCGTCGGGCGGCTGGGGGTTGGCGGCTTCGGAGGTTGAACTGTCCGGCACGTGGAGCTCCCAACCCACCTGGATCTCGTCCGGGTCCTGGACCAGGTCCCGGTTGGCCTCGTGCAGCTCGGGCCAGCGGTTCGCCTCGCCGAGGTGCTCGTCGGCCAGGTCCCACAGGGTATCGCCATGCTCGACCGTGATCCGGGGGACGTCGTCGATCCCCGCCGAGGCGTCGGGCTCCGTTCCCTCGGGCAGGTTGATGGCGTTTCCCGGGCGCAGGTGCGCGTCGTGGGTGAGCCCGGGGTTCACCTCGAGGATCTCCCGCCACCTGTCACCGGAGCCCAGCATCCGCTCGGCCAGAGACCAGAGCTCGTCGCCCGGTTGGATGACGTAGCGGCCCGATTCGGGCGCGGCGTCCTGCTCCGGCGTCGGGTCCGCGCCGGTGTGCGCGACGGCGTCGTCCCGGTCCTCCAGCGGGGCGACGGCGGCGGCCGGCGGTGGTGCCAGATCGGGATGGGTCCCGGCCATCGCGGAGCCCAGCAGCGGCGCGGCAACCGCCGCAACGAGCGAGGCGACCACTGGGCGCAGCCACCCGGTGCCCGGGAGGCGCAGGTCCACCACTCCTCTGGACACGGTGCGCAGCAACTCCAGCACGGTGGTCACGGCGAGCACCGCCCACGCGGCCCATCCGAGCAGGGTGAGGATACCCAGGGTGATGCGGCCGTCGTCGGGCCGCAGCAGGGCCGTGGACCAGTCCACCTGCGCCAGTTCGGCGGCGCGGCCCCACTCGAGCAGCGCCCAGGGCACGCCGAGGAGCAGCGCCGCCAGCAACAGCAGCGCCGCCAGTGCCTTGAGCGACCTCATGTCCCGATCACGCCCCGGCCGGTCATCAGAAGGGGAGTTCGCCCTGCACGAACGTCGTCACGGCGGTGACGATGATGAAGGCGACGGCGACCGCGCCGGCCAGCAGGATGGCGTTCTCGGTGGACTGGGACAGTCCTCGTTCGTCGCGGGCCGTGGGGCGCGTCAGCTGCAGCCAGAGCCCGGTGATCCAGTGGTGATTGTTCATTGGTCCGTTCCTTGTCTCTCTCATACTTTGGTAGTTCGTCGGGCCGAAACTTTTTTGTCCACAGGCTGCGTCACATCCCCCACAGGGTGAGTACCGGTGGGATGACGAACGTGAGGCCCAGCAACAGTGCGGGGATGGTCATCCAGATGGTCAGTGCTTCGGTGTCCTCCTGCGCTTCACTGCGCTGCTTGGTGACATGGGCCTCCCTGAGTTCCTTGACGCGAGCCTGCAGCACGTCGGCCAGTGCCGCGCCCTGCTCCTCCAGCCGCATCACGTCGGCGAAGTCCGTGAGCTCGGGCAGGTCCCACTCGCGTGAGATCCTGGCCAGTTCCACCCACGGTGTGGTCTGTTCCAGCCGGGAGCGTTCCAGCCCGGCGGAGATGCGCCGGAACAGGGGCGCGTCGGAGATCCTGGCGGCGGTCTCGACGGCCTGTGCGGCGGAGGCGTTCGCGAGCCGTTCCAGGGCCACCAGGTCGAAGAACGTGTGGATGCTCTCGGTGGTGGAGCGCCTGACCGCTCTCGCGCCGCGGGCCAGGTTGAGGTCCGCGAGGAAGTAGCCGGCGACGGCACCGAGCAGTCCGAAGAGGGCTGGGAACGGGTCGGGCCGGGAGCCCGTCAGGTACTGGAGCGCCACCCAGAAGCCGGGCAGGAGCAGCCCCGCCAGGCCGAGCACCAACTTCTCCGCGAAGAAGTCGCCGATGGTGCGGTCCTGGAGCAGCAGGAGTTGCTGCTGCTTCTCGGTCACGGGTAGCCGGAGCCTTCTCTGCAGTCGGGCGCCGAGTCCCTCCAGACCGCCCGAATCCGTCCCCTGCACCACCGGTGTCGGTGCGGCCGAGCCGTCGAGGACCGCCAGCGCGTCCCCGAGGCGGGCGGTCCGGCCCATGGTGCCCAGGACCGCGAGGAACGCCCCGAGGCCCACCAGCAGTCCCGCTGCGACGGCGAGCCCGAGGCCGGTCATGCCGACCCCCGCAGGAACCTCGTGGCCGGCGCGGGCACCGTGCGTCGCCGCAGGATCGCGAGGGAACCGACGTAGGCGGCGCCCAGACCCAGGGCGAGGACCTGGCCCAGCGGGGTCCTGTACGCGGCGAAGAACTGGCCTCCGAGGAGGATCGAGGCACCCAGGACCACCAGCGTGATGATGGTCACCTGCCTGACGACGGCTCTGGGCTTGGCCCGTTCGGACGCGATCTCGCGGAGTGCCCGCAGCCGGTCCTGGGTGTTGGCGCCGAGCGCGGCCAAGGTCTGTCGGGTGCCCACCCCGCCGCGGCTGGAGGCGATCGCCAGGGCCGCCAGCACGGCGTCCCCGTCGGCCGAGTCCAGTTCGTCGGCCATCGTGAGCAGGGCGTCGCGGGTGGTCCAGCCCTGGTCGATGCGGCCCACCAAGCGGGTCACCGGCTGGGTGAGCGCCGGGGGCACCTGCTGACGGGTGGCGATGACGGCGTCGCGGATGGACTTGCCGGTGGCGATCGACGGTGCCAGCAGCCGGACCCAGCGGTCAAGCGCGGCCAGCACGTCGATCTCACGTTGCGGAGGCTCCCTGAGCAGCGCCGGGATGCCGATGGCGAACGCCGGCAACAGCACCACGGCGACCAGCCAGCCCGTGAGGACGGCGAGCAGGACCCCCGCCCCCAACGAGCCGATGACCCAGAGTTTTGAACGCTTCGAGGAGGATTCCCACAACCGCGAGACCCTTTTCCACAGATCTGGGGACAACTGTGTGGATTGTTCTCGTTTCCGCAGGCCGGCGACGACGAGGACCAGGCCCAGTGCCACCGTCGCGCCGAGGGTTCCTGCGATCACCGGTTCCATGTCACGCCCGCCTGGAACTGTTCGAGCTCGGCGGACATCCCCGCCTCGGGCTGGAACAACTGGCCGGTGCTCGCCGTGGCGGCCCGGTACACCAGGTGCGTGGTGGGTCGCCCGCCCTCGATGGAACCCGTCAGCTGCCGCACCTCACTCACCAACCGACGTCTGGTGCCACCGCGCCACGCGTTGTCCTCCAGCACGACGTGGACGATGAAGTTGATGTTGTGCGCCACCTGCCGCAGCGCCTCCTCCATCCCGATCACGCCACCCTGCGCGACCCGGGCCGCGAGCCTGTCGATGGTGGCCGTCGCCGAGTGGGAGTGCGTCGTCGACAAAGTGCCCGCCCCGGCCTGCATGGCCTCGAACATCGCACCGGCCTCAGTGCCTCGCACCTCGCCCACCACGAGACGGGACAGGTTCTGCCGCAGGGCCTCCGGGATCAGGTCCGCGACGCTCCAGGAACCCAGCTCGCGCCCGGAGGAGTTCTCGCCGAGCCCCACCTTCGCCTGCAGGGCGAGGATGTTCTTGCGGTCCCGGCGCAGATGGGTGAGCAGCTCGTAGTCGGTCTCCAGCGTCCCGAAGCGTTCGCTGGGGTGGATGGCGGCGATCAGTGCCCGCAGCAGCGTGGTCTTGCCGGCGCCCTGGTCCCCGGAGATCACGATGGACTTGCGCGCCAGGACGGCCGCGTGCAGCAGCTGTGCCACCTGGCGGGGGAGCATGCCGTCGTCGGCCAGGTCCGCGAGGGTCACGTCGGTGAGGATGTGCTGCCGGATGGTGATCGACGGCCGGTAGCTGAGGCCGAAGCCGATGGCGTGGAGCCGGAACCTGTCCCCCAGGGCGAGCGTCATCGTCGGGTGCGCATCGTCGAAGGGCCGTGGCGGGTGTGCGGTCTCTCCGAGGAAGCGGATGGCATCCACCAGTTCCTCGTCGGAGTCCGCGACGGGGGCGTGGGACTCGCGGTGGCCGTCGCCGTACTGAACCACCACCGAGTCCCAGCCGTGGATCTCGATGTTCTCGGCCTCGGGGATCTCGAAGAGGGGCTGCATCCGGCCGTAGCCGAAGATGGCACTCTCCACGGCGGCGGCGTAGCGGTCCTCCAGCGCCATCGGCCACATCGCCTCGCCGGTCTCCGTCAACTGTTCGGCGTGGGCGTGCACCACGGAGCGGATGACGGCGCGGCCACGGACCCGCCGGTCCTCCTCCGGGATCGGGGTGTGCCGCTCCTCCTGCCACTGTTCACTGATCTGGCTGATCCGTTCGGCGGCGCGCCGACGCAGCACCACCACCAGCTGCCAGTCCACCTCCAGGGTGGTCGACGGTGGCCGCGGGTCAGGGGTGTGGCCGTCGCTGCGACGCGGCGGCGGGCTGGGATGCCAGTCGGAGGCGGCCAGCGAGGTGAAGGCCCCGCCGAGGCTGGGAACCTGCGAGACGGGACTAGACATGGGCGGCCCTCGCCAAGAGTGCCCGTTCCACCTCGCGGGCCCCGGTGATGCGCTCTCCCAGTTGCATCCCCGCGGCACGCAGCTGGCTCATCAGGCTGCGGCTCGCGAACCGCTTCGGCTCGGGCTCGCCGTCGGACAGGACCGCTGCCAGTGCGGGATTCCACTCGATCTCGGCCCAGCACTCGAGCCCGAACTGGGTGGAGATCTCACGCGCCGAGTACGGGCGCTCGGGTCCCACCAGGACGAGGCCGAGGAGCTTGTCGACGGGCAGTTCAGCCAACTGCTCGGCCAGGGCGGGCAGGTAGAGTCGCGCTCCCGCCAGTGCGCGCAGCGACGTCCGCGTGAAGAAGCACACGGCGTCCGCCCGGGCCAGCAAGGGCAGGGGGAGACCGTCGCGCCCGACGTGGCCGGCGTCGACGATGACGTCCACGCCGCGGGCGTCCAGGGAGGCGAACGCGTCCGCCAGTTCCGGCCAAACGACGTCGAACAGGCGGACGGCCGCGGGCAGCGAGAACCCGGGCAGGAACCGTCGCTGGACCTCCTCGCCCTCGGTGAGTGCGACGGTGTGGTGCCACAGCTCTGGTGGGATGGGCCGGTTCTCGCGGTGGACCCGCGCCAGCCCGCCGAGGCCGCGGCCACCGTGGTCCAGCCCGCGCAGGTAACCGGCCTGGACGGACTGGGACGGCTCCCGGTCACAGTCGGCCAGCAGCACGTCGCGGTGCCAGGTCAGGGCCAGTCCCAGTGCGCTCGTCGTCACCCCCGGGGCTCCCGATGCGCCGACGCACACGATGACCGCCATCAGCCCTCACCCACCGCGACCAGGGCCAGCTGCTGCGTGGCGGCCAACCGGGCGACGGCGTGGGCGGCCTCGTCGGGGACCACGACGTCGAGCACGAACCCGGTGCCGTCGTCGGTCAACACGGGCGCCTCGGCGACGACGGCGTCGGTTACCGAATCGTCGCCCTCCGCGAGGCTGACCAGCTGCACGGGGGTGCCCGGGACAAGGTCCGTGCCCGGCATGCGGCCGGGTCCGAGCTGGAGCCCGACGAGACTGTGACCGTCCGGGATCGGGTCCTCGCCGAGCAGGCGTCCCGTGGGGAATGACCCGGCGGGCAGGTCCGTGCGCGCGGTCCGTCCGACCAGATCGGACAAGGCGTCGCCGTCGGTGACCTCCACCTGGAATCCGGCCGGGACGGACACCACAGCCAGGTCCTCCGCGGCGAGCTGCTCGCCACGCACCACGTCGGTGGCCATCACCACGGCCGTCCGCTGGTCCACGCTCGCCGAGTAGAGGGCCGCCGCCCCGAGCGCCCCCAGCACGACGAACACCACGCCCAGCGCGACGAGCCTTGGACTTCGTCTGGGGCGCAGCTGGACACCCTCGGGCCGGCTCGCAGCCGGGGGAGACTGCTCTCCCGTTGCGGGGTTGCGCTCGCGCAGCATCGGATCACCACCTTTGGTCTCGATGGGCAACAACCTATGAGGTGGAGGGGGTCACCGTCGCGGGGGTGCCGCCAATCTGTGGATAACTCAGTTGCTGCGGTGTTTGGGGTGCTTCTTTGGGCGCGCACCTCCGGAGCGGCGGCGCAGGAGGTCACGCACCCCAACGGCGGCGGCGAATCCGAAGGCGAGCGAGCACACTCCCATCACCACGCTGAACACGGGCACGGGGAGGTCGTACCGGACAGAGCCGGTGCCGGTGCGGAAGGAGGGCACGCCGTCGACTTTGTAGGCGATCCAGCCCGAGACGGCGGCGCTCGCCAGGGCCAGGGACAGCCCGGCGAACAACAAGATGGCGGAGACCAGCCCCATGTTCGACCGCTGCTTCTTCAGACCCTTGCGCTGGGGCCGCAACATGGTGATGGCAAGGGCCAACACCGGGCCGAACACCCCAACGCCGGCCAGTGCAGCGAACCACTCGGCGCTCCACACCGGCGCAGTGAACAGCGAAACGATGCAGGAGACCACCACCACCGCGCCCACCACCCCGGCCACCACCATCTTCCAGGGCTCGATCGGTTTGCTGCGGGCTGCCATGGGCGCTGATCATACGGCCCGGCGGGTCCGTCACCTGTGGAGCGATTGGCATAAGGTTTTCCACAATCCGTGGACAACTCCGGTGGGTTGTCCACTGTGGTCACCGTCGGTTGGTCATCCGTTAACCCGGTGTTTGCCAGCAGCGAAAACGCAGGTCAACGCGGAATTGACCTTGGGGACAAATGTGGACAACTCTGGGGAGAACTCCACACCTGATGGAGGGATCGCAGGATCCGCCGGGTGCGCTGCGGGTTGTGGATTCTCAGTCCTGCGGCACCCTGCCGTCCAGCACCCAGCCGAGGAACTCGCGCAGGTGGCCGGTCTCGCCGTCGCGACCGCCGCGGCCCACCTCCAGCGACGGCAGGCTGGCGGTCAGCTTCACGCCGGTGATGCGTTCCTTCCAGCCGCCGGGGACGGTCAGCACCTGGTAGCCGCCGTCGGTGTCGATGGCGATGGAGTGGTTCTGCCGGATGTACCAGCCCTGCTTGTCCGTGCGGACGAGGTGACCGTCCATGGTGCGGGCCTTCAGGGGAACGGGTGCGAGCCCCTTTGCGCGCGCCTTGGTGATGAAGTCGTCGATGATCACCTGCGCGGCCTGCGCCTCGAGGCGTGCGGCCTGCTTGCCCAGTTCCACGCGGCGCTGGGCGTCGGCGGCCCGTTCTTCCCTGCTCATGCCCACGAGCCTATCGCCGGGCCGGCGCCCGGGCGGCGACCCCCTTCGCCGCTACGGTGGATGGTCCAATCACGGGGAACTCGAAAGGAATTCATGCTGTTTCGTCGAACCAGTCAGGTAGGGGTCGCGATTTCAGGGGCGCTGCTGCTGTTGCTGAGCGCGTGCGGGGTCGGTGCAGTACCGGAGGATGACGTCGAGGAGCAGGTGAGCAAGGTGCTGGCCGAGACGGTTGGCCAGGCCCCCGACGAGGTGGACTGCCCCGACGACCTGCCGGCCGAAGTGGGCGCCGAGATGCGCTGCACGCTGACCGCCGACGGGGAGAGCATCGGGCTGACGGTGACCGTCACCTCCGTCGAGGACAACAACGTCAACTTCGACGTCAAGGTCGACGAGCTCTAGGGGCCCCGTCGGGACGCCGTGCCGCACGGCGGCGGGACGTTCCGGCCTACGCGTGACCAGCTCCCCGGTCCTCCGGAAGCTCCAGGACCTCCGCATCGGGTTTGGCCGGCTCGCCCTGCGCCCTGCGCTTGAGCCCCGCGACGCAGATGTTGCCCGGCCTGAGGGACTCGATGTCCACGTCGGAGTCCGTGGACTCCAGGTAGCCGCGCATCATGCCCAGGTGCACCTGGCAGATGGTGGCCAGCGTGGGCTGGCTGACGGAACGGTAGGGGCAGCTGTGGAACTCGACGGCCCCCTCGTCGGGGGTCTGGATGGCGAAGCCCATTCCCGCGGTGTGCTCCAGCAGCGCGCCGAGCCCGTCCTCGCCGCGACGTGACCCCGAGCCGTCGGCAGCCACCTCCTGGCCCCACGCCCGGCCGACGTCCTCGGCCACCCGCCCCGGGTCCGGCGCGTTCTGGATGAGCTGGCGCACCAGCACCTGTGTCAGGTCGCGCAGGTGGTTGCCGTCCACCACGGGCGCGGACTCCGTCGAGTGGTAGAGCGTCTTCGGGCGGCCCTGCCCCTTGGGTGGTTCGTGGCTGCGGGTGGCGTAGCCGGACTCGACGAGCGCCTCGAGGTGGAACCGGATGGTGTTGGAGTGGAGGTCGAGGTCCTTGGCGAGCGCGGAGACACCCACCCCACCCTCGATCTCGGTGAGGCGGTTCAGTACGCGGGCGCGCGTGGGCCCCAAGCCGTGTCCCGCAGTTTCGTTCGCCACGCCCTTCATTGTGCCCCGCAACATCGATTTTCACGAACATATTGGGGAATCCAGCTCCTGATTTCGAGTCTAGGCTGGACGGGTCGAAGGGGAGGCGCCATGGAGAAGTACGACGTCAGGCGTGAGTTCAAACACCTCTACGCGCCCGGCGCCAAGGACTTCGTCGAGGTGGAGGTCCCGACGTTCGGCTACCTCGCCGTCGAGGGCAGCGGCGACCCGAACACCTCGGCCGCCTACTCGCAGGCCATCGAGGCGCTCTACCCGGTGGCGTACGCGCTGAAGTTCGCCGGCAAGGCCCAGGGCCGCGACTGCGTCGTCGGGCCGCTCGAGGCCCTGTGGTGGGCGCAGGACATCTCCACCTTCCTCACCCGCGACAAGGATGCCTGGAGCTGGCGCGCGATGATCTCCACCCCGCCCTGGACCGACGACGCGGCTGTGCGTGACGCCGTCGCCGCCACCGCCGCGAAGAATGACCTCCCCGGCCTGGAACTGCTCCGCTTCGAGCAGCTCACCGAGGGCCGCTGCCTGCAGATCCTCCACGTCGGCCCGTACGACGACGAGGGCCCCACCCTCACGCGTCTCCACGAGGAGGTCATCCCGGAGCGGGGGCTGCGGTTCAACGGTCACCACCACGAGATCTACCTCTCCGACCCGCGCCGCACCGCCCCCGAGAAGCTGCGCACCATCCTGCGCCAGCCCGTTGCCCCGGCCTGAAGGGGGCGTGCCCATTGACAGCGGCTACAGTGGCGACGTGTCAGAACTCGCAGTCCACAAGCCGCTGGTAGACGCCTTCGGGCGCACCGCGCGGGACCTGCGCGTCTCCCTGACGGACCGCTGCAACCTGCGCTGCACCTACTGCATGCCGGCCGAGGGCATGGAGTGGCTCCCCAACGACAAGGTGCTCAGCGACGACGAGGTCATCCGGATGGTGCGGATCGCCGTCGAGACCCTCGGCATCGTCAAGGTCCGCTTCACCGGCGGTGAGCCCCTGCTGCGCAAGGGCCTCGAGGAGATCGTCGCCGCTGTCTCCCAGTTCCGCACCGTCGACGGCGGCCGGCCGGAACTGATGCTCACCACCAACGGCCTGGGACTCGAGCACCGCGCCGGGGCGCTGAGGGAAGCCGGCCTGGACCGGGTCAACATCTCCCTCGACTCCCTGGAACCCGAGCGCTACGCCCGTCTGGCCCGCCGGGACCGGCTGCACGACGTGCTGGCCGGCATCGAGGCCTCCGCGGCGGCCGGCCTCACGCCGGTCAAGGTGAACTCCGTGATCATGCGCGGCCAGAATGAGCAGGACATCGTGCCGCTGGCCGACTACTGCCTGCGCCGCGGCCACCAGCTGCGCTACATCGAGCAGATGCCGCTGGGCCCCCACGACCAGTGGGACCGGACCGACATGGTCACCCAGACCGAGATCCTCGACGCCCTCTCCGAGCACTACACCCTCACGCCCGCCTCCACCCCGCGCGGCGCCGCCCCCGCCGAGCTGTGGGACGTCGCTCCCGACGCGGACCAGGCCGGCGGGCGGATCGGCGTGATCGCCTCGGTCACCAACCCGTTCTGCGGCTCCTGCGACCGCACCCGCCTCACCGCCGATGGCCAGATGCGCAACTGCCTGTTCTCCCGCACCGAGACCGACCTGCGAGGTCCGCTCCGCGACGGCGCCACCGACGAGCAGATCGCCGAGCTCTGGCTCGGGGGGCAGGCGTCCAAGCTCGCCGGGCACGGCATCGGGGAGCCGACGTTCCAGCAACCGGAACGCAACATGAGCGCCATTGGAGGCTGACATGGAGATCCGATTCTTCGCCGGGGCCGCCGAGGCCGCGGGCACACCGTCGCGAATCCTCGACGTGGCCCCCGAGCAGACCATCGACTCCGTCGTGCAGCGGGTGGTGGGCGACGACGAACGCCTCGCCAAGGTGCTGGGCGCCAGCTCCCTCCTGCTGGACGGTGCCCGAGTGCACGATCGCACCGCATCCGTCGGTGCCGCCGCGCAGCTGGACGTGCTGCCGCCCTTCGCCGGCGGCTGACGCAGCGCCGTTTGGCTCCAGGCATGCGCCGGGCCTGACTACCGGCGTGACAGGATCTCGCGACACGCCGAGGGGCGTGCCCTCCGATGCAGAGAAACCGGTTGCTCGCGAGCGCTGGTCACGGTCGGGTCAGCGACCCTGTCCCGCGCCGGCAGCCGGATCCAGTACGCGCACCAGTGCCGCAGTCCAGCGGTCCGGCTGCGCGAGCGGCGCCAGGTGGGTGCCGTGGGGGAGGACCACCAGCCTGCCGTGCGGCGCGGCGGCTGCGAAGGAGCGCTCCTGGAGCCTGAGTTGGTCGAAGCGGCTGCTGAGGATGGTGACGGGGACGTGGATCCTCGCCAGGTCTGACCGCAGGTCCCACCCTGCAACCGCGGCCAGTGCGGAGCGGACGGCGTCGTCGGAGGCGGTTCCGCCGCGGACGTAGGCTGCGGCGCCGGCCTCTCCGAGCAGGCGTCGCAGCAGCGGGCCACCCGCTCGGGCCGGTGCTCCGGGCAGGCCGTGGAGCGCGCGGATGCCGAGGCCGTACAGGCCCGCCGTGCGACGTCCCGGCTGCGTGGCGCAGTTCACCGCCACCAGCGATTCCACGTGCTCCTGAGCCGTGGCGGCAGCGTGGATCGCCACCATCCCGCCCAGTGAGCAGCCAACGAGCGCCACGCCCTCGCCCTCGTCGGCTGCGGCCAGCGCGTCGGCCACCACTGCGACGGCGGTGTCGGGAGTGAACGGATCATCACGGCGGGTGCCGTGGCCGGGCAGGTCCGGGGTGTGCACGCTCCGACCCGTGGCCTTGAGGATGGGCAGTTGCTGGTCCCACATCGTCGACGACGTGCGCAGCCCGTGCACCAGCACCACGGGGAGGGGAGTCACGGGTCGATCCTACGGGTGGGGACGTCCGCGGGCCGGTGTGGCGGACAGGCGCGGGGTGGTTTCGACACGGTCCGGCTCGTTCCTCGCGCGGACCTGCTCAACCGACGAGGGGGGCGGACCTGTTCAACCGACGAGGGGGCGGACCTGCTCAACCGACGAGGGGGCGGACCTGCTCAGCCGGCGGCGGGCTTGCGCGCGGGGTCCGTGGTGGCCGGCGAGGTGGCGATGTCGATGGCACGGGCGAGCGCGGCGTCGGCATCCTCGCCCTTCGCGACGGCCATCCCCACGGCCAGGCCCACGCCGTAGGCGGTGACCGGCACGGCGGGGCGGGCGACCTCCTTGGAGACCACGGCGGCGAGCTTCAGGATCTGGTCCACGTCGAAGGGTGCGTCGGAGATCCTGAGTTCCTCGGCCAGCACGTCGCGCCAATTGTGGACGCGCTCGACGACGCCCGGGTCGTCGCGACGTTCCCGCGGGAGTTCGATGCCGGCCTCGATGGCCTGTTCGGGGGTGTCGACGTCGGCGATGAGGTCGTGGTCCACGACGACCCGGGCCAGGTTCAGCAGTTCGCCGAAGCTGCGGACGGACGCGCCGCGCACCCGACCCAGTTCACCCAGGGCCCGGCGCAGCGAGCCGAGGCGGTAGCGGCCGAACAGGTACTGCGGCCAGCCCTGCTGGTCCTGCAGCACGACGCCGTCGGGGCCGGGGCGGGCGGCGCCGAGTTCACCGGCGGCATCGCTGACCGAGGGGGCGTCGACGGGCAGGACGATCACCTCCTCGGCGTCGGAGCGGTCGGACAGCTGTGCCACGCCCGCCGCGATGCCTGCGACGGGACCGCCGAAGGGCGGGTTCTCGAGCGTGAAGCGCACCTCGGGCCAGCGGGGAGCGGGTGTGAGTTCCACCTCCTGGGCCACCACGATGGCCAGCGTGGCGTCGGTGACGGCGTCGACGGCCCGCTCCAGCAGGGTGCGGCCCTCGAGGGTCAGCTCGCCCTTGTTGGTTCCCATGCGCTTGGAGCGCCCGCCTCCGATGATGAGTGCAACCGTCATGCCCACAGAGTCTATGCCCGTCGCCGCGAGCGCACAGGGATCAGGAAATACGGCATGGTCGCGTCACCTATTAAAAACCAAAACATTGTGAAAAACTCCCGGTGATTCACCTGAATTTCCCCATGACGAGTGTTTCGATAGGAACCATGACCACGGAATCTGCCCGTCTCGACGGACCCGCCAGCGATGCCCTGCTCAAGATCGGAAAGTTCTTCACCGGATGGGACGAGACCCCCGACGGTCGCGCCGTGTTCCGTGAGGGCGGCCGTGCCGGCGACGTGTTCTACCGCGACCGATGGAGCCATGACAAGGTGGTCCGCTCCACCCATGGTGTGAACTGCACCGGCTCGTGCTCCTGGAAGGTCTACGTCAAGGACGGGATCATCACGTGGGAGGCGCAGCAGACCGACTACCCCAGCACCGGCGACGACCGCCCCGAGTACGAGCCCCGCGGCTGCCCGCGCGGCGCGTCGTTCTCCTGGTACACCTACTCGCCGACGCGGGTGCGCTACCCCTACGGCCGCGGCGTCCTGATCGAGATGTACCGCGAGGCGAAGGCCCGCCTCGGCGACCCCGTCGAGGCGTTCCGGGAGATCACCACTGACCCGGTCAAGCGCAAGCGCTACCAGCAGGCCCGCGGCAAGGGCGGCCTGGTGCGGATGACGTGGAACGAGGCCCTGGAGATCGCGGCGGCCAGCTACGTCAACACCATCAAGAACTACGGCCCGGACCGCATCGTCTCGTTCTCTCCGATCCCCGCGATGAGCCTGGTCAGCCACGCCATCGGCACCCGCTTCACCCACCTCCTGGGCGGCGCGATGACCAGCTTCTACGACTGGTACGCGGACCTGCCCGTCGCCTCCCCGCAGGTCTTCGGGGATCAGACCGACGTGCCCGAGTCCGGCGACTGGTGGGACTCCACCTACCTGATGATGTGGGGCTCCAACGTCCCCGTAACCCGCACCCCCGACGCCCACTGGATGGCCGAGGTCCGCTACCGCGGCACCAAGGTTGTCACCGTCGCGCCGGACTACGCGGACAACGTGAAGTTCGCCGACGAGTGGCTGCCCGCCCAGGCCGGCACCGACGGCGCACTGGCGATGGCGATGGGCCACGTCATGTTGAACGAGAACTTCGTCGAGAAGCGGGTCCCCTTCTTCGAGAACTACGTCAAGCAGTTCACGGACATGACCATGCTGGTCAGCCTCGTCGAGCACCCGGACGGCCACGGCCTGACCGCGTCCAAGTTCATCACCGCCGAGGACCTCGGGCAGGACGTCTCCGACGCCGCCTTCAAGACGGTGCTGTGGGACCGCGCCACCGGCGCCCCCGCCGTCCCGAACGGCTCCATCGGCTACCGCTACAACGACGACGGCCAGGGCAAGTGGAACCTGGACCTCGAGGACCTGGACCCCGCCCTCAGCCTCCTCGACGACGGCTCCGGTGAGGTGGAGTACGTCGAGATCGCGCAGCCCTGCTTCGAGGACCCGCGCGGCGAGGGCTCCATCCTGCGCCGCGGCGTCCCCGCCAAGCGCGTGGCCGGCAAGCTCGTCACCACCGTCTTCGACCTGATGCTCGCCCAGTACGGCGTCGGCCGCGAGGGCCTCCCCGGCGTCTGGCCCACCGGCTACGACGACGCAACCGTCCCCTACACCCCTGCCTGGCAGGAGCCCATCACGGCCGTCCCCGCCGAGGCCTGCCTGCGCACCGCCCGCGAGTTCGCCAAGAACTCCGAGGAGTCCGAGGGCCGCACGATGATCATCATCGGCGCCGGCATCTGCCACTGGTACCACGCGGACACCACCTACCGCGCCATCATGGCGCTGCTGATGATGACCGGCTGCATCGGCCGCAACGGCGGCGGCTGGGCCCACTACGTCGGCCAGGAGAAGGCCCGCCCCATGACGGGCTGGTTCAACATGGCCAACGCCATGGACTGGTCGCGCCCGCCGCGCACCATGATCGGCACCGGCTACTGGTACATGCACACGGACCAGTGGCGCACCGACGGCTTCTCCGCCGACGCCATCACCAGCCCCCTGTCCACCGGCAACCTCGACGGGCTGCACGCCGCCGACGCCCTCGCCAAGTCCGCGCGCCAGGGCTGGATGCCGTTCTACCCGCAGTTCGACCGCAACCCGCTGGACCTGGCCGACGAGGCGCAGGCCGCCGTCGATGCGGGGGAGGCCCCCGACGTCGGCACGTACGTGGCGCAGCAGCTGAAGGAGGGCAAGCTGGCCTCGGCCATCGAGGACATCGACGCGCCCGCCAACTGGCCGCGCACCATGATCCTGTGGCGCTCCAACCTGTTCGGCTCCTCCGCCAAGGGCAACGAGTACTTCCTCAAGCACCTCCTGGGCACCCACAACAACCTGATGCCCAACGAGCACGGCGCGGACCGCAGGCCCACCGACATCAAGTTCCACGAAGAGGCACCCGAGGGCAAGCTCGACCTCCTCATCACCGCGGACTTCCGCATGACGTCGTCGACGCTGCTCAGCGACCTCGTGCTGCCGGCCGCCACCTGGTACGAGAAGTACGACCTGTCCAGCACCGACATGCACCCCTACGTGCACGCCTTCACCCCGGCCATCAGCCCGCCGTGGGAGACCCGCACGGACTTCCAGCTGTTCCACGACCTGGCCGAGACCGTCTCGAAGATGGCCAAGGGCCGCCTGGACACCCGCCGAGACCTGGTGGCCGTGCCGCTGCAGCACGACACCCCCGGACAGGTGAAGCAGCCCGGCGGCATCGAGCGGGATTGGAAGACCGACGGGATCGAGCCGGTGCCCGGGGTCAACATGCCGCAGCTGATGGTGGTGGAGCGCGACTACACCGCCATTGCGGACAAGCTCGCCACCGTCGGCCCGCTCGCAGACCGGCTTGGCTTCACGGTGAAGAACATCACCTACGACGTCAAGCACCAGGTGCAGCAGCTGGCCGAACTGCACGGCGTCTACCCGAGCGGGCCCGCCGCCGGCCGCGCCGCCATCGACACCGACGAGCGCATGGCCGAGGCCATCCTGATGTTCTCCGGCACCACCAACGGCGAACTCGCCACGGCAGGCTTCCGGGACCTGGAGAAGAAGACCGGGCGCAAGCTCGCCGACTTCTCCGAGGGCTCCGAGGAGCGCCGCATCACGTTCGTGGAGACCCAGCAGGCGCCGCAGCCGGTGATCACCTCACCCGAGTGGTCCGGCTCGGAGACGGGCGGGCGTCGCTACGCGGCGTTCACCATCAACACCGAACGCCTCAAGCCGTGGCACACCCTGTCCGGGCGGATGCACTTCTTCCTGGACCACGACTGGCTCACCGACGCCGGCGAGAACATGCCGATCTTCCGGCCCCCGCTGGACATGTCGCGCTCCTTCGGCGAACCCGAACTGGGGCCGAACGGCGAGAAGTCCATCGTGCTGCGCTACCTCACCGTCCACAACAAGTGGTCCATCCACTCGGAGTACCAGGACAACCTGTTCATGCTGAGCCTCGGCCGCGGCGGACCGCAGGCCTGGCTGAGCGTGGCCGACGCCACCTCCATCGGGGTGCGGGACAACGACTGGATCGAGCTCACCAACGCCAACGGCGTGTTCGTGGCCCGCGCCGTCGTCTCCCCGAAGATCCCCGACGGCGTCGCCTACGTCCAGCACGCCCAGGAGCGCACCATCGACGTGCCCAAGTCCGAGGCCACCGGCAAGCGCGGCGGCATCCACAACTCGGTGACGCGCATCCTGATGAAGCCCACGCACCTGATCGGCGGCTACGCCCACCTGTCGTACGCGTTCAACTACCTAGGTCCCACCGGTGTCCAGCGAGACATCGTCTCGACGGTGCGCCGTCGCTCCCAGGAGGTCCAGTACTGATGAGAGTCATGGCACAGGTGTCGATGGTGATGAACCTCGACAAGTGCATCGGATGCCACACGTGCTCGGTCACGTGCAAGCAGGCGTGGACCAACCGCGCCGGCACCGAGTACGTCTGGTTCAACAACGTCGAGACCCGCCCCGGCCTCGGCTACCCCCGCACCTACGAGGACCAGGAGAAGTGGCAGGGCGGCTGGGTCCGCACGAAGTCCGGGCGCCTGAAGCTGAAGTCCGGCGGCCGGTTCAAGAAGCTGCTGAGCATCTTCGCCTCGCCCGTGCAGCCCGGCCTCGACGACTACTACGAGCCCTGGACCTACGACTACGAGAACCTGATCCAGTCCCCGATGATCGACGACTTCCCGGTGGCCCGGCCCAAGTCGCTGATCACCGGCGAGGACATGGCCATCAAGTCCTCCGCCAACTGGGACGACGCCCTGGGCGGCATCCACGAGACCATCGAGCAGGACCCGATCATCGCGAAGCTCCGCAAGGAGTCGGAGGCCAAGATCAAGGCGGAGTACGAGAAGACGTTCATGTTCTTCGTGCCACGCATCTGCGAGCACTGCCTGAACCCCTCCTGCATGGCCGCCTGCCCGTCGGGCGCCATCTACAAGCGCGAGGAGGACGGCATCGTCCTCGTGGACCAGGACCGCTGCCGCGGCTGGCGCCAGTGCATCACCGGCTGCCCCTACAAGAAGATCTACTTCAACCACCGCACGGGCAAGGCCGAGAAGTGCCACTTCTGCTACCCGCGCATCGAGGTGGGGTTGCCGACGGTGTGCTCCGAGACCTGCGTCGGCCGCCTGCGCTACATCGGCATCGTCCTCTACGACGCCGACCGCGTCACCGAGGCCGCCGCCGTCGAGGACCCGAAGGACCTCTACGAGGCCCAGCTGGACCTGATGCTGGACCCGCGCGACCCGGAGGTGATCGCCGCGGCCCGCGCCAGCGGCATCGCCGACGACTGGCTCGAGGCGGCGCAGAAGTCGCCGATCTACGCGCTGTGCAAGTACTTCAAGGTGGCGCTCCCGCTGCACCCGGAGTACCGCACCATGCCGATGGTCTGGTACATCCCGCCGCTGTCTCCCGTGGTGGACCTCCTGCAGGAGCAGGGCCACGACGCCGAGGCCGCCGGCAACCTGTTCGGCGCCATCGACGCGCTGCGGATCCCGGTGGAGTACCTGGCCGAGCTGTTCACGGCGGGTGACACCGCCGTCGTCACGGGAGTGTTGCAGAAGCTCGCCGCGATGCGGGCCTACATGCGAGACATCACGCTAGGCCGCCCCGGCGACGAGGAGATCGCCGAGGCCGTCGGCATGACCGGCGGGGCCATCGAGCAGATGTACCGCCTGCTGGCCATCGCCAAGTACAACGAGCGCTACGTCATTCCCAAGGCCCACGTCGAGCAGGCGCACAACCTGGAGGAGATGGGCTGCTCGGTGGACTTCGACGGAGACCCGGCCTTCGCCGAACCGTTCGGCGGCTCCTCCGGCAAGCCCGTGCCGGTCACCATCCAGAGCTTCAACGCCATGAAGGCTCAGCGCGACGACGAGAGCATGACCTGAGATGGCCGGCCAGATGCAGGTCTGCTTCCAGGCCGCCGCAATGGTGCTCCAGTACCCCGACGAGTCACTCCTGACCCGGCTGGACCTGCTGGAGCAGTCGCTGGCGGGCTCGCAGTCGGCCCCGCTGTTCGCACCGACTTTGGCGCACCTGCGCTCGATGCCGCTGCGCGAGCTGCAGGAGTTCCACGTCCAGGAGTTCGACCTCTCCCGCCGCCACGCCATGCACCTGACCTACTGGACCGACGGCGACACCCGCCGCCGCGGCGAGGTGCTGGCCGCCATCAAGCAGACCTACCGGGACTCGGGCCTGATCGTCGACCTCGACGGTGAACTGCCCGACTACCTGCCGATGGTGCTCGAGTTCGCCGCCCGCGGCGACACCGAGCGCGGCCTGGGGCTGCTGAACACCTACCGCGCCAGCCTGGAGCTGCTGCGGCTGGGGCTGCGCAAGGACGAGCTGCCGCAGGAGGGCGTGGTGGAGGCGGTCTGCCGGCACCTCGCCGGTCCGCTGGCCGGCTCGCGCGCGGACGTGCAGAAGATCTACGGCGCCACCTTCGTCGACGCCCCGCCGATCGAGCAGGTCGGCCTCGAGACCTATCAGATCCAGACAGGCAGGCCAGTGTCATGACTTTCTTCATCTGGGGAGTGCTCCCCTACGTCGTGCTGCTCATCCTCATCAGCGGGCTCACGTGGCGCTACAAGTACGACCAGTTCGGCTGGACCACCCGCAGCTCGCAGCTGTACGAGTCGAAGCTGCTCAAGATCGCATCCCCGATCTTCCACTTCGCGCTGCTGGCGGTGCTGATCGGCCACATCGTCGGCCTGCTGGTCCCGAAGGCGTTCACCGACTGGATCGGCCTGACACAGGAGATGTACCACTTCGGCGCGTTCTACGGCGGCGGCCTGGCGGGCCTGGCGCTGGCCGTCGCGCTCGGCATGCTGATCTGGCGCCGACGCCGCACCGCCCGGGTGTTCAAGGCCACCACCGCCAACGACAAGGTGATGTACTTGGTGCTGGCCGTCGTGATCGTGCTCGGCCTGCTGGCGACGTTCACCGGTGAGACCCACCCCAACGGCGACCACCACAACTACCGCGAGACCGTCTCCGTCTGGTTCCGCTCGATGGTGATCTTCCAGCCCGACGTCGCCCCCATGGCCGCGGCGACGTGGCAGTTCAAGGCGCACGTCTTCTTCGGACTGTTCCTGTTCGCCATCACCCCCTTCACCAGGCTCGTGCACGCGTTCACCGCCCCCGTGCACTACCTGTTCCGCCCCTACATCGTCTACCGCTCCAGGGACCAGGTGAAGGCCAGGCAGGTATCGGCCGGCGGCCGCGGCTGGGACCCCGTGGGGACCTCGGACCGTGACAAGGGACGTCGCTGACCAGACCCCGGTCGAAACTCCAGATGTCGACCCTGCGACAATCTCCGAGGCTCCGGCCCCCGAGGGTGCCTGGTCCAGGGAATCAGAGCTTCGAGGAGTGTGACTCATGACCAGCACGACTGTGTCCAGGAAGGGCGCCGGCCGCGTCCTCACGATGTCCAGCATCGCGTTCACCCTGATGTTCGCGGTCTGGCTGATGTTCGGAATCCTGGGCGTGCCCATCCAGGAGGAGCTGGGGCTCACCGACGTCGAGCTGTCCTGGATCTCTGCCTTCGCCGTCCTGAACGGCTCCATCTGGCGCCTGCCCGCCGGCATCCTCACCGACCGCATCGGCGGCCGCAAGGTCACCCTCGCGATGCTGTTCGTCGTCGCGATCCCCGCCTACCTCGTCTCAATCGCCGACAACTACGGGATGCTGCTGTTCCTGGCCTTCCTCGTCGGCTTCTCCGGCAACCTGTTCTCCGTCGGCACCGCCTGGAACGCTGCCTGGTTCGGCCGCGAGCGGCAGGGACTGGCCCTGGGCGTCTTCGGCGCGGGCAACGTCGGCGCCTCGGTCACCAAGTTCATCGGCCCCCCGCTGATCGCCGCCACCTCCGGTGCCACCTTCTTCTTCGGCGTCCAGGGTGGCTGGCGCCTGGTGCCGGTGATCTACGCGGTGCTGCTGGTGCTGGTCGGCATCGCCACCTGGGTGATCGTGCCCCGGCAGGACATCGCGCCCGGCTCCGCCAAGCCCATCAAGGAGATGCTCGCCCCGCTGCGGCACGTGCGGGTGTGGCGCTTCAGCCTCTACTACGTGGCGGTCTTCGGCGCCTACGTCGCCCTCTCGGCGTGGCTGCCGAAGTACTACGTCGACAACTTCGACGTCACCCTCACCGTCGCCGGCCTCCTGACCGCCACGTTCATCTTCCCCGCCTCGCTGCTGCGGCCCGTGGGTGGCTGGATGGCCGACCGGTGGGGAGCGCGTCGGGTCATGTACTGGACGTTCGGGATCATGCTGGTCACCTCCGGCGTCCTGATGATGCCCAACGGCCACATCGTCATCTCCCACGCCGACGGCTCCACCTCCGAACACCTGGCCTACCGGCTCTCGCTGTGGGCGTTCGTCGTGCTGGTGTTCCTGCTCGGGTGCGCCATGGGCTTCGGCAAGGCCGCCGTGTTCAAGCACATCCCCGAGTACTTCCCCGACAACGTCGGCTCCGTCGGCGGCCTCGTCGGGATGCTCGGCGGGCTGGGCGGCTTCTTCCTGCCGCCGCTGTTCGCCTACACGAAGGAATGGTCGGGGTTCCCCACCAGCACCTTCTTCGTGATCTTCCTCGTAACGGCTGTGTGCGCCGTCTGGATGCACTTGACTGTGGTGAGGATGCTCGACGACAAGTCGCCGGACCTGGCCGGCGCGATCGAACTGCCGATTGAGGAGGCCGCGAAGTGAGCACCAAGCACGAGACCGAAGGGGACTGGCTCAAGAGCTGGGACCCCGAGGACGAGAAGACATGGGACAAGAAGCTCGCCTGGCACACGCTCATCATCACCACCTTCTCGCTCACGATGTGCTTCGTGGCGTGGTTCCTGCCCAGCGCCATCATCCCGAAGCTGCGGCCGCTGGGTTATGACTTCTCACCGTCGCAGCTGTACTGGATGGCCGCCATGCCCGGCCTGTCCGGTGGCGCGTTGCGCATCCTGTGGATGATCCTGCCCCCCAAGATCGGCACCCGGAAGCTGGTCACGCTGACCACGCTGCTCCTGCTGCTGCCCATGCTGGGCTGGGCGTTCGAGATCACCAACCCCGACGTCCCGTACTGGCGCTTGATGGGCCTGGCAATCCTGTCCGGCATCGGTGGTGGCGCGTTCTCCGGGCTGATGCCGTCCACGTCGTACTTCTTCCCGAAGCGGCTGCAGGGCACGGCCCTGGGCCTGCAGGCGGGGATCGGCAACTTCGGCGTCTCACTGGTGCAGCTCCTCACGCCTTGGCTGATCTCGTTCCCGCTGTTCGGGTTCGCGTTCTTCGACAGGGTGGGCTCGGACTTCCTGAAGAATTTCGGCTACGCCATCTTCCAGAGCCACACCATGACCTTCACCGGCAAACCCGACGTGCTGGTCTGGTACCAGAACTCGGCGCTGGTCTACCTGCCGTTCGTGATCGCCATCGCCATCTGGGCCTACATCGTGCTCAAGTCCGTGCCGATGAAGGTGAGCATCAAGCAGCAGTTCGACATCTTCGGCAACATCGACACCCACCTGATGACAATCCTCTACATCATGACCTTCGGCACCTTCTCCGGGCTGGCCGCACAGTTCGGGTTGATGATGGAAAACATGTATGGGCAGTACAACGAGCTGATCGTCTCCGGAGACAACCTGCTGGTTGCCGGCTACCAACTGCCTGACGTCGTCAACTACATCTTCCTGGGCCCGCTGGTGGGTGCAGGTGCGCGCATCCTGTTCGCACCGCTGACCGACAGGATGGGCGGGGCCATCTGGACGCTGATCTCCGGGATCGGCATCCTCGCATCCATCCTGTTCACCATCCCCTCGCTGACGCCTGATGTCTCCTCGGCCGAGTCGCTGACCCGCGGCTTCTACTGGTTCCTGTGGGGCATGATCGCCATCTTCTTCTTCACCGGAATCGGCAACGCCTCCACGTTCAAGCAGATGCCGATGATCTTCGAGAAGCGGCAGGCCGGTGGCGTGATCGGCTGGACCAGCGCCGTCGCGGCGTTCGGCCCGTTCCTGTTCGGCGTCGGCCTCACCATCATGAGCCCCACCGCCTTCTACTGGATCGGTGCCGCCTGGGCCGTGATGTGCATCGTGATCACCTGGGTCCGCTACGCCGGTCCCAACGCGCCGAAGAAGGGCTGACCCCCCGCCCCGACGCCGCCCGGCCGCGTGCCGGGCGGCGTCGTCGCACCTACGCTGGAGTCACCCGCCCGAGAGGAACCCAAGTGAGCCAAGACTTCGTCCGCCTCGCCGAGATCTCCGACGTCCCCGTCGACACCGCCGCCGTCGCCGCCCTGGTGGACGACCCCCGCGCCGGCGCCGTCGTCACCTTCGTCGGTGCCGTCCGCAACCACGACGGCGGGCGCGACGTCACGTCGCTGTCCTACTCGTCCCACCCCTCGGCGGAGGATCTCCTGCGGGAGGTGGCCGAGTCCTTCAGCGGCCGGGAGGGTGTGCACGCCGTCGCGGTGGTGCACCGCGTGGGGGAGTTGGAGATCGGTGACGTGGCGCTCTTCGCCGTGGTGGCCGCCTCGCACCGTGGGCAGGCGTTCAGTTGCGCCTCGGACCTGGTCGACCACGTCAAGGCTTCCGTGCCCATCTGGAAGCACCAGCACTACGTCGACGGCACCTCCGACTGGTCAAACCTGCCGTGACGACGGCGCGGGCTCGGTCCCGCCGCCGCGCAGATAGGGCTGAAACGTATCAATAGTACGTCCCGCCCCCGTCTAAGGTGAAGGAACGACCAGTTGAGTTTTCCACAGGGGGGGCGCAGCCCGTGACGGATCGCCTGCTTGGACAACCAGAGTGTGGGTCATGCGGACCCGACAAGAGCCAGACCGCGCACTGATGAGACTCGCACGCACCCAGGCGGGAGTCCTCACGCGCGCCCAGCTGAGGCGGCACCAGAAGTCCCGCAAGGTCCGTGAACGCTGGGCCAGGGGCTGGGTGACGCTGGTGCCCGGCTTCTACTGCACGAAGGAGCCGACATGGCACAGCTGGTGTTGGGCCGGACTGGAGCGTGGCGGCTCAGGGGCTGTGGTCGGTGGTGCTGCGGCCGGGCACCTGCACGGTTTCGTGAAGGAGCCGCCGAAGCGCATCACGATCTTCCACACAAGACAGCGACCCCTCGCGGGCATGGGCGACGGCGCGGTCCGGGTGGAGCTGTGGCGGGGCACCCGCGCGGGGCGGGGGACACCGCCGCGGACGTCGGTGGAGGTGGCCATCCTGGACTTGGCTGGGGAGTGCGACGAGGACGCGACGATCATGGCGGCCACGCGGGCCATCGCGGAGGGCATGACCACGCCGTCGCGGATCGTGGAGGAGTTGCAGGGGCGCCGGGCGGTGCGGCACCGGCGGGTGCTGGAGCGGGTGTGCGAGGAGGCATCGAAGGGCATCGAGTCGGTGCTGGAGTGGCGGTTCCTGGAGCTAGTGCTGCGGGCGCACGGGCTGCCGTTGCCCACCCGGCAGGTACCTGTGGTGGAGCACAGCCGCTCGGACAACGTGTGGGACGAGTTCGGGCTGCTGGTGGAACTGGACGGCCACCTGGGCCATGAGGATGCGTTCCGGGACATGGACCGGGACAACCGCGCAGCCCTCAAGGGGTACACCACCCTGCGTTACGGCTGGCACGACGTCGTGGAGCGGCCGGCGGAGGTGGCCGCCCAGATCAGGAAGGCACTGGCGGCGGGAGGCTGGGTAGGCGCCCGGGCGGGCCGGTGACGGTCCCATGCTGGACTGGGACGCAGCAGGAGTGGATCGGATCCCGACGAGGCCCAGCACCACTACCCGAGTGCGAGGACAGCGGGCGGAGTCCCAGCCGATTTGGCCACCGCTATCCTCGGGACCGGAGCCGATGGAGGAGGAGCAGTGCGCACGGTTGAGGAGCACCAGGGGGCGGTGCTGGCGCTGGCGGAGCCGCTTGCGCCGTGCGAGGTCCCGGTGAAGGCAGACCCGACGACGGTGCTGGCCGCCGACGTCGTCGCCCGCTACCCGGTGCCCCCTTTCGACAACTCGGCGATGGACGGCTTCGCGGTACGCTCCGACGACACCGCCGAGACCCCCTGCGTGCTCGAGGTGGTGGGCGACGTCCCGGCCGGCAGCGCCTCAGACCTCACCCTCGCGCCCGGCCAGGCCATCCGGATCATGACCGGCTCGCCGCAACCCGCCGGGGCGGACGCCGTCGTACCCGTGGAGGACACGGACCAGGCACCCGGCGACCATCCGCTGCCGCAGCTCGTCGAGATCCGCGCCACCGTCGCGCCCGGGCGCCACGTCAGGCGCCGGGGGGATGACATCGAAGCCGGCCAGCTCGTGCTCCCCGCCGGGGCCCGCACCACAGCCGCAGCGGCCGCGGCGGCGTCGTCGGTGGGGCACGGGAAGTGGCTCGTGCACCCACGGCCGCGCGTGCTGGTCGTGGCCACGGGTACGGAGCTGGTGGCGCCGGGGGAGCCGATCGGCCCGGGCCAGATCCCGGACTCCAACGGGCTGCTGCTGGAGGGGCTGGTTGAGCAGTTCGGTGGGGTGGTGGCGTCGGTGCTGCGGGTCGGTGACGACCAGCAGGCCTTCCGCGACGCCCTCGCCGGGGCCGGCCGCGTGGACCTCGTGGTCACCTCCGGTGGCGTCTCGGCCGGGGCGTTCGAGGTGGTGCGCCAGGTGACCAGCGGCAGCGTCGAATTCGTGAAAGTGGCGATGCAGCCCGGCAAGCCGCAGGGCCTGGGCCACTGGGACATCGCCGGCCGCCGCGTCCCCCTGCTCGCCCTGCCGGGCAACCCCGTCAGCGTGTTCGTCTCCGCCTGGCTGTTCGTGCGCCCCCTGGTTGCGCACCTGGCCGGTCGGCCGACGACCCGTGCCACCCGGAGCTTCCCCGTGGCCGACGAGTGGACCACGCCTCCCGGCAGACGGCAGTATGTGCCCGTGGTGGTCACCCCCGCCGGGATCCGCCGCGCCCATGCCCTCGGTTCCGGATCGCACGCCATCGCGTCGCTGCACCTGGCCGATGCGCTCGCCGTCGTCCCCGCCGAAGTGGCAACCGTCCACGCCGGCGACGTCCTGGAGGTAATCGAGACCAATGACTGAATTCACCCACCTCGACGCCGCGGGCCAGGCCCGCATGGTGGACGTCACAGCCAAGCAACCCACCGTCCGCTCCGCCACCGCGCGGGCCAAGGTCACCTGCTCCGACGAGGTGGTCGCCGCCCTTCGCGACGGCACCGTCCCCAAGGGTGACGTCCTCGCCGTCGCCCGGGTGGCCGGGATCGCCGCCACCAAGAAGGTCCCTGACCTGCTGCCCCTGGCCCATGTCATCGGCGTCCACGGCGCCCGGGTGGACCTGGAGATCGTCGACGACGGGGTGGAGATCGAGGTGGAGACCCGCACGGCAGACCGCACCGGCGTCGAGATGGAGGCGCTGACCGCAGCCACCGTCGCGGCCCTCGCGATCGTCGACATGGTCAAGGGCGTGGACCGCAGCGCGGAGATCGTCAACGCGCGGGTGATCGCCAAGTCCGGTGGCCGGTCCGGGGACTGGCACAGGGAGTAGGCGAGGCTGCCTCGGATCCCGGGGCTGGTCAGGGGCCAGTTGCCACCACACCGGTGCCGACCACCCGAGGCGCTAGGCTGCCGCGCATGCCCGCAGCACGAGGAGCCACACCCGAGGAACTGGAGCGCCTGCTCCGCGATGGTGACCTGCCCGCGGCGGCCGACGTCGTCGCGCAACTCTCTGCCGCAGGCGCGGCCGACGAGGCACTCTCGCCGCTGGGTCGCCACGTGGCCGCCGCCGACGGCGAGGACCGCGCCGCCCTGGAACTGCTGGTGGAAACCCTCGACGCGTGCGGTGTCATCCATCGCATCGCCGGCTCCATGCTGCTGGACCGGACCGCCGTCGACGACGTGGCCCAGGAGTCACTGATCTCCGTCGTGCAGTCCATTGGCTCCTACCGGGGGGACTCGGCCTTCACCACCTGGCTCCACCCCATCGTGAAGCGGCGCGTCGCCGACCACCTGCGCCGCCGCCGCGACGCAGCCACGCTCTGCGACGACGAGGAACTGCTGCCGTCCGCGCGGATGAGCTCCATGATCGCCACCCGTGCCACCGTCCAGGACCTGCTGCGGCAGCTGCCCGAGCTCTACCGTCGACCCGTCACCATGCGTGACATCGACGGTATGGCCTACCGGGAGATCGCCGAGCAGCTCGGGCGCAGCATCGGCACCGTCAAGGCCCAGATCAGCCGCGGGCGGGCCATGCTCGCCGGCGCGGCCGGTGACCTGGACGGACGGCAATGAGCCAGCACCTGGGCAGGTACCGGTTGGAGGAGGCCATCGGGGTGGGCTCCTTCGCCACGGTCCACCGTGCAGTCGACGAGCACCTCGACGACGTCGTCGCCGTCAAGGTGCTGGCCGAGAACCACTCCATGAGTCCGGAGATCCGGGAGCGTTTCATCGCTGAGGGTCGGGCCCTGCGCCGCGTCGGTGGGGAGCACTGCGCCGAGGTCCACGACATCGGGGAGTCCGAGCGGCTCCAGCCATACCTCGTCATGGAGCTCGCGGACCGTGGCTCCCTCGGCGCGCGCGTTGCGGCGCTGCGTCAGCAGGGGTGGCGGGCCACGGCCGACGACCTCCTGGTCTTCGCCAGGGAACTCGCCGCCGGCGTCGACGACGTCCACCGCGCCCGCCTGGTCCACCGGGACCTCAGCCCCGGCAACCTGTTGCTGGCCTCCCGTGGCTCGGGTGGACTCGACGCCGAGGACCGGCCCCCGAGCTGCCTCGTCGCGCCCGACGAGCGGCTGCTGCTGGCCGACCTCGGAATGTGCAAGGACCTGGCGCTCAACTCGGGGCTCACGGTGGCCGGTGGCACGTCCGGCTTCCGGCCGCCGGAACAGGATGCTCCCGGCGTCGTGGACATCCGCGCCGACATCTGGGCGATGTCGGCCCTGCTGCAGTGGCTCGCCGATGACGCGGACCTGCCCCGTCCCGCAGCCCGGGCCCTCGCCGGGGTGCTGCGTCGCGGCATGGCGAGGCGCCCGAAGGACCGGCCCGCCGATGCCAACCGGTGGCTGCATGAGGTGGAGGGCGCGCTCGCCCCCGCCGACGAGGCGGCACCGTCGCCAGACCCAGCCGCCAGCCACTCCGTCTCCACGTCGCCGCCCCGTGCCCGGGTGGGTCGCTGGCTCGCGGTGGTGACGGCTGTGGTGGCCCTGGCCTGTGGGCTGTGGGCAGGCTGGCAGCTGGGTGACTCCACGCCCCCGGCCAGCGTGGGCGGGGCAAGTATCGCCATCATCGGCCCGGACGAAGTGGTGGTGGGGGAGAGCGCCGTCTTCACCGTCGACCTCGACGGGGTAGACACGTGGGTGTGGACGCTGCCGACCGGCAGGTATGTCGTCGACGAACAGGAGGTGGCGGTTCGTGCCACGAGTGCCGGCAGCGGCCGGGTGGTGCTGGCGGCACGCTCCCCGGAAGGTGCTGACCTCCTTGTCACCCATACTTTCCGGGTTGTCGAGAAGTAGTTCGGGAATCACTGCAACCGAATCGCTGTGGCTTGCGACTCATCTGCAGAACCGTTCCGAGAATCCCAAGGAGATACCAATGTCCCCCGCCCACCTGCACACTTCGTCCACGCGCCCAACCAGCCTGCTGCCCCGGGTCCGCAACCTCGGCCTGGCGGGCATCGCCCTTGTTGCGCTCAGTGCCTGCGGCGCCACGCAGGCCGCGGACTTCACCGAGGACGGTGCAAACCCCTCGGCCAGTGCCGAGACCACCGCCGAGACCACGACGGAGGCCACCCAGGAGGCTGCTCCGGCCGTCGAGGTGCAACCCGTCGAATCCGGCTTCATGACCGAGGAGTTCGCCGAGGACCTCACCTACACCGAGACCGTGCGCCCCGAACAGGGCACCGTCATCACCCCCGCCGGAACGCTGGAGTTCGTCCAGGTGCAGGCAGTGGAGACGCTCACCCCGCAGCAGATCGGCCTCGACGCGACGCTGTCCGACGGCACCGAGGTGACCAGTTACGGGCCGGCCGACGGCGAGGTCCTGCGGGTCGTCGAGGTGAAGTTCAAGCCGGTTTCCACCACTGGCTGGGACAAGGCGCCACAGGGTGACCTCTCCATCACCGTCGGCGGAGCCCAGAAGCACCTCCACGAGCTGGACAAGGAGCGCTCCGTGCGGTTGCTCGTCTCGATGCCCGACGACGGCTCCACCCGGCTGGTGGTCTCCTCCGAGGGGCACGACCAGTTGGTTGACGTCCTGACCGGCGAGCGCCAGGACGACGACGTGGCCGCGGCCTACTACCGCGCCAACACCGTCCAGGAACCACACCACACCATCCGGCTGGATCCGATCACGTTCCCCACGGACGAGACCGGTGAGAACTCCGAGGTGGTCACCGAGTTCTCCTTCGACGTCGAGGCCGCAAGGCTGACCGCCTGGACGGCCGACGGCGGTTGGGCAGAACCGGATGCCGCTTGGCTGGGAATCACCTGGGCCTACGACCTGGGCACCTCCGAGGACGGGTTCCTGACGGAGTTCACCAGCATGAACGTGGAGGCCAGCATCGACGCTGATGGCACCGTCACCACCGACGGGTTCCACGCCGAGGGCTTCTACGGCACCACCGGAACAGACGACGAGCGCACCACCTGGGTGCAGGTTCCCGTGGACCTGACCAGCGTGACCATCGGCTTCAGCGGTGACTTCGCCGTCGAGATCCCCTACGGTCAGGGCGTCCAGATCACCTCCGACGGCACGGGCACCTTCGTCACCGACGCCTTCGAGATCACTTTCCCGGCCGACGGCTGACCCAGGTGCTTCGTGCCTGCTGCCCGGGCTGCTGCGTCAGTGGGTCTCACCGTCCAACTGCCCGACGACGTGGGCACCCACCTCCGCCACCACCGCGACGGCGTCCCGCGCGCCCCCGCGTGAGCCGGGTGCGTTGACCACCAGGGCCGAGCGTTCGCCGTCGCGGATGGCCACGGCCAGCCCACGCGAGGCGATGGCCAGCGGCGTGTTGGCCAGGCCGCGGCGGCGGATCTCCTCCGGGATGCCCGGCAGTTCCTGCCCGCCGAGTGCGGCGGTGGCCTCGGGGGTGACGTCGCGGGGTGCGACGCCGGTGCCACCGGTGGTGAACACGATGCGCGCTCCGTCGGCGATGGCGGCCCGGATGGCCCCCTGGATGGGTGCCACGTCGTCGGGGACCACCACGATCCCGGCAACATCGAAGCCGGCCGCCACCAGCGCGTCGCGGGCGACGGGGCCGGAGCGGTCCTCGTAGTCGCCGTGGTGGGCGCGGTCTGAAACGGTGATCACGGCTGCTCGGATTGCCATGCGCCCATGCTAGAGCAGGTGGCTCGTGTGGAAACCAACTGCGCGCAGCGAATTCACACGCAAATGCGGTGCTATCGTCGAGAATATGACGCAGATACGGATCTCACAGGCCGCCGTGTTGCTCGGCGTGAGCGACGATTCCATCCGCCGCTGGGCCGCCGACGGCAAGCTTGCCACGGTCAGCGACGAAGCCGGGCGGCAGGTGATCGAAGGTGCGGAACTCGCACGGTTCGCCGAGGCCCTGCACACCGATGACACCCTCGCCACCCTCGATGGCGGCGCCGCGGTGCGCTCCGCCCGCAACCACTTCACCGGCATCGTCACCCGGGTCGTCTCCGACAAGGTGATGAGCCAGGTGGAGCTGCAGAGCGGACCCAACCGGGTCACGTCGTTGATCTCCACGGAGGCCGTGCAGCAGCTCGGCCTCGAGGTGGGCAGCATCGCCACCGCGGTCGTCAAAGCCACCAACGTCACCATCGAGGTGCCGCGATGAGCCGCGGCCCCCGCCTCGTGGGCGCCGCCCTGCTCGCGGCCGCACTCCTCGGGGCCACGGCCTGCTCCGCCGCCGAGGAGGCCGCTCCCGTCGTGTTCGCCGCCGCATCCCTCACCAACCCGTTCGAGGAACTGGCCGACGACGCGGCGGAGCCGGCGGACTTCTCCTTCGGCGGCTCCAACGGCCTGGTGGACCAGCTCGTCGGAGGTGCGCCCGCTGACGTGTTCGCCTCGGCCAACACGTCCACCATGGACCGCGCCGTCGAGGAGGGTGTCATCGAGGGGGAGCCCGTGCGGTTCGCCACCAACGTGCTGGTGCTGGTGACCCCGGCCGGCAACCCCGCAGGCATCACCGGGCTCGACCAGTCCCTCGACGGCGCCAAGCTCGTCGTCTGCGCACCCGAGGTGCCGTGCGGTGAGGCCACGGCAGCGCTCGCCGAGACCGTCGGGATCACGCTGCAGCCGGTCTCCGAGGAGTCCGCGGTCACCGACGTGCTCGGCAAGGTCACCTCCGGTGAGGCCGACGCCGGACTCGTCTACGCCACCGACGCCGCGGGCGCAGGCGAGGACGTGGAGACCATCGAGATCCCCGAGTCCTCCCAGCACGTGAACGAGTACTGGATCGCGGCGGTGGTCGGCGGCGACGCCGAGGCCGCGGCGTCGTTCATCGGCCTCGTCACCGGGCAGCAGGGGCAGGACCTCCTGGTCGAGTTCGGGTTCGGGCCCTCCTGATGACCCCGTTCCCCAGGTGGACGTGGCTGCCCTTCGCGCTCGGGTTGGCGTTCCTCGTCATCCCGCTCGCGGGGATGGCGGCGCGCGTCCCCTGGAGCCAGTTGCCGGCCCTGCTGCTCTCGGTGGAGGCGCGGCAGGCGCTCGGCCTCTCGCTGGTCACCTGCCTGGCAGCCACCGCCATCTCCCTGGCGCTCGGCGTCCCGTTGGCGCTGGCGATGTCCCGGATGCAGGGCCGCGGGGCCGTAGTCGTGCGGACCCTGGTGACCATCCCGATGGTGCTGCCGCCGGTGGTGGCGGGTCTGGCGCTGCTGTCCACCCTCGGGCGCCGCGGCCTCGTGGGCCAGCACCTGTCCGCCATCGGCATCGAGATCGGGTTCACGACGGTGGCCGTGGTCTGCGCGCAGGTCTTCGTCGCCATGCCGTTCCTCGTCATCTCGCTCGAGGGCGCCCTCCGCGCGGACTCCGGCGACTACGGCACCGTCGCCGCCAACCTCGGCGCCTCTCCCGGCCGGGTGCTGTGGCGCGTCACCCTGCCCATGGCGATGCCCGCGCTGGTCTCCGGCGCGGCGCTCACCTTCGCCCGCGCCCTGGGGGAGTTCGGCGCCACCCTGACCTTCGCCGGCTCGCTGGCCGGCACCACCCGCACCCTGCCGCTGCTGGTCTACCTGCAGCGCGAGCAGGATCCGGACCTTGCGCTCGCCCTGGCCCTGGTGCTGGTGGTGGTGGCGCTGCTGGTGGTGGCGGTCTCGGCGCGCTTCAACCGGCCGGTGGCATCGTGAGCGGCATCCGCGTCGACGCCCGGATCCGGGCCCGCGACGTCCACCTCGACGTGGACCTGCCGCCCGGTTCCCGCACCGCCGTGATCGGCCCCAACGGCGCAGGCAAGTCCACGCTCCTCGGGCTGCTCTCGGGTGCGCTGCGCCCCGACGACGGCCGCGTCGAGGTGCACGGCCGCGCCCTCGCCGACGGCAAGTTCTTCATCCCCCCGCACAGGCGGGAGGTGGCGCTGCTGGAGCAGCGGCCCCTGCTGTTCCCCCACCTCGACGTGCTGGCCAACGCCATGTTCGGGCTGCGCTCGCGGGGTGTCGCGAAGGGGGTGGCCCGCCAGGAGGCCCTCGCCCAGCTGGACCGGGTGGGGTGCGCGGCGCTGGCCGATCGCCGTCCCAACCAGCTCTCCGGCGGGCAGGCGCAGCGGGTGGCGCTGGCGCGGGCGCTGGCCATCAGGCCCGAGGTGGTCCTCCTCGACGAGCCGATGGCCGCGTTGGACGTGGCCACCGCTCCCGAGCTGCGGAGCCTGCTGCGAACCCACCTGGCGGACAGGACGTCTGTTCTGGTGACCCATGACCTCCTGGACGTGCTCACCCTGGCGTCCCACGTCGTCGTGCTGGAGGGCGGCCGGGTGGTGGAACAGGGTCCCGTGGCCGAGGTGCTGTCCCGGCCCCGCAGCCGGTTCCTGGCCGACTTCACCGGCGTCAACCTGCTCTCCGGGGAGCTCGTCGACGGCGGGTTGCGCCTGGCCGACGGCACCGTCGTCGCGGGCCTCATGGGCGACGACGCCAGCACCGGACCCGGCTGGGCCAGCATCCCCGCCAACGCCGTCGGCCTGCACCTGCACGACCCGCACGGCAGCCCCCGCAACGCCGTCGACGTAGTGGTCCGGGCCGTGGAACCGCGCGGACCCGTGGTGCGGGTGCTGGTGGACCTCGACGGGCAGGCGCTCGCGGCGGACCTGACCACGTCGGCCGTGGCCGAACTGGGAGTGGAGCCCGGCCTGCGCCTGGTGGCGTCGATCAAGGCCACCGCGGTGACCCTGTACTGAAGCTCGACCCGTTGGGGGCTGCGCTAAACTCCCACAAAGGGTTGGAGGCCATCGTGTCCATCGGTCAAGCGGAAGACGGACGCTCCGTCTCAGTTGCTGCCCGAGCTGTTGGGGTGGACACCCCTGGGCGGCACTGGCCGACGGTGCCGGAGATCGCCGAGGACGTCCGCGCCAACGTTGCTGCTGGCGACACCGGCCACGCGTTGAGGATGCTGATGGACGGGGTCAACCGGCTCCCGTCGGCCCTCGGTGCAGGCAGGCTGGATGAGGCCCTGACAGAACCGCCAACAACCGGCGACCACGCCTGGGATGCCCTCCTGAGGGGGGCCATCAGGTACCGCCTCCACGAGTTGGAGCGCAAGGCGCCGTCGTGGACCCGGGTGGAACCCCTCAACCAGTTCTGGTGGCCCGTCGCGTACAGCAAGGAGAAGGCCTACGTCGACATGGCCCACACACCGGCGGAACTGATGCGAATCGGTATCTTCATCGACGAACGAGAGTTCACCCAGGCATGGACGACGGTGGGCGCGACCTGAACCGCGAGGACCTGTTGATCCTGCTCACGGAAACCGGTGAGATCCTCCAACGGCAGGGAGTCGAGGCAAGCATCTACGTCGTCGATGGGGCCGCGATGGCACTGGAGTACCAGTCCCGCCGCATCACTCGCGACGTCGATGCCCAGATCAGGGCTGAGCACGCGGGTTTTCGCGAGGCCGCTGCCGTGGTTGCTGAACGGCACGGTCTGGCTCGGGACTGGGTCAACACTGCAGCTTCCGCTTTCATGTCAAACGAGCCCGACGAGGATGCCGGAGAGTTCAACCTTCCCGGTCTGCGGATCGCGGTGGCGTCAGCGGAGCACCTGATCGCGATGAAACTGCGGGCCATGCGTGAGCGTGACATGGATGACTTGGAGACGTTGTTCCGGTTCACGGGTGTCACCGAACCGGAACAAGCCGCCGACATCCACAACCGACTCTTCGACGAGTCCTACATCGGCCACGCGGATCCTGACGAGGCCCTCTATGCTGCCCGGCAGGTGTTCGCGAGGGCGGCAGCACAGGGTCGCCCGCTCAACTCTCGGGGCAACCACTAGAACCCGGCTGCTGGACACAGGTCGGCTGCTTGCCCGCTGTGGTTCGATGGGGCCATGACGACTCCTGTTGACTTCTGGTTCGATCCCACCTGCCCCTGGGCCTGGATGACCTCCCGCTGGATGCTGGAGGTGGAGAAGGTCCGCGACGTCGAGACCACCTTCCACATCATGAGCCTCGCCGTCCTCAACGACGGCCGTGACCTGCCGGCCGAGTACCGCGCCGCCATGGACCAGGCGTGGGTTCCGGCCCGCACCGCGCTGGCCGTGGAGCAGGCGCACGGCTCCAAGGGCCTGCGCGACTTCTACACCGCCATCGGCACCCGCTTCCACCCCGGCGGCGAGCCCAAGGACGAGGCCACCATCCTCAAGGCCCTGGCCGACGTCGGCTTCTCCTCCGACCTGCTGGAGCTGGCCAAGACCGACGAGCTCAACGACGCCCTGCGCAAGTCGCACCACGAGGGCATGGACCCAGTCGGCGACGAAGTGGGTACGCCCGTGCTGCGCATCAACGGCATGAGCCTGTTCGGCCCCGTCATCTCGCCCGCACCCAAGGGCGAGGAGGCCGGTGAACTGTTCGACGGCTTCGTCAAGGTGACCGCCTACCCCGGCTTCTTCGAGCTCAAGCGCACCCGCACCGTCGGCCCGATCTTCGACTGACGCTGCTGGCCCCCGGCCACCCACCGTGGTCGGGGGACAGACCCGCCGGGGTCGAGGCTCTCAGCCCGTGGCCGTCGCGCGGAGGAAGCCGCGCCAGCCGTCGGCGTCGGCCAGGGGACGGGTGAGGCCCAGCTGGGCCTGGGTCTCCCGGAGTGCGGCCTTGGTCTGGTCGTCGTAGCTGCCCGTGGCCTGGACCTCGCGCCCGTGGACGTGCCGCAGCGCGGACTGCACCAACTGCACCTGCACCTCGGAGCGCTCGCGGAACGTGCTCAGCTCATCACCGGAGACCGAGTTGTCCACGTGGATGTGGTTGTGGTGCTGCGCGTTGTACAGGTAGGTGAGGGTGTAGGCGAAGTGCAGGTGCAGCGACGCCGCCAGCCGCCAGTAGTCCCGCAGCTGGGTGCTGCTCCCGGGACCCCAGGTGTCGTAGCGGCAGGAGATCGAGCCGCCCTCGTGCACCACCTCCGCGAAGTCGAACGCCCGGCCCGCCTGGTGGAACGAACTGCACTTGTCCACGTAGGCGCCGTAGCTCCAGACCTCGCGGATCGCGCCCAGACCGCTCAGCTCCGCCCAGTCCTCCGCCCACAGCTCCAGCCGCTCCAGGAACCGCGGGTCCGAGCGCATCGACGTGTGCGCGCGGTCGATCTCGTAGCCCAGCGCGCCGGTGCCCACCGTGTCGAAACCGACCAGCGACTCCGGCGTGCGGCAGTTGTCGCCGCCGTCGGGGCGGTTCGGGAGATCCGGGACGACGTCACTCCCGCAGCCCGCGAGCAGCACCGTGCCGCCTGCCAGCAGCAGCCCGCGCCGGGAGAAGTTCGCCATGCGACAAGCATATTTCAGCGGTGGTGGCTGCCCTTCGAGGCGGCGACTGCGTCCCCGCACCTCAGGGAAACTGGAATTTCAGTTGCCATGAGGTGCGAGCGGCAGCGAGCCTCGAAGGGCCCCGTCAGTCGCCCAGGTTTGTCCCAACGTTGCGGGCGGTGCGGATCCAGGCGTGGTCCTTCGGGACGAGGGCGAGGTTTCCGGCGACGTCCTCGAGCGGCACGGCCTCGGTGTCGTCGCCCTTGGAACCCACCATCACGCCCCACTCGCCGTCGGCGATCAGGTCCGCGGCGGCGGAGCCGATCCGGGAGCCCAGCAGCCGGTCCTCGGCGCAGGGGATGCCGCCGCGCTGGACGTAGCCGAGGATGGTGACGCGTGACTCCAGCCCGGTGACCTCCTCCAACTCGTTGGCCAACTTGAACGTGTGCTCGCGGTGCTCGTGCTCGACGGCGGCCAGGTGCTTCTTCGCGGCGGCCTTCGCCTCGGGCGTGTTGGCGTCCTTCACCAAGCGCTCGGCGGCCTCCATCTCGGCCGTGGCCGCCATGTCCCGGGCACCCTCGGCGACGGCGACGACGCTGAAGTTGGTGCCGGCGTCGCGGCGGTGCTGGATGGCAGCGGCGATGGAGTCGACGGTGTAGGGGATCTCGGGCAGCAGGATCACGTCCGCGCCACCCGCGATCCCAGCGCCGAGGGTGAGCCAGCCGGCCTTGTGGCCCATGATCTCGGCCAGGATGATGCGGTGGTGGCTGTGCGCCGTCGAGTGCAGCCGGTCGATGGCGTCGGTGGCGATCTCCAGCGCCGTCGAGAACCCGAACGTGTTGTCGGTGTGGGCGACGTCCTTGTCGATGGTCTTGGGAAGGTGCATCACGTTGATGCCGGCCTTCGCGAGCCGCAGCGCGTTCTTCGCGGTGCCGCCGCCACCCAGCAGCACCAGCCCGTCGAGCCCGTTGCGCTCCACGACGTCGGCGATGGCGCCGGACATGTCACGCACCTCGCCGTCGACCTCCATCTTGTGCACCTTGTCCCGGCTGGTGCCGAGGATGGTGCCGCCGGTGGTGAGGATCCCGGACAGCATCCCCTTGTCGAGGTCGATGTGTCGGTCCTCGGCGAGGCCGCGGATGCCGTCGCGGAACCCGATCAACTCCATGCCGTGCGAGCCGATTGCCGCCTTCCCGAGGCCGCGGATGGCGGCGTTGAGGCCGGGGCTGTCGCCGCCGGCGGTGAGGACCCCGATTCTCTTCTTCGCACCCATGGCATCTCCCTGTTCGGCTCTGGGAACTCAGACGATACCGGCCGCCGACTCCGCCCGGAGGGTCTTCGGCGACCCCGCCCGATATCTCCACGACGGGCATGCCTAACGTGTGCGGGCATGGGACGAATCCTCATCACCAGTGCATCCAGGGTCGGGGCCACCACCGACGTCGCGGCCATCCTCGCCGACGCCCTCACCGAAGCGGGCCACGACGTCGTGGCCACGCCCGTCGCCGATTCTCCGACGCCCGACGGCTTCGACCTCGTGGTGGTCGGCAGCGGCATCCACGCCACCGCCTGGTACGCCGACGCGCTGGGCTGGCTGGAGCGCCACGGCGGGCGACTCGACGGCCGCACCGCGCTGTTCAACGTCTGCCTCAACGCAGCCGACCCGACCAAGCGCGACGAGGCACTCGGCTACAACCGGTCCGCCGCGTCGCTCGTCGAGCCCGTCGCGCAGGCCAGCTTCGCCGGCCGCTACGTGCCCGAGCGCGTCAGCTGGTGGAAGCGGGTGTTCATGCGCACCATGCAGGCCCGTCCGAAGGACCACGTGGACCCGGATGCCATCCGCGCGTGGGCCGCCGAGCTCGGGTTGCGGGCGCCGGTTTGATTCCACCCCTTCCGATCTGTCAGTGGTGCGTGTGACCATTGCGACATCCCAACAAAGGAGTTGCAATGCCCGTCACAACCACTCCCTACATCGAGTTCCCCGGCACCGCCGCCGTGGCCATGAAGTTCTACCAGTCCGTCTTCGGCGGCGAACTGGAGGTCATGGGCTACGAGGGGATTGACACAAGTGAATTCCCCGTGCCGCCCGCCCCCGACGCCGTTGCGCACGCCAGCCTCACCGGGGGCTCCCTGGACATCAGGGCGGGCGACGCCGTCGCGGAGGAACCCGCCGGGACCGCCTCCGACGTCTACTCGATGATGATCCTCACGGACACCGTCGCGGAGGGGGAGGAGCTGATCGAGAAGTTCGTCGCCGCCGGCGGCACCGTCGAACTGCCCTTCGAACCCGCACCCTGGGGCGACGTCTACGGCCAGGTGCGGGACCCCTTCGGCGTGATGTGGCAGGTGGACACCGAAGCTCCGCAGGAGTGAGTCGGTAGCCTTCACGGCGTGAAGCAGCGGTCCTGAGGATCCTGAGTCATGGCTGACCAGTTGTCTGCCCTCACCAGCCAGCAACACTCCTTCACGCGGTACTTGACCCTGACACAGTGGCAGGTGGGAGAACTGGAAACATGCTGTCCATCGGAGCGTTCGCACAGATCGGCCAGGTGACCCACCGGATGCTGAGGCACTGGGACACCGCCGGCCTGCTCGTGCCCGCCCACGTGGATGAGTTCAGTGGCTACCGCTCCTATGACCCGTCGCAACTCCAGCGCCTGCACCGGATCGTCGCCCTGCGGCAGCTCGGCTTCGGTCTCGACGACGTGTCCCTGATCCTCGAACAGGGCCTCGACGCCGAGCGCATCGGTGCCCTGCTGCGCGCACGACGCGCCGAGGTGGAGGAAGAGTACCGGATCGCTGCCGAGAGACTCGTCGACGTGGAGCGGCGGCTCCAACTCATCGAGAAGGAGAACCAGATGTCCCATATCGAGATCATCGAGAAGCCCCTGCCCGCCCTACGCCTCGCTGCCCGACGCGCCGTCGTCACAGAACAACAGCAGATGGCTGGTGTGGTCGGTCCCGCATTCGACGCCGTCGCCGCCATCATCGGGGACCAACGAGGTGCGCTGGCCACACCCGTCGCCCAGTACGGCAACCTCGAGGACGGGCTGTCCGTCGTCACCGGCTACGAGTACAACGGGCCAGCACGTGACGGTTTCGAGATCGTCGAGTTGCCCGCCGAGACATCCGCGGTGTGCGGCATCCACCTGGGTTCCATGGCGGGGATCGCGCAGAGTTGGCAGGCGATCCATGCCGAGATCCTCGCCCGCGGCTTCGTGCCCTCGGGCCCCTGCCGCGAGCTGTACGTGCGTGCCGAGTCCGACGACCAGGCGGACTGGGTCACCGAACTCCAGCAACCCGTGACACGTCCCTGACCGGGCCCCGGAACTGCTCCCCGGGGTGCCGGTAGCCTTCACCGGGTGAAGCAACTCGTTGTGGGTGCCCTCCTGGTCGACGACGCTGCCGCAGCCAAGCGCGTTCTGGCCGCCCGACGCTCCACACCGCCCGTGGGCCGCTGGGAGTTCCCCGGCGGCAAGGTGGAGCCGGGGGAGGGTGCCCGGGAGGCGCTGGTGCGGGAGATCGCGGAGGAGCTCCTCGTCGACGTCGTGGTCCACGGACGCCTCGACCCGCCTGCCGGTGGCCGCTGGCCCATCAACGACGCCCTCGAGCTGGAGCTGTGGTGGTGCACCACCGATGGTGAACCCGTGCCGCACGACTCCCACGACGCGCTCGGGTGGCTGACCGCCCAGGAGTTGGACGACGTGGACTGGCTGCAGAGCGACCTGGCCGCCGTCCCCGTCGTCGCCGCCCGACTGCGCGGCTAGGGTGCAACCATGGACGAGAAGCTGCGCACCGCGCCCATCGGCCAGCGCGTCACCGTGCGCTACCGCCTCGACGACGGCTCGGCCACCGACGCCGTCGGCCCCATCATCGAACGTGACGAGGAGACCATCGTCGTCGAGACCCGGCGCCGCGGCGAGGTGCGGATCGTGCTCGAGACCGTGATCGCGGCCCGCATCATCCCCGCATGACCTCTGCGGGTGCCCGCCCCGCCCGCAGCAGCAGCGCCATCTCCTCGACGGTGGGTGCGGCGTGGCTGAAGAACCGGAAGTAGCCCTCGCAGAGGTGGTTGTGGCCCGCCTCCCCGTCCACGGACGTGCCGAACCGGTCCTTGGGGCAGCCGCCGTTGCAGGCCCAGCGCACCGGGCAGCGTCGGCACTGCTCGGTCAGTCCGGTGCGCTTGGCGCGCCCGAACTCGCGCTGCTGCGGTTTGGCCAGCACCTCCGAGAAGGCATCGGTGTGCACGTTGCCGAGCAGGTAGCCGGGCTCGACGTAGTGGTCGCAGGAGTAGATGTCGCCGTTGTGCTCCACAGCCAGCGCCGTGCCGCAGTCCGGCGCGTGCACGCAGAGCGAGTACTGGCCGAAGCGGGCGGCCAGCATGGCGTCGAAGTGCTGCACGAACACCCTTCCGACGTCGCCCGTCGCCCACGCGTCGAAGACCTCACACAGGAACCGCCCCCACTGTTCCGGGCCGACGGAGCGCGACGTCACGGCGTCGCCCGCCTGCCGGTACAGCAGCCGGGCACCGTCGGGTCCGGTCCAACCCCTCTCGGCCACGGCCAGGTCCTCGGCGGGTACCCGCTCCACGATGGGGATGAACTGCAGGAACCTGGCGCCCAATTCGTCGCGGAACCAGCGGTAGACGCGGTTGCCGTGCTCGGCGTTGGCCGCGTTCACGGTGCACAGGATGTTGGTCTCCACCCCGTGGCGCTGCAGGTGCTCCCAGCCCCGGACCACCTGGGCGTGCGTGCCCCGGCCGGCCTTGTTGACCCGGTAGGAGTCGTGCAGGTCCGCCGGGCCGTCGATGGAGATGCCCACGAGGAAATCGTTCTCGGCGAAGAACTCGCACCAGTCATCGTCGAGGAGCGTGCCGTTGGTCTGCATGGCGTGCAGCACCCGCTGGCCGGGGCGTTTCAGCTCCCGCCCCAGCCGCACCGCCTCCCGGTAGAACGCCAGGCCCCGCATCGTCGGCTCGCCGCCCTGCCACATCAGGGTCACGTCGCCGTCGGGCTGCGAGTCCAACTGGTTGCCGATGAACGCCCGCAGGGTGTCGGCGGACATCCGCTGCGAGTCGCCGTCGTGCAGCAACTCCTTGGAAAGGAAGAAGCAGTACGTGCAGTCGAGGTTGCAGGCCGCGCCCGTGGGTTTGGAGACGACGCTGAACGGCAGGCTGCGCATGGCACATTCCTACGACACGAGGCGGTGTGGAATCCTCGCGGGGTCTGCTTGCACCCGCTTCAGCGGCGCTGGAACGCCACGATCCGCTCGATCGCCTCGGCGACTGCATCGGCCCCTGCCGCGAAGGACAGCCGGACGAACTCGCGGCCGTGGAACGGGTCGAAGTCGGTGCCCGGGACCAGCGCCACCCCGGTGCGTTCCAGCAGCTCTGCGCACCAGGCGGCGGAGTCAGCGAACCCGCCCAAGTTCTCCCCGAGCCCGGCGTACAGGTAGAACGCGCCGTCGGCCGGCGCCACCGGGCCCCAGCCGAGCCGCGGCAGCTGCTCCAGCACCAGCTCGCGGGTGGCGGCGAACGAGGCCACCCGCTGCTCGGCGTGCCGGTAGGAGTCCTCGGTGAACGCGCCCAACGCCGGGCGCTGCGCCGGCACCGGAGGGCACAGCGCGACGTTCCCGGCCAGTGCGTCCACCCCGTCGCGCAGGTCCTGGGGGAGCAGTGCCCAGCCCAGCCGCCAGCCGGTCATGCCCCAGAACTTGGAGAACGAGGACACGACGACGGCGCTGCGGTCCAGCTCCCAGGCGCAGACGCCGCGGGGTTCGGGATCCGCGGGATCCGGGTAGGTGATGCCGTGGTAGATCTCGTCGCTGACCAGCCGCACGTCATTGGTGCGGCACCACCCGGTGAGCGCCTCCAGTTCGGCGCGCGTGACCATGGTGCCGGTCGGGTTGGCGGGCGAGGCCACCACCAGCCCTGCGAGCGGGCCGTGGGCGGCGACGGCGTCGTCGAGGACCTCGGGGGTGGGCTGGAAGCGGGTCTCGGGGCCGCACTCCAGCTCCACCACCTGGCACCCGAGCGCGGAGAGGATGTTGCGGTAGGCGGGGTAGCCGGGCGCGGCGAGGGCCACGTGGTCGCCGTGCTCGAAGGCCGCCAGGAAAGCCAGCACGAACGCGCCGGAGGAACCGGTGGTGATGGCCACGTCGTCGGCCGAGAGCTCCAGGCCGTACCAGCGGCGGTAGTGTCCGGCGACGGCGGTGCGCAGCTCCCGCAGACCCAGGGCGCTGGTGTAGCCGAGCGCTTCGAATTCCCGGTGCTGTTCGGCCGCCAACCGGTGCACCTCGGGCGGTGCCCCACCGCTGGGTTCGCCCGCGCACAGGGAGATGACGTCGCGGCCCTCCGCCCGCAGCTGCGCGACCCGGTCCAGCACGCTCATCACCTGGAACGGCGGCACCTGCGCCCGGCGGGACAGCTTCATGGGCTCAGCCTGCCACAGGCCCGCGATTCCGGTCCGCGTGGCCCAGGTCGCGCTCCGGGGCGATCACGTCGCGGACCCCGCGCTTCAGCTCCACGATGTCCGGGAAGCCACCGTCGGCGCGGCGCGACCAGACCCGTTCGTCGTCGGCGTGGACCTCGAAGATGCCGCCGGTGCCGGGCACCAGCGTCACGCCGCCGTCGCGCAGCTCGTCCTGGAAGGTGGTCAGCAACTCCTGCGCCACCCAGGCCGCGCGGATCATCCAGTTGCACTGCGTGCAGTACGTGATGCGGATCGTGTGAGCCATGCCGGCACCGTACCTGAAGCTCGGCCCCCAACTTGTCGGTGCCATCGGGCAGGATGGACACATGTACCCCACCTACGTACCTGACCCGGACCGCTACGACGGCAGAATGCCCTACCGACGCACGGGACGCTCGGGCCTGCAGCTCCCGCTGATCTCGCTGGGGCTGTGGCAGAACTTCGGCGACGACAAGCCGATGGAGACCCAGCGCGCCATCATCCGGCGCTCGTTCGACGCGGGCATCACACACTTCGACCTCGCCAACAACTACGGACCGCCGTACGGCCAGGCCGAGACCAACTTCGGCACCATCTTCGCCCAGGACCTCGCCCCGTTCCGTGACGAACTGATCATCTCCAGCAAGGCCGGCTACGACATGTGGGCCGGCCCCTACGGGCAGGGCGGCGGCAGCCGCAAGTACGTCCTCGCGAGCCTGGACCAGTCGCTGGCGCGCACCGGCCTGGACTACTTCGACATCTTCTACTCGCACCGCTTCGACCCGGACACGCCCATCGAGGAGACCATGATGGCCCTGGACCAGGCGGTCCGGTCCGGGCGGGCGCTCTACATCGGCATCTCCTCGTACTCGGCGGCCAAGACGCGCGAGGCCGCCAACATCGCGCGCCAGCTGGGCACCCCGATCCTGATCCACCAGCCCAGCTACAACATGTTCAACCGCTGGATCGAGCCTGACCTGCTGAACGCCTGCGAGGCCGACGGCCTGGGCATCATCGCCTTCACCGCGCTCGCCCAGGGTCTGCTGACGGACCGCTACCTGGACGGCATCCCCGAGGACTCCCGAATGGCGCGCCCCGGCAGCCTCTCCAAGAGCCAGCTGACGGCGGAGACCTTCGGGCACATCAAGGCGCTCAACGAGATCGCGGCCGCCCGCGGCCAGAAGCTCGCGCAGATGGCGCTGGCCTGGGTGCTGCGCGACGAGCGGGTCACCTCCACGCTGATCGGTGCGTCGTCCGTGGAGCAGCTGGAGACCAACCTCGGTGCGCTGGACAACCTGGACTTCAGCGACGACGAACTGGAGGCCATCGACGAGCACGCCGTCGAGGCCGGGGTGAACCTGTGGGCGAAGTCGACCGAGGAGTGAGCGGCGTCGAGTACGCCCCCGGTGAGCTCGAGCGCATCCGGCGGCGACGCAGCATCGAGCCCACCGCCGTCGAGGGGGAGCCGCGCGCGGTGCGGTGGGTGGTGGAGACCGGTGGCCTGCCCTCAGGTGAGGTCGACGCCGCGCCCGGCACCCTCGGGCCGCTGCTGCAGTACGGGGTGCTGACGCGCGTCGTACTGGAGGCCGGCGCCGTCGTCACCTGGCTGGCCGACGGCCACGAGTGGACGGACCACGGTCCCCGGATCCGTGACGCCGTGAACACCGCCATCGACCTCGACGGCTGGATCACCGCCTCGCTGTAACCGAGAGCTTGGCTGTTGGAGCCCCCGGTTGCACCGACTCGAGTTTCCGGAGCCTTCCGGTTTCCCGAGCCTTCCAGTTTCCCCGAGGTGCGAGCGGCAGCGAGCCTCGAGGGGCCTCCCGCCACTACTGTGACCGGGTGAACGACGAACTGGCGCAGCTCTACCCACCCTTCGGCCTCCGCGTCACCGCAGGTGACCTCACGCTGAGGCTGTTCCGGGACTCGGACCTGCCCGCCTACTCCGAGCTGATCTCGTCGGAGATCTTCGCCGACGCCGAGGCGCCCCACGTGTTCGCCTGGACCCGCACCGAACCCGAGGAACGCCTCGTCGGGTCCCTGCAGCACCTGTGGAACGCCCGCGCTACGGTAAAGCCCGACGACTGGAAGCTGCCGCTGGCAGTGTTCGAGGGAGAGCGGCTGGTGGGCTCGCAGGACGTCGGGGCCAAGAACTTCTCCAAGCGTGGGGTGGTGGACTCGGGCTCCTACCTGCGGCTCGACGCCCAGGGCCGTGGCCTCGGCACGCTGATGCGGCAGATGGTCCTGGTCCTCGCCTTCGACCACCTCGGTGCGGTCCGTGCGGAGTCGGCCGCCGTGCTCGGCAACGAGTCGTCGCTGGCGGTGTCGCGCCACTGCGGCTACCACCTGGACGGCATGGAGATCAGCCTGAACGGCGACCAGCCGGTGCAGCACCAGCGCGTGGCGGTCACCCCGGACACCTTCGTGCGCCCCGACGTCGAGGTCACCGTCACCGGTCTCACCCCGCAACTGCGCACCATGCTGGGTGCGGTTCCCGCCGAGGGGTGAGCCGCCGGACCCGCCCGCGGTGACCGGGGCGCATGGCAGGATGACCGGCATGCAGCCAACGACGGCAGGCAACCCATCCGATGCGGACCGCGACGGCGCGGACCGGGAACAGTTGCGGCGCACGCTCCTGGCCAGCCTCGTCGCGCTCCTGGTGGGCGCGAAACTCTCCGTGCTGCTGCATGAGGTGGCGCACTGGGTCACGGGAGCGGCCCTGGGTTACCCCAGCCGGCTGTACTCCTTCGCCGTCGAGCACGCCGGGGAACTCACGCCCACCGGCGAGGCGATCGCGGCGCTGGCCGGGCCGGTGTTCAGCATCCTGTTGGGCCTCCTCCTCACCTTCTGGCTGCCGCTGCTGCGGACTGCCGGGGTCTGGCACCTGGTGTGGCTGTGGACCGGTTTCACCTCCCTGCAGGAGGGGGTCACCTACTTCGTGATCACTCCATTCGGGGCCGGTGACACCGCCCTCGCCGCCGACCGGCTGGCCTGGCACCCGGTGGTGATGATCGCGCTAGGCCTACTCGGCGTGGCCGGCATGTTCTGGCAGGCGCGACGGTTCGCGGACCACATCGTGCGCCACTGCGGCCACGACCAGGCCCTGTCCTGGCGGTTCGCGTTCATCCCCTGGATCATCGGGTCCGCTGTCCTCGTGGTGATCCAGCTGTTCGACCTCCTCATCTCCGACGTCGGCACCAGCGCGGCGGAGAACTTCACCATCGTGTTCTCCTGCATCTCCCTCACGGTGTTCGCGCCGATGGGCTTCATCTTCTGGAACCGGCCCAAGGTGGAGCGAGTGCCCTTGGACCTGCCCCGCTGGCCCGTCGGCCCCGCCGTCCTGCTGGTGGCGCTGCTGGCGTTGAACGTCGTCCTCCTGCTCACAGGTCCGACGATCGGCTGAGGCGGGCGCCACTAACCTAGGCGCATGCCCATCCGTACCTCGCAGCGCCCCCGGACGACGGTGTGAGCGCGCCCGCGAGTCGGCAGCGGCTGACCCTCAGCGACACCCCCACGCAGCTGCTGCGACGGCTGCGTCACCGGCGGTGCATCGTCGCGTTGATCGGTGCCTGGCACCACGGCGAGGCGCTGATCGCCTTCGACCCGGAACGCGAGCTCGGCCCCGACGAGGACCCCTTCGAGATCGCGGACGTGCCGCCGGCCGCGGCCGACGGCACCTTCGGCGGCGGTTGGCTAGGCGTCTGGGGCTACCGGCTCGGGCGCCGCCTGGAGGAGATCGGCCCCGAACCGCACCGCCCCGTCCCGCAGCCCGAGCACGTCCTGGCCCACTACCGCCACGTCCTGCGCTGCACCCGGGGCGCCTGGTGGGCCGAGTCGCTCGACGGAGCGGATGCGCTCGCCGCCTGGGTGGCCGGGCTCAGTGAACTGGAGGGGGGAGGCCCTTCGAGGCTCGCTGCCGCTCGCACCTCAGGACGGCTGGAGGGGGAGGTAACTGAGCAGGGCGAGCTCCCATCATCGCTGGTTGAGCAGGCCTGCGGCTCGCGCAGCGGGGAGGACCGTGTTGAAACCACGCCGAGCCCGCCCGCCTACTCGTTCACCCCGTTCCGCTCCGTCCCCGCACCCGCTGAGCACGAGGCCGCGGTGGCAGAAGTGCTGGACCACATCGTCGCGGGGGACATCTTCCAGGCAAACCTGTGCCAGCGCCTCGAGGCGGACTTCGACGGCGACCCGCTCGACGTGTTCTGCGACGGCGTGGAGGCCCTCGCACCCGCCTACGCCGCCTACGTCGGCTGGGACTACGGCGCGGTGGTCAGCTTCTCGCCGGAACTGTTCCTGCGCCGTACCGGACGTGAGGTGCTGACGTCGCCCATCAAGGGCACCGCGCCGTTGTCCGCGGACCCGGCGGAACTGGTGGCCTCGGCGAAGGACCGCGCGGAGAACATCATGATCGTGGACCTGATGCGCAACGACTTCGGCCGCGTCTGCGAGCCCGGCTCCGTCCGCGTCCCAGCGATGGCTCGGGCCGAGCGTCACAGCGTCTGGCACCTGGTCTCCGACGTCGTGGGCCACCTGCGCGCCGACCTCACCGACGCCGACCTCCTGCGCGCCACCTTCCCACCCGGCTCCATCACCGGCGCGCCCAAGGTGCGTGCCATGCAGGTCATCGCCCAGCAGGAGAGCACCGCCCGCGAGGCCTACACCGGCGCCATCGGCCACCTCAGCCCGCACGCCGGGCTGGAGCTGAACGTCGCCATCCGGACGCTCGAGTTCTCCGGGGGCGACGTCTGGCTGGGAGTGGGCGGCGGCATCGTTGCGGACTCCGTCCCGGAGCTGGAGCAGGCCGAGTGCCTCGTGAAGGCCGAGCCGATCCTGCGTGCAGTCGGTGCCCGGCTGGATGGGGACCCTTCGAGGTTCGCGAGCTCGCACCTCAGGGAGACAGAGAGAGACAGTCGCCCGGTGGGGGACCCTTCGAGGTTCGCGAGCTCGCACCTCAGGGAAACAGGGGGAGACAGTCGCCATGAGGTGCGAGCGGCAGCGAGCCTCGAAGGGCACACCGCCGCAGTCTTCGAAACCGTCCTCGTCGTCGACGGGCGGGCCATCGACCTCGACGCCCACCTCGCCCGCCTCGACGCCTCGGTCCGCGCGCTGCACGACACGTCGGTCCGTGCGGGTCTGGAGTCCGCCGTCGCCGCCAAGGTGGCAGGTGCGACGGGGCGGCACCGGCTGCGGATCGACGCGGTTCCGACTGGCCCGTCGGAGGTGGACGTCACGCTGACACTCGCGCCGCTGCGCGAGGAGCCGGCCACCTGGGTGCTGGACGTCCAAGTGCTGCCGGGCGGCTGGGGTGCGCACAAGTGGGCCGACCGCGACGCCCTCGGCCCGCACGTCCCCGGCCGCGACCGACTCCTCGTCGACGCCGACGGCTCCGTCCTCGAGTCCGCCCGCGGCAACGTGTTCGTGGTGCTCGACGACGGTGTCCACACGCCGCCGCTCGACGGCCGGATCCTGCCCGGCACCGAACGCGCCCGGGTGGTCGAACGCCTCCGGTCCGCCGGCATCGGCGTCCACCAGCGTCGCCTCACCACCACCGACCTCACCCGTGCTTCCGAGGTGTTCGTCACCAACGCCCTGCGCGGCACCGTGCCCGTGACCGAGTGCCCGGGGGTCGGGCAGTGGCTGCCCGGCCCGGTGGCCGCCCTGGCTGACTCGCGCACCAGTCGCCCTGAGGTGCGAGCCCTTCGACAGGCTCAGGAGGGGCCGCCAGCGAGCCTCGAAGGGCAAACCGGCCAGCGCGCCCGGGTGCTGTTCGTCGACAACTACGACTCGTTCGTGCACAACCTCGTCCAGTACGCCGGTGAGCTGGGCGCTGCGACGGAGGTGGTCCGCAACGACCGCGCGGACGTCGACCGCCTCGTCGCACGATTCGCGGCGGGGGAGTTCACCCACCTGGTCATCTCGCCGGGGCCGGGCACCCCGTCGGAGGCGGGGATCAGCGCGGAACTGGTCCGCCGCCTCGGCCCGACGACGCCGACGCTGGGGGTGTGCCTCGGGCACCAGGTGATCGGTGAGGTCTACGGCGCCCGGGTGGTGCGCGCCCGGGAGGTGGTCCACGGCAAGCCGTCGCTGGTCCACCACGACGGTGACGGCGTCTTCTCCGGCCTGCCCAGTCCGCTGACCTGCGCGCGGTACCACTCGCTGGTGATCGAGCCGGACTCGATGCCGGCGGAACTGTTGGTCACGGCCCGCACCGCGTCGGGGGTGGTGATGGGCGTGCGGCACCGCGACCACCCCGTCGAGGGTGTCCAGATGCATCCGGAGTCCATCCTCACCCACCGCGGCCACGACATGCTGGCCAACTTCCTTTCATTCGGCCCCCGCTGACCGCACCCGACGGCCATGGAACCCTGTCCCCAGCGCAACACTGTTGCGAAAGGCGCCGACTGCCACACCCTTCGAGACACTGTTGCGCTGGGGACATCTGGGCACTGCTCAAGTGTGTTGCATTGGGTGTCGACCACAGCGCCTTCCGCAACACTCTTGCGCTGGGGCCAGGCGCGGCGATCGGGCACCGCGATGGTGGCGATCGTCGGCCCGCCGACGGGGCTGCTGAGCGCGAACTCGCCGTCGAAGGGCTCCAGCCGACGGCGGATGCCGTCCAGCCCACCGCCGGGCGTCGGCGCCCCATCCGCCCCGCCAACTCCGTTGTCAGCCACGATCAGCCACACGGTCCCGGCCTCGGCGCGCAAGTCCACGTCGACGACGCTCGCGCCGGAGTGCTTGGCGGCGTTGGTCTCAAGGACCGCGTCTTCGACGACGTCGCCTTCGTCGCCGCACTGCGCACCGTCGCCGCGGGCGGCACCAGCGTGGACCCGGAGGTGGTAACCCGGCTGATGCAGCGTCGAGCCGTGGTCACCAGGCTCGAGCGGCTCACCCCGCGTGAGACAGAGGTGCTGGCGCGGATGGCGGAGGGGGAGTCCAATAGCGAGATCGCGGCCGGGCTGTTCGTCACGGAGAAGGCGTGGCCAAACACATCAACTCCATGTTCGCCAAGCTTGACCTGCCCGAGACCAGCAGCAACTCGCGCCGCGTCCTGGCGGTGCTGGAGTTCCTGCGCCGCTGACCCGCCACGGTTCGCCCCAATTGGATCAGTTTGCCCCCGCTACAGCAGGAGCGAAGTTACCCAACTGGGGCGCAATCGGCCGACGGGGCGGGTGCGTCAGTCGATCGCCGCATGCAGCGGCGTCGCCACCGGCTCCTTGGCCGGGCCGACGGTGAGGGCTGCGATCCCCGTCGTGATGGGAACCGACAGCACCAGCCCGATCGCGCTCGCGAGCGTGCGCACCACCTCGCCGGCGAACATCTCGACGCCGAACAGGGCGAGGGTGTCGCGGTTGGTGAAGTAGAGCAGCAGCAGGACGGCCAGGGCGCTGCCGGCGTAGGCGAACACGATGGTGTAGATGGTGGAGGCGATGTGGTCGCGCCCGATCCGCATCCCGGCGGCGAACACCTTGCGACGCGTCCACTCGGGCGCCGCGCCGCGCAACTCCCACACCGCGGAGCTCTGCGTGATGGTCACGTCGTTGAGGACACCGAGGCCGCCGATGATGATGCCCACCATCAGCAGTTCCTGGAAGTTGAGGCCGCCGACGAGTTGGGCCAGGTCGTACTCGGCCTCGTCGGCGAAACCGGAAAGGCGTGCCGCACCCACCGCCAGCATGCCCAGCCCCGTGGTCACCGCCAGCCCGAGCAGGGTGCCGGCGAGCGCCGTCGACGTCCGTATCGACACGCCGTGCGCGACGTATAGGACGACGAACATGATGGCCGTCGATCCCGCCAGCGCCACCGCCATGCCCGGTTTGCCGACGATGAGCGCCGGCAGCATGAACCCCATCAGCACGTACGCGGCCACGCCCAGACCGATGATCGCGAACAGACCCTTCCAACGGGCCACCGCCACCACACAGATCACGAACAGCACCGCGAGCGTGATCAGCACCGGCAGCCGGTTGGTGCCCGAGTAGGAGTAGATGGGGCCGGTCTCGGTGGCGATCCGGGCCACCTCGATGCTGTCGCCGGCCCTCAGCCCCGCCTGCGCCTGCGGGCCGAGGAGTTCGATGGTGATGGTCTGCCCGGACTCCTCACCAGTGCTCATCTCCACGTGTGCCGTCTGGCAGGGGGCCTCGGAACCGGAGCCCTCCATGGTCTCGCAACCCTGCTCGACCGACGTGATGGTGCCGTGCTCGTAGCTGACGCCCGGGGCGTCGTAGACCGGGACGATCGCCTGGTCCATCTCCGCCTGCGAGGGCCACAGCCAGATCAGCCCCGCGACGGCGAGGACACCCACCGCCACCAAGAACCCGACCAGCGCGTTGCGCGCCCGCGTGCCAACCTCCACCTTGCCGTGGCTGGCGGTGTGCGAGTGTCCGTGTCCCATGGAGCGCCAGCCTACCCAGCGGCACGCTTCGAACGCGCCGCGCGTGACAACTGTCATGTCGCATTCGTGACGCCACCCGATGGCGGGATCCGGGCCGTCGGCGGAGAGTGGATGGCATGAACGAAACCAACCAGTTCGCCATCAGCCTCACGGGGCTGCACAAGCGCTTCCGCACCCGCGACGGTGTGGTGGAGGCCGTGGCCGGCATCGACGTGGAGGTCTCCCAGGGCGAGATCGTCGCCTTCCTGGGGCCCAACGGTGCCGGCAAGACCACCACCATCGACATGGTGCTGGGCCTCACCGACCCCACCGCCGGCCGGGTCCGCGTCCTCGGCACGACGCCGCAGCGCGCCGTCCACGCCGGCCGCGTCTCGGCGGTCATGCAGACCGGCGGCCTGCTGCGCGACCTCACCGTTCGCGAGACCGTCCGAGCCATCGCGTCCCTGCACGGTGCATCGCACCGCGTAGACGAGGTGATGGAGCGCACCGAGATCACCAAGCTCGCCTCGCGCAAGGTCTCCAAGTGCTCGGGCGGCGAGCAGCAGCGCCTCAAGTTCGCGCTGGCGCTGCTGCCGGACCCGGACCTGCTCATCCTCGACGAGCCCACCGCCGGCATGGACGTCAACTCCCGCCGCGAGTTCTGGGACACGATGCGCGACGACGCGGACTCCGGCCGCACCGTCGTGTTCGCCACCCACTACCTCGAGGAGGCCGAGCAGTTCGCGCAGCGCACCATCCTGATCGCGGGCGGCCGCATCGTCGCCGACGGGCCCACCGCCCGGATCCAGTCGATGGTCTCGGGACGTACCGTCTCGGCCGCCCTGCCGGACCTGAACGGCGACGCCGAGGCCACCGTCGCGGCCATCCGCGGCTTCGACGGCGTCACCCGCGTGGAGCGCAACGGCCCGCGGATCTCCGCGGTCACCACCGATTCCGACGCGCTCGCCCTCGCGCTGCTGCGCGACCACGGCGCCCACGACCTGCAGATCTCGGCACCCAGCCTCGAGAACGCGTTCGTCCACCTCACCAACGGCGCCGCCGAGCGCCCCGAACTCCAGGAGAGTGCCCGATGACCGCCACCTTCATGGCAATCGACCTGACCCGCCAGTTCCGCGACGTCAGCAACGTCATGTTCGTCCTGCTGCTGCCGCTGCTGATGTACCTCGTGTTCGGCGTCACCATGGACGCCGGCTCCATCCCCATCGGCGACGCCAACGTCCGCTTCTACGTGATGAGTTCCATGGCCGCCTACGGTGCCGCGCTGGCCGCCACCACCTCCACCGGCGTCGCCGCCATGGAGCAGATGCAGGGCTGGGGCCGCCAGGTTGCCCTCACCCCGGTCCGCCCCTTCCAGGTGGTCCTCGGGAAGGTGGGCGTGGCGCTGGTGGTGACCTTCGCCGCCATGGCCGTGGTCCACCTGGGTGGGCTGGCCACCGGGGCGCAGGCCTCCGTCGCCACCTGGGCCACCACCGCCGGCATCACCCTGGCCGGGGCCACCATGTTCGCCCTCTACGGGTTCGCCGTGGCACAACTCTTCAAGAGCGAGTCGGCCCTCGGCGTCGCCACCGGCGTGCTGATCCTGATGAGCTTCGTCGGCAACGTGTTCATGCCGCTGTCCGGCTGGATCCTCGAGGTGTCCCGCTTCACCCCCATGTACGGGTTCGTCGGGCTGGTGCGCTGGCCGCTGCTGCACGGCCACCAGGTGATGGCCGACGTGGATCCCGACCCGCTGTGGCTGCTGCTCGCTAACGTGGGTGCATGGTCCCTCGTGTTCGCAGCGCTCGCCGTGATCGGAGTCCGACGTGGCCGCAACCGGCAGTGACCGCGCCGTGAGGCGTGACTCCTCCGACCCCGGGGCCGCCGCCTCCACCTGGCGGACCTGGGGTTGGCTCATGCCCGGGATCTGGCTGCTGTTCCTCATCTACACCGTGGTGGCGGTCTTCGACGCGAGCCTCGGCACCTTCGGCACCGTCGTCGGGCTCGGGATCATCGTGCTCTACGCCGCCACCTACATCGCGGGCTTCAACATGCACATGGGCGGGAACCTGTGCCGGTACCGGTTCCCCGGCTGGCGCTGGGTGGGCTTGGGGCTGATGTGGCTGTGCATCGTCGCCCAGATCGCCCTGATCGGCCCGGGGGCCATCAACATGTGCCCCTTCACCCTCGCCTACGCCGCCTACCTGTTCGCCCCGCGGGTCGCCTGGCTGGTGGCAGCCGTGACATCGGTGGGAGTGGGCCTGTTCGTCAGGCACTGGGCCGCCGAGTCGTTCTGGTACATCGTCGGGATCATGCTGGGCGTGTTCCTGGTCTGCGTGGTGATGCGGGCCCTGATCGAGGCCGACGAGCGCGCAACGTCCTCCCGCCGGGACCTCGCCGTCATCTCCGAGCGGGAGCGCGTGGCCCGCGACGTCCATGACGGCCTCGGCCACACCCTCACCGTCGTCGCCATGAAGGCCGAACTGGCCGAACGCGTGATGGAGGCGGACCCCGAACGCGCCCGCACCGAGCTCGCCGACCTGCGCCGCCTCACCCGCGACGCCCTGGACCAGGTCCGCTCCACCGTCAGCGGCCTGCGGGAGACGGACCTGCCCAACCAGGTGGCCGCCCTCACCATGACGCTGGAGGGCGCCGGCCTGGAGGTGGAGGTGAGCGGCGACCCGGCCGACGTCGCCCCCGAACTCCACACCGCACTCGGCTGGGTGCTGCGCGAGGCCGGCACCAACGTCCTGCGCCACTCCGGCGCGAGGCATTGCCAGATCGTGTTCGGGCCACGCTCCGTCGAGGTGCTGGACGACGGCGTGGGCGTCGGCGACGCGCCGGCCGGGCACGGGCGCCGCGGCATGACCGAACGGCTCGAGGCCGTCGGCGCGGAACTGCTGCTGGAGGACCGTCCCGAGGCGGGCACCCGATTGGCGGTGACGTGGTGATCAAGGTCCTCATCGCTGACGACCAGGCGCTGGTGCGTGGGGCGCTGGCCGCCCTGCTGAACCTGGAGTCCGACATCGAGGTGGTGGCCGAGGTGGACGACGGCGACGCGGTGCTCGACGCCGTGCGCGCCCACGCCGTCGACGTCTGCCTGCTGGACATCCAGATGGCCCGGCTGGACGGGATCGCCGCGACGGCGCAGGTGCGGGCCGCCGTCCCCGGGTGTCACGTGCTGATCGTCACCACGTTCGGCCGCACCGGCTACCTGCGCCGCGCGCTCGAGGCCGGCGCCAGCGGTTTCGTGGTCAAGGACACCCCCGCCGCGCAGCTGGCCGACGCCATCCGTCGCGTGCACCAGGGCCTGCGGGTGGTGGACCAGCAACTCGCAGCCGAGTCCCTCGCCGAGGGCTCCAACCCCCTCAGCGAGCGGGAGCGCGAGGTGCTTGCCCTGGCCCGCGACGGCGTCGCCGTGGCCGAGATCGCCAAGCGGGTGCATCTTTCCCCGGGGACCGTGCGCAACCACCTGTCCTCGGCCATCGGCAAGACCGGCGCCAGCAACCGGATCGAGGCCGCCAACACCGCCGCCGAGCGCGGCTGGCTGTAGACGCGCTTGCGCTGGAGTGTCTGCACCTTCACCACCAAGATCAGGGGACTTTCGTACCCTCCCACGAGTAATCCTTGACGGCGGCGAGAGCGTCCTGAAGTGTGGTCGCCGTGAAGAACCTGAACTCACCATCGCGACTCCGAACGTGGCTGGTGAGCTTTGTCGGTGCCGCTCTGGTGCTGGCTGTTGGCATGACACTGATCTCCGGCGTGCTCTCGCTGTTGGGCGTGGAGACCAGACCGTTGAGCCTGCTGCTGCCCACAGGTCTGGTCTACTGCGTCGTCTTCAGTGCCTGTTACGCCTCAGCCGAGGTATGGCGTAGAGGGAGGCGCGACAAGCAGAGCCCACCCGAATAGCGGCGGGGTTGGGACTGGCCTGCACCGGTACGCTTGCCCGCATGGAATCCGCCGTGCAGCCCGTCTGCTACCGCCACCCGGACGTGCCCACGCGCATCGTCTGCCAGCGCTGCAACCGCCCCATCTGCCCCCAGTGCATGATCCCCGGCGCCGTCGGGTTCCAGTGCCCCGAGTGCGTCGCCATCGGCCAGAAGCAGACCCGCCAACTGGTGCTGCCCTACGGTGGCAAGCGCAGCAAGGACCCGCGGATCACGTCCATCGTGCTGATCGCCCTCAACGCCCTGGTCTGGGTGGGTGTGATGCTCATGGGCGGCTCGCTCGGCAGGCTCGTCGACGCCCTTGCCATCAGGGCGCAGGGCATCTGCATCGTCGACGGCGGGCGCTACCTGCCCGGCGGGCCGGAGCAGTGCCTGGCAGCGGGCTACACGTGGGTCGACGGCGTCGCCACCGGATCGTGGTGGCAACTCATCACCAACGCGTTCACGCACTCCGAGCCGCTGCACATCGGCTTCAACATGCTGGCGCTGTGGGTGCTGGGCCCGCAGTTGGAGCGCGTCTTCGGCCGCGCCCGGTTCCTGGCCGTCTACTTCGCCTCCGCACTGATGGCTTCTGCCTTCGTGATGTGGTTCTCGGACCCGCACGTCGCCACACTGGGTGCATCGGGTGCCGTGTTCGGCATGATGGCCGCCATCCTGCTGGTGGCCCACAAGCACAAGGGCAACTACCAGACCATCCTGATGTGGCTCGGCGCCAACGTCGTCATCACCGTCGTCGGCTCGTCCTACATCTCCTGGCAGGGTCATCTCGGCGGTTTCGTCGGGGGCCTGCTGACGGCGCTGGTGCTGATGTACCTGCCCAAGCAGCAGCGCAAGCCATGGCAGTGGGTGCTGGTGGCTGCCGTCGGCGTGGTGGCGCTGGCCGCGTGCGTGGTGCGCGGCCTCCTGTTGGGAGGCTGAGACCTCTCAGGGGGCGAGGCCCCATACCGCACCTGACTGGAGAAATCAGGGAGATTTCTGAGGTTTCATTGTGAATTCTCAGGGTGTTCACGTAGGCTCGTCCTGTTTTCACGGGAACCACGAGCTATCCAAGGGGGGCGTGCCGCTGTGCGTCGAATGCGAATCCTCATCACCGCGACGCTCGCTGCCGTCGTCGCGACACTGGCCGGAATGCTGCCGCAGCAGGCGCACGCGGCCGAACTTCCCGACTTCCCGATGGCCCTGCCCGTGTCCTGGGGCGCCACCGTCCAGGCGGGCGGCACCCACACCCACGCCTCCGGCGTCCGTAGCTCCGTGGACCTCGGCGCCCTGAACGGCGCCAGCATCCCCGTGACCGCCGTCGCCGACGGCGTCGCCTCGGTCAAGCCCGGGTGCAGCGTCACCATCACCCACGCCGACGGCTGGCAGACGCAGTACTACCACCTGCGCGGCATCCCGTCCGGCCTCGACGGCGCCCAGGTGGTGGCCGGCCAGAAGGTGGGCATGAGCGCCATGCCCGGCTCCGAGACCTGCGGCCGCGGCAGCTTCCGCCACGTCCACCTCACCCTGATGCGGCACGGCGAGGAGGTGGCCATCGACGGCCTCTCCCTCGGCGGCTACACCATCCACAGCACCGGGCGCAGCTACTGCGGCTTCTGGAGCCGGGACTCCGACGGCGTGGTCGTCGCCGACGCGCAGCGCGCCTGCCTCGCCGTCCCCAGCCTGGTCAACAACATCGTGAACCCTGCCAACCTCAAGGACCGGGGCATCGAGGGGCCGAGCCGCTCCGAGGAGCGTCCCGTCATCGCCGACGAGGACACCATCACCGCGGAACTGATGTACGTCACCGAGGGCCGTCACACCGTCGGCGGGCGTGCCTGGGCCACCGACTGCGAGCCCTACTCCCAGACCGAGCGCTGCTTCACCGACATCTGGGCCACCCAGGTGATCCACGGCGCCAACGGGTACGAGATGGTGGAGGGCTGGGCGTTCAACAACCTCACCTACAAGCCCCTTGCGCGCAAGGCCTGGAGCGAGAACCCGCTGGGCCACACCGCCGAGTGGACCGCCGACGGCCGCTCCTGGCGCACCGAGTGCGACACCGAACGCACCGGCCGCAACGGCTGCCGCAGCTACATCCTGGCCACCACCTACGCCGCCACCAAGAACAAGTGGGGCCTGTTCGAGGTGACCGCCAAGAACCAGTGGGTGTTCAACAACATCGTCCACTTCACCGTCGGCGGCAGCAACGCCGCCGCGGCCGCGGCCGCCACCGTCGCGCCCGAGCCCGACGCCACCGCCAGCTCCGAGCCCGCTGCATCGGCCTCGCCAGAGCCCGCCGCGTCCGTGACGCCGGAACCCACCGCCGCGCCCAGCGCCGATGTCGAGGCGGCCGTCGAGGCCTGAGGCCCCCGTCCTACTCGAAAAGGGCCGTGATCAGCGGTGCGGCCGAGGTGGAGCCGGAGACGCCGTCCTCGACGAAGGCGGCGATGGCGTAGTTCTGGTTCCAGGAGATCATCCAGCCGTGGTGCTTGTACTCGCCCACGGGACCCCACTCGGCGGTGCCGGTCTTGGCGCCGGTCATGATGGGGGCCAGTGACCGGCCGGGGCCGTCGGTGACCACGGCGGTCATCATCTCCTGCAGGGCGGCGGTCTCCTCCGCTGTCAGGGGAGTGGCGGTGGACTCCGCCTGGGTGCCGGCCACCACCCACGGGATGGTGGTCTTGCCGCTGGCGACGCTCGCCGCCACCGAGGCCATCCCGAGCGGGGACATCGTGATCTGGCCCTGCCCGATCATGCTGGCGGCCCTGTCGATGGCGCTGTTGTTGGGCTGCACCGTGCCGAAGTTGGAGGTGAAGCCGGCGTCGTAGTCGGTGCCCACCCCGAGGCTCGCGGCGGCCGCGTGCAGCTCGTCGGGCGTGATCGACGCCGCGGCGGCGGCGAAGGTGGTGTTGCAGGAGTGCGCCAGCGCCTGGGTGAGGGTGATGGTGCCCACCATGTTGCCGGGGTAGTCGGAGTAGTTGCTGAAGCTGTGGCCGGACACGTTCAGCGAGGCGGGGCACTCCACCGTCGACGACGGGGTGTAGCCCTTGCGCAGCATCGCCAGCGCGGAGACCACCTTGAAGGTGGACCCGGGGGCGAACTTGCCGAAGGTGGCCTGTGGGTACTCGCCCGCGGCGGGTGAGTTGGCCGCCACCAGGAGGGCGCCGTCGCTGGGGCGCACCACCACGATCGTTGCCAGTCCCGGCTGGGTGCTGAGCACCTCCTCGGCCTTGGTCTGCAGGTCCCGGTCCAGGCTGAGCTCGAGCGGTTCCCCGACGCTGGAGGCCTGGTCGAACAGGTTCTGCTCCTCGAACTCCTCGGCGGCGTTGGGGTCAGCCTCGGTGTTTCGGCCCACGAGGTCGATCCGCACCTCGGGCACGCCGCGCAGCCGCTCCTGGTAGCGGGCCTGCAGCCCGCTCAGGCCGATGATGTCCTGGGGCCAGATCTCGCCGTCGGACTCGGCCACCTGTTCGGCGTTGGGCTTGCCGGTCCTGCCGAGGATGCTGATGGCGAAGGTGGAGCTGGGGGCGACGTTGGCCGTGGTGGCCAGGGCCATCCCGCCGGGGACCTTGCCGATGTCCGGGCTGATCTCCTCCTGGGACATGGTGCGGGCCACCACGAACTGCTTGGGGCCGCCGGCCAGCACCTTGGCGACGTAGGCGGCCTGGTCGATCTCCACCAGCCGGGCCAGGTCCGCGGCGGCGGTCTCCCACTCGGCCTCCACCACGCGGCTCTTGTCCAGTCCCACTTGGTAGAGGGTGCGCTCCTCGACCAGCGCCAGACCCTCGTTGTCGTTGATCGGCGCGCGCTTGGGGAGGCTGCGGGTGTGCCGCATCCGGGAGTCCGAGGTGAGTCTGGAGTGGATGATCTGCGGGGACCAGGTGACCTGCCACTGGTCATCGGCGAACTCGAGCGGCACCGTCGTGGAGAAGGTCCAGCCCTCCACGCCGACGTCGTAGCTGTGCTCGAGGGTGGCGACGGCGGTGCCGGCCTCGGCCTCGTACTCCACCGGGCCCGCGGTGACGGTGGGGTGGATGTCGTCCATGCCGGCGAAGATCGCCTCCAGGTCCGCCTGCGCCTGCTCCGGGTCAGCCAGGGGCAGCGTCGTCAGGTCGAAGGCGTTGAGCGCGTCGACGAGGTCCGCGACGACGGCGTCGGCGGCCGGCAGGTCCACCGGCGGCGTGGTGGCCGCGGCGGTGGGTGGGGCGGACTCGTTCGGCTGCTCCGCGAAGGGCGTGCACGCGCCGGTGAGCACCATCCCGAGGGACAGCGCGATGGCAGCCAGTCGTCGTCGTCCCATGGGTCCTCCCTTGCCACAAGCACGTTCATCTCGAGGGTACCCGCCGGGCCAGGGGTGCCTCCGGCAGGCGCGCCCGGGCGGTGCGGCAACTACGGGCAACGGGGTTCCGGGCACTTTGGTTTCCGGGTTACTCTTGATTACGGCGCAGGTGACGTTCACGGATCTGCGCCTTCTTTCTCCAACCTGTAGGGAGTTGTCGCACGTTGTCCGTTGCACCTTGGGTCTGGGTCCTCACGATCGTCGTGATCGCGGCCCTCCTCGCATTCGACTTCTTCTTCCACGTCCGGAAGGCCCACATCCCGACGCTGAGGGAGGCCGCCATCTGGTCCTCCATCTACGTCGGCGTCGCCATCGTCTTCGGCATCCTAGTGCTCATCTTCGGCGGCGCGCAGATGGGCGGTGAGTACTTCACGGGTTACCTGATCGAGAAGGCGCTCAGCGTCGACAACCTGTTCGTGTTCCTGGTGATCATCGGCTCGTTCGCCGTGCCCCGGGAGGACCAGCAGAAGGTCCTGCTGTTCGGCATCGTGTTCGCGCTGTTCGCACGCACGGCCTTCATCCTCGCCGGCAAGGCCATCATCGAGACCTGGTCCTGGGCGTTCTACATCTTCGGCCTGTTCCTGATCATCACGGCCGGGCGCATGCTCGGCCCGGAGAAGGAGGACCACGACGACGCCAACAACTTCATCATCAGGTTCGCGAAGAAGCACCTGCGCACCTCGGACCACTACGACGGCGACAAGCTGTTCACCATCGAGAACGGAAAGCGCGTCCTCACCCCGATGCTGCTCGTCATGATCGCCATCGGCGGCACGGACCTGCTGTTCGCGCTGGACTCCGTGCCCGCCATCTACGGCGTCACCACCAACGTCTACATCGTGTTCACCGCGACGGCGTTCTCCCTGATGGGCCTGCGCCAGCTGTACTTCCTGATCGACGGCCTGCTGGACCGCCTCGTCTACCTCAAGTACGGGCTGGCGGGCATCCTCGCCTTCATCGGCGTGAAGCTGGTCCTGGAGGCCCTCGTCAGCAACCAGCTGTCCTTCATCAACGGCGGCGAGAACGTCGACGTGTGGCACCCCAGCATCCCGGTCTCCCTGACCGTGATCGTGGTCATCCTCACCGTCACCGTCGTCGCCTCGCTGGTCAGCCCCACGGGCCGGATCGCGAGCGCCGTGGGTTCGCTGGACCGGGCGGCCCACGCCTACCTGCACACCGAGTACCACTCCGACGGTGACGAGCGCGTCAAACAGTACGAGCAGATCCAGGACAAGCTGGCCAAGCTGCGCTCGATGGACTCGCCCAAGGCACGGCAGCTGGCCGACGAGGCGGGCCTGCCCTGGACCATGGAGAAGGTCGAGGAACTGCACCTGTCCTCCAGGGACAAGTAGCGGCGTTGGCGATCGGTCCCGCGCTCAAGCGGCTCTGGCGACACCAGGCGTTCCGTCGTCTCCTGACGGTGCGCGTGCTCAGCCAGGCGGCCGACGGCACCCTGCAGGTCGGGATGGCCTCCTACATCCTGTTCTCCCCGCAGAGCCAGCCGGACGCGTGGGCGATCGCCGGGGTGCTGGCGCTCACGCTGCTCCCGTTCACGGTGATCGGGCCGTTCGTGTCCACCTACCTGGACCGCTGGTCCAGGCGGCAGGTGACCGTCATCTCGGACACGGTGCGCTGCGCCCTGGCCGTCGTGATCGGGGCCATCATCGCGGCCAACCTGACCGACGGCGGCTGGCAGGTGGTGCTGTTCGGCGCGCTGCTGGTGGCCATGAGCATCAACCGGTTCATGCTGGCCGGGCTGAGCGCCGGCATGCAGTACACCGTCGAGGACGACGAGTACCTGTCCGCGTCGTCGATCCTGCCGACGGTGGGCCCGCTCGGCGTCGTCATCGGCGCCGCGCTCGGGTTCGCCGCCCGTGCCGGGCTGGGACCGTTCCTGCCCGCCCACCAGGCCGACGCCGTCGTGTTCTGGGTGGCCGCACTCGGGTTCGGCTGCTCCGTGCTGGTCTCGCGCCGGTTCGCTCGTGACGCCCTGGGCCCGGAGCCGGGCCTGCCCCGCACCACTGCCCGCGAGGTGCTCGACGGGCTCGTCCGGGCGTGGGGGCACCTCCGCACCCGCGGCCCGGCAGGGCTGGGCCTGGCGAGCATGTTCTGCTCGCGGCTGTTGTTCGGCGTGCTCAGCGTGATCGTCATCCTCGCGCTGCGGAACTCCTACCACGTGGGCGACACCACCGCCGCACTGGCGGACCTGACCCTGTGGGGGTTGATCACCGGCGCCGGCTTCATCCTCGCCACCCCGTTCGTCCCGCTCCTCGCCCGACGGCTGGGGCTGCGTCGCACCGCCGTGGTGGTGATCCTGATCGGTGGCGTGGCGCAACTGGTGCCCGCCTTCGCCGGCGGCAAGTGGACGCTGTTCGTGATCTCGTTCTTCGTCGGACTGGCCGCGCAGTCGCTCAAGATCTGCGTCGACACCCTCGTGCAGGCCCACGTCGACGAGGAGTTCAAGGGCCGGGTGTTCGTGTTCTACGACATGCTGTTCAACGGTGCCTTCGTGCTGGCCGCCGTTGTCGTCGCCGTCCTGCTGCCGCCGACGGGGCTGTCCATGGCCGCCTTCGCCGTGCTGGGGGCCGTCTGGCTGGCGCTGGCGGTGGCGTTCGGCGTCGTGTCGAGGATGCTCGGGGCCGCCGCCTTCGAGAAGGGCACTGAGGACCTCACCCGCGCCTGACGCGGTCGCCCGCCCGCCCGGACCGCCTGCCCCTCGGCCCGCCCGCTCGCCGACCCGACACGCCGACAAAAATCGGCGGAAGGGGCACCGGTGCCCCTTCCGGCCGATCCGTTCGGCGTGTCGGGTCGGCGGGCCCGGTGCGGGTCAGTCGTCCAGCAGGCCGCACTCGTGCGCGACAAGTACCAGCCCCACCCGATCCCGCGCCTGCAGCTTGCTCAGCAGGCGTCCGATGTGGGTCTTGACGGTGCCCTCGGCCATGTACAGCCGCTGCCCGATCTCGGTGTTGTTGGCGCCGCGGGACACCTCGACGAGCACCTCCCGCTCGCGCTCGGTGAGGGCCGCGAGCTTGTCGTCGGAGCGCTCCTGGCCCGACGGCAACCGCGGCGCGACGTGGTCCAGCAGGCGACGCGTGGCGGTGGGGGCGACGATGGCCCCGCCGGCGGCCACCACCCGGATTGCGCCCAGCAGCTCGTCGGGCAGGGCGTCCTTCAGCAGGAACCCCGACGCCCCGTTGCGCAGGGCGGCGAACACGTACTCGTCGAGGTCGAAGGTGGTCAGCACCAGCACCTTGGTGTCGACGTCCAGCTCGGCGATCCGCCGCGTGGCCTCGGTGCCGTCCATGTTGGGCATCCGGATGTCCATCAGCACCACGTCCACCGCCCGGGAGCGCACCATCGCCACGGCCTCGGCGCCGTCTGCGGCCTCCCCGACGCACTCCATGTCATCGGTGGAGTCCACCATCATCCGCAGTCCGCTGCGGACCAGGGACTGGTCGTCGGCGAGCAACACCTTGATCATCTGGTTTCCCTTCATCTGAGCCAGCCGCGCCCCAGCTGGGACGGCATCGGAAGTGTCGCGGTGACGGCGAACCCGCCGCCGGTGCGCGGGCCCGCCCTGAACGTACCGCTCATCGCGTTCACGCGTTCCTGCATCCCGCGCAGGCCCGAACCCGCGCCGTCGCCGCCCGCCTGGGCGCCGATCCCGTCGTCGGTGACACGGATCCGCAACTCCTCGGCGCTGGCCTCGACGGCGACGGTGGCCCGCGCCGTCGCGCCGGCGTGCTTGAGGAAGTTGGTGACGCTCTCCTGCACGATCCGGAACGCCGTCAGGCCCAGCGACTCCGGTACCAGCGGCAGGGTCTCGGGCACCTCGAGCTCGATCCGGTCACCGGCCTTGGTCACCATCTCCGCGATGTCCTCCAGACCAGGGCTGGGACCGAAGGCGGCGCCCTCGACGCCGCGCAGCAGGGACACGATGTGGCGCATCTCACCGATCGAGGACCGGCCGGTCCGTGCGATCACGTCCAGGGCCTCGGCAGCCGCCTCCGGCCGCTTGTTGAGCATGGCCTTGGCGCCCTCGGACTGCACCACGATCACCGACAGCGAGTGCGCGACGACGTCGTGCAGCTCCCGCGCCACCTCGTTGCGGACCCGCTCGGTGGTCAGTTCCGAGGCCTGCTGCAGCTTCTGGGCGTCGGTGACGAAGCGCTCCTCGGTGAGCTCGCGCTCCAGCCGCTCGTAGCGGGCCTTCTCCTGGCCCCGCCGGCCGAGCAGGTAGGCCAGTGCGCACAGCGTCAGGCACAGGCACACCAGCAGGGAACCGGAGACGAATCGCTCGCCCTCCTCGACGTTGCCCAGCCAGGACAGGGGGCCGGCGATGGAGGCGGCGACGAACACCGGGACCAGGACCAGCGAGACAGTGGCGGACACGGTACGGGCGACGGAGTAGATGATCATCAGCACCACCACGACGGCGGGGGTGGGGGAGTGCAACTGGGCCACCATCCCAACCCCGGCGAGTGCGCAGACCGCGACGGCGAACAGGGGTGCCACCCGACGCAGCACGAGGCTGGCCACCATCAGTGCGGACCAGCCCACCGCCACCCACATCGTCGGGGAGGTGTCCACCAGGGGCAGGGGTGCGACGAGGACGAGCAGCGCCGCGAGTGCCGCCAGAGAATCGGTCAGCAGTCGACGGCGGTCACTCGACAGCCCGGCTCCCATCATGCACGTCAGCTTAGGCCGACGGCGCGGCCCGATCCGTCAGACTTTGGGTTGGTTCAGGGGTGACTCAGGTCTACGGCAGGGTGACCCCCCATGCCAACGGCACCGGCGGGCGGGTAGATTTCGGGGCATGGTTCGAAAGTTCTTCTGGGTACTCACGATGGTGGCCGCAGCCTGCGCGGCGTCGGGCCTGGTGGATCGTCACCACGCCAAGCAGCGTCGGGAACTGTGGGCCGAGGCAACCGACCAGATCTGATCATCCCGCACACGACAGAGCCGTCCGCTCCCCTCGGGGACGCGGACGGCTCTTCGTCTGCTCGGCGGGCGCGGTGGTGTCACCGCGCCGCGTTCACTCCGCGGCCGGGAGTTCGAACGTGAGCGGGTTCTCGATGTAGGCGGCGGCCGGGTCGTCGGCGACCAGGCCGCCGTTCACGGACTGCCCGTCCCACTCGAGCGACGCGAGCGCCGCACCCTCGGGCACCAGCAGCACGGTGCAGTCCATCTTGTGTTCCGCGGAACTGGCTCCGTAGTTGCTGCCCCAGCAGAACTCGGCGCTGCTCTTGAACCCGTCGAGGCTGAGGTACTCGGTGTACTCGCCGTTGTCGAGGACACCGTAGGGGCTGGCCGCCGACGGGGACTCGAACTCGCTGTCCGCGGGGATGTTGGCCTGGGTGGAGACCAGGACGGGGGTGTAGCCGGCGAAGTCCTCCGGGTTGTTGAGTTCCTTGAACCAGCCCTCGTCCTCGTACTTCACCTCCGCGACGGTGAGGCCGACCTCGGACTGGGCCACGTAGCGGCCGTCGTCCCTGACCTCGTAGGCGGAGCCGGGGACGCGCACAGTCTCGCCGAGGGCGACGGTGGTGCCGGGATCGACGAGCGTCTCCGGGACCGTCACGTCGAGGGGCTTGGCGCAGGCGGTGAGGGAGAGCAGCCCGGCGGCCAGTAGTGCGAAGGCAGCGCCGGAGCGGGTGGAGACTTGGGACAAGTTGAGAACCTTTCAATCGTGCAAAACGTCCGAATGTTAACCCCGAACGGGGTCAGTGGTGCGAAGCCCCAAGTCAACGCAGGGGCCCCGGCCGGAGATCCGACCGGGGCCCTGAATCGGGGCGTGCTGCGGCGTCAGTAGCCCAGCATCTCCTTGCGCACCGGCAGCCACGCGATGGCGTCGCGCACGGCGTCGGTCTCGCTGAGTTCGGCCTTCCAGCCCAGCACGTCGTGGGCCTTGGAGCTGACGGTGTAGACGCCGGCGACGTCCCCGGGGCGTGGGTCCCCGAACCGGACCTGCAGCGGGTCGCCGGAGATCTCCTCGAAGGAGGCGGCGAGCTCCTTGACGGTGACGCCGTTGCCGGTGCCGATGTTGAACACCTGGTAGGGACCCTCGGAGGTGGCCTTGTCGAAGCCCTCGAGGGCAGCGACGTGGGCGCGGGCCAGGTCCCAGACGTGGATGAAGTCGCGGATGCCGGAGCCGTCGCGGGTGGGCCAGTCCACCCCGGTGACCGTGAAGGTCTCCTTGTTCACCCAGGCCTCCAGCAGCTTCGCCAGCACGTGGCTGGGCTGTTCGAGCTGCTGGCCGGAGCGCAGCTTCGGGTCCGTGCCGATGGGGTTGAAGTAGCGCAGGCTGAGCACCCGCACGTCGGAGGCCTTGGTGAAGTCCTCCAGCACCATCTCCACCATGTACTTGGTGCGCGCGTAGGGGGAGCCGGGCTGCAACGGCGACTCCTCCGTCACGACGAAGTTCTCGTCGGGGGCGTAGATGGAGGCCGAGGAGCTGAACAGGAATCGGCCCACGCCGTTGCGCTGCAGGCCCTCCAGGAGGGTGACGGTCTTGGAGACGTTGTTCTCGTAGTAGCCCAGCGGGTCGGACACGGACTCGGGGACGATGATCTTCGCGGCGCAGTGCACCACGGCGTCTATCTGGTGCTCGGAGAAGATCCGGTCCAGCAGGGCGGCGTCGGCGATGTCTCCCTCGTACAGGGGGCGCTCGCCGATGAACTCGCGGCGGCCGGTGGAGAAGTCGTCGAGGATCACCACCTCGTGGCCGCTGTCCTCACACGCCGATGCGACGGTGCTGCCGATGTATCCTGCGCCGCCGGTGATCAGTACCTTCATGGTGTCCTCTCGAGAGAATTCCTCAGAGCTTCCATCCTATGACCGCTCGGTCCCGGCGCCGCAGCCGGATCTGGAAACGGTCACCGGCCGCGTGCGCGCCACTCCTCCAGGTGTGGGCGCTCGGCGCCGATTGTCGCCGACGGTCCGTGGCCGGTGTGGACCGCCGTCTGGTCCGGCAGCACGAACAGCCGCTCCTCGATGGAGGCCAGGATCTGCTCAAAGCTGGAGTAGTCCCAGCGGGTGGCGCCGGGGCCGCCCTCGAAGAGGGTGTCGCCGGAGAACACGCAGCCCAGGTCCGGTGCGACGAAGCACGTCGAGCCGGGCGTGTGGCCCGGGGTGGCGACGGCGGTCAGGGTGGTGCCGGCGACGCCGAAGGTTGCGCCGTCGGTGAGGGCCTCGAAGGGGGTGGTGCCGTGCTCGGCGGCCCACAGGAACTCATCGGCCCGGCCTAGATGGATGGGCGCCCCGCCTGTCAGGGATGCGAACTCGACGGCGGCGCGGACGTGGTCCCAGTGGCCGTGGGTGAGTAGGACGGCAACCACGCGTCGGCCCCCGACGGCCTCGGCGACTGCGGCGGCGTCGTGCGCCGGGTCGATCACCAGGACCTCGTCGGCGTCCCCGACGAGCCAGACGTTGTTCTGGTGTTCCGGCGGGCCGGCCGGGTCGTGGTTCCCTGCGGTCACGAGGTGCTGGATCTCAGCCATGGTTCTCCTCTGGTTCGGCGAGTGCGATGGCTACGGGGCCGATCAGGCGCTCGGCGTCCGCAGGCCCTTGGAAGTAGATGGCCTCGAACACGGCCATCAGGTCGTCCAGGGGCATCCGGAAGCGCAGGCGCAGCCGGCTTGCGATCTGCGACATGAAGGCCATCAGCTCCGGCCTGATCTCCGCGGCCAGGTCCTCGGCTCGGGCTGCCAGCTCGGGGGAGCGCAGCGCCCGTAGCCGGATCTCCACCAGCGTGATCCGGAACTCCTCGCTGGGCGCGATGATCTTGAAGAAGGTGGACAGCGCGGTGCCGGTGGCCCATTCGAGGCTGACTGCCTCCGGCTGGTCGGAGAAGGCCTTCTCCAGTCCGGCCATCACCTCGTCGCGGTGGTGCTCCAGCACGGCGACGCACAGGTCGTCCTTGGTGGCGAAGTTGGAGTAGAACGCCCCGCGCGTGAAACCTGCGGCCTCGCACAGCTGCTCCACGCTGGTGCCGTCCACGCCCCTGGCGGCGAACTCGCGGATGGCGGCCTCCACGAGTCGCTGGCGGGTGGCCACACGGCGCGGGGTGGTTTCGCTCATCGGCATTCCTTGCTGCTGGTTTCCGCTCAGCTTAGCGACGCAGCCCGGGCCGTGGTGCGTTGGCCCGGGTCAGCGCACCAGGCCGTGCTCGTGCGCGAACACGGCGATCTGGACCCGGTCCCGCAGCCGGAGCTTGCGCAGGATGGACCCGACATGGGTCTTGGTGGTGGACTCGCTGATGAAGATCTGCGCGGCGATCTCGGTGTTGCTCAGCCCGCGGGCGACGGCGGAGAGCACCTCGAGCTCCTTGGCCGTCAGCTGCGCGAACTCCGGCGGCAGGGGGGTGCGCTGCCGGTACTCGCCGTCGAGCAGGGTCGCCAGGTCGCCCGGCGCCAGCACCGCATTGCCGCGGTGGACGGTGCGGATCGCGTCGCACAGCATCGCGGGGGTGGTGTCCTTCAGGAGGAAACCGCTGGCCCCGTAGCGGATCGCGGCGGCGGCGCGCTCGTCGAGGTCGAAGGTGGTCAGCACCACGACGCGCAGGGGCCGACGGCGCCGCGCCACCCTGGCCGGTGCGAAGAGCTCGCGGGTGGCGGCCACGCCGTCGAGCTCCGGCATCCGCAGGTCCATCAGCACAACGTCCGGCTCCAGCTCGTCGACCGCGCGGATGGCCTCCCGCCCGTCGGCGGCCTGGCCCACCACCGCCAGGTCCGGTTGCGCGTCGACCATGATCGCCACGCCGCTGCGGAACAGTTCCTGGTCGTCGACGAGCAGGACGCGGATCGGTGGCTGTGTGCTCATGGAGTCCTCGCTGCTCGGACGGGGAGCCACGCCTGGGCCACGTAGCGCTCCTCCCCGTCGACGGTGTCCTTGCCGAAGGCCAGTCTGCCGCCCACCGACTCCACCCGGCGGGCCATCCCGAGCTGTCCGAGCCCGGGCCCGTCTCCATGGGCGGGCGCGCCCACGACGTGATTGGCCACCCGCAGGTGCAGCTCTGCGCCCCAGCGCTGCTCGACCTCCACCGGCTCCCCGCGTCGGCCGTGCTTCAGGGCGTTGGTGAGCATCTCCTGCAACGTCCGGTAGGCCACCATCTGCAGCTCCGGCGGCAGCGGCCTGGGTTGCCCGACGACCGACAGCTCGACGGCGCTGCCGGAGGCGCGCACCCCTTCGACGAGGTCGTTGAGTTCGGTGCGGACCCCGGCCGTGGTGTCGCTCCGCTCGTCGGCGCCGGCCAGCACGGTGCGGACGTCGCTGAGGGACTGCCGCGACGTCGCCGCGATGTTCGCCAGCGTGTCCCGGATCCGGTCCTGCTCGGCCGGGTCGAGGAACTGGGCCGACTCGGCCTGCGCCAGGATCACGGCGAGGGAGTGGCCGACGACGTCGTGCACGTCGTGCGCGAGCCGGGCCTGCTGCGCCCTGAGGGCTGCGATCTCGTCCGAGCGTGCGGCCTCCGCCTCGGCCTCGAGGCGCGCCTGCTGGGAGACCCGTGCCCTGCGCGTGGCCCGCATGGCCAGCCCGACGAGCCACGGCACGCCCAGGATGAGCATCACCATCGGGGCGGCCAGCAGGTAGGACTGCACCAGGTCGGACCACGCGTCCCGCCAGGGGAGGAAGTCCGGCCCGACGCCCATCTTGTCCAGCGCGTGGGTGCTGACGAACAGTGCCCCGACGGGCACGGAGACCGCACTGGCCACCAGCACTGCGGGGCCTCCCCAGCAGGCCAGCGCGAACGTCACGTAGACGATGGACAGCTGGGCCACGACGATGTCGCCGCCCAGGACCAACTGCACCGCACCGCTGAGCCAGACCACCGCCAGCGCAGCGCCGCCGTGGTGCCGCGCCAGGGCGCAGGCGGCCGCTGCGGCCACCGCCAGGAACAGCCCCGTGACGCTGACGCCGAACCCGAGGGCCCGCAGCAGGTCGCCCAGGCCGAGGACGTCGAAGCGGCTCGCGTCCCACCCGGTCAGCCCCCGACCCCGGGTGACCACCTCCAGCAGGGTCGGTGCGCCGTAGCGTCGCGCCGCCACCTCGAGCACCCCGACAAGCAGCACCAGCAGCGCGAGCGCCAGGTCTGGGAGGTAGCGGCGGGCTGGTTGCACGGTCACAATGGTGCATCCACCCGGGGCCTTTGGCGAACGCGCCGCTGCACGGGCTTCTCGACCAGGTGCCAGCTCAGCGCCGCGGCCGCGAGCGTCATCGCGGCGGCGACGGGCCCGGCCCACCCGCCCAGGTGGGGCCGGAGCCACATCGTGAACGGGTAGTTCCACAGGTAGGCGCCGTAGGACACGACGCCCAGCGCCGCCAGTCCTCGCACCGCGGGACGGGTCCCCACGTCGCGCCAGTCCCGCCAGGCGAGCATCAGCACCGCGGCCGCGGCCGCCACCACAGGTCCCGCCACCAGGTAGGTCCAGAAGTGGCCACGGAGCGGGGCCAGGGCCATCGCGCCCAGGAGCACCAGCAGGACGGGGACGAGTTGCGTCGGCGGCCGCCACGGCTGCAGGTACAGCCGCGCGGCCGCGCCGATGACGAAGCACACCGCCCACGACGTCGGCAGCGGGTAGGCCAGGTCCAGGTGCGGCGAGAGCCGCCACAGCGTGGCCACACAGACGCCCAGCAGCAGCACGGTGAGCACCACCATCACCGTCCGCAACCGACGCAGCCGGTGCGCCAGTAGCAGCGTCGAGGGCCACAGCAGGTAGAACTGCTCCTCGGTTGCCAGCGTCCACGTGTGGAAGGCGGCCGGACTGGCGTCGGCGATCGGGAGGTTGGCGGTGAAGGTCAGCATCACCAGCACCGACGCCAGGAGGAGGCCGCGCTCGTCGAGCGGGTCGAGGGTGAGGGTGACGAGGGCGAAGACCGCCACCATAGCCACCAGCGGCGGCAGCAGTCGGGCCGCCCTACGCCAGTAGAACCGACCCAGCCGGACGCGCCCGTCACGCTCCAGTTCCCGCTGCAGCACCCCGGTGATCAGGTATCCGCTGAGCGAGAAGAACATCACCACCCCCACCACCCCCGCCCCGGGGAACTGGTCCGGGAAGGCGTGGCGGGCCATCACCAGCGCGATGGCGATCCCGCGCAGCACGTCCCAGCCCGCGACCCGCCCCGACCCGCCGCTCACGCTGCCCGCGCGCGGGCCGGGGACGCCGCCAGCGTGGCCTCGATCCACGTGTCGAGCAGGGCCGGGTAGCCCCAGCCGTCGGCAGCGAACATCCGCGGCACCTGCGACTCGCCGGTCATCCCCGGCATGGTGTTGACCTCGTTCAGCACGGGTCCGGACGGGGTGAGGAAGAAGTCCACCCGTGCGATCCCCCGGCACCCCAGCGCCCGGTAGACCCGCTCCGTCGCCGCGCGCAGCTGCCCCAGCTCTGCCACGGTGAGGGGCGCGGGCACGAGGAAGCGGGCGGAGCCGTCGTACTTGGTGTCGGTGTCGAACAGGCCGCCGTCGACGAGGACCTCCAGGGGCGGGCTGATCCGCAGGTCACCGCCCGGGAGCTCCGCGACGGCCAGGTCGACCTCGCGGCCGTGGACCACCTCCTCCACGAGGACGCGGTCGTCGAGTGCGAGAGCCTCCGCCAGTGCCCCGCGCAGTTCGGCGGCGGTGCGGGCCAGCGAGACCCCGTGGCTGGAACCGGCAGAGACGGGCTTCACCACCACGGGGTGGTGGAACTCGACGGTGGGTGCCTCCGCTGCGGTGACGACCCGGCCCCTGGCCGTCGTCACGCCCACGGCCTCGGCCGCCAGCTTCGTGGCCCACTTGTCCATGGCGAGGGCGCCCGCGCCGAGCGGGGAGCCGGCGCACGGGACGCCCGCCAGCGCACACAGGCCCGTCAGGGTCCCGTCCTCGCCGAGGCGGCCGTGCACCACCGGCAGCACGACGTCGCAGCTCCCCAGGACCCGCACCGCCACCGCGAGGCTCGCGGCCGTCGTCGCGCCCAGCGGCACCCCGTCGTCGCCCGCCCAGCGCCCGTCGGGGCGGATGGTCAGCGCGATCACCTCGTGGCGTCGCGCGTCCAACGCGGCGGCGACGGCGGCCGCGGACGACAGGGACACCTCGTGCTCGCAGTTCTGGCCGCCGCCGATCACGGCGACCCTCGTTCGTGTGCTCACAGGTACTGCCTCTCCAGTCTCGTGCCCAGGCCGGTGACGATCTCGTGCGGCAGCGTGCCGCTCCAGCGGGCCCAGTCGTCGATGGTCGGTTCAGCGTCGTGTCCGGGTCCGAAGACCACCGCCGTGGTCCCCGGCGGCACGGGTGCCCCGCCCAGGTCGACGACGGTCTGGTCCATTGAGATCCGTCCCCGCACCCGGCAGCGGCGGCCGTCGATCCAGACCTCCGCGACGCCGGAGGCCGTCCGCGGGAGGCCGTCGGCGTAGCCCACCGGCAGCAGACCGACGTTGGTCGCGCCGTCAGTGACGTCGGTGTGTCCGTAGCCGATGCCCGTGCCCGCGGGCAGCGCGCGCACCTGCACGACGGGTGCGCTCAGGCGGATCGCTTGCGCGAGCCGGGTGGTGCCGGAGGGGTCGATGCCCACCAGCCCGGCGCCCACGCGGACGAGGTCCAGGTGGGTGCTGTCGTCGGTCAGCGTGGCGGCGGTGGCGGCGAGGTGGCGCAGCGTCGGCCGCAGACCCGCGGCCTCCGCCAGCGCGACGCCTGCCAGCAGCGCGCGGAGGCCCGCCCGGGTGCTCGGATGGCCGGGCTGGTCGGCACAGGGCAGGTGTCCCATGACGGCAACCACCTCGAGGTGGCCGTCGAGTTCTGCGCGACGCGCGCGTTCGAACAGTGCTGCCCAGTCGGTCGGGGCGGCCCCGTCGCGCGCCATGCCGGTGTCCAGGTGCAGGTGGACCCGTAGTGGGCGCGTCGGGCGCTGGGAGGTCACGCGGGCCAGGTGCTGGAGACTCGGGATGCCGACGTCCACGCGGTAGCGGACGGCCGCGTGGACGTCGAGGTCGACGGGGTTGAGCCAGCTCAGGATCGGGGCCCCGATCCCGGACTCCCGCAACCGGAGCGCCTCGGCCAGCGAAGTGACGCCAAGCCAGCGGGCGCCGTTGGCGAGCGCGACGCGGGCCATCTCGACGATGCCGTGGCCGAACCCGTCGGCCTTCACCACGGCCATCAGCGCCGCGTCCCCCGCCCGCCGGGCGAACAGGCGGGTGTTCGCGGCCACCGCCGACGGGTCGATCTCCAGCCTGGGACGTGCCGCCGGAGCAGGGGCCGGCGGGATGGCGAGGGCGCTCATGCGACCAACGCGGCGTCGACCGGGCCGAACAGGGCGCAGGGTGCCCCGTGGCTGAGGGCCCAGTACCTGTCGCCGTAGGACCAGTGCCACCACTCCGTCGGGTAGTTGACGAGCCCCTCGCGGCGGAGGGCGTCGGCCAGGACGGTCCGGTTGCGTCGGGCCTCCGCGCTGACTTGCGCGTCGAACCAGCAGGCGCCCGCGCTCTGCTCCGGGGTCGCGTCGATCGGGGTGCCCATGTCGAGTTCCCGGCCGTGGGCGTCCACCAGGGTGAGGTCCACGGCCGCGCCGGCCACGTGCGGGGCCACCTCGATCGGCGCGACGAAGCGGCTCGAGAGGCGGCGGATCTCGACGGCGTCGGCGCCGGGGTGGAGGAGGCGCAGCTCCGAGGAGTAGGCGTCGATGATGGCTTGCTGGTCGCTGCGGCTGCGATGGCCCTCGACCACCAGCAGGTCCGTGCCGGCGGGCAGGTGCGTTCGGGCCCTGGCCAGCCGTTCGGCCAGCGCGCCCCGGACCAGGACGTGCGGTGCGAAGTCGAGCGGGACCAGGTGGCTGCCGTCGTCGCGGACCGGCACCTCGGCCACGCGCGGGTCGGAGAGGAGAATCGTCATGGCAACGAGCTTTCCGGGCGCGGCCCCGGGAAACCTCCACCTGCGGTACCGCCCGGCTGTTCCCAGGTACCGACCCCGTCCGGCCACGGGGGCAGGCCGTGGCCGCGTGCCATCAGGGTCCGGGCTGCCCCCCGCGGGCGAATCATTTGGATACGGAACTGTATCGACGTAGAATCCACTGCGCTGGTGTACCGAACCGGCCCCTCCCGACGACGCTTTTCGAAGGTGGCTCATGTCCGCACAGCTGTACGCCCTCGGTCGCTGGTGCTTCCGCAACCGGCTCAAGGTGATCGGGATCTGGCTCGCACTGCTGGTGGTCCTCGGCGGCACTGCCGTCGCACTCGGACCGAAGTTCAACAGCACGTTCGAGATCCCCGGGTCCTCGTCGCAGGAGGCTCTGGAGAAGCTCTCCATGACGTTCCCCCAGGGCGCCGCGCTCACCGCCACGGCCATCGTCGTGGCCCCCGAGGGCACCGACGTGGCCGAACTGCAGCCGCAGATCGAGGAGGGTGTCACGGAATTGGCGGAGCTGGAGGTGGTGGAGAACGCCACCTCGCCGTGGGACGAGTTCGTCTCCGGGCAGGTGGCCGACGACGGCTCGGCCGCCATCATCCAGCTCCAGCTCGACGTGGACGGGACGCCCAGCGACGACCAACTCGCCACCATCACCGACGCCGGTGAGCGGATCGAGGCCCAGATGCCGGCAGGCACCCAGGTGGCCATGGGTGGCGAGGCGTTCAACATCGACGTCCCCGCGCTCACCATCGTCGAGGCCATCGGCCTGGGCGTCGCGTTCGTCGTCCTGTTCGTCCTGCTCGGCTCCCTCGTCGCCGCCGGGCTCCCGCTGATCACCGCCGTCGTCGGCGTCGGCGTCGCCATGGGCATCATGCTGATCTTCTCCCAGGTGGCGGACCTGAACTCCGTCACGCCGCTGCTGGCAGTCATGCTGGGCCTGGCCGTCGGCATCGACTACGCGCTGTTCATCCTCTCCCGCCACCGCGACCAGCTGCGCGACGGCATGGAGGTGGAGGAGTCCGCCGCCCGCGCCGTCGGCACCGCCGGATCCGCCGTCGTGTTCGCCGGCGTCACCGTGTTCATCGCGCTGCTGGGCCTCGGCGTCGCCGGCATCCCGTTCCTCACCGTGATGGGCGTCTTCGCCGCCCTGACCATCGTGTTCTCCGTCCTGATCGCCCTCACCATGCTGCCCGCGTTCATCGGGCTGGTGGGCGAGCGGATGCGGCCCAAGCCCAAGAAGCCGAAGAAGGCTGTTGCTGCGGAGGGGGAGGCCCTTCGAGGCTCGCTGCCGCTCGCACCTCAGGGCAACTCCGAGGCGCCGAAGAAGAAGGGTGGCCTGTTCGCCTGGTGGGTGGGCGTCACCACCAAGCACCCGGTGGTCACCACCGTCGCCATCGTGGTCTCCCTCGGCGCGCTGACCATCCCGGCGGCGGGCATGCAGATGTCGCTGCCGAATGCCGGCCAGAACGAGCCCGGCACCCCGTCGCGCGTCGCCTACGACCTGATCGCCGAGCACTTCGGCCCCGGCTTCAACGGCCCCCTCGTCGTCACGGCGGACATCATCGCCTCCGAGGATCCCATCGCCCTCATCGACGAGCTGAAGGAAGACATCCTCGCCCTCGACGGCGTCGCCAGCGTCCCGCTCGCCACCCCCAACCCGAACGTGGACACCGCGCTTATCCAGGTGATCCCCACCACCGCCTCCGACGACGCGGCCACGGCCCTTGTGGTCGAGGACCTCAAGGAACTGGGCGAGCAGTGGCGCGACGAACTGGACGTCAACACGGCCGTGACCGGGTTCACCGCCGTGCAACTCGACGTCACCGCCAAGCTTTCCGCGGCACTGCTTCCGTTCGCGATCCTCGTGGTGGGACTGTCGATGGTGCTCCTGGCCGCGGTCTTCCGTTCGGTCTGGGTACCGGTGAAGGCGACGGTGGGCTACGTCCTGAGCGTCGGCGCGGCATTCGGCGCGTCCACGCTCGTGTTCAACGAGGGCTGGTTCAAGGAGCTCATCAACCTCGAGCGCGGCATGCCCCTGATCAGTTTCCTGCCCATCCTGGTGATGGGCATCCTGTTCGGCCTGGCCATGGACTACGAGGTCTTCCTCGTGTCCCGGATGCGGGAGGAGTACGTGCACGGCAAGTCCGCGTTGGAGTCCATCCGGGCTGGCTTCGTGGCATCCGGCCCCGTGGTGATGGCAGCAGCACTCATCATGTTCGCGGTCTTCGCGTTCTTCGTGCCCGAGGGCATGGGGCCGATCAAGCAGATCGCCTTCGCGCTCGCAGTCGGGGTCATGGTGGACGCATTCCTGGTCCGCATGACCCTCGTCCCCGCCGTCCTGGCACTGCTGGGGGACCGGGCCTGGTGGCTGCCGAAGTGGCTGGACAAGCTGCTGCCCTCCTTCGACGTCGAGGGTGAGGTGCTGACCAAGAAGCTCGAACTGGCCGACTGGCCCGGCGACGGCAGCCTGCTGCACGCCGATCAGCTCGCGGTGGAGGGCGTCGTCAACCCGGTGAGCCTCAAGGCGGTCGGCGGCAATGTCATCGGCATCGCCGGTCCGCTCGGGGCCCGCACCGGCCTGGCGCTCGCACTCAGTGGCCGCCTGGCCGTCACCTCCGGCCGGGCCCGCGTCGTCGGGGAGCTGCTCCCCGAGTCCGCCGGGCTGGTCCGGAGCCGGGCAACCTATGTGGACCTTGCCGTGGAGCACTCACCCGCCGCGGCCCTCGAACGGATCGAACCCGCAGCCGGCAGCGTCGTGTTCATCGACTCCGCCGACGTGGTGGCCTCCGAGGCCGAGCGGCAGGCCCTCCAGCGCCTCGTCGACGCTGCCCGCTCCACCCGCGAGTTCGCGCTCGTGGTGTGCGCCGGCAGCGAGGCCCACCTCGCAGAGATCAACCCCGACGGCATCGTCACCGTCACCGAAGCCGAACTTGTTGGGAGCAACGCATGAGGCCCGAAAGCACCGTCACCGGCCGCAAGGTCGGCCTGCCCGCGCTGATCGCGCTGGTTCTCGTCCCGCTGCTGGCCGTCGGGGGACTGCTGGCGCTCGTCAACGGCAACGGCGAGGAGCGGGTGCAGGCCGCCGTCGTGAACCTCGACGAGGCCGTGACCGTCGGGGACCAGTACATCCCCATGGGCCGACAGTTGGCCGCCGCCATCATGGACCGCGAGGGCAGCAACATCTCCTGGACGCTCGCGGACCAGGCCAATGCCCAGGCCGGCCTCGCCAGCGGGCAGTACTCCGCCGTCGTCACCATCCCCAAGGAGTTCTCCGCCGCGGCCACCTCGTTCAGCGAGAACGACGCCGCCGTGGCCCGGCAGGCCACCATCGACATCACGATGTCCGAGAACGCGCCCGTCACCGACGCGCGCCTCGCCAAGGAGATCGCCGGGCTCGCGCGGGAGGGCATCAACTCCACCCTCACCGAGAGCTACCTGGACAACGTCTTCATCGGCTTCAACAGCGTGGGGGACCAGTTCGGGGCCATCGTCGACGGCGCCTCCCAGCTCTCCGACGGCGCCACCCAGCTGGCCGACGGCACGGACGAGCTGAGCGACGGCACCGGTGAACTGGCGGACGGCATGGGCCAGCTCTCCGACGGCGCGCTGCAACTCAACGACGGTGGAGCCCAGCTCGCCTCCGGCAGCACAGAACTGGTGGACGGCGGCGCCCAGGTGGTGGCCGGTGGCGATGCGCTGACCGAGGGCAGCGGCCAGCTGGTCTCCGGCGGCAACGAACTCGCAGCCGGGGCCGACGAACTCAGCCAGGGCGTCGAGCAGTTCGCTGGTGAGCTGCCGGCACTGGTCGACGGCGTGGGCCAGCTGGTGGACGGCGCCGAACAACTGTTGCCCGGCATCCCCGACTACACCGACGGCACCAGACAGGTGGTCGGTGGTGTCGGCGAACTGAAGGCCGGTATCGACCAGATGATCGCTGGCCTCGACGCCGGCGGCCAGACCCCTGACCCCGCCGAGCTCGAGGCCCTCGGTACCGGCGCCACCGAGATCGGCGCGGGCGTGCAGGGCATCGCCGGCGGCCTGGAACAGGTGGACGGGGCCCTGCAGGGCTTCGCCACCGGTGCCGTGCCCGCGCCCGCCGAGGTGCAGGCCATCGGCGGCCAGATCGCAGCCGCGTTCGAATGCCCAGTGGCGGATCCGGCGACGTGCGCGATGCTCGAGCAGACCTTCGCCGCGGGTGCCGCAGCCGGTGTCACCGCCGGGTTCCAGGCAGGTGCCGGGACCGCGTCCGCCGCCCTCAGCACCCCCGATGCCAGCGGCGCCAGCCTGATCGACGGCGCCTCGCAGCTAGCGACGGAGTCGGCGCCCTTCTTCGACGGCGTCGGCCAGCTCGCGCAGCAGCTGCCCGCCCTGCTGGAGGGCCTCCCCGCCCTCCGCGACGGACTGCAGCAGCTCTCCGACGGCGCCGGCGAACTCGTCACCGGGGCGCAGCCGCTGGTGGACAACGCCGACGCACTCGGCTCCGGCGCCACCCAGTTGCTGGGTGGCATGCAGCAGCTGGACCAGCAGCTCCAGGCCATGCCCGGTGGCGTCGCGGAGTTCACCGACGGCGTCTCGCAGTTCGCCGACGGCGTCGGCCAGTACACCTCCGGCGTGGAGACCTACACCAGTGGCGTCGGCCAGTTCGCCGAGGGTGTGGAGACCTACGCCGACGGCGTCGGAACCTATGCCGATGGTGTGGGCGACTACATCGACGGCGTGGGAACCTTCGCCGACGGCGTCGTGACCGCCGCCGACGGCACCCAGGACCTCGCCGACGGTGTGGTCCAGCTCGACGACGGTGCGCAGCAGCTCGCCGACGGCGTGGACACCTTCGCCACCGAGCTCTCGGCCGGTGCGGACCAGGTTCCCACGTACTCCGAGGAGGAGCGTGCCGCGCTGTCCACCGTCGTGGCCTCACCCGTTGACGGCTCCGACGAACTGGCTTCCAACAACTCCGTGGGACTTGCGGCGCTGCTGCTGGTGGCCGGGTTGTGGCTGATCGCGCTGGCGGCCTTCGTGGTGGCGCGGGCGGTGCCCTCTGACGTGGTCAGTTCCCGGGCGCCCAGCATCGCGTTGTGGGCCCGTGCGGTGGGACTACCTGCGATCCTGGCTGCCGGCCTGGGTGTGGTGTTCGGGGTCGTGGGATCCGTGGTGGTCGGACTCGGCCTCGGCCGCTCCCTTGGTCTGGTGTTCCTGCTGGCGGCCCTGGGCGTCTCGTTCGTGCTGGTCAACCACGCCCTCGTCGCGTGGCTCGGCAACGTGGGCCGGGGGATCTCCGCGCTCCTGCTGGTGGCGACGGTGGCGCTGGGCATCACCTCCGGCCTCCCCGCCTGGTTCGACTCCGTGGCCACCTTCTCGCCCGCCCAGAACGGCCTGCTCATGGTCCGTACCTGGATGGCTGACGGTTCCGGCATGACGGGCCTGGTGGGAGCCGCGGTGCTCGTGGCCGCGATCGCGTTCGCGCTGTCCTACCTGGCCATCGCGTCACGGCGGCAACTCACCGCCGACCAGTTCCGACGCCGCGTGGTGACCGCCTGAGCTTTTGCCTGCGCCGCGCCGTCGGGTTACCGTCGGACAGGGTCCGGAGGCGAACTCGGGCAGTTGTGGCCGTCCGGTCTGACCCCGGCTGTTGCAATACTTGAGCGGTGCGCGTCGAAGGATCGGAGGTGTGGCCCATGAGCCCGGAGGAAGTACACGAGGACGATCTCTCGCCACTGGCACCGGTTATCTACGGTGAGACCCCTGAGGACGAGAATCCCGAGGAGGACGCTGCCGTCGGTGGCGTCTCCGACTCGGACGGAATCGTGCGGGTGTGGCTGGAGGAGGGGCACCTGACCAAGGTGCGGGTCTCCCCGGTCTGGTACACCCGACTGGGCAAGCGAACCCTGGACGAGAGCTTCGGCCAGGCCCTCCGGATGGCCAACGCCACCGTCGGCCAGATCACCGAGCGCACGGCCCCGGACTTCGGCGACGTCGACTTCTCCGGCCTGCCCCGGTTCGACAGCAGGGCCTTCGCCGTGATGCGCAACCTGGTGGCAGACGCCGAGGAGCGCTGGGACGCGGCAATCAAGGAGTACCAGGAGCGTCCCCCGGCGCAGTCCGACGCGGTGGAGGGGCGCTCGAAGGGCGTCACCGTCCGGCTGAGTTCCGCAGGGCTTGCCGAGGCCGTCCGGTTCGAGGACAAGTGGCTGGACTCGGCCCAGGCCGGGGCCATCGCGGACCACGTCCTGGCGGCGGCCCAGAACGCCTACTCCCGCTACACCCCCAACGTTGAAGACAGAGAAGAACTCGACGCCATCGAGGACGAACACAGGTTCCTCATGGCTACTTTCAAGGCAATGCTCAACCCGAAGGAGCGATCATGACTGGTCCTGTGGATCCCTGGTCCGAGGTGGAACGACGCGCTGCTGAGAGCTCGGTGGCCGGCGTCACTGCGGACAGTGACGACACCCTCGACGACGGCGAGCTCGGCGAGGCCGCCATCAACCCCAACGCACAGGGCGGCAAGGGCAAGGGCGACAAGGGCGGCATGATGCCCCCGATGATGATGGGTGGCCGTGGCGGTGGCGCCGGTGCGGCCGGGACCACCGGTGCAGGCGGTGGCGGCGTCATGGACGCGGGCGGCATGGGCGGCGTGGGTGCCGTCGGCGCTGCCGGCGCCATGCGCAGCACCAGTGTGGGCGGCCTTGGAACCGGTGGCGGCGCAGGCATGGGCGGTGGCCTCGGAGGCGGCGCGGGCGTCGGCGGTGGCGGCGTGCTGGCCGCCGGGGCCGGCCCGGGCGACCTCAACGGCGACGGCATCGAGGACTCCTACGTCTCGGGCGGTATTGATCTTGACGGCGACGGCGTTGCCGACGTCGACTACAACGGCAACCCCCTCGGCGGTGGAGGCGGTGGCGTCGGTGGTGGCGTCGACATCGACGGCGACGGCATCCCGGACCGCGTGGTCCCCGGGGGCATCGACACCGACGGTGATGGCATCGCCGACCACGACCACAACGGCAACCCCCTGCCGGGTACCCCTGGCCACCCGGACTACCCGGGCAACCCGGGCGATCCGGGCTACCCGCAGCCGGGTGATCCGGACTATCCCGGGAACCCGGGCAATCCGGGCTACCCGCAGCCGGGTGATCCGGACTACCCCGGGAACCCGGGCAATCCCGGCAACCCGGACTACCCGCAGCCCGGTGATCCGGACTACCCCGGGAACCCGGGCAACCCGGGCTACCCGCAGCCGGGTGATCCGGACTACCCGGGCAACCCGATTGGCCCGGACTACCCGCAGCCCGGTGACCCGGACTACCCCGGGCCGGGAACCGGCACGAACCCCGGCCCCGGCACGGGCGTCACTCCCGGTGGGAGCACTGGTCCCGGCACCGGTGGCGGCACCGGCACGGGCACGGGCGGGGGCACCGGCACGGGCGGTGGGAACACCGGCGGCTACACGGGTGGCAACACGGGTGACGTCTCCGGCGCCGACGGCTACGTCGCGGACCCCGAAGCCCTCCGGACCGCCGCCAAGCAGTGGAACGAGCTCTCCGGGCAGATGAAGGCGATGCAGTCCTCGTCCACCACCGTGAGCGAGTTCGGACTGGTCAAGCAGGTCCAGCCCTCGCACACCAAGCTCTCGGGTGCGGCGGCCGAGTGGTCCGGAGGCGCCAGCACGGAGTTCGACTCACTCACCGGGAAGTTGACCAGTGCCGCAGGTGGTTACCAGGCCACCGAGGAAGCCAACGCGCAGGCAACCAAGCAGATCCACCAGGGGTGAACTGAACGTTGAACGTCAACGCAATGTTGGGCGCCATCATGGGCGCCATCAAGTCAGGTGAACAGGCCGCTGCGGCGAACTACGAGTTCTCCGAGGTGCGCTCCGAGGTGGTCAAGCTGCGCACGGCCGTCACGAACGCCATGCAGCGCGACGAGAGCGAGGCGTCGGGGTTCTGGATGGAGATGGGTCGGCTGGGCCGTCACACCCTGAACTACTTCGCGGAGAAGAACCGCTTCGAGGCGGAGGCCCGCCAGCTGAAGAACCAGGCGTTCCAGGCGCTGCAGCAGGTGGAGAACTTCATCGACACCAACGTCGCCAAGCACGCCCCTGTCCCGGGGCGACTGGTGGCCGACGCGGAGGGCTGGGACGCTCGCGCGGCCCGGGTCGGGGAGATGCAGAAGGTGGCGCAGCGGCTCCAGAACGTCGAGGGCTGGTCCGGGGATGCCCGGACCCAGTACACAACTGCTGCCAGTGTCCAGAGCAACGCCCTCCTCGAGCTCGAGGGAGTCATGAAGAGCACCGGCGCGGGTGCCCGCGCGGGCGCGCTGCTCAACCGTGCCATCTTCTACGTCGTCGGCAAGGACGTGCGGTTGGCTGCTGGCCGGATCAACGGTGCCCAGGGCAGCGGGGGCGGCCAGTACTACACGCGCACGGCCAAGGCCCGCAACGAGTGCTACGCGCTCCTCGGTGAATTGATACAGGCCATCACGGGAGATGTGGCTGGGGGCTCGAGTGCGAACCTCAGCAATGAGTTGAGGAACACCATCTCCCTCCCGAACCTGCTGGAGGTCGGGTCCTGGCCCACCGGTACCAGCGGCGCGGGCCAGACTGCCGCTGACACCAACGGGGTGACCCCCGACGTCGACGACACCAACCTCAGCGGTGGCGGTGGCGGTGGGGGCAACGCTCCCGGTGTGGACCTCTGAGCCTCGAATGACCCAGCAGCAGGCGTCCAGCGGACGCGGACGAAGCGTCCTGTGGGTGATCATCGGTGTGGCAGCCGTCGTGCTGGCCGGGCTCGTCGTTTGGGGGCTGGTTGGTGGCGGCGACACCGAACCGACCACCACGCCCACCGAGTCCGTCACCACGGTCCAGAGCACCGAGGGGACCGATGGGACCACTGGGCCCACGGAGCAGACCACCGGGCCCGGCGAGGAGACCACCGAACCCACGGGGGAGACGAGCGAGCCGACGGACGTCGACTGGGGTCCGGTGACTCCGCCCAACGTCGATTCCCTGCGGGACTTCTTCACGGCACCGAACTTCCCGGATTCGATTGGGCCGTTCGTGCAGGACCCCGAGGGCCCCATCAAGGACGTTGCCAGCATCACCGTGGACTATGACGACAACGAGGCCATCCGCGGCGTCGGCGTCGTGATCTCGATGGGACGGGACAGCTACACCCTGGCGACCTCCGAGATGCCCGACGCCACAGTGATGGGCAACGCCGTCTGCGGCACCACCAACGACGGGATCGGGGACATCATCCAGTGTTTGGTGGCCGGTGAGCCGGCCACCCTCAAGGTACTCACCGCCGGGGTGGACCACATGACGCTGGAAGAGCTCGCCGAGTTCACCAACTCCCTCTACGACCAGCTCTGACGCAGGCCCGCGTCGCGTACGCGCGGCCCAGGCTGCACCAGGGGCTCCGAGTGCCAAGCTCTGGGTTCCCCTTGTGCGGGGTCGGGTGTTGCCTGCACCGGGGGCTCCGACTGCCGAGCTCCCGGTTCCCCTTGTGTGGCCGCCGGGTCCCCGCTCCGTGACCCGGCGCTTTGGCACACTGGGGGCAGGCACTTCGCACGAGGACGAGGAGAGCATGGACGGCCTCATGGACGACGACTACGACCCGCTGGCGCCGGTTCACTACGGGGACGACGCCGCCGAGGACGAGCCGTCGCAAGGGCGTGACACCGGCTTCACCGACGGCGACAACATCGTTCGCGTGTGGGTGGCCGACGGGCAGTTGGTCCGCGTCCAGGTCTCACCCGTGTGGCACCACAAGGTTCGCGAGAAGACCCTGGACCAGTGCTTCGCCGCGGCGTTGGCGTCGGCGCGCATCCAGATCGCCCCGGCCGCCCCGGAGCCGCAGGAACCCGACCTCACCGGGGTGGACTTCTCCGGACTCCCCAGGTTCAACCGCAGCCCGTTCGTGACCTACCGGCTGGCGCTGCAGAACTTCAACCAGCGCTGGGAGGAGGCCGTCGAGCGGGCCCGCAGCACGCCGGTCGAGCCCGCCCGGCCGGTCAGCGCCGAGACGGAGGGCGTCACCGTCCGGCTGGACGAGAACGGGCACGCCGTCGCCGTCGAGTTCGACGACGAGTGGCTCGAGGACATGGCGGTCAAGGACATCAACCACTGGGTCCTGGAGACCGCCTCCCGCGCCTACGCCGCGTACGAGGCGGCGCCCGAGCCCCGTGACGAGCTGGCGGACCTGGCCCGCGAGCACGAGATCCTCATGACGGGTCTGATGAAGATGCTGACCGGGAAGGACCGACGATGACTGAACCGGACGACGTCTGGGCGGAGGTGGCCAGGCGGGCTGCAGTGAGTCGGTTCTCCGGCGTCACCGCGGACGACGACGACGTGATCGTCAACGCCGAACTGCGCGAGGCACAGCTGAACCCGAACCGGCAGGGCGGCCAGGGCGGTGTCGGGGCGCCCGGCATGATGCCCCCGATGATGATGGGCGGCATGGGCGCCGGCGGTGCGGGCGCCTCCGGGGGCTCCGGGGGCGGTGGGCTCGGCGGCGGGTCCGCTGCCGCTGCGGCCGCTGCCACCACGAGGCCGCCCCAGGCCAGCACGGGCCTCGGGGTGCAGGCCGCGCAAGCCGCCCCGCTGGCAGAGGAGGTCGAGGAGGAGCCGGGTGTCCCGGACATCGGCGGTCTCGGGGGCGGCGGCATCGGTGGCGGTGGCGGCGGGCTGCCCGACGGCGGCGGCGCCGGGGGAGGTGCCCCGGTGGGACCGGCCGACGGCTTCAGCGCGGACCCCGTCGCGGTGCGCGGCATCGCCTCCAGGTGGGCCGAGCTTGCCCAGGAGATCCAGGCGCTCGACAGCCCCGCCTTCGACGCCGCACTCGGGCTGGTGCAGCCGCCGCAGCGCCCCCAGCAGGCCGTCAACGAACAGGTCCGGACCTGGACCACGGGAGCCGGTGAGGAGTTCGACGCACTCGTGGGCAGGCTGCACGACGTCGCGGGTCAGTACGAGGCGGTCGAGGAGTCCGGCACCGCCGAGATCAGGGAGAAGACTGCCGATGAGTGAGCAGTTCCAGCAGCGAAACACCGCCCGGATCGACCTGGGGTCCGAGGAGACCGCCTCCGCGCAGCTGCGTGAGTTGCGTCGCATCGGCTACCAGGGCGGCGACGTCGAGGAGACCGAGCCGCTGCCCCAGCCCGAGTTCGCCGACGTCACGGCCGCGCTCGAGGAACTCGACGCCACCGTCACCACCGTCCTGGGCGAGGACCGCGAGCAGACGCTGCAGGCGCTGGGGCAGCTGAAGACCATGTTCCCCACGGTCTACACGCTCGTGGTGGAGCAGCTGGACACCGCGTCCGAGGTCATCACCGAGGGGGTCCGCTCCCAGCTGGAGGGGATCCGCACCCTCCTGGACGAACGGGTGGCGCCCCACGCCGAGGTGCCGGCGAAGCTGGAGGCCGAGCGCGACCTCGAGCGCAAGCAGGGTGAGAAGGTGCTCGAGATCGCGCGGCAGGTGCGGGAACTCGTCGAGGTGGAGAACTGGACCGGCGAGGCGGCCGAGGGCTACCGTCGCGCGGCACTCGTCCAGGCCAGCGCCCTCGAGGAACTCGCCGGCGTGGAGGACAGCTCATCCAACGCCTTGGACCACACCGCGCTGCTGAACCGGGCCGCGTTCTTCTACACCTCCGAGGCGATCTCCTTCACGGCCTCGCAGATCCGCGCCCTGCCCGGTGGCGACACCACCCAACTGTTCCGCCGCAGCCGCGGCGTCGAGTCCCACCTCACCCTGCTCAGGGGCAAGCTCACCCACGAGCTGGACTCGATCGCCGACGGTGACACCGCCAGGGAACTGGCCACCGAGCTGGACTCGCTGCTCGGCATGCCGAGCGTGCTGCTGCCCACCGGCTGGCCCACCGGCGGCGACTCCGCAGACCTGCGCCCGGCCCCCACCGCGGGTGCCATCCCGCCCCTCGCCTGACCGCACCCCACTTCAGCGGCGCCGGCCGCCGTCGCCGCCCCGACCCGACACGCCGACGAAAAGCGGCGACGAGGGCACGGGTGCCCCTTCCGGCGATTTCTGTCGGCGAGTCGGGTCGGCGGGGTGGGCGACGACGGGCGCCGCCGGGGCGACGGGGCACCGTCGGCGACGCGACGGCGGCCGGGGCGTCGCGCCGGACCCCGGCATCAAGGTGCACGGGAACGGACCCCTGGTGCACGAACGTGCACAGCCATTGCACCTACGTGCAGGACGGGATTGTCTGGTGCCTATACCCGGTGCCACCGCGCCAACACGGTGTTCTCGCCGGGATCCCACCGGGACACCAGTCCCGGGCCACCCGGTGCCGAGAGGCACCACGGCTGACACAGTTGTCAGGAATGGAGTCACACACAATGGAACTGTTGGAAACCTCGCTAGGGGCCATCTTCGTATCGGAAGTCGTCGGGTCCGCACTCCTGATCCTGCTGGGTGGTGGCGTCGTCGCCAACACCCTGCTGGCAAAGACCAAGGGGCAGGACACCGGCTGGCTCCTCATCAACTGGGGCTGGGGTCTCGCAGTCTTCGTCGGTGTCCTCGGGGCGGCAGCCTCCGGCGGCCACCTGAACCCGGCCGTCACCCTCGGCCTCCTCGCCAGCGGCGTGTCCATGAGCTTCGGCATGGTGATGACCTACATCGCCGGTGAGCTCGTCGGCGCGATGATCGGCGCGGGCCTGGTGTGGCTGACCTACAAGCAGCACTTCGACGCCGAGGAGGACAAGGGCAAGAAGCTGTGGGTGTTCTCCACGGCGCCGCAGATCCGCAGCCCGTTCTGGAACACCCTCACTGAGGTCATCGGCACCTTCGTCCTCGTGTTCGGCGTCCTCGCAGCGGGGCACTTCACCGACGTCGCCGCATCGGCCGAGGGCGGCACCGGCCCGGCCAACCTCGGCTGGCTCGGAGCGCTCGGCGTCGGCCTCCTCGTCGTCGCCATCGGCATCAGCCTCGGCGGCCCCACCGGCTACGCCATCAACCCGACGCGTGACCTCGGCCCCCGCATCATGCACGCCATCCTGCCCATCAAGGACAAGGGCAGCTCCGACTGGGGCTACGCCTGGGTCCCGATCGTGGGCCCGATCATCGGTGGTGTGCTGGCCGGCCTCGTGCACAGCGCACTCCTGCCCCTCCCGTGACCATCCGACAACCACACAAGGAAGTGAGAATTCATGACTGACAAGTTCGTCATGGCAATCGACCAGGGCACCACCAGCACGCGTGCCATCATCTTCGACCACAGCGGCAAGATCGTCGCCACCGGCCAGAAGGAACACGAGCAGATCTTCCCGAAGGCCGGCTGGGTGGAGCACAACGCCAAGGAGATCTGGGACAACGTCCGCTCCGTCGTCGCCGATGCCCTCGCCAAGGCCAGCCTCAACAGCGGCGACATGGCCGCCGTCGGCATCACCAACCAGCGCGAGACCACGCTGGTGTGGGACAAGACCACGGGCGAACCCGTCTACAACGCGATCGTCTGGCAGGACACCCGCACCGCCAAGATCATCGACGACCTGGGTGGCGAGGAGGGGCAGGACAAGTACAAGGACCGCGTCGGCCTGCCGCTGGCCACCTACTTCGCCGGCCCCAAGGTCAAGTGGGTCCTCGACAACGTCGAGGGTGCCCGCGCCAAGGCCGAGGCCGGGGACCTGGTCATGGGCACCATGGACACCTGGGTGCTGTGGAACATGACCGGCGGCGTCGACGGTGGCGTGCACGTCACCGACGTCACCAACGCCTCGCGCACCATGCTGATGGACCTGAAGACCCTCAGCTGGGACGAGTCGATCGCCGAAGACATGGGCATCCCGATGTCCATGCTGCCGGAGATCAAGAGCTCCGCCGAGGTCTACGGCGAGGGTCGCGCCAAGGGACTCCTGACCGGGGTTCCGATCGCCGGCATCCTGGGCGACCAGCAGGCGGCCACCTTCGGCCAGGCCTGCTTCGAGCCCGGCATGGCGAAGAACACCTACGGCACCGGCAACTTCATGCTGCTCAACACGGGCGAGGAGATCGTCCCGTCGAAGAACGGCCTGCTGACCACCGTCTGCTACAAGATCGGCGACAACAAGCCGATTTACGCGCTGGAGGGCTCCATCGCCGTCACCGGATCGCTGGTCCAGTGGCTGCGTGACAACCTCAAGATCATCGACAGCGCACCGGAGATCGAGGAGCTGGCCGCCACCGTCGAGGACAACGGCGGCGCGTACTTCGTGCCCGCCTTCTCGGGCCTGTTCGCGCCCTACTGGAAGTCCGACGCCCGCGGCGCGCTCGTCGGTCTGACCCGCTACGTCAACCGTGGCCACATCGCCCGCGCTGTCCTGGAGGCCACCGCCTACCAGACCCGCGAGGTGCTGGAGGCCATGGAGGCCGACTCCGGGGTCAAGCTGGCCGAGCTCAAGGTGGACGGCGGCATGACCAGCGATGAGTTGCTCATGCAGTTCCAGGCCGACCAACTCGGTGTCGACGTGGTGCGCCCCGTCGTCGCGGAGACCACGGCTCTGGGCGCGGCCTACGCCGCCGGCATCGCCGTCGGCTACTGGGGCGGCGAGCAGGACGTCATCGACAACTGGGCCGAGGACTCCCGCTGGAACCCGAAGATGGAGGAGGGCGAGCGCGACCGCCTCTTCCGCAATTGGAAGAAGGCCGTGACCCGCACCTTCGACTGGGTGGACGACGACGTCGTGGAGTGATCTGCGAACTCCCTTCAACGGGCCGGGCGGCGTGGGGTGACCACGCCGCCCGGCTTCTTCCTTGCTTGACCTGGGGACCGGGCCGAACGGTGCCGGCCGGTGACGTCGGCTAAGTGGGGTCGTTTTGCTGGTCGACGCGCAAAAAGAACGACCCCACTGAATCCTCTCCGGCGGGGCTCAGGGGTAGCGGATCTCCGCCTCGTGGACGCGGGCGCTGGCCTCGGTCAGGACTTGCAGCAACGCGTCGCGGTCCTTCGACGGGGCGAACGACTCACCGTCGATGGCCAGTGGGGCGCCGAAGACCACTACGGGCGCGCCCAGGCCGACGCACTCCACCGCCTGGTCGATGCTCAGGCCGCCGACCGCCTGCACGGGGATGCTGGTGGCGGCGACGATCTCCGGCAGGTCCGTCAGGGGGCTCAGCCCCAGCTCGGGGTGCCTGCCGCGGTGGTCGTAGCCGATGTGGTGGATCACCATGCCGACGCCCAGCGACTCCAGGCGCCGCGCCTCGGCCACGCGGTCCTCGGTGGCGAGGTCGTCGCCCATCACCAGCAGCCCGTACTTCTCGCCGGCCTGCAGCACCCGCTCGATGGTGGCGTCGTGCGCGCGGCCCATGACGAGCACGGCGTCGGCGCCCGCGTCGCCCATCATCTCCGCCTCCAGGTAGCCGCCGTCCATGGTCTTGAGGTCCACGACGATGGGGTGGTCCGGGAACTCGCGGCGCAGTGCCCGCACCGCATGGAGGCCCTCGGCCAGCACCAGGGGGGTGCCCACCTCGATCCAGTCCGCCCCTGCCTCGACGGCGACGGCGGCGGTCTCGAGCGCCTCGGTGTTGTTGGTCAGGTCCAGCGAGATCTGGACCAGCGCGCGGGTGAGGTTCTCGCGGGTGATGCCGCGGATGCTGCTGGACATGGTTCCTCCGGGTTCAGTTGGTGGGCAGGGGGCGGTCGATGGCGGCGCCGAGTCGGTCCAGCTCGGCCACGACGGAATCGGGGACGGGGATGCCTTCGGCCAGGCGCTGGGCGCGGCGGGTGTCCTCGGGCTCGCCCGGGACCTGGACGCCGGCGCTGCCGGGGGCGGGCCGCACGGCGTGGGCGCGTTCCGTGAGGAGGGCCATCCGGGTGAGGAACTCGGCCAGCGGGAGGTGCTGCTCGACGTCGAGCGCGAGCATCCAGTGGCCAGAGTTCTGGGGCTTGGAGAAGTCGGCGTACATGTTGCCGACGTCGGATCCGATGGCGGCGCCGCTGAACACGCCGGCCAGGGTCTCCACCAGCATCCCCATCCCGTAGCCCTTGGGGCCCCCGAACGGCAGCAGCGAGACCACCCGGCCGGGATCGGTGGTGGGGTGGCCGTCGGCGTCGATGCCCCAGTCCGGTGGGATGGCCTCGCCGGCCTCGGCCTTGACCATCACCCGCCCCATCGCGCTGGTGGCGGTGGCCATGTCCACGCACAACGGGTGTGGCTCGTGCGGGGCGGCGAACGCGAACGGGTTGGTGCCCAGCAGCGGGTCGCGGCCGCCGAAGGGCACCACCACGGGCTCGGAGTTGGACACCACTATGGCGACGAATCCCTCCCGCGCCAGCTGCCTGGCGTAGTAGCCGGCGGCCCCGAAGTGGGCGCTGGAGCGCACCACGGCACTGGCGACGCCGTGGGAGCGCGCCGTCGCGGCCACCGCCAGCATCGCCTCGCGGGCCACCACCTGCCCGGCCGCCTGCCGCCCGTCCACGTGGACGACGGCCTTGTCAGCGGTCACTTCCGGCTTGGCGTCCGGCAGCACTAGCCCCGCGTCCACCCGCTCTCGGTAGGCGGGCAGCCGCAGCACGCCGTGGGAGTCGATCCCGCGCAGGTTGGCGTCGACGAGGGTGTCGGCGATGAAGCGGGCATCGGCCCCGGGGTGTCCCCAGGACTCGAGCACGGCGGTGGTCCAGGCGGTCAGGGCGTCGGCTTCGACGGTTGCCATTCCGGTCCTCTCCGGTGAGGTTCGCTCGGGCGGGAAACCAATTTCCCGAATCCCTTGTGAAGCTTATGCAGATTAAGCATACTTAACGGCAACTTCAATGTTGAAGGGATGCGAGAAGTGCGAATCAGTGTCTTCCCCAAGGGCGAGATGGAGGCCATCACCGCCGGCCGGATGACGGTCTTCGAGTGGATCGAACAGGTGAGCGACCTCCCCGTGGAGGGCGTCGAGCTGTACTCCGGGTTCTTCATCGACAAGCCGGACTCCTTCGTCGACGACGTCGCCGCGGCCGTCCACGGCGCCGGCTTCGAGATGCCGATGCTGTGCGCCTCCCCGGACATCACCCACCCTGACCCGGCGGTGCGCCGGCAGGAGATCGAGCGCGAGATCCGGATGATCCAGGTCACGCACCGCATCTCCGGCAGCGGCGCCTCCACCCGCGTCCTCACCGGCCAGCGCCACCCCGGCGTCGAGGTGGACCAGGGCATCGAATGGGTGCTGGAGGCGCTCGACGAACTGCTGCCCGTCGCCCGCGAGCTGGACATCCTGCTGGGCCTGGAGAACCACTACAAGGACGGCATCTGGGCCTACCCCGAGTTCGCGCAGCGCAAGGAGGTCTTCCACCGGCTGCTCGGGCGCATCGAGGAGGACGTCCACTTCGGCGTCCAGTTCGACCCCTCCAACGCCATCACCGCAGGCGAGGACAGCGCCGACTTCCTGGACACCGTGATCGATCGCGTCTACACGATGCAGGCCTCGGACCGCTCGCTGGCGCCCGGCGGCTCCCTGGACGAGCTCCGGCAGAGCGACGGCACCCTGGGCTACTCGCCGCTGCTGCAGCACGGCGTCATCGGGCAGGGCCTCAACGACTACCCGCGCATCTTCAACACCCTGGTAACTGCCGGCTACGACGGCTGGATCAGCATCGAGGACGGCGTCAACGGCATGGACGAGATGCGCGCCTCGGTGGAGTTCCTGCGGGATGCCCGGGACAAGTACTTCGGCGGCTCCACAGCCGTCCGCGTCGAGCGGCTGGAGCAGGCCCGCGCCCGCGCCGGGATGGCCGGCTGGGCCCGCCCCGGGCTGGGGGAGGAGCAGGCGTGAGCGCCACCATGCAGGGCCTGGTCAAGTACGGCACCAACCCCGGCGACGTCGAGGTGCGGGAGGTGCCCGTGCCCGAACTGCTGCCCGGTCACGTCCTGGTGGCGCCGCGCTCCATCGGCGTGTGCGGCTCGGACGTCCACATGTGGCAGAACAACCAGAGCTGGGCCGTGAAGCCGGACCTGGTGCTGGGCCACGAGATGAGCGGCGTCATCGCCGAGGTGGGCGACGGCGTCGAGGGCTGGGCGGTCGGGGACCGCGTGGTGTGCGAGACGGCGTTCCGGATCTGTGGCACCTGCGCGCTGTGCCGGGCCGGCAGCTACAACCTGTGCCCGAACCGGATCGGCTATGGCGCACTGGCCGACGGCTCCTTCAGCTCCCTCGTGCTCGCCGAGCCGCGCGTGCTCCACCGCATCCCCGACGGCGTGGACTTCGACGCCGCCTCCATGACCGAGCCGTACTGCGTGGCCTACAACGCCATCGTCGAGCGCGGCAGCATCAAGCCGGGCGACGTCGTCGTGGTCCAGGGAGTGGGCGCCATCGGTTCCCTGTGCGTCCAGGTGGCCCGCCTCCAAGGTGCGGGGACCATCATCGCGCTCGGCACCACCGTCGACGGCCATCGCCTCGGCAAGGCCTCCGAGTTCGGGGCGGACCGCGTCGTCAACATCGACGACGAGGACCCGCTCGCCGTGATCGCCGCCACCGGCGATGGGTTGGGGGCCGACGTCGTCGTCGACGCCACCGGCGTCAGTGCCGCGTTCCTGCAGTCGATGGCGCTGGTGCGTCCGCTCGGCAGCATCGTCAAGGTCGGCTGGGGCCCGCAACCGCTGGGCGCCAACCTCGATCCCCTCGTGGCCAAGGCGGTCACGGTCCACGGGTCCTTCTCCCACACCTGGAACACGTGGGAGCGGGTACTCGCCCTCTTCGCCACCGGCCGGCTGGACCCCCACTCGGTCATCGGCGGCGTCTACCCCCTGTCCCGCTGGCTCGAGGCCTTCGAGGCCATGGAGCAGGGACGCAACATCAAGTCCGTGGTGACCATGGCCCACTGAACAGGCCTGGCGCCGTCCGAGGAACAGCACCACGCAGAGCAGCGCGGTGGCACACAGGAAGGTGAAACCCAACATGAGCAGGACCAGAACACTCCTCGCCGGGACCGCGGCCGCAGCACTGCTGCTGACGGCATGCGGCGGCGGCGACGGCGACAACGGTGACAACGGCGGCGACGGAAACGCCGCGGGCGGCGGCGAGGTCCACGTCTCGCTGCCCAACCACACCTGGACCGATGCCATTCAGGAACGCATCGGTGACTTCGAGGACAAGACCGGCATCACCGTCAACCTCACCACCTTCGGCGAGGACCAGCTCTCCGACCAGTACAACGTGAAGCTGAACACCGGCTCGTCGGACTTCGACGTCATGATGTACCGCCCCCTGCAGGAGGGCAAGATGTTCGTCACCAACGGCTGGCTGGCCAACCTCGACGACAACATCACGGCCAACGCCGACTGGGACTGGGACGACTTCCAGGACGGTCCCGTGGGCGCCGTCACCGACGCGGACTCCGGCTCGGTCTACGGCGTGCCGCTGGTCACCGAGCGCGAGATCCTCTACTACAACAAGGAGATCCTCGCCGACGCCGGCGTCGAGGTGCCCACCACCATGGAGGAGTTCGAGGCGGCCGTCGAGGCCACCACGGACAAGGACGCGGGCATCTTCGGCTGGGTCTCCCGCGGGCAGCGCTCCGCGGCCGTCACCCAGTTCTCCAGCTTCCTGTACTCGATGGGCGGGGACTGGGACGACGTCGCCAGCCCCGAGGCGATCGCCGCCTACGAGCTCTACAGCGGACTGCTGCGCGACTACGGCCCCGCCGGCACCACGGAGATGAGCTGGCCGCAGGCGCTGCCGGTGTTCGCGCAGGGCAACGCCGCGTTCTACACCGACGCGGACAGCCTCTACAACAACTTCATGGACCCGGAGAACTCCAACGTCGTCGACACCATCGGCTTCGCGCAGTTCCCGGCGGGACCGGCCGGCTCCAAGCCGTACAACGTCCCGTCTTGGGCGCTCGGCATCAACGAGTTCTCCGAGAACAAGGAGAACGCGTGGGCCTTCCTCGAGTGGGCCACCAGCCCCGAGACCTCGCTGGACATCCAGTCCAGCGGCGTGCCGCTGGCGCGGGCCTCGGTGTGGGCCAACCCGGAGAGCACCGCGAGCTTCCCGGAGGAGCTGGTCGAGGTCATCAACGCATCCGCCGAGGTGGGGGTCGGCTACGACCGGCCGAACGTAATCCGCGTCTCCGAGGCGCGTGACATCGTCGGCACCCCCATCGTCGAGGGCATCGAGGGCCGCGACGTGGCCGCCGCCGCGCAGAAGGCCAAGGAGGACTACGAGGCCTTCCTGGAGACCGACGGCTGATCGGGGCGCCACCGGAGCCCGGCGGCGGGAGGAGTGACATGAGGCAGGAGTCAGCAGCCACGCAGGCGCTGGCCACCAAGCTCGAGTCCGGGGGGCCGCGTGCCCCCCGGACCGGGCCGGGCCGGCTCTGGGACAACTGGGTGCACTGGGCCAACCGGCACCGCAAGTGGGTGCTGTCCGCGCCCGCGGTGGCGTTCATCGTCGCGATGGTCTCGTTCCCCATCGCGTACACGATCTACCTGAGCGTCACCAACGCGCAGGGCTCGGTGACCAGGGACGTGTCCTTCATCGGGCTGGAGAACTACGTCACGCTGCTGACCGCCTCGGACCGCTTCTGGCCGGCGGTGTGGCGCACCATCTACTTCACCGTCGGTGCGGTGGCGATCGAGCTGGTGCTGGGCATGGCCATCGCCCTGTTGCTGCGACGCCCGTTCCGCGGCGAGCGCTGGGTGCGGGTGGTAATCCTGCTGCCGCTGGTGGCCACGCCCGTGGCCGTCGGCATGATGTGGATGCTCATCTTCCAGCCCCAGATCGGCGCCGCCAACGAGATCCTGCGGACGCTGGGCCTGCCGATCCAACCATGGCTGTCGTCGTCGACGCAGGCGCTGCCCACCCTGATGTTCGTCGACATCTGGCAGTGGACGCCGATGGTGGCGCTGATCCTGCTGGCCGGGCTCACCGTCATCCCGGAGGAGCCCGACGAGGCGGCCCGCGTCGACGGCGCCTCCAGCTTCCAACGGTTCTGGTACGTCACGCTGCCGCTGCTGATGCCCACGCTGGTGACGGCGGTGCTCCTGCGCTCCATCGACGCGTTGAAGACCTTCGACATCCTGTACGCCACCAAGGGCCGCGGCGGTGGCTCGTTCCACGAGGCCGAGACCCTCAACGTGCTGGCCTACTCGCTGAGCTTCGACTACAACCGCTACGGCCAGGCCAGCGCCGTGCTGATCCTGTTCTTCTTCTTCATCGTCATCGTCGTGGCGGGGCTCGTGCTGACCCGCCGGAAGGGGAGGCTGTGATGTCCACCCAGACCGTGACGGCCGTGCGTCGCCGTCGCCGTCCCGCGGCCGTGGCCTACTCCGTGTTCCGCGTGGCGGCCATCGTCGCCATCCTGCTGTTCTTCCTCGTCCCGATGGTGTGGATGGTGCTGGCCTCGCTGAAGACCAACCTGCAGATCACGGACCCGAGCACGCTGTTCAACTTCGACCTGACCTGGACCAACTACGAGACCGTGTTCGGCCAGGAGAACTTCCTGCCGTTCATCTGGAACTCGTTCTACATCGGCTTCCTGGCCACCGCCATCTCGCTGGTGATCGGGGTGCCGGCGGCGTGGGCGATGGCCCGGTTCCGGATGACGCGCTCGGCCTCGGGGGTGCTGGTGGCCCGGATCATCCCCGGCGTCAGCCTCCTGATCCCCTGGTACTACGTGTTCGCGCAGCTCGGGCTGGTCGGCGGCTACACGGGGCTGGTGCTCAGCCACATGTTCGTCTCGCTGCCGCTGATCGTGTGGATCCTGCTGTCGTTCTTCGAGTCCCTGCCCGAGGAGTTGGAGGAGGCCGGCCAGATCGACGGGCTCACCCCCATCGGGGCGTTCCGGCACATCACGCTGCGGCTGGCCACCCCCGGCATCGCGACGGCGGCGATCCTGTCGTTCATCTTCTCCTGGAACAACTTCATGTTCGCCCTCATCCTCGCCGGCGAGAACACCCGCACCCTGCCGGTGGCGATCTTCAACTTCGTCTCCTACGCCAGCATCGACTGGGGCGGCCTGATGGCGGCCTCGGTGGTGATCACCGTCCCCATGATGGTGATCTCGCTGTTCTTCCAGCGCTACATCGTCGCCGGCCTCAGCGCCGGCGCGACCAAGGGGTGAGGGTTGTGCACATCGACTTGAGGGACAAGGTGGTCATCGTCACCGGCGCCGGCCGGGGCATCGGCCGCGACATCGCCCGGACCTTCGCCGAGGAGGACGCCGTCCCGGTGCTGCTGGACGTCAACCGCACGGACCTCGAAGCCAGCGTCGAGGCCATCGGCCGGGACGTGCCCGTGCAGGTGGTGGACGTCCGCGACGGCGCCGCCGTGCAGCAGGCCGTCGACGAGGTGGTGGCCCGGTTCGGACGCGTCGACGCCCTGGTCAACAACGCCGGCGTCGGCGGCAACGGGCTGGTGGAGGAGATGACGGAGGAGGGCTGGGACTTCTGTTTCGACGTCAACGTCAAGGGCGTGTTCAACACTTGCCGCGCCGTCGTGCCCACCATGAAGCGGCAGCGCGGCGGCCGCATCATCAACGCCGCCAGTTTCGCCGCCATCGTGCCCATGATCGGGTCCGCGGCCTACGCGGCGGCCAAGTCCGCCGTCGCCCAGTACAGCCGCGCGCTCGCCGGTGAACTGGGGCCGTGGGACATCACCGTGAACGCGTATGCTCCCGGCATGGTCCCCACCGCGCTGAACGGATTCACAGAGCTGCCCGAGCCGCAGCAGAAGGAACTGCTGGACATGCTGACGCTGCGACGCTGGGGCACCGCCCGCGAGGTCTCCGAGCTGCTCGTGTTCCTGGCCAGCGACAAATCCTCCTACATCACCGGCACCATGATCGACGTCTCGGGCGGCAAGTTGGCCACCCAGTTGCCCGCCCGCGCCTACGCGTCGGCCGCGGCGACGGGCGCCGGGAATGAATGAGGACTACCACCGACGACGGGGCGGGGCGGGGCGCGCGGACGCCGGTCTGTTCGGGGAGGTCCTGAACCGGCTGGGTGAGGACATCGTCTCCCGCAGGTTGGCCGAGGGTGAGGTGCTGGTCACCGAGCAGCTGTGCGAGAACTTCGGCGTCTCCCGTTCCGTGATGCGTGAGGTGATGCGGACGCTGTCCTCCCTCGGCCTGGTGGAGGCGCGCCAGCACCGCGGCACCCGGGTGACCCCCATGACGTCGTGGGATCTGCTGAACTCCCGTGTCATCCGCTGGCGCGGCCGCGGCGCCAACTACCTGGAGCAGCAGCGGGAACTGCTGGAGCTGCGTCTCGGCGTGGAGGCCGTCGCCGCCAGCCTCGCCGCCATGCGCGCCGCCCCAGAGCTGGGACAGGCGATGATGGCCAACGCCGAGGCCATGGGCCGCGCCATCCTCTCCGGCGACCGGCACGGTTTCTTCGACGCCGACGCCCACTTCCACTCGCTGCTGGTCCAAGGCAGTGGCAACCACGTCATCGCCCAGTTCGCCGACACCGTCTGGGCCATCCTGATGATCCGCAGCTCCGACCTGCGCCCCGGGATGCGCAGCATGCTGGTCGCCTCCGTCGACCGTCACATGGACCTCGCCCGCGCCATCACCGAGCGCGACCCCGAAGCCGCCGAGGCACGCGCCCGCGTCATCGTGGAGGAGACACTGAAGGAGTTCGCCGACGACGTCGGCGCTTAGCGGGGCGACCAGGGAAAGTGTGGTCGCTGCCGCCCCCACCTGTCCCGTGCAGAACTTTGCCACCGCTCGGTCAGCTTGCCACCGCTACAGCGGTGGCGAACTGACCTAGCGGTGGCAAACCTCCTCGGGGGACCCTCAGGACTTGAAGCGGACCATGTTGTTCATCAGCCAGCCGGCGTCGGGGAAGGGGCGCCAGCTGCCGTCGGGCAGCTGCCCCGAGCCGATGAAGCTCGTCCAGGTGTAGGAGCGGCAGGCGTCGCGCCCGGTGAGGGCGGTGTCGCACTCGGTGCGCCAGGCGCGACCGTCGGCGGCGGTCCACTCGCCGGTAAACCCGAGCGGGTTGGACGCCCACAGGGCCCGCGTCATCAGCGGAGCGTAGGTGAGGTTGTTGAACACCCAGCCGGTGGTGGCGACGTAGCGGCCGTCGACGAGCTCCACCTGCGTGCCGTGGATGTCGGTGGTGCAGCGCACCGTCTGCGAGTAGTCCTCGCACTCGGTGTACTAATGGCGGCCGTTCACCTCGTGGAAGCCAGGCGTCAGGTACAGGTCCACGGGCGGCGCCGTCGTCGGTGAGGTGCTCGGGCCGCTGGTGTTTGACATTCGCTCACTCATAGAGATCAGACGTCTGCTGATCTGCGCTCAGCGGACGGTGACCTCGTTCAACTGCGCGAGGAATCGGGCCTCCTCCACCTGCGGGAGCTTGGTGAGGTAGATGAGCACGAACTGGGTCTCGGTGGCGGCATCGGCGGTCAGGACCGTGGTCTCGGGTGCGTCGGCCTGGGTGGCCAGCACGCTCCACTCGGACTCCGAAGTCATCGGTGCCGACGTCACGGTCGCGTCCGCTGGGACGCGCAGTTCCACCGTCGCGCCGGGGGCCTCGAAGAGCAGTTCCACCTCGGCCACGGGGCGGGGTTCGCCCAGGTCCAGCACGAGACCGACGCCCGGCTTCAGGCCGCCCATCTCCGGGTTGTTGTGGTAGCGCAGGGTGGGCCAGCCGGTGGCCGGGTCGCCGTCGAAGGCGAGGGGCACCGAGTCCGGGTTCTCCTCGTCGTTGCCGTTGTCCGCGGCCGGGTCGAAGTCCGCGCCGCCGACGATCTGGAACGGCCCGGTGGGTGCGGTGGATTCGCCGGACGTGGTGGTCTCGCCGTCGCCGCTGGTGGGCTGCGTGGTGCTGGTGGGGTCCTGCCCGGCGTTCTGCTCAGCGTTGTTGATGGCCACCACCACGAGCGAGATCACCAGCGCTGCCAGCACGAAAGCCACCAGCAGCCAGAGCGCGCGCCGGCCCGGCGGACGGGTGTCGGCGGCCTCGACCTCGTCGTAGTCCTCGGGTTCCTCGGGAGCGTCGTCGGCATGGGACTGGGGGCCGGTGTAGACGGGCGGGGCGGCGGCCATGGGGGCCGGCTCCGGCTCGCGCGGCACGGCCGCCATCATGACGTTGGAGTCCTCGGGCAGCATGCTGCCGCCCTGCTCGGCCAGCGGCTCGGCCGAGCGCTTCGGCACGGAGCCGCGGGCGGCGCGGACGCGGTGCTCCAGGTCCGAGCTGGGGTCGGCGGTGCCCAGCACCTCGGACAAGGAGGCGGCCAGTTGGCCGGCAGTGGTGATCCGGCGCTCCGCCGCCGCGCCGCGCTCGGTGAGGGTCGCCGACGTGATGCGGTCCAGGGCGGGGGAGACGCCGGCGCGGACGATGTGGGGGCTGGCCGGTTCCCCGGCGATGATCGGGGCGGCCTCCATCCCGAAGTCCGGCCCGCCGGGCCAGCGCTGCACCAGCGTGGCGTAGAGGAGCTTGGCCAGGCCGTGGACGTCGGAGGCCTCTCTGTCGGTCCAGTTGGTGGCGCGGGTCTCGAGGGAGATGGCCGCCTCGACCCCGAAGCCGACGAGCTTCACGTCGCCGCTGTTGGTGATGATGACGTTCTCCGGCGTCAGGTGCTCGTGGAACAGGCCCTGCGCGTGCATGCTGGACAGCGCGTCGGCCAGTTCCCGCACGATCCACGCCGACTCCAGCGTGCTGAGCGGCCCGAAGCCGAGGATCTCGCGCAGGTTCTTGCCCGTGGTGTACTCGCACACCACGTAGGCGCCCACCTCGTTCTCGTGGTCCGAGACCTCCACGGCGTCCAGCACCCGCAGGAAGCGCGAGTCAGTGGCGACGGCGCCCTTGCGCGCGGCGTCGAGGACGTCCGGGATGCGGGGGTCCTCGGTGCGCAGCACGTGGGCGATGACGTCGCGGGAGAGCACCAGGTCATGCGCGCGCCACGTCTCGATGCTGTCTCGCTTCGCGAGCAGTTCGTCCGTGCGGAAGCGGGTGCTGAGCAGCAGGCCCGGGACGGCGATGGGCGGGAGCGGGCGGTACTCGAGCGACTCGTCGGCCGGCTGCCCGTCGGTGGCCGGCTCGGGCTCTCCGCCGGCCTCCATGTCCGCGGAGTCCTGTCGGTCGGTCTCCTCCGCGGCGTCGTCGTCGGCGGGGAGGTCGTCGGCGGGGGCGTCGTCGCCGGGCAGGCCCGGGACGGGGGTGGGGGCCGGTGCGGCGCCGGAGAGTGCCGCGGCGCCACCGGCGGCCAGCGCACTTGCGCCGGGGCCGGCCAGTGGCGGCCGGAGGCGGGTCTCCTGCATCGACTCCTCGTCGAAGTCGGCGCGCTCGGCCCATTCGTCGGCCGGCTCGGGGGCGTCGCCGGTCAGCTCGTCGCGGTAGAGCGGGATGCTGGGCTCGGGCTCGGGTTCCGGGGCGGCGACGGGGCGCGCGGGCTCGGCGCGCCGGCCGGGGGCCAGGCTGGGCTCGAAGTCGTCGTCGAGGCTGATGGCCGGGGTGAGCTGGGTGGGCATCAGGTCCTCGGTGAGCCCGGCGGCGATGCTGCCCGCGGAGTACTCGTGGTCCTCGTCGACGTCCCAGCCGTCGTCGGTCACCTCGGCCTGGGGGGCGGGCTTGCGCTTGCGGGTCCGGGCGGGGCCCGGCTCGGACTCGGCGGGGACGGCGCCACGGCGTCGCACGATGTTCACCAGGCCGGACAGACTCGTCAGCTCGCGGACCCGCAGCAGGCGGCCCACCAGGAGGTAGACCGCGCCGATCAGCACCAGCCCGACGAGGATGGCCACCACCCCGCCGAGGATGCCCTCGCCGAGCCAGCCGACCACCAGTCGGGACACGAAGTAGGCGGCCACACCACCCAGGCCAGCGCCCAGCAGCAGCCGCACGATGTGCAACGCGACGGGCCCGCCGGCGAGCTCGGGGACCTGCCGCTTCAGCAGCTGCCAGCTCACGAACACACCCACGAGGTAGGCGACGGAGTACGCGAGCGCCAGGGCGGCGGCGACGAGGCCGGGGTCGGTGACGAGCCACACGAACAGCAGCGCAAGGCCCGCGTTGGCACCTGCGATCACGAGCTGCAGGAAGAACGGGGTGCGGGTGTCCTCGAGCGCGTAGTAGGTGCGCAGGCACACGAACTGGACGGTGAACGGGATCAGCCCGACGGCGAAGCCCATCAGCGCCAGACCGACGTACTGGGAGTCCTCGGTGCCCTGGCCGTGCCCGAACAGGAGCGCGGCGATCGGGTCCGCCAGCACGAAGAACCCGACGGCGGCCGGCACCAGCAGGATCAGCGCCAGCCGGATGGTCTTGGTGGCCTCCTGCGCGACGCCGCGGAAGTTCTCCGAGGCCGCCAGTCGGGAGGCGTTCGGGAGCATCGCCGTCGCCAGCGAGACCGTGATCAGCGAGTGCGGCAGGATCCAGATCAGGTGGGCGTTGGAGTAGACGTTGTAGCCCGAACCGGAGCCGCCGGCGGTGGCGGAGGTGGCCAGCCGAGTGACGATCACGAGGACGATCTGGTTGACCGCGACGAAGCCCATGGTCCACTTGGTCAGGGAGAACGTCTTGCCCAGGCCGGTGCCCTTGAGGTCGAAGCGGGGCCGGAACCGGAAGCCCACCTTGCGCAGGTAGGGCACCAGCACCAGCGTCTGGGCGGCGATGCCCACCGTCGACCCGATGCCCAGCAGCAGCACCTGCGGGGTGGTGAACGCCGCGCCCGTGTTGCCGTCGGTGCCCCACACGAACAGGTAGACGCACAGCACCAGCACGGAGATGACGTTGTTGGCGATGGGCGCCCACATCATGGGGCCGAACTTGTCGCGGGCGTTGAGCACCTGGCCCAGCAGGAAGAAGGCGCCGTAGAAGAACACCTGCGGCAACGTCAGGTACGTGAGTGCCACCATCGACGCGTACTGCGCCGCCAGTTCCTCCGCGCGCCAGGCCTCCGAGGAGTAGAGCTGCGTGATCAGCGGCGCGCACACCGTGACCACCACCGCCACCGCGCCGACGATCAGCATGAACGCCGTCATGATGCGGTTGGTGTAGGCCTCCCCACCGTCGGCGTCGTTCTTGATGGCGCGCACGATCTGCGGCACCAGCACGGTGTTGAGGGCGCCGCCGGCGAACAGGATGTAGAGGGAGTTGGGCACCATCGTCGCCAGCGCGAGGATGTCGGCCTGGCGGGTGCCGTTGCCGAGGATGAGGGCGATCAGCATCACCCGCACGAGCCCGAGGGCCCGGGAGATGAGCGTCCCCGACGCCATGAGTGCGCTGGCAGACACCAACTTCTTGGTGCTACTTACCTGACTCACTGCTCTCCTCGTCGCCGGCCACGGTCGAAACCCGGTCAGGGGGAAATCTACCCGGTGCGTCCGGCGGGGCTGTGGCGCACCGCCGGGAACCGGTCAGGTGCGAACACGCCCGGCTTGTTCGTTCCCGCCCGTCCTACTGGGCGGGCGGGAACGAACAAGCCGGGCGGGAACTCCTGGCAGGCCGTCGCGCTACTCGACGACGGGGGCCTGGTCCGGCGCGTCACCGTGCTTGGCCTTCTCCCGCTGCACCGCCCGGATCCGCAGGAACGTGCCGCCCAGCACCACCACGCCGGAGACGATGATGATGATCCAGCCGACGCTGCCCAGGTTGGTGGCGGTGATCTCCATCGTGACCGGCAGGCCGAAGTTCTCCTCGCCGCGGGTCTGCAGGGACGCCTCCACCGCGACGACGCCGTTCGAGGTGGCCTCGGGGGAGATGTTGACCGAGAGGTTCTGACCCGGGTCGATCGTCACGAAGTCCGTGGGTGGCACGTGGATGCGCTGGGGGGAGGCGCTGTCGAAGACCAGCCGCACGGTCACGGGGAAGTCGAGCCCGTTGGTGACGGTCACCGGGAAGTCGTTGGTGCGCGAGCCCATCACCAGCTGCTGGGCGGCGGTGATCGTGACCTGGTTGGTGTCGACGGTGGCCAACGGGTGCGCGTCGACGTAGGCGATGGCGGCCGCCTCATCGACGAACCCCGACGACGACGCCTTGGCGGAGAGGACGTCGAGGAGTTCCGGGTCCGACTCACCTGTGAGGTCCTGCAGGAACTGCGCGCGGGAGCGGATCTCCTCCAGCTGGGCCAGCAGCTCCAGCCTGGGCTGCGGCACCTGCGCGGTGGGCGCGAATTGTGCCGTGCCGCCGCCGTTGTCGGGGACCGGCACCAGGGTGTTGTGCTCGAGCGTGCCGAGGGCCGCGACGTCGGCCGGGGTGCGCAGCAGGTACACGCGGGGGCTCTCGGCGACGAACTCCTCGGCGAGGCGGCGGGTGAGGTGCTGGGCGTCGGAGTCGCGGCCGCCCGGGCCCATGCCCGTCTGCTCGATCTGGTCCACGCCGACGATGCCGCCGGTGCCGGTGCCCTCGCCGATCACGTTGTCCGCGAAGATCGTGCCGATGCCGAACTGCCCGAGCCGTGCCGTGTCGGCGTCCGTGGCCCCCTCGCCGAGGTCCACCGCCAGCGGCAGGGAGCGGGTGGGCTCGGACGCGACGGCGGTGGCCTGCCAGTCCATCACCTGCGCGAGGTTGTCCTGCGCGACGGTGCGGGGGATGTCCGGGTTGGCGAACGGGAGCCGCAGCGCGTCGCCGTCCGTGGCGAGGGCCCGCGCGCGTCGCGCCCAGTCGGCGGCGGACTCGTGGCCCTCGTGCTCCTCGTCGCCGACGACGTGCGGCTCGCCCAGTGCGGTGGCCTCGGCCAGCAATGAGGGGTCCAGCAGGACCGTCGTGCCGTCGGTCTCGGCGGTGTCCAGCAGTTGGCCGAGGCGGCCCTCGATGTCGGTCAGCAGACTGTCGTCGACGAACTCGCCGGTGGCCAGCCGCGTGGGGGCGGCGGCCAGTTTCACCACTGGTGCGATCTCGAGGGCGTCCTGGCTGGCGACGACGAGGATTCGGCCGCGCCCCACCGTCACGTTCCCGTCGCCCGCCTCCGGGATGCCGCGCACGTGGACGCCCAACCGGTAGACGGCCTCGTCGGTGGGCAGCGCCAGGTCCGCGACGGTGGCGTGCACCTTGAACGTGGCGCGGTCGCCCGGCTCGAACCACTCGTCGTTGCCCCGCGTGATCACCTGGATGTGGCCCGACTCCTCAGACCAGGGCTCAGTCCGCTCCCCAAGTGGAACCATGGGCGCCGAGTCGATCGCCGCGGCGAGTTCGTCGTCGGTGGTGATCGGGTCGCTGGACTGCCAGAAGTTGATTGCCACGTAGCGCACGCGTGTGGCCGAGGTGTTGATGATGGTGCCGCTGATCTCCACCACCTGCTCCGGGTCCGAGAGGTCCAGCACCGGGGTGGAGACGTCGGTGATGGTGACGTCGATGGTCAGGCCGTCCTCCGCCCGCGCCGTCGGGGCCACCGCGACGGACGCCACCAGGACCAGCAGCGCCGCGAGCAGGGCGCGGAGGCAGGTGCGGGTGGCGGTCACCGGACCATCGTAGTCGGCCGGGCGCGTGGCCCGGCCTGGCCCCGGGTGTGGCACCCGGTCCTCCCACCGGCGACCCGACCCGCCGACGGAAATCGGGGCAAGGGGCGCGGGTGCCCCTTGCCCCGATTCCACGCGGCGTGTCGGGTCGGTCAGCGGAAGCGGACCATGTTGTTGAACACCCAACCGGAGTCCCAGCCGTGGGTCCAGGTGCCGTCGGCGGCCTGCGACGACGACACGAAGTTGGCCATCACGTAGGTCCGGCAACCGCCCCGACCCGTCTCCGCGGTGTCGCAGACCGTGCGCCACTGGCGCCCGTCGGCGGCGGTCCACGTGCCCGGGTTGGCCAGCGGGTTGTCGCCCCAGGCCGCGCGCGTCATCTGCGGCAGGTAGGTGAGGTTGTTGAACACCCACTTGTTCACCGACGCGAACCTGCCGTCCACCTCCGTGACCGTGGTGGCCCAGATCGACGTGGTGCACCGGATGGTCTGCGAGTACGGCTCGCACTCGGTGTACCACTGGCGGCCATTCACGTTGTGGAAGCCCGGCGTCGAGTAGAGATCTCCCTGCTCCGGGGCCGACGTGACGGTGGCCGTGGCGGTCACCGTCGGTGCCGGGTTGGGCGTGGCCGTGACGGTCACCGTGGGCGCCGGGTCGGGCGTGGCCGTGACAGTCACCGTCGGCTGCGGCGAGGGCTCCTCACTAGGCTCTTCGCTGGGCTCCTCACTGGGCTCCTCGCTCGGCTCGGGCGAGGGCTCGACGTCCGGCTCCTCGGCCACGACGAACGACTGCACTGCGCTGCGGGTGGTGTTGCCCGCCTCGTCGGTCAGGTCCACCCAGTACAGGTACTCCTGTTCGGCGACGACGTCGCCGGCCACGGCCGTGACGCTGCCCGCCCCGCGGACGGTCTCCGAGCCCACCAGCGTCGGCTCACCCGCGGACAGGGTCATGGCCTGGGCACCCAGCGTCCGAACCGTGTGGGAGCCGAGGTCCAGCTCCAGCACGAAGTTCTCCGCGTCGTGGCCGTGGTAGCCCTCGATCTCGACGTGGTCCGGCACCGGGTTGTTCCAGCGCGAGTCGGACGTGGTGCGGTCCAGCCAGGGAGAGTACGTCGTCGAGTACAGCAGGCCGTTCTCGGCGTCGACGCCCAGGGTGCGGTAGAACTCGTGGCCGCCCCAGGCCCTGGTCTGGTAGTCGGTCAGGATCCCGTAGGTGGTGTTGCCCTCGGCGTCGGTGAAGTCAGTCACCAGCGTGCCGGACTGGTGTCCGCTCAGCACGAGCTTCACGTTGGCGTAGGGCTCCACGAGGTGCTCCTGGACCAGCGGGTTGCTGATCGGGTCCTCGTACGGCGTCGGGGTGCCGCGCGCCCACAGGTGGTGGTGCGTGGCGATGATCACCGTGTGCTCCGGGTGGGACTCGATGACCTCCTGCGCCCAGGCGAACTCGTTGTCATCGGCGTACTCGGCCGAGTAGTAGCCGACTGCCAGGAACAGCAGCTGGGCACCGTCGAGTTCGGCCGTGTAGTAGAAGTTGTCGTTGCCCTGAGAGCCGCCGAAGGTGAACGGCGAGCCCTCGACGGAGTCCTTGAAGCGGGACATCGGGAAGTACTTGTCCAGCATCAGGTTCTCGTTGCGGGCCAGCCCGTAGTCGTGGTTGCCCCACGAGACCATGTACGGGATGTCGGCCTCCTCCATCATCTGGGCCGCCGGGTCCACGCTCGCCCACTGGAACTCATCCGTCTGGTACTGGCGGTTCACCCAGTCACCGGCGTGCAGCACGATCTCCGTCTTGCGCTCGTCGGCCACGTCCACCAGGTGCTCGAACATGTCCAGCTTCATCCACGGCGTGGACTGGGAGTACAGCTGGGTGTCGCCCATGTGGACGAAGCCCCAGTCGAAGTCCGCGCCGTCGGGGGCCTGGTCGTAGGCGTGGTCCTCGCCGAAGGGCTCGGCCAGCAGGCCGCGCCACACCAGCAGGCTGAGCTTCCCGTCATCGACGGCGTCGTCCTCGGGCGTGACCTGCACGTCCAGGCCGACGGTGCCGCCGTCGGTCTCGGCGTGGGCGTCGTCCTTCAGCACCCAGGACTGGGTGGTGTGGGACCAGACCCAGGCGGAGACGCGCCTGTCGTCGCCGGTGCCGGTCCAGGTCCAGTGCAGCGCACCGGCCTCCACCTGCTCCGGGGTGAGGGCGATCTCGTAGACCTGGAACGGGTTCTCGTTCTCCCCGACGGTGGTGGGCAGCAGCTCGCCCGCCACCTCGCCCGAGGTGGGCGTCAGCGCGTCCGGCACCCGGTCCGTGGTGCTGCCGGTGCGGACGGTGACGTTGGCGTCGGTCAGTGCCGCGGCGGGTGCCAGGTGGAAGTCCGCCCGCACCTGCTCCAGGTCCTCGGCTGCCACGTCTGCGGTCAGTTCCACCTCGCTGGAACCGGCCGCGTCGTCGGTGATGACCGCGGCCCCGGGGGCGACGGTGTCGGCCAGCACGACGGCGACCTCGGCCGGGGCGGAGGTTCCCGCCTCCGACGTGGCGGTGAACGTGACCACCTGTTCGCCGAGCGCGTTCAGCGGCACGGCGACGGTGAAGTCGCCGGCGTCGACCTGCTGGTCGAAGACGGTCCGGCCGTCCAGGGTGGCCACCACGCGGGAGCGCTCTGACAGCGTCCCGGTGAAGTCCACCAGCCCGTTCTCCAGCTCTGTGCCCGGGGCGGGGCTGCCCACCACGATCGCCGGCAGCTCGCCTCCCTTCGTGACCAGCGCGCCTGCGGTGACGGCGTCACCGAACTGCATGGCGTGGCGGAACCGCTCGAACTCGGGGATGAACGGCTGCCCTGATACCTGGACGCCCTCGATCCGGCCGACGAACGGGGCCGCCAGGGTGCCGTCGCGGGTGAACAGGTCACCGATGGTGGTGGGCAGCGCGTGGTCCGATGAGGTGAGCGCGAACTCCACCTTGGACTCGAAGGCCTGCACGCCGTCGACGAACACGGCATACGTCATGCCGTCGTACATCTGCGTCACCAGGTGCGGCTGGCCGTCGGCGGGCACCTCGATGTCCGGGGAGTCCGCGCCCAGCGACGCCTGCATTTGGCCGCCGGGGCGGAGCACCTGGGCGTAGCTGTTGCTGAGCGGCTCGCCGGCGTACTGCTTGCCGACGACCGCGCCGCCGGCCCCCACCGCGGGGGCGTCGAAGGCGTAGACCGCGCTCACGCTGAGTGCGCGCTGGTCCGCCCCGATGTTGCCGGGGTACTGCAGCCTGGACCCGTCGAAGGCTGCCCAGGCGGTGCCGTCGTCGCCCACCGTGGTGGTCAGGGGAGCCCCGAGGAGCTCGCCCGTGGCGCGCCCGGTGGAGTCGACGTGGCCGCCGCCCGTGGCGATGTCGGCGTTGAAGTGCTCCACCAGCAGGTAGTCGTTGCTCCACACGTCGGCGGGGCGGTTGTCCGGGTTGCCGCCGCCGAAGTAGGCCCACAGGCCGGTGGTGGTCTCACGCGTCACCTCTGGCAGCTTCACCCAGACGACGGAGCTGCCGCCGGTCTGCCAGCTCTCCACCTCGTGGGACAGCGGTGCGCCGTCGGTGTCGAAGAACGCGAGCGTCGAGGCTGCGACGTCGGGCGTGGCGGCGATGACCACCCGCACCGGGGTCTCGGTGAAGGTCTTGTCCGTGTCGTTGCGCACGGAGAACGCCTGCCGCGAGGTGGCGGCGGGATCGGCCCACGCCACCACGGAGCCGTCGGTGCTGACCAGGCCCTGCAGCTCACGCAGGCGCTGCTCCAGTGCCTCCAGCCGCTCCAGGTTGGCCAGTGCGCCGCGGCGCTCGGCGGACAGTGCCGCCACGGCCGTGCGGGCCGCGGCCGCGGCGGGGGCGTCGGCCACCGTCGCGTCCTGCGCCGACGGCAGGGCCGCCAGCTGGGCGTCCACGTCGTCGACGAGCTTGTCGATGCCGAAGCCCTCCATCAGCTGCGGCCGGCCCGCGGAGTTCACCTCGTAGATGTCGATGGTGAGGCGGTCGCCGGTCACGTCGACGGTGGAGAACACCTCGGCGCGGTTGTTGCGCGGGGTGCCCAGCCGGTCGAACAGCTGCAGGTAGGCCTCGGCGTCGAAGGACTCGGCGTCGGTGAGCTGGTTGTAGTGCTTGGCGCCGGCGGTCTGCGGCAGGTAGTAGATGGTGCCGTCGGGGTCGACGGTGTACTCGCGTCGGATGCCGCCGCTCAGCTCGGTGTAGACGGCGGCCTCGACGGCCTTGCCGCCGGCGGGGCCGTCGGGGTCATGGGTGAGCGGGAGGGTGCGGGCGAGGTAGTGGTCGTGGCCCTGGAAGACCAGGTCGATCCCGGCCTCCGCGACGATGGGCAGCAGCACCTCGCGCATCGCGATGATGTCTGCGTCCTCCGCGTGCGCGGCGGGGGTGTACATGCCCTTGTGCATGCTCAGGAACACCCAGTCGGCGCCGTCGGCGCGGGCCGCCGTCGCCTCGGCCAGCACCCAGGCCGCCTGCTCGTCGGTGATCGCCTGCCCCGGGTCCTCGTTGGTGTTGAGGACGATGAAGTGGGCGTTGTCGTAGCGGAACGAGTAGTAGGCGCCGGTGGTGGTGTCCTGCCCGTTGGGTGCCGGCAGCATGAAGTGGTCCACGAACGAGTTGTCGTAGAGGTCGTGGTTGCCGGAGGCCGGCACAATCGTGGTGGCCAGCAGCTGCTCCTGGGAGGCGCCGAACAGGTCGATCCAGTCCTGCTCGAAGTAGCCGTCCTGCACCACGTCGCCGCTGTGCAGCAGGAACTCCGCCTCCGGGGCCGCCTCCAGTGCGAAGGCCATGGTCTGCGCGGCCAGCTGGGCCTCCTCGCGGGCCTTGGCCTGCGTGTCGGTGAGGTTCACGAAGCTGAACCCGTCATCACCGTCGGCGGTCAAGAACTCGCCGGTGGCGCCCCAGACGCCGGTCAGGGCGTCGCCCACCCGGTAGTGGTAGGTGGTGCCGGGCTCGAGGTCCGTGGCCACCGCCTGGTAGACCCGGCCGCCGTTCGCGGCGTCCCGGGCGGTGCCCGACACCTGGAAGGTGGCCTCGGGGGCGAAACCCGGGTCCGTGCTCAGCAGCACGGCGGGCTCGGAGGCCTCGGCCGCCTGGTACCAGGTGAACCCGCGCTCGGTGCCGGCGTCGGAGAACATCGTGGCGGTGATCCGGTTGGGGAGGTCCTCCGGGGCGACGAACTTGATGACCGGGCGCAGCCGCTCGAGGTCCCAGCGCCACAGGTCCACGAAGTCCCAGCCCAGCGCGTCGTAGGGTGCGCGGGTCTGCAGCACCTCCAGTGCGGTGCCGGTGCCGTTGGCCGGGGAGTCGGCCACCTGACTGCCGCCGACCGTGATGGTGGCCAGCGCCACGTTGTCCGTAGCCGTGCCCTCACCGAGGATGCGGCCCGCCTGCTCGCCCGCCCCGACAGTGCCCGAGTAGGCGACGTTGCGGGCGACGGTGGCGTCGACCGCGCGGCCGGCCAACAGACCGGCGTGGCTGGAGCCGGAGACCTCGCCCTCGACGATGTTCTCCTCGATGGTGGCGCCTGCGGCGTCTGCAACCAGCACACCGGCGATCCCGCCGCCGGCCACCTGCGCGACGACGTCGTTGCCGCTCACCACCGCGCCGTCGGAGGCGACGGCCACCAAGCCCGCCGCGGCAGTGGCGTTGGGTGCGGAGACGGTGGCGTCGGTCACGGTGACGGCCTCGACGTGGCCGCCGACGGAGCGCGCGGCCACCGTGGCGGCCGGGCCCTCGCCGTCGGTCTCCACCCGCGTGTCCACCAGCCGCAGCTCGCGGACGGTGCCGGTCAGGGTCCCGACCAGTCCGGGCTCGGCGCCGGTGAGCACCAGGTTGGCCAGCTGGTGGTTGTTTCCGTGCAGGGTGCCGGAGAACTCGGCGATGCCGGGGAAGGGCTCCTCGCCGGTGAAGTCCAGGTCCACGAGCAGTTCGACGTGCTTGTCACCGGAGAACGGCCCAGCGGTGTTCTGCTCGGCGTAGCGGCGCAGGTCCGAGGTGGACCAGATCTGGAACGGCAGCTGCTCGGTGCCGGAGCCCAGCAGGTAGTCGTTGCCCGCGGGCACGGGGTGGCCGAGGGCCTCCTCCCAGCGCCACTGCGCTTCGAAGTCCCAGCCCAGTGCCTCGTAGGTGTCCTGCTGGGCCAGTGCGTCGGCACCGGTTGGGGTGCCGTTCTTGTTGTTCTCGCCCGGGAATTCGGGGGTGGAGCCGCCGATGGTGATGCCCTCGTCCACCAGGTTGTCTGTGAACACGAAGCCGGCGGCCTGGGCGGCGGCGGTGATGATGCCGGCATCGCCCGAGGAGCGCCAGGTGATCTCGTCGCCGAGGACGACGTTGTTGCGGGCGAAGGACTCGCGGCCGGTGCCGGAGTAGGAGCCCTGGTAGGCCATCACCATGGAGCCGCGCCCCATGGAGCCGGTGCTGGCGATGGTGGCGCCCACGAGGTTGCCCTCGATCACGACGTCGTAGCGGGCGTAGCCGGTGATGGCTGCGGGGTACCGGTTGGCGGTGTAGGTGCCGGTCACCCAATTGTTGGTGATCACGACGCCGTTCTGCGAGTTCGCCACCAGGCCGGCGGCGTACTGGGCGTTGGTGCTGATGTCCGAGTTCAACACCGAGTTGCCGTCGATGACGGCGCCGTTGTTGGCGTTGACCACCAGGGCGGAGACCGTCTGGTTACTGGAGACGTGGGCGGAGATGCCGTCGACGGTCAGGTTGCGGACGGTGCCGCCGCTGAGGACGCGGACCAGGCCCAGGTCCGCACTGGAGGCGGAGGGTCCGTAGGAGATGTTGAAGATCTTGTGCCCGTCACCGTCGAGGGTGCCCAGGAAGGTGTCGATGCCCTCGAAGACCTGGCCGCCGAAGTCGATTGACTCGGTGAGGCGGTAGTGGGCGGAGCCGAACAGTGCGGGCTCCGCGTTGATGGCCGCCGCGACGGTGGCCAGTCCGGCGGCGTCGGCCACCAGGTACGGGTCCGCCTCGGTGCCCGCACCATCGACGCCCTCGAGTTCGGGGGTCTCGACGGGTCCGGTGTACTCGGTGTGGGGGACGAGGGTGAACTCGGCCACCACCCCGGCGGGCAGTGGGTGCGCCAGCTCGGCGTCCCAGCGCCAGGCGGCGTCGAAGTCCCAGCCCAGCTCGGTGTAGGTGGTCTGCAGGGCGAGGGCCTCGGGGGTGGTGGGGGTGCCGTGCTTCTCGTGCACGCCGGGGGCCTCGGGGACGACGCCGCCCACGGTCACGTCCTCGTTGGCGAGGTTCTCCGTGATGATGAAGCCCGCGTCGCGGGTGACACCGGCGATCCGGCCCGCATCTCCCGGCAGGTTCCAGTCCACCTGCCCGTTGTGGACGACGTTGTGGCGCACGAAGGTTTCGCGCCCGGTACCGGAGTAGGAGCCCTGGTAGGCCAGCGCCAGCCCGCTGCGGCCCTGCGAGCCGGTGGAGACGGTGCGGGCGTCGATCAGGTTGCGCTCGATCACGACGTCGTAGCGGCCGTAGCCCACCAGCGCCGAGGGGTAGCGGTCCGAGGTGAACAGGCCGTGGACCCAGTTGTCCGTGACGGTCACGCCGTTGGACGCGTTGCCGACGAGGCCACCGACGTACTGGCCGGTGGAGGTCAGGTCCGCGTTGATGACCGCGTTCCCGGTGATGACCGCTCCGCCGCTGGCCGTCGTCGTGATGCCGGCGACGTTGGCGCTGCCGGTGCCGGAGACCGTGTCGATCACCAGGTTGCGGACCGTGCCGGTGAGGTTGCGCACCAGCGCCAGTTCCGCGGCGGTCTCCGACGGGCCGTAGACGACGTTGCGGATCGCGTGGCCGTTGCCGTCCAGGACGCCGGAGAAGGCTTCGATGCCGGTGAAGGTGGCGCCGGCGAAGTCGACGTCGGCGGCCAGGTGGACGTGCGCGGCGCCGAAGGCGGCGGCGTTGGTGTTGATGGCGTCGGCGACGGCCAGGAGGTCGGTGAGGTCGGTCACCAGGAGCGGTGAGGCCTCGGTGCCGTCACCCTCGACGCCCGCGATGGGCTGGGCGTCGTCGTCGATGGGGAGGGTGCCGTTGGAGGTGTAGACGGGTGTGGCGGCCAGGCCGGCGGGGACGGGGTGGGAGAGCCCGGCGTCCCAGCGCCACGCAGCGGAGAGGTCCCAGCCGAGGGCCTCGTAGGTGGCCGGGTCGGCGAGCTGTGCGGCCGTGGTGTCGGTGCCGTGCTGGTTGTCGGTGCCCGGTGCGATGGGCAGTATGCCGCCGACGGCGATGCCCTCGTTCGCGAGGTTGTCTGCAACGGCGAAGCCTGTGGAGCGGTGGGCGCGGACCGCTCGGCCCGGATCAGTGACCGTGGCGGCGTCGGACCAGGACAGGTCTCCGGCGAACAGCACGTTGCCGGTGATGGTGCTGGGCTCGTCGCGCGTGGGGTTGCCCTGGTAGCCCAGTAGCATGCCGCCGCGGGCCTGGTTGCCGGTGGCGTGCAGGTCCGCGTCCACGAGGTTGTTGGTGATGTCGATGAAGTAGCGGCCGTAACCCACCACTGCCGCCGGGTAGCTGCTGGCGGTGAAGCTGCCGTGGACGAGGTTGCCCGTGACCGTGACGTCGTCCTGCGCCCAGGCGACGAGGCCGCCCACGTTCTGCTGCTGGGCGTGCAGGTCCGCGTTCACCACGGCGTTGCCCTCGATGACGGCGCCCTTGGTGGCGCGGACGGCGAGTGCGCTCACGTAGTCGCGCGCCGTGGCGGTTACGCCGTCGACAACCAAGTGGCGGATGGTGCCGCCGGTGAGGTTCCTGACCAGGCCCAGGTCCGCGTCGTCGTCGGCGGTGTGGGCGTAGGTGACGCCGGAGATGGTGTGGCCGCCGCCGTCCAGGACGCCCGTGAGGGTCTGGAAGCCGGTGAAAGTGGCGCCGTCGAAGTCCAGGTCCGCGGTGATCAGGACGTGGCTGTCAGGTGCGCCCGCATTCACGAACTCGGCCACCACCTGGAACCTCTCCGGGGTGTCCACCAGGAACGGGGACTCCGCCGTCCCGGCGCCGCTCACCCCCTCGATCGGGTCCGCGGCCCGCGCCGACGGGGCGAGGCCGAGGAGGAGTGCGAGGGCGACGATGATTCCGGCGAACGGCCGAAGTCGAGACATGTTTGCTCCCTGGAGACGACAACTCCGCCGACGCTATTGAGGCGGGGGAACCGCTCGGCCAACTCCTGGTTACCAACAGGCGTCCCGCGGGTTAAGCCCTGGTGAACAATCCCGCCATCTACCGCGGGTTGACTAGGCGCTGTGTCAATGGGGGCTGGAGCGGACGGCTCCGTCTGCGGTGCTGTCCGCTCCACTCTCGTCTGCGGGTGGGCTGACCCGAGCTGACGGCTCCGTCTGCGGTGCTGTCCGCTCCACCGACGTGCGGGCCGGGATCAGGCCTGCCGTTCGGCCCACCAGTCCAGCAACAACTGCTGCGCGGCTGCCTCTTCGACAGGGCCGTGCTCGAGGCGGTGCTCCAGCAGGAACTTGTACGCCATCCCCACGTCACGCCCGGGTCCGATCCCGAGGATCTCCATGATCTGGGTGCCGTCGAGGTGGGGGCGGATGGCGGCGAGCTCCTCCTGGGCGTTCAGCTCGTCGATGCGCCACTCCAACTCCTCGTACGCGCGCCGCAACCGCGTGGCCTTCGCCTTGTTGCGGGTGGTGCAGTCGGAACGGGTGAGGATGTGGAGGCGCTCCAGCTGGTCGCCGGCGTCGCGGACGTAGCGGCGCACGGCCGAGTCGGTCCACTGGCCCTCGGAGTAGCCGTGGAAACGCAGGTGCAGCTCGATCAGGTGGCTGACCGCCTTCACCACGGCGGTGGGGTAGTTGAGCGCCCGCAGTCGCTTGGCGGCGAGCTTGGCGCCCACGACGTCGTGGTGGTGGAAGGTGACCTTGCTGCCCTCGAAGCGACGCGTGGCGGGCTTGCCGATGTCGTGCAGCAGGGCCGCGATCCGGCCGATCAGGTCGGGCTCGTGGCCGCGCGCCTTCTCCAGGTCGATGCTCTGCTCGAGCACGATCAGGGAGTGCTCGTAGACGTCCTTGTGGCGGTGGTGCTCGTCGAGTTCCAGCTTCAGTGCCGGCAGCTCGGGCAGCACGTGGTCCGCGATGCCGGTGCGCACCAACAGGTCCAGGCCGGCGCGCGGTGCGTCGGTCAGCAGCAGTCCGGACAGCTCGCCCTGGACCCGCTCGGCGGAGACGATGTTGATGCGCTCGGACATCGCCTTCATCGCGGCCTCCACCTCGGGGGCCACCCGGAATCCCAGCCGTGACGCGAACCGGGCGCCGCGCATCATGCGCAGGGGGTCGTCGGAGAAGGACACCTCCGGTGCGGCGGGGGTGCGCAGGACGCCGGCGGCGAGGTCCTCGAGGCCGCCGTGGGGGTCGATGAACTCGCGGGTGCGGACGTCGACGGCCATGGCGTTGACGGTGAAGTCACGGCGGACGAGGTCGTCGGCGAGGTTGTCCCCGAACGCGACGACGGGCTTGCGCGAGTCGGGCTCGTAGGCGTCGGCGCGGAAGGTGGTGACCTCGATCTGCCACTCCTGGCCGTCGTGCTTCTTGAGCGCGCCGATGGTGCCGAACGCCTTGCCGATGTCCCACGTCGTCGGCGTGAACTCCGCCAGCAGGCGCGCGGTCACGTCGGGGCGTGCCGAGGTGGTGAAGTCCAGGTCATGGCCGAGGCCGCCCAGCAGCGCGTCGCGCACGGAGCCGCCCACCAGGTAGAGGGTCTCGCCGGCACGGTGGAACAGGTCGCCGAGCTCGTCGATGATGCTGGAGATTCGCAGCAACTCTTCGACGGCGTTCTTCTGGGCTTGGGTGAGGCTCGGCACGGGGGAACAGTCTACGTGTTCGCAATGCTTCGGGTCACACGGCCGTGTCGCTGCCCGCCGCGCCGGTCCCGCCGTGTGAAGCTGAGCGGTTGCCCCGTACCTCTGGCGTGTTGAACCCCTTCCATGTTTCCCTTGGAAGCGTTGACTCGAAAGAGGGAAGACGTGGCCAAGCGACGAATCGGCTCAGGCATTGTTGCCGTCGGGATCGTTGCTGCCCTGACGGGGGCCGTTGCCTACACGACGATGGGGGAGAGCGACGTCGAGGCGGTGCCCGTCGTCGAGTCAGCACCCCCCGTCGACGCGCGCCCCACACCCGAGGCGGAGGTGGATGCGGACAGGGGCGACTCCCGCGTGCAGCTTGCACCGCCGGAGGCGCCTGAACTGCTGGCGGTGGGCCTGCCCAGCCTCGAGCCGACGACGATGGCCGCGGCCAGTGCGTCGCCGTCGGCCTCGCAGTACTCGGTGCCCGCTGTCGACCTGCCCACCGGTGCCCTGCTGTCCCAGCCGGTCTCCGGCCGCAAGACCTCGCGCTTCGGCAACAGGTTCCACCCCATCCTGCGCGTCTGGAAGCTGCACACGGGCCTCGACTTCGCCGCCGCCTGCGGTACCCCCGTCGGCGCCGCGGCTGCCGGGAAGGTGACCAAGGTGGGCTGGGCCGGCGGCAACGGCATGCAGGTGCGCGTGGACCACGGCCGCATCGGCGGCCACCACGTCGTCACTACCTACAACCACCTGTCTGCCGTGGGCGTGCGGGTGGGTCAGCAGGTGGCCGTGCACCAGGGCGTCGGCCGCGTCGGCAACACCGGCTACTCCACCGGCTGCCACCTGCACTTCGAGGTGATCGCCAACGGTTGGTACACCAACCCGGAGCAGTGGCTCAACGGCGAGGCGGTGGACATCGACACCTCCCAGATGAACAACCGGCCGGCGGCCACGCCCACCGCGAGCGCGACGGCGTCGCCCACCCCCTCACCCACGCCCAGCGCCACCCTCCCGCCGTCGTCGACGCCCAGCCCGACGGCCACCGCCAGCCCGTCGCCGACGCCAACCACCTCCCCGGAGCCGAGCTGCTCGCCCCGTCCGACGGCGGACCCCACGGCCGGCCCCACCGCTGACCCGACTACCGATCCGTGCGGCACCCCCGAGCCGAGTTGTGCGCCCTCACCCAGCGCGGGCCCGGGCGCCGACCCGTCCGCGGGTCCGACGGCGCAACCCTGCGGCACGCCCCAGCCGAGCTGCTCCGAGTCGCCCGCGCCCGGCGCCACAGCGGCCCCAGGGGAGACCCCGCAGCCCTGTGCCTCGCCAACGGCGGACCCGAGTAACACGCCGGACCCGACCGAAACCGGCTCCGAGACCCCGGAACCCACGGACAGTCCCAGCGGAACGCCCTCGACACAACCCACGGATGAACCGAGCGAGACAGCGACACCCGAGCCCAGCGAACCGGCCCCCAGTCCCAGTGGGACGACGCCCAGTCCGAGCGGGACCGCCCCGAGTCCGAGTGGGACCGCGCCCAGCCCGAGCGGGTCCAGTTCAGGCACGATCACGCCCAGCGCCGACGACGTGACCCCCTCGGGAACGTACGGCCACTCGGCCTCGGCATCTGCGCGCGTCACGGGCACGCAGGATGCCACCCACACCCCGGGCGCCACGCCCACCGCCACGTCTGAGAGCACTGCCACTGCCGGCTGAGCGTGCAAGATGGATGCATGCCTGCTGAAATCCTCGAGCGCGTCCTTCTGGTCGTCGTCGTCCTCGTCCTGGCGATAGTCCTCCGATTCTCCCTGAAGCTGGTGATCCGGCGCGTCACCCGGACCCTCGCGGCCAAGGGCCCGGACAAGTCCGCGGATGACATGGGCGCGAAGGCGCAGATGCTGCTCGCCCGCGCCAGCGGTCTGGCGCTGGAGCGGCACAAGCAGCGCGTCTCGACGCTGGGTTCGTTGCTGACCAACGTCGTCGACGTGGTCATCACCGTGGTGACGGTCCTCACGGTGCTGGCCATCGTCGGGGTGCCGATGACGCCGCTGCTGGCGTCGGCCGGCGTCGGTGGCCTGGCGATCGGTTTCGGCGCCCAGTCGCTGGTCAAGGACTACCTGTCCGGCATCTTCATGCTGGCCGAGGACCAGTTCGGCATCGGCGACCTGATCGAGGTGGGTGACATCACGGGCACCGTGCTGGAGGTCAGCCTGCGCGTCACGAAGGTGCGCACCGCGGCGGGCACCGTCTGGTACCTGCGCAACGGCGAGATCCTGACCCTCGGCAACATCTCCCAGGGCTTCTCGACGGCCATCATCGAGGTGCCGGTGGCGATCGACGAGAACCCGGAGAAGGTGGCCTCCGTGCTGCGGGGCGCCGTCACCGGGATGGACCAGGAGCCCGAGTGGGAGCAGGTGCTGCTGCAGGAGCCCACCGTTCTGGGCGTGGACTCCATGGCGGGCGGCACCATGACGCTCAACATCCTCATCAAGACCACCGCCAACAGCCAGTGGGGTGCCATGCGCGAGGTTCGGCTGCGGGCCAAGCGCGCCGTCGCCGCCGCCGGGATCCGCGGCCCCATCCTGCCCGGCACCGCCGACGTGCCACCCAGCGCCACCTGAGGCGACCGGCGAGCGTTTGGCCGGAATCGGCACCACCTTGCTTGCGTGCGCGCCTACTCTTGACGTGATGTGGTCCAAACGGCAGGAAGTTGACTACGCGCTGCAGCGGCGGGCGACGCTCGAGGCGGCGCGGAGGCCGTCGCGCGTCATGGGGCCCGACGTCTGCGACGCAGATCCGCTCCTGGTCCGCGCGGCACTGCACCACGGGGAGGAGTCCAGTGTCGGATGCCCCATGTGCAGCCACGGACCACTGCTCAACCTGAGCTATGTCTTCGGTGACCAACTCGGCCAGTACTCGGGACGGATCAAGTCCACGAAGGAACTGGAGGAGATGCAGGACGAGTACGGCGAGTTCAAGGTGTGCGTCGTCGAGGTCTGCACCGAGTGTGGGTGGAACCACATGATCAAGGCATACCTGCTGGGCGACGGGCGCAAGCGCAAGCCGCCGCGCAGGCGGAAGACGGTTGAGGACATATATGGCTGAACGCAAGACCCCGAAGCGGGCTGCGAAGAAGTCGAGTGGCAAGAAGACGAACCGGAAGCCGGTCAAGGCGGGCGCCAAGCCCCGCAAGTCCTCGGCGCAGCGCGGGAAGAAGAAGTCGACGGCGCGCAGGATCTGGGGCCGCGTCGGCATCATCGGCCTGGTGGCGGTGGTCCTGTTCGGGCTCACCGGGATCGGCAGCTTCCTGCTGCTCTACGCGACGACGGACCTCCCGGACCCCAACGAGGACTTCACCACCAACACGACCTTCATCTACTACAACGACGGTCGCAACCAGCTGGGATCGCTGGCGGTGCAGAACCGCGTCACCATGGACTTCGCGGACATGCCGCAGGTCATGAAGGACGCCGTCGTCGCCGCGGAGAACCGCTCCTTCTGGGACGACCCGGGGTTCTCGGTCAGCGGCATCGCACGGGCGATGTGGAGCATCGTGCGCGGCGGCGAGATCCAGGGCGGCGGCTCCACCATCACCCAGCAGTACATCAAGATCCTGTACCTGACCTCGGAGAGGACCTTCTCCCGCAAGGTCCGGGAACTGGTGCTGGCCGTGAAGATGGGCCGGGAGGTTCCCAAGGAGGAGATCCTCGAGGGTTACCTCAACACCATCTACTTCGGGCGCGGCGCCTACGGCATCCAGGCCGCGGCCAAGTCCTACTTCCTCAAGACCGCCGAGGAACTGACCCTGCAGGAGGCGGCGGCGCTGGCGGCCATCCTGAACAACCCCGCCGGGTTCAACCCCTCGGGCGGCGAGGAGAAGCTGGAGCGCCTCCGCGGCCGCTACAACTACGTGCTGGGCGGCATGCTCGAGATGGGCACCATCACCCAGTCCGAGTACGACGCCTCCGTCGACAACCTCCCGGAGTTCCCGGAGGTCCCCATCAACAACCGTTACGGCGGCCCCAAGGGCTTCCTGATCTCCATGGTGGAGGACGAGATGGTGGAGCTCGGCTTCACCGAGGGTCAGATCTCCGGCGGCGGACTGAAGATCGTCACCACCCTGGACAAGGGCATGCAGGCCGCGGCCACCACCACCGCCCAGCACTACACCCAGCTGGCGGCCGAGGACTCCACCACCGACGTCAGCGCCTCGGACCTGCACATCGCCGTCTCGTCGGTGGACAACTACACCGGTGGCCTGCTGGCGCTCTACGGCGGCCCCGACTACGTCAGCAACTCCCGAAACTGGGCCACCACCGCCCGTCCGGCGGCCTCGACGTACAAGGCGTTCGCCGCCGTCGCCGGCCTGCGCAACGGCTTCTCGCTGGACAGCGTCCTCAACGGCAACACCTTCACCCCCACGGGCGACACCCAGACCATCAACAACCAGAACCAGGCCCAGTACGGGCCCGTCACACTTCGGCGATCCATCGCGGACTCCATCAACACCGCGTTCGTGGACATGACCCAGCAGATCCAGGACGGCCCGAACAAGATCATCGAGGCCGCCAACGACGCCGGGGCCCCAACCGGCGCCGGCTGGGACGCCCACAACCGGATCGCGCTCGGCTTCGCCGAGGTCAGCCCGGTGGACATGGCCAACTCGTATGCCACCTTGGCCGACGAGGGCAAGCGCAAGGACACCCACATCGTGCTGCGGGTGGAGGACCGCTTCGGGGAGGTGCTCTACGAGGCGCCGGACTCGGCGGAGCAGACCATCGAGCCCAACGTCGCCGCGAACGTGACCGACGCGCTCACCAGCGTCGTCCGGGAGGGCACGGGCCGCCGCGCCTCCGAACTGGGCCGCCCCGTCGCGGGCAAGACCGGCACCAACGGCATCGACGAGACCATCACCTCGGCGTGGTTCGTCGGCTACACCCGCCAGATCTCCACCGCGGTCATGTACGTCGCCGGCGACGGCGGCAACGGCGACCTCGTCCCGTTCAAGCGTCCGGGGGACCGGACCTTCTTCGCCTCCGGCTACCCGCTGATGACGTGGGTGGACTACATGGCCCAGGCCACCGAGGGCATGGAGGTGCTGGACTTCGCCGAGCCCGAGCCCATCGACGGCCGCGACGAGGAACCCAGCCAGTCGCCCACAAGCGAGGAGCCGGAACCCACGATGTCCGAGTCGCCGACGCCGTCGGAGAGCCCCACCCCCTCGGAGACGCCGACGCCCTCGGAGACCCCGACGCCGACCCAGACCCCCACCCAGGAACCGACGCCCACGCAGACCCCCACGCAGGAGACGACGCCGCCCACCTCCGAGCCGGAGCCCGAGCCGTCGTCCACGCCCCCGGAGCCCACCGACGAACCCGAGGAGCCGGAGCCCACCGGTGAACCGGGCCAGGGCTCGAGCGGTGCCCCGGGAGAGGGAGCCAGCCGGGGGTCGGGCGAGGGGGCCAGCGGTGCCCCGGCCGCGCCGTCGCAGGAGTAGCGCGTCGTCACACTGCGCAACCCGGGACGGCAGGGCCGCTCCCCCCGCATCGGCGGCTAGGGTGTTCCCGTGAAGAACGCGTTGCTCCCGGCCTTCGGCGGTCCGATGGGCAAGCATGCCCGCGCCACCGGCCGGTGGTTCAACCCGCTGCCCTGGACCATCCTGACCTCGGCGCTGCTGTTCGCGGTGCTGGCGGTGCGGCAGGTGCCGTGCATCCAGACCGACGCCACCAACCCCATCAACGCGTTCATCCGGCTGTGCTACTCCGACATCCCGCTCATGTACACCGGCCAGGGCTTCGGGCTCGGCACCCCGCCCTTCGGCGGCGACGGCGGCATGCTGTTCCCGCCCGTGCTCGGTGTCCTGCTGCTCGCGACGGTGCGGCTCTCGGCAGCGCTCGGTGCGGACATCCGCCCCGACGCCGACGTCCAGGTCCAGCTCGACGGCGCCCAGATCTTCTTCGCCGTGAACGCCGTCATGCTGTTCGTGTTCTTCCTGGCCTGGGTCATCTCCGCGGCCATGATGGGCCGGGGCTCCGAGAACGGCCGCTACCGCACCTGGGACGGGATGCTCGTCGCCGCAGCCCCCGTGGTGCTGGCTGCCGGCCTGATCCACTGGGACATCGTGCCCATCGCCCTGTCCGCCATCGGCCTGCTGCAGTTCGCCCAGCGTCGCGTCCTGGAGGCCGGGATCGTGCTCGGGCTCGCGGCGTCGGCCGGCACCATGCCGCTGGTCGTGATCCTCGCCGTGGCCGTGTGCATCGGCCTGCGCGGCAACTGGGGACAGCAGGCGCAGTTCCTGCTCCCCGCCGTCGTGACCTGGGTGGTGGTGCACGTGCCGCTGCTGCTCACCGACGTGGACCAGGTGATCTCCTTCTACCAGAACCAGGTCGGCGGCGAGTCCTCCTACGGCTCGCTGTGGTACCTGCTGCAGCTCACCGGCTGGAACGTCCGCGCCGCCGGCTACCTCGGATTCATGGTGCTGCTGCTCCTGCTGGCCGGTCTGGTGGCCTGGCTGTACGTGAGCAAGCGCAAGCCGCGGGTGGGCACCGTCGTGGGCATCTTCGTGTTCCTGTGCGCGATGCTCGGCGCGGCCTACTCGCCGCAGACCGGGCTGTGGCTGCTGTTCGCCCTCGTGCTGGCCCGCCCGTTCAAGCTGGAGTACATCATCTTCAGCGCCGTGCAGGTGGGCTACTACCTGGCCATCTGGGGCTGGCTGTCCGGGCACCTGACCCGGGCCAAGACGGGCCCCGAGGGCCTGTACTTCCTCGCCATCGGGCTGCGGCTCGCCGTCGACCTGTGGCTCGTGTGCCTGTTCATGCGGGACATCCTCCGCCCCGGCGACGACGCCCTGCGCGCCCCCGACCACAGCGACCCCATCGGTGGTGTCCTGGTCGACGGCGAGGGGCTGGAACGCCTCGACGACGAGACCGTGGTCGCCGCCGCCTGAGCGCTACCGCTGGTCGAGTAGGGCGCCCCGCGCCCGTGTCGAGACCTCCTTCGTGTCGCGCCGGGTCTCGACACGCTCGCTGCGCGAGCTACTCGACCAACGGGGGTGGAGTGGTTCGACCAGCGGGGGACGAGAAAGGGCCCCGGTTGCCCGGGGCCCTTCTCATTCACGCAACCGTCAGGCCGCGTCCTCCTCAGCGTTGACACGCTCACGGAGCATCGCGCCGAGGTCGGCGTCGACGTTGGTCCAGTACTGGAAGAAGTTCTCCAGCACGGTGTCGTTCTGGATGGCCTCGCCCTGACCGGTGAGGGTCTCGACGAAGCGGGCGCGACCCTCGGGGGTGAACACCTCGCGGTAGAGGGTGCCGGCCTGGCCGAAGTCGTCGTCCTCGGCGTGCAGGGTGTAGGCCGAGCGCACGAGGTCGCCGTCGGTCTCCCACGAGGTCTCCACCGGACCGGTCTCGTCGGACCAGGACTCACCGAAGGAGTTCGGCGCGTACACCGGAGCGGCACCGCGGTGGTCGAAGGTCATGTTGCCCTCGAAGCTGTAGGACTTGACCTCGTTGATCGGCTTGTTGACCGGCAGCTGCTGGAAGTTGGTGCCGATGCGGTAGCGCTGTGCGTCCGCGTAGGCGAAGTTGCGGCCCAGCAGCATCTTGTCGGGGCTCATGCCCATGCCCGGGACCATGTTGGCCGGGGAGAACGCCGCCTGCTCGATCTGCGCGAAGAAGTTGGTGGGGTTCTCGTTCAGGGTCAGGGTGCCCACCTTGATGCGGGGGTAGTCCTTCTTCGAGATGGTCTTGGTCAGGTCGAAGATGTTGAAGCGGTAGTCCTTCGCCTCGGCGTAGGGCACCACCTGGACGTACAGGTCCCACTTGGGGAAGTTGCCGTCCTTGATGTTGTCGAACAGGTCGCGACGGTGGTGCTCGGCGTCCAGACCGGCCATCTTGTCGGCGTCGGCGGCGGAGAAGTTCTCCACGCCCTGCTGGGAGATGAAGTGGTAGGCCACCCAGAACTTCTCGCCCTGCGCGTTGACCCACATGTAGGTGTGCGAGCCGTAGCCGTTCATGTGGCGCCAGGTGGTGGGCAGGCCGCGGTCACCCATGACGTAGGTCACCTGGTGGGCGGACTCGGGGTTCTGGGTCCAGAAGTCCCACTGCATGGTGGCGTCGCGCAGGCCCGAGTCGGGGAGGCGCTTCTGCGAGCGGATGAAGTGGGGGAACTTCATCGGGTCGCGCAGGAAGAACACGGGGGTGTTGTTGCCGACGAGGTCGAAGTTGCCCTCTTCGGTGTAGAACTTCAGGGCGAAGCCGCGGACGTCGCGCCAGGTGTCGGGGGAGCCGAGCTCACCGGCGACGGTGGAGAAGCGCTGCAGCACGCGGGTCTTGGTGCCCGGCTGGAAGACGGCGGCCTTGGTGTAGGCGGAGACGTCCTCGGTGACCTCGAACTCACCGAACGCACCGGCACCCTTGGCGTGCGGACGACGCTCGGGCACGTTCATGCGGTTGAAGTGCTGGAGGGTCTCGACCAGGTGGTGGTCGTGCAGGACGATGGGGCCGTTGGCTCCGACGGTCAGTGAGTTGCGGTCACTGACGGCGGGGATGCCGGCCTGGGTGGTGGAACCGGTGTGGTTGTCGGTCACGTTGCTCTCTTTCTTGATGCGGTCCAGCTGTGGGGGTGGGTACTGCGATTCAGGGGGTGGGTGCCGACTGCTCGCGGCACTCGCGGCAGGTGCCGCGGTACAGGACGTCGGCGATGGCGATCTCCATGTCATGGGTCTCGCTCGGGTGCAGGCACGGGGCCTCGCCGACGGCGCAGGCGACGTCCTCCACGCGCCCGCACGAGGTGCACAGGACGTGGTGGTGGTTGTCGCGGCGGTTCAGCTCGTAGCGGCTGGGGTGACCCGGCAGGTCCAGGCGGTTGATCAGCCCGGCACCGACGAGGTCCGCGACGACGAGGTAGATGGCCTGGAAGCTCACCTTCGGCAGGTCGCCCTCCAGCGAGGTGACGATCTCGTCCACCGTCGAGTGCTGGTTGCCGGCCAGTGACTGCAGGGTGGCGACGCGCTGGCGCGTCACGCGCATGCCCGCAACTCGCAGGAGCGCGGTGGCGTCCTCCGGGCTGAGCGTCATCGTGGTGGGCATGACTCCACTGTACCCCGTTTTCTTGAATGATTCAAGAAAAGGTTGTGGGTCGTTCCTCCGCGCTCATCCGTGCCGGGGAAGCGCCTCCAAGGGGAGGGAGTTCGTCACGCGAAGGCGACCTCGTCGAAACGCGTCGTCGTCATGCGGCAGGTGACCGGGACCTCGTCGCCCACCTCCACACCGGGGCGGTGCCCCGCGACGAAGAGCATCGAGGAGTGCATGTGCGGCGGCTCTGCGAACGGTCGCTTGCGGCCGGCGATGGCGAACGGGGACAAGGTGTTGCCCGCCGCCCGGAGCACGCCGTCGGCGATGGTGTTGGCGCGCTGCCGCACGGATCGCTGCGGCACGGGCGCGGCTAGCGCGATCCCGTGGGCCGTGCCGCCGCTGGCGACGACGATGAACCCGTCTCGCGGGGCGCGGGCCTGGTGGTAGCCCAGCCTGCCGCCGCGCTTGACCGGATGGACGTCGAGCACCGTGGCCGTCGTGGTGAGTGCCTCGGGGGCGCCGAGCCACAGCCTGGTGCCCACCCGCATCCGGGTCCCGACGGGAACCTCGGCGGCGAGGGTGGCGTAGTCGGCCACGCTCAGGTGCGAGGCCCACAGCGGCGCCTCCGCCTGGGCCAGTGCCGCGCGGGCCAGAGCCTTCGCCTCAGCCAGCGAGCCGTGCGCCGGCAGGTGGATGGCCCAACCCTCCAGCGCCAGACCGGCGGTCTCCACATGGTCCAGGTCCGAGGGGCGCAGGCCGTGGCGGTGCATCGTCGTGTCCAGTTCGAGGATCACGCGGGCGCTCGGGTGGGAGTCGCGCAGCTGGTCCAGGTCGGCGGTCCGGGAGACGGTGGTGATGACGTGGGGGTCCTCCAGTAGCGACGTCGCCAGCGGGTCGGCGGGCCGCCACGGGTTCAGCACCACGATGTCGCGGTTCCAGCCCGCGAGTCGCACCGGCAGCACCTCGTGGGCGGTGCCGACGGCGATGGTGTCCACCCCCAGGGCGACGGCTTCGCGGGCGCAGTTCTCCAGGCCGAAGCCGTAACCGTTGCCCTTGGCGACGGGCACCAGGCCCGGCACCTCCTGCAGCAGGGTGCGCTGGTGGCTGCGCCACGCGTCGGCGGCGACTCTCAGGCGTAGCGTCATCTCAGCGCCTCTTCATGTACTGGTCGAAGGCCAGGTAGAGCACGGGGTTGATGGGCCGGTCCCACTCGCCCAGGTAGGCCACCGCCTCGCCGCCGGTGCCCACCTTGAACTGGATGAGCCCGATCTCCGGGTCGTCGGCCCCGACGCCCTCGGTGATGCCGCGCAGGTCGTAGACGGAGCAATCGGCGGCCGCGGCGTCGCGAATCATCTGCCACTGCACGGCGTTGGAGCCGCGCACGTCGCGCTTTGCGGTGGTGGAGGCGCCGTAGGAGTACCAGGAGTGCTCGCCGACGACGATCATGGTGGTGGCGGCCACGAGGTCACCCTCGTGCTCGGCCAGGTAGACGCGCATCCGGTCCGGGTCCTCGGCGTTGAGCGCGTCCCACATGGTCTCGAAGTAGCTGAGCGCGCGCCCGGTGAAGCCGTCGCGCTCGGCGGTCTCGAGGTAGATCTCGTGGAAGCGGGCCAGGTCCTCCCGGGTGCCCTGCCGGACCTCGACGCCGGACTTGGCCGCCTTCTTGATGTTGCGCCGCCACAGCTGGTTCATGCCCTTGAGGAGCTCGTCCTCGGTCTTGGCGGTGCCGTCGGCGTGGCGCAGTGGCAGTTGGAAGTTGAACTTCGGTTGGCCCGCGGAGAAGCCCTCGTCGCCGGAGACCGGGCGCCAGTTGAGGTGCTGCAGCTGCCGCAGCCAGCGGGTCCCGGCCAGCGTGGTCTGGTCGGGCTCCGCCTGCGACAGCCGCGTGACGTCGTCGTCGGCGATGGCCTGCTTGATGGTGGCCGGGCCCCACACCCGGTGGGTGAGTGCGGGCCCGATCCTGACGGCGAACGCCTTGGCCTTCTTCGCGTACTTCACCAGTGCGTCGAGCTGGGCCTCGATGTCCGGACGCTCCCAGTCCAGGACCGGTCCCTCGGGCAGGTAGGCCAGGTAGCGCTTCAGCTTCGGCAACTGCCGGTACAGCACCAGCCCGACGCCGATCAGCTCGGCGCCGTCGAACCAGCCCAGGGACTCGCCGCGCCACTCGGACTTGACCTTCGCCCACGCCGGGGTCTGCAGGAACGACGCGGAGCCGCGCTCGGAGATGAACCCGAGATGCTGCTCCGCGGTGATGGGCCGCACGTCGATAGTCACGTCCCCAACCTACCGGAGTGGGTCTGCGGGGGCCGGACCCTGCGGGGCTGGTGACCAGGATGAGCGAAACGCCGTGTCGGGGCCCTGCAGAGCCCGGCCGCGGCGTGTCGCTCATCCCTGTCACCAGCCATAATGAAGCAATGCAATCCACCCGACCGGCGCAGCGCCTCCTCGAGCGCTACCTGTCCTCGCGCCCGGCACGGGTGGTGGCGCTCCTGTTCCTGTTGTGGGGCATCAATTGCCTGGTGTTCGGCATCCCCACGGTGGAGCCGTGGATCCCGTACCGGATCGACCTCGACGTCTACCGCCTGGGCGCCCAGGTCTTCCGCGACGGCGGCGACCTCTACGGAGCCCTCCCGGACACCATGATCGGCGCCAACCTGCCGTTCACCTACCCCCCGTTGGCGGCCGTGTTGTTCGTGCCGCTCACGTTCCTGCCCTTCGACGTGGCCAACGTCACATTCACGCTCGTCACGCTGGCGGCCCTGTTAGTCACGATCCTGCTGGTGGCCCGCGAGGTGCTCGACCGTTCGCTCGCCGAGGCCGCATGGGTGGCCGTCGCGCTGGCGTCGGTGCTGCTGTGGGCCATCCCGGTGCGGGAGACCGTCGAGTTCGGGCAGGTCAACGTCGTGCTGATGGCGCTGGTGGTCGTCGACGTGGTGGCCGGCCGCGGCAAGTGGTGGCAGGGCTCGCTCGTGGGCCTGGCCATGGCCATCAAGCTCACGCCCGCGGTTTTCCTCGCCTACTTCCTGGCCCGACGCGACTGGCGTGCGCTCGCCGTCGGCGTCGGCTCCGCGCTGCTCTACACCGGCGTCGGCTTCCTCCTGAACTGGGGCGCGTCCGTGCAGTACTGGAGCGAGACTCTCTCGGACCCGGCCCGCATCGGTGACCTCTCGTACGTCTCCAACCAGTCCCTCAACGGGTTCATCAACCGGCTCTGGCTCAGTGAGTCCGCGACGACCCTCATCTGGTTCGGCGTGTGCGCCGTGCTCGGGCTGAGCTCGCTGTGGCTGATGCACCTGCTGTGCAGGCGCGGCCACGACGGCGTCGCGATGCTGGTGATGGGCTTCTACGCGCTGCTCGCCTCGCCGGTCTCGTGGTCGCACCACTGGGTGTGGGCGGTGCCGGCACTGATCCTGCTGCTGGCCACCGGCCTGCGCCTCACCGGTGGGACGCGCGTGCTGTTGCTGGCCATGACGGCGCTGGGCGTGCTCGTGTTCTACGGCCGCCCCATCTGGCAGGTGGAGCCGGAACCGAGCGAGGCCGATCCCTGGCTCGGCCTCGACCTCGTCCTCGGCAACGCCTACGTGATCTGGGGCGTCGCGTTCTTCGCGACGGCGTGGGTACTTGCGACCAGAGCCCCCCGCGAGGTTCGCGAGGGGCTCTGAGTCATGGTCTCCGGTCGGCCTCAGCCGACGGGGAGGGTCACTGCTTGGGGAGGCGGTGGTGCACGTCCTCGGACAGGCGGACCACGGCGAAGTACATCTCCAGCGTCATGCGCATGATGGCCAGGTAGATCAGGGCGACGATCGGACCGGCGATGATGGCCAGCAGGATCACCATCGCCTCACCGCTGGCGAGGGCACTGATCAGGAAGATCAGCAGACCCAGGCCGATCAGCACGGTGGCGATCATGTAGACCAGCTTGATGATCTTCGGGGTGACGAAGTTTGAGAAGCTGAAGTCGAACAGGGCGCCGAAGAAGCCCTTGCCCTGGCTGCTCAGGTCCCCGCCGCCGCCGTAGCCGCCGGCACCGGGGCCACCGTAGCTCTGGGCGTACGGATCTGCCTGCGGCTGCCCGTACTGGCCGGCCTGGCCCTGCTGCGCGTACTGGCCCTGCTGGCCGTAGGGGTCGCCGGTGGGCTGCTGGCCCCAGGCCTCGGTGGGCTGCTGCTGGGTGTGGGCGTCGCCGGCGGACTGCTGGCCCCATGCCTCGGTGGGCTGCTGCTGCGCGTAGGGGTCGTTCGCGGAGGTCTGGCCGTAGGGGTCGCCGGCGGAGGGCTGGCCGTAGGGGTTGGCCGAGGGCTGGCCCTCGGGGCCTTGGCCGGAGTTCGGTCCGTAGGGGTTGTTGGGATCGGTCATGATGTCTGCGTCCTTCGTCGTGCTGTGGCCCGGCCGATGACCGGGCGTGACTGCACGCCCGAGGTGACCGGACGTCCTCACCTTTCCACATCAGGGATGCAACCGCGAGGGTTTCGTGCTCAAGAGTGCTCGGCGGCCGTGAGCGGGCCGTCGCTGACCTCCATCTCCTCGGGCTCCTCACCGATCCGCATGCCGTGGAACGAGCGGTACACGAAGTACATCGAAGCCAGTCCGAAGACGACGGCGAGCGCCCCGGTGAGCGGACCCAGGCCGCGGTGGGACAGTGCCAGCGCCAACTCGACGGCCAGCAGCCCGAACAGGGTGGTGAACTTGATCACCGGGTTCAGCGCCACCGACGAGGTGTCCTTGTACGGATCGCCGACGGTGTCGCCCACCACCGTCGCGGCGTGCAGCGGGGTGCCCTTGGCGGCCAGGTCCACCTCCACCAGCTTCTTCGCGTTGTCCCAGGCCCCGCCGGCGTTGGCCATGAAGATGGCCTGGAACAGTCCGAACAACGCCATCGAGACCAGGTAGCCGATGAAGAAGAACGGCTCCACGAACGCGAATGAGAGGGTGGCGAAGAAGATGCCCAGGAAGATGTTGAGCATGCCCTTCTGCGCGTAGCGGGTGCAGATCTCCACCACCCGCGACGAGTCCTTCGTGGACGCGCGGGTGGTCCCCTCGAGCCGGATGTTGGCGCCGATGAACTCGACGGCCCGGTAGGCGCCGGTGGTCACGGCCTGCATGGAGGCGCCGGTGAACCAGTAGATCACCGCGCCGCCCACCACCAGCCCCAGCAGGAACGGGGCGTGCAGCAGGGAGAGCTTGTCCACGTCCTGGGTGAGCTTCGCCGTCAGGCCCATCATGATCGAGAAGATCATCGTGGTGGCGCCCACCACGGCGGTGCCGATCAGCACCGGCTTCGCCGTCGCCTTGAACGTGTTGCCGGCCCCGTCGTTGGACTCCAACAGGTACTTCGCGCGGGTGTGGTCGGGTGCGGCCCCGAACTCGGTCTCCAGTTCGTCGTCCACCCCGAGGTCCTCGATCCGGGACAGCTCGAAGACGGACTGGGCGTTGTCGGTGACCGGCCCGTAGGAGTCGACGGCGATGGTCACGGGCCCGAGCCCCAGGAAGCCGAACGCCACCAGCCCGAACGCGAACACGGCCGGGGCCAGCATCAGCTCACCCATGCCCAGCGTGGAGATCCAGTACGCCACGGCCATCAGGGCGGCGATGGCGATCCCGATCCAGTAGGCGGAGAAGTTGCCCGCCACCAGCCCGGACAGGATGTTGAGGGACGGCCCGCCCTTGTTGGAGGAGACCACCACCTCGCGTGTGTGGTGGGCGTTGGGGGAGGTGAAGACCTTCACCAGTTCCGGGATCAGGGCACCCGCGAGCGTGCCGCAGCTCACGATCAGCGAGAGTTTCCACCACAGCCCGTCGCCCATGCCCGCCAGCAGCAGCGCCGAGGTGCCGAACGTCGCGCCGATGCACAGCACCGACGTCAGCCACACCAGCGAGGTGAGGGGGTGCTCGAAGTCCATGTCCGTAGCCGCGTGGTAGCGGCGTCGGGTGATGGCGTGGTTGACGAAGTAGGAGACGCCGGAGCCCACCACCATCACGGCCCGCACGACGAACAGCCACACCAGCAGGGCCACCTGCATCGTCGGGTCCGGAACACCCAGCAGGACGAAGGTGATCAGCGCGACGCCGGTGACGCCGTAGGTCTCGAACCCGTCGGCGGAGGGGCCGACGGAGTCACCCGCGTTGTCGCCCACGCAGTCGGCGATGACGCCGGGGTTGCGGGCGTCGTCCTCGCGGATGCCGAGGATGATCTTCATCAGGTCCGCGCCGATGTCGGCGATCTTGGTGAAGATGCCGCCCGCGATCCGCAGTGCCGCCGCCCCCAGCGACTCACCGATGGCGAAGCCGATGAAGCAGGCACCCGCGATCTCGCCCGGCAGGAACACGAGGATGACCAGCATGATGGCCAGCTCCACCGAGATCAGCACCATGCCCACGCTCATCCCGGCCCGCATCGGGATGTCGTGCAACGGGTACGGCTTGCCGCCGAGCGACGCGTGCGCGGCGCGTGAGTTCGCGAACGTGTTGACGCGGATCCCGTACCAGGCGACGGCGTACGAGCCGGCCATCCCCACCAGGGAGAACCCGATCACGATGGCCGTCCGCCCCGCGCCGAAGCCCACCAGGAACAGGTAGTACACGACGATGATCGTCGCGATGAACGCCCACAGCAGCAGCAGGAACCGGCCCTGCTGCACGAGGTAGGTCTTGCAGGTGCGGTAGATCAGCTCCGAGATCTCCCGCATGGAGTGGTGCGCCGGCATCGCCCGCAGCTGCCGGTAGGTGACCAGCCCGAACACCAGCCCGAGCGCACACACCACCAGGCCCAGCGCGAGCAGCACGTCGCCGGGCAGTCCGACGAACTCCACCGAGCCGAGATCCGGCAGCCGCAGGTTCGCCTCGCCGCCGACTTCGTGACCGCCCTCCCGGGGCGCGGTCGAGCACGAGGCGGTGCCGAGGGTGGCGGCAGCCGTCGCCAACAGCAGCAGCATCCTCCCGGGCCGACGTCGTCTCTGGTCCAGCTGTGGGTGACGGTCCATTCCGACCACTCCTGACACGTTCCGACAGGGCTTCCATAACCCCTCTTGCCGGATGTTACGCCTGCGCCTCCGGACGGTTGGCAGGGGGGTCCCCATAGGGACCAGACCCTTGGACGAGGTGTCCCGGAACCGCCCGCGGGTGGCCGCCACGGGTCTAGGATCGGGCTCACCCACAGATTCCGTCTGCTGACACCGATGTCCTCGGGCGGGGCCGGAAGGAGTGTGTCGTGACTGAACAGCTGACCACGAAGCAGGTGGAGCTGATCGCCCCCCTGACCGGCGTGATGGTGCCGATCGAGAACGTCCCGGACCCGGTGTTCAGCCGCAAGATGCTGGGGGAGGGGTTCTCGATCGATCCGCTGCAGGGGCTGCTGGTGGCGCCGATCTCCGGCGAGGTCGTCGACGTGCAGCCGTCCTCGCACGCGGTCACCATCCGCTCCGACGACGGGCTCGAAGTGCTCATGCACATCGGCCTGGACACCGTCCGCCTGGAGGGTGAGGGATTCACGCGGAGAGTCCAGGAGGGTGCCCGGGTCACCGCTGGCGACGCCCTCATCGAGTTCGACCTCGACGACGTCGGCCGCCGTGCCAAGTCCCTCCTGACCCAGGTGGTGGTCACCAACTCCGAGCGCGTGGTGGGGATCTCTCTCGGCGATGGCCTCGTCGCCGCCGGCGAGGACGTGGCCGCCACCCTCGAACTCGGCGCCCCCGACGCTGGGGGTGACGGCAACGCCAGTGGCGACGGGGACCATGGTGCGGTCTCGGACGCAATCCTCGTCCCGAACCCTACGGGTCTGCACGCCCGCCCCACCGCCACCCTCGTCGGCGTGGCCAAGCAGTTCCGCTCCGATATCAGGCTCCGGCGGGGCGACGACTCGGCCAACGCCAAGTCCATCGTCTCCGTGATGTCCTTGGCCGTCGGCCACGCGGAGAAGGTGGTGGTCACCGCCCATGGGCCCGACGCGGAGCAGGCGGTGGCCCAGCTGGCCGATGCCATCCGTGGCGGGCTCGGAGAGGACTGCCCGCCCGCCTCCGGGACCGAGGACACCGGGGCCGTACCCGCCGTGTCCGAGCCCGAGGAGGCCGAGGAGGAGCCTGCCGGTCCGCTCTCCGGAGACGAGAACCTGCTGCTCGGGGTGTCCGCCTCGCCCGGGATCGGAATCGGCACCGTGGTGCAGCTGCGCCACGACGACATCCAGGTGGCCGAGTTCGCCGAGGACCGGCACAAGGAGCGTCGCAAGCTCAACAGCGCCATCGACCGGGCCCTCCTGGACCTCTCCGCGCTGCAACGGCGCCTCGAGGAGGAGGCATCCGCGGACAAGGCGGACATCTTCGCCGCCCATCAGGAGATCCTCGCGGACCCCGACCTGCTCGACGTGGCTGCCAGCGCCATCGACAAGGGCAAGTCCGCCCCCTTCGCGTGGCGGGCCGCGTTCAACACCGTCGCGGACCAGCTGGCGGGTCTGGACAACGAGATCCTCGCCGGACGCGCCAACGACGTCCGTGACGTGGGACAGCGGGTGCTGGAGGAGCTCACCGGGCAGCGCTCCGAGCGCGATGAGCTCCCGGAGGAGACCATCCTGGTGGCCGAGGACCTGACCCCGTCGGACACCGCCCAGCTGGACCGCACCCGGGTGGTGGGGTTCGCCACCACCAACGGCGGCGCCTCCAGCCACGTCGCCATCATCGCCCGCTCGCTGGACATCCCCGCCGTCGCCGGGATCGAGTCCCGCGCCCTGGACGTCCCCGACGGTGCGAAGGTGGTCCTCGACGGCTCCGCAGGCAGCCTGCAGCTCAACGTCAGCGATGCCGAGATCGAGCAGATCCTGGACCGCCAGCGCCGGATGGCCGAACGCAAGGCCCGCGAGGAGTCCGCCAGGGACGAGCCGGCCATCACCCCAGACGGGCACCGGGTCAAGGTGGTGGCCAACATCGGGGGCGTCGACGACGCCCGCGAGGCCATGACCCGCGGCGCCGAGGGCGTCGGCCTACTGCGCAGCGAGTTCGTGTTCATGGGCAGGGCCACCGCGCCCACCGAGGCCGAGCAGGCCGAGATCTACGCGGACTGCTCGCGGGCACTGCAGCCCGGCCAGCCGCTCGTGATCCGCACCCTCGACGTCGGCGGCGACAAGCCGCTGGCCTACCTGCCGATCCCGGCCGAGGAGAACCCCTTCCTCGGGATCCGCGGCGTGCGGGTCGGGCTCGAGAAGCCGGAGGTGCTGCGCACCCAGTTGCGGGCGATCTACGCCGCCGCCGACGCGGGGGCGGAGCTGTACGTGATGTTCCCGATGATCGCCACCATCGACGACTGGCGGCGGGCCAAGGCGATCCACGACGCGGAGTACGCCAGGTCCGGTGTCACCGCGAAGGTCAGCGTCGGGATCATGATGGAGGTGCCGTCGGTGGCCGTGATGGCCAGGCAGTTCGCCGCGGAGGAGGGCTGCGACTTCTTCAGCGTCGGTACCAACGACCTCACCAGCTACACCCTCGCCATGGACCGTGGCCATCCCAAGCTCGCCTCCCAGGTGGACCCCTGCAACCCTGCCGTCCTCACCCTGATCGGGGGTGCGGCAGAGGCGCTGCACGCCCACGGCAAGTGGCTCGGCGTGTGCGGCGGCGTCGCCTCGGACCCGCAGGCGGTGCCCATCCTCGTGGGGCTGGGCGTCGACGAACTCAGCTGCTCCATCCCGGCCATCCCTGCCGTCAAGGCCATGGTCCGGACCCACGACCTGACCACGTGCAGGGAACTGGCCGCCAGGGCCGTGGCCTGCTCCACCCCGAACGAAGTCCGGGCCCTCGTCCCGATGGACGAGGACTGAGCCGAGGAGACCGAGATGAGTTCAGCGCAAGAGATCGTCAAGGCCGTCGGTGGCCCCGGCAACATCGTCAGCCTCAGCCACTGCGCCACCCGCCTGAGGTTCCAGCTGGTTGACGCCTCCGGGATCGACGACGCCGCCGTCGAGTCCATCAAGGGCGTGATGGGCGCCGTCCCGCAGAGCGGCGAGCGCTACCAGGTGATCATGGGCGGCGCGGTCCAGAGCGTCTACGAGCAGATCAACGAGCTGCCGGAGATGGCCGAGGCCGGGCAGCCGAGCGATGCCGAGATCAAGGCGGCCGCGCGTGCCGGTGGCGTGCGCGGGAAGTTCGCCTGGGTGGACACGTTCTTCGAGTTCCTCTCGGACTCGTTCCGCCCGATTCTGGGAGCCCTGCTCGGGGCATCACTGTTCATCACGTTCATGGCGCTGATGTCCACGCTGGGCGTCATCGGGAACTGGGCGGACCCGCGCACCGAGCTCCCGCCGTCGTGGCAGTTCATGAACCTGCTGTGGCAGTCGGTCTTCGTGTTCCTGCCACTGATGGTGGCCTACAACGCCAGCAAGAAGGCCGGCGCCGACCCGTGGGTGGGGTTCGCCGTGATGGCCCTGGTGATGCTGCCCGGATTCTCCACGCTCGGCAGCATCGAGGAGGCCTACACGGCCGTGGTCGCGGGCAGCGAGGTGACGCTCGTCGACATCTTCGGCGTGCCGCTGACCATCTTCAACTACAGCTCCCAGGTGTTCCCGCCGCTGCTCATGGCCGCCGTCCTGGGGCCGCTCTACAAGGGGCTCAAGCGGATCATCCCGGACAACCTGCAGCTGATCTTCGTGCCGTTCCTGGCCATGCTCGTGATGCTGCCGCTCACGGCGTTCCTGATCGGCCCCATCGGGGTCTACGTGGGCGCCTGGCTCGCGTCCCTGCTGGGCATGGTCAACGGCTTCTCGCCGTTCATCTTCGCCATCCTGATCCCGCTGGCCTACCCATTCATGGTTCCGCTGGGCCTGCACTGGCCCCTGAACGCAGTGATGCTGCTCAACATCAGCCAGCTGGGCTACGACTACATCCAGGGCCCCATGGGCGCCTGGAACTTCGCCTGCTTCGGGGCGACGGCGGGCGTGCTGTTCCTCGCCTACCGGGACAAGGAGACCCAGATGCGCCAGACCGCCACCGGCGCGCTGGCCGCCGGGTTGCTCGGTGGCATCTCCGAGCCGTCCCTCTACGGCATCCACCTGCGCTTCAAGAAGATCTACCCGAGGATGCTGGTGGGCTGCCTCGTCGGCGGCCTGATCCTCGGGTTCGGCGGTAGCGTCACCACCAACGCGTTCGTGTTCACGTCGTTGCTGACCATCCCCGCCTTCTCCAACATCGGGCTCTACGCCCTGGCCGTGGGCGCCAGCTTCCTGACGGCCATGCTGCTGGTGATTCTCTTCGACTACCGCACACCCGAGCAGAAGGCAGCGGCCCGCCGTGCCGGCTCCGAGCTGGAGGCGGCACCCGCCGTGGAGACGAAGGTCATCGTCGTCGGGGACGTCGAGACCAACCAAGCCAAGCAGTGGGTGGCGGCCCTGGGCGGCGAGGGCAACGTCGAGACGGTGGAGCTGATCGCCGAGACCCGCGTCCGGGTGGCGGTCAGGGACTCCGGGCTGGTGGACGTCGAGGCCTTGATGAGGGCCGGGCTCGCGGGGGCGGTGGAGGTTGGGCCCGGGGTGTGGCACCTCGTCGCCGGCCTCGAGGCGGACCAGTACGCCGAGGGGATGCGACGGCGGCTGGCCTCGGTCTGACGGGTGGCCCGAACCACGGCGTCGGGAGGGCGGGCCATGCCCTAGATTGGCGCCATGTCAGCAGAGCCGCTGGAGATCCACATCGTCGCCGACTCATCGGGGGAGTCCGCGGTGCGCATCGCCCGCGCGGCCGTCGCCCAGTTCCCCGGCCAGGAGGTGCGGCTGGTGCGGCACCGTCGCATGACCTCCAAGCAGTCGGTCCACGACGCCCTCGAAGGGCTGAGGGAGCGGCAGGGCAAGCCCAACGTCGTGCTGTTCACGCTGGTGGAGGACGAACTTGTGGAACTCGTCGAGGAGATCTGCAACGATCTCGCCGTGCCGCACGTGGACCTGATGACCAGCACCCTGAACGCCATCGAACAGGCGTCCGGGGCCGAGGCCGACGACGCCCCCCGGCGGCCCGTCGGGGTGGAGACGGACTACTTCACGCGGATTGCCGCCATCGATTTCGCCGTCCGCAACGACGACGGCGCCGCGCCCGGTGCGCTGCGGCAGGCCGACATCGTGCTCACGGGGGCGTCGCGCTCCGGCAAGACCCCGCTGTCCATGTACTTGGGCTACCTGGGGTTCAAGACCGCCAACGTGCCGCTGGTGCCCGGGATCGCGCCGCCGGAGGAACTGTTCACCGTCGACTCATGGCGGCTGGTCGGGCTCACGATGGAGGCCACCCAGCTCCAGAAGATCCGAGGCGAACGAGTCCGGGGGATGGGCGGCTTCGGCACGCGCGACGGCTACGCCGACCTGGACCGGATCTACGAGGAACTGTTCGAGGTGAGGCAGGTGCAGCAGAAGCTGAAGTGCCCCGTCGTCGACACCACGGGCGTGGCGCTGGAGGAGCTCGCCTCCCGGATCGTGGACCTGGTGCAGTCCCGCGCCCGCCGCGTCGGGCAGACGCTGCGGCAGGTGCCGGGCGTCGCCCGCCCGTCCGGGTGATTATGTGACCCTGCCGCACCAATCCGGTTCCGAGGTCATAGGGTGTTGCCGTGGGACGACGAGGTCCCGGCAGATGTGGTCGAAGGAGATCAAATGGTTGAGAAGCGTTTCATCTACGACCTCTCCGAAGGCGATGCCTCGATGAAGCCACTGCTCGGTGGCAAGGGCGCAGGCGTCGCGGAGATGGCCCGGGTGGGGGTTCCGGTTCCGGACGCCTTCACCGTCACCACAGAGGCCTGCATCGAGGCCACCAGACGCGGCGGCGAGTGGCCCGAGGGGCTGCGCGAGGAGATCGACGAGGGCTTGGCGCGCCTCGAGGAACGCACCGGGAAGACCCTCGGGGGCAGCAGCAACCCGCTGCTGGTCTCCGTGCGCTCGGGCGCCGTCGTCTCGATGCCGGGCATGATGGACACCATCTTGAACCTGGGCATCTCCGACGAGTCGGTCGGCGCCGTCGCCCAGGAGTCCGGGAACGAACGCTTCGCCTGGGACTGCTACCGCCGCTTCATCCAGATGTACGGGGAAGTGGTGGAGGAGGTGCCCGCCTACCTCTACGAGGACGCGCTCACCGCGCTGAAGGCCGAGCGCGGCGTAGAGGAGGACACCGACCTCACCGCCGAGGACCTCAAGGGACTCGTCGCGACGTTCAAGGAGATCTCCGCCGAGCACCTCGGCGGCGAGTGGACCTCGGACCCGCGCGAGCAGCTGCACCGCGCCGTCGATGCCGTCTTCCGTTCCTGGCTCAACCCGCGTGCCGACGTCTACCGGCGCGCCAACAACATCTCCGCCGACCTCGGCACCGCCGTGAACGTGATGCAGATGGTCTTCGGCAACCGGGGAGACACGTCGGCCACCGGCGTCTGCTTCACCCGCAACCCGTCCACAGGCGAGAAGGCCCTCTACGGCGAGTTCCTCGTCAACGCGCAGGGTGAGGACGTCGTCGCCGGCATCCGCACCCCGCGCCCGCTGGCCGAGATGCGCGAGGTGCTGCCCGAGGCCTACGACCAGCTGATCGCCACCATGGCGAAGATGGAGGCCCACTACAAGGACATGCAGGACATGGAGTTCACCGTGGAGAACGGCAAGCTCTTCCTGCTCCAGACCCGAAACGGCAAGCGCACCGCCGCGGCCGCGCTGAAGGTGGCCTCGGACCTGGTGGACGAGGGCGTGCTCACCCAGCACGAGGCCCTCAGCCGGATCGAGCCCGCGCAGCTGGACCAGCTGCTGCACCCCGCCATCGATCCCGCGCACGGCAAGACACCCATTGCCAAGGGCCTGCCCGCCTCACCCGGGGCCGCCGTCGGCGAGGTGGTCTTCGACGCCGACACCGCCGCCGAGCGTGGCAGCAAGGGCGAGGCCGTGGTGCTGGTGCGCTACGAGACCACCCCCGACGACATCCACGGCGTCATCGTCGCGCAGGGCATCCTCACCGCCCACGGCGGCATGACCTCGCACGCAGCAGTCGTGGCCCGCGGCATGGGCAAGCCCTGCGTGGCCGGTGCGGGCGGCATCAAGATCGATGTCAAGGCCCGCACCCTCACCATCGGGGAACGCGTGCTGTCCGAGGGCGACGTCGTCACCCTCGACGGCTCCACCGGCGACGTCTACGGTGAAGCACTGGACCTGATCCCGCCGCAGATCAACGAGGACTTCGAACGCGTGGTGGCCTGGGCCGACGAGGTCCGCCGCCTGGGCGTGCGCGCCAACGCGGACAACTTCGAGGACGCGACGAAGGCCCGCGAGCTGGGCGCTGAGGGCATCGGCCTGTGCCGCACCGAGCACATGTTCATGGCCGCGGACCGGCTGCCGGCGGTGCGTCGCATGATCCTGGCCGAGACCCAGGCGCAGCGGGCCGAGGCGCTCGAGGAGATCCTGCCCATGCAGCAGGCCGACTTCGAGGGTGTGTTCACCGCCATGAAGGGCCTGCCCGTCACCGTGCGCCTGCTCGACCCGCCCCTGCACGAGTTCCTGCCCAACCTGGTGGAGCAGTCGCTGCTGGTGCAGCGGCTCGAGTCCTCAGGGGCCGACGGCGCGGAGCTGGCCGAGGCGCGCGAGACCCTCGCCCAGGTCAAGCGGCTGCACGAGCAGAACCCGATGCTGGGCACCCGCGGCTGCCGGCTGGCGATGCTCTACCCGGAGATCCCGGAGATGCAGACCCGCGCCATCGTCCGGGCGGCGCTCGCCGTGCTGGACCGGGAGGGGGAGACCGTCTCGGTGGAGATCATGATCCCCCTGGTGGCGCTCACGCAGGAGCTCTCGGCGCAGCGGGCCATCGTCGAGAAGACCGTGGCCGACGAGCTGGCTACGGCCGGCCGGGAGCTGGACTACACCATCGGCACCATGATCGAGCTGCCCCGGGCGGCGCTGCTGGCCGACCAGATCGCCCAGCACGCCGACTTCTTCAGCTTCGGCACCAACGACCTCACCCAGACCACCATCGGCATCTCCCGCGACGACGCCGAGAACGGGTTCCTGACGAACTACATCATGGACCACGTGATGGAGCGCAACCCGTTCGAGACCATCGACGTCGACGGCGTCGGGCAGCTGGTGCAGATGGGCGTCGACAAGGGACGCAGTACGAAGTCGGGGCTGAAGACCGGCGTCTGCGGCGAGCACGGCGGGGACCCGGAGTCCGTGGAGTTCTTCAACTCCGTGGGCCTGGACTACGTCTCCTGCTCCCCGTTCCGGGTGCCCATCGCCCGGTTCGCGGCCGCCAAGGCGGTGCTGAACCAGAAGTAGCCGGAAGCCACGGACCCCGTCGTGGATACCCTGTTGCCCACCAACTGGAGGTGGGAATGGGAACTCTTACGCGGCGTGCGCTGCTGGCAGGAGCGGCCGTGGCGGGGGCCGGCGCGGTGACGGCTTGCGGTCCGGGCGAGCGGTCGGGCGAGACCCCGGGACCCGGTGGCAGCACCTCGACCGGGGCCACCCCGACGCCGTCGCCGCAGCAGACCGGGCCCGGCGGCACCATCGCCGGGGTCTGCGCACCCGGGCTCCCCGAGGGGGACACGAACCCGGGCCCATTCCAGGGGCAGCAGAACCTCAGGCTCAGCCCCGACGGCGCGCTGCTCGCCGTCGCCCAGGGATCCAGTGGAGATCTGGTGGTCCACGACGTCGCCACCGGCGCCATCGCGCACCGGTTCGAGGTGCACTCCAGCTCCAGCCCGGCCTGGCTGGCGGAGCGGGTGCTGTGCTGGGCCACGGGTGAGTCGGTCATCGTCGCGGACCTGGAGTCCGGGTCCGTCCACCACTTCCGGATCTACCCGGAGTTCGTCCCGCCGGAGGGGGAGGGGGTCGACGCCGAATGGGCCTACAGCTACATCAGCGGCCTCGTCGCCAGCCCCGACGGCAGGCGGATCGCCTTCGGCGACGACCGCAACCTGCTGGTCTCGGATCCCCACGACTGCACCATCGAGGCCTTCCATGCCGGGACCGTGGCCAGCGAGATTGGGCTGACGGACACCGAACTGGTGGCCAGGGTCCGGGGCGAACTGCTGGTGCTGGACCCGATCACCGGCGAACCGACCCGCGAGCTCGGGTCCACCGATCGCGTGAACAGCCTGCGGTGGGCGGCCGACGGCACCACCCTGCTCCGCGGGTTCGTGGTCTCCGGCGGTGCGCAGCGCCTCGAGGTGGTGGACGTCGCCAGCGGGGAGGTGCTCGCGGAGGCGCACGAGGAGCGGGTGGGTCAGCCGGTGTCCCTGAGCGGGGACGGGGCCATCGTCGTCGGCAGCCCGCGCGAGACCGCCGACAAGCGGGTCCTGGTCTGGGACCACGCCGCCGACGAAGTCTCGGTGATCGAGCCCGGGGAGTCGGTCTGGGACGTCGAGCACAGCCCCGCAGGCATCCTGTATGCGAGCGGTGCGGGCGGCCTGAAGGCGTGGGACGTCGCCACCGTCACCCAGCTGGACATCACCTTCGAGCGCTGAGCCAGCCCGTCGCCGGCCCAGCCGCCCGCGGCGTCAGAGGCGCTCGGCCAGCCACTGGGTCTGGCGCAGCCACTGGTGCAGCTGCCCGCCCTCGTGGCCGTTGTACTTCCAAACCGTGATGTCCTTGTCCTGCGACGCCAGGTGGTTGTAGGCGGCGAACACCGTCGACGGCAGCACGATGGGATCCATCAGCGCCACCGAGAACAGGCTCGGGACCTCGATGCGGCGGGCGAAGTTCACACCGTCGAAGTAGGACAGCGTGTTGAACACGACGTCGTCCTGGTCACGGTGCACCGACAGGTAGTGCGTGATCTCCGTGAACGGCAGCTGGGGCGTCAGCTCCACGGAGCGCTGGAAGTGCGACAGGAACGGAACATCGGGCATCGCCGCGAACACGTCCTGGGACAGCGCGGCGACGGCGAGGGTGATGCCGCCGCCCTGGCTGCCGCCGGTCACCGAGATCCGGGACGCGTCGACGAACGGCAGCTGCTTGACCGCGTCCACCAGGCGCACGCCGTCGGTGAACACGCGACGGTAGAAGTAGGTGCCCGGGTTGCTGATGCCGCGGGTCATCCAGCCCGCCACCGAACCCTCCGAGCCGTACGGGTCGGGGGTGTCGCCGCCGCTGCCCGAGCCGCTGCCCTGGCCGCGGGTGTCCATGAACACGTGCACGTACCCGGCGGCCGCCCACTGCAGCCGCTCGCCCGGCAGGCCGCGGCCCCCGTTGTAGCCGATGTACTCAACCACCGCGGGAAGCGGGGTGTCCGTGCGGGGACGCGTGACCCACGCGCGGATGGGCTCGCCGTTGAAGCCCGGGAACGTGAGGTCCTCGATGACGAGCTGGTTGATGGGGGTGTCCGCGGGCGTCAGGACCGTCTCCCCGCCGACGGCGCGCGCCTCGGCGAGGGTGGTGGTCCAGAACTCGTCGAAGTCGGCGGGCTGGGCGACGTCGGGGCGGAACTCACGCAGGTCCGCCAGGGGGAGGTCGGTGAATGGCATGGCAGAACAATACTGATGTGGCGCGGCGGCGGGAGCCGGGTTCCACGGGACAGGGATGGCCGTCGACGCGGGCGGCGGGTCATCCGGGGCGGTGGTGACCAGCGTCCGCGAGAAATCATTTTCTCTGCTCTGGAGGGCACGATCTGCGGCGTGTCGCGGCGCCCTGTCACGCGGCCGCCGGAGCCCCCGTGTCGGGGGCGGCCCCTAGTGTGGGGGAATGCGCGCATCCGACGGCCCCAAGGCCCCCCAGCTGCACCCGCTCAGCTTCGGCGAGCTGACCGAAGGGCCGCCGCGGCTGCTCGAGCCGAACACAGACATCTACGCACTGCGTTACGCGGACATCCGCACCGAGAGTCTGGACCTCGGCAAGGGCAGCGTCGTGAACGGCTCGGTGTTCTCCGACGTGGTGGCCGACGAGCTGGTGTTCGCGTCGTCGCGCCTGGTGGAGACCAGGTTCCAGCAGACGGCGGCACCCGTGGTGAAGTCCGCGCGGGCGGCCTGGCGGGAAGTGGAGTTCGACGGCGGCCGCCTCGGTGCCATCGAGGCGTTCGACCTCGACGCCCGGGCCGTCCACTTCCGCGGCTGCCGCATCAGCTACCTGAACCTGCGTGGCTCGAAGCTGCTCGACTTCTGCTTCACCGACTGCATCGTCGAGGAACTGGACCTGTTGCAGGCCGACGCCAAGCGGTTCGCGTTCCCCGGCACCCGGATTGGGAGCCTCACCGTCCACAACTCCAAGGTGGCCGACATCGACCTCCGCGGCGCCGAACTGGCATCCGTGAGCGGCTGGCAATGGCTTGCCGGAGCCACGATGAGTGAGGAACAGCTGATGTTCCTGGCCCCGCAGATCGCCGCCGAGCTGAAGATCCGGGTGGCCTGATCAGCCCACCCTGGCCAGATTGGTGACGGCCTGCGCCCGCAGGTCCTCGCCCTCCAGGCCGGCGACGTGCGCCGCGGCCGCGGCCAGTCCGTGGTGCACCGCCGCCTGGCCGTCGGCGTCGGCGAGCAGGCCCTGGACCAGGCCTGCGACGAACGCGTCACCGGCCATCACGGACTGGATCGGCTTCTCGACGGGGCAGGACAGGGTGACCACCTCGTCGCCGCGCAGGACCGCCACGCCACGCGCGCCGAGGCTCACCAGCGGGATCCGGACCCCGGTCGCCGCCAGCTGCCGCAGCGCCAGCGCCACCCGATCCCCCGGCTCGGCCTCCGGCACCCCGGGCAGGGCCGTGATCTCGTCGTCGTTGGGTTTGAACGCAGTCAGGCCCGGCACCCGCAGCGCCTCCCGGAAGGCCGCGCCCTGCGCGTCCACCACCACCCGCGCCCCGGCCGCGAGGCAATCGCGCGCGAGCTGCGCCCAGGTCTGGTCCGGCAACCCGGACGGCGTGGACCCGTTGAGCGTGACGACGTCGCCCGGCCGCACATCCGCCAGCAGTTGCTCCACCAGGGGTGCCACCGCCTCGGGACCGTCGAGCGTGAACCCCTTCGCGACGAAGTGGGCGGCCACCTCGGCGCCCTCGCCGTCGACGAGCGTGAGGTTGTGGCGGGTCCGGCCGGGCACCGCCACCAGGTGGTGCTCCAGCCCCTCGGCCGCCAGCTTCGAGGAGTAGTGCGCGAGGTCTTCGACCCCCACCAGCGCGTACGCCTTCACCGGGACCCCCAGCGCCTTCGCGGCCCGGGCGCAGCTGACACCCTTGCCGGAGCACACGGAGCGGAACTCCTGCATCCGCCCCAGCCCGCCCCAGGTCAGCCCGGCGACGGTGTAGTAGTCGTCGTAGCCGGTGTTCAGGGTGACGGTGCGCAGGGTTCCCACGCCACCAGCCTAGAGCGGCCGGCCCCGGTCATTCCTCCGAGTCTTCGAGGTCCTCCTCCACCGGCTCGCTCAGCAGTACCTTCTCGCGGTGCCGGGCCACCACCGTCGTGATTCCCAGCTCGGACTCGATCCGCTCCTCGAGGGTGGCGGCGGGCCCGGGCTCGCCGTGGACCAGGAACACGGTCTCGGGGCGGGGCTCCAGTGATGCCACCCAGGCCACGAGCTCGGATGCGCCGGCGTGGGCGGAGAACTCATTCTCGTCCACGATCTCCGCCTTCACGGGGACGTGGCGGCCGTTGATCTTGACGTGGCGGGCACCCTCGAGGATGTCGCGGCCGCGCGTGCCCTCGCCCTGGTAGCCGACGATGACCACGCAGTTCTTCGGGTCCGGCAGCAGCTTCTGCAGCCAGCTCAGGACCCGGCCGCCCTCCAGCATCCCGGAGGAGGAGATGATGATGCGCGAGCCCTTCTGCTCCCTGGCCTTGCGGGACTGGCGGCTGGTGCGCACCTCCTCGAGACGTCGGATGCCGAGGAAGTCGTCGACGGTCACGCCCTCGGCGAGCTCCTCGGGCATGTCGCGGTAGACGTCGAGCGCCTTCATGCTCATCGGGCCGTCCACCAGTACGGGCACCTCGGGGATCCGGCCCTCGCGCTGCAGCGCCACCAGCGCGTGCAGGACGGCCTCGGTCCTGTCGATGGCGAAGGCGGGGATCACCACGGAGCCGCCGCGCTCCACGGTGCGGGTGATGGCCTCTGCCATGGCGACATGGGCGACGGGTGGGTTCTCGTGCTCGCGGTCGCCGTAGGTGGACTCGCACAGCACCCACTGCGCACCTGGCGGGGTGCCGCGGTGGCGGACGACGGGGTGGGAGTCGCGCCCCAGGTCGCCGGAGAACAGGACCCCCACGCCCTCGACGGTGAGGTTCACCGAGGCGGAGGCCAGGATGTGGCCGGCCCGGGTCCAACGGCCGACGACGCCGTGGCCGAGGTCCACGTCAGTGTCGAAGTCGACGGTGTGGAACAGCTCGATGGTGCGCTCGGCGTCGGCCTTCGTGTAGAGCGGTTCGGGCTCGGCGTGCTTGGAGTAGCCGCCGCGGATGGCGTTCTCGGTCTCCAGTTCCTGCAGGTGGGCGGAGTCGCGCAGCACGATCTCGGCCAGCCGGGCGGTGCCCTCGGTGCAGAAGATGGGGCCGCTGAAACCTTGGTTGACGAGGGCGGGGAGGTAGCTGGTGTGGTCCGCGTGGGCGTGGGTGACCACGACGAAGTCGATGGTGGCGGCGTCGACGGCGAACGGCTCCCGGTTGCGCAGCCGCAACTCCTTGGTGCCCTGGTACATGCCCGCGTCCACCACGAGCCTTCGCTCGCCGAACTCGATCAGGTACTTGGATCCGGTCACGGTGCCCGAGGCGCCGAGGAACTGCAGTGTCACTGGCACGGTCATGGCCCAACTGTAGGCAACGAGGGCGTCACCCGGGTCCGAGGCTGTGACCGGGTCGGGGGGGCTAGAGTCGCAGACCACCGACGAAGGGTGCTCGAAGATGACTTCCTTGCTGTTCGCCGTCGTGACCGCGGTCCACATCGCTCTGAGCGTGTGGGTGTTCGTCCGCGCCCGAAGGGACCGCTCCTGGTACCTGGTGCTGGTGGGCCTGGTCACGCTGGGACTGGTCTACGACAACGGGATGGTGGCCATCGGCCGTTTCATCGGGGAGGGCCCGCTGCTGGAGGCGCTCAACTGGCCGCGTTTCCTCGTCCATGCCCTCGTCACGCCGATGCTGGTGATCGTCGCCGTGGGGATGGCCCGCCGCTGTGGCGCCGCCTGGGCCCGCAAGCGCTGGGTGCATGCGCTGTTCTGCCTCGTGGCCGTCGCGCTCATGGTCTACGGGTTCGTGACCGAGGTGGTGGGGCTGGAACTGGAGGTGGTGCGCGACGGTGATGCCGTGCGCTACTCGGCGACGGAGACGGGCCCACCCATCCCCTCGATCGTGGCGATCGTGGTGCTGATCGCCGTCGGCATCGCGGTCTGGCGACGGGGAGGTTACTGGATGGCCATCGGCTCGGCCATCATGTTCGTCGCCGCCGGAATCCCGTCGCTGCCGCTGGTGCTGGCCAACACCGGCGAGGTGGCCCTCATCGTCGGCCTGGTGCTCACCGCGACGCGCGCCGTCCCCGCCGACGAGCCAGAAGGGGCGACGGCGAGTTGAGCACCCGGCGCGGTCAGAGCTCGTCGCGCCGGAGGTAGAGGTCTCGCAGCAGGGCGATCTCGGCGCCGTGGTGGATCAGCTCCCGGTGGATGTGGAGCACGAGCGTGGCGCGTGAGCGCTCCTCGAAGCCGGGCTCGAGGTCTCCCACGGGCACCTGGAGGTCCGCGTCAGACCAAGACCTGATGCCTGCCACCCACTGCTCGTGCAACTGGTCCAGCCGGCGCAGCGACTCTGCCGCGGTGCCGGGGTAGTCGTAGCCCATGTAGTCGTGGGCGGGGCCGCCGAAGTGGGAGGCCACCCGCGCCCCGAGGACGCCCACGAGGATGTGCCCGAGGCGCCAGGCGATGCTCGTCACCGGCCCCAGCGGTGTCTGTGGGAAGGCGAAGTCGATCTGGAAGTCACCGCTGCCGGCCTGCACGTACCCGTCGGCCGCAGCGGCGGGTGAGGTGGCGCCCCGGGGCCGCACGCTCCAGCCGGGAACGGGTTCCCAGAAGTACTCGTCATCGGTGATCCCGTCGAGCCGGGAGCGCAGCTGGTTGTCCCAGTGCCACTCGAGCTGCTCCAGGAGTTCGTCGCGCCAGAACATGGAACACCTCCGTCGTCGTCGGCGTACAACCACTGTATTCGCGGCACCGGTCATGGGATGCCCGGCCTGTATTGTCCGGGGCATGAAGCGCACCCCCGGTCCAGGTGGTCGCGTCGTGGCGTTGGTCTGTGGCGCGGTGGCGATGCTCGTCGCCGTGTTCACGCAGTGGGCCTCGCGCTGGCCGGAGCTGCACCTCAGCCAACTGCTGCACGTCGCGGACACCGACCCCATCGCCGAGCTGGTGCGGGTGCTGGACCCCGACTTCCGGTTCGTGACCGGGGTGGAGCACTACGACGGCGTCTACTACTACGCGATCGCGCTGGACCCGTTCGCCTCCGGACAGGCGCACGACCTCATCGACCTGGCCGGCTACCGCTACGGCTCGCCGCTGTGGGGCTGGCTCGCCGGGCTGTTCTCGTTCGGCGACGCGGCCGCGCTGCCGCTGGTGTTCTGGCTGATGACCCTGGCCTCGCTGTTCGCGGCCGGCTACCTGCTGTCCCGCCTCGTCGCCCACCACGGCGGCTCGGGGTGGTGGGGGCTCGTCGTCGCCGCCAGCCCCGGCATGCTCTACAGCTCGACGACGCTGCTGACCGAGCCGCTGCAACTGGCCATGGTGTGCGCCGTCCTGCTCTGGTGGGGCCGCGGCGAGCGGGGCAGCACGTGGGTGCTGGCCGGCCTGGTGGTGCTGACGTGCCTGCTGAAGCAGCAGCTGGTGCTGGTGCCGGTCGCGCTGCTGCTGCACGCCGGCTACCGGATGCTGCGGGGCCGGCGGACCGGCCTGACGCGGGTGTTGGCGCTCGCTGCCGGGCCAGCCGCGTACCTGGCGTGGACGTCGTTCATCCGCAGCCGGTTCACCCCGGACCAACTGACCTACGACGACGGCAACATCGGATTCCCGTTCGTGGGTTGGCTGCAGACCTTCGAGTTCGCCAGCTACCTGCGGGTGGGGGACCCGTACTCGATGCAGATCGGCACCACCGCACCGGCCGGGATCGCCGCGACGGCGGTCATCCTCGCGGCGGGCGCCGTCGCCGGCCTGTGGCGCCGCGACGCGCTCGGGTTCGTGGTGGTGCTGCAGGCGGGGCTGGTCACGTGCTTGGGCTGGTTGACGCTGCTGCACCCGCACGAGTTGTTCCGCATCCCCTCGGTGCCGGTGGCGCTGGCACTCGCCTCGGTGGCGGTGGGGCTGCGACGTCGTGGCCGGGCCGGGCCCGCGTCGTCGGAGGCGGCCTACGTGCCGCGCTTCAGCCTCCGTAGATGACGAACAACACGACGGCGAACACCAACGTCGCCGCCACGGCCAGGACGCGCTCCAGGGTGCTCTCGAGGCGACGCAGCGCCAGCCACACGAGGAGCGCCAGGCCGAGCGCGCCCAGGGTCCACCAGTAGCCGACGGGCGTGGTGTCGGAGATCCGGACCAGACCGTGCGCCGCCTCGCCCATGGCGGTGGCCGGGAGCACGGCCGCGCCGATCCCGCGCAGCCACGCGGGCCCGTTGCCCCGCAGCAGCCACACCGCCAGACCCATCGCCACCCCGGAGACGACGCCGGCCACGCACCAGAACAGCACCATCCGCATGGACACGCCGTAGTCGCGCAGCGCCGTCGTGGCGTAGTAGCCCACCATCGCAAGGGGACCGGCGACCGCGCCGAAGGCGACGTGGCTCCACGGCCCGCGCCCGAACAGCGCCAGTGCGCCCGCGAGGGTCACCACGGGAGCGGCCGAGTTGAACAGGGGCGAGATTCCCTCTGGGGCGAAGGTCTGCCCGAAGGACATCACCACCCCCGCCAGCAGGCCGATCCCCACGACGAGGGCGATGGTCCCGACACCGGGGCGTCGGGACGTGGCGGACGTGTCCGTCGCGGAAGCCATCAGCGGACGAAGACCGGCTGGTACTTGGTGGAACGGGCGTCGTCGAGTTCGTAGCCGTCCGCGCTGAACTCGAAGACCCGCGACGGCGTGCGGGACCGGTCCTTGACCAGCCACGACGCCATCAGCCCGCGGGCGCGCTTGGCGTAGAAGGAGACCACGCGCGGCTCGCCGCTGGGCCCGCGGTCCTCGAAGCGGGGAGTGACGACGCGGACGCCGAGACGCTCGGGCCGGATCACGCCGAAGTACTCGTTGGAGGCGAGGTTGACCACGACGTCGGCGCCGGGCGAGACGTCCAGGTCCCGCTTGACCTGGTCCGTGACGCGATCGCCCCACCAGTCGTACAGGTTGCGGCCGCGCGGCGTGCTCAGGCGGGTACCCATCTCCAGGCGGTGCGGCTGGATCAGGTCCAGCGGCCGCAGCACGCCGTAGAGGCCGGAGAGGATGCGGATGGTCTTCTGTGCCTCCGTGAAGTCGCGGGCGTCGAAGCCGGAGGGTGCCGCGAGGCCCTGGTAGACGTCGCCGTTGAACGCCAGCACGGCGGCGCGGGAGTTCTTGGGGGTGTGCTTTGCGTCGAAGCTCGAGTAGCGCTCCGCGTTGAGCGTCGCGAGCTCCTCCGAGATGTCCATCAGCTTGGAGATGTCCGCCGGGGACTTCTCCCGCATGATGCCGATCAGCTTCTCCGACTCCGCCACCAGGCGCGGCTCCGAGTGCTTGCGGGTGGCCGGCTTCGTCTCGAAGTCCAGTGACTTCGCGGGCGAGAGGAGGATCAGCATCCGACGATCATACGTAATGGATATGAGTCGCGCGAGCCCGTCCGGCTGGTGCGGTGGGGTGACATCAGGGCCGGGCCGCGGCGGCCGATGGGTCCGTGATGGCCGTGCTGAGGCGACGGTGCGAGCCGGCGAGGTGGTCCTCCAGGACGGCGCTGAACCCGGCCCAGTTGCCGCTCTCCGCCAGCCGCATCAGGTGGGTGTGGTCCTCGAGGGAGGGGTGGAGGTCCGCGTCCTGGGCGTTGGTGATGTCCAGCAGGGTGGCGAAGGTGGGCATGTACTGGTGCCACAGGGACAGCAGGCGGCTGTTGCCGGAGAGCTCGTAGAAGTGGGTGTGGAACTCGAGGTCCGCGTGGGCGTAGGCGTGCTGGTTGCCCGCCTCGGCGTGCCGGGCCATCTCGGCGAGGCTGGCCCGCGGCCCCTCCCAGTCGGCGGCCTCGGAGCGCTTGATGGCCAGCTCGCAGGCCAGGTGCTCGGCGGCGTTGCGGATCTCGTACAGCTCGTCCACGTCGGCCTGCCCGAAGGGCTTGGTGTGGTAGCCGCGGCGGCGCGACTCCAGCAGGCCTTCTGCCAGCAGCGTGCGCAGGGCGTCGCGCACCGGGCCGCGGCTAATGCCGTGCTCACCGGCCAGCACGTCCTCGACGAGATGGGTGCCGGGCGGCACCTCACCGCGGACGATGCGCCCGCGCAGCAGGGCGGCCAACTGTTCCCCCAGTGCCACCATCCGGACCGCACCACTCATGCGTGTCCCTCCCCTCGTGCGTGAGACCCAAACGTTATCCAAACATGCTTGCACCCACCTTCCGCCTCGGGATAGGGTTTCGTCAACCGTTAACGGTAGACCGACGACGAAGTGGGGTCCCATGACAGCACCTGAAATCCTTTCGGCGCTCACCACGCCCTTCACCTCCGACGGCGAGGTGGACGCCAACGCCTTCCGGGCCAACCTGGACCGGCTCGCACCCTTGGTGGACGGCGTGTTCGTGGCCGGCACCACCGGTGAGTACCCGGCCCTGTCCGCGGCCGAACACGCCGGACTGGTGACCCAGTGCCTCGAGGTGTTCGGGCCCCAGCGGGTGGTCGTGCACGTCGGCGCCGCCAGCACGCGGCAGGCGCTGGAACTCACCCGGGAGGCCCGGGGCTTGGGCGCCGTCCGCTACGCCGCCATCACCCCCTACTACATCCCCGCCACCGCGAAGGGGGTCCTGCGGCACTGGGCCGCCATCAACGAGGAGTGCGGCGGTGAGCTCTACGGCTACGTCTACCCCGACGTCGCGGTGACGGACCTCCTGCCCGATGACCTCCCGGAGGTGCTGAAGTCCGGCATCGCCGGGATCAAGGTCTCCGACTCCGCCTCGAAGCGGGTGTCGGAGTACTTGGCAGCGGCCCCGGAGGGCTTCAAGCTGTGGTCCGGCAACGACGCCGACGTCCCCGCGGTGATGGCTGCGGGCGGCACCGGCACCGTCTCCGGCGTTAGTGGGGCCACCCCCGGACCGTGGGCCGCACTGCGCGACGCGATGCGCGACGGCGACGCCGAGGCCGCCGCCGCGGCGCAGGCAGTGATCAAGCAGGTGGTGCCGGTCCTCGGCGGCAGCATCGCCAACCTCAAGCACGCCCTGCAACTGCAGGGCCTGGACAACGGCGAACCGTGCCGGATGTCCATCGACCAGCCAGACCCCACAACCCGGGCCAGGATCGCCGCAGCAGTCGACCTGGCCGGCAACGAGTAAGGAGACAACCATGAAGCGCAGAACACTGATCGCAGTCACGGCCGCAGCAGCCCTCGCGCTGGGGGCCTGCAGCGGCACCGGCGGAGAGGGGGACAGCGAGTTCCCCTCCAAGGACATCACCCTGATCGTCCAGGCCGCGGCCGGCGGCGGCTCGGACCTCTCGTCGCGTGCCCTCGCCACCGCCCTCGAGCCCATCCTCGGCGTCTCGATCGTCGTGGAGAACCGGCCCGGAGCCTCCGGCTCCACCGCCATGCTCCACGTCAAGGACCAGCCCGCCGACGGCTACACCATCGGCTTCGGCCCGGTGGAGATCGCGATGCTCGGCTCCATGAACTACGACATCCACCCCAGCGACTTCGACATGCTCGGCCAGATCATGCTCGGTCCCGGCGTCCTCTCCGTGCCCGCCGACAGCCCGTACAACACTCTCGAGGAGTTCGTCGCCGCAGCCCAGGACAAGGAGATGACGGTGGCCAACTCCGGTGCCGGCTCCATCTGGGAGCTGGCCGGGGCCAGCCTCGCCGACGAGACCGGGGCACAGATCAAGCCGGTGCCGTTCGACGGTGGCGCCCCCGCCGTCGCCGCGGTCCTCGGCAACCAGGTGGACGCGGCCGCCTCCGGCGTGAACGAGGTCAAGCAGAACCTGGCCGACGGCAAGCTGAAGGTGCTGGCCATCTTCCACTCCGAGCGCCACCCGGAGATCCCTGACGTGCCCACCGCGGCCGAGCAGGGCTACGACATCGAGATCGGCGGCTGGGGCGGCATCTACGCACCCAAGGACCTGCCCGACGACGTCCACGAGACCCTTGAGAGCGCCATCGCGGAGGCCGTCGAGCAGGACTCCTACCAGGAGATCATCACCGGCAGCGGCAACCTCGTCGTCTACCGTGACTCCGCCGAGTTCACCGAGTTCGCCGAGGCCGAGGCGGAGCGCTTCGCGGGCCTGCTGGAGGGCTGACGTCGGTGTCGGAGTCCCTGGACCAGCCCGGCACCACAGAGGTCGAGGCCACCACGGCGCCACCCGCTCCCGCGATGGAGAAGGTGGCCGCCGGGGTGGTCCTCGCCTTCGGTGTGCTCATGCTCGTGGGCGCGCGGGGGATCGTGCTGCGCAACGAGACCGGCGGCATCGACCCGCGCTGGTGGCCGACGGTGATCGCGGTCGGGATCATTGGCTGCGGCATCTGGATGCTCGCCAACGCGCTGCTGGGGGTGTCCATCGAGCGTGAGGTGGACCCGTCGCGTCGCAAGGGCTGGGCCCAGATGGTCGCCACAGTGGCGGGCCTCGCCGTCGTCCTGGTGCTTTGGCACCTCGGCGTCACGTTCCTGCTGCTCGGGCCCCTGTTCCTCGTGGTGATCAACTGGATCTACGGCCTGCGGAAGTGGACGTCGCTGCTGCTGTTCCCGGGGATCATCGCCGCCCTGCTGTACCTGGTGTTCCGCCTGCTGCTGAAGGTGCCGCTGTGAACCCCATCATCGAGGGGCTCGCAGCCCTGGCCGAACCGACGGCCATCCTCTGCTTCCTGATCGGGCTCGGGCTGGGGCTGCTGGTGGGTGTGTTCCCCGGCATCACCATCTCCATGGCGGTTGCCCTGGCCACCTCCTTCACCCTGACCCTCGAGCCGGCGCAGGGCCTCGCGATGCTGCTGGCGATCTACGTCTCCGCGCAGTATGGGGACCGCATCCCGTCCATCCTCGTCAACACCCCCGGCACGCCCGCCGCCGTCGCCACCACCCTCGACGGCTACCCGATGGCCCGCAAGGGCCAGGCCGGGCTGGCGCTGTCCATCTCCGCGATCGCCACCACCGTCGGCATCCTGATGTCGATGCTGGTGCTGGTGTTCCTGGCCCAACCCATCGCCGCGTTCGCGCTCCGGTTCGGGCCGTTCGAGATGTTCGCCCTGGTGTGCTTCGGGCTCACCGTCATCATCTCCATCGCGTCGAACTCTCTCGCCAAGGGCATCTTCGCGGGCCTGCTCGGCATCGCACTGGCCATAATGGGGCTGGACCCAATCACCGGCGACGCCCGGTTCGCGTTCGGGCAGGCCGAGCTCACCGGCGGCTTCAACTTCATCGCACTGATCATCGGCCTGTTCGGCATCACCGAGGTGCTGGACCAGATCCTCTCCCACCACGAACACAAGATCCGGCCCATCTCGTCGCTCGGCCGATGGTGGCCGACCAAGGCCGAGCTGAAGCGGGTGGCCAAGCCGATGGCGCAGTCGGGCGGGCTGGGCGTCGTGATCGGCGTCATCCCCGCCGCAGGCGGCGACATCGCCGGTCTGGTGGGCTGGAACCGTGCCAAGGCGATGTCCAAGAAGCCTGAGGAGTTCGGCAAGGGTTCCATCGAGGGCCTGGTCGGCTCCGACACCGCATCGAGCTCCACCCTCGGCGGTGCCGTCACCACCACCTTGTCCCTGGGCATCCCGGGAGACTCCGTGATGGCGATCATGCTCGGCTCGATGATCATCTGGGGAATCCAGCCCGGACCGTCCCTGTTCGAACGGCGGCCCGACATCATCGTGACCATCGTCGCCATCATGCTGCTGGCCACCATCGGCTCCACCATCGTCAGCCTGCTGCGAACCAAGGGCATGACCAAGCTGCTGGACCTGCAGCCGCAGTGGATCTGGGGAATCATCGTCGTGTTCTGCATGGTGGGCACCTACGCCACCACCAACAATGTCCTCACCGCGGTGCAGATGCTCGGCTTCGGCGTCGTCGGACTGCTGTTGCGCCGGGTGGGGATCCCTGCCGGGCCGGTGGTCCTCGGGTTCCTGCTCGGCCCGCTCGCGGAGGCCAACCTGCGCCGCGCGATGCTGATCGGGCAGCCCATTGAGTTCCTCACCAACCGGCCGATCGCCACCGTGCTGCTGGCGCTGGCCCTCGGCTCGCTGTTCTGGCCCATCATCAGCAAGCGGCTGAAGGCCCGCGCCGCCAAGCGCGCCCGGAGTGTCCAGTGACCCTCCTCCTCGAGCCGACGGCGGGGGTCCAGGTGCACGCCAGCACGCTGCTGGTCACAGCATCCGGACACTACGTCGTGGCATGGTTCGCCGGCTCCCACGAGGGCGCCGCGGACAGCACCATCCACGTCCTGTCCTCCGACGACGGCGCGGTCCGGCCGATCGCGCCCCAAGACGCCGTCCCGCACTGGAACCCGGTGCTGGCAGCCGGCCCCGACGGTGCGACCTGGCTGTTCTACAAGCGCGGCCATCGCATCGACGAGTGGACCACCTGGCGCTGCACCAGCACCGACGGCGGGCGAACGTGGAGCCCGCCTGCGGAACTTGTGTCGGGCGACGCCTCCGGCGGCCGGGGACCGGTCCGGCAGGCGCCGGTGCAGGTGGGGGAGCTGTGGGTGGCGCCGGGCTCCGTGGAGGTGTGGGAGCCGCCGCGCTGGGACTGCTTCATGGACGTGAGCGCCGACGCCGGCCGCACCTGGCGGCAGGTGCGCCTCCCGCTGGACCACGACGCCGTGCGCGGCGCCGGCTGCATCCAGCCGACCCTGGTGGCGCTCCCCGACGGCACGCTCGTGACCCTGACCCGAAGCAGCGCCGGTGCCGTGTTCCGGAGCGTGACCAGGGACCCTTGCTCGTGGCCCGGGCTGCGGCCGACGACGCTGCCCAACAACAACAGCGGGATCGCGGCAGTCGGGCTGGCCGACGGCCGCATCGTCGCCTGCCACAACGACGCCACCGATGACTGGGGTGCGCGTTCACGCCTGGTCCTCTCGGTCTCGGACGACGCCGGCGAGACGTGGCGACAGGTGCGGGTGGTGGTGGACGGCGCAGGTGGGGACGCCTCCGCGCCGACGGGGGCGCCCGCCGGGGCCGCGGTCACGGGCGTCGTCACGACCGGGGACGGGGAGTACTCGTACCCGGCGATGCAGGTGGTGGGCGACGAGTTGTGGGTCTCCTACAGCTGGCAGCGTCGGAGCATCGCCCTGGAGCGGATCCGGATCGCGGAGCTCTCCGGCTGACGGCTCCGATTCGGGCGGGCTGGGGTATTGCCGGGCCGGGGAGGGCTGTCTTACCCTGTGGTTCTTGGGCGCAGGGGGTGCCCGTGGACGGAGGCAGTGATGCCCTGTGACGCCAGCGGCATGGCCGAGATCCACCGCTTCTTCAAGTCAGCCTTCGGGGAGGGAGGGGACCTCGTGGCAGGGGTCCGCGACGGCGACGCCGCCCACGCGGACCGGGTGGGTGCCCACCTCGCTGCCGTCTCGAAATCCCTGCACGGTCACCACGAGTACGAGGACGGCAGCTTCTGGGACCCGCTGACCCAGCGGGCGCCGGGATGCGCCCTCCACGTCGCCCGGATGAAGCAGCAGCACGCCGACATGCTCGTCCACCTGGATGCCCTCGATGCTTCGCTCCCGGCGTGGCGACGAAGCGGCAGCGCCTCCGACGCGGCGCCGGTCCTGGGAGCGCTGGCCGGGATCAACGCCGCGCTCGCGGTGCACCTGCCCGACGAGGAGCGCAACGTGGTTCCCGTGATGGCGGAGGCGCTGGAGCAGCGTGAGATGGACGCCGCCTCCGAGCACGGTCGCAAGATCACGCCGAAGGGTTACATGTTCCCGATGCTCGGGCACATCCTGGCGGCGCAGCCCGACGGTGGGGACGAGTGGCTGCGCAAGCACATGCCCATGCCGGTCCGCTGGATCTGGCGGGGTATCGGCAGGCGCAAGTACGAGAGCTACCGGCGGGGGCTGGTGAAGTCGAGCTGACGCTCGGCGCGCTCCGCCCGCGCACCGCTGCGACCCATGGTGAGGCCCGCCACCGCGATGACCAGACCGGCGGCGATGGCCACCGCGAACGCCCCGACCCCGCCGTGCTGCGCGCTCAGCGCACCGCCGACGGCCGCGCCCAGCGAGACACCGATGGTGACCGACGACTGCATGGCCGTCATCGCCACCCCGGTGCCGCCGTGCGGGCTGCGGGACTCGGCGAGCGTGAAGCCGGTCACCATGGTCGGGCCGATGAACAGGCCCGCTCCCAGCAGCGACGCGGCCAGCAGCGGCACGCTGCCCTGGGCGGAGGCGACGGTGATGAACACGGCCATGCCGAGGCCGCCCACCAGCGCGCGGGTCGGGAGTTTTACGGTCTCGGGCACCACAACCACCAGCAGCGCGGTCAGCGCGGATCCCACCCCCATGAGGGCGTAGATCAGGCCGCCCTGGCCGGGCACCCCGAAGAACTCGCTGCGCTCGGTCACGGCGGCCTGGACGGAACCGAAGAAGGTGCCGATGGCTGTCATCACGACGATGGCGCCGGCCACCGCCCACAGCACGCGCCCGATGGAGGGGCGCACCGACGCCGTCGGGCCGGCTCCGAAGTGGGCCTCGTCGGTGGTGCTGGGGGCGGTGAGGGCGAACGGGATGCCCGCGAGGATCACGAGCGCTGCGGCCAACGCCAGCGGGGCGGACGGGACCGCCGCCGAGGCCGCGATTCCCACCAGGGCCGGTCCCAGCACGAACACCAGTTCGTCCACGGTGGACTCGTAGGAGAAGGCGGTGGAGAGGTCACGCGGGTCGGTGGCGGCACCCACCCAGCGGGCGCGGGTGAACGAGCCGATGGGCAGCGACGTGAGCCCCACCGCCAGGCAGGCGAGCCACAGCGCCGGGCCGACCCAGCCGAGCAGCGCCGCCGCCAGCAGCGTCAGAAGGGCCAGGCCGTTCAGCGGTGTCAGCAGGGTGAGGACGAAGCGCTGACCACGTCGGTCCGCCCAGCGGCCGATCAGCGGAGAGGCGACGGCCGTGGCCATGGCGACGATGCTCGTCGCCAGCCCGCCCGTCGCGACGGATCCGGTGGAGGCAGTGATGGCGGTCATCGCGCCCAACGGGATCATCGCGTACGGGGCGCGGGCGGCGACGGCCAGGGCCATCGCCCGTCCCGAAGAGATCCGAGGCAGGACCTTGTAGTGCGCGAGGGCGCGCAGGGGAGAAGTTCGCACGTGGGTGCTTTCGAGTCCGACTTCCCGCCAGGGTCCCGGTGGTCACACACGCCGGGAGCAAGCGGGGGCCCGCGGATCACTCACGCGGACGCCCTCATTCTACGCCTGCTTCCTCGAATCCCGGAAAGCCGTCGCGCAGGGGCTGTGGAGGCCACTGCGACCAAGGCTCGCGACACGCCTCGGGCTCTGCACAGCTGAGCAGGTCGACGGGCGAGTCGTGAGCCTTGGTCACACCCTTCCCCGGAGAGCCGAGGACGACGAGTCCCCGGCACCGTGCGCAGGTGCCGGGGACTCGTCGTGAAGGGGATCCGGGAATCAGTCGTCGAGCGGCTGCCCGGTCCGGTCCTTGGTGAAGGCCAGGGCGATCAGGGAGATGACGCCGAAGGCGATGATGACCAGGCCGATGGGGATGTAGCTGCCATAGGAGGCCAGCAGGGCGGTGGCGATCAGGGGCAGGGGACCGCCGAACAGGGCGGCACCCACCTGGTAGCCGAGGGACACGCCGGTGTAGCGGACGGCGGGCGGGAAGCTCTCGGCGAAGTAGGAGCCGAGGGTGGCGCCGTACAGCGACCAGATGGCGCTGAAGCCGATGACGATGGCGATCAGCGACGTGAACCAGGAACCCTGCTCGAGCAGCCAGAAGTAGGGGATCACGTAGGCCATGGCCAGGACGGTGCCGATGGTGTAGATCTTCTTGCGGCCCACCTTGTCCGAGACGGCGCCGAACAGCACCATCAGCGGCACGGCGATCACGGCGGCGATCAGGACGGCGTTGAGGGCCTCGACCCGCTCGTAGCCCAGGCCGATCATGTGCGAGATCGTGTAGGTGGCGAACAGGAAGAAGGTGCCGGTCTCGATGGCCTTGGCGCCGATCACGATGAAGACCTCGCGGGAGTTCTTCTTGAAGATGGCGGCGATGGGGAGGTTCTCGGTCTTGCGCTCGGAGGTGACCTTCTTGAACGACGGCGTCTCACCGACGGCCTTGCGGATCCACAGGCCGATGACCACGAGGACCACGGAGATCAGGAACGGGATGCGCCAGCCGTAGGACAGGAACGCCTCCTCGGAGAAGATCGACAGGCTGCCGGTCACGGCGAGGTTGCCCAGGGCGAGGCCGATGAGGGCGCCGGTCTGCGGGATGGCGCCGTAGAAGCCGCGCTTCTTGCTGGGGGAGTACTCGACGGCCATCAGCAGGCCACCGCCCCACTCGCCGCCGAGGGCGAGGCCCTGCAGCAGCCGGAGGAACGTGAGGATGATGGGGGCTGCGATCCCGATGGCGGCATAGGTGGGTACCAGGCCGATGCCCACCGTCGTCGCGCCCATCAGGGTCAGCGTCACCACGAGGGTCTTCTTGCGGCCGATCCGGTCACCCATGTGGGAGAACAGGATGCCGCCGACGGGGCGGATCAGGAACGCCAGCGCGAAGGAGGTGAGGGCCAGCAGCTGCTCCACGACGGGGTTGTCCGACGGGAAGAACAGCGGCCCGAACACGATGGCTGACATGGTTCCGTAGAGGAAGTAGTCGTACCACTCGACGATCCCACCGACGGCGCTGCCGGCCAGCGCCCGGTAGCGCTCGCCCTTGGGGATCAGGTCTGACTTGTCCACTGGTGCATCAACTTTGATGGCGGTCATCGGTTTACTTTCTGGTTCGTGAGTCTAGGGGGTGGTGGCCCGCTCAGCGGCGGGCGAGGTCGAGGGCGACGTCGACGATCATGTCCTCCTGGCCGCCGACCATCTTGCGGTTGCCGAGCTCGGTGAGGATGTCGAAGGTGGGGACGCCGTAGCGCTGGGAGGCGCGCTCGGCGTGCAGCAGGAAGCTGGAGTAGACGTTCGCGTAGCCGAGGGCGAGGGTCTCGCGGTCCACGCGGACGGGGCGGGTCTGCAGCGGACGGATGATGTCGTCGGCAGCATCGAGGAGCTTCTTCAGGTCCGCGCCGTGCTCCCAGCCGAGGCGGTTTGCGACGGCGACGAACGCCTCGATGGGGCAGTTGCCGGCGCCTGCGCCCATGCCTGCCAGGCTGGCGTCGACGCGGTAGGCGCCCTCCTCGACGGCGGCGACGGAGTTGGCGACGCTGAGCGAGAGGTTCTCGTGGGCGTGGACGCCGATCTCGGTGGCCGGGTCCAGGACCTCGCGGACGGCGCGGATGCGCTCGGCGTACTCGCGGGTGGTGAGGCCGCCGGAGGAGTCGGTGACGTAGACGCACTGGGCGCCGTAGGACTCCATCAGCTTGGCCTGCTCGGCGATCTTCTCCGCCGGCGCGAGGGCGCTCATCATGAGGAAGCCGGTGGTGTCGAGGCCGAGTTCGCGGGCGGTCGAGATGTGCTGGGCGGAGACGTCGGCCTCGGTGCAGTGCGTGGCGACGCGGACGTAGGTGACGCCCGCGGCGGCCGCGTCCTTGAGCTCGCGGATGGTGCCGATGCCCGGCAGCAGCAGGGTGGCGATGGCGGCATTCTTCGCGACGTCCACCGCGGCCTCGATCAGTTCGAGGTCCGAGTGGCGGCCGAAGCCGTAGGTGACGGTGGAGCCGGACAGGCCGTCGCCGTGGGCCACCTCGATGGAGTCGACGCCGGCGTCGTCGAGCGCGGCGACGACGCGGCGCACGTCGGCGACGGTGTACTGGTGGCCGACGGCGTGGCTGCCGTCGCGCAGGGTGACGTCGGAAACGTAGATCTTCTTGGTCATGGTCAGACTCCAACTGCCTGGTCGAGACGGTCGGCCACGAGCGATGCTGCCCGGGCCGCCGCGGAGGTCATGATGTCGAGGTTCCCGGCGTAGGCGGGCAGGTAGTCGGCTGCGCCCTCCACCTCGAGGAACACGGTGACGCGCAGGCCGGTGAAGTTGCCGACGACGGGGACGTTGGCGTTCTCGACGGCGTCGAACTGGACCTGCTGCTTGAGGCGGTAGCCGGGGACGTACTCGGCCACGGCGTCGACGGTGGCCCGGACGGAGGCGGCGATGGCGTCGCGGTCGGCGTCGTCGACGAGCGCGTAGAGGGTGTCTCGCATGAGCGCCGGCGGTTCGGCCGGGTTGAGGATGATGACGGCCTTGCCATGGGTGGCGCCGCCGACGCTCTTGAGTGCCTCGGCCGTGGTCTCGGTGAACTCGTCGATGTTGGCGCGCGTGCCAGGGCCTGCCGAGCGGCTGCTGTGGCCCGAATGACGCCCGCAGTCGTGCGCACCCTCGACATCCTGGAACTGTTCCTGGACGGTCCGACGGCGTTGTCGATGGCAGACATCGTCGCCCGGACCGGACTGCCCCGATCCTCCGTACACGAACTGCTGCGCACTCTCGTCAGCCGCGGTTACCTGACCAAGGGCGACGAGACCGGACAGTTCACGCTGGGGGTCAAGCTGCTCCACCTCGGCAACGCCTACGCCGAACGCTTCGACCTGCTGGGCGCCGCAACGTGGCCGCCCGGGCGCTCTCCGACGAGCTGAAGGAGACCGCCAGCGTAGGCATCCGGCGCGGCTCCTCCGTGTTCTACCTGGCCAAGATCGAGGCCCGGTCCCTGTTCCAGATCCCGTCCGGCATCGGGCAGAGCCTGCCGGCGAACTGCACCGGCATCGGCAAGGCGGTGCTCAGTGCGCTCAGCGACGTCGAGATCGACGAGCTGTACCCGGACCCGGACAACCTCCCGGTGATGACGGCCAGGAGCCTGCGGACACTTCCCGAACTCCGCGCGGAGCTGGCGGCCACCCGCGAGCGCGGATACGCGCTGGAGGCGGGGGAGTCCACGCCCGGCCTGCACTGCGCGGCCGCGTTGGTGCGCGACGTCGAGGGTGCCGTCGTGGCGGCGATCAGCACCTCGGTGCCGGACGTGCGCTGGGAGAGCCGCCCCGAACACGAGTGGGCGGCGCCGGTCCTCGCTGCTGCGGCGGAACTCTCGACGCAGCTGGGCTACCGCAACCCCTAGTCTGAAGCACGACCCACCGAACAGGAGACCAGCCGTGGCTGCCAACGACGCACAGCTCTACACCGCCTCGACAACCCCTTTCACCGCCACCGGTGACTTCGACCCCGGACTGGTGGACGAGTACCACCGGTGGCTCGAGGCCAGCGGCGTCGACGGGGTGTTCGCCGTCGGCACCACCGGGGAGTTCATCGCGTTGGACGACGACGAGCGCACCGTGGTGATCGCCAACGCCGTGGAGGTGTTCGGCCCGGACCGCGTGATCGCGCACACCGGGGCCACCAACCTGCGGCAGGCCGTCCGGCTCACCGCCGCCGCCCGGGACGTCGGGGCCACCCGGTTCGCCGCCATGACGCCGTTCTTCGAGGTGGCGCACGCCGACGCGTTGGTGGAGTACTACGCGGAGATCGGCCGGGTCGGTGGCGGCCAGACCTATGGCTACCACTTCCCCTCCCGCACCACCGTGCTGCTGCAGCCGGACCAGGTGCGCGACATCACGGCCCGCGCCGGGTTGGTGGGCATCAAGGTGAGTGGCCTGCCCGCCGAGGAGGCCGTTGCCTACGTGGACCCGGATGACCCTGCGTTCGAGGTCTTCACCGGCAACGACGTCACCTTCGCCGAGTGCGTCCGTGGTGGCGCCGTCGGGGCCGTGAGCGGGATGTCTGCGGCCTTCCCGTCGGTGTTCGTCGCGATGCGCGACGCCCTGCGCTCCGGCGACGACGACGCCATCGGTCGCGCCCAGGACGACGTGCAGCACGTGGTCACCGCCTGTGAGGGCGCGAACTTTGCGCTTGTGAAGAAGGCCCTCGACCTGCACGGCGTTCCCGCCGGGCCGGTGCGGGTGGCGCTCGACGAGCCCACCTGTGAGCAGGTCGCGGTGCTGGAGGAGACCTTGGACAGGTTGGGCATCCCCCGGGTCTGAGCTGGCAGTTCGGCGGGGTTCGCTGGCGGTTGGGCGGTGTGCCTGCGCTGGAGCGCAGGCCAACTGGCGGAGCGCAGGCGAAGCCGATGTTGCGGCGTCGGCCAGGCGGCAGCGTCGGCCCCTAGATCCCGAGCAGACAACGCTGTTGGTTGATCGCCCGCCGCACGAGCTTCGCTAGCGCTTCACCGTCGAGCACCAACTTCCAGTCCCAGCGAACCACCCAGTAGCCGGCGTCGCGGATGTCCTGCTCCCGACGCTTCTCCTCCATGATCGCGGTCTCGGGTGTCTTGCCCGGGTGCAGGAGCTCGCCGTACTTCCACTTGCCATCCACCTCGCCCACCAGGCGAAATTCCGGCCAGGCAAAGTCGGTGCGTGCAACCAACCGCCCATCGGCGTTGATGACGGGAAACTGCAGCGTCGGTGTGGGCAAGCCGTACTTCGCGAGCTGGACCCGACTGAGGGATTCTGCCGGGGACTCTGCCGCCGCATCGGCGAACTCAGCGGCCAGACGTGCCCGCGCCCGGCCGTGGAGCCCTTCGTGCCGGGCGACCACTGCCTGCAGCGCCTCGCGTTCAAGCCCCGCCCGGAGTGCGCCGTCGCACACGGCCACGGCCTCCGGGTAGGGCAAGGTGCGGGCCAGATCGAAAGTGCTGCGGGCCAGTGTCGTCACCTGGAGGTCATCGACGGTGGTGACCTCGGCGTCGAGGATTTTCGTGCCGTGCACCCGTAGGTGCTTCCGGGTCGAGCCGTGCCCTCCCGAGCGCCTGATCATGGCCACCTTCCCGAGCTGGTTCCTGGGGGACGGGCAAGCCGTGGACACAGCCTGCGGACTGGTGGCTGAGCACGTTGGTGGGGGCGACGGCGGGGACGGTCGCGCGGATGAGCTGTAGGTGTGCTTCCACGGGGTCGAGCGCGAGGTTGTCGGCGTAGACGCCTCGACGGATGCGGGTCAGTGTCCCCGCCGCCAGCTGCGCCCGGATGTCTGAACCGGTCAGGCCTTGGGCTCGCAGCTGGGCGTTGGTGAAGTGAGTTTGGCTCGGGCGCATGCGGAAGAGCCAACCCGGCATTCGGGGCCGAGTGCAAGGGGTGCCCCGTCAGCTGTGGATAACTCCTGGCGACGGGTGGGCCTGGCGCCGGTGGTTCGCCCGCGCTGCGTCGGTTTTGCTGGCGGTTGGGCGGTTTACCTGCGCTGGAGCGCAGGCGAACTGGCGGAGCGCAGGCGAACCGTTGCAGCATCGGGCCGGCATCCGGATCAGCGACCACCGGCGGCGACTACTCTGCCCACGACATCAGTTGGTGGCGCTCCACACCACTCGGGGCCGGTGGGGTGTTCGCCCTCGAGGTGAACGCCTACCGGGACTACTTCGCCGGCACCGGGGTGCGACGGCGCCAGCCGTCTGAGCGATGCTCACCCCTCCAGCGTCGCGTCGACGAAGTCCGGCTCCGGCGCCCGACGCTGGCCCAGGTGCGCAGCCCACACGCCCAAGCCGATGCCGACGACGTCGGCCACCAGATCTGCCGGGTCGCCGCTGCGGTGCGGGATGAACCGGTACTGCACCAGCTCACTGGTGGGCGCGTGCACCAACAGGGCGACGACCGGCCACCACGCCCGAGTGAGCCGACGGGCCAGGAAGGCCGGCAGGGCGAACAGCCCCACGTGGACCAGCTTGTCCAGTTGGGGGACCGGGAGTTCCGGGAGCGTGGGCTCCGGTGAGCCGGGTGTGTACAGCGCCAACAGGTGCACGGCCACCGCGATACCCAGCAGCCACCCGGTCCACCTCGCACTCACCAGGCCAGTCTCCCACGCCCGGACTACGCCGACGCCAACCCCAGCTCGTTGCCCGGCGACACCCGCCCGTCGGCCAGGTGGATCACGTGGTCGGCGCGGCTGGCGGAGGTGGGGTCGTGGGTGACCTGCACGACGGCGGCGCCGCGGGCGGCGTGGTGCTCGAGCAGTGACTGGATCTGCTGGCGGCTGAGGCTGTCCAGCCCGGTGGCGGGCTCGTCGAGGAGGAGGATGTCGCAGCCGCGGACCATGGCCTGGGCCAGCAGTACCCGCTGGCGCTGGCCACCGGAGAGTTCTGCGAACGGTCGGCCGGCCAGGGCGTGGAGGCCCAGTTGCTCCAGTGCTGCGCGGGTGGCCACGCGACGGTCCTCGCGGCTCCTGCGCGGTGACGTGCGCCCCCACAGTCCCATGTCGACGACGTCGCCGACGGTGAGTGGGAGCAGGTGCGACGCCCGGGTCCGCTGGACGACGAGTGCCACCTCGTCACTCCGGTGCACAGAGCCGGAGCCGGGGCGGCGGACCCCCGCGAGGATCTCGAGCAGGGTGGACTTCCCGGCGCCGTTCGCCCCGGTGATGACGGTGAGTGCTCCCCACGGGATGCTGGTCGTCACGTCGGTGAGGGCTTCGTGGCCCCCGAACGAGTAGGAGACCCTGCGGGCAGTGATGGCCAGGTCGTTTCGCATGGGGACAACCTACCATCAATTGAGAATGGTTCTCGTTATCTGTTAAGTTTCCGAACATGCTCTTCGGACTCCTCGATCCCTTCCGCAGCGACTTCATGCTGAACGCTCTGCTCGGCGGCGCCGTCGTCGCTGTCGTCTGCGCAGTCGTCGGAACCTGGGTGGTCATCCGTGGGATGGCGTTCTTGGGGGAGGCGCTCGGTCACGGCATGCTGCCCGGAGTTGCCCTGGCGACGGTGCTGGGCTGGCCCGTCGTGGTGGGCGGAGCCGTGAGCGCGGTCCTGATGAGCGCGCTGGTGGGCACGGTGCAACGGCGCGGGCGGGTCTCCTACGACACGTCCATCGGCTTGCTCTTCGTGGCGATGCTGTCAGCAGGCGTGATCATCGTTTCCCACTCCCGCAGCTTCGCGACCGATGCGACAGCGTTGCTCTTCGGTGAACTGCTCGCGCTCTCGTCGGTGGACCTGGCCTCGCTGGCAGTCGCGGCTGCTGTCACCGTGGCGCTGGCAGCGGTGTTCCATCGCGGCTTCGTCGCGGCTGCCTTCGACCCACGGGTCGCCCAGACGCTCGGGCTGCGGCCCCAGGTTGCCCAGTTCGTGCTGGTCGGGTTGGTGACGCTGGCCGTGGTGTCGGCCTTCCAGGCCGTGGGCACCCTGCTGGTGGTTGGACTGCTGCTCGCCCCCGCGGTGGCAGCCGGTCCGTGGACCCGCAGCATCCCGACCCGAATGGTCGTGGCCACCGGGTTCGGGATCGCGGCCGTGCTCGTCGGTCTGCTCGTTTCGTGGCACGTCGGCAGCGCCGCCGGGGCCTCCATCACAGCCACGGCGATCCTCCTGGCCATGGCCTCGGGGGTCCTCCACCCGCTCCTGAGACGGGTGCGACTTCCACTCGTCGTCCCACCCGCCCCCGGCCCACTAAGCGCCCACTGACAACCCCACCCCTCCCATGGAAGGTAGACATGCGTCTCCCCAGAACCGTCCTGTGCCTGGCCCTGATGTGCGCAACCCTGGTGGGCTGCTCAGCCTCCGGGCCGCCCGCGGCCCCGGTCCCGACCACCGGCAGCAGCGATTCGCAGCCCGCCAGCGAGGCGACGACTGGCGGCCATGGTGCCGTCGTCGGAGCGGCGGAGATGCCGGAGGCACAACTCGCTCTCGTCTCGATCGACGCAGGGGGCAACGCCAGCCTGCATGACCTGCTGACCGGCAGCGAGGAGAGTCTCCCGGACGTCGGGGAGCCGCTGGCGGTGGACACCGACGGGCGCTACGTCTTCGTGTCCACCGGATCCGGTCTGGACGTCCTGGACAGCGGCCGCTGGACCTGGGACCACTCGGACCACTTCCACTACTACCTCGCCGAGCCCGCGCTCGTGGGAACCGTCCCGGGTGACGGCCCGGCCACGGTGAGCACCGGGATGTTGGCCACCGCCGGCGGTACCGGCGCGTTCTTCCCGCAGTCCGGGGAGGCGGTCCTGCTGGACAACGCCGAGTTGGCGCGCGGCGTCGCCGGGGAGCTGTTCCGACTCCAGTTGCCACCGCACGACGGGATCGTCGCTCCCGTCGGGGAGGGCGCGCTCGTCACCGTGCCGGGGGCGGACGGCGTCGTCACGGAACTCGAGTACCGGGACGCCGACGGCCAGCCCGTACCTGACCTCCGGGTGGCGTGTCCCGCAGCCGCCGGCTCCATCACGACGCGGCTCGCGCTGGTGGTGGGGTGCGCCGACGGTGCGGTCCTGGCCACGCAGGGCGACGGCGGCGTCGAGCTGGAGAAGGTCCCGTACCCCGACGACGCGGCCGCGCCCGCGACGGTGTTCGCAGCCCGGAAGGGCCGACCCACCGTGGCCGGTGCGGGCACCGATTCCGGGATCTGGCTCCTGGACACCCGCAGCAGGAGTTGGCGGTGGGTGGCCGCCGGGTCGCCGCCGTTGCTGGCCGTCGCCGCCGACGACGAGGCCGGGCACGTGGTCGTCGTCGACCAGGCGGGTTCCGTGCAGGTCCTGACCGAGTCCGGCGCGGTGGTGGCAGCCACCGATCCCCTGCTGCGGCCGACGGACCTGGCCGGGGTCTCGCTCACCGTGGATGCCCAGCGCACCTACCTGAACGACCCGGCCGCGGGCGTGGTCCACGAGATCGCCCATGCCGACGCGGCCCGGGTGGCACGGACCATCGAGCCCGCCGTCGACCCCCTCTTCCTGGCGGAGGTGGGTCGATGAGGAGCCGTACGGCCCGGGCCGCACTCGCTGTGGTGCTCCTGTTCCTCACAGCGGCATGCACGGCGCCGGAGGACTCGTCGGAACCGGTCGTCTACGTCACCACCAACATCCTCGGTGACGTGGTGGAACAGGTGGTCGGTGACCAAGCGGACGTGGTGACTCTCATGAGGCCGAACTCCGACCCCCACTCGTTCGAGATCTCCGCGCAGCAGGCCGATGCGATGGGGCGGGCCGCGCTCGTGGTCTCCAACGGGGTGGGGCTCGAGGAGGGCCTCCAGCAGCACCTTGACAGGGTGCGCGACGACGGCGTCACCGTGTTCGCAGCGGGCGACCATGTCACCCTCCTGCCATACACCGGGGAGGCTGCGGGCAGCGACGACCCCCACTTCTGGACCGACCCGGGACGCATGCGGCAGGTGGTCGAGGCCCTCCAGGGGGAGCTCGCGGCCGTCGACGGCATCGACTCCGAGGCGCTGGTCGCCGGCACCAACTCCTACCTGGCACAGCTCGACGAGCTCGAACGGGAGATGGAGGCGTCCTTCGGGCGCATCCCCGAAGGCCAGAAGGCGCTGGTCACCAACCACCACGTCTTCGGCTACCTCGCCGAGAGGTTCGGCTTCCGCCTCGTGGGGGCAGCCATCCCGGGCGGCACCACGCTCGCCGCGCCCAGCGCCGCCGACCTTAAGGAGCTGGCCGAAGCGATCGAGTCCGCCGGGGTGCCCGCGATCTTCGCCGAGTCCTCACAACCTGACCGCCTGATGCAGGTGCTCGCCAGTGAGGTGGGACTCGAGGTGGAGGTCGTCGAGCTCTTCACCGAGTCCCTCACCGAACCCGACGGCGAGGCCGGCACCTACCTGTCCATGATGCGCGCCAACACCGAACGCATCACGGCGGCCCTGTCGCGGCAGCGCCCCAACTGACCCGCACCACAACCAACCAAGAAGGAAAGAAGGAATGACCATGACAAATCTGATCCGCACCGGGGGAGTCGCAGCCCTCGCCGGACTCGGCCTGCTGCTCTCGGCCTGCGCGCCGGGAACCCAGCAGGAGAGCCAGTCCCCGACCCCGCAGCAGTCCTCCAGTGCTGCCCGAACCGCCGCGGCCACCGCCGCGCCCCGGGGAGTGGAGGAGGGGGCTCCCGACTCGTCGAGGCTGGCGGTCGCCGTGGCCGGGGCCGTCCAGGTGCTCGACGGGCAGACGCTCGAGGTCCTGGCCGAGTTCGGCACGGAGGAGTTCACGAGGCTGAACGCGCTCGGCGACGGGCAGCACGTGCTGGTCACCACGTCGGCCGGGTTCCAGGTGCTCGACACCCTGGCTCCCGAGTTGACTGACACCGTCTTCCCGGCCGAGGCTGCCGGCCACGTGGTCAGGCACGCCGGCCTGACGGTCCTCTACGACGACGGCACTGGCCGCACCACGGTCTTCGAGACCGACGCGCTCGGTGCAGGAGCCGTTGAGATGCCCGAGACCCGCACCCACGAGGCCGCCGCGCCCCACCACGGCGTCTCCATCGTGCTGGAGGACGGAACCCTGCTGACCACCGTCGGTGATGCCGCCGGCCGCTCCGGCGCGATGGCACTCGAACCACACGACGACCACTGGCACGAGCATGCCGTCAATGACGAGTGCCCGGGCATCCACGGCGAGGGGACCGCAGCTGACGAGGCCGTGGTGTTCGGCTGCGAGGACGGCGCCCTGCTCTACGCCGACGGCGCGTTCCGCAAGCTCGCCGCCCCGGACGAGTTCGGCCGGATGGGCAATGCCTACGTGTCCGAGACCAGCCCGATCGTGGTGGGCGACTACAAGAGCGACCCGGATGCGGAGGGCTACCTGCTGTCCGCGGTGACGCTCATCGACACCGTTGCGGGGACGCTCGAGGTGGTCGAACTGCCCGACAACGTCCGCTACACGTACCGCGACGTCGCCCGAGGTCCCGGTGACCTGGCCTACGTCCTGTCCACCGACGGCTCGATCCACGTGCTGGACCCGGAGACCGGCGAGTTCACGGACGAGTTCCCCGTGGTGGAGCCGTGGGACGGCCCGGCCGATTGGCAGGACCCGCACCCGGCGATCGTCGTCGACGGGGACATCGCCTACGTGACCGAGCCCGCCTCCAACCAGGTGCATGCCGTGGACCTCACCAGCGGTGAGCGCCTGGCCAGTGTGGAGCTGGATGACGCGCCCAACGAGATGGCCGTGGCGCTGGGCTGACGGTGCGCACCCCCACAGGGCGCTGACCGCCGGGTCGGCGCCCTGTGTTGGGCACCAGCTCACCCCCGGTTTCGGCGACCATCGCTTGGGTCGTCGGGTGGCGACGGTTGGGGGCTTGGCTCCGAGGCCGGGGCGGCTTCGCTCGCGGTCGTGGCCGAACCGGCAGCCAAGGCGTCGAGGACTCCCAGCCCACTGATGGGCGGCTCACTGCGCATCACCTTGTTCACTGCGGTGCGGGCCTGCTGCGGTTCCTGGGCCAGGACGCTCTCGCGCCCGGCAACGTTAGCGGCGCCACAGACTGCGAAGAGGACGGCCACGACGTGGTCGGCGCGCAGGACGGCGTCGAGTGGCACCCGGATGGAGCCGATGTCCAAGAAGGCGTCGAAGAGGATGCGCACCCGGGGGTCAGCGGCCGCTCGCAAGGACTTCGCGGTTCCCTTGTTGAGCCCGACCATGACGCCGGCCTGGGCGGCGCCAGCGGCCTGGGCCAGCCGGGCCCCGAGCTTCCGCCTGCCCGGCTGCGGTTTGGTGAGCAGGTCCACCGAGACGACGCCGACCGTCGCCTCCCATGGCACGTCCAGGACGCCGGCGACGACGAACCCGCGCTTGTCCACCTTCAGGTAGTTCGGAGCGATCTCGGCCACTGCCAGCCGTTTCCGCATCCTGCCGAGGTAGCGGATCGCGAATGCCAGGACCAGTGCGAGAGCCCCGGTCAGGACGTAGGTGGCAGTGCGACCGGAACCGGTCACCACAAGCCATCCGAGCACGACCAGGGTCAACACCAGCACCGCGGCCGCCAGCACCGTCACCCAGCGGTTCCCGCGGATCCTGCGTGCCAGCAAGTCCTGGTGGACCGGCACGGTGATTCCCCGGCCCGTCTCGAAGAGTTGGACCCAGCCGTCGAAGGTGTTGGGTATTTGGTTCACTCGGCTGTTCCTCCTGCAGTTCGCCGCATCCGGTGAGGCTGACGTCCGACGCCGCCCCGGCTTCCCATTCTGAAACGAATCAACTGTTCGTTCTTGGGTCCTTGGAGGGGGCAGGAACGAACAGTTGACTTTTCTGCAGTGACCCCGGGCCACCGATCAGTGGTCCTGGACCCCCGAACCACTGGTCAAAGCCGCGACCTCAGGCGTCGGCGGAGTTCGAGCAGATGCCCGGTGCGCCGTCGTGGATGATCTTGCCGGGGTTCAGGTTGTTGCCGGGATCGATGCCCTCGAACAGCTTGCGCTGGATGTGGACGCCGGCGGGGGAGATGTCCTCGGCCATCCAGGGGCTGTGCTCCTCGCCGACGCCGTGGTGGTGCGAGACGGTGCCGTGGTGGTCCACGAACGTCTGCTGGATGGCGCGCTTGACGGCGTCGTAGGTGTCCAGGCACTCGTCGGAGTCGTCGGCGACGGCGAAGGTGAAGTACTGGCAGGCACCCGAGTGGTAGGAGTGCGAGAGGTGGGAGAACACCACGCCGCGCTTGCCGAGCGTGTCGAGCGTCTCCTGCACCGCCTGCTGCACCTTGGTGTGGAGGCTCTCGGCATAGGCCCACGGCGTCGTCGTCTCGGAGACGTCGCAGAGCATGCCGCGGTCCAGCATGAAGTCTCGGATGTAGGGGGTGTCGTACTTCTTCTGGTCGTACAGCGTACCGGGGCCCTTGCCCACGCCCATGCCGTTGTTGGCCTTGACGATCTTGGAGACCAGGCCCTTCTCGTAGCGGACGTGGTTGGGGCTGCCCTCGAAGCCGATGAAGGACATGCAGATCTTCTCGAGGTCCCAGCCCTTGGTCTCCATCACCTTCTGAACGCCCTTGTTGACGAGCTTGCTGATGCGGCCGGAGGCCTTGCCGTTGGCCATGATGTACTGCGTCTCGATCGGGTCGGACACGCGCGCCATCATGACGGCGGCGTCGGACTCGACGATCTGCTGGCAGGCGCGCAGCCCGTCGGCGTAGCTGGCGAAGAAGTAGGCCTGCAGCTCGCGCACCTCGGGGATGCGGTGCACCTGCACCCAGGCCTCGGTGATGATGCCGAGGCGGCCCTCGGAGCCGAGCACCATCTCACGCACGCTCGGCCCGGACGACGTCGACGGCAGGGGGCGCAGCGAGAGGATCTGGCCGGGCATCACCATGCGCAGGCCGCGCACGATGTCTGCGATGTCGCCGTACTTGTCGGACTGCATGCCGGAGCTGCGGGTGGCGATCCAGCCGCCGAGCGTGGACCACACGAACGAGTCGGGGTGATGACCCATCGTCCAGCCGCGGGCCTTCAGCTGGTCCTCCATGTCCGGGCCGAACACGCCGGCCTGGATGCGGGCGAGGCCGGACTCGGCGTCGATCTCCAGCACCTTGTTCAGGCGTCCCATGTTCACCGACAGCACCTGGCGGGTCTCGCCGGGCTCGGCCTCGAGGGCGGCGACGATGTTGGAGCCACCGCCGAAGGGGATCACGACGGCGTCGGCGGCGATGGCGGCGTCGACGATGCCCGCCACCTCCTCCTCGGTGCCGGGGTAGAGCACGACGTCGGGGACGCGGCCGAGTTCGCCGCGGCGCACGCGCACCAGGTCACGCACGCCCTTGCCGAAGGCGTGCACGACGCGGGTCTCGTCGTCGTCCTGGACGAACTTCTTGCCGAGGATGGCCTCCAGCTCACCGCGGAGCTGCTCGCCCAGCTGCGACGGCGGGACGTCGAGGGTCTCGAAGGCGGGCACGGACTGGACGGTGGTGGTGATGTCCACTCCCACCATCTTCTTCACGAATCCGGGGAACTTGGGCTTGTCGTGGTACTGGTAGGCCTTGCCCTCGTCGCCCCAGCCCCACCACTTCTGCTGCTTAACGCCCTGGATCATCAGTCCTCCTCGTCGGTCCGCAACCTGGCTTCCTCGGCCAGGGCGGAGATCTCGGTCTTGGCCGCCTTCTCGAGGGCGACGGTGTGTGCGTACTCGGAGAGCGTCTTTGCCCCGTACGCACGAGCAGTGGTGTCGTGGAGCTCGAGCACCCGACGACGCATCCGCTCGCTGAACTCGTGGGCGATCTCGCCCGGCAGCGGCCGCATGGGGCGGCCGATCACCACGTGCACCGGCGGGCGCCCCCGCGGCAGGTGCTTCTGCTGCGACGGCCAGGCCGCGTAGGCCCCGACCAGCGCGATCGGAACCGCCGGCACGCCCCGGGAGATGCACAGCGACGCGACGCCGGGCTTGAACGGCGCCATCGCCCCGGTGCGGCTGCGGGTGCCCTCGGGGAAGATCAGCAGCGGGATGCCGTCGGACAGCAGTGCCGAGGACATGCCGCGCACGTTCTTGTCCTTGCGACCCTTGCGCGCGTCGTCTTCGCGGTCCTTGCCGCGGTCGATGGGGAAGCCGTTGAAGAACAGCGACATCGGCCCGGACTTCCACCACTTGTCATAGAAGAAGTCGGCGGCCGCTCCGGCGGCCAGGTACTTGGAGAACTTACTGGGCAGCGCGCCGTAGATCAGCGGGGTGTCCAGGTGCGAGGAGTGGTTGGCGGCGACGACGAACGGTGCCTCGAGGCCGTCGAGGTTGGACAGCCCGTGCACGTGGACGCGCAGCAGCCGCCACACGTACGGGCGCAGGAGCAGCATCTGCGCCGCCTGCCGCGTCGTGGCGTTGAGGCGGGACCGGTAGCGCCCGCGGGAGTCGTCCTTCCTGGCCACTTCGACTCAGTGCTTCTTCCGGCTCTTGGAGAGCTTGGACGACACGAACCGGGTGAGGGCACGGGGGCCGTGGTCGCCGATGAACATGGCGAGCTTCCACTTGAACGTGGGGATGGACTCCACCTTGCCCTTCGCGGCGTCGTCGAGGCACTCGCGCACCAGCACGTCGGCGTCGATCCAGACGAAGCCCGGAAGGTTGGACGAGGAGATGCCGGCGCGCTCGTGGAACTCGGTGCGCACCCAGCCGGGGAGCAGGCCGGTGACGGTGACGCCGGTGCCCCTGAGCTCCAGGGCCAGTGCCGTGGAGTAGGTGCGGGCCCAGGCCTTGATGGAGGAGTAGTTGCCGGAGAAGATCGCGGCGGACGACGAGGCGACGTTGATGATCTGGCCGCGGCCGCGCTCGGACATCGCCCGACCGGCGGCGCCGCCGAGGATCAGCACGGCCAGGCACATGACGTCGAGCGCCTTCACGTGGGTGTCGATGGCGGACTCGTCCAGCAGGGACGAGTGCAGCCCGAAGCCGGCGTTGTTGACCAGCATGTCGACGGGGCGGGCCTGGTCCTCGAGCCGTCCGGCCACCCGGTCCACGTCGTCGCGCACGGACAGGTCCGCGGTCAGGACCTCCACCTCGACGCCGTGGGCGGCGCGCAGCTCGTCGGCCACCTTCTCCAGGCGTTGGGTGTCCCGGGCGACGATGACGAGGTCGTTGCCTCTGGCGGCCAGCTCGCGTGCGAACGCGTTGCCGATACCCGCCGTCGCGCCCGTGATCAGTGCCGTTGCCATGACGTCTACCGTATCGCCTCCGAGAAGCCTTCCGGAACAGCTCCACGACGACGTCGCGTCGGTGGTGGGAGGACCACAGCGCGGTGGGTCACCACTTGTCGGACCCCCACAACAGGGTCAGCCCTGGGCGAGCACCTCGAGGGTCTCGCGGGCCATCGCCAGCTCCTCGTTGGTGGGCACCACGAGGACGCGCACCTTGGACTCGGGCGTGGAGATCTCGCGCGGCTGCTTGGAGCGCACTTGGTTGGCGGCGTCGTCGAGGATGAAACCGAGGCCCTCGAGGCGCTTGATCGCCTTCTCGCGCACGGGAGCGGAGTTCTCGCCGACACCGGCGGTGAACACCAGCACGTCCACGCCGCCGAGGACCGCCATGTAGGAGCCGATGTAGCTGATCAGGCGGTGGACGTAGATGTCGAGGGCGAGTTCGGCCTGCGCGTCGCCGGCCTCGATGGCGGCCACGACGTCGCGCATGTCGGTGAAGCCGCACAGGCCGCCCATGCCGGAGGACTTGTTCAGCATGTCGTCGATCTCCAGCAGGGTCATGCCCTTGCCGGCGAGGAACTTGGGCATGCCCGGGTCGATGTCACCGGAGCGGGTGCCCATGACGAGGCCCTCAAGTGGGGTGAGGCCCATGGAGGTGTCGACGGCGACGCCGCCCTTGACCGCGGAGATGGAGGCGCCGTTTCCGAGGTGGGCGACGATGATGTTGAGGTCCTCGACGGGCTTGCCCAGGAACTCGGCGGCCTTCTTGGAGACGTAGCTGTGGCTGGTGCCGTGGAAGCCGAAGCGGCGGATGCGGTACTTCTTGGTGACCTCGCGGTTGATGGCGTAGGTGTAGGCCTCGGGCGGCAGCGTCGAGAAGAACGCGGTGTCGAAGATGGCGACGTGGGGCACCTCGGGCAGGATCTCCATGGCGGCCTCGATGCCCGCCACCGACGGCGGGTTGTGCAGCGGCGCCAGCTCGGAGAGCTCCTTGAGCTTGTCGATCACGGCCTGGCTGATGCGCACCGACTCCTTGAACGTGTTGCCGCCGTGCACGGTGCGGTGGCCGACGGCGATGACGTCGGACAGCGACGGGCCGTGGCTGTTGAACTGCTCCACCACCGCGGCCACGGCCTCGGTGTGGTTGGCGAAGTCCTGGTCCAGGTGGAACTCCCGGCCCGCCACCTCGTGGGAGAGCGTGGAACGTCCCTGACCGATCCGCTGCACGATCCCGACCGCCAGCGGCTGGGTCTGCTCCGGGTCAAGCAACTGGTACTTGATGGATGACGAACCGCAGTTCAGGAGCAGGATGGGCTGGGACACGTTCGGACTCTTCTCTAGCTGGGACTGGTCGTGGCCAATGCTGCCAGCCGCCAGTTCCGGACTTTCGACCGGGGTCAGGTGGGATTGTTCTGGGCCTGGATGGCGGTGATGGTGATGGTGGAGACGATGTCGTCCACCAGCGCCCCGCGGGACAGGTCGTTGACGGGCTTGTTCAGGCCCTGCAGCACCGGCCCGATGGCAACGGCGCCGGAGGTCCGCTGGACCGCCTTGTAGGTGTTGTTGCCGGTGTTCAGGTCCGGGAAGATGAACACCGTCGCACGGCCCGCAACCTCGGAGTTCGGCATCTTCTTGGCCGCGACGGTGGCGTCGACGGCGGCGTCGAACTGGATGGGGCCCTCCACCTTCAGGTGCGGCGCCCGCTCCCGCACCAGCGCGGTGGCCTCGCGCACCTTGTCCACGTCGGCGCCCGTGCCCGAGTCTCCCGTGGAGTAGCTGAGCATCGCGATCCGCGGCTCCACGTCGAAGGCCTGGGCGGTCTCCGCGGAGCTGATGGCGATGTCGGCGAGCTGCTCCGCCGTCGGGTCCGGGTTCACGGCGCAGTCGGCGTAGACGACGACGCGGTTGCTCATGGCCATCAGGAAGGAGCCGGACACGACGCCGACGCCCGGCTTGGTCTTCACGAACTCCAGCGACGGGCGGATGGTGTTGGCGGTGGTGTTGATCGCGCCGGAGACCATGCCGTCGGCCAGGCCCTGGTGGACCATCATCGTGCCGTAGTAGGACGGGTCCGAGAGCTTCTCGCGGGCCTGCTCGATGGAAACATTCTTGTGGGCGCGCAGCTCGGCGTACTTGGCCGCGAACTGCTCGAACTCCTCGCCATCACCGATCTTCACCACCGTGGCGTGGTTCAGGTTGATGCCCAGTTCGGTGGCGCGGCGGCTGACCTCGGCCGGGTCGCCCAGCAGTGTGATGTCCGCGACGCCGCGGTCCAGGACGATGGAGGCGGCCTGCAGCACGCGGTCGTCGGAGCCCTCGGGCAGCACGATCCGCTTGCGGTCCTGCCGGGCCAGCTGCATCAGCTGGTGCTCGAACATGGTTGGCGTGCGGATCTCCGAGCGCGGCAGCTCGATGGCCGCCAGCAGCGCGTCGGCGTCGACGTGGTTGGCGAACAGGGTGCGGGCCACATCACGCTTGCGGGCCGAGCCGGTGGAGATGCCCACCACCTCGCGCAGGGTGGCGGCGGTCTCGAACGTGTCGTCGTGGGTCTTGGCGATGGTCAGGTCCACCTTGGTGGCGCGCAGCAGCGTCTCGATGGACTCCGGGATCTCGAACCCGCCGGTCAGGAAGATGGCGGACAGGGGCCCGAACGCCGTCGACTCGTGCGCCCACAGCAGACCCGGCAGCAGGTCCAGGCGGTCAGCGGCGACGACGACGGTGGACTCCGGGTGCAGGCGCGTCAGCAGGTTGGGCAGGGTCATGCCCGCGATCACGGTGTGCAGCGACTCGCGGTCCAGGAAGTCCGGGTTGCCGAGCCACAGTTCGGCGTCCACGGCCTCCATCTGCATCCGCACCGACGGCGCGCCCAGGACGGGCTCGGCCGGCAGCACCGAGACCGGGACGGGGCGCACGCCCTTGAGGGCAGTGGCTACGGCGTCCACGTCGTCGGGGTTGGTGCGGGTGGCGATGATGCCGACGACGGTGTTGTGGCGGGCCTCGTAGGCCTCGATGGACTCCTCGGCCATGCGGCGCACCTGGTCCACCGAGCGCTTCGCGGCGCGCACCACGAACAGCACGGGGGAGTTCAGGTTGGCGGCGATGGTGGCGTTGGTGTCCAGCTCGGTGCCGCCGGCGATGTAGTCGTAGTCGGAACCGAGCACGACGATGGCGTCGCACCGCTCCGCGAGGGCGGCGTACTTGCTGACGATGACGTCCATGGCCTGGTCCGGGTCGTCGGCGTAGTCGTCGTAGGTGACGCCGACGGCGTCGCTGAAGTTCTTGTTGCGGATGGCCTTCTGGGACAGCAGGGCCTGCGTGACGGTGTCTTTCTCGAGCGAGTGGACCAGCGGTCGGAACACGCCGACCGTCTTCACCTGGCGCGCGAACAACTCGATCACGCCTAGGGCGATCGCGCTCTTGCTGACCTGCTTCTCTGCCGAGGCAACGTACACGCTCTTAGTCACGTCGCCCACCCTACCGTTCAGGTTTGTGGAGATGGTGGGTGTCCCCAACTTGGCCTCCGGTGGTGTGGCGACGGGGCGGTCGGCCGGGGCGTTAGGGTTCCACCCATGCGGACAACGAGGACCGAGTACGACCTCCTGGGCAGTCGTGAAGTGCCGAACAGTGCCTACTGGGGGATCCACACGCTGCGGGCGATGGAGAACTTCACCATCAGCGACAGGACCATCAACGACATCCCGCAGCTGATCCGGGCGATGGTGCAGGTGAAGAAGGCGGCCGCGCACGCCAACCTGGAACTGGGGACGCTGAGCCCCGAGGTGGGCACGGCCATCATCTGGGCCTGCGAGCGCGTGCTGGACGACGGCTGGTGCATGGACCAGTTCCCCGTGGACCAGTTCCAGGGCGGGGCGGGCACCTCGGTGAACATGAACACCAACGAGGTGCTGGCCAACCTGGCCCTGGAGCACCTGGGGCAGCCGAAGGGCAACTACGAGGTGGTCAGCCCCAACGACCACGTCAACCGCAGCCAGTCCACCAACGACGCCTACCCGACGGGGCTGCGGATCGCGCTCGACGAACTGCTAGGGGAGTTGGTGGGTGAGGTGGAGGACCTGGCGCAGGCCTTCGTCGCCAAGGGCCACGAGTTCGCCGAAATCCTCAAGATGGGGCGCACCCAGCTGCAGGACGCGGTGCCCATGACGCTCGGCAACGAGTTCACCGCGTTCGGGGTCACCATCGAGGAGGAGCTGCGCCACCTGGAGGGGGCGCGGGGCCTGATGCTGGAGGTGAACCTGGGGGCCACGGCCATCGGCACCGGAATCAACACTCCCGAGGGGTATGCGGAGCTGGCGGTGGAGAAGCTCGCCGCCGTCACCGGACGTCCCTGCGTCGGTGCGCCCAACCTGATCGAGGCCACCAGCGACACCGGGGCGTACGTGATGGCGTCGGCCGCCCTGAAACGCCTCGCCGTGAAGCTGTCCAAGATCTGCAACGACCTGCGACTGCTGTCCTCCGGACCGCGCGCCGGGCTGCACGAGATCAACCTGCCCCAGCGGCAGGCGGGCTCCTCGATCATGCCGGCCAAGGTGAACCCGGTGATCCCCGAGGTGGTCAACCAGGTCTGCTTCAAGGTGATCGGCAACGACGTGTGCATCGGCCTCGGCGCCGAGGCCGGGCAGCTGCAGCTGAACGTGATGGAGCCGGTGATCGCCGAGGCGCTGGTGGAGTCGCTGGTGCTGCTGCGCAACTCCATCCACACCCTGCGGATCCACTGCGTCGAGGGCATCACCGCCAACCCGGAGGTCTGCCTCGGCTACGTCACCAACTCCATCGGTCTGGTGACCTACCTCAACGACTACATCGGCCACCGCGCCGGCGACGAGGTGGGCCGGGAGGCGGCCCGCAGTGGCCGGAGTGTGCGCGACATCGTGCTGGAGCGGGAGCTGATGGACCCCGAACTGCTGGAGAACGTGCTGTCCATCCAGAACCTGGTGCGGGGCCGCGGCCCCGGTGGGTAGGTTCCTGCCGGGTCACGAGTGCGTGTGACTCAGGGCTCCAACTGCCAAGCTCTCCGTTTCAGCCAGCAGCAGGCCCCGAGTAGGTGTGACCCAGAGCTCCGACTGCCAAGCTCTCGGTTACAGCCAGCAGCAGGCCCCGAGTAGGTGTAACCCAGAGCTCGAACTGCCAAGCTCTGGGTTACCCGTTCCCCGGGTGGTCAGCTGAACTTGACGATGTTGTTGAAGACCCATTTGGTGGTGACGGTGTAGGTGTAGCCGCCGCTGGGCTTGGGGGTGGCGTCGGCGACCCGGGCCTGGACGTAGCTGCGGCAGCCGTTGCGGCCGGTGTTGGTGGTGTCGCATTCGGTGCGCCACTTGCGGCCGTCGTCGGCCGTCCATTCGCCCTTCTTTCCGAGGGGGTTGTTGGCCCATTGGGTGCGGGGGCTGGGGTTGTAGGTGAGGTTGTTGAAGGCCCAGTCGGTGACGCGGGTGTAGGTGCCGCCTGAGTAGATGACTTGGGTGGCGATGATCTCGGTGCGGCAGCGGGTGGTCTGGGAGTAGGGCTCGCAGGCGGTCTTCCAGTCGCGGCCGTTGAAGTGGTGGTAGCCGGGGGTGGTGTAGATGGTCTCGGCGGTGCTGGGTGTGGCGATGTAGCCGCGCTTCGAGCCGTCGTCCAAGGTGGCCATTCCGACGAGTTGGCCCGAAGCGTTGATGTCATTCACGGTCTGCAGGGCAAATCCGACGCGGCGGGGGACCAGCGAGTTCAGCGCATAGGCCTTGCCGTCGACCCACACGGCTGGCTGCTTCCCGGCACCTCCCGCTATCACGCCGTCGTTGTTTATGACCTGGGCGCAAGTGCCGTCCGAGCCTGCCAGGGGTGCGAGGTCGGTGACATCGCCGGTTGCGGAGAAGATCCGCGTGCCCCTCACCGTCGGCCAGGTGGTGCTGACCGGGCGGCATTCCACAGATGTCCCGGCGTCGTTGACAGCCGTCATCTCGTTGCTGACCGAGCCCGTTCCCGAACCGAGGAGCCGGGCGTTCCCATCCACCCAGAGAGTGGCCCCGCCGCCATAGACCTGCCCGGCGACGAAGCGGCCGTTCGGTGAGATGGACATCACCTGAGATGGGGTCGATCCGGCAGGAGGCGTCTGTTGCGTGAGTGCGTTGGGCGCGGTTGCGGTGTACCCCATGCCGCTGGCGCTCTGGATCAGGGCAACACCACTCTCTGAGATGCCGCGGGCGAAGTGTTCCGATTCCTCACGCAGTTCGAAGCTGGCAACGGAGCCGTGCTGGTACCAGTAGGGATTGCGGTCCCCTGCGTAGCTCTGCCCGAGGATCACGCCGGTGCCTGAGATGTCCACGGCCATGCCGTAGCCGGCTCCGAGGGTGACGCCACGGTTGGAACGAGACGTCCAAAGAGTCCCCCTTGCGATGTTCCCTTCCGTTCCGGACCATCCGACGACATCGCCCGCGTCGTTGAGGCCGAGAGCCTCGGAAGTCACATGCCCGGCAGCTGGTTGCAGCAGCATCACCGAGTACGACGGTGGTTCTGCGGCTTGGGCGGGTTGGGTGGCGAGGATGCTGCCGCCGAGGACGAGTGCGCCGGCTGCGCAGGTGGACAGGATTCGCTTCATCGGGTTCCTCCGGGGGTCGGGGTTCTCCCGGGTTAACGCGATCGGGTCTGCTCCAGGTGCACAAGGTTTGGAAAATGGTTGGAGCGGACGGCTCCGTCTCCGGTGCCGTCCGCTCGACTCGGCTTGGTCAGCTGAACTTCACGATGTTGTTGAAGACCCATTTGGTGGTGACGGTGTAGGTGTAGCCGCCGCCGGGCTTGGGGGTGGCGTCGGCGACGCGGGCCTGGACGTAGCTGCGGCAGCCGTTGCGGCCGGTGTTGGTGGTGTCGCACTCGGTGCGCCACTTGCGGCCGTCGTCGGCGGTCCACTCGCCCTTCTTGCCGAGGGGGTTGTTGGCCCATTGGGTGCGGGGGCTGGGGTTGTAGGTGAGGTTGTTGAAGGCCCAGTCGGTGACGCGGGCGTACGCGCCGTTGCGGTGGACCACCTGGGTGGCGATGATCTCGGTGCGGCAGCGGGTGGTCTGGGAGTAGGGCTCGCAGGCGGTCTTCCAGTCGCGGCCGTTGAAGTGGTGGTAGCCGGGGATGGTGTAGATGGTCTCGGCGGTGCTGGGCGTGGCGATGAAGCCGCGGTGGGTGCCGTCGGCGAGGCGGGCCGTCCCGACGAGCTGCCCGGAAGCGTTGATGCCGCTCACCGAGGTGAGGGTGTAGCCCGCGCGCCGGGTGGCGAGGGCATTGAGGTCATGCACTGCGCCGTCCACCCACACCACCGCCCGCGAGTCGCCGTTGGTGGTGCTTGAGGTGCCTGCGATGGCGCCAGCATTGTTGATGGCCGACGCGCAGGCGCTTGGGAATCCGCCGAGCGCCGGCAGGCGGGTGGCCGAGCCGTCGGCGGCGAAGCGCAGGGCGGCGCCGGTCCCGGAGATGGTTGCGCAGCCCACCGCCACCCCGCCGTCGTTGACCGACGAGATGAGGGCGTTGCTGGCGCTTGCCGGGCCGGCCAGCAATCTTCCCACGCCGTCGCTCCACAGGGCTGCGACGGTGGTGCTGCCCTGGGTGGCGTGCCCTCCGACGTGGCGGCCGTTGTCCGAGATCGCGGTTCCGGATGGTGCAGTCGCTCCGGCAGGGGTGGGTAGTGCCGTGGCGGCGGTGGGACTGGTGACGGTGAACACCTCGCTGGCCTCGGCCTGGACGGTGAGCACTGCCGTGCCGGTATCCGAGATCTGGCCGACCCTGCTGTAGGCGCCGTCGTGCTCGATGTTCGAACCGTTCCCACCGGCGAACCAGAATGCGCTGGGCTGGCCCATTGCCCAGTTGCCCACGATGGTGCCGTTGCCGGCGATGTCCAGCCGCTGCGCATTCGGGAAGCTCGACGAGACCGCGGTGCCGTGGCTGGACCGTGACTTCCACAGCGTGGCGTGACCGCCGCCGTCGATCGTGGTGCCTGACGGCTGGGACGAGCCGACGACGTCGCCGCGGCCGTTGATGCCCGAGGCGTAGGAGTTGGGCTGCCCGCCGATGGGCTGGAGCAGCATGACGGCGTACGACGACGGGGTCGCCGCCTGCGCCGGTTGGGCGGACAGGACAATGCCGCCGACGACGAGCGCGCCCGCGGCGCACCCGGTCAGGAATCGCTTCATCGGTCTTCCTCCAGATTGAGCTGTGCGGCGCTGATTGGCGTCGTGTTCCACATAACGCGATTGGGGCTGCGCTGGGTGCACAAAGCTCCGGAAGTGGTTGGAGCGGACGGCTCCGTCTCGGGTGCCGTCCGCTCCAGGCTCCAGTTCGGATCAGGTGGCTGGTGCGCTCGGCTCCGTCTGCGGTGCTGTGCGCTCCACCGAGCTTGCTCCAAGTGATTCAGCCTTGCTTCAGCGACTCCTTCAGCCACGTGATCTCAGCCGTGTGCTCGCCGGAGTCGCCGGGTGTCTCCAGGATGACGTTGGCGCCCGCCTCACGGACCACGTGCAGGAGCAGCTGGGGGTCGATCTTGCCGTGGCCCAGGTTGGTGTGGCGGTCGGCCCCGGAGCCTGCCTCGTCGCGGGAGTCGTTGCAGTGGACCAGGTCGATGCGGCCGGTGATGGCGCGGATGTCGTCGACGACGGTGGACAGGTCCAGCCCCGCGGCGTGGGCGTGGCAGGTGTCCAGGCAGAAGCCCACCATGTCGATGTTGTCCGAGTCCGCGATGGCGTCCCAGGTGCGGCCGATGGCCTCCAGCGTGCGCGCCATGGCGTTGGCGCCGCCGGCGGTGTTCTCGATGAAGATCGGCACGTCCAGCTTCAACCCGTCGATGCACTTGCGCCAGTTGACGTAGCCGGCCTCCGGGTCGTCGTTCGCGGTGACGTGACCACCGTGGACGACGACGCCCCGCGCGCCCGCCGCGGCCGCCTCCGTCACCGTCTGCTGCAGGATCTTGCGCGACGGGATCCGGATGCGATTGTTGGTGGAGGCCACGTTGATCACGTAGGGGGAGTGGACGTAGAGCCCGATCCCCGCCTCCTCCGCGTCAGCCCGCAGTGCCGCGGCGCCGCCGTCGTAGTCCGAGACCGGCTTCTTCCAGCTCTGCGGGTCGCCCAGGAAGATCTGGGCGATGTCCGCACCCCTGGCGGCCGACTCGACGATGGGGTTCTCGCGGCGTACGTGTCCTCCGAACTGAATCATGGGAACCAGACTAGTTGGCCCGACTGACGACCGGCGGGGTCCTTCGAGGCTCGCTGTCGCTCGCACCTCAGGACGACTGGGATTCTTCGCACGTCACGGCGACTGGCGCCCTACCGGCGGCTGGCGGCCAGGTCCAGCAGGAGCACCGTCGAGAGGTCGTTGGTGGCGTAGCGCAGCTGGTTGACGTCGACGGCCACGTAGTCCTCGGTCACGGACGGCTCGAAGGAGCCGAGCACCTCGGCGCGGGCCTTGTCGGCGGCGGCGCGGACGGCGATCTCCTTGCGGAGGTCGTCGCTGATCACGCCACCGGTCTGGGCAGACGCCCGGGCCAGCGCAGCGGCGAACTTCTCGGCGGCCACAATCTCCTTGGCGTCGTCGGAGCCGAGCATCTTGGCGGTCTGGCCGATGATGGCCTGCCCGGCAGCCAGGTCACCCTTGCCGATGTCGGTGATCGCCTGCCGCAGCAGCTGGCGCTCGGGGCGCTGGCTCTCGCGCAGCAGGAGGTCCAGGTGGATGCCGAGGATCCGCTCGCGGGTGCGCACGCCCTCGTCCTTCGTGCCGAGGCCCGGGACCACCTCGTCGCTCATGGCGGACTGGCCGAGGGTGTCGAGCAGCTCCATGCGGGCCTCGTCGACGGTGTTGACCGTGTCGGCCAGCGGCTGCGCCTTGATGAAGATGGTGGCGATGAACGCGACGGCCAGCAGCGGCAGGCAGGCGAGGAACACGATGTGCAGCTGGTCGGCGAGGGCCATGCGGACGGCGTCGAGGACCTCCGGCGGGAGGGCGGCCATGGTGTCGGGGTCGAGGACGGAGCCGGCGTCGATGTGGTCCAGCTGGTCGCCCATCTGCTCGGCGACCTCCCCGGGCAGGTGGTTCAGGATGGCGACGGCGAGCCCGCCGGTCATGATGGAGCCGAAGATGGCCACGCCGACGGTGGAGCCTACGTTGCGGAAGAACTGGATGGAGGCGGTGCCGACGCCCAGGTCGCGGCGGGACACGGAGTTCTGCACGACGAGGGTGTAGAGCTGCATCGCCAGGCCCAGTCCGATGCCGAACACGGCCATGGCGACGGTGAGCTGGAGCCTGGAGGAGTCGACGCTCAGGCGCAGCAGCAGCCCGATGCCGGCCATCATCACCAGCACGCCGACGAGCATGATCTCCTTGTAGCGGCCCCACTTGGTGACCAGCATCCCGGCGACGATGCCCAGCAGGATCATGCCCAGCATCAGCGGCAGCAGAATCAGGCCGGACTCGGTGGCGCTGACGCCCATCACGCCCTGTGCGAAGACGGGGATGTAGATGATGGAGCCGAACATCACCATCGCGATCGCGAAGGCCGCGATGTTGGAGAAGGTGAAGATGGAGTTGCGGAACAGGCGCAGCGGCAGCACGGGCTCACTGGCCCGCAGCTCGACGAGGACGAAGGCCACCAGGCCGACGGCGCCGAACGCGAACAGGCCCAGCACCTGCGGCGAGACCCACGGGTAGGTGACGCCGCCGAAGGAGGTGGCCAGCAGGATGGACACCAGGGTGGGGGCGAGGATCGCGATGCCGAGGTAGTCGATCTTCGCCTCGCGGCGCTCGTGCGGGATGTGGAGGAAGCGGGTGATGACGATGAGGGCGATGATGCCCAGCGGCAGCGGGGTGAAGAACAGCCAGCGCCACCCGAGCAGGTCGGTGATGGCGCCGCCGGCGAGCGGGCCGGCCACGGAGGTGACGCCGAAGACGGCGCCCATGTAGCCCTGGTACTTGCCGCGCTGCCGGGCGGGGATGATGTCGCCGATGATGGTCTGCGACAGCGGCATCAGCGTGCCCATGCCGAGTCCCTGGATGCAGCGGCCGAGGACCAGCATCCAGAAGTCGACGGAGAAGCCGCACACGATCGAGCCGATCATGAACACAACGAGGCCGCCCATGTAGAACGAGCGCCGCCCGTACAGGTCCGACAGCTTGCCGACGATCGGCACGCTGACAGCGCTCACCAGCATGGCCGCCGTCGCGACCCACGAGTAGTACTCCATGCCACCGAGGTCGGCGACGATGCGGGGCATGCCCGGGCCGACGATGGTCTGGCTGATGGACGACACGAACATGCCGATCATGAGGCCCAGGAAGACGCGACGGTCCCCCGGGCTCAGCGCGTACGGTGCGGCTTCCTTGGTGGTGGCGGTCACAGGGCGAGCTCCAGGTTCTGGTTGAGGCGGGAGAGGAGACGGGCGAGCTGGTCCTTGTCCTCCTCGGACCAGTCGTCGAGGGTCTCCGTGATGAGGTTGACGCGACGGGTGCGGCCCTTCGCGACGAGGGTGCGGCCGGCGCGCGTGATGACCAGCAGCTGTGCACGACCGTCGTCCGGGTCCGGCAGCCGCTCCACCAGGCCGGCGTCGACGAGGTGCGTCACGCGTCGGCTCATGGTTGAGATGTCATAGCCGCGGGCCTCGGCGAGGTCGCTCAGCCGGACGCCGTCGAGGGCCATCCGGTTGTCGAGCCAGGCGAGCACGAGGTAGTCCGCGTTACGCAGGCCGTCCTCGTGGAGGCGGGAGAAGGCGGGGCCGAGGTTGGCGAAGAGTCGGGCCAGTTCCTCAGAAAGTTGCATGATGCAAGCATATGTTTCCGATCGGATGCTTGCAACTCGCAACCAAATGCTCGATGCTGGATTGTTGGCCCGTCTATGGTCCAACAATCCAGACTTGATTCGTTTCAGGGATTGGCGGTGGCGGCGACCAGGTCGGCCACGAGGGTGTCCACCTCGTCGGAGGTCAGGTCGTGCACGGTGAGGCGCAGGTGCCGCGAGGGGGCGGCGTCGTCGGCCAGGCGGAACTCGTCGCCGGTGCGCACCAGCCAGCCGCGTCGCATCAGCCGCTCGGCGACGTCGCGCGCCGGGGCCGGCACGGGCAGCCACAGGCTCATGCCGTCGCGGGCGGTCGCCGGCAGACCGGCGGCGGTGAGGCGGGCGGCGACGTGGCGGTTGCGCTCGGCGTAGTGCGTGCCGGCCCGCTCCACCAGACGACGGGTGTCCTCGTCGCGCAGTAGGGCGTGCGTGATGCGCTGGAGCAGGTGGCTGACCCAGGTGGTGCCGGGGCTGAGGCGCATCGCGAGGCGGGCAGCGGTCTCAGGGTCCGTGGCGGTCACGGCCAGGCACATGTCCGGGCCGATGAACTTCGACACGGAGCGCACCAGGGCCCAGCGGCGGTGGTCCGGACCGATCAGCGAGTGGAACGGCTGCTGGGACAGCAGGGAGTAGAAGTCGTCCTCGATGACGAGCACGTACGGGTGTTCCTCGAGGACTTCCCGCAGCGCCGCCGCGCGGTCCGCGGTCAGCGAGGCGCCCGTCGGGTTCTGTGCGCGGGGCGTGTGCACGACGGCGCGCACCCCGGCGGCGAGGGCGACCCGCAGACCCTCGACGGTCATGCCCTCCTCGTCGACGGGGACCGCCACTGGCCGGTAGCCGCCCAGGCGGACGGTCTGGATGCTGGAGAGGAAGCACGGGTCCTCGAGGGCGACGGCGTCGTCGCGCATCAGCGCCTGTGCCAGCAGGCGCTCCACGGCGTCGACGGCGCCGCTGGTCAGTGTGAGTCGCCAGTCCTGCCCGGGGAGGTCCGGGGACATCCACTCACGCGCCCAGGCCTCGAAGTCGCGGTCGATCACCGGCTCGCCGTAGAGGACCGGGCGGCCGGCGGCTGCCTGCAGCGCGGGGCCGAGGTCGGGGATCAGGGTTGGCGAGGGGTTGCCGGTGCCTATGTCGCGCAGCGGTCCGGCCTCCGCATATCCCTCCTGCGGGGCGGGAGCGCGCCCTGCGACCCGGGTGCCGGCCCTGCCCTGCGCCACCACGGCGCCGGAGCGGGCGAGGCGACGATAGGCGGCCACCGCGGTGTTGCGGTTCACGCCGAGTTGCTCGGCCAGCGCGCGGACGGGCGGCAGGGCGTCGCCGGGGCGGAGGTCGCCGCGCTCGACGAGTCCGCGCACGCTGTCCGCGATCTCCGCGGCAGTGCTGCCGCTGATCTCGGCTCCCGGGGTGTCCACGGCCCGAGCGTACCGCCTGCGCCCTTGCTGGACAGGCGGGCGAGTGATTGGCACGGGTCATGCTAGTTTTTGGCCTAGGCCAAAAGAGAGGGAGCTCCATGCACACCAAGACAGGTACTGGCAGGGTCAAGCGCGGCTTGGCGGAGATGCTGAAGGGTGGCGTCATCATGGACGTGGTGACGCCGGAGCAGGCGCGGATCGCGGAGGATGCCGGCGCCGTCGCCGTCATGGCACTCGAGCGGGTGCCGGCCGACATCCGCGCGCAGGGCGGCGTGTCCCGGATGAGCGACCCGGACATGGTCGACGGCATCAGGGAGGCCGTCTCCATCCCCGTGATGGCCAAGGCCCGCATCGGCCACTTCGTCGAGGCGCAGGTGCTGCAGGAGTTGGGCGTGGACTACATCGACGAGTCCGAGGTGCTCTCGCCCGCCGACTACGCCAACCACATCGACAAGCACGCCTTCGAGGTGCCGTTCGTGTGCGGCGCCACCAACCTCGGCGAGGCGCTGCGGCGGATCAACGAGGGCGCGGCGATGATCCGCTCCAAGGGCGAGGCGGGCACCGGCGACGTGTCCGAGGCCACCCTGCACATCCGGCGGATCACCTCCGAGATCAACGCCCTGCGGGCCATGGCCCGCGACGAGCTCTACGTGGCCGCCAAGGAGATGCAGGCGCCCTACGAGCTGGTGGCGGAAGTGGCCGAGACCGGGAAGTTGCCCGTGGTGCTGTTCACTGCCGGCGGCGTCGCCACCCCCGCCGATGCCGCCATGATGATGCAGCTCGGCGCCGACGGCGTCTTCGTCGGCTCCGGCATCTTCAAGAGCGGGGACCCCGCCCTGCGTGCCGCCGCCATCGTCAAGGCCACCACGTTCCACGATGACCCGGCCGTCATCGCGGCGGCCTCCCGCGGCCTGGGCGAGGCGATGGTGGGCATCAACGTCGCGGACCTGCCCGCACCCCACCGCCTCGCCGAGCGCGGCTGGTGAACCCGCCCCGCGTCGGGGTCCTCGCGTTCCAGGGCGACGTGCGCGAGCACACCCGCGCGCTCTCCGAACTCGGGGCCGACGTCGTGCCCGTGCGCCGCGCCGCCGAGCTGGGGACGGTGGCCGGGCTGGTGCTGCCCGGCGGCGAGTCCAGCGTCATGGACAAGCTCACCCGCGCCTTCGGGCTCCGCGAACCGCTGCGCGCCGCCATCGCCGGAGGGATGCCCGTGCTCGGCACCTGCGCGGGACTGGTCCTGCTGGCCGACCGGCTCGTCGGCGGCATCGACGGGCAACAGACCCTCGGCGGCCTGGACGTCACCGTCCGCCGCAACGCCTTCGGCAGCCAGGCCGAGTCCTTCGAGACCGAACTGGCAGTGCCCGCCCTGGAACCGCCGACGGCGCACGCCGCGTTCATCCGGGCGCCAGTGGTGGAGGAGGTCGGCCCCCGCGCCACCGCCGTCGCGTCGCTGCCGTACGGCCGCGTCGTCGCCGTCGAACAGCACAACGTGCTGGGCCTGGCGTTCCACCCCGAAGTCACCGGAGACCTGCGCTTCCACGCCCGGCTCCTGGACCGTGTGACCCAGGGCTCGGCTGTTGGAGTCCTCGGTTGCAGTGAGCCGGGGTGAAGCCGCGCGACGTCAGTCCTTGCGCAGGATCCGGACCTCGTACGGGTCCAGCAGGTGGTGGGCGCCCGGGGCGGAGCGGGGCGGCAGGACGTGGTGGCGGGTGAGGTTGACCTGGATGAACCAGCGGTCGGTGGTGCCGGTTTCGGGGTCCTCGAGCTCCCGGTACCAGCCGAACCAGTCGTGCCGCTCGGGCTCGACGAAGCGGACCGACCCCATCGTCAGGGCGGGGTGGCGCCGTCGCATCCGGATGAGGCCGCGGTAGAAGTTCAGCACCGACTCGGGGTCCTGGTCCTGCTCGGCGACGGTGAACCCGCGCGAGCTCTCGTGGAACCCGATCCAGGGCTCGCCGGTGGTGAAGCCGTGGTTGGGTGTGGTGTCCCAGCGCATGGGGGTGCGGGCGTGGTCGCGGGAGCCGGCCATCACCTCGGCGAGCCCGTCGCGGCCCTCCACCTCGGCCTCCGCCAGCCGATTGATGGACTCGACGTCGCGCAGTGCCCGGGCGTCGGGGAAGTCCTGGTTGATCGCCCCGATCTCCTGGCCCTGGTAGATGAACGGCGTCCCGCGGCTGAGCAGCTGGATGGCGGCCACTGCCTTGGCGATGGCGGTACGGAAGCGCGGGTCCGGGTTGACCTTGGAGACCATGCGCGGGTTGTCGTGGTTCTCCACGAACAGGCTCATCCAGTCGTTCGCGCCCAGCCGGGACTGGTACTCGACGAGGTGGTTCTTCAGGTAGCTGAGGGGGTAGCGGTAGTCGTCCCAACGCGTCTTGCCCGGCGGTTCCAGCACGTCGAAGTTGAAGATCAGGTCCATCTCGCCACGGTCCTCGGCCGTGAGCAGCCTGCCCACCTCCATCCCGATCCCCGGCGTCTCGCCGATCATGACGGCGACGGCGTCGCGCCCGGGACCGCTCGAGTCCGGGGCGACGTCGCGGCGGGTGAAGCCGTTGCGACGCAGCTCGGCCAGGTACTCGTGCAGGTGCGGTCCGTGGAAGTAGTGCTCCACGCCGCGGAACTCCATCAACTGGCCGACGAACTCGTTGCCCTCGGGCAGGCCCTCGCGTTTGGAGATGTAGTTGATGACGTCCAGGCGGAAGCCGTCGATGCCGCGGTCCAGCCACCACTGCACGATGTCGGCCACCTCGGCGCGCACCTCCGGGTTGTCCCAGTTCAGGTCTATCTGGCCGTTGGCGAACAGGTGCAGCGCCCAGCGCTGGGCGTCCTCCACCCACCGCCACGCCGGGCCGGAGAAGAAGCTGGACCAGTTGTTGGGTGGGTCGGCCGGTGGCGGCGCGCCCTCGCGGAGGAAGTAGTACTGCCCGTACTTGCCGTCCGGGTCCTGGCGGGCGGCGCGGAACCACTCGTGCTCGTCGGAGGTGTGGTTGACCACGAGGTCCAGGATCAGCCGCATGCCGCGCTCGTGGCAGCCGGCGATCAACTCGTCCACGTCATCGAGGCTGCCCATCTCGGGCATCACGGCGCGGTAGTCGGAGATGTCGTAGCCGTTGTCCTCGTTGGGGGAGGCGAAGATGGGGGAGAGCCACAGGCAGTCGACTCCGAGGTCCGCGATGTGGTCCAGGTGGTTGATGATGCCGCGGATGTCGCCCACGCCGTCGCCGTCGGAGTCCGCGAACGAGCGCGGGTACACCTGGTAGAACACGGCCTGCTTCCACCAGGTGGGCGTGGGATCGCCCGGTGCGATCGGGTTGGGGGCAGGGATCTCGTTGAGCAACTCCAGCAGCGCGTCCACGAAGCCCTCGCCCACGACGGGCCTGGCCATCGCCTCCAGTTGATCCAGCCTCATCCTGGACACCAGAGGGTTGTTGACCCACCTGGGCGAGCGCCCCAGCTGCAGCAGCAGCTTGTCCACGACGTCGCGCCCCAAGGGTCGATTCAGCACGTCCCTGATGCGGGAGCTGTGGGTGAGTTGTCCTTGGGCCTCCATTGGCCAATCGTGGCAGACGGCGGGCCAGCCCGCCCGTGGCGCCAGCGTAAGAGTGTTGCGGAGGGAGCCGACTGCCGCCCCCAGCGCTATACGCTTGCGGCGGGGTCGGCGGCACCCAGCGCAACAGTGTTGCTGAAGGTGTCGACTGCCGCCCCCAGCGTTACACGCTTTCGGGGAGGTGCGTGGTCAGGAGCGCTCGCCCTGCTCCGGTTCCCAGTCGCGGGGCAGGAACTCGGGCTTGTTGGCCCACTCCTTGCCCAGCAGGGGCGAGGAGATCAGCAGGTCCGCCGTCGCCGCGTTGCAGGCCATGGGAACGTTCCAGACGGCGCCGATCCGCAGCAGGGCCTTCACGTCCGGGTCGTGTGGCTGCGCCTCCAGGGGGTCCCAGAAGAAGATCAGCGTGTCGATCACGCCCTCGGCGATCTTGGCCCCGATCTGCTGGTCCCCGCCTACGGGGCCGGACAGCAGGCGTGTCACCGGCAGCCCCAACTCGTAGGCGAGCATCGTGCCCGTGGTGCCGGTGGCGTAGAGGTGGTGGCTGCTGAGCGTGCCGCGGTTGAAGTTGGCCCACGAGAGCAGCTCGGTCTTCTTGTTGTCGTGTGCCACGATGGCGATGTGGTGCTGGTATCCGGGCATGGTGGGAATCCTTCCGGGAGAACCTGTCCAAAGCCTACGGCTGGGTTGTGAAGATCATGTGACAGACTTCCCCAAGCCGCTCCCGATGAACCCTGTTCAGGTGGGTGCGCATGTCGTCGGAGCTGATCGCCTGTGAGGGGTCAGCACGCAACTCGTCGTAGGACGCCACCACCTCCGCACGAAGCCAGGCTTCTACTGCTTCCTCGCGTGCGAACAGCGCACGAAGGCCGTCTCTGATGACCTCGCTCTCGCTCGCGTACGCGCCAGAGGCAACCCGCGCTTTCAGCGCCTCGGCCATGTTGTTGGGGAGCGTGATGCTGAGCTGCTTTGTCGTACGCATGATGTGGCCTCACCTTCAGTAGGACTTAATCCTTCCTTGCGCCTCAGTCGAAGTCCTCTTCGTCGGCGATCTCCGAGGCGGGCTTGCGCTTGCGTCTCAGGGTGCCGACGAGGACCCACGTGGCGGCGAGGCCGACGCCGATGGCCGCGCCGATGACCCCGCCCCGGACGGCGCTGGCGGTGGCTCCGGTGGCGTCGGGGCCGAACTCAAGCTTCGGCAGGGGGATGAGCCCCTGCCCGGTGAAGACGGTCCACGCCATGGCCCCGACGGTGAGCAGGATCCCGACCACCACCACCCCCGCCGCGATGAGGCGCTGCTTGGCGCTGGCCTTGTCTGCCAGCTCGTCCAGGCTGACGCCCTGGCGGCCGGCGTACCACTGGGCGGCCCAGGTGGGCAGGCCCATCATGGCCAGCAGGCCGATGGGAAGGGCGATCGCACCGAACACCGCTGCCACCAGTGCGACGGCGAGGCTGGTGTAGCTCCCGACCATCAGTCCGAACGTGGTTGCCTGGTTGAAGACGCGCTCCTCCCGCTCGTCGATCCCCTCCATGTTCATGAGGCGGTCCGTCGCTTGGCTGGTCCTGCTCTGCTTGCTGGTCATGCTTCCTCCTGCTGGTCTGGGGTGTCGAAGAGTGTCTCCACCGTGGTGCCCAGCGCCTTGGCGAGGCGCAGGGCCAGGAACACGGTGGGGGCGTAGTTGCCCTGTTCGATGGCGATCACGGTCTGCCGACTCACGCCGACGGTGGTGGCGAGCTCTGCCTGTGTCAGCCGCAGTGCCCGTCGATGCATCCGAACCGGGTTGGTTGGGTTCTCTGGTTCCTTGGGGGCCATGCAGGAAATGTTAAGTCGGGTTGACATCCAATGTCAAGGGTATTTGACAAAAGAAGTAAAGGTGACTTGACATGGAAGGAGGTTCTTTGGGGTGGGCTAGCATCGGCGGCAATGGGCCACGACCACTCGCACCACGACGCAGCCACGCCGCGCAAGCGGCTGGCGATCGCGTTCGCCATCACCGCCACCATCCTGGTGGCGGAGGTGATCGGCGCCATTTGGACCGGCAGCCTGGCGCTGCTGGTGGACGCCGGGCACATGCTCACCGACGCCGCCGGCCTGTTGATGGCGCTGATCGCGGCCTCGCTGGCGCTGCGCCCCGCCTCGCCTGAGCGCACCTGGGGTTGGCGTCGCGCGGAGGTCCTGGCGGCGGGAATGCAGGCGCTGGTGCTGTTCGGCGTCGGGATCTACGCGCTGGTGGAGGGTATCCGACGGCTGTTCGAGCCCGGGGAGATCTCCTCGACGGGGCTGCTGGTCTTCGGCATCGTGGGACTGGTGGGAAACCTGGTCTCCCTGCTGGTGCTCGCCGGTGGCCGGGGCGCCAACATCAACATGCGGGCCGCCTTCCTGGAGGTGGTCAACGACGCGCTGGGATCGGTGGCCGTCATCGTCAGCGCCATCGTGATCGCCACCACCGGCTGGACCCGCGCCGACGCCGTCGCCGGCATGCTCATCAGCCTGCTGATCCTGCCGCGCGCGCTGCTGATCCTGCGGCAGTCCGCCGGGATCCTGATGGAGTCCACGCCGGCCGGGCTGGACCTCGACGACGTCCGCCGCCACATCCTCGAGGTGCCCCACGTCATCGACGTGCACGACCTGCACGCCTCCGAGATCACCACCGGCCTGCCCGTGCTCACCGCCCACGTGGTGCTGGACGACTCCTGCTTCAGCGACGGCCACGCGCCCCGGATCCTGCTGGACCTGCAGACCTGCGTGGCGGAGCACTTCGACGTCAGCGTCGAGCACTCCACGTTCCAGTTCGAGCGCTCCGACCACGCCAACCACGAGCCGCACGCCCACTCCTGAGCGACCCGTCGGCAAGGCTCCTGCGTTGGGGTCGGTAGACCGACCCGTTCGTAGGACCCTTGCCAGGGGGAACCCGCCGATCCGCGCTACTCGCCACATCCTCGGCGTCCTGAGCGGAGGATGGGGACATGGAAACCACCGAGTTCGACCTCATCGTCATCGGCGCCGGCTCCACCGGCGAGAACGTCGCGGACCGCGCTGCCAGGGGAGGGTTGAGCGTCGCGATCGTCGAGAACAGCCTTGTGGGAGGCGATTGCTCCTACTGGGCGTGCATGCCGTCGAAGGCGCTGCTGAGACCGGGTGAGGCGCTCCGGGCGGCGGAGGGCGTCGACGGTGCCGCCGCCGCGGTCACCGGTGGGCTCGACGTCGGGGCGGTCCTCGCGCGCCGCGACTCGTTCGTCTCGGAGTGGGACGACGCCTCCCAGGTGGAGTGGCTGGAGAGCGCCGGAATCACGCTCGTGCGCGGCACGGGCCGCATCACGGCGGAGCGGGAGGTCACCGTCGCCTCCGACGGCGGGGCCGGGCAGGTGCTGCGCGCCCGGCACGCCGTGGCCGTGTGCACCGGCACCGAGCCGCTGGTCCCGCCGGTCGAGGGCTTGGAGGAGGCGGGACCGTGGACCAGCAAGGACGCCACCAGTGCCAAGTCCGTGCCGGAGAGCCTGGTCATCATCGGCGGCGGCGTGGTGGCGTGCGAACTTGCGACGGCGTACGCGGACCTCGGCGCGCGGGTCACCGTCGTCGCCCGCAGCGGCTTGCTCGGCTCAATGGAGCCGTTCGCCGGCAAGGCCGTCACCGGGCGACTCCGGGAGCGGGGCGTGGAGGTCCTCGAGGAATCCTCCGCCGTACGGGTGACGCGCGCCGACGGGAGGGTCACCGTCGAGACCGATGACGGACGGAGCGTCGTGGCGGCGGAGGTGCTGGTGGCGACGGGGCGTCGGCCCCGCATCGGGGGACTCGATCTGGCCGCCGTCGGCCTCGGGGACGGGTACCTGGAGGTGGACGACACCATGCGGGTCAAGGGCCTCGACTGGCTCTACGCCGTGGGCGACGTCAACGGCCGCGTGCTGCTGACGCACCAGGGCAAGTACCAGGCCCGGGCGGCGGGCGCCGTGATCGCGGCCCGCGCGAACGGCGGCATCGTCGACGACGCTCCTTGGGGTCTGCACGTCGCCACGGCAGACCATCGGGCCGCGCCGCAGGTGGTGTTCAGCGACCCGCAGGTGGCGTCGGTCGGGCTCACCGAATCCGCCGCGCAGGAGGCGGGCCTGAAGGTGCGGAAGGTGGAGTTCGCGCTCGGCGACGTCGCGGGCGCAAGCCTCCATCTCGACGGCTACGAGGGGCAGGCGTGCATGGTGGTGGACGAGGACCGCTCCGTGCTGGTGGGGGCCACCTTCGTCGGCCCCGACGTCGCCGAACTGCTGCACGCCGCCACCATCGCAGTGGTGGGCGAGGTGCCCTTGGCCAGACTCTGGCACGCCGTCCCCGCCTACCCGACCATGAGCGAGATCTGGCTGCGACTGCTCGAGGCCTACGGCCGCCCCCTTCATCAGTTGCCCTGAGGTGCGAGCGCCAGCGAGCCTCGACGGGCGCAGACGGAGGCCCTTCGAGGCTCGCTGCCGCTCGCACCTCAGGGCAACTGACGGGGAGTTGGTGCTCGCACGTCAGGGCAACTGACGGGGAGTTGGTGCTCGCACGTCAGGGCAACTGAGGGGCTAGATCCAGCCGTTGCTGCGGGCGGCGCGGACGGCCTCGTGGCGGTTGGCGGCGCCGAGCTTGGCAACGGCGGAGCTGAGGTAGTTGCGCACCGTGCCGGGTGAAAGGTGGACGCGAGCGGCGATCTCCTCAATGGGGGCGCCGCCGTCGGCGAGTTCCAGGACGTCGGCCTCGCGCGGCGTGAGGGGCGAGTCGCCGGCGGAGATGGCTGCGGCGGACAACTCCGGGTCCACGTAGCGCTGGCCGGCGTGGACCTGCCGGATCACGTCGGCGAGCACCCGGGCGGGGGTGGTCTTCGGAAGGAACCCGCGGGCGCCGGCGGCCAGCGCGCGTTTCAGGTAGCCGGGCCGGCCGTGCGAGGTGACGATCAGGCAACGCGTGCCGGGGGAGGACTCGGCCACCGCGGCGGTGACCTCGATCCCGTCGCGCCCGGGCATCTGCAGGTCCAGCACCGCCACGTCGGGCCGGTGGTGGGCGATTGCCGTGACCGCCTCGTCGCCGGATGCGGCCTGCGCCACCACCTCGATGTCGTCCTGCAGGGAGAGCATGGTGGCCAGGGCGTCGCGGACGAGGGTCTCGTCGTCGGCGAGCAGGATGCGGATCATGCGGTCTCCTCGGGGACGCGGGCGGTGAGGGTGAAGGTGTCCCGCTCGCGGCTGGTCTCGACGCCTCCGCCGAGCCTGCCCAGTCTGGCCCGCAGGCCGTCCAGGCCGCCACCGCCCGGGCGCGGCGGGCGGTCGCCCACGCCGTCGTTGGTGATGGTGACCTCGGCGACCCCGTCGCCGCCGGCGAGCTTGATGGTGCAGGTGCGCGCGTCGGAGTGGTGGACGACGTTGGTGGCGCCCTCGCGCACGGCCCACGCCAGTGCCTCCGCGGCCCCGGGGCCGATGCCCGCGGCGTCGCCGATCAGCCGGACGTGGATGCCGGCGGCGGTGAGCATGGCGCGGGCGCCCTTGAGTTCGGCACCGAGGTCGACGGCACGGTAGCCGGCCACCACGTCGCGCACCTCGCGCAGGCCCTGGTCCGCGAGGTCGTGCACCTCGCGCATCTCCGACGTCGCCCGCTCCACCTGCCCGGCGGTGGCGAGCTCCGCCGCCAGGTCGGACTTCACGGCGACGGCGGTGAGGGTGCGGCCGAAGATGTCGTGCAGGTCGCGGGAGAAGCGCAGCCGCTCCTCGGCGACGGCCAGTTCTGAGCGCACGACGGTGAGCTCGGCCTGCTCGCGCATCAGCTTCAGCGTCCAGGCGGCCATCGCGCCGGACATCAGGATGCCGAAGGTGACCAGCAGGGAGGTGACGGTGGTGGGGACCCAGCGGCCGGTGGCGAACAGTCCCGGGTGCAGCCACAGCCACACGGCGGTGGTGGGTGCGGCCACGGCGACCGCGCACCAGAACGTCCGCCGCCACGGGATGGCGGGGGAGAATCCGAAGGCGAGCGTGGTCAGCGAGATCAGCACCAGCGAAGTGGGCACGTCGATCCCGGAGTCGCCCGTGGGTGGGGCCGCGAAGGCGCCGAACCCGGCCGCGGCCAGGCCCGCCGCGAAGAAGGCCGCCACGAGCAGCCGGGGCCACGGGAGCCTGGCCTCGTCCGGCAGGACGGAGTGGCGCAGCACCAGCGCGCACAGCACCACGGTCACGAGGAGGGCCACGACGTGCGGGATCGTCGCCCATGAGTAGGCAGTGGCGTTGGACAGCAGCATCGCCGACATCAGCGGCGCCAGGGGCGTCACCGAGTACAGGGTGATCATCGTGTACCTGTCGAACTTCTGGTACGGCGACGAGGCGCCCACCTGCGGGGTGGGCGCCTCGGTCACCGGCTTGCTGTTCATGCTCCTCAACCTAGCGGCGGGGCTCGAACTTCATGTAGCGACGGGCCAGCAGGACCGCCAGCACGCACCAGCCGGCCAGCACGAGCAGCGGGAACCCGGCGGCGGTGAAGCTGCCGAGGAAGCCCTCGGCCGCCTCGCCGGCCATGGTGGCGCCGTCGAGACCGATGTGGACCAGGTCCACGGCCGCGTTGATGGGGGTGAGCGACGCGATGGTCTGGACCACGTCGGGCAGTCCGGTCAGCGGGAACATCGTGCCGGCGGCCATGCCGAGGACCAGGAACACGGGCATCGTGGAGTACTGGGCAGCCTCCACCGTCGAGGTGAACGCCGTCGACGCGGCGGCCAGTCCGACGGAGACGATGACGACGCCCACCACACCCAGCAGCACGAGCACCAGATTGGTGATGGCGGGAACGCCGAAGGCCACCATCGCGACAGCACCTCCGAGGACGAGGTGGGCCAGCAGGATCAGGGTCGACGGCACGGCCGCGGCCATCAGCGCCTCCCACTGGCTGGCCTCACCGGTGGAGAGCCGCTTGAATACGCGGTCCTCACGCCGGGTGACGTAGATCGAGGTCAGGTTGTAGTAGACGGTCATCAGCGCGGACCAGGTGAGCACGATGCACACCACGTAGCCGGCGAAGGAGCCGCCCAGCTGGGCCTCGTTGCCGAGGTTGATGAGCACGAACATGCCGGCCATCATCGGGCCCATCAGCAGGCCGGTGGCGAAGGCCGCCTTGTTGCGGCCCAGCAGCCGCGCCTCGGAGCGTGCGATGGCGGCGACGCGCTTCAGCGGGCTGGTCGGGCGGTGGTCCGTGGCGGGGGCGAGTCGGGTGTCGAGTGTGGTGGTCATGATGTCCTCCTTCAGGCGGCGACGGCCGGGGCGGGGTTGCTGGACAGGGACAGGAAGGCCTTCTCGAGCGAGCCGGAGCGGGCGTCGAGGTTCTCGAGCCGGACGCCGCGGGCGTCGGCCATCCCGAGCAGGGCGCCCAGGGTGGCCTGGAGGTCGCTGCTGGTGAGCACGACGTCGTTGCGCACGGTCTCCGGGGCGCGCAGCAGCGCGGGGAGGGCGGCGACGTCGTCGAGCGGCAGCTGGCTGAGGGCCGCGGCGTCGAAGTTGATCCGGGACGGCTCCTCCGCGGTGATCTGCGCGACGGTGCCCTCGCGGACGATCCGCCCCTCGGCCATGATCACCAGCCGGTCGGCGAGCTGCTCGGCCTCCTCCAGGTAGTGCGTGGTGAGCAGCACCGACGTGCCGTGGTCCAGCATCCCCTGCACCACGGCCCAGGTGGCCTCGCGGGAGGCGGGGTCCAGGCCGGTGGTGGGCTCGTCGAGGAACAGCAGTTCGGGGCGGCCGAGCGTTGCCATGGCGAGGTCCAACCGGCGGCGTTCACCACCTGAGAGCGACTTCACCCGGACGTCGGCGCGGTGACCGAGGTTCACGATCTCCAGCGCCTCCGCGATGGGCCGCGGCGACGAGAGCGTCCCGCCCCACATCTGCAGGGTCTCGGCGATGGTGAGGTCGCCCGAGAAGCCGGCCTCCTGGAGCATAATCCCGGTGCGGGGACGGACCTTGCCGCGCTCGGTGTGGGGGTCGTGGCCGAACACCTTGATGCTGCCGCCGGTGGCGGGGGCCATGCCCTCCAGCACCTCCACCAGCGACGTCTTGCCGGCGCCGTTGACGCCGAGCACGGCGAGCAGTTCCCCGCGGGCCAGGCTCAGGTCCACACCGCGGACCGCCTCGTAGGTCTTGGCGCCGGAACCGTAGGTGCGGCGCACGTTCGTGGCTTCGATCAGGCTTGTCATTTCGTCCTCCCTCGTTGCTGTGCTTCCAGCTTCTCGTGGGAACGTCGTCGCCAGTAGTGCGTGGGTTCACCGGCTGGCGTGAGGGATTCACGGGCCGGGTGTGACGTTTGTCACATCGTCGCGGGATCCGGGCCGAAGCTTGCGCAACAGTGTTGCGAACGGGGCCGACTGCCGACCCTTTCGCAACAGTGTTGCGCTGGGCCGGTTCGGGCGCAGGGGGAGGTGTCTGGCAAGCTTGGCTGGTTGGGCATCCGGCCCGATGCAAGTGCGAATCGGAGAGTGGCGGCGTGAGTGACTCGTACCTGAACCTGCTGCGCGCACCCGGCGTCGCGCGGGTGATGGCCTCGCAGCTGGTGGCCCGGTTCCCCACGGGGATGCTGGCGCTCGGCATCCTGATCCACATCGAGACGGTGTTCGGCTCCTACGGTGCGGCGGGCGTGGTGCTGGCCGCGATGTCGGTGGGCCAGGCCCTCGCCGGCCCGGTGACCAGCCGCATGATGGGCCGCTTCGGTGCTCGCCGGGTGCTGGTGACCACGACGGCGTTGTGCGCCGCGTCGATGGCCGTCCTCGCGCTCGCCACCATGCCGTTGTGGGGATTCGTGGTCTTCGCGCTCCTGACCGGGCTCAGCTCGCCGCCGGTGCAGCCGGCTGTGCGCACCATCTACCCCAAATTGGTCGAGCCTGTCCGCCTGCCGCGCCTGTTCTCCCTCGACGCGTCCGCGCAGGAGATCATCTGGGTGGCGGGGCCGCTGGTGATCACCGTCGTCTCGCGCGAGATCTCGTCGGTGGTGGGGCTCCTGGTTTGCGTGGCGGTCACGGTGGTGGGCGGGGCGTGGTTCATCTCGTCGCGCGAGCTCGGCACCGTCCGGATCGTGCGCAGCGAGTCCCGGATGGGCGCGGTGCTGCTCAAGCCGGGCGTGATGCTGGCGACGGTGACCGGCTTGTTGCTGATCGGCGCCGGTGCCGCCGTGGAGGTGGGCGTCGTCGCCCGCTTCGGCGAGGGCGGCCTCGAGGCCGGCGTGGTGCTGGCGCTGGCGGCGGTGGCATCGCTGGCCGGTGGCCTGACGCTCGGGCACCTGCCGCTCACGGACTGGACGCTCGCCCGTCGCCTGGCGATCGTCGCCGTCGGCACCTTCGTGGCCATCTACGTCACCGGCGTCGGCTGGACCGGCGTGGCCATGCTGGTGTTCGGGTTCGGCATGGCGCCCGCGCTGGCCGTGATGTACACGATGGTGGCGGAGTCCACGGACTTCTCCGAGAGCGCCGAGGCCTACGGCTGGATCGGCACCGGCCAGCTGGTGGGGGCCGCCGTCGGGTCCGCCATCGCCGGGTTCATGGTGGACGCGCAGGGCGCCCCCGGTGGGTTCACCGTCGCCGCCGTGATCGCCGCGCTCGGCGTCGTCACCGCCGTCCTGCTGCGGCACGCCCGGCCGAAGCGCTCGGCCGAGGACCTCCTGGAAGAGGCCGGCTGAGCCTCACCAGCGGTTGTGGACGTCCTCGGCCCAGCCCACCACGTCGGCCACCCGGTGCCAGGTGCCGTCGGCGTCGCGGACACGGCCCGACCAGGTGCCGAAGCACTGGTGGGTGCGCGCGGAGAACACCTTCAGGTCCGTGACTGACTGCTTCAGGTGGAACGGCGCGAGGGTCAGCTCGACGGCCTCGCCCGTGACGTGCCACGGCGCCAGCCAGTCTCCCGCGCTGTAGTCCCAGACCAGTTCCTCGCTGATCTTGGACAGCTTCCCGTCCACCAGCAGGGAGTTCTCCACGGAGCCGGTGCCGTCGGTCCACTTGCCGCCCACCTGGATGCCGATCACCTTGCCGTCGGTGCGGCCGGACCCGGCGCCCCAGTTCCAGCGCACGTCGTAGGGCCAGCGGCCGCGTCCGTGGTCCAGGGTGGCCCATGACTCGCCGGCCGGTACCTCGTGGGTGAGGCCGTCGACGGTGATGGTCCCGGCGGCGGGGCGGGCGACGTCCTTCACGGTGTACTGGAACAGCCTGTCGGTCCAGGGCACGACGACGCCCAGGCACTCGTGGCCTGCGGGGCGTTCGGCGAAGACGTCGAGGGAGATCCGGTCCCCGCGGGCCCGCAGCCGGGTGCCGCGCGGGTCCTCGTCGATGGCGATCTTCACCGCCCGCGTCGACGTCCGCGTCGGCCCCTGCGCCAGGGTTCCGGGCAGCTCCACGCTGCCGCCGAGCACGCCGCTCGCGTCGTGCGAGACGGCCTTGCCGGTGGTCCGGTCCAGGCACCAGAGGCCGTGGACGGCGGCGTAGTCGATGTCCGAGGTGACCAGCGCGACGACGTGCGTGGGTGTGGTGACCGCCCAGTACTCCCAGCGCTTGTTGCGGCCCTTGCCGAAGAGTCCGCGGCCCACGCCGTCGGTGTTGATGAGCGGGGTGCGGGTCCAGCCGACGGCGTCGGGGTTGAGCCGACCGTCGGGGCGGGTGAGGGACACCGGAGCGGTGATCTCCCGCTCGGGGACCGCCACGGCCGCGGGCTCGGCCACCCCGGCGGCGACGTCGTGGCGCAGCCGCAGCCGGGAGTTGGAACTGTGCACCTGCGCCGCGTCCACCTTCAGCACGCGCCGGTCGTAGGTGAGCAGCCCGTTGGTTTCCTGCTCGACGTCGGCCAGCTGGGTGTAGACGAACGCGGCGAGGCCGGCGTCGACGGCGGGCCCCACCTCGGTGTGCTGCAGGCGCAGGAACGCGCGCTCGAACTCGTCGCGGTCCGAGAACTTGCGGTAGCCGAACTCCTCGTCGCTCCAGGTGTGGCCGGGTACGCGCAGCGAGTAGCCGCCGTACTCGGTCAGCGCGGCGGCGCGCGGATCCTCGACGTCCCTGCGGGACAGCTCGTAGCCGCGGAAGTAGACGTGGCGGCTCGCGAGGTCACCGCCGCCCTGGTCGTGCCAGCCGGAGGCGTGGTCCACCACCCGCGTGGGGTCCAGCTCCCGGACCCGCGCGGTGGCGGCCAGCGCGTCGAACTGGCCCCAGCCCTCGTTGAACGGCACCCACACCGCAAGGCTGGGCACGGACCGCAGCAGCGCCACCGTATCGTCCAGCTCCGACAGGAACTCGGCCCGGCCGTCGGCGTCCGCGCGCCCGAACAGCGCGTGGCGGGAGTCGTCGAGCCCGAAATCCACCACCACCGGCGCCCGGGTGACGGCGCGCCTGTAGGTGCTGCCGCCGTTGACCATGTCCTGCCACACGATCATGCCGAGCCGGTCGCAGTGGTGGTACCAGCGCAGCGGCTCGATCTTGATGTGCTTGCGCAGCATGTTGAACCCGAGGTCCTTCATGGTGGCGATGTCGTGCACCAGCGCCGCGTCGGACGGTGCGGTGTAGAGCCCGTCGGGCCAGTAGCCCTGGTCCAGCAGCCCCGCGTGCAGGTACGGCTCGCCGTTGAGCAGCAGCCGGGTGCGGCCGTGGGCGTCCGGGCCCGTGCCGAAGGAACGCATGCCGAAGTAGCTCGTGACGTGGTCGGCGCCCAGCTGGACCTCGACGTCGTGCAGGAACGGGTCCTCGGGGCTCCACCGTCGCGCGGCCTCGCCCAACCCGATCCGGGTGGGGACGCCCAGTTCCACCGCCTCGCGCGCCAGGGTCTCGCCGTCGGCGCGGACCACCACCTCCGCGATCCCGGGCGCGCCCGAGCCGTCGACGACGGTGACCTCCACCTCGCCGGTGTCCAGGTGCGGCGTGAGGACGAGTTCAGAGACCCAGCGCGACGGCACAGATTCCGCCCACACGCTCTGCCAGATCCCAGACTGCGGGGTGTACCAGATGCCGCCGGGCTCTAGCACCTGCTTGCCGCGGGAGCGGTGGGAGGTGTCGGTCACGTCGCGGACCCGCACCACCAGTTCGTGCGGGGCGCCGTCGACGAGTGCCTCGGTGACGTCGATCGAGAACGGTAGGTAGCCGCCCCGGTGCGAGCCCACGCGCGCGCCGTCGATGAACACCTCGCAGTCCTGGTCCACCGCCCCGAAGTGGAGCAGCACGCGGTCGCGGACGAAACCGGCGGGCAGCTGCACCGTGCGGCGGTACCAGAGCGCCTCGTCGGGCTGCAGCACGCGGCCCACGCCGGAGAGCGGCGCCTCGGGGGAGAACGGGACGATGATCTGGCCGTCCCAGCGCTCGGGCGGGGCCGTGACGTCGGCGCCGGTGAAGGCGTGCTCCCAGCGGCCGTTGAGGTTGAGGTGGGAGTCCCGCACCAGCTGTGGGCGCGGGTACTCGGGCAGCACGTGGTCCGGGTCGAGGGCCTCGCCCCAGGGTGTGATCATGCAGGAATCTCCTCTCGTACGGGCGCCGCGGCCCGGCGGCGCAGGAAGTGGACGGGGACGACGATGAACGCGACGACGGCGGCGGCGGCCGGGAAGATCCACGGCGTCGGGACCTGCTTGACGACGCCGAGGTCCACGTAGGTCTCGGCCGCGCCGGAGATCACGGCGGCCCCGACGAACGGCCCCACCACCATCGGTACGAGGATGGCGTAGACCATCCGCAGGCCCTGCACCTGGCCGGCACGGTCGGGCGGGGTCAGGTTGCGCACGCTGGCGGACACGGCCGCCACGCCCAGCATGAACCCGGACATCATCACGATGCCCGCCAGGATCACCGCCACCATGCCGCGGGCGGGGAACATCAGCAGCAGGCCGACGGCGTACAGCGCCGCGGTGGGCAGGATGCCGCGCTGCGGCCCCACCCTGTCCAGCACCCGGCCACCGACGATGCTGACCACCGACGCCGTCAGCAGCGTCACGCCCAGCACGATCGGGTAGCCGTCGATGCGCAGGTAGCGCTGCACGTAGATGATCAGGTACGGCAGGAACACCTGCGTGCTGGTGCCCAGCACCGCCCACGCTGCGAGGGTGACGTAGAGGGCGGGGTTGGCGCGCATCGTCGACGGGCGCAGGCCGTGCAGCACCGAGGACAGGTAGCTGCCGCCGGGCCGTGGTCGCGCCGGTTCACGCAGGCCGAACCATGCCACCACCCCCACCAGCGCCGTCACGCCGCCGATGATCGAGAAGAACGTGAGCCAGTGCCCGCCCTGGGTGAGTGGGTCGAGTGCGCCGAAGACCACCAGCATCGCCAGCAGCGGCATCGTCGCCAGCACGCCGTCGACCTTGCCGCGGTTGTGCTCCGTGGTGGAGTCCGTGACCCAGGCGTTGAACGCGGCGTCGTTCGCCGTCGCGCCCAGCACGCTCATCACGCAGTCGAGGATGATGATGCCGACGACGGCCACCACGACGGCGTCGACGCCCGGCGCGAGTTGTGAGGCAGTCTCCACGTCGACCAGCCCGAAGGCTGCGGTGGTCAGGCCCCAGGCCACGTAGCCGAAGGCGATGAACTCCCGTCGACGTCCGGTGCGGTCGGACCAGGCGCCCGCGAGCAGTGTCGCGACGGTGGCGGCGATGGCGCTGGCCGCCACCAGGGTGGCAAGCACCGTCGGGTTGTCCGTGATCGTGTCGTAGACGAACACGTTGAGGTACATGTTCTCGATGGTCCAGGCCAGCTGCCCCGTCAGGCCCAGGACCGCCACCCAGAACCAGAGGCGACGCCACACTCGGCCTTGAGTCATGCCGCAACCCTAGTGGCCGCAGGTGGGGCTGGGCGGCCGACAGCCACCCGGCACCCCAACCACGCCTCAGTCCAGCTCGTCGCCGGTGGGTTCCGCGGAATAGCGCTGCTTGCGGCGCTTGCTGAGCAGCATGACGACGAACCCGACGAGCACTCCGCCCAGACCGCCGATGACTGCACCCTTCATCATGCTCGCCCCGATGCCGGTGGCGTCGGGACCGATGACGTCCGGGACCGGGATGGTGACCAGACCGGAGCCGGTGAAGACCGTCCAGCCGATGGCTGCGATGATGAGCAGGAAACTCACGCAGATGGCGAGGAGCATTCCGGCCCGGCTCGTGGGGGTGATCCGGGACGCGAGCTCATTGAGGTCGACGGAGCGCTGCTTTGCGTACCAACCCATCGCCAAGGCGGGTGAGCCGGCGAGGATGATCAGCACGACCGGCAGGGCGATGGCACCGAGGACGGCCGCGACCAGTGCCACCGCGAGGTTCACGAACAAGCTGATGCCGATGGCGAAGGTGGCTGCCTCCGTGACCACGGCCCGTTCGCGCTCGTCGCCGTAGGAAGGGCTGTCCGAGGCCATGATCATGTCCGTGATTCGGCGGCCGAGGCCGTGGCGTTTGCTGGTCTGGTTCATTGTCCTGCCTCCTGGTTGCTGGCGTCCTCGTTGAACAGGGCTTCCACCGTGGTGCCGAGCTTCCCTGCGATCCGCAGCGCCAGGTACACCGACGGGGCGTAGTCGCCCTGCTCGATGGCGATGACGGTCTGGCGGCTCACCCCGACGTCGGTGGCGAGTTCGGCCTGCGTCAGGCCGAGCTCGCGACGGCGCAACCGGACAGCGTTGGTGCCGGCTCCCTGGGTTCCTCGTGGACTCATAACTCGATGTTAAGTTGCCTTGACATCCCATCCTATTCTGTGCCGCGTCGAACAAATCTCGTGAAACCCCTCCCAATATTCGAAGCGCTTCGATATCGTCGCAACTGGTCGGGCACCAACCGACCGCCACCTACACAAGGGAGTGAAAGTGACAGCGTTGCGAAACCGGCCGGTCATCGGCCTCATGCTCGCGGTGGGACTTGCCGTCCCACTCGCCTTCGCGGGGCCGGCCTCGGCCGAGCCCCCCGTCGAACCCGGGACGTCCGGCTACACCTGGACCAACGGAGCCATCGTCGGCGGCGGCTACGTCCCCGGCATCGTCTACAACCAGAGCGAACCGGGGCTGGTCTACGCCCGCACCGACATCGGAGGCGCGTACCGGCTCGACCGCACCACCAACCGCTGGGTGCCGCTGCTGGACCACGTCGGCTGGGATGACTGGGGCCACCTCGGGGTGCTCAGCCTGGCCACCGACCCCGTCGACCCGGACCGCGTCTACACCGCCGTCGGCATGTACACCAACGAGTGGGACCCGAACAACGGTGCCATCCTGCGCTCGTCGGACCGCGGCGAGACGTGGCAGCGCACCGACCTGCCGTTCAAGGTGGGCGGCAACATGCCGGGCCGCGGCATCGGCGAGCGGCTCGCGGTGGACCCGGGGGACAACGACGTCATCTACTTCGGGGCCGAGCAGGGGGAGGGGCTGTGGCGCTCCACCGACGCCGGCGCCACCTTCGAGCAGGTGACGGCCTTCCCCAACGCGGGTGACTTCGTGCCGGACGCCGCCTCCGGCAACTCCTACCTGATGTCCAACCTGGGCGTGCTGTGGACCGTCTTCGACCCCGCCTCGGCCACCGCCGACGGCCCCAGCCGGACCATCTTCACCGCCGTCGCCGACGTCGACGACATCCTCTACCGCTCCGACGACGCTGGCCTGACCTGGCAGCCGGTGGCCGGGGCACCCACCGGGTTCATCCCGCACCACGGCGTCGTCGACGAGCAGGGCCGGTTCCTCTACCTAACCACCAGCAACACCTCCGGACCCTACGACGGCTCCGACGGCGAGGTGTGGCGCTACGGCATCGACGACGGCACCTGGACCGACATCACCCCCACCCACCGCCCCGTCGGTGGTGACTTCGGCTTCGGCGGGCTGACCGTCGACAAGAGCGACCCGGACACCGTCATGGTGGTCTCCCAGATCCAGTGGTGGCCCGACGTCCTGATCTTCCGCAGCACCGACCGCGGCGAGACCTGGACCCCCATCTGGGACTACACCTACGACGCAAGCGGCAACACGCAGTTCGAGTCCCGCTACGAGCAGGACATCTCCGCGCAGCCCTGGCTGGCGTTCGGCGGGCAGGTGGCGCCGCCGCAGCCCTGGGCCGAACCGACGCCGAAGTTGGGCTGGATGGTCTCCGCGCTGGAGATCAACCCCTTCGACTCCGACGAGCTGATGTACGGCACCGGAGCCACCATCTACCGCGCCAACGACCTGACCGAGTGGGACCGCGACGGCGGCACCATCCACATCGCGCCCGCGGCCGACGGCATCGAGGAGACCGCGATCCTGGACCTCGCCGCACCCGCCGGCGACGTCGACCTCGTCTCCGCCATGTACGACCTCGGCGGATTCGTCCACGACGACGTGCACACCATCACCAACACGTTCCGCGGCCCGTACTTCGGCGGCGCCACCAGCGTCGACGTCGCCGGCCTCGCCCCCGACGTGTTCGCCCGTGCCGGCACCGACGGACCGGGGAACGTGGTCGCCGCCGTGACCGCCGACTCCGGCGAGACCTGGACCGCATCGCCCGCCGCCGAGGGCGCCACCGGTTCCGGCACCATCACGGCAACCGCCGACGGCGCCGGCTTCGTGTGGGCCCCCGAGGGGGTCGGCGTGCGGCACTCCGTCGACAGCGGGGCCACCTGGGAGCCCGTGGTGGGCCTGCCCGACGGGGCGCGGGTGGAGAGCGACCGGGTCGACGCGTCACTGGTCTACGGCTTCGCCGACGGGGTGTTCCACCGCTCCGACGACGGTGGCGCCACGTTCACCGCGGTGAGCAGCGGCGTGCTGCCCGCCGAGGGCAACGCCCGCTTCGCCGCGCTGCCCGGCCACCCGGGCGAGGTCTGGTTGACCGGCGGCTCCGACGACGGCCCCTACGGCATGTGGCGCTCCGCCGACGCCGGCTCCACCTGGACCCGGGTGGCCGCGTTCGAGGAGGCCGACACCGTCGGATTCGGCAAGGCCGCGCCGGGTTCCACCACGCCCGCCATCTACACCGCCGCCCAGCGCGACGGCGTGCGCGGGGTGTACCGCTCCGTCGACGCCGGCTCCACCTGGGAGCGCATCAACGACGACGAGCACCAGTTCGGAGCCATCGGCGCCGACATCGAGGGTGACCCCGACGTCTTCGGGCGCGTCTACATCGCCAGCAACGGCCGCGGCATCGTCGTCGGCGACGACACGTCGGCGACCGCCCCGAGTGCATGGGAGGCCGGGACGGTCCACCAGGCCGGCGACGTCGTCGAGCACGACGGTGCTGTCTGGGTGGCGTCGTGGTGGACGCGCGGGCAGGAGCCCGGGCAGCCCTACGGTCCGTGGCAGGAGGTCAGCGCCACCGCCGTCGGTGTGGCCGAGTGGACCCGCACCCGGATCTTCGAGGCCGGCGACGTCGTGGCCCACAACGGTGAACTGTGGCGTGCCAAGTGGTGGACGCGTGCGCAGGAGCCGGGCGCCGACGCCTGGGGCCCGTGGGGGCGGGTGGGTTAGTTTCCCGTGACCTGGAACCGCTGGTCGGTCAGCGCCCCTCGGGGGCACCGACTGGCGGTTTCAGGCGCTCGGGGCCACCCAGATGCAGGCGGGGCCGCCGCCGGAGGTGGCCTCGCCCGACGAGTCGGTGATCCGCTGCAGGTGCGGCGAGGTTCCCTCCCGGGTGGCGATTCCCCGGTCCTGCGCAGCCTTCACGATCCGCTCGCGGAACTTCTTCCAGTACGCAGCCCCTTGCGGGAACTGCTGGAACTCGACGGACTTCACGACGGCGAGCCGAACGCCGCCGTCGACCTCCGTGAGGCGGCAGTGGACGTCGTCGCGCTCGGCGAAGGCCACGTGCCAGGTGCCCGGCCCCGCAGCACTCGCCAGCTTGGGCTTGGCGGCCACGGCCTGGTTGATCACGTCGGTCGCAGTGGCGGGGTCGGTCTGCAGCTCGAGCGTGGTGGACAACGCGTCCAGCGCCACGGGGAGCCGCTTGGCGGCGAAGTTCTTGCCCGCGTCCTCACCGAACTTCTGGGCGCGCCGCGTGAGCATTCCCTTCCACAGGGGGGAGAGGAACAGGACGAGGATGAGCAGCAGGATGCCGATGTACTGCCAGGTGGGCACGGGGACTCCTAGGTCTTCGGGCGGGGAACCGGTGGTTCTCGATGCAGAAGAATTGCACAACCGGGTCTCAGGGCTCTGCGATGGACGGGTCCACCCGGAGGGCGAGGGAGCGGGGAGCCTGGAGGCAGTACGAGTCCAGGAGCAGCTCGGCCAGTTCCTCCCAGTCCGAGTCCTCGTCCACGAGCATCCCGACGGCGTCCTCCCCGACGACGAAGTACGGCTCGCCCATGTGCTCGAAGGCGGCCACCTCGTCGGGTCTGGCCCGGAACGTGATGCGGAACCGCTGGTCGTGGCCGCCGAAGATGTGCGCCACCGTCGCGCCCGAGACGCGCCACCTGGCGCCGGTCCAGGCCGGGTCCTCCTCGCACCCGGGGAACGCGCTCAGGATCTCGTCCACACGCAAGACCCACTCCTCGGGGACCTCGGGTCTGCTCGGTTTCGCCACGCAGGAGATCCTGCCACGCACCCCGGACAGTTCGCGGCGCTTCCCCCCTTGTACTGCGGAACCACTGACCAGCCACTGAAGATGGAGAGATGATGACCCACCCGCACGAGGAGTTCCCCAACCAGGTCCCGCTGCTGGCGGGCTTCTGGTCCGACCCGACCATCTGCCGCGCCGGTCAGGAGTACGTGCTGGCCCACTCCAGCTTCGAGTACTTCCCCGGCGCCCCGGTCCACACCAGCACCGACCTGCTCGAGTGGCGCCACGTCGGACACGTCGTCGACCGCCCCGGCCAGACCGACCTGACCAGCGGCGGGGCGTCGTCGGGGATCTACGGATCCACCATCCGCCACCACGACGGCAGGTTCTGGTTCATCACCACGAACATCGCGCAGGTGGGCCGGGGGCAGTCGCTGTTCACCGCGGACCACCCCGAGGGCCCGTGGTCGGACCCGGTGCTGGTCCCCGTCGCCGGCATCGACCCGGACATCGCATGGGATGACGACGGCACCTGCCTGGTGACCTGGTGCAGCATCCCCTGGGGGATCCAGCAGGTGGCCGTGGACCCCGCCTCCGGTGAACTCCTCGGCGAGCCCGTCCGCCTGTGGTCCGGAACCGGCATGCGAAACCCCGAGGGCCCGCACCTCCACAAGGTGGGCGGCTGGTGGTACCTGCTCATCGCCGAGGGCGGCACCGACCGCGGACACAGCGTCAGCGTCGCCCGCAGCCGCTCGGCCCGCGGCCCCTTCGAGGGCTGCCCCGCCAACCCCATCCTCACCCGCCGCAGCACCGAGCACCCGGTCCAGTCGGTTGGGCACGCAGACCTGGTCGAGGGCCCCGGCGGGCAGTGGTACGCCGTCCACCACGGCACCCGGCCGCGCGGGAAGTTTCCGCAGTGGCACGTGCTGGGCCGCGAGACCTTCCTGGCCCGCGTCGAGTGGCGCGACGACTGGCCCGTCATCGTCGAGGAGGACGGGGTCCCCGTCGCAGGCACTGACTTCACCGACACCTTCGACGGTGCCCTCGACCCCCGCTGGACCTCCCCGTCGGGCGACCTGTCCGGCGTCACCACCGGCGCCGGGCTGGTGCTGACCTGCGACGACGCCCGTCCCCGGCCCGTCGTCTGCCGCGTGCGTGACCAGGAGTGGAGCGCCACCGCAGCGCTCGACGTCGCCGCCGGGGCCGTGCGGCTGCTCGTCCACCTCGACGACGAGCACTGGTACGGGATCGAGGCCGACGGCGACGAGGTCCGCGCCGTCGCACACGTCGGGCCGCTGGCGCAGGTGCTGGGGTCGGTCACCGTCGAACCGGAGCATCGCAGGATGGTCGCCCTGCGGGTCTCGGCCCGCCTGCCGGAGGACGGGCCGGAGCCCGACGTCGTGGCGCTCGAACTGCGCACCGGCGACGGCTGGCAGGTGCTGGGCCGGCTGGACGGGCGCTACGTCTCCACCGAGGTGGCCGGCGGGTTCACCGGGCGCATGGTGGGGCTGGAGGTGCTCTCCGGGACGGTGGTCTGCCGCTCGTTCGCCTACGAACGCGTGGGTTAGGGGGTCAGTCGGTCACGTTTCCGGTTGTGCGCGAGGGCGAGGTCCACCCACGAGGCCAGCTGCGCCTCGTCGGCGACGGCGTCGGCGGCCACCTCGATCCAGCCCGGACCCATGTCGCGCCCGGGACCCCATCTCGGCCTGCTCCACCCCGGGCTGCTCCAGCGAGCCGTGACCAGGGCACGCGACACGCCGCTGTGCGGATCCACTAGTGCACGGAAACCGATTGCTCGCGTGCTGTGGTCACGACCGCGTCAGGTCACCGTAGCCAGCAGCAGTCCCAGCGCGGCGGCCACCGTCGCCAGGACCAGGACGCCCAGGCCGTTGGCGAGTGCCGCGCCCGTGCGGCGCTCCTGGAGCAGTCGCACCGTCTCGAAGCTCGCGGTGGAGAAGGTCGTGTAGCCGCCGAGGAAGCCGGTGCCTACCACCAACTGCCACTCGTGCGGCAGCAAGGCCGACGACGCGAGTCCCGTCAGCAGGCCGAGGGCGAACGAGCCGATGACGTTGACCACGATGGTCCCGAGCGGCAGCCCTGCCCGGGGAGCCCGGGCAGTGATGACGCCGTCGAGGACGAAGCGGCAGACAGCGCCGAGGCCGCCTGCGATCGCGAGGACGAGGAAGAGCGGCGCCGTCATCGTCGGGCCCCTGCCACTATGCCGCACCACGTCGCCGCCGCCCCCACCAGCACCGTGCCCAGCGCATGGGCGACGGCTGGGGCCGCCCTGCCGTCGCCGAGCAGCACGGCGGTGTCCGTGGCGAGCGTGCTGTACGTGGTGAAGCCGCCCATGAACCCGGTCCCCAGCAGGAGTCGGAGGCGACGGTTGCGGCCACGGTCCGGGCCGCGGCGGGCGAGGCGCTCCAGCAGCAGCCCCAGCAGGAACGCGCCACAGATGTTGATGCCGGCGATGGTCCACGCCACGCCGTCGACGGCCGGCAGCGCCAGGCTCAGCGCCTCCCTTGTCCCCGTGCCCAGCGTGCCGCCCAGGAACACGAGTGCGATGGCCCGCGGGTCCCGGTACGGGGCGCGGGGCGACGGGGGAGCGCCGCGGCCGGGTGGGTCGTCGGCGGCGGTGTCTGGGTCCAGCGGCAGTTCGGGGTGCCGGTGGGGGTGCTGCTCCACGCCTCTCCTTCCAGGTTCTCGGGGTGGGCCCAGCGCAACAGTGTTGCGCAGGCGGCCGTCGTCGACGGCTCTCGCAACAGTGTTGCGCAGGGGACGGGTGTCCCGTTCGCAAGAGGCTTGCGCAAGGGTCGGTCTGCCGACCCCAACGCAAGTGACTTGCGAACGGGACACCACAGGCGGCCCGGGAACCGCGCGGCGGAAGCCCGGATCAGACGACGGTGACCTCGCGGGCGCGCAGGTCGGCGACGATGGCGGCGTAGCGCTCCTCGTCGATCCGGTACTTCGCCCGCAGGATCACCCAGCTCGCCACCATCAACAGCATGGGGATGACCATCATCACCAGCTTGAACGCGTCCACGCCGGCGTCGGTCATCTCGTCGGGCGAGGAGATCTCGCTGATGCCGGAGGTCAGCAGCGCGATGCCCACCAGCGCCGTCCCCAGCGCGTTGGAGCCCTTGTAGATGAAGGGTTGCAGGGAGAAGGTGATGGACTCGTTGCGACGGCCTAGCTTCCACTCGCCGTACTCGACGCAGTCGGCCACGAACATCAGCATCAGCAGTTGGATGAACGCCTGCCCGACGAACAGCAGCACCCCCGCCACGCCGATCACGAGCATGTTCTGCCCGGCCAGGGCGAAGATGAGCAGCCCCACCACGCACAGCACCGTCGCCAGCAGGTGGATGCCGCGCCGCCGCAGCACCCTGGCCACCAGCGGGAACACGGCCAGCCCCGTCAGTTGCGCCACGCCCAGGACCGCGGCGAACACCGAGTACATGCCCTCGTCGCCGTAGACGTACTTGAAGTAGTAGATGCCCAGGCTGGTGGTGCCGGTGTAGCCGGCCATGAACAGCAGCATGCCGAGCGTCACCCACAGCAGTTGGTCGTTCTTCCCGATCACCCGCACGAGGTCCTTCACCGGGGTGTGCTCGGCCGGCACCGCCACCCGCTGCCGCGCGAACAGCACCGTCAGCGATTGGAACGCCAGCATCACCACGACGAGGATGATGGCCAGGGCGAACCAGCCCTGCTGCAGGCTGCCGAGCCGCTCGCCCAGCATCGTCGTGACCGGGATGATCGCTACCACGACGGCGAACAGGCCGATGTTGGCGCTGATCCGGGCGATGACGCCGATGGCCTCGCGTTCCTTCTGGCTGCGGGTCAGCGACGGCAGCAGGCCGTAGAAGGAGATGTCGTTGATGGTGTAGCTGATCTCCCACGCCAGGTAGACGAGCGTGAACACCACCAGGAATGCGGTGCCCTGCAGACCTGTGTCGACGAACATCAGCACCGTCGTGATTCCCCACAGCAGCGCGCCGACGGTGATCCACGGCTTGAACTTGCCCCAGCGGCTGCGGGTGTTGTCCACGATGACGCCCATGAACGGGTCGTTGACCGCGTCGAAGACCCGCATCACCACCAGGATCACCGTCACTGCGGCCACCATCTGGCCGGAGACGTCGAGCACGTCGGTGAGGTAGAACATCAGGAACATGGAGACCATCGCGGCCGTCATGTCCCGGCCCAGGGTTCCGAGCCCGAAGCTCAACCGGTTGCGCCACGGGCGCGGCTCGACGGCGGCGTCGGTGGGGGCTGTTCCTGCGGCTGCGGTGCTCACGTCGACATCCTCCCACGGCCTGCCGGGACCTAACTGTGGTTCCTGTGTCGGTGAAGCATCCAAAACGCCACACTCAGGCGTACCGTCCCTCGGTCGTTGCGCCCCCAATTTCCTCGAGGTGAGAGCATCAGCGAGCCCCGTAAGGCCACGGGCTTGACCTTGAGCGCACTCCAGATTGTTTGCTGCTCTTATGACTGTCCTACTTCTCGTTCCGTTCGTGCTCGCTGCCGTCGCTCAGGTGCTTGCCCTGATTGTCCTGCCCGGTGAGGGCCGCGACCATGGCCTCAGTACTGCCATCGCGGCGATCCCCACGCTGCTCTACGCCCTGGCCGCGGTGGCGTGCGGGGCCGCCGTCGCCGTCGCCGCCCATTCCCAGTTCAGCAGCGGGGGAGCCAGGGCCGGTTGGAGGGTGGCGCTGGCTGTGGTGGCGGCCGTGCTGGTCTGCGCGGGACCTCTGCTGTGGGGGAGGGCGATAGGTGAGTTCCACCTGTCCCACCACCTGGTGCGGGCCGGGCTCATGGTGCTGGCGCTCGTGCTGTACTGCTGGCATGTCTCTCTCAATCGGTGAAGTGGTGGCCCGGTCCGGGCTCAGCCATGACACCCTGCGCTACTACGAGCGGGAGGGGTTGCTTCCCGCCACCGAGCGCAGCGTCTCAGGACACCGTCGGTACCCGGAGTCTGTCGTGGACCAGATCCAGGTGATCGCGTCGCTGCGGGCGGTCGGGTTCTCGCTCGCGCAGGTGCGCACCGTGCTGGCTGTGAAGGACGGCACCGGGACGTACCGGGCGCGTGTGGACGCCATGCGTGAGGCCATCACTTCACTGGAGAGTTCCCTGGACGACAAGGAGCGGGCTCTGCAGGAGGCACGGGGACACCTGCAGTCCTGGCGTGAAGAACTCGATGCCGGTGAGCCTTGGCCTGATGAGCCGATCCGGAGCTGACGAGGCCCTCAGAGGCTCACTGACGCTCGCACCCCAGGGGGGGATTGGGCCGGGGTCAGGAGGACTGGGTGCGGCCGTGGAAGATGTCGATCAGCACCCGGGTGCCCAGCACGAAGGCGATGAACAGCATCGTCAGACCGAGGAACGGCCACAGCGCCAGGTTGGGTAGGAAGGCGGGGCCGCCGTCGGCCTGCAGCAGCATGACACCGCCGATGCCTGCTGCGGAGGCGATCAGGCTCGTGCTCACCTGCTGCACCAGGCCGGTGACGAAGCTGCGCTCGGTCTCGCCGCCCATGGTGCGGACGTTGACCACGAGGGAGCCGTCCTCGAGTTGCTCGGTGATGCGGGAGATGCGACGGGGCAGCCGCTGGATCAGGGGCACCAGGGTGGCGAGCTGGTTCTCCAGCGTGGCACGGACGGCCTCCGGGCTCGCGTGGGCCTCCATCAGGGCTGCACCGTGCCGTCGCGCCAGGGACACCAGGTCCGCGTCCGGGTCCAGCAGGGCGAGCGAGCCCTCCAGTGCCGCCAGCGCTCGGAAGGCCGCGGCGAGCTGCGGCGGGACGGAGAAGCCGTGGTCCAGCACCAGGGCCATCAACTGCAGGAAAACGTCCCCGGTGCCGCCGGGGCCGACGCCGTCGCCGAACCGCAGGATCAGTTGCCCGACCTGGCGTTCGAGGAGGCGGTCGTCGAGGTCATCGGGGCGGTCGAGGAGGTCGATGAGGGCGTCGGTGGCTGCGATGGCGTCCTCGCGGTCGATGGCCAGCAGCACCATGCCGAGGGAGGTGCGCGAGTTCTTGTCCAGCCGTCCCACGGAGCCGAAGTCCAGCAGGGCCAGGCCCGAGTCGGTGATGAAGATGTTGCCGGGGTGGAGGTCCGCGTGGAAGACGCCGGTGACCAACAGTTGCTTCAGGACGGCTCGGAACAGGTCGTCGGCCAGTTCCCGACGGCGCTCGCCCGGCATGGCGTGCAGCGGCTCACCGGCCCTCGACAGCGGCTGCCCGTCGAGCTTCTCCATCACGAGCACCTGGCTGGAAGAGATCTCGGGGTGCGTGGCAGGGACGCGGACCGCCCCGTCCGCGGCCCCGACGGCGCGCGTGTTGGCCAGCTCGGTGCGGTAGTCCAGCTCCTCCTCCAGGGAGGCCTTGAAACCGGCAGCCAGCGCCGCCACCCCGATCCGCCGCCCCCACGCCGTGCGCTCCTCCAGGCGTGCGGCGAGCCGGGTGACGATGTCCAGGTCAGCAGTGGCCTGCAGCCGGGCGCGGGGCCGCTGCACCTTGACCACCACCTCGGTGCCGTCCAGCAGCGTCGCGGCGTGGATCTGCGCCACCGACGCCGCGGCCAGAGGGGTCTCGTCGACGTGCGCGAACACCTCCGGAAGGGGTCGACCGAGGGAGTCGGCGATGATGGGCTCGATCGTCGACCACGGCTCCGCCTCCACCTCGCTCTGCAGCTTCGACAGCTCGGCGACGAACGGGGCCGGCAGCAGGTCCGGGCGGGTGGAGAGCATCTGGCCCAGCTTCACGAACGTCACGCCGGCGCGCGTGAACGCCTTGCGCAGCGACGACGCCAACCGCGGGACGTCCGGGTCACGGGACTTGGCGGGACCGAGGTAGGTGACCAGGCCGTGCCGAACGGTGATCCACCACAGCGTGACGTAGCGGCGTAGCCGTCGCAGCATCGCGGGGAACTCGGTGACGACGGTGGTGAGGCTCGGCACCGAACGGGTCGGGAGCACCGCCTCGAGGACGGTGAGCACCACCAGCTGAACGGTGATGGCCCACGCGGCCAGCACCAGGGTGAGCAACGTCACCGGGATGGGCATGGTCGTTGGGTCGGCGCCCGTGGCGTCGAACACGGTGCGCACCGCGGGGAAGGCCATCGCGTTGACCAGCAGGCCGATCAGCACCGTCCGGCCCCATCCGACGGGGACGCCCAGCAGGCGCCGGGACAGCACGAGCAGGACGCCGACGTTGAACGCGGTTCCGAGCAGGGCGATGAGCATGGAGCCTCCTCGGCACAGTCTGGCACGCGGACCTGTCAGAACCGCGGTTTCCAGCACCTCGAGCACCTAGTGTGGAAGCAGTTGACAAGGTTGGAAGGAGACCAGCATGACTGAGCAGCCGGACACCGAGGACACCCGCCACCACCCGGAGGAGCCCGCCGAGGGCGCCGTCGATCCGGGCGGCGAGACTCCCGAGCGGGAGCACCCCCAGGACCCTGCCGAGGGGGCCGACCCCGACGCCTGAGCAACCGAGGGCTTGACTGTCCGAGCTCTCGGTTGCACCGACGTCGTCCCCACAAGTGGCTGCAACCCGGGACCTGGCACTTGGAGTCCCGGGTTGCACCGACTCGCACTGGGGCAGGGGGTTGCGGGCCAGTACCCTTGGGGCACGCCAGCACCCGAGGGGGACCGATGATCGAACACCTCGCCGTCCGACTGCGCGGCACCGTTGCCGCCCACGCCGACCGCACCGCCACCCGCATCCGCCGCGACGACGCCTGGCAGACGCAAACCTTCGCCGAGTTCGGCAACAAGGTCGACGAGGTGGCCCAGGGCCTGCTGGACCTCGGCATCGAGCCCGGGGACCGCGTCGGGCTGTTCGCCGGCAACTGCCCCGAGTGGTCCGAGATCGACTTCGGCTCCCTCACCGCCCGCGCCGTCCCGGTGCCGCTGTATGCCACGTCCACCCCGGAGCAGGTCCGTCACATCGCCGCCGACTCGGACGTGCGCGTCATGTTCGTCGGCGGCCGCTCCGAGGCCGAGCGCCTCCTGCAGGTCACCGACCTACTGCCCGCCCTGGAGCGGATCGTGGTCATCGAGCCGTGGGAGGGCATGCCCGAGGCCGTCGTCGCCTACGACGACTTCCGCACCACCCCGGACTCCGGCGCCATCTCCGCGCGCCTCACCGAGGCCCGCGGCGAGGACCTCGCCTCCATCATCTACACCTCCGGCACCACCGGCGACCCCAAGGGCGTCATGCTGGAGCACCAGGCGCTCCTCAAGCAGAAGGAGGCGGTCGAGGCACTGTTCCCGTTCGGCCCGGAAGACCACTCCCTGGCATTCCTGCCGCTCTCGCACGCGCTGGAGCGGGCCTGGACAACCGTGGTGCTGCTCAAGGGCTGCATGAACACCTACGTGGCCAACGCCCGCACCGTCGCCGAGCAGATGGTGCTCGCCAAGCCGACGCTGATGGTGAGCGTCCCCAAGCTGTACGAGACGGTGTTCGCGACGGCGCACGCGAAGGTGGCGTCGTCGTCGCTGAAGCGGCGGATCTTCTCGTGGGCGCTGCGGGTGGGCGCGAAGAACCAGCACGCCTACCGGCAGGGCCGCACCCCGGCGCCCTGGTGGCGGGCGCAACTCCCGCTGGCCGACAAGCTGGTGCTGGGCAACGTCCGCGACGCCCTCGGCGGCCCGAAAACGGTCCTGGCCTGCGGGGGAGCGCCCATCCGCAAGGAGATCGAGGAGTTCTTCTCCGCCGTCGGCCTGCCCGTCTACACCGGCTACGGCCTCACCGAGGCGTCGCCGCTGGTCAGCTTCAACTCGCCCGACGGCTTCAAGATCGGCACGGCAGGCCGCGTGATGAAGGGCTCCGAGCTGAAGATCGGCGAGTACGGCGAGATCCTCTACCGCGGACCCAACGTCATGGCCGGCTACTGGCGCAACCAGGAGGCCACCGACGAGGCCATCGTCGACGGCTGGCTCCACACCGGTGACGCCGGCTACGTCGACACCGACGGCTACCTCGTGATCACCGACCGCATCAAGGACATCATCGTCACGCTGGGCGGCAAGAACGTCGCACCGCAGCCCATCGAGGGCATGATCCTGGCCGATCCGCTGTTCGAGCACGCCGTACTGCTCGGCGACAACCGGCCCTTCATCACCCTGCTGGTCAAGCCGTCGCTGCCGCAGGTGGAGGAGCTCGCCCGGGTGGGGCAGTGGCCGGGCGAGGTGGCCGACTGGCTCAAGAGCGGCGAACTGCTCGACGAGTTGCGCAGGCGGGTCGAGGCCCTCACCGAGCACCTGCCCACACAGGACCGCCCCAAGGAGACCGCCGTCATGGACGAGGAGCTGACCATGGAGAACGGCATGCTCACGCCCACGCTGAAGGTCCGCCGTCGGCAGGTGGAGGAGAAGTTCCGCGCCGCCATCGAGGAGATGTACACGCGGCTGGAACGCCTCCGCAAGGGGGAGTAGGTGGCGGGCCGCAAGGAGAAGTGGTGGTCGCAGTGGCCAGTGGCGATCCTCGTCGGCCTCGGCGCCCTGTCCATGGTGATGACCGGCGTGCTGCCGCTGCTGGTCTACGCGCTGCTGGCCGGCCCCGGGAACCTCTCGGCCGGCACTGACCTGGCCCCCGAGTCCGGTCCCGGCGTCGGGATCCGGATCCTCTACGTGGCGCTCAGCCTGGTGTTCCTGGCGGTGCCCGGGTTCGTCATCTGGTCCGCCCGACGGCGCCTGCTCGGCTTCCTGCTGCTCGGGCTGATCGCCGCCTTCCTGGTGATGTGCTGGGGGCTGGCGATGCTGGGCATCCTCTGACGCCCGAGGGCCCCGCTTTGTTTTGGACCCGCCTGCGGGCACGATTGCAGGCATGGGTTTGATGGATTTCCTGGGCAAGAAGCTGCCGGGCCTCAGCGTCGACGACGCCATGCTGGCACTGAGCCGGGGAGCCGTGCTGGTCGACGTGCGCCCCAAGCGCGAGTACGAGGCCGGCCACGCCCCGGGCGCCCGCCCCGTCGACCCGAAGGAACTCCAGGCAGACCACGTCACCGCCATCTTCGGCGACGACCCCCTGGCCGAGCACGACGCCGCCATCATCGTCATCTGCGACAACGGGCTGCGCTCGTCGGTGGCCGCCGCCCAGCTGCGTGAGAAGGGCGTCCTCGCCGAGTGCATCGCCGGCGGGCTGATCGCCTGGTCCAAGGATGGCAACCCGGTGATCCCGGGCCCGTACCGGAGGCGACGGTGAACTGGCTGCGCGCCGGCGTCGTCGGGGCCGCCGTCGTCGGGTTGGGGGCACTGGCCGCCGACTACCTGCGCGGTCGCCGCACCGTGAACCGCCACGTCGACGAGTACGCCACCCACTGGGGCAACCGCGCCGCCGAGCACCCCGCCGACGTGCTGCACTACGTCGCGTTGGGGGACTCGGCCGCACAGGGTGTGGGCGCCTCCAGCGTCGACAAGAGCTACGTCGGGCTGCTCGCCGCCCGGCTCTCGGAGGCCACCGGCCGACCCGTGGCCGTCACCAACCTGTCGGTGTCCGGGGCCGTCAGCGCCGACGTCGTCCGTGACCAGCTGGACACCTTCCGTGCCCTGCCGTTCACCCCCGACGTCGTCACCATGGACATCGGGGCCAACGACGTGATCTTCCCCCACAGCAACCTCGAGAAGTTCACCGACTCCCTGGCCACCATCCTGTCCACCGTGCCGCGCGGCAGCTTCATCGCCGACGTCCCCTGGGTGATGATCCCGGGCATGGACCGGCAGTCGGTGGCGATGGCCGCGAAGGCCGCCGAGTTGATCGCCGAGCGCGGCCACCACCTCGTCGAGCTGCACAAGCCCTCGCGGCAGCTGGGCTACTTCCGCTACCACCGCTCCACCGCCAAGGACTGGTTCCACCCCAACGACAAGGGCTACGCCGCCTGGGCCGACGCGTTCTGGGACGCGATCGAGGCCTCCGGCGTGCTGGCCGAGCTGACGCCGTCGCGCTGAGGGCACCGCGGCCGGCCGCGAGAGCCGTCGCGTCGTCGCCCCGGCCGGCCCAGGCGTCGCCGCCCCGGCGCCGCTCCCGGGCCGCCTGACCCGACTCGCCGACTGAAATCGCCGGAAGGGTGGCCCGCCACCTCGCCGTCGATTCTGGTCGGCGGTTCGGGGCGTGGGACGCCCCTGTGAGAGGGTTGCCAACGACATTTGGTGCGCCTACACTCAAACCATCGAAGCGTTTCGATCTCACCCCACCGACGACGGAGTCACACATGGCCAGGACCGACGATGCCCCCGCGGGCGCGGCACCTTCGCCCCGCCTGCACCCGGGCATCTGGTTCGGCGGTGACTACAACCCCGAGCAGTGGAGCACCACCGTCCTGGACGAGGACGACGAGTTGATGCGGCGGGCGCACGTGAACACCGCGACGGTGGGCGTGTTCTCCTGGTCCTCGCTGGAGCCGACGCCGGAGGAGTACCGCTTCGAATGGCTCGACGCCGCCCTGGACCGGCTGCACCGCAACGGAGTGCGCGTGGTGCTGGCCACCCCGACGGCGTCGCCGCCGCCCTGGTTCTCCCGGCTGCACCCCGACGGCCTGCCCGTCCGCGACGACGGCGTGCGGCTCAGCCACGGCAGCCGCGACACCTACAACCCCGCCGCCCCGTCCTACCGCGAGGCCGCCCGACGCATCACCCGCAAGCTCGCCGAGCGCTACGGCAGCCACCCCGCCGTCGTGCTGTGGCACCTCCACAACGAGTACGGCACCGTCTCCCACGGGCCCGAGACCGACGCCGCGTTCCGGGAGTGGTTGCGGAGCCGGTACGGCACCCTGGAGCGGCTGAACCACACGTGGAACACCGCGTTCTGGTCCCAGGGGTACTCGGACTGGCGCGACGTCCGCGCCCTGCCCGCCACGCAGTACCTGCCCAACCCGTCCCAGGTGCTGGACTTCAAGCGCTTCTCCGCGGAAGTCATCCGGGACTGCCTCCGGGAACAGGTGGCGATCGTCCGCGAGCACAGCGCCATTCCCACCACCACCAACTTCATGCTGCCCACCTGGAACCACTACGACCAGTGGGCGCTGGCCGCCGAGATCGACGTCGTGTCCATCGACCACTACCTCGACGACGCCGGCCCGGCCGGGGAGACCCACGTCGCGTTCGCGGCGGACTTGGCGCGCTCGTTCAACGGGGGCCGGCCGTGGCTGCTGATGGAGCAGTCCACCAGCCTCGTCTACGACTACGACGGCGGCCGGATGCTGGTCAAGGAACCCGGCCGGATCCGTCGCAACACCTACCAGTACCTCGCCCGCGGTGCGATGGGCTCACTGTTCTTCCAGTGGCGCGCGCCCCTGACCGGCGCCGAGTTCTTCCACTCCGCGATGGTCCCCCACAGCGGCCCGGACAGCCGCCTCTTCCGGGAACTCGCGGCGCTCGGCGAGGAACTCTCCCGGCTCGGTGAGCTGGCCGAGCCTCCCGCGACGGGCCGCGTGAACGACGCCCGGGTGGCAGTCGTCTGGAGCGCGGACGCCTGGTGGGCCGCAGACACCCCTGCCATGCCGTCGGCCGACGTGCGGTTCCTGCCGGCCGTCCGCTCCGTCCACACCGCGCTCTGGGGCCTGGGTCACCTCTGCGACGTCGTGGCCCCGGACGCGGACCTCACGGCCTACGACGCCGTCCTCGTCCCCAGCCTGCTGCCGGTCAGCGACGCGCAGGCCGCGCGCTTCGACGCCTTCGTCTCCGCCGGCGGCCACCTGGCCGTGTGGGGCTTCGCCGGCTCCACCGACGAACACCTCCGCGTCCGCATCGGCAGCTTCTCGGGAGCCTTCGCCGATCTTCTGGGCGTCCACGTCGAGGAACTCGTCCCGCTCCCGGACGGCGACGGCGTCGCGCTCTCCGACGGCACCCGCGCGCACTCCTGGACCGAGAGGCTGCACCTGCGCGGCGCCGAGGCCGTCGCCACCCACACCGCCGAAGCCCACCCCGTCATCGGCGAGGGCGCCCCGGCCATCACCCGCAACCAGCACGGCGCGGGCGTCGCCCACTACCTGTCCGCCCGGCCGGACGCGGACTCCCTGGCCCGGCACCTGTCCCGGATCCTCGCCGAGGCCGACGTGGCACCCACCAACCCGGAGGTGTCCGACGGGCTCGAGGTGGTGCGCCGCCGCGCCGGTGCGCACACCTACCTGTTCGCGCTCAACCACGGCCGCGAGCCCCGAGCCGTGCGCGCCACCGGCACCGAACTGCTGACCGGGGAACGCGTCGGGGAAGAACTCGTCGTCACCGTGGGGGACGTGCGGATCGTCCGCGAGGAGAGCCCGGCATGACCCGGCTGCACCACCGCCGGGCCTCGCGCACCTGGCTGGACCGGTTCCCGCTCGGCAACGGCCGCATCGGCGCCATGGTGGGCGCCGCCGGCGGTGCGCTGCGCATCGGGCTGAACGAGTCGACGGTGTGGTCCGGCGGGCCGGAGTCCCAGACCCGTGACCTCGTGGCCGACGAGGTGGCGGCCGCCGCGCTGGCCCGGGCCGAGGCGCTCTTCGACGCCGGGGACCCGGTGGCGGCCGAGGCGGCCCTGCAGCCCCTGCAACACAGTTGGGCGCAGACCTTCCTGCCGGTGGGCGAACTGGTGGTGGAACTGGGCGACGACGTCGACGAGGTGGAGCGCACCCTCGACCTCGCCGCGGCGCTCCACACCACGCTGCAGCGAGGCGCGGCCCGCACCTGCACCTCCCGCACCGCCACGCTGCGCGAGGCCGACCTCCTGCTGCACGAGACCCGACTCGGGCCGCGCCCGGGCGGGGTGCGGATCCGGTTCGAGACCCCGCTGCGCGTCCGGGAGGCCACCACCGACGCCGCGGGCCTCACCCGCGTGCTGGACGTGCCCGCCGACGCCGCCCCCGCCCACGAACCCACGCAGCCCGCCCGCACCTGGGAGGTTCCGGGCGTCACCACCCTGGCCGTGGCAGTGGCGCTGCGCATCCACCACGACGGCCGCGCCCGCGTCGTCGACGACGGCATCGAGGTGCTGGACGCCACCCACCTGCGGCTGGTGCTGGCCGTGGAGACGAACTTCGAGCGCGTCGGCGCCGCTCCCCGCCCGGTGGCGGCCGCGGTGGCCCGCGCCGCCGAACGTGCGGCGCTCGCCCTCCCGGGGGACGCGCTGGACCTGCACGCCGCGGCCGAGCGGACCGCGAGCGGCGCCGTCGTGCTGGCCACGCCGTCGTCGGTGGCGGAGGTGGAACCGGAGTGGCTGGTGGCCCGGGGCGAGGTGGCCGCGCTGCTGCCGGTGCTGTTCGAACACGGCCGCTACCTGTTGCGGGCGGCGTCGCGGCCCGGGCTGCCCCCGGCCAACCTGCAGGGCCTGTGGAACGCGGAACTGCAACCGCCGTGGTCCTCGAACTACACCCTCAACATCAACACCCCCATGAACTACTGGGGAGCCGAACCCACCGGCACGGGCGACGCGCACCGGGCTCTGCTGGAACTGCTCGAGGGCCTGGTCGAGCGCGGCCGCGACGCCGCCCGTCGCCTCTACGGTGCCGGCGGCTGGGTTGCCCACCACAACTCGGACCCGTGGGCCCACCCGTGGCCCACGAGGGGTGACGCGTCGTGGGCGATCTGGCCCATGGGCGGCGCCTGGCTGGTGCGGCAGTTCGACGAGCACCGCCGCTTCGGCTCGATGACACCCACCACCCTCGCCCGGTTCTGGCCGGTTGCGCGGGGAGCCGCGGAGTTCCTGCTGGACTTCGCCACCCGACCCGACGGGACCGTGGCCACGTTCCCGTCCACGTCGCCGGAGAACCACTACCGCGTCGGCGACGCCGCCGCCGCGCTGACCCGCTCCAGCGCGCTGGACATGGCGCTGCTGCGCGAGGTGCTCGAACTGGTCGCCGAACTCGCCACGGCGGTGGGTGAACCCGCCGACCCGGTGGCCGCCCGCTGCCGCGAGCTCCTCCCGCGCGTGCCCGCGCCCGCCCGCACGCGGGAGGGAACCGTGCTGGAGTGGGGCAGCGACGTCGCCGCCGTCGACCCGCAGCACCGCCACGTCTCCCACCTGTTCGGCTGGTTCCCGGGCAGCAGCGGCGACGACGGGGACCACGACGCGGTGCGGCGCACCCTCGACGAGCGCGGCGACGACTCCACCGGCTGGTCGCTGGCGTGGAAGCTGGGGCTCGCGGCCCGGCTGCGCGACGTCGAACGCGTCGAACGGTTGCTGCCGTTGGCGGTCCGGGTCGCCGACGAGGGCTTCGGCCAGCGCGGCGGGCTGTACCCGAACCTGTTCGCCGCCCACCCGCCGTTCCAGGTGGACGGCAACCTGGGCCTGCTCGGGGCCGTGTGCGAACTGCTCGTGCAGAGCCACCGACCGGGCCGCATCGACCTGTTGCCCACCCTTCCCGCCGCCCTCGCCACGGGAAGCGTCACCGGCCTCGTCGCCCGACCCGGCATCGTCGTCGACCTCGACTGGACCGCCGGCACCCTCAACCGGGCCGTCCTGACCGCCCGCACCCCTGCCGCAGCCGGGGGCATCGAGCTGACCACACCGCACCGTCGCGCCCTGGTGGAGGTGCCCCACGGGGCGCCCCTGGTGCTCGACGGCGCCCTGCGAACCATCCCCGGACCCTGACCGACCAACGAAAAGGAACAGCCCCGCATGAGCACCGGCAACCCCGACTTCCGAGACCACGGCCTCGTCTTCCCGCCCGGGTTCGTCCTCGGCTCCGCCACCGCCGCCTTCCAGATCGAGGGCGCCGCGCGCGAGGATGGTCGCGGCCCCTCCATCTGGGACACCTTCAGCCACACCCCGGGCAAGGTCTGGAACGGCGACACCGGCGACGTGGCCTGCGAACACTACCACCGCGTCGAGGCGGACCTGGACCTGATGGCGGACCTCGGTCTCGAGGCGTACCGGTTCTCCATCGCCTGGCCCCGCATCCAGCCCACCGGCCGGGGTCCCGTCAACCAGAAGGGGCTCGACTTCTACCGACGCCTCGTCGACGCCCTCCTCGCCCGCGGCATCAAGCCCGTCGCCACGCTCTACCACTGGGACCTGCCGCAGGCCCTCGAGGACGAGGGCGGCTGGGCGGTGCGCCCCACGGCCGAGGCGTTCGCCGACTACGCCACCGTCATGGGCACCGCCCTTGGTGACCGCGTCGACACCTGGACCACCCTCAACGAGCCCTGGTGCTCGGCCTACCTCGGCTACGGCCAGGGCGGGCACGCGCCCGGTCGCACCGAACCGGCGGCGGCACTCGCGGCCGTCCACCACCTCAACCTCGCCCACGGCCTCGGGGTGCAGGCGCTGCGGGCCGCCAGCACGGGTGACCCGGACTACTCCGTGACCCTCAACTTCCATGCCCTGCGCGACGGCGGCGACCCCACCGGCGAGGCCCGCCGCCGCATCGACGCCCTCGCCAACCGGGCCTTCACCCACCCGATGCTGCTCGGCTCCTACCCCGAGGACCTGCTGGCCGACACCGCCGCCGTCACCGACTGGTCCTTCGTGCGTGAAGGCGACCTCGCCGTCGTCAACCAGCCGATCGACGTGCTGGGCGTCAACTACTACTCCACGGCGACGGTGCGCCTCTGGGACGGCAACTCCCCGCGCCAGGCCAACGACGGGCACAAGGCCTCCGCCGGCACCGCCTGGCCGGGCAGCGACGACGTGGTGGAGTTCGTTGAGCAGCCCGGCCCCCACACCGCCATGGGCTGGAACATCGCCCCCGAGGCGCTGGAGGAACTGCTGCTGTCCCTGCACGAGGAGTTCCCTGAGCAGCCGCTGATGGTGACGGAGAACGGGGCCGCGTTCGACGACGTCGTGCTCGCCGACGGCAGCATCGCCGACGTGGACCGCACCGACTACCTGCGCCGCCACTTCACCGCAGCCCACCGCGCAATCGAGGCCGGCGTGGACCTGCGCGGCTACTTCGTGTGGTCGCTGCTGGACAACTTCGAGTGGGGCTTCGGCTACGCCAAGCGGTTCGGCATCGTCCGGGTGGACTTCGACACCCTCGAGCGCACCCCCAAGAACAGTGCCCTGTGGTACCGCGAGTTCATCGCGTCCCGCACCCTGCCCGACGTGCCTGGGGCGGACGGCTCGCGCGCCCGGGACGTCGACGAGTCCGGTGAGGACGTCGCGCCGGTGGCGGCCGCGAGCTGATTTCGTCCGGCCGCGGGCGCTCGGGTAGAGTTGGCAGTCGGTCGGCAACAGCCGGCCACGCCCTCCTGCCGCGGGAACCGCCCGTGGCCGTTAGTCCGAAGGAGGTTGGGCTGCGCATGCGCAAGTACGAAGTCATGATCCTCATCGACTCAGATGTGGATGAGCGACAGGTTCCCACCGTCGTCGACAAGCACCTGGAAACCATCACCAAGGGTGGCGGAACGGTCGACAACATCGACATCTGGGGTCGCCGTCGTCTCGCTTACGACATCAACAAGAAGTCCGAAGCCCTCTACGCCGTGGTCCAGCTCACCGCTGAGCCCGCCGTCGTCAAGGAGATGGATCGTCTCCTGGGTATCGACGAGAAGATCGTCCGGACCAAGGTTCTCCGTCTCGAGGACTGAGTTTTCCACAGCGATCCGTCGCCGGTGACGACTCGGGGTCCGAAACTCCCAGAGTGTGGTTACCAGCTACCGCGGTTGCCTGTCAGGGCAACCCACTAGGATCGAAAGACCAAACACTCGGAAGGCAAGACATGGCAGGCGAAACCCAAATCACGCTGATCGGCAACCTCACCGCCGATCCCGAATTGCGCTTCACCCCCAACGGTGCGGCAGTCGCGAACTTCACGGTCGCGTCGACGCCCCGCAACTTCGACCGTCAGACCAATGAATGGAAAGACGGCGAGGCCATGTTCATCAACTGCTCGGTATGGCGCCAGTACGCCGAGAACGTTGCCGAGACCCTCTCCAAGGGGTCCCGCGTCATCGTCCAGGGGCGTCTGAAGGCACGCAGCTACGAGACCCGTGAGGGCGAGAAGCGCACCGTGTTCGAGGTTGACGTCGAAGAGGTTGGTCCCGCACTGCGTTACGCAACGGCCAAGGTCACCCGCACCAGCGGTGGTGGCGGTGGCGGTGGCGGCAACTGGCAGGGCAACCAGAACCAGGGCTCGCAGGGCCAGGGCAACAACTCCGGATCGCAGGACCCGTGGGGCAGCAGCGGCGGCAACGCCGGCGGCAACCGCGGTGGCAACGATCCGTGGGCCCAATCCAATGCCGAAGAGCCCCCGTTCTGATCCACAGCTACAACTGGCCGAACTCGGCCAGCTGGCACATTCCGTCGAAAGACGGGCTTCCAGGGCCTGACCAGGCCCAGCACACAAGGAGAGCACCACAATGGCCGGTCCACAGCGCAAGCCTGTGAACAAGAAGAAGATCATGCCGGTGAAGACGACTCGCGTCGCCAACATCGACTACAAGGACACCAACACGCTGAAGCGGTTCATCTCGGAGCGCGGCAAGATCCGCGCCCGTCGAGTGACCGGTCTGTCCGTCCAGGACCAGCGCAAGGTTGCCCTCGCCGTCAAGAACGCCCGCGAGGTGGCTCTGCTGCCCTACGCCTCGACCGCTCGCTGACAAGGAGACGAACTCATGAAGCTCATCCTCACCAGCACCGTTGACAAGCTCGGCATCGCCGGCGACGTCGTCGAGGTCAAGGACGGCTACGGCCGCAACTTCCTGCTGCCCCAGTCCAAGGCAATCCGTTGGACCAAGGGCAACGAGAAGCAGATCGAGGGCATCAAGCGCGCTCGTGACGCCCGCGAGATCCGTGGCGTCGAGCACGCCGCCGAGATCCGGACCCAGCTCGAGGAGCTGTCCGTCTCGGTCCCCGCGAAGGTTTCCGACAAGGGTCACCTGTTCGGCTCCGTCACCGCCGCTGCACTCGTGCAGGCAGTGAAGAAGGCCGGCGGCCCCTCGCTGGACAAGCGCACCGTCAGCTTCACCAAGCCGGTCAAGTCCCTCGGGGCCCACATCGCAGAGGTCAAGCTGCACCAGGGCGTCACCGCTCACGTCCCGTTCGAGGTCGTCGAGGGCTGATCGCACAGCACCTGCAAGGAACCCCCACCGTCCGCGGTGGGGGTTCTTTCGTTTCCTTCCCACATCGCCTTGAGGTGCGAGCGGCAGCGAGCCTCGAAGGGCACCGCAGGCTCCCCTCCTCAGCCCAACCGACCGTCCAGTTCGTCCACCAGCTTCTTCGGCGCGGTCATCCGGTAGGAGTCGTCCACCCACTCGGCGAGCTCGTCCCAGTCGGTCTCGTCGTCGAGGTCGAAGCCGAGCCAACCGAACGGCCCGATGTAGCCGGGCACCCAGCAGAATGGCAGGCCCTGCGCGGAGAGACGCTCGTCCTCGGAGAGCAGGAGGCACACGGCCTGCGGGTGCTGCACCCACTCGCCGTCCACCTTGTGGCTCATCCCGTAGTAGGCGAACACCTTCTTGGTGTAGAACACCGGCCGGCCGTGGGCGATCTTCTCCTGGGCTCCGGGGAACGAGAACGCCAGCTCGCGGAACCGGTGCAGGAACGGGTCGTCCTCGCTGAACATGATCGGGTGTGCCATCGCCATCACTCCCGCTGCGGGGGCAGGGTGTAGAACTCGAGCGCGATGTCGTCGGGCCCCCGGAACGAGATCAACCGACCCTTCAGCCCTTCCGCCACCGGTGAGCGCGTCACCCCGAGCTCGTCGAGCCGGGCACCCCAGGCCTCGAGCTCGGCGTCGGTGACGGCGAAGCTGAGGTGGTCCAGACCCACGCGCCGCTCGTCGAAGCTCCCGGAGGTGGCGGTCCCGTGGTTGATGAAGGTGACCATCATGGGTCCGCGCTTGCTCAGGGCCTTGGGCAGGCCGTTGTGCTCCAGGCGTGTGAGCAGCCGGAACCCCAGGACACGCTCGAACCAGCCGGCGGCGGCGTCGACGTCGGTGACGGTCATCGTGACGTGGTGGATGCCGTGGATCTCGGGTTCCGTCATGGTCAGAATCCTACGTACCGGTGCGGCATGCTGGTGCCCATGACGCGAATCGAATGGGCAGCAGGCACTTGGACCACGCCACCGGTATCGGCCTCCGAGGACGGATCCGCGCTGGTGGTGGAGGCGGCCGAGGGCAGCGACGCGTGGCGCCACACCAGCTATGGCTTCGTGCACGATTCCGAGCACGCGCTGCTGGTCCCGTTCGAGCAGGACAGCGCCATGGAGGTCGAGATCGCGGTGGACTTCGCCGAACAGTTCGACCAGGCCGGCATCTTCCTGCGCCAGGACGAGGAGCACTGGGTCAAGGCCGGGGTCGAGTTCGCCGACGGACTCTTGCAGGCCGGGGCCGTGGTGACTTGGCCGCGCTCCGACTGGTCGGTGGCGCCCGTCCCGGACTGGAACGGCCACCGGGTCACGGTCCGGGCGTCGCGCGCCGGCGACGCCGTCACCATCCGCGCCCGCCGCGACGACGAGCCGTGGCAGTTCCTGCGGGTCATCCCCGTGCCGGAGACCGCCGAGCTCAGCGCTGGTCCCCTGGCGTGTGCGCCCACCCGTGCCGGGCTGCGCGTCCGGTTCCTGGGCTGGCGCCTCACCACGCCCGACTCCTCCCTCCACTAGGAGATCCCGATGACCCGAATCCCCATCCCGGTGGTCCTCGACGTGGACACCGGAGTCGACGACGCCCTCGCCCTGGCGCTCGCCGTCCGCCACTCCGCCCTGGACGTGAGGGCGGTCACCTGCGTGGCCGGCAACGCGTCCCTGGAACAGGTGGTGGACAACACCCTCGCCGTCCTCGCGCTCGCCGGTGCCGGACCCGTCCCGGTGGCCGCCGGGATGACCGCACCGCTGGTGGAACCGGCCCGCTCCGCCGGGCACGTGCACGGCTCGAACGGCCTGGCCGGGCTCACGCTGCCGCCGCACGGCCGCGAGCCGGAGCCGGTGCACGCCGTCGAACTCCTGCGCCGTGTCCTCGAGGAGGCCGACGAGCCGGTGACGGTGATCGCGCTCGCACCCCTGACCAACATCGCGGTCCTGCTGCGGATGTACCCGCACGTGGCCGGCCGGATCGCCGGGATCACGATGATGGGTGGCGCAATCTTCGTCGGCAACGCCACACCGTCGGCCGAGTTCAACGTGTGGCACGACCCAGAGGCCGCCGAGATCGTCCTCGGCAGTGGCATCCCCGTGACCATGTACGGGCTGGAGCCGTTCCGACGCGTCACCTGCGGCCCGGGCGACGTCGCCGCACTCCGCAGCGCCGGCGACCCCCTGCGCCGCGCCGCCGGGGAGCTGCTCGCCCACCTCGACACGGTCACCGGTGAGGACGGCGACGGCGGCCGCGTCGTCGGCATCGGGGACGCCGGGGCGGTGTGTGCCGTGATCGATCCCGACGGCGTCACCACGCGCCACGCACCCGTGTCAGTGGCACTGGCGCCGGGCATCACCCGGGGCCGCACCGTCGTGGACCTGCGCACCAGCACCGACACCGCCCGACCCACCCCGGACCACGACGGACCCGTCCGGGTGGTCACCGACGTGGACGGCGCCCGCTACCGCAGGCTCTTCCTCGAAGCCCTGGCCTGACGGGGCAGCGCGGGTAGGGTCGAGCCATGAGAGTCATCATCATCGGTGGACATGGAAAGGTGGCCCTGTTGGCCGCCCCGCTCCTGGTGGGGGTGGGGCACAAGGTGACGTCGGTGATCAGGTCCGAGGACCAGGTGGCCGACGTCGAGGCCACCGGTGCGACGGCGCTGGTGGCTGACATCGAGCAGCTCGGCCGGGACGCCATCGGTGAGATCCTGCGCGGCCACGACGCCGTGGTCTGGTCCGCCGGTGCCGGCGGCGGCAACCCGCAGCGCACCTACGCTGTCGACCGGGACGCCGCAATCCGCACCATCGACGCCGCCGAGGCCGCGGGCGCCACCCGATTCATCATGGTCTCCTACGCCGGCGCCGGCCGCGACGACGTCCCCGAGGACAGCTCGTTCCGCCCCTACGCGGAGGCCAAGGCCGAGGCCGACGAGCACCTGCGCAAGTCCGGGCTGGTGTGGACCATCCTCGGCCCGGGCCTGCTCACCCTCGAGGACGCCACGAACCACATCGAGTTCGGACCGCACGTCACCGGTGGCGAGACCTCGCGTGCGAACGTGGCGCAGATGATCCTCGACACCGTCGGCCGCACTGACGTCGCCGGAGCCAAGATCGACTTCCGCGACGGCAACGTCGCCATCGACGAGGCCATCGAGATGGTGGCGCGCGAACTGGCCGGGGACCCGGTCTCCCACGTGCGCGAGGGGTTCCCGGAGCCGTTCCCCGAGCCGCCCGTCCCCGACGACCTCACCGGCCGCTGAACCTCGGACCTGGCGGAGGGCCTGATCGGCGGCCCCAAACGCCCGCCTTGTCCATTCACGCCCGGCTCGTTCGTTCGCGCCCGCCGTACTGGACGGGCGTGACTGGATAGGACGGGCGTGTCCGGATAGGGCGGGCGTCTCTTGCGTCGGGCGGCCCGGCCCCACCTCAGCGCCTGCGGAGCAGCTCCCCGATTCCCGGGTGGGCCTCGGTGTAGCCCTCCAGCAGCGCCCGGCCCAGCCGGGGCGAGTCCACGAGCGGGTGCAGGGAGAACCCCTCCCACGCCCGCTCGCGGCTCCCGGTGAGCGCCGCCTCCGCGATCGCCTGCTCCGCGCCCCGCAGCCTGGCCATCTGGCCCAGCATCCCGAGTTCCACCGGTGCCACCGGCAGCGGGTGGATGCCCGTGCCGTCGACGGTGCACGCCACCTCCACCACCAGGTCGTCACCCAGCCCGGCCACCACGCGACCGGAGCCCGCACCGTTGCCCACGTTCAGGATCATCCGCTCTGCCTCCCCGGTGGCCAGGGCGTTCATCACTCGCAGCGCCACCTCCTGGTAGCCGCCGCCGGTGACGTCCTCGGCGCGCCGCTCCTCGTCGGCCTCGCGCGCCTCGGCCATGTAGGTGGCCTCGCGCTCGTGCAGGACGTCGCGCCACAGCGCCAGGGGCGAGGCGCAGCCGTCGGCGTGGGCGTAGAAGCGGTCCTGCTGCGTGTGCAGGAACTCGCCGCGGGTCTGGTGCGCGTCGCGGATCCGGGTGATGGCCTCGTCGGTCTTCCAGTAGTAGTACAGGTACTCGTTCGGCAGGGCCCCGATGGCCCGGACCCAGTCCTTGCCGATCAGCCGGGCCTCCTCGACGTGCTCGAGCTGCTCGTCGGAGGCCAGCACCTCGGGGAGCCGGTCGGTGTCGTCGATGCTGACCGAGCGCAGCCAGCCGAGGTGGTTGAGGCCCACGTAGTCGTAGTCGACGCGCTCGCGGTCGTGCTCCAGCGAGACGCCCAGCAGCCGGGAGACTCGCCGCACCAACCCGATGGGGGTGTCGCAGATCCCGACGACGCGCTCACCCAGCACCCCACGCATGGCCTGGGTGATGATGCCGGCGGGGTTGGTGAAGTTGATGGTCCACGCGTCAGGAGCCACCTCGGCGATGGTGCGCGCCACCTCGTGCATCACCGGGACCGTGCGCAGCGCGTAGGCAAGGCCGCCGGGGCCGATGGTCTCCTGGCCGAGGAGCCCCAGGTCCAGCGCCACCCGCTCGTCCCGGATGCGCCCGGCCGAGCCGCCCACCCGCAGGGCGGCGAACACGAAGTCGGCGCCGGTGAGGGCCTCGCGCAGGTCCGTGGTCACCCGGACGCGGGGCGCGCCGTCGAGTCCGGCCGCGCGCTCCTCGACCACGCGTCGGATGGCCTCCAGCCGGGCTGCCGACGAGTCGTGCAGCACCACCTCGTGGATCAGGTCGCTGCCGGAGACCGCTTCATGGACCAGGGGCACGCGGAATCCGCCGCCGCCGAGGATGACGAGCTTCATGGCACCGAGCCTAGACTCTTGTCAGTAACCGATTGGGGGCCGAGCGTGATGAACGACCACGAGCACGACGACGACTTCTGCCCGACCTGCTGGGCGTGGGACCCGCTGGCGGACTCGCGCACCCCGCAGGACCCGCCGCTGGACGTGCTCACCACCGGGCCGCTGTTCTTCGACCTCATCTTCACCGGCCTCCCGCGCCTGCCCGAACCGGGCGAGGAACTGCACAGCGCCGGGATGGGCTCCTGCCCCGGCGGCATCGCCAACCTTGCGACGGCGGTGGCCCGGCTCGGGCTGCGCACGGGACTGGTGGCCGGCTTCGGTGACGACGCCTACGCCGACTGGATGTGGGAGACCCTCTCCGGGCAGGAGCGCATCGACCTCTCGGCCTCGCGACGGTTCGAGAACACCCACTCCGCACTGACCGTCTCGATGGCGTTCCGTGGGGACCGGGGGATGGTCACCCACACCCACGCCCTGCCGGAGTCCTTGGAGCCGAACCTGCACTCGGCACCGCGGGCGCGGGCGGCCGCCGTCGACCTCAAGACCAACACGTCCTGGTGGCAGGAGCTCAGCAACCGGGGGACGCTGGTGTTCGCCGACATCGGCTTCGACGAGAGCGGCCTGTGGGACCCGGCGGACCTCGAGGTCCTCGACCACTGCCACGCCTTCACCCCCAACGCCGTCGAGGCGATGCACTACACCCGCACCTACTCACCCAGCGACGCCGTGCGCCGGCTCACGGACCAGGTGCCGGTGGCGGTGGTCACCGACGGTGTCAGCGGTTCCTTCGCCATCGACCAGACCACCGGCGAGGAGGCGTTCTGCCCCGCGCTCTCGGTGCCCGCCATCGACCCCACCGGCGCCGGGGACGTGTTCGCCGCGTCATTCATCCTGGGGACGCTCTCGAAGTGGCCGCTGGAGCAGCGGCTCCGGTTCGCGTCGCTGAGTTCGTCGCTGGCCGTCCTTCAGTTCGGCGGTTCGCTGGCGGCACCCGGCTGGGGCGACATCGCCGACTGGTACCGCAGCCTGACCGCCAAGGCAGGCGCCGGCGACATGCGCGCCGGGCACATCCTGCGTGACTACGGCTTCCTCGAGGACCTGATCCCCAGGCACCAGGTGCAGGGCGTGCGCCGGGCTCAGGGCACGTTCGCCTCCGCCTCCGACGCCGGGGCGCACGCCCACTGAGGGCTCGGCTCCAAGGGCGTGGTGAGCAGCGTGATCGGAAACCGATTTCGAGGCTCTGGAGATTCCCGATGCGGCCCGCGGGCTCAAGGCGGGCTCAGCGCAGCCCCCACCGCACCACGGCGGTGGCGAACCTGCCCAGCGCGCCGCCCACGACGTCGAACCAGCGCCCGGTGGGCAGTCCCAACTCGGCACGCGCCCAGACCGGCAGCGAAGCGATGGCGCCTGCCGCCAGCATCCAGTAGCCCGGCCGTGCGGGCCACGGCACGGGCGGGGTCCTGAGGATGAAGTCGACGGTGTCGCGCGCGGCGGGGGAGGCGCGCAGTTCCGGGCGGAAGTCCTCGATCGCAGCCTTGAGACGAGCCTCCGTGCGGGGCAGGTCCACCGCGCCGAGCAGTTCCCCGACGGGGGCCGCCTGGGCCACGTACTCGTTGCGCTCAGCGGCGGTGAGGTGACGGTCGCCGTAGCGCTTGAAGCTCTCCAGGAAGCTCTCGGTCTCGGCGACGTGCACCCACGCCAGCAGGTGCGGGTCCGAGGCGCGGTAGGGGGTGCCGTCGTCGGTCTTGCCGCGGACGCGCTCGTGGATCCCGCGGATCTTGCCGATCAGCGCCTCGGCCGAGGGGATGGGGCCGTAGGTGGTCATGGCGATGAACTCCGAGGTGCGCTGCAGCCTGCCCCACGGGTCCGAGCGGTAGCCGGAGTGGCCGGCCACGCCCGCCATCGCCGCCGGGTGCAGCGCCTGCAGCAGTAGCGAGCGGATCCCTCCCGCGTACATGGCGGCGTCGGAGTTCACGTGCCAGATGACGTCGCCCTCGGTGTGCCAGCGCTCACCCTCGGCACCCCAGATCAGGGCGGCCTTCGCCTCGGCGTCGGGGCCGGCCACCCGGCTCCGGAGCACGCGGCCGAGGCCCTTGCGCACCTTCTCGAGCGGGTTCCACATGCCCCAAGCGTAGGCGGGCCCGTTCGGGATCGCCCTTTGGCCGATGGTTTGAATCTGATACCAAAGTGTGACCTCGATAGCGGGGCTTGGTCGTTCTCTGGCGGGTGGGCGCGGACTAGGCTGCGGGCGTGGCTGAACCCATCCAGATCCTTCCCGACGGCACCATCAAGCAGGTCAATCCGTTCTCCGGGACCCAGGTTTGGACAGTCCCCGGAAGGGGCCACCGGCCCTTCAACGGCGCCGCGGCCCAGGACCGTCCCCTGGATCCCGAGCAGCACGGCAGGCACTGTGCGTTCTGCGAGCTCAGGTACCTCGACACCCCGCCCGAGAAGGCGCGGATGGTGCGCAACGACTCCGGCTGGGAGCGCATCGACGCCCTGGCCGCGAACCGCCTCCACGAGACGCGGGCGGAGTTCCGCCGGGTGCCCAACCTGTTCGAGATCCTCTCGCTCGACTACTGGGAGGCCAACCACAGGCACCGCATCCCCACACGCATCCGGCTCCGCATGCAGGAGTACTTGGACGACCCCGCGGGCCGGGAGCACGTCCTACGGGTGGCGCGCCTGAAGGCCGAGGCGTTCGGCGTCTCCGACGAGGCCTGGGACGCGCTCACGGATGCGCAGCGCCTGGACTACGTCGACAACTTCTTCGACGGCGGCCACGACGTCATCGTCGCTCGCCGCCACTTCGTCGAAGGCGCCACCAGCGAGCGCCAGCTGGCGTCGTCTGGCACGCTCTCGCCCGAGGAGCACGTCCAGTTCGTGCAGTTCACCATCTGGGCGATGGCGGACCTCTACCGCTTCGACCGCAACGTCCTCTACGTCAGCGCGTTCCAGAACTGGCTGCGGCCAGCCGGTGCGAGCTTCGACCACCTCCACAAGCAGTTGGTAGCCATCGACGAGCGCGGCATCCGGGCCGAGGAGGAGCTGGCGCGGCTGCGCACCCGGCCCAACTTCTACAACGAGATGGCCGTCGACAAGGCCCAGGAGTATGGACTGCTGCTGGCGGAGAACGAGCACGCCGTCGCGTTCGCCGGCTTCGGGCACCGGTTCCCGACGCTGGAGGTGTTCTCGAAGTCGCCCAGCACGGTGCCCTGGGAGCACACCCGCGAGGAGGTGCGCGGCATGTCCGACCTGCTGCACGCGTGCCACGCCGCCACTGGCGCCGAGATCCCCACCAACGAGGAGTGGTACCACCAGCCGCGCGACGTCTACGTCGCCATGCCGTGGCGGGTGCTGGTGAAGTGGCGGGTCTCCACCGTCGCCGGGTTCGAGGGCGGCACCAAGATCAACGTGAACACCATCTCCCCGTTCGACCTGCGTGACAGGGTCCTGCCCCGCCTCGAGCAGCTCCGCTCCGAAGGCGCCATCGCAGACATGCGGCTCGGCGACGAGTGCAACGGTCCGCCGAACCGACTGCGCTACCTGGGCTGACTGCGGCTGTGTTCCGCGGGCAGGGATCGCGGGGACCGAGGGTGCTTGGTGACAGGCGTGAGAGACACGCCGCGCAGCGGCTCTCCAGAGCCCCGAAAGCGATTTCCGTTCACGCGTGTCACCGGCCGCTGAGGCTGCGCTAGTTGGGGTGACTTGACGGTGCCAGCGGATTGATCCAGGTGACCTCGGGGAACCGCTTGAAGTCGCTGTCGGCGGAAATGATAGGCACCCCGAACTCGACCCCGAGCGCAGCCAGCGCGGCATCCGGGACGAGGTTGGAAGTGATGCCATGCGTGCGCGCCAAGGTGGAGTAGATTCTCGCCGTCCGCTCAGTCACGGGAGGGACCCAAGCAGCCGGGGCCCGGAGCCAAGCATCCAGGAAGCTGTGTGCTCGCTCGGCGTTGAGGGGATTCGGCGTCACCCGGGGATGTGTCGCGATCCTTGTGAAGGCTGTCAGGGACTGCAGCGGCAGGCCAACCCTGGCGTTACCGTTCAGCGCGTCGGTGAGCCATTTGGCGGCCACAGCGTGGGATGGCGATGCTGAATCCACTGCGTAGAGCAGGATGTTTGCGTCGACGATCATTCGACTCGGTCTGCTTCATCCAGAATGTCGAGGACTTCCCCGACGTTGCTGATGTCCACCTGGATCTGCAGGTCTTCCGTCATGTGCACGTAGTCCACAGGAGGAGTGTCCCGAGCTGCCATTCCCCGTCGCACCAGCTGGTTCAGTGCAGTGCTGAGGCCGAGTCCCTCATCCCTGCGAAGCCTTTCCAGCTCGCGGGCGACGTCGTCGTCCAGTGTCACAGTAGTCCGCATGGAGCTACTGTACGTCACGACGCAGGCACTGGAGCATCATGATGCGCATCGTTTCCCATCCCCATGCTCCTGCATGCGGTATGCGTTGGCTAGCCACCGCCACAGGAGCGCGGGCCGATCCAGTACGGAGTCGCGCCGGTCTACGGGGCTCCGGGACATGGATACGGGTACCCACCTGGGGAACACCCGCACGCGACGCTCACCCTCGTCCTGGGGGCGGTTGGAATCGTTGTGCCGGTCCTCTCCTTCGTCGCCTGGTACTTCGGGGGACAGGCTCGCACCGAGATCCGCAACGGTGCCCCTTTCTCGTGGCGGGGCGGGCTGGTGGTGGGTTACTGGCTGGGCAAGATCCTCAGCATCCTCACGATCGTGAGCGTCTGCGCCTCAATGCTCCTCGGGGTCTTGGGCTTCATCCTCCAGGTGAGCCTCTTCGCCTACATCTTCGGGATCTTGTGAGGGACAGGGTGGGGCTTCCGGGGATTTGGTGGCGTGGGACGATGGGGGCGTGGCTGATTCCCCTGACGAGATGACCCGCGACGAACTGCAGCGCTACTCGCGCCAGATCATGCTGCCCCAGTTGGGCGCAGAGGGACAGGAACGCATCCGGGCGGCACGCGTCCTGGTGATGGGTGCCGGCGGCCTTGGGTCGCCGGTGCTGCTCTACCTCGGAGCGGCCGGAGTGGGGACCATCGGGATCGTGGACGACGACGTCGTGGACGCCACCAACCTGCAGCGGCAGGTCATCCACGCCACGCCGGACGTCGGCCGCGCCAAGACGACCTCCGCGGCCGAGAAGGTCCGCGCACTCAACCCCGCCGTCGAGGTGGTGGAGCACAACCTGCGTCTGACCAGCGAGAACGCGCTCGAGGTCCTGGCCGACTACGACCTGGTGATCGACGGCACCGACAACTTCCCCACCCGGTACCTGGTCAGCGACGCCGCGGAGATCCTTGGCATGCCGTGCGTGTGGGGTGCCATCTTCCAGTTCGCCGGGCAGGTGGCCGTGTTCGACGCCGCCAGTGGCCCCACGTACCGCGACGTCTTCCCGGAGCCGCCCGCGCCCGGCACCGTGCCCTCGTGCGCCGAGGGCGGCGTGGTGGGCGTGTTGCCGGGGATGGTGGGCACCGCGATGGCCAACGAGGCCGTGAAGCTGATCACCGGCATCGGCCGCAGCCTGCTGGGACGCCTCGTCGTCCTCGACGCCCTCGACTTCAACTGGCGCGAGATCACGATCAAGCCCGACCCCGCGCGCGAGCCCGTCACCGAGCTGATCGACTACGACGCCTGGTGCGGCGTCCCGGAGCCCGTGGCGGCGCCGTCGGACGACGGGATGGTCAGCGCCACCGAGCTCGCCCGCCTCCTCCAGGACAGGGCGGCCGGCCTGACCGACTTTGACCTGCTCGACGTCCGCGAGCCCGGCGAGTACGAGATCGTCCACATCGACGGCGCCCGCCTGCTCCCGCTGGGCCGCTTCATCTCCGGCGACGTCGAACTGGACGCGGATCGACCCGTGATCATCCACTGCCGCACCGACGTGCGCTCGCGCCAGGCGCGCGACCTCCTCGTCGCCGCGGGTCATCCGTCGGTGCGCGTGGTGCGTGGAGGAGTGCTGGCCTGGGTGGCCGAAGTGGAACCTGACAAGGCCACTTACTGACCCCTTCCAACTGTCGGTGGGCAGGCGTAGTGTCTGGTTTCCCAACGAAGGAAGGGAGCCGACGATGGCTCACGGCGACATCACGCACATCGACATCCCCGTCTCGGACTTCGCGAAGGCGTCGGAGTTCTATGGCGGCCTTTTCGGCTGGAAGATCGCTGAAATCCCCGGCTTCGAGGGCTACCCGATGTGGCAGGCCCCGAACGAGATCTCCGGCGGCGGCCTCGCGCCCCGCGGCGAGGGCTTCACCCAACCCCGCTCCTACGTGGAGGTGGACTCCATCGACGACGTGCTGGCGAAGGTCGAGGCCGCCGGTGGGAAGGTGACCATGCCCAAGGGTGAGATCTCACCCACCAGTTGGTGGGCCGCGTTCGAGGATCCCGACGGCAACCACATCGGCCTGTACGAGGGCACCACCTAGGAGGGGGAGGCTCAGATACCGAGGATGAGTTTCGCGATCAGGAAGTAGACCACCAGCCCGGTGGCGTCGACGAACGTGCTGATGAACGGGTTGGAGAACACCGCCGGATCTGCGCGGAGGGCCTTCGCCAGCAGGGGCATGACCCCGCCGACGGTGGCGGCCAACGCGCACATCACGAAGAGGGTGAGGCCGATCACGCTGCCGATGCCGACGTCGTAGAGCAGCGCCGTGATGGTGAAGCCGAGGCCGCCCATCACCAGACCGAGGGTGGCGCCGGTGGCCAGTTCGCGCCCGAGCACCTTCATCACGTCGCGGGGTCTGACCTCGCCCAGCGCGAGCGCGCGGGTGACCGTGGTGGCGGCCTGGTTGCCGGTGTTGCCGCCGGTCCCGATCAGCAGCGGGATGAACACCGAGAGCACGACGAGCTTGCCGATGGTCTCCTCGAACACCTCCAGCACCTGCACCGTGAGGCTGGCGCCGATCGCGAGCACCAGCAGCCAGACCACTCGGGAGCGCACGATCCGCAGGATGGGGGTCGAGAGGTAGTGCCTGCGCAGCGGCTCGGCGCCGCCGAGGCGGGCCTGGTCCTCGGACTCGGCCTCCTCGAGGATGCGCAGCGCGTCGTCGACGGTGAGGATGCCGACGAGTCGTTCCTCGGAGTCCACCACCGGGAGGGCGAGGTGCCGACGCTCGGCGCAGCGGCGGGCGGCGTCCTCGGCCGGTTCGGTGGCATCGGCGGTGTCGGCCGGGGAGATGAGCTCGGCGACGAGGGTGCTGGGGTCGGCCGCGACCAGATCGCGGAGACTCACCACTCCCAGCAGGCGGCGGGTGTCGTCGGTGACGCAGATCGTGTAGATGGTCTCGCTGGAGTCGACGACGGCCTTGACGTGGGCGAGCGCCGCGGCCGCGTCCTGCTCGGCGTGGACGGTGGCCACCTCGGGGCTCATCTGCCGGCCGATGGAGCGCTTCGGGTAGCCCAGCACCGTGGTGGTCAGGAGCCGTTCCTGCGTGGACAGCCCGGACATCAGCCGGGTGGCGATGCCGGCCGGGAGCTCGTCGAGGAGCGTGACCCTGTCGTCTGGGTCCATGGGCTCGAACACGGCTGCGGTCTCGTCGGTGCGCAGCAGCCGGACCAGGTCGCCCTGCGACGCAGGGTCCAGCAGTTCGAACACCTCCAGGGCCCGGTCCTTCGGCAGCAGCCGGAACGCGACGGCGCTGTCCTGCGCCTGCAACCGGTCCAGTTCGTCTACGACGTCTCCGGTGCTCGCGCCGGCCAGCAGTTCCTGGGCGCGTGTCAGGTCGCGGGCGGCGAGGGCGCGTTCGAACTCCTCGGGCTCCAATGCGGTCTGCACATCCATGGCTGCCTCCCGGTGGTCACACTGCGACGTGCAGCAGGGTCTGCCCGTCGGCGCTGATGGTTGCCGAGGGTGATCCCTCGAGGGTGAGGGCGACGGTGAGGCGTTCGCCGCCCGCGCCCACTGCGTCGTAGGTGTAGGTGGTGTTGGTGAGTGTCCTGGTCTCGGTGCGCGCCCGCGTCAGCCAGGGGTGGCGACGGCGCAGGGAGATCAGGTCCTGGTGCAGCCGGTGCGCCCAACCGCCGATCGGGGACAGCTCGGTGGGGGAGTCGGGGAACGGCGGCCGGACCTCGTCGTCGCCGCCGATGCGCTCGGTCTTGGTGCCGGCGAAGGCCTGCTCGTCGCCGTAGTAGACCGACGGGATGCCGGCGACTGTGAACAGCACGACGTGGGCCAGGGCCGCGCGCGGGGCGTCCAGGGTGGTGGCGATCCGGGTGACGTCGTGGTTGCCGACGAAGGTCTGGGGGACGAAGGTGTCCAGGAGTTCGTTGTGGCGCTGCAGGCACCAGTCGAGCTCGAAGAAGTTCCCGTCCTTGAGGGAACTCCACGTGGCCTTCCACAGCTCGTACTGCGTGAGGGAGTCCAGCCCCGACTGGGTGACGATGGCGGCGTCGTCGCCGTGGATCACCTCGCCGAAGAACCAGGCCTCGGGGAACTCGCTGCGCACCCGGGGCAGCACTCGCGCCCAGAACTCGGGGGCGACGGCGTAGGCCGCGTCGAGGCGCCAGCCCGAGATGCCGCGACGCAGCCAGTGCGCCATCACGTCGACGACGAGGTCCACCACCGCGGGGGAGTCGTGGTTGAGCTCCACCAGGGAGCCGTGGCCCTCGAACACGGCGGGCTCTCCCGTGGCCGGGTCCAGGACGAACAGCTCCCGCTCCGGTCCACCGGCGATGGCGGCCGCAAATGCGGGATGACCACGGCCTACGTGGTTGAACACGCCGTCCAGGAGGATCCGGATGCCGCGCTGTTCACAGGCCGAGACCAGCCGGTCGAAGTCCGCGTCGTCGCCGAGGCGGGGGTCGATCCGGAAGAAGTCCGTGGTGTCGTAACCGTGGCTCTCGGACTCGAAGACGGGGCCCAGCAGCAGCCCGTTGCAGCCGAGCTCGATGACGTAGTCGAGCCAGTTCTCGAGCCGTCCGAGGCGGTGGGTGAGTGCCCGTTCCGCGTCTCCCGTCGGCCGGATCGGGGCGCCGACGAAGCCCAGCGGGTACACCTGCCACCAGATGGCGTGCTCGCTCCAAACCATGGCTGCCTCCTCGTCTCAGCGGATCGACTGGTCCAACCGTACTGCCCAGAGTTGTCCACCGAGTTTTCCACAGCCGTGGATAACTACACGTGTGTAACTACGCGGCTGGCACGCCCAATCAGAACGGGGGGAACCACATCGCCACCGAGAGGTAGAGCGCTGCGATATGGGCCAGAGTCTTGGAACTGGCGGAGCGCTTGTGTTCGAGGTTGCCGTCACCATGAACCAGACGAGCACGAGCACCACCACGAGGGGCAGTTTGATCCCCCAGTCCTGCGTGGTGGAGACGTGCATGGAGGCGGGGTGCACGCCCTGCTCGTCGGCGAAGAACTGGGTCGCGAGCACGCCGAACGTCAGGGCCACGAGGGTCTGCCCCGCGATCTTGCCGCCACTGCTGAGGCCCCGGTCGTCCTGGGTGAACACCTTGATGAAGTCGTCCAGGAAGCCGACCGTCCCGCATCGGACGAACAGCAGCAGCGCGAGCCACATGCTCGCACTGGGCCTGCTCCCGAATGTTTGCAGCGCAACGGCGTGACACGCGCACCGGGGTGTGGGGACAGTCACCTGCCCTCTGCACGGACACCTGCGTTGTAACGCAGGTGACGGGGTACAGCGCAGGTGACGGGGGACAGCGCAGGTGACAAGCCGATGCACAATGGGTCAATGTCGCAGCGAGTCGTGTTCATGTGCGGGCCTGCCGGGTCCGGCAAGACCACCCATGCCCACCGGTTGGAGGCCGACGGCATGGCCCGGCTCTCGTTCGACGCCACGGCGTGGGAACTCGGACATCGCAGCATGCCGCTCCCCGATGACGTCCACCGGCAGGTCGAGCAGCACCTCCGCGCCGAACTCGCCCGGCTCCTGTCAGCCGGGCGCGACGTGGTGCTCGACTTCTCGTTCTGGTCGCGCAGCATGCGCGACGACTGGCGCCGCAACGTCCGGGCGCACGGCGTGGAGCCGGAGACCATCTACCTGGCCACGGACAGGGAGACCGTGCTCGCGCGGATCGGGGCGCGCGCCGGTGAGCACCGCGATGACTTCGAACTCGACGCCGCGACGGCGGCCGCCTACCTCGACAACTTCCAGCCGCCGAGCCCGGACGAGGGCCCGCTGACGGTGATCAGCTGACCACGGGGTCCTCGAGGATCTCGGGCAGCGCCCGTGCGTGCACCTGGAACAGGGGGCTGGTTGGGTCCGCCACTGTGATCAGCGCCTTCCACAGGGCCCAGGCCCGACCACGGTGCCAGGTGTCGTCGTCTAGCGCGACGGCGTCCCGGAACACCCGCCGCCCGGAGGCGTCGAACATGGTCCATGCCGCGACGAGGTCGCAGGCCGGGTCTCCGACGCCACAGGTCCCGAAGTCGATCAGCGCGGTGAGGTGCCCGTCCGCATCCACCAGGAGGTTCCCCGCCGCGACGTCGCCGTGGAACCACACCGGTGCCTCACGCCAGGCGCTGCCCACGCCCCTGAGCCAGGCGGCGCGGGCCGTGGCGGAGATCCCGGCGTTGGCAGGGTCTGCGAGGCAGCGCTGGACCTCGTCTGCGTAGGCGCTCGGATGCGTGCCGCGCAGGAAGGAATGGGTGCCGGCCCACGGACCGTCGTCGCTGGGCAGGGCCTGCAGTTCCCGCAGGGTGTGGCCCAGGTCCCGGGCCAGGTCCTCGCCGAGCGGGCGGGCCGCCTCGGGCGGGCGTCCCGGCAGCCAACGCCTGACCGACCAGGGCCTCGGGAAGCTGGCGCTGGGTCCGACGGTGGCCACCACCTCGGGCACGGCCACCGGGAGGCGGTCCGCCAGCAGTGGCAGGACGCGGTCCTCCTTCGCGATGCCGGCGGCGTAGGCATCAGCGCTGGGGATCCGGACGGCCAGTTCCTCACCGAGGCGGAACGTGCGGTTGTCCCAGCCCTGCTGCTCCACGGGGCGGACGGGCAGCTGCGCGTACTGGGGCAATTCCCGTGCCACCAGGTCCACGACGAAGTCGGTTGCCAGTTCGGACATGTTCACAGGCCATCCTGGTCCGTGATGGTCAACGGGATCACACTCGGACCACTTCGAGGGCGCCCAGTTCGGAGAGCGCGGAGAAGCCTGCGTCCTGCGTGTAGACAGGCAGGCCGTTGGCGAGGGCCACTGCTGCAATCCAGAGGTCGTTGACGCCCATCGCCCTCCCAGCCTCGTGGAGTTGCACGCGCAGGGATGCCCAGTGACGCGCCGCGGTGGCGTCGATCGGCAGGGGTTGGTACGAACTGAGTCTTTCGAGGGTCCCCATCCGGGCGGAGCGGGTCCGGGTGTCGCTGGCGGCGAGTACACCAGCGTGCAGTTCCGCCATGGTCACGACGCAGATCGCGGCTTCGTCCGGCAGCGCCGCGGCGTCGAGTTCACGCCCGACTTCACCGGCGATCCAGACGCTGGTGTCCAGAAGGCCCCGAGTCACCTGATGGGTCCAAGGTCGTCGGTGGAGCCGCCTGAGATCCAGGCCAGATCTGCCTCCAGAGTGACGTCGCCCGCGGCGGAGAAGACGATGTCCATGACCGCCGCCCGTGGGATTGCCGTGGGTAGGGCACGCCGGGGTGTGCGGATCTCTGCGACAGGCTTTCCGTTTACGGTGACGGTCACCACGTCGCCAGCCGCCACGCGCTCGAGAACGGAGCGCGTGTGGTTGCGCAGGTCACGCGACGCGACGGAGGTCATGTGCGCAACTGTAGCACTTCTGCCACACCGCAGGAAGGGGGTCCGGGAGTAATCTGGTCCCAGACCCAGGGAGGCGCCATGTCGGACTTCTTCTCCATCTTCCAGCCCGGAATGCAGCACGTCCGGGAGCAGCGCGACTTCGAGAAGGTGCGCTTCGTCGAGTCGGCGGAGGGCGCCCCGGGCGGTCCGTCGCTGGTGGACTTCGAGGCCGGCAGCGTGACCATCTCCGTCCCGCCCCCAGCGGCCGAGGCACCCGAAGATCACTGAGCACTCACGCATGGACGAACCGCATCGCCACGCCACGAGGGGGCCTGGAGATTCGCGCCCGTTCCACTTCGAATCAGTCTGGCGGGTGGAAATGCCCAGCGAACAGGCCTGGTCCGCCCTCACCGACGTCGAGCGCTGGCCCGCGTGGTGGCAGGGGATGGCGGTTGAATCCATGCAGGTCGGCGGCCATCCCGACGGCGTCGGTAACCGGGCCGCGCTCCTCGTCCGGAGTCCCGCAGGGCTGCGGCTGCGGTTCACCGTCGAGCTGACCGCCGTCGAACCGCTGCGGCGGCTGGCCTTCACCGCGGAGGGTGACCTCCGGGGAGACGGCGAGTGGGCCTTCGCCCCTGACGGCGACGGCACGCGCATGGACGTCACGTGGTGCGTCGTGTCACGGCGGTGGCCCATCCGGGTTGGCCGCCCCCTGGCCGCGTGGGCGCACCACCGCATCATGGAGCGCGGCGAGGCGGGGCTGCGTCGTCCGTAACGGCTGTCAGGCAGGGCCCGGAGGCCGTTGCCGAGCCCCGGGGGTGCCCGTTCAGGTCCGCCGATGTGGGTTATGCCCGTCAGCGACGTACATTTGGGAACTGTGCAAACTAGCGGTCGAGCAGAACTGAACAGCGGCAAGCCCCCGGTCTGGCTTCGGACGGGCCTCCCGATCGTCCTGATCATCTTGTGGCTGGTGGGCGCCGGAATGGGCGGACCGTACTTCGGTAAGGTCGGTGAGGTGGCCTCCAACGACCAGGCCGCGTTCCTCTCGGCCAGCGCGGACGCCACCCTCGTCGGCGAGCGCTACACAGACTTCGTGGGCGACGACACCATCCCCGCCATCGTCATCCTCACCTCCGAGGACACCATCGACGTCGCCACCCTCGAGGACCTCAACACCCTCGTCGAGGGCCTCGGCGACCTCGACGTGGTGGACAGCGTCTCACCCCTCATCCCCTCCGACGACGGCCTCGCGGCCCAGGCGTTCATCCCGCTCGACGCCGAGGCGGACCTCGAGGAGGCCGTCGCGGCCGTCCGGGACGCCCTGGCCCAGGACGCGCCCGCCGGCATCACGCACCACGTCACCGGCCCCGCCGGATTCTCGGCGGACCTCGTCGAGGCCTTCGGCGGCATCGACGGGCTGCTGCTCGGCGTCGCGCTCGGGGCAGTGCTAATCATCCTGCTGATCGTCTACCGCTCCCTCCTGCTCCCATTCCTGGTGCTGGCCACCAGCGTGTTCGCGTTGTGCGTGGCGCTGCTGGTCAACTGGTGGTTGGCGAAGTGGGGGATCCTCACGCTCAACGGTCAGACGCAGGGCATCCTGTTCATCCTGGTGATCGGTGCGGCCACGGACTACGCCTTGCTGTACACCGCCCGCTACCAGGAGGAACTGCGCCGCAACGAGTCCCGGATGGCGGCCACGCGCAAGACCATCCGGGGTTCGCTGGAGCCGATCCTGGCCTCGGGTGGCACCGTCATCGCGGGCCTGTTGTGCCTGTTGTTCAGCGATCTCTCGTCCAACAAGTCCCTCGGTCCTGTGGCTGCGATCGGCATCGGGTTCGCGATGCTCTCGGCGCTGACGCTGCTGCCGGCGATGCTGCTCCTGCTGGGCCGCGCCGCGTTCTGGCCGCGCCGCCCCGTCTTCGACCCGGAGCGCGACACCGAGACCGCCTTCAACCAGGGTGCCTACGCCGCCATCGGCCGCTTCGTCGCCAAGCGTCCCCGCACCGTGTGGCTCGCCTGCGTGGCGCTGCTGGCGGTGGGTGCTGCCTTCGTTCCCACGCTCAAGGCCGACGGTGTCGCCACCAGTGAGCTGGTGATCGGTGCCTCCGACGCCCGCGACGGGCAGCAGGCCCTCGCCGAGCACTTCCCGGGCGGCTCCGGTGACCCGGCCAACGTGCTGGTGGCCGAGGCCGACCTGCAAGCGGTGGCCGACGTCCTGCTGGCCGCCGACGGCGTCGACTCGGTGGCCGTCCTGGCCGCCGACAGCCCGTCGGGTTCGGCACCCGTCACGGAGGAGGGCATCCAGCCCCTCGGCCCGCCGGGAACCCCCGCCCCGGAGCCGACGGTCAACGACGGCGAGGTCTTCCTGCAGGCCACCCTGTCGGACCCCGGGGACAGCATCGAGGCGCAGGAGACCGTCAGGGCGCTGCGCGCCGAACTCGACGGCACGGCGCTGATCGGGGGCACGACGGCGGTGGCGATCGACACCAACGACACCTCC